>CAWCMJ010000019.1:0-301089 GCA_963796615.1 uncultured Acidobacteriaceae bacterium
TTCCGATGACGGTGGAAAATTCCGGCTCGAGCAAATTCGACGGCAGCTTGGCGATGGGAACCGGATAACCCAGACGCGCCGGACGCCGCAACATGTCTTCGGCGGTGTCGATGAGCGAATTCATGCGAGCGCCACCGCCGGTGAAGACGACGCCTGCTCCGAGCAGTTCGTACACGCCAGCCTGACGAAGATGCTCGCGGAGGAGTTCCATCAACTCGCGTGCGCGGGGCTCGAGAATCTCGCCGAGCATTCGCTGCTGCACGAGGCGCGAGGGGCGGTCGCCGACGGAAGGCACTTCGATCTCGTTGCCTTCGGGAATGCGAGTGACCATGGAGCAGCCGAACATCTTCTTGAGGCTCTCGGCGTCGGGGATGGGCGTGCGGAAGCCGACCGCGACGTCGTTAGTGAAATGGTCGCCGCCGATGGGTACCGCGCCGGTGTGAATCACGACGCCCTCATAGAAGACGATGAGGTCGGTGGAACCGGCTCCGATGTCGGCGAGACAGACGCCGAGTTCGCGCTCATCGGTTTGCAGAACGGAGTCGGCACAGGCGAGGGCTTCGTAAACGGTGTCGTCCACATGAACACCGGCACGGTTGGCTGCGGTGACGACGTTTTGCGTCGCGGTGCCGCTCGCGGTGACCATGTGAACGCGAACTTCGACTTTTTTGCCCATCAGTCCGGCGGGATCGTGAACGCCGGGTTGGCCGTCGACGATGAATTCCTGCGGCAGGAGATGAAGGGGCTCGCGGTCTTCGGGCAGAGGAATGGTGCGGGCCTTTTCGACGGCGGCGCGAACGTCGTCGCGGCTGATTTCGCGGGTGCGTCCAGCGAGGGCGATGCCGCCGTGGCTGTTGACGCCGCGAATGTGCGAGCCGGCGACGCCGACGATGGCGTGCTCGACGGGAGCTTGGGCCACGTTCTCGGCTTCTTCGACGGCTTTCTTGATGGAGTCCACGGCCTTGTCGAGATCGGCGATGACGCCTTTGCGCATACCGCGGGAATCGGAGATACCGTGGCCGCGATAACGCAGGGCGTACTCGTTGACCTCAGCCACCATGACGCAGGTCTTGGCGCTTCCAATGTCAATGACCGTAAGCAGGTTTTCTGTCTGACTTCCCATTGTGTCCTAGTGCTTCTTCGATCTCTTTGCGTGAACGGCCAGAGCCGGCGAGACTGGTGTGGCCGGAGTGCCCGTGTCGGCTGTTGGAATGTTCTGTTTGGCGCGCGCTGCCGCAGCATCGGGGTTCATGATGATCTGTCCGTCGTAGCGAAGGCTGACCGAATCCACATGGCTGAACTGGGCGCGCCACTCCTGGATGTGGTTCACATAAATCTGGTAACGCTCAAGATAGTTCGACGAACCGAGGTGCACCAGCACCGCACCCTTGGGGTCGGAGACCATGACCTTGACGTCGTCGGGATCGGAAACATCGACCTCGCTCAAGTCGTGGGAATAGTTCGCGCCGGAAGAGTCGAGCTGGCGGACCAGCTGGGTGTAGATCTTCATGCGGGCCGCACGGGTGGAAAGCGGCTCGTTCTCGCTCATGCTGACGACAACAGGAAACGAGAAAGTGCTTTGCGCGTCCGGAGGCATGTCCATGATGACGCCGTGGGCATCGATCAGGGCGATGCGTCCGTTGACGTCGACGAATGCGACCGGGACGCGTTCGAGTATCTCAACGCGCAAGCGGTTGGGCAGCAGGCGCATGACCGTTGCCGATTCGACCCAGGGGATCTCTTCGAGCTGCGTCTTCTGGTCGTCGAGCGAAATGTGGAAGATGTTGCGATCGATGTCGGCGCCGAGCGCGTCCAGCACCTGGGTGCGCGTCACATTGCGCGTGCCGAGAATCTCGATGTCGTCACTGGAGTCGACGCGGAAACGCCATGACTGCGTCCCGTAGCGATAGAGAGTGACGGCGATGAGGCCGAACACGCCGAACACGAGTAACGCCAACATAAGCTGCTTGATGCGGCCAGCGGCCTTGCGGGGCAAGGCGCCACGACGAACCGGGACACGCTTCTGTCCGCGGAGAAACGGCGACTCTTCTTCGTCGTCGAGGGCGAGGATGCGGGCGTCGAGGGGCGAGTCGTCGTAGGAACGAGAAGAGGGGCGCGGTTCAGCGACCGCGTCGAAGTCCTCATCCGGCAATGTGGACGTGCTTTTTCGCGCCATGAAGGAGAAAAATTGCCGAAAACTTCGGCTATTCGCCCCACTATATCCGGTTTTGTGGGCAATGCGGCGGGGCAATTGCGGCGGGCTATTGCTTAAAGAAACACCTGCCGGGAAAGCGGCGGTGGCTGTGGAAAAGCGGGCGGGATGGAACGAAAGTCAAAACCAACATCCACCACTGAGACACGGAGACACAGAGAAAGCTTAGGGTCAAAAACCAAAGCAACCGCGGATAGTGCGGATCACGCGGATCGATTCGAGGCCGAAAAGGGATCCTTTTGGGTTCAGCGATTGCTTGCACTGGCGAGGGCTTCGAGGACGATAGGGCCGACTTGGACGACGTTGCCGGCGCCGAGGGTGAGGATCAAGTCACCGGATTGCGCAGAGTGCGCCGCAACCTCGGCCGCGTGGGCGAACGAGGCGGAGTAGGCCGCAGGAGTTCCACCGTTGGTTACGCGGACAGCGAATGTTTCGCCGGTGACGCCTTCGATGGGAACCTCGCTGGCGGCGTAGATATCGAGCACGGTGACCGTGTCGGCGTCGGCGAAAGCGGTGGCGAACTCGTCGAAGAGCAACTGCGTCCGGGAATAGCGGTGCGGCTGGAAGATGACGTGAATGCGGCCAAAACCGCACTGGCGCGCGGCAGCGAGGGTGGCGCGGATTTCGGTGGGATGGTGGCCGTAGTCGTCGATAACGGTGACGCCGTTTACGCGGCCCTTGAGTTGAAAGCGCCGATCCACGCCGTTGAAGTTGGCGAGACCCTCGCGGATTTTCTCCAGCGGGGATGTCGAGGCCAATACCGACAGCGATGGCCGCGGTTGCGTTGCGAACGTTGTGTTCGCCGGGCACGTGCAACTGGAATTCGCCGAGATCGCGGCCCTCAAAATGAACGTGAAAAACGCTGGTCGCAAAGTGGCCCTGGCCAGCGACTTCGCAGCGCATGTCAGAGATACGGAAGTCGGAGCCTTCGCGGGTCCCGTAGGTGACGATGCGGCGACGAACGCTGGGCAGGATGCGGCGCAGGCCCTCGTTGTCGTTGCAGGCAACGACCATGCCGTAGAAGGGAACGTGGTCGAGGAACTCGACAAAGGTACGCTCGACGTCGGCCATGTCGCGATAGCAGTCCATGTGCTCGCGATCGATGTTGGTGACGACGGCGAGGATCGGCCAGAGTTTCAGGAACGAGCGGTCGCTCTCGTCGGCCTCGGCCACGAAGTACTCGGACTTGCCGAAGCGGGCATTGGAGCCCATGGCGTCAACGCGGCCGCCGATGACGACGGTGGGATCGAGTCCGCCGGCGGCCAAGCACGGCGGCGACCATCGAAGTGGTGGTGGTCTTGCCGTGCATGCCGGCGATGGCGATGCCGTACTTGAGGCGCATCAGTTCGGCCAGCATCTCGGCGCGAGGAATGACCGGGATGTGCTGTGCGTGGGCGGCGGCGACTTCGGGATTGTCGCGGGCGACGGCGGAGCTGGTGACGACGACGTCGGCGCCAGAGACATTTTCGGCGCGATGTCCTTCGAAGGTGATGGCGCCCAAGGAGGCGAGGCGATGGGTGATGGCCGAGGCCTTCAGGTCAGAGCCGGAAACCTTGTAGCCGAGGTTGAGCAGGACTTCGGCGATGCCGCTCATGCCGATGCCACCGATGCCGACGAAATGAATGCGTTGAATTTTGGCGAACATGAATCAGTGGCCAGCTGCCAGTAGTCAGTCGCCAGTTGGCAGTGAATGATTAGGCTACATGTTGAGGGCGTGAGATGCCAGCGAGGCGGGCGGCCATGGCGGCGATTTCGGCGGCGGCGTCGGGGTGGGCGAACTCGCGGGCAGCGGTGCCCATGCGCTGAGAGATGGGCGCGGTCGCGAGGAGTGCGGCGACTTCTTGTGCCAGGCGATCGGACGTGAGCTCGGACTGCGGGAGGAGCGTCGCGGCTCCGGCGTTGGCCAGGGTCTCGGCGTTGTGGCGCTGGTGGTCGTCGGCAGCGGTGGGCAGCGGGATGAAGATGGCGGGCTTTCCTGCTGCGGCGACTTCGGCGACCGTGCTGGCACCCGAGCGGCAGATCAGCAGGTCGGCGCGGGCGAAGGCTGCGGGCATGTCGTCGATGAAGGCCGAGACTTCGGCAGAGATTCCTGCGCTGCTGGCGGCGGCTTTGGCGGCTTCGAAGTCATTCTGGCCGGTTTGATGGATGAAGTGCAAGCCGGGGGCTTCCTGCGGCGAGATCGGGCGAGGGCAGGGCGATCGCAACGTTGATGGCGTGCGCCCCCTGGCTTCCGCCGAAGACGAGAAGCGTCGGATGAGCTTGGGCTGGTCGCGGGGCGATGTCGAAAAACTCGCCGGCGCACAGGGACCCCGGTGACGACAGCATTGCGAAAAATATTGTTGCGTGGCTGGGAAATGGACTGCCGCGGCTTGGACCCAACGCGCGACCAGGCGGTTGGCCACTCCGGGAACCACGTTGGGCTCGAAAGCCATCAGGGGAACGCGAAGCATCGCACCGGCCAGCATCGCCGGGCCAGAGGCATAGCCGCCGACGCCGATCATGACATCGGGACGGAAGTTGCGAATGAGATGCGCGGACTGGGCGATGGCGCGGGGAAGGTCGAAGAGCGTCTTTAGCCGGGTAGCAAGCAGACGCGATTGAGGGCGCCGACGTTGATGAGTTCGAGTGGGAATCCGGCGGCGGGAACGAGGCGCGTCTCGATACCACGCGCTGTACCGATGAACAGAACTTCGGCGTTGTAGCGGGACTGGAGTTCCTGGGCGATGGCGATGGCGGGAATGACGTGGCCGCCCGTGCCTCCGCCGGCAATGATTACGCGCATGGCTAGTCGGTCTGCTGGGTGATGTTGAGCAGCACACCCACGCTGGCGAGGGTGATGAACAGAGATGATCCGCCGTAGGAGATGAAGGGCAAGGGAATCCCCTTGGTGGGCATCATGCCGAGCACAACGCTGATATTGATGAGCGCCTGAACGACCACCATGGCGGTGATGCCGGTAGCGAGAAAGCGGGCGAATGGGTCCTGGGTGCGCAGAGCCACCCGCATTCCGCGAATGAGAAAGATGGTAAAGAGAACGACCACCAGCACCGAACCCCAGAGGCCGAGTTCTTCGGCGAGGTTGGCGAAGATGAAATCAGTGTGCGGCTCGGGCAGGTAGAAGAGCTTTTGCTTGCCTTCCATCAGGCCCGCGCCCATCACGCCGCCGGTGCTGACGGCGATCATGGACTGGATGATGTGGAATCCGTGTCCCTGGGGATCTTTCCAAGGATTGAGGAAAGCGACGATACGGTTCCAGCGCCAAGGCACGCGCACGATGAGGAAGTACAAGGGCAGGAGCGACGCCAGGAAGCCGTACGCAAGATACCTCATCTTCATACCCGCGATGTAGAGCACGGAGGCGGTGATGGCCATGCAGGTGACGGCCGTTCCGAGGTCGGGCTCCTTGACGATCAGAAGCGCCAGCAAGACGCTGGGCGCAGCGGCGGGGAGGAGGACGTGTTTCCAGTCGGCGATGTCTTGCCAGCGCGATGCGAGAAAGAAGGCGAGGTACAAGATGATGGCCGGCTTGGCCAACTCGGAGGGTTGGAACGAGAGCGGGCCGGCCTTGATCCAGCGGTGGGTGTTGTGCGAATCGTGGAAGGCGTAGACGGCCACCAGCAGGAGCGTGGTGATCCCGAGAAACGTGAAGACGACGGTGGAGCGCTGATACTGCCGGTAATCGATGTTCATGACCACCAGCATGGCGGCGATGCCCGCTGCGGCCCAGCCATTTGCCGCACCAGGAAGCTGTAGGACCATCCGAAGCGGGCCTGAGCCATGACGGCGGAGGCGCTGAAGACCATGACCAGTCCGATGAACACGAGGAGCAGGATTACCGTGAACAGCCACTTATCGACGCTGACGCGCATCGCCATCAGTCACCGCCTGCCTTGGGCACGTTGCGGGATTCCAGTTGGCGCACCAGGTCCTTGAAGACGCGCCCGCGATGCTCGTAGCTGACGAACTGGTCGAAGCTGGCGCAGGCCGGGGCGAGTAAAACGATGTCTCCGACGGCGGCCATCTCACTGGCTTGGCGTACGGCGGCGTTAATTGTTCCCGAGCTGACGAACGGAGCGCCCTTGATCTGCGACTCGATCTTGGGGGCGGCGGCGCCGATGGTGTACACGCGCTTGACTCGCTCCTCCAGTAGCGAATTGAGCACGCTGTAGTCGCTACCCTTGTCTTTGCCGCCGAGGATGAGGTGGATGCGGCCAGGGAAGGATTCCAGCGCCTTGATAGTGGCGTCAACGTTGGTGGCCTTGGAATCGTTGTAATAGGCCACGCCGCGGACGGTGGCGACGTATTCGAGGCGATGCTCGACCGCCTTGAAGTTCGAAACGGCGCGGCGAATGTCTGCCGGGAGCGACGCCCGCCAACATTCCAGCGCAAACTCCGGCCAGGACGTTCTCTACGTTGTGGGCTCCTTTGAGGCTAATCTCGGAAACGGGCATGATTTCCTGCTCGCGGCCTGCGTCGATCCAGACGATGTTGTCGTCGCTGCACGAACGCTCCGCGGTCGACGGGATGCTGGCGGCTGAAGCGGTACACCGCGGCCTTGGTTTTCGCGGTCATGGCGGCACAGGTGGGGTCGTCCGCATTGAGAATCGTGAAGTCGCAGTCGGTCTGGTTCTCGAAGATGCGGGCTTTGGCCGCGGCGTAATTCACGAAGGTGCGGTGACGATCAAGGTGGTCGGGCGTGACGTTGAGCACGACGGCAATCTTCGGGTGGAACGTCTGGATGGTTTCCAACTGGAAGCTGCTGACTTCGAGGACAATCCAGGTAGTCGTCGGTGGCGTCGTCAACAAAACTGATGGCAGGGGTGCCGATGTTGCCGCCGACCAGCGTCTTTTTGGCGCCGGCAGCGATGATTTCGCCGGTGAGCGCGGTGGTTGTCGTCTTGCCGTTGGAGCCGGTAATGGCGATGATGTGGCCCTTCAGGTAACGGGCTGCGAGTTCGATTTCACCGATGACCGGGATTCCGGCGCTGCGCGCTTGCACTAATTGGGGCACATCGTAGGGCACACCCGGGCTGATGACGATGAGTTCCTGCTCTTTGAAAGTGCGCTCGCCGTGATAGCCGGCCTCAACACCGATACCGCGATCGAGAAGTTGCGGAATTTCGTGGTGCAGCTCTTCTTCCGACTTGGTGTCGGAAACGGAGACGCGGGCGCCGTGGTCGGCCAGGAATAGAGCACTGGCCACACCCGATTTGCCCATGCCGACGACGAGTACGCGCTTGCCTTTTACGTCCATGGAAGAGTTCGTCCGAATGGTCATTGTGCCACGTTTATAGCGTGGCTAACGCAGTTTCAGTGTGGTGAGAGCAAAGAGTGCAAACACCAGGGAGGCAATCCAGAAGCGCACGATGACCTTGGACTCGCTCCAGCCCAATAATTCGAAGTGGTGGTGGATGGGCGCCATCTTAAAAATGCGCTTCTTGCGGAGCTTGTAGGAGCCCACCTGCAGGATCACCGAGAGGGCTTCGATGACGAAGACACCGCCTATAAACGGCAGCAGCAGCTCCTGCTTGATCAGCACGGCCACGGTCCCGATGGCGCCGCCCAGGGCGAGCGAGCCGACGTCCCCCATGAAGACCTCGGCCGGATGGGCGTTGTACCAGAGGAAGCCGATCGCCGCTCCCACCATCGAACCGCAAAAGATGGTCAACTCCGAGACCTGGGGAATTTTGGAGATTTCCAGGTAATCGGCGAACATGGCGTGCCCGCTGACGTAGGTCAGCACGGTGAGCGCTCCGGCGGCGATGACGGTGCAGCCGATGGCCAGTCCGTCGAGGCCGTCGGTGAGGTTCACGGCATTGCTGGAGCCGACGATAATCAGCATGACAAACAGCAGGAACGGCAGGTAGGCTAGCGGCCAGAGGCTCGAGCTTAAGAGGCTGCCGATCACCAGGTCAGGGCGGAAGTGCTTGAGAAACGGCACGATCAGGCGAGTCGAGTAGAGCCCGTAGCGCTGCAGGATGATGAGAGTCAGACCAATCGCGAGGGCCACGGCAAACTGGAAGAACAGCTTGGAGCGCCCGGTCAGGCCGAGGTTGCGGCGGTGCACGACCTTGAGATAGTCGTCGGCGAATCCGATTGCACCGTAGGCCAAGGTGGCGAGAACGGCGATCCACACGAAGCGGTTGCTGAGGTCCGCCCACAACAGGGTTGGCACGAGCATGGCCACTACGATCAGCACGCCGCCCATGGTGGGGGTTCCCGCCTTGCGTTGGTGGGCCTGGGGGCCGTCTTCGCGGATGTACTGTCCGATCTGGAAGTCACGCAGGCGGCGAACCACGGCCGGGCCGATCACCAGCCCCATGAAGAGGGCGGTCAGGCTGGCGAAGGCGGTGCGAAAGGTCAAATAGCGGAAGATTCGGAACGGGCCGATATGAAGTACGACGAAACCCTTCTGGTACAGCAGCCAATAGAGCAAATTATTCCCCGTCGCTAAATTATCTTCCCGACCGCCGTCTCAGTGTGAGCGTTCGGCGGTGACGCCCATCCAGGTTTCAAGTGCGCGCTCCAGCCGGACCCCTCGCGAAGCCTTCAACAGCACCAGGTCGCCGGGCTTCACATTGTGGCGCAACCATTCGCCGGCTTCCTCCGGGGTCGCCACGAACTCGCCGTCGACGTGAGCGGACGCTGCGCCCTCGACAATGCAACTTCGCCAACCCACGCACGCCCAGCACGAAGTCCACTGCATAGTTTCCCATGAGTTGGCCGCAGTCGCGATGCATGGCCTCGCCGCTGGGCCCCAACTCCAGCATCTCGCCCGCCACCACGATACGCCGTTGCGCCGGCATCTGGGCCAGCGAGCGCACCATGCTGTCGAGCGCCTTGGGGTTGGAGTTGTAGCAATCGTTGATGACGGTCACGCCTTCGTACTCCAGCATTTGGCCGCGCTTGTCGCCGGCTGTAAGTGAGGCCAGCGAGGCGGCAGCGTGGTCCAGACTCACGCCGTACTGCAAGGCTACCGCGACTGCTGCCAGCGCGTTGTAGATGCTGTGCTCGCCCAGCAAGGGCAGAGTGGCGCGGGCGGTCTTGCCTTCGGAGAGGATGTCGAACGACGAGCCCACGGGACGAAGCGTTTCGATGTCGCGAGCGGTGACGTCAGCGGGGTTATGCAGTCCAAACGATACCGACTTGCCCGGGAAATTGCGCCCGAATTGCGAGACATAGGGATCGTCGGCGTTGAGCACGGCGATGCCATTGGGCGGCAGCACGTCAATCAACTCTTTCTTGGCCCTGGCTATGTCAGCAATCGAGTCGAAGTTCTCGAGATGCACCGGCGCCACCAGCGTGACCACGCCGCAGTCGGGCTGGGCCAGCCTGGCCAGCGCGGTAATCTCGCCGGCGTGCGACATGCCCATTTCGATGACGGCGATCTCGTGTTCGGGCTCGAGCTTGAGCAGTTGCAGCGGCATACCGAAGTGATTGTTCAAGTTGCCGAGGGACTTCAGGACGTTGTATTTCGTGCCGAGAACATGGGAGATGATTTCCTTGGTGGTTGTCTTGCCCGCCGAGCCAGTGACGCCAACGACAGGCTTTGCCCACAAGCGCCGCACCGAAGCCGCGAGTTGCTGCAAGGCGGCCAGCGGGTCGTCCACTACCAGCAGGCGTGACTGATCCGGGTAGCGCCGAAGCTGTTCGCGGGCGACAACGGCAGCAACCGCGCCCTTCGCCAGTGCGGCCTCGACAAAATCGTGGCCGTCGAGACGTTCTCCGCGGACGGCGAAGAACAGCTCACCCGGCTGAAGGGTGCGAGAGTCAATGGAATAGCCGCTGGCGACGGCCCGCGGGTCATAGGCGCCCACGGTTTGCAGAAAGCCGGCGACTTGCGCCAAGCTGAGCTTCATGATTGGACCGGATGCGCAGCCGCGTATCCGGCTTGTTGCAGTGCCTTGCGAGCGACTTCGACGTCGTCGAACGGCGCCAAGCCCTCGCGAGTCTCCTGGTGCTTCTCGTGGCCCTTGCCGGCGATGAGAACGATGTCGCCGTCGTTGGCCTCGTGAATCGCGAGTTCAATCGCCTTGCGGCGGTCGGGCTCGAGCGTGTAGCGGACGCCGGTGCGCTGCAGTCCGGGCAGCGCGTCGTTCATGATGGCAATGGGGTCCTCACTGCGCGGGTTATCGCTGGTCAGAATGACGAAATCGCTGCCGATTCCGGCGGCTTCGCCCATCAGCGGACGCTTGGCGCGGTCGCGGTCGCCGCCGCATCCGAAGACGGTAATGATGCGACCCGGCCCGCCGCGCTGGTGGAGGAAATCATGCGCGACGGCGGTGAGGTTGCGGATGGCGTCGTCGGTGTGGGCGTAGTCGACAATCACCGAGAAGGGCTGCCCCAGATCGAGCCGCTGGAAGCGCCCGGCGACGTGGGCAATCTGGTCGGCAGCCTCAGAGATAGCATCCGCCGGTACGTCGCGCGCATAGGCAGCTGCGGCAGCAGCCAGCAGGTTGTACACATTCACCCGACCCAGCAACGGGCTCCAAATGGGAATGTCGCCCTTCGGCGTGACCATCTTGAAGCCCACGCCTGAGCTGCTGACGTTCAGTTCCCTGGCGTGAAAATCACCCCTTTCGAGGCCGTAGGTGACGACCTCGTGACGGCGCTTGCAGAGCTCCAAGAGGCGGCGGCCGTAATCGTCGTCGAGGTTGATGACTACCGCGCGCGGCGGCTCGGCGCCCAGCCCGTTGAACAGGATAGTTTTCGACTGGAAATAGTTCTCCATGGTGCCGTGATAGTCGAGATGGTCGCGGGTGAGGTTGGTGAAAATCGCCACGCCGAACTGGATCCCGAAAACGCGCTGTTGCTCCAGTGCGTGCGAGGAGACTTCGAGCACAGCCTCGGTACAACCGGCGTGCACCGCCCGGGAGAATAAATGCATCAGTTCGAGGGATTCCGGGGTGGTGCGAGGGGCGGGATAGGTCTCGTGGCCGATGCGGTACTCCACGGTGCCGACCAACGCGATCTTGCGTCCGGCGGCGCGCAACATGCGGCTGAGGATGAACGAGGTGGTGGTTTTGCCGTTGGTGCCGGTGATGCCGGTAATCTCAAGCTTCTCCGTGGGATGGCGATAGAAGTTGGCACTCAAACGCGCCAGTGCGCGGCGGCCGTGCGGGACCCGCGCCCAGGCAATGCCCGAGCGTGGAGGCAACGAGTCGCTTACCACGGCGACCGCACCATTGGCGATGGCCTGGTCGATATAAAGGTTGCCGTCGGTATGCTCGCCGCGCATCGCCACGAAGCACCAGTCCGGTCTCACCCGCCGGCTGTCATAGTCAAGCCCGGCAATCGGAGGATCTCCTCTCTCGTCCAAAACTTCTGCGCCGTCAAGCAATTGAAGAAAGTTCATAGCAAGCAAATTATAGTCGCGCTGAGAAGCAGGGGACGGACTGTTTCGGGCACCCGGAACCTGCGTCCCAAAATGGCACGTCGCGCGCGCGCTAGCGGCTGAACCGTACGGTAACCTTTTGGCCGGTCAAGAGATGACTGCCGGGCGACGGCGACTGCGCGCGCGCGATGCCGCTGCCTAAGACGTTGATTTCGAGGCCGCTTTGCTGCGCCGCTTCGACCGCCGAACGCAATGACTTCCCCATGAACGACGGAACGACGATGCCGCTGTCCACGTTGAGTACGACCGTACCGTTCGTGGGCGGCGGCTGGGCGGAATTGGTGTTCGCGCTGGGAGACGAAACCGCGTGATCGTCGGTTGCGGTGCCGGGAGGCGGCGTGGTCGTCACCGCCGCATCTACGATTTTCGCCACCAGCGCCGGGGCCGGGCTGGCGGCACCAGACGCGGATTGCGCGACGGTGGATGGGCTACCAGCGGCAGTTTCGTCTGCTTCCGGCATTATGGGCGCACCCAGCCGGTCGGAGGTCTCGTCGGCTGCATCATCGTTCTTCATGGACGCGAGCAAGGTGAGCCGTTGCTGATTTTTCGGCTCAATGTCATGGGGGACGTGCAAGTATTCAAGCACCTGCTGCGCGATGCGCTTGAACACCGGCGCGGAAACTTGTCCGCCCTGATGCAGACCCTGCGCCGAATCCAGAATCACCGCGATAGTGATCGCCGGGTCGTTCACGGGGGCGAAACCCACAAACGAGGCCACGTACTTGGTCTTGGAGTAGGCTCCCGTTTTTGGATCAACCTTTTGCGCCGTTCCTGTCTTGCCGCCAATGGTATATCCGTCAAGAATTGCGCGGCGCGCAGTGCCGTCGAGCACCACGCTTTCCATCATCTTCTTCATCTCGGCGGCAGTCATGGTGGAAATGACTCGCCGCTGTTGCGGGGGATGAAAGACCACCGGCTTCGGTCCCGCGTTGGGGGGCAACTCGCCGGCCACAATGCGAGGCGGAGTGTAGACTCCATCGTTGGCGATCGTCGAGACCATGGACACGATTTGCACGGCGGTGACACCGATCTCCTGGCCCATCGACATGGCGCCAATCGAAACCTTCGACCAGCGGTTGACCGGCTTCTTGAGGCCGCGGCTTTCACCCGGGAGTTCGATTCCGGTTTGGGCGCCAAATCCGTAAGCGCGGATGTAGTCGTCAAACTTCACGTCGCCCAGCTTCATGCCGGTCTTGACGGCCGCAACGTCACTGGAGTGGGCATAGGCCTCGGCAATTGTCATCACGCCCATCCTGTGAGCATCGTGGATGGTCATGCCGAAGATGGTGATGGCGCCGCCCTGGCAATCGACCTTGTCTTCAGGCTTGACCACGCCCTGTTCAATTGCGGCCGAGTAAGTGACGGTCTTGAAGACTGAACCGGGCTCATAGACGTCGCTGACGGCGCGGTTCTTCAGCGCTTCTTTGGGAACGCTGTTGAAGACGTTGGGATTGAAGGTGGGACGGTTCGCCAGAGCCAGGATTTCTCCAGTGCGGGGATTCTGCACGACTACAGTGCCGGCCACCGCCTTGGTGTCCTGCATCGCCTGCTCGAGTTCTTTCTCGACGATGTACTGGATGGTGCTGTCGATGGTGAGCACCAGGTTCTGGCCTGGATCGGGCTGGCGCTCGACGCGCCCGTAGTACTTGCGGCGGGCATCGACGGAGATGATCTCGCGGCCCGGAATGCCGCGCAGGTCATCGTCAAACTCGAGCTCGATGCCGCCCAGCCCTTCGTCGTCGGTGCCGACGTAGCCGATGACCTGGGCCGCCAGGTCGCGCTTGGGATAGAAACGCTTGGGCTCCTTGCGGAAGTAGATGCCACGAAGGTTTAACTGGCGTACCCGGTCGCTGGTTTCCGCATCGACCTTGCGCTTGACCCATGTGAAGTTCCGCTGGGAGCGCAAGTGCGCGAGCAGTTCCTGGCCGTCAATGTGCAGAACATTGGCGAGGATCGATGCGGTGGTTTCCTGGTCAGGGATCTCGCTGGGCACCGCGAATATGGAATCGACGTCAATGGACATCGCCAGTTCTGTGCCGTTGCGGTCGTAGATGGTGCCGCGGCGCGAATCCACCTCGATGACACGGCCGCGCTGGCGGGACGCGAGGTTGAGGAAGAACTGATACTTGACGACTTGCAGGACAACCAGGCGACAGAGTACGGCCGCCACCCACAAGCAAGAGAACCGCAGCCAGAATGTACAGTCTCTTCGACGGTGTCGCCCGTGCTGCGCCTGCCCGCATCTCCCCCGCTGTCCTTGGCGCAATCCCGAGACAGATTGCGACTCTCACATTGTGGTACTACTACGTTGTGGTACTTACTGAGAATTAGCGGCCCGATGTTAGCGGGCCGCCGCGATCAGCTTTCGTTCCGTTTGGGAGCGATGTACGACTCCCCCGGCGTTTACTGCTGGTCTGAGATCACCGAGATGCCGTTGGGGTTTACCCTGGCCATGACCGGGACTGCCGGATCGCCATTCCCGCTCTCGATGGGCTGCAACTGACCTGCCACCGGCGGAATCATTCCCAACTTGCGCGCCTCGACTTCAATGCGGTCGAGGTCCGTCAGCGACGACACTTCCAACTGCAATGCCCGGTTGGTCTGCACAATGGCATTTTTCTCAGCCTTGGCCTGCTCGATGCGATAGCCGTACTCGATGGCACTAAGGTGCTGCAGGAGATAGACCATCACCAGCAGAAAAAACACGGCTAAGGTAAAGCCGAACGATCGCATCTCGCGGCGGCGCTTGGGATCCACCACGCGCACCACCCGCGTGTTGTCAATGCGTTTGGGGAAATAGATCTCCGGCGTACCTAAGAACATGCCCCGGGTCTCGGAGACGGATTCGCCCCAACCTGCCGCGTCCTGCATTGTGGGATAAAACACTCCAGCCGCCATTGCCTTCTCCTTGCCACCCACACAGTGTGGGATGCCGCTGATTCACGATTCCGATAGCTTTTCCGCAAGCTGTGCAATTCCCTGCGGAAAATGTTAATAACTTCTGCAACCTGCTAAAAACACAACTCTGCAAAACTCAAATTCGCTCTGCCGCGCGCAGCTTGGCGCTGCGGGACCGGGGATTACGATCAATTTCTTCGTCGTCGGCGGTTGCCGGCTTCTTGGTCAACACACGAAATACCCCGTTGTGGGAGCCCTCTCGTAACACGTCTTTCACAATCCGATCTTCGAGCGAGTGAAAGCTGATGACCACCAGCCGGCCGCCCTTTTTCAAAACCTGCGGCGCCGCGCCCATACTCAGCAGCTCCTGCAGGTCGTCCAATTCACGGTTCACCAGAATTCGGAGAGCCTGAAAGGTCCGTGTCGCTGGATGAATGCGCCGTTCGGCCTGGTTCATTGGCCGGGCCGCAGCCGATACTACTGCCGCAAGTTGAGCGGTAGTACGAATCGGCCGCGCCCGAACAATGGCTCTGGCGATTCTCCGCGACCTCCTTTCCTCACCGAATTCGTAAATCGCGTCGGCAAGCTCGCGCTCGTCGAAGCGGTTTACCACTTGTTCGGCGGTCTGCCCCGACTGCGTATTCATCCGCATATCCAGGGGCCCGTCCGCCTGAAAACTAAATCCGCGCCCGGCGTTCTCCAATTGCATGGAACTGACGCCCAGGTCGGCCAGCAATCCGTCGGCACTGGCGGGCGCGACGTGCTGCGCCACTTCCGCGAAACTCGCGTGAACCAGCTCGATCTGAGGCCAATCGGCGGCCAGCTCCGGGGGAGGACTGGTCAACCTTTCGCGCGCCCGTTCAAGCGCCGCTGGGTCCTTATCGAAGCCAATCAAACGACCCGCTGCGCCGAGGCGTCTTGCGATTTCCCAACTGTGCCCGCCCAGGCCGAGGGTCGCATCGATATAGGTCCCGCCGCGCTTTACGGCCAGGAATTCGATCGCTTGCTGTAAAAGAACCGATACATGGCCAAAGCGCTTGCCGCCCGTCTCGCCATGTCCGCGCTCGCTGGCGCTGTCCGTCGTTGAACTGTCTTGCTCCATTCACTCCCGTTCCGAGACGTTGAATGGACTGCTGTGCGTCACTAAATCCCCAGACCGTCCAGTGTTTTGGCATCCTCATCCGTAAAGGGCTCGAGCACTTCTTCGCGAAGCGACTCGGCATTCTGCACCTCGAGGTAGGTCAAACGTCCTGCCACTGAAACTTCGCCCTTCAGCCCGGCCGATTCGCGCAACACGACCGGCAGCAGCAGACGCCCTTGGTTGTCGAATTCGACTTCTCCGCCGTAATAACTGGTGCGCTTCAATAACTTGTTCTTGGAAGCGTTGAAGGTGGGCAGCCCGACCAGCTTGCGCTCGATCGTCTCCCATTCCTGGATGGGATATACAAAGGCACTCTTCCCATCCCAGCTGGTGATGTAGAATTTGCTTCCGTACTTCTCGTCGGCCAGGCGTTTGTATTCCGCAGGCATCTTGAGACGCCCTTTGTCGTCGAGCCGGGTTAAGTGCGAGCCACGAAACATAACCGCCGGCGCCGTTTCGCCGGAAACTTACGGGAGAGGAGAAAAACCTGAAAATCCACCCCAATTGGGAGCCACCCATTGCTTTCTGTGCGCATTTGGCGGATGCAACCAATTCGCTCTAAAAGCTCCCAAGGTGGACCACAGTGTCCTACTCCAGACCACTTTAGACCACTCTTGAGTCCAAAGTGTATACCCGTTACGGTCCGTGTCAAGCGGAAAAGTGGCAGTTTTCCTAATATTTTTAGGGTACGCCTTCCATTTCAGCCGAACGTCTATTCCTTGTAGGCACCGGCTCAGCCCACCACAATAGATAGGGCTGTTGTTGATGCGGCTTGATCCAGCCCTCCGGCCGACAGCCTACGAAACCCGAAGATTCGGGCAGCAAAACCGCGAGCACCCCGACAAGCGAATGATTTCTCCGGTTTGAAAAGTGGTTGAAAGTGGAGTCGTTCTCAATCGCGGGGACAGGCGGCTACTCACCGTTTGGGAGACTCCTGCCTAACGCGCTATAGTCATTCCGCGATGAGCGAGCGCCTGCAGGTCGAGCACTGGATCCCAGTTGCGCTGCCGCGCGTTTTTGCGTTCTTCGCCGACCCGCACAACCTTCCGCGGATCATGCCACCCTCGCAGGGCGCCAAAATTCTGAAGCTGAACCTGGTGCCGCCGCGGTTTGCAGAAGGGACCCGCCCGAAGGGCTTCGAGCGCATGGCGGGAGCCGGCACCGAGATCTATTTCAAGTTTCGCGCGCTGCCCTACATTCCCATACACGAGCGGTGGACGGCGCTGATCACGGAGTTCTCGTTCAACGACTATTTCTGCGATATCCAGAAGCAGGGCCCGTTCAAGTCGTGGCACCACACCCACTTTTTCGAAGCCAAGACGGTGGAAGGCCGCGAGGGCACGATTGTGGGCGACGAACTGGAGTACGAAATCGGCTTTGGGGCGGTGGGCGCGATGCTCGAAAAAGTGATTTTCCGGCGGATGATGGCTGCGATCTTCGAGCATCGCAAGAGAGCCCTGGAAAAAGTCTTCGCCGCAGAAATCAACGAACCGCGCCTGGCGAAGACCTAACTAAGAAGCGATTGGTGGAGCTTGCCCCGTGCCACGGTCGTGGACATCCTCTATGCTTGATTCATGGATCTGTTCGCACTCACTCGTAAGCTGATCGACATCGAGTCCATCACCGGCAACGAGGTCGCCGTCGCCGCCGCCCTCGTGAACGAACTTACAATGCTCGGCTATGCCGTGGAGCGCATGCCCGTGGAAGGCGACCGATTCAATGTATGGGCGACCGACCCGGGCACGCCGCGGCCTGAACTCGTGTTCTCGACGCACATGGACACAGTGCCGCCGCACATTCCGTCGTCGGAGACTACAGAGCGCATCTACGGGCGCGGGTCGTGCGACGCCAAGGGCATCATGGTGGCGCAGATCGCGGCGGCCGAGAAGTTGAAGGCTGAAGGCATCCATGCCGGGCTGTTATTTTTGGTTGGCGAAGAGCGCGACAGCCAAGGAGCGCAGGCTGCAAACCTCGATCCGCGCGGCGCGAAGTACCTCATTAACGGCGAACCTACGGAGAACCGCATCGCGCTGGCCTCGAAGGGCACACTGCGCGTGGAAGTTGTCGCAAAGGGCCGCATGGCGCACTCGGCGTATCCGGAGCTGGGCGAATCCGCAATCGAGAAGCTGCTGGATGTGCTGGAGAATATCCGTAAGATCGAGTTGCCCACACATCCCAAGGCGGGCCCTTCGACGATGAACATCGGCTTGATCGAAGGCGGCCGTGCGCCCAACGTGATCCCTGATCACGCCGTGGCCAACTTGCTCATCCGCCTGGTTGGGCCCACGGAACAACTGCGGCGCGATATTGCCGCCGCGTGTGCGGGCAAGGCTGAGGCCAACTTCATCCTGGAGATTCCGTTCATGGAGTTGGGCACGGTACCCGGGATTGAGACGATGGTCGCGGCTTTCACCACTGATATTCCGGCGCTCGGCAACTGGGGCCAGCCGGTGCTTGTCGGCCCGGGATCGATTCACGTGGCGCATACCGAGGGCGAGTACATCGAGAAGAAGCAGCTTCTGGAAGCGGTCGGGCTTTATACCCAAATTGGAAAATTCCTATTGCGAAACAGTGCGACGGTCTGAGTTCGCACTTGCCGGTCGCCGGGCTTGTACCGGGACCGGCTTTCTGGTATCCCAAGCATTGGCCCCGAAGCGGGGCCACACACCATGGATACTTTTGACAGTCGCCCTTCTGCCCGGTTCTCCAATCCGGCAGCGCCGCATATTTACTGCATCAAGCGCGGACACCCACTGCCCTTGGGCGCCACCGTCCGGCGCACCGGAGTAAACTTTTCAATTTTCTCCAAGCATGCGACGGAATGCAGCCTGCTTTTGTTCGATCGGGAAAATCCAGACTCGGTAACTACTTTGCCGCTCGACCCGCACACGCACCGCACCGGCCAGGTCTGGCACGTGTTTGTTGAGAGACTGGACGTAGGAGCGCACTACGGCTATCGCTTCTCCATGGAACCGAACCCCGATCCTCATGTCTTTCGATTCGACGCATCGCGGGTGTTGATCGATCCCTACACGCGGGTACTTTCGGGAGCCGGAGAGTGGGGCACCTCGTATTCCGACAAACAACAACACCGATATAGCGTAGTGAGCGAAAACCAATATGAATGGGAGCAGGACCAGCCGCTCAACATTCCGCTAGTCGATAGTGTGATCTATGAGATGCATGTGCGGAGCTTCACCCGGCATGCATCGTCCGGCGTGGAGAACCCGGGAACGTTTGCGGGCCTCATCGAGAAGATTCCGTACTTGAAGCAACTGGGCGTTACCGCGGTCGAGTTGCTGCCGGTGAACGAGTTCGAGGAGAGCGACACGAACCGCGTGAATCCGTTTACGGGCGAGCCGCTGCTCAATCTCTGGGGCTATCAGCCGACGGCATTTTTCGCGCCCAACACGGCGTACTCCTCCCAACGCGGCGACGGGCAGCAGGTGCGGGAATTCCGCGAGATGGTGAAGGCGATGCACCGGGCGGGAATCGAAGTCATCCTCGATATGGTGTTCAATCACACCGCCGAAGGTGCCGACGACGGTCCCACGTTTTCGTTTCGCGGCATCGATAATGCAACCTATTACATTCTTGATCCGGAGACCGGAGAGTACCTGAACTATTCCGGCTGCGGCAACACGGTGAACTGCAACAACCCGGTGGTGCGCGAATTCATCGTCGAGTGCCTGCGCTACTGGGTCACGGAGATGCACGTGGACGGCTTCCGTTTCGACCTGGCTTCCATTCTCGGTCGCGGGCAGGACGGAAGCGTGCTGAAGAACCCACCGCTTTTGGAGACCATGGCCTACGATCCCGTGCTGGCGAACTCCAAGCTGATCGCCGAAGCCTGGGATGCCGCCGGCCTCTACCAGGTGGGAACGCTGCCTTCGTGGGGGCGCTGGGCGGAGTGGAACGGCATCTTCCGTGACGACATACGCAAGTTCGTCAAGGGCGACCAGCGGGCATGACTTCGGCGTTGGCGACGCGCCTGCTGGGGAGCCCTGACCTGTACGAAACCAGCGCGCGCGAACCGTATCACAGCATCAACTTCGTGACCTGCCACGACGGATTCACTCTGAACGATCTTGTGTCGTACAACGAGAAGCACAACCTGGCCAACGGCGAGAACAACACCGACGGCAATAACGCGAATCTCAGTTGGAATTGCGGAGTAGAAGGCCCGACCACAGACAGTGCGATCAATGCATTGCGCGCCCGCCAGCGCAAGAACTTCGCGGCTATCCTGCTTTTTTCGCACGGCGTGCCCATGCTGTTATCTGGCGACGAGATGGGCCGCACCCAGCAGGGCAACAACAATGCCTACTGCCAGGACAACGACATCAGCTGGATCAACTGGGACCTGGCAAAACAAAATGCCGGACTCGTGCGATTCTTTCAGCTCATGATCGCCTTCCGTAAGCGCTGCCCCATGCTGCGCCGCGACACGTTTGCGCTCGATGGCAGCACTGGATTCCACGTGACCTGGCACGGGACGAAACGCATGTCGGCCGATTGGGGCCCCGAGTCGCGCTCGCTCGGCATGCAGTGGACCCAGACCTACCCGGACGGTTCGCGCCAAGACCTGCACTTCATAGCGCACTCGCATTGGGAGGACTGCGACGTTTGAGTTGCCGGACATCGGTCCGCGTCTAGTGGTTTCGACTGGTGGATACGTCGCTTGCCTTCACCGTTGGACATCGCCGACGAGGGGCAGGAGTATCCCGTGGCTTCACAGGACAGCTATCCGGTGAAGGCGCGCAGCGTGGCGATCTTCATCGCGAAGTAAGCGGCTATCCGTTCACGCCCAGAGGCTCGAATTTGCCCGTGGCTGCATTGGCTTGGTGAATTGATCCGCTGCCGATGTCGTACACCCAGCCGCGAATCTCGAGTCTCGCCGTAACGTCATGTCGCCGAGTGAACGCTGGGATGGGTCTTGCAGGTGCTCGATCTGCTCCAGGACGTTGTACTCCGTTAGGCGTTGCAATTGCTCTTCCCTGCGGGCGAAGCGGGATCTCCCGCAACATCCGCTCACGGGCAGCGTATGCCGTGACTCATCCAGTGCTGAACGCCGGGCATGCTCATGCACCCGTTCGGGATACAGCAGCGCTTTCATCACCCCACAGTCGTTGTGCCCGCACACGACAATCACCGGAACCTTTAGCACCAGCATGGCGTATTCGACGCCCGCGGTCACTCCGCCGACAAACTCGACGTACGGCGGGACCATGTTGCCGGGGTTGCGCTCGATAAAAATCTCTCCCGGGTTAGTTTGCGTGACCAGGTTGGGATTCACGCGCGAGTCAGCGCAGGTGAGGAACATGCGCCAACGGCTCCTGGCCGCAGTTGCAATCGCTCGAACATCTCGCGCTGCGCCGGAAAAATCTCCGAACTGAAACTTCGCCACGCCTTGCGCGATCCGTGCCAGTGCTTCGTGCTTCAACATCCGCGAACTCCCGCGAAGTTACGGACACGATGCCCGTCAGTACAACGTCGGCAACAAAGAGCGCAGAACACCGTTGTTCAGGGTATCAAACCGGACCAAGATTCCGATCCGGTAGACTACACGGCACTTGTCGCGATCAGCGCGTCCGCAGCCGCCGTGTACCCTGCTAGACTTAAGCCTTATGACTGGACGCTCTCAACGCGCTCTCCCGCGCCTCCTCGGCCTATTTGCGCTCAGCCATGCACCAGCCCATCCAGTGGAACGAGTGGGGCGAGGAGGCCTTCGCCGCGGCCGAGCGCGAGAGCAAACCAGTGCTGCTCGACATCGGCGCGGTATGGTGCCACTGG
Source organism: uncultured Acidobacteriaceae bacterium (assembly GCA_963796615.1). GTDB lineage: Bacteria > Acidobacteriota > Terriglobia > Terriglobales > Acidobacteriaceae > DASRAA01. Next base: position 21,439 of record CAWCMJ010000019.1, read on the forward strand.
TGTCACGTCATGGACCGCGAGTCCTACGAAAGAGTGCCGATCGCTGAGATCATCAATCGCGAATTCATCGCCGTAAAAGTCGATCGCGACGAGCGGCCCGATGTGGACAGCCGCTACCAGCTTGCAGTGTCCGCCATCTCAGGCACCGGCGGCTGGCCGCTGACCGTATTTCTCACGCCCGAAGGAAAGCCGTTTTACGGCGGCACTTACTTCCCGCCGGAAGACCGCTACGGCCGCCCCAGCTTCCAGAAGATACTGTTGGCGATTGCCGAGGCCTATCGCGAGCGTCGCGACGAAGTGCTGAAATCGGCCGACGAAATCATGAACATGCTGGCCAACGCCGAGGGCTTCGCCGGGCGCCACGCTGATTTTTCTCCGCGCATCGTGGGAGTCATGGTGCAGTCCGCCGTCGCCATCTTCGACGAGAAGAATGGCGGCTTCGGCGGTGCGCCAAAGTTTCCGCACGCTTCGGCGATCGACCTGTTGCTCGACTGGTATGCCCGCACGGGCGAGGAGCGCGTCGCCGCCGCTATCGCCACGACGCTCACCAAGATGTCGAAGGGCGGCATGTACGACCAGCTCGGCGGCGGGTTTCATCGCTACTCGGTGGATGAGCGCTGGATCGTGCCCCACTTCGAAAAGATGTCATACGACAACTCGGAGCTGTTGAAGAATTACGTCCACGCCTACCAGGTGCTGGGCTACGAGCACTACCTTCGCGTTGCTGGCGACATCGTGCGCTGGATGGACGAGTGGCTTACCGATCCGCGAACACGGCGGCTTCTACGGCTCGCAGGATGCCGACATCAACCTCGACGACGATGGCGACTACTTCACGTGGACGGCCGACGAGGCCAAGGCCGTGCTGAGTCCCGACGAGTTTCAGGCCGATAGCGCTGCACTACGACATCGGCGAAACAGGCGAGATGCACCACAATCCCGGCGAAGAACGTTCTGTGGATCAGCCATGCTGGCGGAGGAAGTCGCGGGCAAGATGGGGCGCGACATCACCGATGTGCTCGATCTGCTCGCCATCGCGCCGCGCCAAGCTCACCGCCGCGCGTCTCCTGCGTCCGACGCCCGTACATCGACAAGACCATCTACACCAACTGGAACGCCCTGTGCATCTCCGCCTATCTGCATTATGCGCGGGTGACGCGACGGCCGGACGCGCGCCACTTTGCGCTGCGTTCGCTGGATCGAATTCTGGCCGAGGCGTGGGATGACGATCGCGGCCTTTCGCACGTCATCGCCTACAGCGACCCGTCGGCGGAGAAGCGATTCATCTCCGGACTGCTCGACGACTACGCCTACACCGCCATCGCTTGTCTCGATGCCTATGAAATCAGCGGCGACTTCAGCTACTTCCGCTTCGCCCAGCAGATCGCAGACGAGATGATTCGCCGCTTCGCCGATCCAACTTCCGGCGGGTTCTTCGATACCGAAGGCGCACTCGACGAGCAGTCAAAGCTCGGCGCTCTCTCCGCTCGACGCAAGCCATATCAGGACGCGCCCACACCTGCCGGAAATCCGTGTGCGGCCATCGCCCTGCTTCGCCTGCACGCCTACACCAACGAAGCGAAGTATCGCGACAAGGCTGAAGATACGCTGGAGGTCTTTGCCGGCGTCGCCGAACAGTTCGGCATTTACGCGGGAACCTATGGACTGGCCGCTTCGTGGCTGGCGCGGCCGCACACGCAGGTGGTCGTGGTGGGTGAAGACGAGAAGGCCGAGGCGCTTCTCAAGGCTGCGTCCGCGCCATATGCCGTGAACTTGTCAGTCGTGCATCTCAGCGACAGCGAAGCGGTGGCACAAAATCTGCCCCCGGCGCTGGCCGAAACGATTCCCAACCTACCCGCGACTGCAGGAGAAGAAGTCAATCGCGGTGGTCTGCAGCGAATTTCGCCTGCCAGCCACCGATCGAAGACCCAGATGAATTGACCGGCAGTTTTGCGCGACGCGCATCGCTGCCAAGTAAGCGCAGCCAGCTCGAATGTGAGCTAACTAGTAAGCCTCATCCAGCAGCTCCACGACGTGCGCGACCCTCGCGTTCAGCTTGCTGCGTTCCACTCCGGCGCGAAACTGCAGCATGCAACCCACATTGGCCGTGGCGATAACTTCCGGCTCGACGCTGGCGACATAGCCCATCTTCTCGTCGAGGACCTTCATCGAGATCTCATTTTGCACCACGTTATACACGCCCGCGCTGCCACAACAGGAGTCCGCCCGAGGCGATTCCACCACCTCCGCGCCAATATGCTTCAGCAACTGCCGCGGCGCGCTGCGCACACCTTGGGCATGCGCGAGGTGGCATGAATCCTGATAGGTCACGCGTGCAGTTCAGCTTGCGCTTTGGCTCGCGCAGGCCGATTTCCGCCAGGTACTCGTTGATGTCGCGCGCCTTGGCAGTGAACTGCCGCGCCCGTTCCTTGTAACGTCTGGTCTTCCTGCAGCAGAGACTGCGTACTCCTTCAATGTCGAGCCACAGCCCGCGGCATTGGTCAAGAATGGCGTCGAACTTCGGGCTCAGCATGGCGTCGATGTTCCGCCGCGCCTGGTCACGCGCCAGATCGAGCAGACCGGCGTGCAATTGCAGCGCGCCGCAGCAGGATTGCTTCTCCGGAACATGCACCTCGATGCCGTTCTTCGTCAGCACGCGAATCGTGGCGCGATTCAGACTCCGCAAACGCAACACTGGCCACGCATCCGATGAGCATCGCCACACGGCCGCGCCGCTCGCCTTCCGCGGGAAATACCTTTCCCAGGTCGGAGAAGGAAAACTTGCTGTCAATGCGAGGCGACAGCGCATCCAGTTCGGCCATTCCCAGCAACTTCAGCAATCCCGTCGCCCGTGCCAGCGTCCTGTAATCCCGAGCGCTGATAGAACCGCATGAACCGCGCATGACGAGCGAGGGCCGCGAACGATGGAAGCACTGTCCGCGTAAAAATGCTTGCGCAGCTTGGTGTGCGAGCCACGGGCGCTGATAGTTTTCTGCGATCTGCGCGCGCGCCCGCTCCAGCAGGCTGCCATAGGCGACGCCTGACGGGCACGCGGTCTGGCAATTCAAGCATCCCAGACAGCGATCGATGTGCGTGACAAACGAATCGCTCAGCGCCAGCCGCCCGGCGTCCACCTGCACGATCTGGTAGATGCGTCCGCGCGGCGAATCCATCTCGGTACCCAGCGCGCGATAAGTTGGGCACTGGTCGAGACACAGGCCACAATGCACACAGCGCGAGTACAGGTCCCACGACGGTTTGTCATGCGGCGAGAAATTCGAGTGGCGGCGTTTGGGTAGCTGCAGCAGCGGTGCTCAACCGATCTCCCTCCCGCGCAGGATGTTGTTCGGATCGAGCGCTTGCTTGACGGCACGCATGCTGGACAGGCTGCTCGGAGTAATTGGCCAGGGATTGCTGATGCCGCGAACCTTGATGCCGAAGCCTTCTCCGGGTTTTTTGTCCAGTGCTTGGCAGATTTCACCGACGGAGTGCACTATCCCGCACGGCGACCGAAAAGTGGCCGACTCCCACGCGGCCGATCATGGCCACGTCTGGCCCGCCCAATGCAGGCTCGGCGAGAAGGGCATCAATGACCGCGTTTACCTCGCGTGGCCACACCGAGAGATCGACTAGTTGCGCCCCAGGGCGATTTCCCTCACGGCTAGCTATCGAACCCACAACAGAGCGGGAAATCCTCAAGCACCCGCCACATCTTCCTCTCGCCGTCTCCGTCTATTTCCTTCCTGGCCGCTGAGCCAAGCTCCTTCCGGTATCGCGCCAACACTGCGTCACTCCCGGCGGCCCGCACGCACATGACCCATGCATCCTCGGTCATCTCAGGCCGCATCAACTTGCGCGCGCCGGGCGAAACCAACTCCAGGCACATGGGCGACAGCGGTGACCGCACTACCCGGTCGCGAAACGCAATCGCTTCTTTGGCGGTGGCAAACTCGGCGAGGAACGTCCGCGTCTGCCGCGGCGCAGGAAAGAGTTTGAAGCTCGCCGAGGTGATCACCGCCAGCGTTCCGTAGCTGCCGATCAAGAGCTTCATCAGGTCGTAGCCCGCAACGTTCTTCACCACGCGCCCGCCGCCCTTGGCACGGCGGCCATCACCCGTTACGAACCGAACGCCGATGCAGTAATCACGCAACGCGCCAAAGCCGTGCCGCAATGGCCCGTGGCTCGCCGTGGCCAGCAAACCGCCCACCGTGCATCGCTCGGGCAGCGGAGGATCGCCGGCAAACATCAGTTTGTCCGCGCCCACCATCGCGTTCAATTGCGCGATCGTCGTTCCCGCGCCAACGCCAACGGTGAGGTCCGCATGGTCATAGTGCTCGACCTCGGTGAGTCGATTCGTGTGTAGCACGATGTCAGTGCGTACTTCTGCCGCGCTGCGCTCGGTCGATCCGCCGACCGGCGCCACGCTGAGGTGGTGCTGGTTGGCGCAGTGCAGCACCGCAGCCACTTCTTCGGCTGACGAAGGGCTAACATATACTCCGCCGATCGGCCGCTCGCGGGTGTTTTCGTCACCGCAAATCGCGCGCAGCTCGCGCATCACGTCGAGCGAAACTGCCGTCGCGGTCACATGCCCTCCGCCTGCAGAACAGGATTGGTGGACGGCCCCAGTGTCTCGCGGCACATGCGCGTGGTGGGAAACAGCTTGCCCGGATTCAGCACGCCGGCGGCGTTGAACGCGTTGTGCAGGCTCAGCATCACGTCGAGGTCATCGTCGGTGAAGAGCAGCGGCATCAGGTTGCGCTTCTCCAGTCCCACGCCGTGTTCGCCAGTGATGGTTCCGCCCGCCGACACACACCACTCCAGAATTTCTGTGCTGGCCGCCTGCACCAGTTCCAACTGGTGCGGGTCGCGCGGGTCGAACAGGATCAGCGGATGGAGATTTCCATCGCCCGCGTGAAAGATGTTGCCGATGCGCAGCCCGTATTTCTTGGACACGCTGCCGATAAATTGGAGCACCGCCGGAATCTTCGTGCGCGGCACCACGCCATCCTGCGAATAATAGGACGGGGCCAGCCGGCCGAGCGCCGCAAAGGCGTTCTTGCGGCCTTTCCACAGTAGCGCGCGTTCGTTCTCGTCTTTGGCCCGCCGCACCTCACGGGCTCGCTGCTGAATGCAGACCTCGCGCACCGCATCCGCCTGCTCTTCCACCTGCTCAGCCAGTCCTTCGAGTTCGATCAGCAGCACCGCGCCCGCGTCCAGCGGATAGCCCGCATGGCAGGCCGCTTCAACGGCGCGCAGCGTCCAGCCATCGAGCATCTCCAGCGCCGCCGGCGTAATGCCCGCGGCGGTGATCGCCGCCACTGTTTTTGCTCCATCGTCGATGGTCTCGAAGATGCCCAGCAGCGTGGCGATTCGCTCCGGGCGACGCAGCAGGCGCACCGTAATTTCGGTGACAACTCCGACCGTCCCTTCCGAGCCGACAAAGAAGCCCGTCAGGTCGTAGCCGCTGCTCTCGGCTGCCTTGCCCGCCGAAGTGCACCACCTCGCCGCTCGGCATCACCACCGTCAAGCCCGGTCACGTGGTTCACCGTGACGCCGTACATCAGCGTGTGCGGGCCGCCAGAGTTCTCTGCCACGTTGCCGCCAATCGTGCAGGCTTTCTGGCTGGAGGGATCGGGCGCGAAGTACAGTCCGAGGTGTGCCACATTGTCGGACAACTGCTGGTTGACCACGCCCGGCTGCACCACGGCGCGCATGTTTTCTGCGTCGACTTCGAGGATGCGGTGCATGCGGGCGAACGCCAGCACCACGCCACCCTCGGGCGCGATCGCCCCGCCGCTCAGTCCGGTGCCGGCTCCGCGGGCCACCACGGGAAAACCAGCGGAGCTCGCCAGCCTCATGATCTGGGAAACATGTTCTGTACTTTGGGGAAATACGACTGCGGTCGGAGTGCATTTGCGCACCCCGGCGTCGTACTCGTACAGCATCAGGTCTTCGGGACGGTCGAGTACGGCGTCGCGCCCCGCGATCTTCCGAAGTTGGTCCACCACGGCGGAGGGTTGCATACGACGCCACCGAGTTTAGCACCCCGGCTGCTAGCTGGCAGTGACGCCAGCCCGCTCAACCCGCGGAAGTCTGGATGTAGGCCCGCATCATGTCGGCTTCGCCGGATTTCTCCTCCAGCGTGTGCCGCAGCAGGTCGCGCAGAGAAAGGAAGCCGACCAGCGTGCTGCCCTCGCAGACCGCCAGGTGCCGGATGCCGTGTGTCTGCATCATCACCATGGCTTCTTCGCAACTCGATTCCGGCGCCAGCGTCCGCAGGTCGGTGCTCATTACTTCGGCAATGCGCGTGGTCTGAGGATCGAGTCCATGGGTCACCACCTTGCTCATGATGTCGCGCTCGGAGAAGATGCCGACCAGAGTCGTGTCGTCCAGCACCGGCGCCGCGCCGATGTTGGCGTCCACCATGTATTTGGCGGCCTCCAGCACCGTTTGCCGCGGCTGGATGTAGTGAATGGTGCGATTGATCAGCAAGTCTCGGATTGTCGCCATAGTGCCTCCGCCGAAGTGGGGCCCCGCTTGGTGAGGGGGAGTATAGACCCGCAATTCCGGGAATGAAAGAACAATCTGTGAGCGTCGGCCCCGTCCCAAGGCGCGGCATGGTTGAACAGAACCTCACAAGACATCCCCGCCGTCCGGCTGATATCCTGAAAAATTGACCTTATCCTGGAACATTCTTCGGAGGACCTCATACGCATGGCAGGTAGCATGGACGGACGTACGGTAGTTGTATTTGGCGTGGCCAACAAGCGCAGCATTGCCTGGGCCATCGCACAGCAGATGCAGCAGGCAGGTGCGCGCCTCGTCATCACCTACCAGAACGAGCGCCTCAAGCAGGAAGCCGACGAACTCATCGCCAGCCTGCCCAACGCCGAGGACTTCCAGTGCGACGTCTCCAGCGACGACGAAATCGCCGCACTCTTCGAACATCTCAAAGACCAAGTACGGCAAGATCGACGCCCTCGTCCATAGCATCGCCTACGCTCCCGCCGAAGCCCTGAAGAACGAATTCACGCAGACGCAGCGCGAGGCCTTCCGCGTCGCTCTCGATACCAGCGCTTACTCGCTGGTGGCCCTGGCGCGCGGCGCCGCTCCCCTCATGACCGAAGGCGGCAGCATCATCACCCTCACGTATTACGGCGCTATGCGTGTCGTCCCCAACTACAACGTGATGGGCGTGGCCAAAGCCGCGCTGGAGTGTTGTGTCCGCTATCTCGCGTTCGATCTCGGCAAGCAGAATATTCGCGTGAACGCCATCTCGGCCGGGCCAATCAAGACCCTGGCCGCGCGCGGCATCGGCAACCTCGGCGACATGATGAAGGCCCAGGCCGAGCGCTCCCCGATTCCTCGCAATGTGGACGTGAACGAAGTGGCCGCGACAGCTGTCTTCCTCGCCAGCGGCGGCGGCACCGGCATCACCGGCGAGACGATTTACGTGGATTGCGGCTACAACATTATGGGGTTTTGAGGACGTGGTTAGTGGATTGCATGAAACGAAACACTGCAAAGTTCTCCTCCGGGGCCAAAAGGAAATTTGCCGGCAGAAACCAAGCGCCCTTATCGAGACGTCTAATTCGAATGGGCTGGGAAGTGGCGTTCACTTCCGCGGGGGATGCTCAGGTTGACAGACTGCTGCTCGATTCTTTGTCTCCCAATGAGTTTGACGCCGATGAGTGGGCTTGGTAACTGTCTGGTCGATTAATCGCCCTAACGACCAAGCTGGAGTTTCTTGAGTTCTTCGTCGGAATACGTTTTAAGAACTTTGCGCGCGCTGCCTTCCCGAGTTGGCACCGTATCCACTGCTTGGAGGAACCGATGCGACCACGACAAGTCGAACAGGATTCGACAACCACTTGACGACATTTACATTGACCCAGCTCGGATCTTGCGTGAACCTGTTTCGTTCTGCTTCCGAAAAGAACTGCTGACCCTTTGGATTGACTCCCGCTGGAAAAGCACGTGCGAGGTCCGCTTGCACCTGTTTCATCACGTCGTGCGTGATGACCGATATGTTGTCAACGCTATACACATAGACTCTCCAGTTACCGACCAAACCTCCGTCACTCGACGTCATAGCCAGCAAGCTTGAGTCGGGCGACCATGATGCGCGGGGCATGCTGAAGGGAACTATCTCCGGGTTCAATCGCTTGCCGTTCTTTTCAAGATAGTACTCCGGCACCCACTCGTCTTCAGGATAGGACTTGCCAGTCCGCTTGCCGGTTACCTTGAGTGCCACCTTGCCATTCGGTGCGGGTAAGGTCACAGTTTTAGCATCGGCTTCCCAAAACTGGGGCGGTTCCGTGCCGCCCGAAACCGCAGTCGACTGGCCAAGTTGCGTCGCCTCCGCAGCTACGGCCTCCAGAAGCACGAGTAATCCTAATCGGTAAACCCGCATCGTGGTTGCCAGCCCTAGATTGCCCTTCGATTCAACATCCGGTCGACCCGCTCAGGATCACCCGCAATGAGTGTCAAATACGCCCGCGTCGGCTGGTCCGGCTCCGCCCGCCCCTGTTCCCAGTCGCGCAATGTCCCGATTGGAATGTGATAGCGAGCCGCGAATTCCTCTTGCGTGAGTTCCAGCGCCCGGCGAATAACCTTCACCTGAGGGACGCGCTTCATCCCTTTGAGGTCCGCTGGGGTAAGAGGCTGGGCGTCCGGGTCCGATCGTGCGGCTTTCTCACCCTCCGCCGTGCTCATCGGCCGGAGCGCCTTACCGGTTCTCGAGTAAGTAATCGTCTTGCTCATATTGGGTAGCTCTCCTGGCAGAAATCAGGCGGATCTTTTCTTCTCGCTCTGTGTATGCGACCGCCAGCAGCACCTTGTTCTCCGTCGCCCCGATCATCACGAATCGCTCTTCACCGTAATCCGCGCGCTCGTCTAAACGAAGAACAGCGAATGGGTCCCGGAAGACCTCCTGCGCCAACTCGAAGCTGACGCCGTGCTTCTTCCAGTTTGCTTCGGCCTTCGCCCTGTCCCACTCGAATCTCAGCTTCATAGTACTACGGGATTTCCGTACTTTTCAATCAGACATGACAACCGTTAGTTTCCGCTCTTGCTCCCCCGACCGCTCAATCCTTATCTCCGCACCGCACTCGGCCACCAGCCGCGGAAACTTCTCGCCCCACTCGATGACAACCAGATTCCCTTCAGAAGCGAACAGTTCGTCGAGACCCAGCGTCGCTAGCTCCCGCTCCGTCTCGATGCGGTAGAGATCGACGTGATAGAGCGTTACCTCAGGCCCGCGATATTCGTGGACGAGCGTGAACGTGGGGCTGGTGACGTCGTCCTGCGACGCAGCTTCGAGTCCTTCGGCGATGCCCTTCACCAGCGTGGTCTTCCCTGCCCCCAGGTCGCCGTGCAGGATGACCATGCGATGCTTGCGCAGCTTCGAAGCCCACTCGCGCCCCAGCGCGATCGTCTCTTCCGCCGAGTGGGTGATGTATTCGGTGGTATTCATCCGCTGATGCGCGCCACGCTCTCCGCAGCCCAGCGCGTCGCCCGCCGAAACGCCTCGGGCAAGCCGGTGAGGAGATCGGTCGCGACCAGCGAGTGCTCGCCCATCGTCTCCGCAGCCACGTTGCCCGCGAGCCCGTGCAGATATGCCGCTGTGACCGCGGCGCGCGCCGCGTCATTCGGCATCTGAGCCAGAATTCCCGCCGTCATCCCAGTCAGAATATCGCCCGTGCCGCCGGTCGCCATTCCCGGATTGCCCGTGGGATTCACCCACGCCGTGCCATCGGGCAGCGCGATCACCGTGAGGTTCCCCTTCAGCACCAGCACCAGGTTGTGCTCGCGCGCAAAAGTCCGCGCCACGTTGAGCCGGTCAGCCTGGACTGCCTAACTGTCGTACCTACCAACCGCGACATTTCTCCCGGATGCGGCGTCAGCACCAGCGCCCGCTTGCTGCCATCAAGAAGCTCCGTCTTTCCATCGAACGCATTCAGCCCGTCGGCATCGATCACCAGGGGGCACTTCAGGTCCGCACCGCTTCGTGCACGAACTCCACCGTCTCGGGATGCCCGCCGATCCCGGGCCCAATCGCCACCACGGTCATCTTCGAAGCCAGTTGCTGCAGCTTGCCGCTCTTCACCGACGCCATGCCGATGCCGCCCGTGTCGGTCTCGGGCAACGGCTCGGTCATCAACTCTGCGGCGAATCCCGCAACGTTCGGCAGAGCGCTGTTCGCCGTCGCGACCGTGACCAGACCCGCCCCCGCACGCAACGCCGCCATGCCCGCCATCGCCGCTGCGCCCGACTTCCCCAGTGACCCGCCCACGATGAGCACGTGTCCGTATATCCCTTGTTGCTCTCGCGCGGACGCGGCGCCAAAAAAGCGGCAAAATCCCGCGGCGGTGCTGACTTCCAGCTTCAGCGTCGACTCGATCGCCGCCTCCGGCGACCCTATCGGCGCGACGACCACCGGCCCGCGCGTCAACTCGCCGATACACATGCGCCGGACGCGGCGCCGTGAACGTCACGATCGCATCGGCCCGCGCAATTCCGGTGCCCGACTGCGCCGTCATCGCATCCGAATCCGCGCCGGACGGAATGTCCACCGCGACCAACGGCACTGCGCTGCCGTTCATCACCGCAATCGCCTCGGCATACAACCCTTTCACCGGAGGCTTGAATCCCGTTCCCAGCAGCGCATCTACGATCAGCCCGCAATGCGCCAGACTTCGCGAGGATTCCGCCTGCAATTCGGCCAGCGTCTGCACCACCAGAGGGCGCACCGGCAGCCGCTCATACATTGCCGCCGCATCGCCTTTGAGTTCGCTGGGACCAGCCAGCAGCACCACCTCCACCACGCGCCCGGCGCGATGCAGTTCGCGAGCAACGACAAAGCCATCGCCGCCATTGTTGCCCTTGCCGCACACCACTGCGATGCGCTCTGCTTCCCGGTAGTTTTGCAAAATGAAGTGCGCCACCGCGCCGCCGGCGTTTTCCATCAGGGTCAGCGAAGGCACCCCGAACTTCAGGGTGCTGGCGCGATCAATCGCGCGCATCTCCGCCGCGGTGGTGATCTTCATGCGCGTCCCGCGGCTGATTCTTCCAGCCGCCGCAACCCATCGGACTCGCCCATGACGATCAGGTGGTCGCCCGGATGAATGACCTCGTCAGGAGGAGGATTGAAGCGCATCTCCGTCTTCTCGCTCTTGATGGCGAGCACGATCACCCCCATCTCCTGCCGGATACGCGACCCTTCCAAGGTCTGTCCGGCGACGCGAGCTCCGTTGCCCACATTAATCTCCTCGATTTCCAGAGGGCGTTGCTTGTTCATGGCGGTGTCGAAGAAATCCACCACGTTCGGCCGCATAAAGGTTTGCGCGATACGATAACCGGCGAAATTGTATGGCGAGACGACAGAATCGGCGCCCGCTGTCAGTAAATGCTTTTCAGCGTCTTCCTCTGAAGCGCGCGCAATGATCTTCAGCCTGGGATTCAGGCTGCGGGCCGTGAGGATGATGTAGATGTTGATGGCGTCGGTAGTCGTGGCAGCCACCAGGCCGCGTGCTTGTTCGATGTGAGCTTCCTGCAGCACTTTCGCGGTTGTCGCATCGCCCAGCAGCGTCAACCAGCCCTCGGAGGCGTATTTTTGCAGCTTCTCCTCGCTGGCATCCACCACCACGAACGGCAGCGGTTTGCGCGCTAGCTCGCGCGCCGCGCTTCGTCCCACGCGCCCGGCCCCGCAGATGATGTAGTGTCCCGACAGCCGGCTGATTTCGCGGTCCATGCGTCTCCTGCCCAACACCGATTGAAGCTCGAATTCTAGCAAAGTGCGCGAGGCCCCTCCGAGAAACAAGAGCACCAGCGCAACACCGGTAATGATGATGAAGCTGTTGAACAGCCGCCCCACGTGCGACAGCGGATGTATCTCTCCATACCCGATACTGGTGATGGTGGTCAGCACCATGTAGAACGCGTCGAAGTAGGTCCAGCGTTCGATGAAATGAAACCCCAGCACGCCAACAATCACAAGCGCGATCAGCGCCAGGAATATCACCTTCAGATTGAACGGAACCTTCACGCCAGCCATTCTGCGCGATGCATGCGCCCTTGCGCAATGGCATCGGTCACACCCTCTCCGCAAAGAAAAACGTCCTCCCTCGCAGGAGGACGTTCGTTGTTCATTGAATTCCGGAGACCCGATCTCCGTTTATTTCTTCGTCTCGTTGCTGCCCATGCGCTGCACGTGGCTATGGTGCTGGCTGTAGCCGAAGTAAATCGCCATCCCAATCGCCAGCCACACGAACAACCGGACCCAGGTATCGAACGGCAGGCTGGCCATTAATGCAAACGATATGACGATTCCCATAATCGGCACGAAAGGAACCCACGGAGTCTTAAACGGCCGATGCAGGTCCGGTCGCCGGATGCGCAGAATCCAGACACCGGCGCATACAATCACGAACGCCAGCAGCGTCCCGATACTTACCAGTTCACCCAGAATTCCGATGGGAATCACCGAAGCGAAAATCGCCACAAACAACCCCACCGTGATCGACGAGATGTAGGGAGTGCGAAAGCGGTGATGCACTTTCCCCGCCCACTCCGGCAGCAGGCCATCGCGCGACATGGAGTAAAACACCCTTGACTGCCCCAGCAACATCACCAGCATCACGCTGCCCAACCCGGCAATCGCGCCCAGTTTCACCAGGAACGATCCCCATCGAATGCCGGCGGCGTCGATGCCTACCGCAACCGGGTCCGCCACATTGAGCGCGGAATAAGGCACCATTCCCGTCAGCAAACCCGACACCAAGATGTACAGGATGGTGCAGATCACCAGCGAACCCAGGATACCGATCGGCATGTCCCGTTGCGGGTTCTTGGCTTCCTGCGCAGCGGTGGACACTGCGTCGAATCCAATATAGGCGAAGAAGATCACCCCGGCCGCGCGCGCAATTCCCGACCAGCCATACTTGCCGAACTCACCCTCATTGGGAGGAATAAAAGGATGCCAATTCGCCGCCGCCACCGACGGATGCTTGAGCACGAACGCGCTCGCAATCGCAATAAAGATGAGAACGATCGTCACCTTCACAATCACGATGGCGGAGTTGAAATTCGCCGACTCCTGGATGCCGATCACCAGGATCAGCGTGATCACGCAAATCGCTAGAAATGCCACGATGTTGAAGACACCCTGCACCTGCGGCAGGGTCGAGGCGTCGATGCCGTTTTGCTTGAACAGCGGAGCCATGGTGGTCAGCAGTTCCCAGCGGCCATGGTACTGCACCAGCATGTTCGGCACCCATTCGTGACCGACGTGGGTATAGGGCGTCGCCGTAAACTGTGGCGGAATCGTAATGCCGAAATCCTGCAGAAAGCTGACGAAATAACCCGCCCAGCCCGAAGCCACCGTGGCCGCGCCAAAAGCGTATTCCAGAATCAGGTCCCAGCCGATGATCCAGGCGAAGATTTCGCCCAGCGTTGCGTAACCGTAGGTGTAAGCCGAACCCGCGATCGGAATCAGCGACGCAAACTCCGAGTAACACAGTCCGGCGAACACGCAGCCCAACCCGGCGAGAATGAATGAGAGCACAATGGCCGGGCCCGCATACTGCGCCGCCGCCGCCCCGGTAAGTACGAAGATGCCGGCGCCGATGATCGCGCCGATTCCCAGCGTGATCAGGTTGAGCGGCCCCAGGGCCCGCTTCAGACTGTTTTCGTCCTCGTGGGATGCCTCTTTCATGAGCATGTCGAGAGGCTTGCACTTTAGAAGATTCGCCATTCGGCTTTATCTCTCCTTCGAGATCAGGCTTACGCTGGTTCCGCCCGGTTGCGCTTCGACCACAGAAAATACACGGGAATGCCCAAGAGCACGATAAACAACCCCGGCCACGTGTATTGCGGCTTGTAGCGTAACAACACTATATCAATGAAGACCGCCATGAGAATGTAGATGGCCGGCAGCGCCGGATATCCCACCGCGCGATACGGTCGCGGCACGTCCGGCCGCCTCACTCGTAGCACAAATAATCCCCCGATCGTGAGGACGTAGAACACCAGCACCGCAAAGATGATGTAGTCCAGCAGTTGCCCGTAGCTGCCTGAAATGCACAGCACGCACGTCCATACGCATTGCATCATCAGCGAGTGCACCGGGGTGTGGTACCTGGGATGCAGCTTGGCCGCGCTCTTGAAGAATAGCCCGTCTTTAGCCATGGCGTAGTACACCCGCGCGCCGGCCAGGATCAGGCCGTTGTTGCAGCCGAAGCTCGAGATCAGGATTAGCACGGCCATGATCTTCGCCCCACTGGAGCTGAAGATCTGTTCCATCACCGCCGTGGCGACGCGATCTTCCGACGCATGTTGGATACCTCGCGCCACCAGCGTTGCGCCATTGGCTTCGCCCACCAGTGGCAGCGCCGTCAGGTACACCACGTTGGCCATCACGTACAGGAAGATCACGGCGCCCGTGCCGATGGCCAGCGATAGCGGCAAATTGCGCTGCGGGTTCTTCACCTCGCCTGCAGTAAACGTAACGTTGTTCCAGGCGTCGGCCGAAAACAGCGAGCCAACTTGGGCTACCGCCAGAATCGTGATCGTCCCCACCAGCGCGATCGGCCCACCTACACCAACCTGCACCGGATGCAGCGCCCCAAGCCCCGCGTTGTGCCAGAAATTCGAACCGAAGTTCGCCGCAATCGCCTGCGCGTTCCGCCCGATGAACAGGCCTAGCCCGACCAGCCCAAGCAACGCCGCGGTCTTGGCGAACGTGAAGACGTTCTGCACCGCCGCGCCCAGCCTCACGCCGAAGACGTTCAGCACCGACAGGAAAATCACTACCAGCACGGCCACCAGGTTCTGCGTGTTCAGGCCGACATCCATGTTACCCAGCACCATCGGCCCGATGGGAATCGGCGGCACCTTCCAGAGGTGCAGAATCCAGTTACTCGAAGAAATGGAAGGATAGAAGACGCCGAGGAACTTGCCGCACGCCACGCCGACCGCTGCAATCGTGCCCGTCTGGATCACTAGGTACAGCGTCCAGCCATAGAGAAACCCCCACAGCGGTCCCAGCGATTCACGCAGGTAAACATATTGTCCGCCCGCCTGCGGCATCATCGCCGCGAGCTCGCCATAGGCCAGCGCACCGGTGATGGTCATAAAGCCGGTCACCAGCCATGCAGCAATCAGCAATGCCGGCGAATTGACCTCGCGCGCGATCTCGGCCGAGACAATAAAGATGCCCGAGCCAATCATCGAGCCCATCACCAGCGTGGTTGCACTAGTCAGGCCCAGTCCTTTTACGAATTCGTTGTCGCCGCTGGTGAGGGAAACAGTCTTCGTCTCTGTGCTCAATCGGCCTCTTGGGTCAGGAAGGTGTCTTCGGAAGAATCTACACCAAAAGCCGCAGGAATTCTTCTGCCATTCGTCGCGGAGAGCTCAGCAGGTCAGAGATGACCGCCACCGAATCGGCGCCCGCGTCGATGACTGACTTCGCATTGTGGCGAGTAATGCCCCCTATCGCCACCAGCGGCTTTTGGGTCGCTGCCCGCGCTTTGCGCACTCCCTCGAGGCCAACCAGGGCGTCAGGGTTCTTCTTCCCCGTCGTGGGAAACACCGGCCCGATTGCAACATAATCCGCCGGGCCTGCATCCGCATCTTTGACCTGCTGCGGATTGTGCGTCGACACGCCGACAATGCGCTCGCCCACCACCAGCCGCGCGCCCTCCGCTGGCAGATCTTCCTGCCCGAGGTGAACTCCGTCGTAGCCCACCGCTACACAGATGTCGGCGCGATCGTTCATGATGAGTTGCACCTTGCCCTGCAGTACCCGCTTGATCTCCCGTGTGTGCGCCAGCATCTGTCGCGTGTCGCCTTCTTTATTGCGGTATTGCAGCAACGTGACGCCACCCTCCGCCAGGTCGCGGGCGAACTCCACGATGGAATTCACAGTGCGCAACTGCGGCGCAAAACACGTCACGTCCATGATGGCGTACAGCTTCGGCAAGTGCAGCGTCTTGCTCATATCGGCCTACTTCGTCGCAGCCTTATTGTTGTTCTGCGCCAGGAAGCGCTCCATGAATTTCGTGTCAAAGTTGCCCGCGCGAAAGTCTTCATCGGCCATGATCCGCTTATGCAGCGGGATGCTGGTGTGGATGCCCTCCACCACGAACATGTCCAGCGCCCGCTGCATGCGCGAGATAGCTTCTTCGCGGTCGCGCCCACGCGCACACAGCTTGGCAATCAAAGAATCATAGTACGGCGGAATCACGCCCTCGGCATAGGCCGCTGTGTCCACGCGAATGCCCGTACCTCCTGGCAGGTTCAGGGCCGTGATCTTCCCCGCTGACGGAGTAAACCGCTCGGGATGCTCCGCATTGATGCGGCACTCGATCGCGTGTCCCTTGAAGTACACCGGATGGCTGCCAATCACGTCGCTCAGCTTCTGGCCCGCGGCGATCAGGATCTGCGACTTCACCAGGTCCACGTCAGTGGTCATCTCCGTGACTGGATGCTCCACCTGGATGCGCGTATTCATCTCGATGAAGTGCAGGCTGCGGTCTTCATCCATCAGGAACTCGATGGTCCCGGCATTCCAGTACCCGATCTCCGAAAGCGACTTCACCAGGATGCCGCCGATCCGGTCGCGCAACTCCTGCGTCACCATCACTGAAGGCGCTTCTTCCACCAGCTTCTGGTGACGCCGCTGAATGCTGCACTCGCGCTCGCCCAGGCTGATGACGTTGCCGTGCTCGTCGGCCAGGATCTGAAACTCGATGTGCCGCGGCCGCTCGATGTACTTCTCCAAGTAAAGGTCGCCGTTCCCGAACGCCCCTGCCGCCTCCGACTGCGCCGCGTGATATTGGTTGGGCAACTCATCGGCGCTGCGGATGATGCGCATGCCGCGCCCGCCCCCGCCCGCCGACGCCTTAACAATCACCGGGAAACCTATGCTCCTGGCCCACTCCAGCGCCTCGTCGGCCGACTGCACGATGCCGTCTGACCCCGGCAAAATCGGCACGCCCACTCGCTTCATGGCGGCACGCGCCTTTTCCTTTTCGCCCATCATGCGGGTCACTTCCGGCGGAGGCCCGATGAACTTTATGCCGCACGCCCCGCACACCTCCGCGAAGTTCGCGTTCTCGCTCAGTAGCCCATAGCCGGGATGGATCGCATCCACATTCGCAATCTCTGCCGCGCTGATCACTGCCGGTATGTTGAGGTAGCTGTCAGCCAGCCGCGGCGGTCCGATGCAGATGGCCTCGTCGGCAAACCGCACATGCAGCGAGTTGCGGTCGGCTTCGCTGTAGATGGCAACGGCCTTAATGCCCAGTTCCTTGCAAGCGCAAATCACGCGCAGGGCAATTTCACCGCGGTTCGCTATCAGGATTTTCTTAAACATGAATTCTTTGGGTGGCCCACAATTGCCCTCTGTCGGCAATTGGGGGAACGGCAGCTTCCTACTTTTTCTTGATCCCGAACAATGGCATCCCGTACTCTACCGGGCTTCCGTTGCTCACGAACCGCTTCACAATCTCGCCCGTGGCATCGGCTTCAATCTCGTTCATCAGCTTCATGGCCTCGATGATGCACAATACTTGTCCTTCTTTCACCGAGTCGCCCACACCCACAAACGGTGGAGCTCCAGGCGACGCTGCCTCGTAAAACGTTCCCACGATCGGCGACTTTACGATATGCAGGTTGGCGTCATCGTCGACCGCCGCAACCGGCGCAGCCGCCGCCTTCACGGCCTCAGCCGCCACCGGCGTCGCCGCGGGACTGGCTACCGGAACCAGGGGTGCCATCTGCATCGCCGGCGCTACCGTCTGCACGATCTGCGGTGAATGGTCTGCTCGCCGGATGTGCAGCTTTACGTCGCCACGTTCCATCTCAAACTCGGCGATGTCTTTCTCCACCAGCAAGTCGATGAGTTCTTTGATTTCTTTTTGATTCATCGCAATCTACGCTTTGAACGAGCATGCCTTCAGGCGTGCCGACCGCGTCCTTTACTTGAATTCCGCGCGGACATTAGTCCGCAAGCCCCACGCCATGAACAGGACACTAAGCCCTGCTCAGACTTCCACTAATTCCTTTGTCACCGGAGTCAGCACTTCGCATCCCTTCTCCGTGACCACAACCATGTCCTCGATGCGAATACCGGCCTTGCCCGGCACATAAATCCCGGGCTCGATGGTGATCACCATGCCGAGTTCCAGTCGCTCCGTCTGCTCGGCGCCCAACCGCGGTGGCTCGTGAATCTCCAGTCCAACCCCGTGCCCTGTGGAGTGCGTAAAATACTTCTCTAGTTTAGCCTTTCGGAGCACCGAGCGGGTTGCTTCGTCCACTTCTCCCGCTGTAACCCCCGGTCGGACGGCGGCGATTCCCACCAACTGGGCTTCCAGCACCGATTCGTACCACTGCCGTTCCACTCGGCCAATACGGCCGACATGTACGGTCCGCGTCATGTCCGAGCAATAGCCTCGCAGTATAACACCCGAATCCACCACCACGAAGCCGCGCTCGGGAATCGCTTGCCCCGAGGCCTTGCCGTGCGGCAGGGCCCCGCGCTTCCCCGCAGCGACAATCGTCTCAAACGACATGCCATCCGCTCCGGCCCGGCGTGCGGCAAACTCCAGCCTGCCTGCAACCTCCACTTCACTCACGCCCGGACGAATCGATTCGACCGCCTCCTCATATACCTCTCGCGCCCAGCTTCACCGCCTGCCGGATCAGCTTCAGCTCGTCAGCGTCTTTGATCATGCGCTGCCGCATGATCAGCCCCGATGTCGCCTTCCATCGGATGCCCTTGTGAGCAGCTCGCTTCATCTGCTCCGCGGCCGTCACGGTCGTCAGGTCTGCCTCAAACCCGATCGCCGCCGAGCCTGCCTTTTCCAGCAGCTTCGCTGCCGCCGCCAGAAACGCCCCGCCGGGAATCACCATCCGCGCGCCTTTCACCTCATCATGCGCCTGCTCGGTATATCGCCCGTCAGTAAAGAAGATCCGCCGCCCATCCACGAACAGCAGCAGCCCATTGCTGCCCGTGATAACCGCACAGGTAGCGCACATTCGCCGCATGGGTCACCACGAACCCATCCAGCTTCTGTTCATTCAGTGTCTGTTGGAATTTCTTCTGCCGGCCGAGGTAGTCCATCTTCAGCATTGTACCCAGCGGTCACGCGACGGCGGTGATAGATTGTCAGTTTTAGACGCTGGCGTTCGGTGTCAAATACAATATGCGGACTCGAGTGCTCTTGCTGGTGTGTCTCGCGCTGTTCTCTATCGGTTGCTCGAAGCGAGCTACCGAGGGGCAGCCTTCCCCACAGGCTCGACTTGCCCTACCGTTGGGGCAGCGTCTCGACACTCCTCTGAATCACACATCCGCATCGTTTCGATTGACCGATTTCGTGAGCTTTATCGCGACTTCCTACAAGGTGCCAGTCCTCGCGGAAGTCGTGGCTCCAGTCCCAGATGTCCAGGTCCCAGTAGGCACGCATACTGCCAGGCAACTGCTGGATTACGTGGTCGGTCGCTTACCAGGTTATGCGTGGGACGATGACGATGGGGTCGCCAACATATTCCAGGTCGACCTGCGTAAAGCTCCGGGGAACGTCCTCAACCAGCCCACGAACCATTTCGATGTTCCCTCGAACGTATGGGAGTTTAATTCGAAATTTCGGTCGTGCCAGTGGGACATAGCGCATCAGCAGGACTGCGGCGGCCGGGTATGGACGAAGTTGCTCAACCAGAATTGCAGAAGGAAGCGCTGGGAGTCGAATCTTTCCACGACGCTCGAGCAGGCGCAATTCTCCGGTCCGTACTCCGGGAGAACGGCCGCTTTTATATTGTGATGGCGTACTCATCGCGAGAGCCAAAACTCGGCGACAGTTTCGTTTTTGAGAATTGGTTTACCCGAAGTCTGGTTCCTGACGAGCCCGAGCCCATCTGGATTCAGAACCCGAGGCAATACCACAAGTGATGCTCTACTGCGCCGCCTCCGCCGTGATCTTAGTCTCCACGTGTGTCTGCTGAAAGTCTCTGTTGTCGAGCGACACCATGATTTCGCGGTTCAAGAAGAACAGCACGTGCAGTCCGAACTCAGTCCCATAGCTCTTCGGAAACCACACCCCGCCCGGCTGCTTCTCGTACCGCAGGCTGTACCCGATCCCCGGCACATCGGTGCCCAACAGCGTCCGCACCGCGAACGGCAGCTTTCGCGAGAGCTTGGTGTAAACGTAAATCGGTTCAAAATCGTCGGCGTCGATGTAAGCCTCGCCCGTCCAGTCGTATTCTTTCTTGTCCGCCGGGGCAAAGGCGATGCGGTACGCGTCGTGCCCCTGAAACGTCTCCCGTCCCACAAGTTTGAAGCTGTAGTCCGGCAGCTTCTTGCTGGAAAATGGGAACTGGTTCTGACCAAACCCGTCTTTTGTCTTAGGCTCCATCAGGTCGTCGCGAAAGTCCTTCACCAATCCCGCATCGAGACTGTCGGAATCGGGCACCGGCTCGCCTGAAAACTCCTCGTACTTCCCCTTTATCCAGTACTTCCCGGTGATCTTCTCCAGCTTGCGCTGGGTTTTGTCCGCCTCCGGGACCATGTGGTAGTCGGTGGTCTCCTCGCGCATTAGCTTGCCGTTGGTCTTGCGGGTAATCACATGGATGTGTTGCCGGTACACGTACTGCTTGCGCGCTTCTTCGCTGCGGTCCTGGTTGGCCGCTACCCGCGCCATGATCTCCTGCGCCGTCAGGGTCTCAGCCGATGATGCCGACGCCGCAGTCGCTTCGACCGGCTTCGCCGCTTGTGCGGACGCGGCTGCGCTCACCCATCCCGCGACCAGCACGATCAGCACGCAGAAGCGATTCCTCACGCACACTCCTCCTCTGATTACCTACGCAAGAAGAGCATAAGAAGTTCGATTTGGCGTCGCAGGAAGACCTTTGACCTAGCTGCCGTCGCGAATGATGCGGCACGACTCGATATCGAATGTCACGTCTCCGATGGCCAGCCGTGACTGGTCGCGGAAGCTGGCCACGAATTGCACAAACCGCCACGCATCGGCAAAGTTGCTGACCAGGCCGAGCGATGCCCGTATAGCTCCTGCGCTCTTGTGTCCCCGGTCCTGCATTAACCGCATGAAGCTCATCAGGTTCGCCTCATGCCCCAGCGTGGCGGCGGCCCGCATATCGTCCTCGGTCAGTCCTTCGGCGATCTCGCCCGTGCCGGGATTGCAGAAGCATCCGCTGCGCAGCGAGATGCCCTGCTCGCCCGCCAATTCCTCTACTCGGCGGTAGTCCAGCAATGTCCTTGCGGGTCGTACAAATTGAAGGTCACGGTGCCGCCGCGCCCTTCAGTCGTCGTTGGCCCATAGATCCGCACCATCGGATGCCCGTTGCTGTGCCGCAACTCCAGCAGTTGCTCGAGGACCCACCCGGTCAGGCAGCGGACCCGTTCTGTGACCCGCTCCATCCCGATCGACTGCAGGTGCCGCAGACCGATCGCCACCGCCGGGATCGCCAGATAATTCAGCGTGCCATCCTCAAACCCGGCCTCGCCGGGCGACAAAACGTGCGATCTCCCCTGCACCGAGGCGAAGTTCACCGTGCCGCCAGCAAACCACGGCCGCTTCAGTTCATCGTAGGTGGACCGGCGAATCAGCAAACCTCCCACGCCCGTGGGATATCCAAACATCTTGTAGAACGACACCGCCACGAAGTCCGGCTGCACGGTGTGCAAGTCCAGGCGATTGGTAGGCACAAACGCAGCCACGTCCAACAGCACGCGCCAGCCTTTCACCTGCGCCTTGGCAACGAATTCCAGCGGATGCTTCACCCCGGAGAAATTCGACTGCGCCGGAAAGCCGAATAGGTTCTCTGACGTCGGATCGGCCTCGTCCAGCAGTCCCTCGAGACGCTCGCGGTCGAGCCGCAGTGACGGAGCCACCAGTGGCGCGTAGGCGAAGGTTGCCCCTTTCGTCCTGGCGAATTCCCTCACCCCGTTCATGGAATTGTGATTGTCGAATGTCAAAAGAAGTCGACCGCCCGGCGCAAACGGGAACGACTCTCCCACCAGCTTGATGGCGCCCGATGCGTTCAGGGTGAAAATGAGAACGTAGTCCGCTGCATCAGTCCCGAAATATGCCAGCACCTCGCGCCGCGTCTGCTCGATGCGCTCGGTCATCGCCGTCGAAGTCGGATTCGTCGAGTGCGGGTTGCCGAAAATCCCCGTGCGCAGTAACTCCATGTGCTGCAACACTTGAGAATCCGCATAGAGCGACCCGCCGGTATAGTCGAGGTAAACCTGCCCTTGCTCATCCAGTCGACTGTAATCGGTCGCCCGCAGTTGGTCGATCGACGCAGTTACGGCGTATTCGGGATAGCACGCCGCGAAAGCTCGCTGCGCTTCGTCCATCGCTGTCGTGGCGTGAGTATTTTTGGACTCTACCTTTGTCATGACGCGGAAGAGGCCGGTATTCCCGAGCGGGACACGAGCCACCGCCAATATACACACTTCCACCCATCTGTGGTTGTCCCAGCCTTATCGATGGCGCTTCCCGACGGGCTGGGATTTAGACCTTACTCCGCCGCCCGAACCTCCGGCAACCCTTTGATCGCCGTCTCCAGTTGTTCCGGCTTGAACCCGAACGGTCCCGGCCTGCTCTTGAACACTACTTTGCCGTCGCTACCGATCAGGTAAAGCCGGTCCGGCCATCCGGTGTAGGCTTTCTCGGTCGTGTTCTCGAAGCCGTCGATTACCGCTGGGAACTTGATGCCCAGCTTGCGCACGCACGCGCCCGCGACATATTCGCGCTCTTCCTCGTTCTTCGGGCTGGCGAATAGGACGTTGTCCTTGATGTTGCTCTGCATCTGCCAGACATCGGTCGGGTGCGCCTCCAGGATGTACACGGCGTAGAACTGCACCTGTGCGCCGTACTGCTCATACAGCTTGTTGAGGGCGGGAACCTCCCGCCGGAAGGGCGGTCAAGTATAGCTGCCGAATACCAGAACCACGGGCTTGCCTCGCAGGCCGGCGAGTTCCACGTCAGACTTGTGATCCAGCGTTGGAAGCCGGAAGTCCGGAGCCACGTCGCCAGTTTGCACCGAGCCGGCACGCGCTTGCGTCCACATGGTCTCGAAGGGGAACAGCATAAACGCTGGTCCGGGCACGTGCGACATCACGCGGCCAAACTTCTCCGGAGGCTGCCGCATTGCCCAGCCGATCACCAGCAGGAAACCGCCCCACAGCAACAATGCGAGGACAGCGATTATGGAAAAGGTACGTTTCGAGGGTTTACGCATCAGGAGTTTCGCAAGTGTATGGCGAAACTCGTGGCTTCGGGAATAGTAGATTCAGGTTATTCGCCCTCGCCTCACGCCGCGGTCTCGGCCGAGTCAGAAATCACAACCCTGCCATTTTCGACCCTGTGGCCCTCGTCCATGAGCCTTCGCGCCTGCAACGCGGCGCCGCCGGGAAACTTGGGATTCAGCCTGCCGTTGTCGCGCACCACGCGCCAGTAGGGAGCGATGTCGGCAGCGCCGCTCTGGCGGTCTTCTTCGGCGGCCTCCGCCACAATCCGCAGGAAAATCCCCGTCACCAGCGGACACGTCACGTCGACATTGTGCCAGCGGGCGAGCCGCTGGCGGATTTGTGCCAGCGTGCTCACTTGTCCGCGCGGAATCTTGCGGACCATGGCATCCACTTCCAGCGCCGTTGGAATCAGCATCATGCCGTGCCCCAAACGCTTCGCCAAGCCGTCGGAGATCGGCACCAGCTTTGGCCGCGTCTGCTTCTGGAGCTTGGCGCGCCACGACGTTTTTACCTTCCAGCGAACCTCGGAATTGGGCATACACGCCTCTCCTGTGCTGTCTTGCCCTTTTGGCCAAAGGATAGGCGCTCATTCTCAGGCAGCACAAGCCTTTATCGCAATTTCCAGTCCAACATTCCCATTCCGGTAACTCGCCCTCACCTCTCCTCACTCAGGGGGAAACACAAACTGAAACTTCTCTTCGCCCACCGGCACTGTCACGGTCACCTGGTAGCTTTTTCTTCCGTTGTGCGAGACCGGCGCGCGGTCGGTCATCTTAGGCATGGCGAAGTAGAGCACGCCCACGACTTCCCCGTCCGGGGGCACGGTGTTCGCCAGAAACTCGCCCTGCTCGACCTGTTCCGGTCGCAGGGCGCGCCTCGCCAGTTGCGGGCCGGCTCCATCACCGATTTCACGATTGCGCAGCTCACAACCCAAGTCGCACTCCGGCGAGCTCTTCGCCGGAGCCTTGCCAGCTCCCCGCGGCGTCAGCGTCGGATAAGAGGCCTCGACGTAGCCCATCGGACCGTCCGGGTTCGCCTCTTTCATCATCTCGCGCAACAAGTCGGCCATGGTCGGAACTCCCGGAGTGGCACCTGGCATCGGCGCCTCGGGCGCGCCCCCAACCGCCCCCGCCAGCCGCGACATCCCCGAAGGACGCTGCAGCTTGTCGTTCACTTCGCTCGACGAATACAGCGCCAACTGCTTGCCACCGACCGAATCTTCCGCCGTGATCGCGTCGGGCAGCACGTCAACCGATGCGGTTCCGCGGTTGATGACATGCACCTTGACCCCGAAGAACTTGTTATTCAGCACGGGAATCGCCGCCGCGATAACGGTGTAATTCGTGCCTTGCAGGTATTGGTGTCCGATCCCGTTCAGGTAGAACGCGCCTCTGCGGACGCCCGGCCCGGCTGAAGTCCGGGCCCTCCCGCGGCTTGGTATTTTGGGCGATCGCACAGGCACACAGCAGCAGGACAACCACGCAACGGCGCATACAACCTCCAGGGAGCGCGCTCAACGCGCCTGCAGGTTGCATCGGCAAAGCAGCGGCGAACTTCAGGGTGCGGGGTGGAGGCGAACCCCCTCCCCCTCTGTCTTTTGCAAAATCCTCATTCTGAAAGACTTGCGCGGTCGAACTCCGGTAAAATATTGAGCGCGTGTGACTTATAGGCAAAATCTTCTTAACAAAGGGTTAGACTGGATTTTCGCGGGCTGGAAGGGGGCGGAGGCGGGAAGACAGGCGGAAAAACGAAAGTGAACAGGACCCATCACAGGTCGAAGCACCTTACTGGGGATGAGGGCAATATCCGGCTGCCGACTCGGTGGAAGACAACTCTCCCTCATGCTTCCGGCGAAAGTGTACGACAGGAGGGGGTCTGGCACCAAGCGAGTTAGTCACGGTTGCACGTGATGCGATGAACAAAGGTGGTCAGTGGTCAGTCGCCGGTTGTCAGTTGCCAGTGAAAAGCGGAAGACCCGCCCCGCCGCCCCCCCCCACCCGACCTTAGAGTACTTGCGAAACTCAGAATCGCCGGATGGCCTAGCTGGCAGGGGCGCTCGCCACGGCCGGAAGCGGTGGCACGGCCTTTAACTGCTCCAATGACGTCTGCACGCTTTTCCAGCGGCCGTCGTCCTTCTTGGCATCGGTCGGAGCTGACAGGTCGGAATAGTAGCTAAGGATGTTGTCGCGCAGCTCGGGCGTTGTGCGGTCAAACTTGCTCTTCGCGAGTTGGTCCAGCAGTTTGTCGTAGGTCTCGTCAGAAAGAGAGTATTCGGCTATTTTGGTTAGATTTCCGCTGTCGAGGTCGTAGTTGGGCAAAACGATTTGGTCAGCACGGACTTCTTCGAGAAGAGCACGGTATTGATCGACCGTGGTATTGATGCTCTTGATGTACAGATCCTCGGTTTGCGCAGTGGGGTTGTTAAAGCCCAGTCCTTTGAACGGCCCAAACTTTGGCATGAAGCGCAAGAGGGTTGATAAGATCCGCGTGCCCAAGCCCGGCTTCACGTAATCCTTGCCCCACTCCTTTTCGTACGCGGAGCGGGAAAGACGGTACAGAAACTTCTGCTTGGCGAAATTGGGTGTCTCGCGCATCAATTCTTTCTTATGGGTTTGCAACGCGACCTGGGTCATTTCCGGGATCAGCCGGCTGACGGCGTAACGATAGGAGCCAATCGCCAGGTCTTCGCGCGGCAGTACGTCGTTCAACTCCAGGCCGTACACGATGGGGAAGACCCGTTCCAGCAGGGGCTTGGAGACTTGAAATCCGATGAAATCGTGATACTGCGGAGAAGCATAGCGATTCCTGGCGACTTGCACGGTGTCGAACCCAAACTCAGTTTTCAGATGTGCGGACTTGTCCTGCGCATAGCGGACTGACTTTCCATACTTTGCCCTGAGCTTTGGGTATTCGATGGCAACGGACTGATTGACGGCCGGATGGCCGGCGATGTCGGAAGCGTAATGCGAGAGCGCGCCCAGAGCAAAGGCATACTCATTTGGGTCGCTGCTCTGCGCCAGCAGTTCACGAACGAAGTCCCCAGTGCGAACGTAATGCACCAAATTGCTGAATTCGACGCTGCCGAAAGGGTAGTAGCCGAGATCTTGTATGACTGCCCCGCCATATGCGTAGGCATGAGCTTCCTTAATCTGCTCTTCCGAGAGCCCGGGATAGCGACTCAGAATGAGTGGCCTGATCTGGGTGCCCCAAAGCAAATCAACGATCTCTTCGTGGGTCAGCACGGAATACGCCGAGCCTCCGGCGCAGAGACCCAGCAGTACCAGCAGCAGGGCGAGCAAGCGAATCGAGATTGTTCGGCAGTTCATTGCCATCGCAACTCTCATCGCTCGACCAGCTTCCAAACCCGATCAGGGTTGTATCCGAGCATCGCGCACGTATTCCCGTGCGCCGGGTTTCGCAAATTGTCTGCCCCAACTTGCGCGGCAGCTAGGTTTTGCCGATGTGAATATTGGACAGAGACTGCAGCAGTCCAAAGATATTCAGGAGCCACAGCACCACAGCTATGACTACGACGGCGTTCAAGATTGACTTGATGGAACCCGCCATGGGGATAAAGCGATTCACCAGCCACAGCAGGATTCCGACAACGATCAGAGCAATGACAACTTGAAGTAACGGCATATTGTTTGCCTTTCTACGTGGGAGGAACTCCGCGACACTGATGCAATCGTGGCAGCACGTCTTGTTCGATCAATTACAAGGCTAGACGACACGACGCTCCCTGTATGTGCACATCTGCTCACATCTCGTAAAAGTAAACGTGCTCGAAATAAACTCTGCCCCATGCGAGCGATGAAACATCGAACGGATTGTGAAGTGCGTGTTTCCTCTCGCTGTAATTGTTCTTCTCGGATGTCCCTGCTATGCGGGCTCGCCTGTTGCAGATTTGCAGCCTTCCGCAAATGCCCTGATGAAAGATGTGGTCGCGAATGAATTATCGGATCGGACGGAACACAGCCACTGGATGTACCGCATTCACAAGGTGGTCGAGCAGCAGACAGTGACCCAACTTGAAGTCGAAACGAAAGACGGCCCGGTGCACCGTTTGCTTACTATCAATGACGCGCCGCTGAACTCGGGCCAACGAGAGCAGGAGACGAAGCGGCAGGAGCAACTCGTTCGTGACCCCAGCCAGCAGCTTGCGGTCAAGAGGGAGAACGATGCGGACGAACTCCGGCTAGAGAACTTTGTGCGCCTGTTACCAAGCGCCTTCCTTTATGAGTATGACGGCTGGGACGGCTTCGATCGGCGACTCCGTTTTCGTCCTGACCCGACATTTGTTCCTCCGACACTGGAGTCGAAGGCCCTGCAGAGCATGGCGGGAACGGTGCTGGTCAGTCCCGAGCAGAAACGACTGGTGCGTATGAGCGGGCATCTGGTGGAGAATGTCGATTTTGGTTTCGGGATTCTCGGGCGCATCTCCCAAGGCGGGACGTTTGAGATTGAGAGAACGCAAGTGAGCCGCACCCACTGGAAGACCGATCTGGTCGATATTCACGTGAATGGGCGAATGCTGCTGTTCAGGACGATAAGCAAGCAGCAGCATGAGACGCGATCTGGCTTTGAATCTGTTCCGCAGGACCTCGATCTGAGACAAGCGGAAGCCCTGTTGCAGGCGCATCCTAATTAGCCAGCGATTCTGACCGGTAGGCATGAGTGCCCTGGCCACGGCACATTCCAATCCGTTGCCCAGACGTGGAACAGCCAAGTATTGGGGGTCAGTTTGTTGGTAGATCCACCCGCCCTTACACAACAGCCCGAGGAGTGCGGGCAAGTTTGCGGGGGCGGGAGATCTCGCTGTTGAGGCTCTGGTCTTCCATCCACGTATCGAGGATGCTCTTCTTGAACTTCCAGCGGTTGCCGAGCTTGAACGCGGGAATCCGTTCCTCGGAGACGTACTTGTAGAGCGTGTCGGGCGAGACGCCGAGATACTGCGAAGCCTGCCGGATGTTCATTACTTCGCGCAAATCAGCCATGCGTGATCCCCCATGTCTCCGTTTGGCGCCTGGTAAACCCCGGCTGCGAGCCGCACCCGTCACCTTCGTCGCGGCTTCTCCCTGCGCCTCGAGGCGAGGCCCGAAATCGCAGGATTGCACCAGCAATCGACAGTGTTGGGGCGGCCAGGTTGCCCTTCTCTTCCCGGCTTTCGCCGGAATTTCGTGGCTCCCCGATGCAGCAGTCCGCACTCATTGTAGGGCGGGTTCGCGCCGGCGGATAGAGTCTCGCTGTTGTCGCAAACGATACCTACACAAGGGTGGGAGCGTCAGGTTTGGGAATAAGGGCACATGCGATACGATGTTCTTCGTCGCCAGGAGGCCCTTTGCTCTGCAGCAATTGCGGGTATGACAACCCCCGCGAACATCGCTATTGCGGCATGTGCGGCACGCCATTCCCGTACCGCGCCCTGACCGTTCCCGAGGCCCAGAGCACGCTGGCATTCAACCATGCGCCGCTGGCGGATGTTCCGGCACCACCGAAAGCGGTCGAACCGGTGGCGGAGCCGTCGTTCGCCGTGGCCGACGAGACAACCGTGCCGGCGGTGGAAGCGCCACCGCTGATGGCGGCGGAGGCGATTCCGGCGGACCGGGAAGGAGAGCCTTCGCCGGAAATATCCGCAGTCGCAGCCAGCCTGGCTGAACCGGTCGCCGAGGTTGTTCCAGAGGCTGCGCCACAGGTTGAAGCTGAGAAGGACCAGCCCGCGACCGTCCAAATCGATGAGCCAGTTCCCGTAGAGCCAGAAGTTGCAGAGCCGTCGTCGGCACCAATCGCCGAAATCGAGCCTGCGGCCTTGGAAGCCGAGCAAGAACCCGTCGTCGAGAAGCCGCCGGAGGAAACGCATCGGCGACCCGCGCGCGTGGTGGTGATGCCGACGCCGCGGTCGTATCCGCCGCCGGAAACGAGCGCGCCGCCTGCGGCCAAGCCGATCGTGCCACATCCATCGCCCGACACGCAGACCTTTACTCCGCCTCCGGCGTCGGCGGGAATGCCGACGTTTCAGGAAGTGTCAGCGGCGGCGGGACCGCCGATCATCAGCCCGTTTGAGCCGCCCACAGAAAAGCACACCGACCAGGACCGCGAACTGGCGGAGTTTGTGGCCAGCTTCCGCTATACCCCGCCGGCGGAGACCGCGGATGAGCTGACCATGCGCAGCGAGGCACCGGTCATCGACGAGGAAGCTCCGGCGGAGTTCCACCATCCTTCGTTTGACGATGACGTTGCGCCGCCACCCGAGGCAGGACCGCATCCCACGGGCGAGGAATACTATTCGCCGGAGGGCACGACGGAGCGTCCACATTTTTTGGAGGTCGGCGACGACAAACCACACTGGGAGGAAGGTGCGTTTCCGGCGATTCTCGCCGCTGCGGACATCCCGCCCAGGAAGAGCCGCGGCCGGCTGTGGACCACAATAGGGGCCCTGGTGGTTCTGTTCGGCGGTCTGGGGTTCTGGGAAGGCCGGGCGCAGAGCACGCACGGCTTCCGCGGACCGGTGGAAGTGGCGCGCGATGGCTACCAGCATCTGCGGCAGCGGCTGGCGGAGATCAGCAAACCTACGGCGACCGTGCCGGAGAACCACGCGCCCGAGAGCGCGACACAACCGGAGGTAAAGCCCTCGCCGGCAGAAGCGCCGTCAGGGGAAACGACGCAGCCTGACTCGGCGGCCAAGTCGAGCGAGCCACCGGCAACTCCGACGCAGCCTGGCAAGCAAGATAAGGCAACCTCAGAACCGACGGAGACCGAGGCTAAGCCAGCGACAAGCCCGGCGTCCAAAGAAGTTGCTAACGAAGAGGTAGCGAAGAGCGAGGCGCCGAAGGCAATCCAAGCTCCTCCGCCGCCCAAACCAGCCGCCAAACCGCAACCCGGGCAGCAGGAACTGGACAAAGCGCTGAACGCCAGCGACGCCACGGCGGCGGCGGCGTGGCTATGGAAGGCGACCTCACGCGGCAATCCGGAGGCCCCGGTGCGCCTGGCTGACCTGTACATCAAGGGCAATGGCGTGCCCAAGAGTTGCGAGCAGGCGATGGTGTTATTGCGCTCGGCGGCAACCAAGGAGAGCGCTCCGGCGCGGAACCGGCTGGCATCGCTGTATGCTAACGGGACGTGCGTGGCGCGCGACCGGGTGAAGGCGTACCAGTTGATGTCGTCGGCGCTGGAGGCCGACCCCAACAGCGACTGGGCGAAGCAGAACCGCGAGCAGCTGTGGAACCAGATGACACCCCAGGAGCGAACGGAAGCGGCGAAATACCGCTGAATTCGGCTCCGCTTATAATGAGTCGAGCGGACGCCGCGCGGGCGTGCTTTTGCATCCACCCCAGCTTCCCTGGCATCACAACTTTTGGAGGAAACAACGAGAATGGCACATGAAGTCCCTGCCCTGCCCTACGACTACGCGGCCCTTGAACCCTACATTGATACGCAGACCATGCACCTGCACCACGATAAGCACCACCAGGCATACGTCAACAACTTGAATGCCGCCGTCGAGAAGGCGCCGGAACTGGCGAAGCTCAGCGCGGAAGAGCTGATCAAGAGCCTGGAAAGCGTACCCGAAGCGGTGCGCACCGCCGTCCGCAATAATGGCGGAGGGCACGTGAACCACTCGATGTTCTGGACCATCATGGCGCCGAACGCGGGCGGAGAGCCCACCGGTGCAATCGCCGCAGCCATCAAGGAAACGTTCGGCGACTTTGCCAGCTTCAAGGAAAAGTTCAACGACGCCGGCCTCAAGCAGTTTGGCAGCGGCTGGGCCTGGCTGGTGCGCGACGGCGGCGGCAAATTGCACGTTATGGCGACGCCGAACCAGGACAGCCCGCTTTCTCAGGGCTTCTACCCTGTGATGGGCAACGACGTTTGGGAGCACGCCTACTACCTGAAATACCAGAATCGCCGCGCCGACTACCTGAAGGAATGGTGGAACGTTGTGAACTGGGTGGAAGTCAATAAACGCTTCCAGACCGGAAAGTAACTTGCGCTTGCCACCGTCATTGAGCAAGGGTGCGCCGCGAGCGCACCCTTGGTGTTTGTAGCTTCGGTTGCAGAGTTACCACGTGTACTTCTGCTTTGGTTCCTCTTTCGCAGCTTCGTTCATCACCTTTTGCTTCCATTCGCCAGGATTACCGGACTTGGCCCCGCCGGCGTCGGCCGCGGCGAGAATCAGCGCGCGATAGGAACCCAGCCAGGGCAGCTTGAGCGCCGATGCGTCGGGCTTTTCCGCCTGCTGGATGAGTTCGAGTTGAGCGGACTTCCAGTCGCCGGGGGCCGACTTGCCGGAGTGGAGATACTCGAGCGCCTCCAACCCGGCCACGCCCAGCTTCTGCAACTGCTGCACCCGCGCAGCGCCGTTATCGAGCACAGGAGCCTTCGCCGCCAGAGCCGCGAAGCCCGGTCCCATGTCGCGCCATTGCTGAAACGTCTTCGTCAGATGGTCGGAGCCGGCGGAGAATTTCGGCGCATCGCTGAGCAACTCGTCTACCAACGCAGCGAGCTGGCGGCGGAAAGGCGGGTCGGGCACAACGGCGTCCACCAGCTTCACCATGGGAACCAGTTGCGTGGGCGGCGCTTCGTGACGGGACATCTGCTCGCGGGTGCCAACCCCCTCGGGCGAGGCGATCTTGCCGAGCGTGGCCAGCGGACCGAGGTTTTCCGTGCCCGCGATCTGCCGCAACATGCGATTGGTGCTGGACAGGTGCTGCAGACCGGTCTGCTCCAGCCAGACGCTGGCTGAGTCGAGCCGACGGTACATGTCGGGAATGTTGGTGACGTTCTGCGGCGACCAGAAGCGCTCCGCAATGGCTGCGGTGCGCGGCCATATGCGGCTGTCGATGTTTTCCTGCCACACGAACTCGCTCCACACGCAGACTTCGCCTCCCACAACGTGGGACGCCTGTTCCGGGGTCAGCTTCGAGTCGGCGGGTAGCGGGTCCGACAAGTAGTGATATTCCGCTGGGCCCATGTGGTCGAGGTAGTAGTCGGTGGACCAGATGGCGTTATAGCCTGCGCGTGCCGCCTGGTCGAGCGATTTATAGCCGCGCCAGGACTGGACGACGGTCTCCTTGGGTAGGTCGGGGGTGAGGATTTCGTCCCAGCCCACCATCTTCTTGCCGTACTTCTGCACGATCTTGAGGACCCGCTGGTTGAAATAGGTCTGCAGCTCGGCGGTGGTATGGAAGTTGTGCGCCTTCATGAACGCCTGTATCTGCGGGTTGGCCCGCCACTGTTTGCCGTTGTTTTCGTCGCCGCCGATGTGGAAGTACTCGTCGGGGAAGAGTGCCGCCATCTCGCCGATGAAATTGTCGAGGAACTGGTAGGTTTCCTCTTTGGTAGGGTCCATCGTGGGGTCGAACACACCCCAGCGGGTCTCGATCTCGTACGGCCCGGGCATGCTGGCCAGTTCGGGGTAGCCGGGCATCCAGGCGCTGGTGTGGCCCGGCATGTCGAACTCTGGAACGACGCGCACGCCGCGGTCGGCAGCGTACTCGATTACCTCGCGCACCTGCTCCTGCGTGTAGTACTGGCCGTTGGAGCCTTTCTCGTGCAGCAAGGGATACTTTTTGCTCTCGATGCGGAAGCCCTGGTCTTCACTGAGGTGCCAGTGGAAGACGTTCATCTTCACCATCGCCATGCCGTCGATGTTGCGCTTGATGACGTCCACGGGCTCGAAGTGGCGGCCCACGTCGATCATCAGGCCGCGCCAGCCGAAGCGAGGCTTGTCCTGTATGTTGGCCAGCGGGAAGTAATAGCCGCTGGCGTCGCCGACGACGAGTTGCGAGAGGGTCTGCATGCCGCGCATGGCGCCGAGTGAAGTGTTGGCCTGCAGCGCGGCGTGGTTGGCGTCAATCGCCAGAGAGTAAGACTCGTCCTCGCCGAACTTGGGATATGCGGGGCCGGATTCCTTCACGGTGATCGTCAGAGTAGCTGCCGTCGCGCTCGGGGCAGAACCCAGCCGCAGCACCAAACCGGTGCGCCGCCGGAGGCGCTCCTGCAGGCGGAGGCTGGCACGTACGAGGCGCGGGTCGTTGGTACCAGCGATGGCGACCGTAAAGCCGGCGTCGAGCTTCAGCTTTCCTGGCACGACTTGCACCGCGGCCGGCAGGGGCATCACGTTAAGCGTGGAAGCCGGGTCTCCGCCCGACTGAGCGCTGGCAGAAGCAAGCAGCGGTAATAGCAGAAGGAGGGCAAGAAGTCGCATGGTCATCCTTATGAATTTACACCGGCTGGCTTGGCAGGGCGGTTGCGCTTCCGAGTGCCGCTGGGCTGTCAACAGTTGATTGTTCGTTTATGTTCGTATTTATGTTCATTTATGCTCTTTTCTGCTATCATGACAGTGGAGGCTACCATGCCATCGTCCGACGCTCACCACGATTTCTCCTCCCACATGCTCCGCGAAATCTACGAGCAGCCCGACGCGATCCGCCAGACCATCCAGCAGCACATCGATCCGGTCACGCGCCATGTGCGGCCCGACCGCTTCCCCTGGACGGCGGCCGAAGTCGCGGCCATACGGCGGGTCACCATCGTAGCCAGCGGGGCGAGCCGCCACGCCGGACTTTGCGGCAAGCTGATGATCGAAGACCTGGCAGGCATTCCAGTCGACGTGGAGCACGCCAGCGAATACGGCTACCGCAAGCCGACGAACGGCAAGGGCTCGCTAGTCATCGCCATCACCCAGTCCGGCGAGACCGCCGACACTACGGCCGCCCAGCGTACCGCCAAAGAGAACGGCATGAAGACGCTTTCCATCTCGAACGTTTTGGATTCCACCATCTCGCACGAGGCCGACGCCAACTTCTTCACCCGCGCCGGCAAGGAAGTGGCCATCCCGGCGACTAAGAGCTTCACCACGCAGCTCACCGCGCTGTACATGCTGGCGCTGTTTCTGGCCGCGCAGAAAGAGACCCTGTCCGCCGCCGAAGTTACGGCACGCGTGCAGGCACTCTCCCAACTGCCCGACCTCATCGAGCGCTCGCTTGACCGCTTCAACGCCGAAGCTGACGCCATCTCCGCCGATTTCTTCGAAGACCAGACCTTCGTATTCCTGGGCCGGGGTGTGCACTACCCTATCGCGCTGGAAGGCGCGCTCAAGTTGAAGGAAATCTCCTACGTCCACGCGGAGGGCTACCCGACGGGCGAGTTTCGGCACGGGCCGACGGCGCTGATCACCGAGACCCTGCCGGTAGTAGCGATCGTGACCTGCGACCAGCACGACCCGGAGTCGGTGGTACGCTACGAGAAATCGATGGCGCTGATCGAAGACATTCGCCTGATTTCCAAGCGCCAGATTCTGCTGGCGTCAGAGGGGGACGAGACCGTCAGAGCCATGGGAGTAGCCACGTTCACCCTGCCGCACCTGGAAGAGCTGCTGCTGCCCATCATGGAGATTGTGCCGCTGCAGTTCCTTGCGTATCACATCGCGCTGCGCAAGGGCCTCGATGTCGACCACCCGCGCAATCTGGTGAAGTCGGTCACGGTGGATTGAGCGGTGGATAGTGGATAGTGGATAGTTAGCACGAGTCTTGCCTTGGGCCAGACGCTGCAGCACACGACAGCGAATCAATAGTGTCCGACAAATCGGTGAGATCGGCGTAATTCCGTAGTTGCTTTGCCATTTTTGCTCGAATATGCTCGTATGCGAACATGGCCAACAAGCGCACGTCCGTGCTGAACGAAGAACGCCGCCGCTCGATCATTGATTTCGTCAACCAGAATGGGCGGGCGCTGGTACGGGAGCTGGCCAAGAAGTACGGTAGCTCGGAAATCACCATCCGCCGCGACCTGGAGATGCTGCACAATCGCGGACTGGTTTATCGCACGCATGGTGGCGCGCTGCCCATCCGCGCCGGGGCCGAGAGCGACCGCGATCTTACTGAGCGCGAGATGCAGCACCCGCGCGAGAAGCAACGAATCGCGGCCGCAGCGGCGAAGTTGGTGCGCGAAGGCCAGTCCGTGGTGCTCGATTCGGGCAGCACGACCACGGCGATCGCCCGCGCCCTGCGCGACTTCCAGCACCTCACGGTCATCACCAACGCCATCAATATCGCCAGCGAACTGTCAGGCACTACGCTCGACGTGATTCTCACTGGCGGCATGTTGCGCGCCAACTCGTTCTCGCTGGTCGGCCCCATCGCGGAGGAGAGCCTGCGCCGCCTGAAGGCCGACATCCTCTTTCTAGGGGTGGATGGCTTCGACACCCAAACCGGCGTTTCCACCCCGAACCTGTTGGAAGCGCAACTCAATCGGCTGATGGTGCAGATCGCGGCGCGCGTGATTGCCGTGTGCGACTCGAGCAAGTTTGGCCGGTCGAGCCTGTCGTCGATCGTGCCGCTGGCAAACATTCACGGCGTGATTACCGACAAGGAACTTCCGCGCCAGCACCTGCGCGCCTTGAAGAAAGCCGGGATCGAAACCATACTGGTGTAGAGCGCACGACAGGTGTTGCGGTAGGCCGGCCCTCGCAAATCCATTGAGAGGAATTTCCATGTCCGAACCATCGTATGAAGAACTCAAGGCCAAACTGGCCGCGCTGGAAGAGAAGGTCAAGACGCGCGAGCGCCGCGCCATCGACTTCAAGGTGAGCGAAAAAGGCGGCGTCAGCGTGTACGGCCTCGGCCGCTTTCCGGTCACGCTCTATTACGAGCAGTGGATCCGCTTGCTCGATCACACCGACCAACTGCGCGAGTTTTTGGAAGAGAACAAGCCGCGGCTGAAGCTGAAGGGAACGGGAGAGTAAGATACGCCCGGCTCCCACCCTGTCGTCCGCGTTGGCGGACGACAAGGGTGGGGCGCCCGAAGCCCACAGTCTATTGCGATTGCGGCGTGAACAGCTGCAGGTTCTCCGCCTTCCACTGCATCGCCTTGTGAATGCGGTTGTAGCCGCTGGGATGGTCGAAGAAGATGAACTCTTCCACCGGCCCGGGCTTCATCTTGCGGTACTCGCCCAAGTGGATCGCGGCCTGCGCCATGCCGTCGGGCTGGCGGCTGGCGTTGATGCCGAAAATGTCGGCTTCGGCCTCCTGGCGAACGAGTCTGGGTGTTCATGATCGGCGTCAGCACAAAGAAGAAGATCGACACCAGCAGCATTACCAGCGGCAGGACCGCCGGATCGCTGACGCTTCGAATGCCCCACTTCGTGCCCCATCGGGCAAGGCACCAGTCCAGCGACCAGCGCAGGTAGGCGAACGCGGTTACGATCACCACCAAAAAGAAGATGATGTCCTTGGGTATGTGATTGAGCACGTAGTGGCCCATCTCGTGTCCCATGACGGCTTCGATCTCTTCCAGCGAACCGCGGCGCAGCAGGTTGTCGTTCATGGTGATGCGCATGGTCTTGCCGAAGCCGCTCACGTTGGCGCTCATGCGCGTGGTCTGTTTCGAAGCGTCGATCTCCCAGACGTCGGTCGCCGGAATTCCGTTTGCCCGGGCCATCTTCAGGACGGGCTGCGTCACTCGCGGATCGTCGAGTCGGGTCACCTTATTGAAGATGGGCTGGAGGAACACCGGCCCGATCATGACGGTAAAGACCATGAACAGCAGCGTCACTATTGCGCCCCAGATCCACCAGGTACGGGGCAGCTTGCGCACCACCGCGAACAGCGCGACGACGATGAGGCCTCCCAGCACTATGCCGAGCAGCAGTCCCTTAGTCTGGTCCCACATCCACGGCCCGAAGGTCTGGGTCGCCAGTCCGTATTTCCACTCGCGGAAGTAGCCTTCGTACACCGCCAGCGGGAAGCCTAGAATGCTCGTCAGCACGAGGTACTGCACCCAGTACAGGAACGTCTGTAGGTTCTTGAAGCGTGTAGTGTGCTCGGCCAAGTTGCGCATCCAGGCCGACCAACCCAGGTTGAGCAGCAACAATGAGATGATCGCGCCAACCAGAAAATCCCACAGGATGAGCCAGTAGCCACCCTCAAAATAGGCGTCGGAGCGGGCCTTGGCGCTGGCGGGCATCAGCGCGAGATAGGCATCGGTAGCGGCGTCCACGTCAAAGTGGTCGGAGGGTTGCGCCGCTGCGGGGACCTTGGTGATGTCGGGAACCTCGGGTGCAGGCTGCGCCATCGCGCCCGCTGCCACAAACAAAACTGCGCACAACACCGCGCCAAGCCACGTACGAACGCGCCAAGTCATTCCTTCACCTCGTGAGATTCTGTATCGCTACTGTATAGGAATTCAGGTTACCCACAGCACTTTACGCGCGGCCGCGACAAAAGGTTCCCAGTGCGAGACGCGCGGTCTAGGTGTGGATCTCCTCCACCGCCCGCCACGCCTGATCAATCGCCGCGTCGGTGTAGGCTTTCGCGCCGGCGTCGGAGTTGGCGATGGTGATCCGTCCAAAGGGCCGGCGGCCGATGACGCAGGGACGCTCGTTGGGGGCGAAGTGCGGGTCCCACAGCGTGGTGTACTCGTAGGCGTAGCCGTGCGTCCAACGGTTGACGGTGATGGCTGCGATGTCGCGCGCCGGATCGAACCCCTCCGCTCCCAGCATCCGAGCCAACTGGTCGCGGATGTTGCGCTCGAAGGTCTCGTACGGAGTCTTGTACAGCTCCATGTGTCCCATTCGATATTGATCGCGCGCGGGCAGGCCCGGCTGGCATGGCGTTCGTAGCATAAACAGCACCGCCGGCTCACTGGGTTTGCCGGGAAACTTGTACTCGCCCAGGCTCACCGGAAAGTCGAGCGACGTGTAGCAGTGGTAGCTACCGGGCGAGACGATGTGCTGTGCTCCCAGCCGGGTAAACGGCTCCCAGTTGTTGATCGCGACGTGCGTGTATACCAGCGGAACTTTCACCCCATACTTCAGCGCTTCCTGCTGCTTCTGCGGCAGTTCCGGACACAAGTACGGAACCATGGAGTTGTAGCAGGCCATGACGACGTGCCCGGCGTGGATGCCCTGCAGCTTGCCGTCCTGCATGTAGAAGACGTTGACTTGCTTGGCGCTCTCGGGGGGGCCATCGTGTTTTACCTTCACCACCGTGCTGCTCAGCCGAATGCGCACCGACGAATCCGCGCGGTCCAGTTGGCTGTAATTGGCCCGCGCTGTGACCACGTCGAACATGTCGTGGCCGGGCATGGCGGCGGGAATCATGGACCGCACCAGCAGCCGCGCGACGGATGCGTTGCCGTCGGGAAAGTGGAAAATGTAGGGCGCTTCTTTCGCGCGCGGCGCCAGATCAAGGCCGTCAAAGCCCGGATAGTGGGTCGCACCGTAGTCGTCTCCGCCCTCGTAACACGACAGCGCTGCCACCGCCTCAATGCCCACGCCAAACAGGTCGTGCGACCAGGTCTGGAAGAACGGCAGCGCCTCCGGCGTCACCTTGCAGTGTTTGGTCAAGAAATCGGCGTAGCTGATGTTGGCCAGTTTGAAGCGCTTCTGCTCGCGCGTGAGACCGGGCAGGTAATCGACCTTCTCGGCATACACCCGCGCAATGTCGCGCTTGGCAGCATCGCTCAACGGCGCCTGAGCCAGGAATTCCGGCCACGGCTTCTGATTCATGCCGGTGACCATGCGGTCCTGCCCAAAAGTCTCTCTATCGAAGAAGACCGCCGTGCCCAGCTTGTTGTAGAGCTTCTGGTCATACGCCTTGTAGAAGACCGACGTATCGATGCCGAGGTCTTTCAGCAGGCCCTTGGCGACGTTGCTGTACTCGCCCGGGCTCTCGATGGACTGGGTGCCGCCATAGCTCAACACCATGCGTCCGCCGGCGGTGAACTCGTTGCGCTTGGCATGTCCGCCGAAATCGTCGTGGTTGTCGAGGATGAGGATGCGCGCGTTGTGGCCCGCCTTCAGGCGGTAGAAGTACGCCGCCGCCAGCCCGCTTATGCCGCCACCCACCACTACCAGGTCGTAACTCTCGCTGATCTCACCGGGCTTGGGCGCCGTGTCCCAGAAGGCTCCGTCGCGCAGTTGGTGAGCGTATTGGTAGGTCGCGTCATAGCTGCCGCGCATCCCCGTCAGCGCCGGCGGATAGTAGCCGTTGCTGGATTGCGACATGGTTTCATGGTCGAGCGGCACTCCTTCCAGCGCGGCCAGCAGCCCGGCCTGCGACGCCAGCACGGCTCCGCCCACGCCGACGCTCACCCCGTTCAGGAAGTCGCGCCGCGTAATCTGCCGTCCCATGCCCAGGTCGCGGTCCTGCTTGCTCATATCACTGCGATCACCCATACACCGTCCGAACCTTACTGTAATTCAGCAAGGTTAGAGAAGCGGCCTGCGAACTGTCAAACCCTCCCGTTACGTCAACCGGTCAACCTGCAAGGGCAAAAACGGGAAGCGGTAACCGCAGACCGCGTCTTTGCTGTTCCCCGGCTTGCGCCAACGTCGTATTATCCCTTTGAACGTGCGCGTTTAGCTTATGGAGGCCTTTCGTGACCCGAGTGCCGTGTTACGCCGTCGCTGTCCTGGTAGTTTTCTCTTCCTTCGCATCCGCGGACCTGAAGATCAAAACCCGCACCACCGTTCAGGGACATGCAACGGAAAGCACCGTCTATATCAAAGGTGCCCGCGAGCGGCGCGAAATGTCGTTCGGAGGACACGGCGGCTCGGTCATGATCACCCAATGCGACCAGAAGCGGATGATCAACGTGGTTGGCAACCAATGCATGGTCACCTCGATGGGCGGCGGCGGCGAGAGCTCGTGCCCGGCCACGCCTAACATGCGCGACATGGCGCGCGGTATGGCAGGCGGCGAACCTGCCGCTCCCCGCAAGGGCGGCGTGGTCACCATCACCCATTCTGCCAACGACACCGGCGAACGCCAGGACATGTTTGGCTACAAGGCCCGCCACATCAAGTCGTCCATGGTGATGGAGTCCACTCCCGATGCCTGCAACCAGTCGCACATGAAGATGGAAATTGACGGCTGGTACGCCGACCTTTCCGCCGGGTTCTCCTGCGGTGACGAGAACTATCGTGCCATGGCGTGCGGCGGGCCCGGCGGCAAGCCCGGCTGCACCGACCGCATTGTGATGAAGGGCGGAGGCAGCGCAGCGCTCGGATTCCCGCTCAAGCAAACCACCACCATGATCTCGGATCAGGGAACCTTCACCATGACGACAGAGGTGCTGGAGATTTCCAACACCTCGCTGGAAGCGCCTCTGTTCGACATGCCGCCCGGCTGCCGTGTCATGGACATGTCCGCCTTGACCGGGGCTGCACCGTCGGCGCCGAGTTCCGCTTCGACTGCTGAGCCTGCCGCGCCCGCGCCGGCAGCCCATCCGGCGGCGGCTGCCACGTCGGCTCCTGCTCCGGCCCCAGTCGCTCCCAAAACCGCTGGCGTCGTTCGCGTTGGTGTGGTCAAGATCAAGGACATGACCGGCCAGTCGATGCCAACCGACAACCTGCGTCTCAATCTGATCAGCGAGATTGAGCGCAACAAGATGGAAACCGTGCCGCTCGATGCCGAAACCCCGTACGCCGATGTGGAAGCCGAAGCTCGCGCCAAGCAATGCGACTACATCCTTTTCACCGCCTCCAGTACGGTCAAAGATCCCAACACTGGCGGCCTACCGCCCGCTTCCCTGCCCAAGGGTGTCACGCTCGACCCCGCCAAGTATCAGGCCCTCACCGCGATGACCTTATACAAGGTAGGCAAGCCGCAACCTGAACTCTCCGACTTTCCTCTGGCCGCCGATGCCAACCAGTTTGCCGTTGACGCGGTGATGGCGACGTTCGTCGTGGAGTCCGACAAGATCGCCCAGCAAATCGCCGACGACGCGCATCCCAAGCCCGCCGCCAAGGCAACCAAAGCCCCGGCGAAACCGGCGTCGAAGCCGCATGCCGCCGCCACCAAGCCGAAGTGACGATGAACCAGAGCCGCGCATTCCCTCGGATCCGGACTGCGCTCATCGGTACTCGACGCACTCGTGTGCGCTGCGCAAAACTTGAAACTCGTAACTCGAAACCGCGGTTGTGTCATAATCGGCCCGCCATGAAAACCACGGCCACGCTGATCCTGCTTCTCTCTACCGGCTTGCTCGCACAAACCCCCACGGCGGCCCCGCCGCAATCTCCGCTAAATCCCCAAGTCAAGCAGGCGCAGCAGCTCAGCCGCGAAGGTAAGCAGGACGAAGCGCTCGTCATCCTCAACCAGTTGCTTGCGAGCGAACCCAACAGTTACGAGGCCAACCTCACCGCAGGCATCGTGCTTGATCTCAAGGGCGAATACGACAAAGCGCGCAAGAATCTGCTGCAGGCCGTGGAATTCGCCCCGCCCGAACGCCGGGTTCAGGCGCTACGCACCACCGCCGTCTCGTATGCCTTCACCTGCGACCTGCCGCAGGTACTGCGCTACGAAAAGCTCGCCTACGATGCCCAGCTGCAGGACCAGAAGTTCACCGACGCCGCCGGCACCGCCGACGAATTGGCGCGCATTCTACTGGAGTGCGGCAACTTCTCCGACGCCACCAAGTGGTATCAGACCGGATACGACACCGCACTGCGCAAGACTGACCTCTCCGAGGCCGATCGCGATCTGTGGAGTTTCCGCTGGGAGAATGCAAAAGCCCGCATCGCCGCCCGCGAAGGCAAGCCCAAGCAGGCCGATGCCGATGTCGTCGCCGCCAAGGCCATTCTCGATAAGGGCAAGATCCCCGACCAGCAGCGCTTCTACCCTTATCTCACCGGGTACGTGGCGTTCTACGCCGGCAACGACAAAGCAGCCATCGATGAATTGCAGAAGGCCGACCAGAAAGACCCGTTCATCCTCGTGCTGCTGGCGCAGGCGTATGAGAAAAGCGGCAATCAAGACGGAGCGATGAAGCTCTACCGCCAGATTCTAACCATCAACAGCCACAATCCGACCAATGCCTTTGCCCGCCCGCTGGCGAAGAAGAAGCTGGGAATGGGAAGTTAGTTTCGACTTTCATATACGCAAGAATTCGGGAAGGAAGCAGGCACGGAACAGCGGCGTGCCCCGGTCGGTCAACTCACGGGAGGCAGGCCGGCGGCCAGCACTAAGCGCTGATACTCCGGCTCGGAGTGCAGGGTCCGAAAATAGGTAGACATGCGCAAATTGGCCAGGGCGACCTCGTTTTGGGCGAGGGACAATCGCAGGTATTGCAAAGCTGCATTCTTATCGCCCAGTAACGCTTCCGTCTCCGCCACTTCGAAGGCCGGCGCCCGGCCCTGCGTGTATCGTTCCTTCTCCACCTCGAGTCGGCTGCGAAGCATGCCTCGACATCCGCCGGCAGCAAACCCTTTCTCCTCGGCTTGCACCAGTGTCAATCTTTCAGGATCATGCCGCAGCCGGCCCTGTATGCGCGCCTCATTCAAAAAGGACGAGCAGTCCATTTCACCCAGGTAAATGCCCGCAAGGTAGGTGTGTGGCGAAAGGAAGTCGGGATCGGTCGCCTCCATTTGTTGTAGCAAGGCAACTCCTTCGTCCCGCCGTCCTGCTACCACCAGTCCGACTCCGCTGTCGGCGCGGATGGAGGGCGAAGCCGGATCAAGCTCCTGGGCCCGCTTCAGATTGGCCAACCCTTCCTTGCTTTGACCCGCGCTAATCAGTACGTTGCCGTACCAATGATAGGCATCGACGTAGTTCGGATTCAACGCGATCGCGCGCTCAAATTCGCGACTGGCAGCCGCCAGGTCCCGCTTCGACCAGTAATAGATAAACCCCAGCGTGGCGTGCG
The DNA here is from genome assembly GCA_963796615.1 of uncultured Acidobacteriaceae bacterium. Taxonomy (GTDB): domain Bacteria; phylum Acidobacteriota; class Terriglobia; order Terriglobales; family Acidobacteriaceae; genus DASRAA01. The sequence goes on from CAWCMJ010000019.1 coordinate 64,358, forward strand.
CCTCCGCCGAGTTAGGGTCGAGTTGGGCCGCCTTGGAGGCGGCTGCGAATGCCCGCCCATAAGCCTCCGATTCCGGCATGGAGGCAAATTCCCGCAGCAAGTTGTAGGAGTCCGCCAATCCTACGTAAGCCTTGGCATAGTTGGGGTCGCGAGCGATGGCCTGGGAAAAATAGTCCACCGCCTGGTGTAGCGACTCTGGCGTCCGCTTGTTCCAGTGATAGCGTCCCTTTAAGTAGAGTTCTTCGACTTGGGCATCGGGGACGTGTGTCGGAAGGGTCTTCCCGGCCTTGGCTGTACGACCATGCGTCGAACCGATCCGCGCCCTCACGAAGAAAACAATAAGGAAGGCCAGCAACGCCACTCCACCGGCCATCGCCCATACTTGCTTCCTGGAATAGCGCTGTCCCTGGCTCGGCAGCGCCGCGGCTGGTTCCGGTTCGGCCACTCGTCGCGCACCAATCCCCCGATTGGCGACTCGCTCGTCGGCAGGCCCGACCACTTGAATCGGCGCAATCCAGCGGTAACCCGTGCGCGTTACCGTCTCAATAAAGCGAGGGTTGCTGGCCGTGTCGGACAGTGCCTCGCGCAGTCGATTGATCGTGCTGCTGATGCCGCGATCGAAATCGACGAACGTTCCCTCGGGCCACAGCGCCTGCCGGAATTCCTCCCGGCTCAGGACTTCGTTCGGTCGCGACAGGAAAAGCTTTAAGGCGCGGAAGGGCAGCTCCTGCACCTTGACCTTGCTTCCGTTCTTGCGCAGTTCGCCCGCGCGCAGGTCGGCCTCAAAAACTCCGAAGCGGACTGTGGTGGCCAGGTCAGTGAGCGAATCCATAGCGTGATTCGGCAGGAAGCCACTATAACACCCTTTTGCCCCTGTCCGTGCCTCCGTTTTTTCGCCGTGACATGTTCCTGCAATGCATTGCCTGTCATTCGGTTAACGCGTGAAACACGTTGGGGAGCCAGGTGAATTGACAATCGAGGCACCCGGGGCGAAGGTGGCAGACGGAAAGCTCTGTTTATGTCGGCGTACGGTTCAATTGCTGCGTGGGGTAGCGTGACTCGTAGTCAAAGACCTACGGTCACCGCACGACGCAGATTTTCATGCGACATATCGCCGCTACAGGGAGCCGGGCGCTCGAGCGCGCTATCGGCTTCGCTACAGCTTTTTGCTCGCGACTCAGGATTTTGAGCATGAATTTGAGCAGGAAATCGTTTCACACCTCGTTGGGCGCGACGGCGCCACTCGCCAGTTTCCAGACCCCGACCGTAAACAATCCAGCTATGACCAGTACCATTGTTAAGGAGCATCAAGATATGAGTTCCTCGAGCCTCCGTTCGTCAGCGAATTCCTGCGCGCCAGCCTTCCTCCGGCTGTTCGCTGCCTCACTCGCCATCCTGGTGATTTTGAGCTTTACGTCCACCGCTGCCCTGGCGGCCCCCTGCGGCACGCTGGCCGGGACCGTCGTGACCTGGAACTTGGGCGCTAACGGTTTCTGGAATACCGCCGGCAACTGGAGCCCAGGGAATACCCCGGACTCCACCCATAGCGCCTGCATTGTGGACGGCACCAGCACGGTCACTCTGAACGCCAACTCGAACCTGTACACCGACGACTTGGAGATCGGCAGCGGCAACACGTTGACCAGCGGGATCAACATGACTCTGTACATGTACGGGACGCAGCTCATCAACAACGGCAGTTTCATCTTGAATGGTGGCAGCGGCGCCAACGACATTCTGAGTCTCCAAAACAGCGTCACGCTGTCCGGAGCAGGCACGCTGACGCTCAATGTGGGCGGCGGTGGCGGCAACGCCTACATCCAGCAGGGATCGGGCGGGGTGACTCTGACCAACCAGAGCACCATCCAAGGTGCGGGCATAATCGGCAATAGCGGATTAACGCTGGCCAACTCAGGGACTATCAATGCCAACTCATCCGGTCAGGCACTGTACTTCAACAACAGTGGCGGCACCACCAACACCGGATTAATGGAAGCCAGCAACAGCGGCATCTTGCAATTCGCCGGCTTTACGATCCTGAATGGCGGCGGCAACATCACTGCCAACAGCGGCGGCACAGTGCAGTTGTTTAACAGCGTACATATCGTAGGCGGAACGCTGAACAACAACGGCGGAACGATAGGCACATCCCTCTCGGGCGTCGCTTATCTTGACGGCAGCACAGGCGCAGGTGCGATCAACCTCAATGGCACCTACACGGCCGGCATCAATACTGATACTTACCTGCTGGGCACAATCAACAATAACAACAATATCCAGCTAAACGGAGGCTCAGGCAGCAACGCCATTCTGTTCCTGGATAGTTCGAACGTAATCCTGCAAGGCGGAGGCACCGTTACCATGTTTGCCGGCAGCGGCGGCGGCACCTCCTACATCCAGCAGGCAGTCGGCAATACCACCCTGACCAATGTCAACAACACCATTCAAGGCACAGGCATAATCGGCAATAGTGGGATGGCGCTGGTCAATCAGACCGGCGGCATCATCAACGCAAACGTCGGCGGCCAGGCGTTGTACCTCAATCCCTCCGGCGGAATCACCAATACCGGCCTGATGGAAGCCAGCGGTGGCGGCATCTTGCAATTCAACAGTACGACGGTTAACAACGCGGGTGGCCATATCACCGCTAACAGCGGCAGTACGGTGCAAATCTACGGAAACACTCACATCGTGGGCGGAACTCTCACCAACAACGGTAGTTTCCTAGGAGCGCCCGTCGGTGCCGTCGCGTACCTCGACGGACTCAGCAATGGCGCGCTAACCATCAACGGTACATATACCAGCGATACCAACACCAATACTTATCTGCTCGGCGCGATCAAAAACCAAGGCACTATCCAGTTGAACGGCGGCGGCGGGTCCAACATCCAATTGTTGGGAGATAGCACGAGCGTCATGCTCACGGGCGGCGGCATCATCAACATGACCGTAGCTGGCGGCGGCGGTAATGCTTTCATCGATCAGGCCGTCGGCGGAGTAACTCTGACCAACGTCAACAACACCATCCAGGGAGCCGGGAACATCGGCAATGGCGGCCTGACGCTGGTGAACCAGGCCACGATCAACGCGAATTCTTCCGGCCAGACGCTGCTGCTGAACGGATCTGGCGGTGTAACCAACACTGGTTTGATGGAGGCCAGCAATGGCGGCGTCCTGCAGATGAACAGTGTGACGGTCAATAACGGCGGCGGACACATCACCGCTAACAGCGGCAGCAATGTGCAGATTTTCGGCAATTCGGTGATCCAGGGCGGGACACTTACCAACAATGGGTCCTTCTTCGGAACGCCCGTTGGACAAGTCGCTTATCTCGATAGCACCACAAGTGCGGGCGTTGTGACCATTAACGGCACCTACACCACCGACTACAACTCAAATACCTATCTCCGGGGCACGTTTACAAATACCGGAACTATCCTGGTGAATGGCGGCTCCGGTTCCAACACACAACTGCTCCCTGATAGCGGCAGCGTCATGCTGCAAGGCGGCGGCGCGGTAACTCTAGTAACCACCAGTGGCGGCGGTAGTGCTTTCATCGATCAGGGTGTGGGCGGCGTCACTTTGACCAATGTCAACAACACGATTCAGGGCGCCGGCGTCATCGGCAATGGTGGCTTGACCCTGGTGAACCAGGCGACCATCAACGCCAACTCTTCCGCACAAACTCTTCTGCTGAACGGTTCGGGCGGAGTCACCAACACCGGCCTGATGGAGGCCAGCGGCGGCGGCATCCTGCAGGTCGCCAGTATCACGGTCAACAATGGGGGCGGCAATATTACCGCCAACGCCGGCAGCAGTGTGCAGATCTTTAGTAGTGCGCACATCCAAGGTGGGACGCTGACCAACAACGGCAGTTTCTTCGGGACCCCGGTCGGGTACGTAGCCTATCTGGATGGCAGCACGGGCGCAGGTGCGGTCACCATTAACGGTACCTACACCAGCGACACAAACACTGAAACCTACCTGCTTGGCGTCATCAACAACCACGGCAACATCCTGTTGAACGGCGGCGGTGGGTCCAACGCGTTTATTGCCCCTGACACTCCCAACGTGATGCTGCAGGGCGGAGGTACGCTGACCCTTGTTACCAATGGCGGTGGCGGCAACGCCTACATCCAGCAGGGAACGGGGGGCGTTACCTTGGAGAACTTCGACAACACCATCCAGGGGGCGGGCATCATCGGCAATGGCGGCCTGACTCTACTCAACGATGCTGGCGGAACAATTCTCGCTAATGCCGCAGGACAAACACTGCTTCTCAACGGCAGTGGGTCGATCACCAACAACGGCACCTTCCAGGTGAATCCAAATGCTGCGTTGGTCGTCCAGACCGGACCCTTCACTAACTATGCGAGCAACACGCTCACCGGCGGAACCTACAATGTGTACGGTCCCTCCACGCTGCAGATTTATCAGCTCGGTAACACCGGTGGCGAAATCCACAACAACGCGGCCACCATTTTGCTTGACGCCGCGGGCTCCAACTTTACGGATGCTGCGGGCCTGAATGCCCTCTCTAACTTCAACAACAACATGGCTGCGGGCAGCTTCACCATCCAAAACGGCCGCAACTTTACCAGCCCGAGCAGCTTTCCAACGCCGGCGCAGTGACGATCGGCACGGGCAGCACCTTCACCACGGCGGGGCAGGCAACTACAACCAGAGCAGCGGCAGCACCAAGGTCAACGGCGCGCTGACGGCCGGAGGCGGTCGGTAAACATTAACGGTGGACTGTTATCGGGCACTGGCGGCACCATAACCGGCAACGTCAATAACAATGGGTGGTACAAGTTCCGGGCGATGCCCCGAGCACGGCGGGTAATTTTGAATATCGTCGGCAATTACGTTCAGCGGGCGGAGGGTCTTCCAGTTGGACATCGGCGGCTTGGGCCAGGGCAGCCAGTTTGGCCTGCTGGCCGTATCGGGCACGACCAGCCTAAGCGGTACGCTGATAGTCAATCTGATCAAGCTTCTTCCCCACCGTGGGTGACACCTTCACCTTCCTGACTTCCGGTGGCGGTGTAAGCGGGATCTTCGGGACCATCAACGGCCTGAATATCGGTCACAATGAGCAACTCTCGGTCGTGTACGGCGCCAATTTTGTAGAGCTCACCACGGGGTACATCTCCACCTACGACGCCTGGCTGGGGGGAACGGATAACTGGAGCAATGGCAACCAGTGGAGCCTCGGCGTGCCAGCCGCCGCTTTCGATGTAGGCATTTACTCCGGCGGCAACGATCTGGTGACGCTCAACGTGGGCAGCACTACCGTCAACTCGCTGACGGTGGGTGGCACCTCCAACGGCTTTACTTCCACCCTGACGGACGGCGGAGTTACGCAGAGCCTGAGCATCCTCAATGCACTGACTGTCGGCCAGAATGGCGTGTTGACGCTGACCGGCGGGAGCACCATTACTGCCGGCGCAACTTCGTTCAACGCAGGCGCGATGAGCATCGGAACGGGCAGCAGCTTCAGCACAACCGGTCAATATGATCAAAGCGCTGGAAGCACCAAGGTCGATGGCAGCCTGAGCGCCGGCGGCAATGTATTCATCAACGGCGGCAAGCTGCTCGGCAATGGTGGCACAATCACCGGTTCTGTGACCAACTCGGCCACCCTCTCGCCCGGCAACGCGGCGGGGACGGCGGGCGCATTGCACATCGCCGGCAACTACGTCCAAACGTCGGCCGGCATCTTCCAGCTCGATATCGGCGGCTTGACGCCGGGTAGCCAGTTTGACCTTCTGACCATCACCCAGATGGCGACCCTGAGCGGAACCCTCGACATAAGCCTGATCAACTCGTTCCTCCCGTCCAACGGCCAGACCTTCACGTTCCTGACCGCCGGCGGAGGCGTGAACGGGATTTTCGGCACCGTCAACGGGCTGAGCTACAGCAACGGCCACTTCAACGTTGTCTACAACTCCAACAGCGTAGAACTGGACTTTATCGGCAACCAGACCGGCACCCCAGAACCTGGCACCTTCCTTCTGCTGGGCAGCGGGTTGCTCGGCCTGTCATTCGACCTGCGCCGCCGCATGAAGAAGTAGTCACTCTTCGTAGGAAAAGCGGCCTGATGGAATAACGTCAGGCCGCTTTTCTTTCTGCTGTGAATCATTTCAATGCGACAATTGGTTGATCTACCAACTACCCCATTGCGGCCAGCTACACCGCCGCCGAAAGAATCCATCATGAAGCTCCGTCTGATCGCACTTACTTTATTCGTTGTTGCCACCATCGCGCTGCTGGCGGGCTGCGCCGCCCCGCCCACTGCGGTTTCCTTCAACACCCCTTACCAGGCGGTGCTGCTGAGCAACAATTCCGTCTATTACGGAAAGCTCGCGGGCTTCGGTACCTCCAGCCCGGTGTTGACTGATGTGTACTACATCGTCAGCCAGAGCAACCCGGAGACCAAGCAGGTCACCAACGTGCTCGTAAAGCGCGGCAAGGAACTGCACGGGCCGGACCGCATGTACCTGAATGCGAATAGTATCGTCTTCGTGGAGCCGGTGGGCACCGACTCCAAGGTTGCCCAGCTGATTGAAGAGGCCAACAAGAAGCAGTAACTTCGGCCTGCGGGCGGCCCGACACTTGCGGGCTTTCAAGGGCGGCGCGCACCCGCGTCGACCAGCGTACCTTTCCGCACAAATCGAACCGGGCACGGCTCCCGCCGTGCCCTGACTCGTGAGCTGCAAACGCTCGCCCTTTACGCGGCGGCCTTGTGCTCGCCACCGCAGCAGGATGCTCCATCCTTGCAGCAGCTTGCCCCTTCCGCACAGCAGGACTTCGCGGCCGCTGTCTTGTCACCCTTCTTCATCATCGGGCATTTGTCGCCGCAGCAGCCGGCTTTGCCGTCCTTAGACATCATGGGACATTTCCCGTCCGCACAGCACGCCATCTTGCCATCTTTCATGGCCTTCATGTCGCACTTGCCGTCTGTGCAGCAGTCGCCGTCTTTCCCGCAGCACGACGCGCCCTTGGCCATCTTGCCGTCTTTCATCATGGGACACTTGTCGCCCGGCTTCATGTTGGCCATGTCATGGCCGCAGCAGGCACATGAGCTTGCCTTGTCGCCTGCGGCAGGTGCAGCCGGCGTTGCCGTCTGCGCCGCCATTGCGAGCGCAAATACCAAGGTGATTCCGAATATCATCCATTTCGTCTTCATGATTTCCTCATTGATCTCGGTTGCGCGGACGAATTCAGTCCGCTGATTCTGGCCTGCGAAGGCACACTTCGCCATCGCACAGACGCAGCGATGCGCGCTCTAGATCCTGAGGACGGTCTTTAGTTCAAGGACGGGTTTCACAAAGCGAGGTGCGTCGGCGCTCCGCCAGGCTTCCGAGCCGTTCGCGGCCGGCGCGGCGGAGGCTCCGGCAACGCGGCCACAGCTTCCAGAACAGGGGCCCTGCTCTTCACCGAGCTGACCACGAATCCCAGTGGACGCTCAGGCTCTTGGCTCATCGAGCAGCACGGCGGCCGCTCGTGCGCCATTGCGGGAGCCAGCATTTCTTCACCGGGGCAGCAGGGCATGTCGCCCATGGCGTGCATCCCGTGCGCGCTCATCGAGCACTGCATCACCTGGTCGCCTTCGACCAGTGCCAAGCCAGCCTCGGCCCACAGCGCTATCATCAGCATCAGCAGGCTAATCAGCAGCTTCCGGGTTGTGGTGCGCGACATCATGCTCAGATTGTATTCTCGCCTGCCCGGGCTGGCCGGTCTGTGATTTTCATCACCGTTGCGCATTCTTTCGACGTATATTGTCCTGAAACGTAATGGGGCGTTTCCCAGCCTCCCTGCATTACACTGTAACTCCAAGGAATCCATGCCCATGAAACGCGTTTTTCTCGCTGCCACGCTGCTGTGTTCGACCTTCGCATTGGCCCAGGCTCCTCAATCCCAGCTGCCGGTTCCACCCGCCGGAGTCATGGGCCGCATTACCGCCGCTTCCGTATGGCAGATGCCCGCGACATTTCTGCCTCGGCTCACAAGGCCTGCGACAACGCGCCCCAACCTCCCAGCTTTGCCGAGTGCTTCATTGCTCAGATGTCGAAGGCCGGAGCGCCCCCTGCCGCCGTTGCCTTCACCCGTTCGCTCTATAAGCAGAGCAGCGGAGACGTTGGCATCATGACGGGCTTTAACGCCGTCGGTCCCGTTGACGTCTCCTTTGTGACCTATCCTCTGCGCGCCAACACCAACAACGGCATCCTGTTCGTGAACGGCACGCCCCAGATCGTGAACGCCGAGAACCTGCGGCTGCTGGACGAGGCCGGCATGCAACAGAGCCCCCAATTCCAGAACACCAAGAACCAGTTCCCCAAGGTCAGCCTCTGGCCCGGCGATCGCGACGGCACCACCTGGCCCAACTCCTCCAAAAACCCTGACGGCAGTATCTCGTTCACCCTCGGCTATCCGCTCCGCAACGGGTGCCACGCCTGCGCCCACGCCGGCTTCGCCGAGTTCAACTGGAACTTCGGCGCCCACGGCAAATTCCAGGGCACAACTTTCCTCGGCATGACCCCGCCGCCGGTGCAGTAGGGAGCGCCGTCCGAGAGTGTGGTTTCGGTAGGGGTTCGCCTGATCTGCGCCCCTGTGGGGGGCATACCCCCTCCCCCCTGTCTTTTGCAAAATCCTCATTCTGAAGGACTTGCGCGGTCGAAGTCCCGGTAAAATCTTGAGCGCGTGGGACTTACAGGCAAATTCTTCTTAACAAAGGACTTATGCGTGACTTTGCGGGGGCGGAAAGAGGCGGGAGCGGGAGGAACAGCAGAAGACGGCAAACGCACAGGACCCATCATGGGTCGAAGCTCCTAGTGAGGGAGGGTAGGTGTCGGGCCGGCTCTTCATGGAGAGACAGCTCTCCCGTGCCTCACGAGCGAGAGTTTAGGAAGATACGGAGCGGTTGGCTAGGACGTGGGTCACATGGCAGCGTGATAAGGGAGCCGCGGAACGCTGTTCGCCTTTCGCTCTTCGCCAGAAGGAAGCCAACCGGGCAAAATCAGGCAGGATGGGGCAGCCGGCAAATTTGGGACAGCCTGATGAACCAGCCTGAGGGATGTGTTTGTCCCGCGACGAAGAGCCCCATATCTGTCCCGCTGCGCGGGACAGATATGGGCCACGGGAGACGCGGGCCACTGGCCGGGAATTCGGCGAGTGTCGGTAGCCCGAAGGGCGACACAATCGTAGCCCGGCACGTGAGTGCCGGGGTAGCTCGAAGTGAGAACAGGAGTCCCGCAGGGACGGCACTTAGTCAAACACGTGGTCGCGATCAAACGGTGCGCCGGAGCGTTCGAGAAAGTGGATGAGTTCCTCCTCGAATGTCTGTTTGCGGTGATGGTCTTCCTGATTCTGGATGTAGTGCCGCACCGCGTCGATATGCGACGAACTCACGGAGAAAGCGCCGTAGCCTTCCTGCCATCCCGGCCATTTGCCGTGGGTGCGAAGCCATCGGGAAGAGTTGGCCTTGAGCTTCTGCGCGGCCTCGGCGGCGGAGACGATAGGTGGGACCCCGACGAGAGCGTGGACGTGATTGCCGGTGCCGCCGATGGCGTAGGCATGGTAGTGGAGGTTCTTCGCAATGCCAGCAGTGTAGGCCGAAAGTTTTGGGGGATCTGAGATTGCGAACATGCGGTCTTTGGTGGAGAAGACGAGGTGATAGAGGATTGCAGTATGAGCAGTATGAGTGTGGGACATTGTGCCGTCCCGCTGCGCGGGACTCGGAAAGATTCTCTCACGCCCACCCGGCTCTGACGAGCCGGGCTACGATTGTGCCGCCCTGCGGGCTGGGGTGGTATTGGAAGAATAGATTTCGCAAGCCCGACCGAAAAGATCCACCCGGCCAAAATCAGGCCGGATGGGGCACCCGGCGTTGGGGCCCACGTTAAGCCAAAAGATGGCTGAACGTGGGGCACGGTGTTGATAGGTGGGCCACCAGCCCGGTGTAGAAGAAAATCGTGTCGTGGTTAGCTCCATATCTAACCGAGTCGGAGTGCGCGCTGCTCCGCTTCCAAACAATCTCATTCTGAAAGTTATTCTCTCCGAGAATTTGGTCGAGCATGACCTTGACGTAATGGCTGGCGTGCCAGTCGCAGTGGTAGTAGAAGCTGCCGGTCTTCTTGAGCACGCGGGCGAGTTCGACGCAGCGCGGGCGCATGAACTCGATGTAGGCCTGGGTGGATTCGTGGCGGTCTTCGAAGGCGCGCTTCTCCTTGGTCTCGCCCCAGAAGACCTCGTAGTTGCGATTGGAGTTGAAGGGCGGATCGATGTAGATGAGGTCGATGGAGGCGTCGGGGAGCTTTTTGAGCTGGTCGAGGTTGTCGCCGCAGTAGATGACGCGGGTGTCGAGCAAGGGAGAAGGTTTGGGCATGGTCGTTCGTTTTCCCACATTTGCCAAAATCGGGCAAATATGGGCCACCCACGAATTACAGCATGAGGATGACGAGGATGGAAGTAGCTAGGACTGCAACCGGTTGTCCGGATGTTGAGGCTGCACAAAACCTGCTCGCAGGTTGGACAAGAAGCACAGGGGCTGAAGCCCTAGGTGTTTTGAAGAGCATTCGGCATGGCTGAAGCCATGCCCTGATACGAAACAGTCGCAACCGCGAGTTTTTCAGCAACCTGTGAAGCCCAACCTATTTTCAATCGCATACGGTGAGGCTGAAGCCGCACTCTGATACGAAGAAGTCGCCCAATCGAGTATTTCAGCAGCCTGTTTTATCGCCTTGGTTGGGCTGCAGGGTGGCAAATGAGGCGATATTTCTGAATTCCTCCCCCTTTTCCTCCCAATCCACAGCCATCCACAGCTTTGCACCAACATCGGGCGTTGTAACCCGCCTCCAGGCGGGACTACAGTTCGCCACAGTCGGGTCGCTGGGGCGTCCTTGAGTGCTCAGTTTCTCGAATTCCCTTTGGAGTCTGTCACTTGGCCGCAACCGCCGCGCGGTGTTTACTCTGCAGGTTCCGGTGATGCAGGGTAAAATACCAGATATAGCGTTTGTTGCTTGACATCCACAACATGGTGGGCGTAACTTCACATTCCACGCGGCTTCCAAATCAGCATATTGGGTGCCTGTGTAACAGGGGTTTTCGTTCAGGATTGAGCCAGCTCCCCCGAAGTTGGGCCAGCAGCAAATCAGGCAGCACACCGTAGCGCACCGCCAGCCGGGCGCATCGGTTTTGGTCCTTTTCAAGTCGAGGTAACGCTTCCCGTTCGCGGGGTGACCCATATTTTCCAGATGCTGGCAAATGTGGGGAACCGCAGCCGGGGAGTTTGCGTTCCGTCCGGACGCCAGCAGCCGCACACCAACCAGTTTGCGAACCCTGCGACGCGTGCTCACGCAGTTTGTGCGCATGCGCGGGAAACATTGCGGCGAGGCGCGGGAAACGAAAAGCAGATTCCTCGCGGGCTGAAGCCCGCTCGGAATGACAAAAATGAGGAGCTTAGCGGCACGACTGAAGTCGTGCCCTGATACAAAACAGTCGGGAAAGCGGTTTTTTAGCAGCGTGTTCAGCCCGCGCATGCAGTGAGACATAACGATTTCGTCAGGAGCAAGAACATGGCAGAAGCAATCGACAAGACCACGGCAGCGGCAGCGGCCAGCGCGACGACCACCACCAGCAAGAAGAAGCCAGCCCCCGGCCTGACCTTCCAGCGCTATTTCACCAAGGCCGGCGTTTCGCCCTACGACGAGATCGAGTGGGAACTCCGCCTCGCCCAGATCACCGACGCCCAGGGCGGCGTGATCTTCGAGCAGAAGGACGTCGAGACGCCCAAAGACTGGTCAATGACCGCCACCAACATCGTGGCCAGCAAGTATCTGCACGGCACCATGGACACGCCCGAGCGCGAAACCGGCGTCCGCCAGCTGGTGTCCCGCGTGGCCGAGACCATCCGCGACTGGGGCGTCAAGGGCGGATACTTCCGCACCGCCGACGACGCCGCCACATTCCACGACGAGCTCGCGCACCTGCTGCTGCAGCAGAAGGCCGCCTTCAACTCGCCGGTGTGGTTCAACGTGGGCTGCGACCGCATCGAGCCCGACTCCCAGGCCCAGAACTGGCACTGGAACGCCGCCGAGCAGAAGGTCGAATTCAGCGCGGTCGGCTACACCAAGCCGCAGTGCTCGGCCTGCTTCATCAACTCGGTGCACGATTCGCTCGACAGCATCCTGACGCTGGCCAAGACCGAGGGCATGTTGTTCAAGTGGGGCTCGGGCACGGGCACCAACCTGTCGCCGCTGCGCTCGTCCACTGAATCGCTCTCTGGCGGCGGAACCGCCAGCGGCCCGCTCAGCTTCATGAAGGGCTTCGACGCCTTCGCCGGCGTCATCAAGTCGGGAGGCAAGACCCGCCGCGCCGCCAAGATGGTCATCCTCAACGTTGACCATCCTGACATCATGGACTTCATCGAGTGCAAGCAGAAAGAAGAAGCCAAAGCCTGGGCGCTGGTCGAGCACGGCTACGACGGCTCCGGCCCCGACTCCGAGGCTTACGCGTCGGTGTTCTTCCAGAACGCCAACAACTCCGTGCGCGTGACCGACGACTTCATGTATGCCGTGGTGCGCGACAGCGACTTCAGCACCCATGCGGTGAAAGACGGCCGCCCGGTGCAGACCTTCAAGGCCCGCGACCTGCTGCGCAAGATTTCCGACGCCACCTGGCACTGCGGCGATCCCGGCATGCAGTACGACACCACCACCAACCGCTGGCACACCTCGAAGAACACGGCGCGCATCAACGCCAGCAATCCTTGCAGCGAGTACATGTTCCTCGACGACTCCGCCTGCAACCTGGCCTCGCTCAACCTGATGAAGTTCGCGCCCAACGGAACGTTTGACGTCGAAGCCTACCGCCACGCCTGCGCCATCATGATTACCGCGCAGGAAATCCTGGTGGACAACTCCGGCTACCCGACCGAAGCCATCTCGCGCAACTCGCACGACTATCGTCCACTCGGCCTTGGCTACGCCAACCTTGGCGCGCTGCTCATGGCCTCCGGCCTGCCCTACGACTCCGACGCCGGACGCGACTACGCCGCCTGCGTCACCGCCATTATGTGCGGCGAGGCGTACCTGCAGTCGTCGAAGATCGCCGAGCTCTGCCCGCCGCTCGAGCCCGCCACGCCGCTCACGCATACGGTCGAGATCACCGGCGGAGCTTGCCCCGGCTGGTACGTCAATCGCGAGCCGTTCCTCGACGTCATCCGCATGCACCGCGCCTCGGTGAACAACATCAACCAGAAGAACGTTCCCGCTGCGCTCTACGCGGCCAGCGCCGCTACCTGGGACGAAGCTCTCGCCCACGGCGAGAAGTTCGGCTACCGCAACGCGCAGGTCACCGTGCTCGCTCCCACCGGCACCATCGGCTTCATGATGGACTGCGACACCACCGGCATCGAGCCCGACCTCGCGCTGGTGAAGTACAAGAAGCTGGTTGGCGGCGGCATGATCAAGATCGTGAACAACACCGTGCCTGCGGCGCTGTTCAAGCTCGGCTACTCCAGCGACCAGACCAACGCCATCGTCAGCTACATCGACGCCACCGGAACCATCGAAGGCGCGCCGGCCGTCAAAGACGAGCACCTCGCGGTCTTCGACTGCTCCTTCAAGCCGACCAAGGGCACGCGCACCATTCACTACACCGGACACCTGCGCATGATGGCCGCCGCGCAGCCGTTCATCTCGGGCGCGATTTCCAAGACCATCAACATGCCCGAGAACGCCGAAGTCGACGACATCATGGAAGCCTACATCTCGGCCTGGAAGCTCGGCCTGAAGGCGGTCGCCATCTATCGCGACGGCTCCAAGAAGGCGCAGCCGCTCAGCTCGATGGGCTCGGCCACGCATAAATCCTCGAATGTCACCCTGAGCGGAGCCGCGCCCGGTTCTGGCGCGGCGGAGTCGAAGGACCCCTTCGCCGCGAAGGAACCCGAAGACGAGTCGGCCGCTCCGCCCAAGGCCATCCGTCATCGTCTGCCCGACGAGCGCCTCTCCATCACCCACAAGTTCAAGGTCGGAGGCCACGAAGGCTACCTCACCGTCGGCCTCTACAAAGACGGCATGCCCGGCGAGCTCTTCATCACCATGGCCAAGGAAGGCTCCACCGTCAGCGGCCTGATGGACAGCTTCGCCTGCGCCACCTCCATCGCCTTGCAGCACGGCGTGCCGCTCAAGCTGCTGTGCGAGAAGTTCGCGCACACCCGCTTCGAGCCCAGCGGCTGGAGCAACAATCCCGACATCGGCTACGCCAAGTCGATCATGGATTACATCTTCCGCTGGCTGCAGTTGCGCTTCCTCACCGGACAGCAGCAGGCGCTCTTCGACGGCCTCCGCCCCAAGTACATGGGCGGCATCGCCCCCGTCGGCGCGCCCGGATGACGTAAATGATCTGTCATCACGAGGCGCAGCCGAGGGATCTGCTGTTACCGCCGGCATCCCTGACCCCTTCGGCTACGGCAAGGCCCCCGGCGGCGCGGTCACCGGACACATCCACGCCGCCGACGCCCTGAAAGAGCTGATCGACATGGGCGACGCCCCCAGCTGCTCCGTCTGCGGCGCCATCATGACCCGCAACGGAAGCTGCTACCGCTGCATGAGCTGCGGCAGTACGAGCGGGTGCAGCTAACCCAATCGGTGGCCTCAGAGGCCACCAAGGCCGCAGCGCGAGCGGGTGTTCGTAGCAGAGGGATTTGCTTTTAGGTAGTACAACAACTGATCGGGCCCAATTAGACACAACTGTGAAGAGGGACACGGCACGCCGTGTCCCTCTTCGCATTTGCCGGAGAGTATTATGCGTAATTTCGCCTATGGTGATTCGTGCCAGACTGGAGACGATAAATATGTCATCGCCCAGTTTCGTTCAGACGCTGACCTCAATTGGGTAGCAGAACTGCGCGCCTTCTTGGTTAAGGACGAGTTGAAGTACAAATGGTTCCAACCGGAGAGACACCGAGTTAGGTCAAACCCAAGACTCTGGGCGAGAGTTGAGAATGGAGTCCACCAAGCGGAAATTACGATCCTAGACCCCCTAGTTTACAGAGACCTGGCACTAGAGTTTTACCTGGAGCAGCAGGCCATTCCTAACGTCGATTTTGACTTACGTACAATCAACGAGCTCTCCGGCGAGTACATTATTCACGACAGTCCTTTGGGTTTTGTCGGCAGTTTCGGCCGGAACTTCCTGAATTCTCTCCTGATGGATAGCACCCGTGTCGAGTCAACCTCGAGCTTCGCTCCGGCGGTTTTAAAGACTCGCGCGGGCGGCAGACTTAAAGATGCTGTTGTGATTGCAGCTCGCTCTCATGCCATGATCAGTCCTTCTGAAATGAATGACCTGATTGACGATTGTGCCGATGGGGCGGGTCACAGCTTTCTTTCTCGATTGGAACGAATTCAACAAATGGCAAGAGTGTTTGACGTAGAGCACCCACGCAGCCTTCCAATCCTCAATGAGTTTTCGGAGAGACTTGCGAATGCTGCAGGTGTCCCAGACTGCATGACTCACGCAATGTTCCGGGGTGGACTTGTCTCAGAACACGGTTCGCTCGACCACGATCACATTCAGGCCGCAGACATTGCAGCCGGGTGGGCCGTCGATCTTCTGACACTGACAAATGGCGACTACCGCTCTTTAGCCCGGCGATTTGCGTGGGTTGGAGTTAACGGCGTGGTGATACCCGCCTAGCACGGAGCAGCATTAATGTCTGTTGATTACAAACAAGTGCTTGATTGTCTCGACGAGGTCGAGCGCGAGCTGTTCAAAGTCGCGGACAACGCTGAGTGTGGTCGGTTTCAAAAGGAAAGCCAATTATCAGCCGTCCTGTTACTCCTACTCCGTGCCTCGTCTCTACATCGTTCGATGTTGCAACTCGTGCAGATCAGGGACCTAGTAGACGGCTTCCATCTAGTAGCGAGAGGGTTTGAAGAGACGTGGAACCTCGCTCACGATTTTCGTTTAGCTTCGCATGCCGATAGGGCAATGAAGTGGTTCGCGGCAAAGGACAAATCGTGGTCAGCCTGGATCGGCGCGCTGATTGATTTTGCCGTTGGGAGAGGACATCGCGACCCAACGTTGGGACGAGACTACGGGTCGCTCAGTGAGTTGGCTCACCCCACACGGCCCGCAGCCGAGAACTCAGTCACTCTTTGCGCCGTGCGGATGAAGATCGATGGTGCCGAAGACGCGATAGTGGAGGAGAGCGAAAACTGCGACAGGCGAATTACGGCAGCACTCTACAGACTCCTCTGGCTGATCCTAGACCAGGACGCAAAGTTCATCACGATCCCAGTAAACGAGGAACGCATGCCCGTGTCGTCAGAATTCGTCAAGAAATACAAGTACGTGGACTCCTCTACCTAGGGTCGATGTGTGGGCGGGCGACCCGGTCAGCGGCACTTCCCAAACCAAAACCTCGGGCGGGTGGCCCGTTCAAGCGAAGCTTGAGCGGCGATTTTCGGTGGTAACAACGACAGTCCGGTAGTACGAACGAAAACCCCCACTCAAGGCCAAAAGAGGGCAAGCTCCTTCGACTTCGCTCAGGATTTAGGCTGCGGGCTCCGACGCCCGCAAAGCGCCTCAACTTGAATGATTTCATGACAACGTCGACTCCTGCCGGCCGGGTGCCCCACCCTTTCGTCACGAGCTAATTTGAAAGTGGGTGCCCCATCCTTTTCCCTCTTTTGGAAAAGGGTGGGGTTATAGACTCTTCCAACTCGCGGGGCTTGTAACATTTTCGATCCCACCCTTTCGCTTCGCGAAAGGATGGGGCACCCACACCTCTGATACGGGAAACAAAGACACAACACCTTCACCTGTGTTCCTCGTCACCGACCTCCCGATTTGAGTCGTCTATTTTCGATGGGTGCCAACTCGTCTTGAGCGGCGTTACGACATCCGAGGCTCGCACTTCATCACGTGCAGTTGTTATCAGCGACGACCCCTGCTCGGCGATGACCGCATCAAGCAAGTGTTTCTGAACGTGCTGGAAGAAACTCGCAAGCAGTTCGATTTCTGTGTGTACGGCTACGTGCTCATGCCTGAGCACTTTCACCTGTTGATCTCAAGCCCCGAAGTCGGAGATCCTGGAAAGGCCCTTCAAGTCCTCAAACAACGCGTTTCCCATCAGGCACGAAAGATTCTCGATCCCACCCTTTTCCAAAGGAAGGAAAAGGATGGGGCACCCACAGAGTTCGAAGACCTTATCTACCGAGCGCCCTGGCAGTTCTGGCAGCGACGCTTTTACGATTTCAATGTGCGCACCCGGCGCAAGAGCGTCGAGAAGCTTAAGTACATCCACCGGAACCCAGTCGTCCGAGGATTGGTAGCGCGCCCCGAAGACTGGCCGTGGAGCAGTTTTCGTCACTACGCTATTGGTGCGAATGGTCCGGTCGAGATCGAGTCGGAGTGGACAGCGTTACTGCGCGAGCGCGAGGTTCATGTGATGACACTGCCCTCGGCGTGACAATGGTGGTCGCGACTCGCTGGTGGCCCACATATACCGTGGCCCATATCTGCCTTCTTTTGGCAGATGTGGAGCTTTTGCGATCCGCTCCGCCCCGCCGTGGGTGGCCCATCCCGGCTTACTTTTTGTTCAGTCCCATGACATCCTTTACAGGGTGTCCCAAGACATCCTTTACACTCCCGTGCGAGCGAAGCGAGCACGGGAGGTACTGACAGGATGCCTTGGCGAACGATGGATATACGAGAACAGAGGGTGCGGTTTGTAGTGGCGGCGCATCGCCGCGAGAAGTCCATGGCGGAGCTGTGCCGCGAGTTCGACATCTCGCGTCCGGCGGGGTACGAGTGGCTGCGGCGGTACGAGGCAGGCGGAGTGGAAGCCATTGCCGAGCGCAGCCGGCGTCCGCAGCGTAGCCCGCGGCTTAAGGATGAAGCGATTCAGCGACAGGTGATCGCGTTGCGGCAGCGCTATCCCGACTGGGGCGCGCGCAAGCTGCGAGTGTTGCTGGCCGAGCAAGGGGTGGAGTTGGCGCGCAACACGATTCATCGCATCTTGCTCCGGCACCAGTTGGTGCGGCCGGAAGATCAGCACGAGCCGGCGGTGCAGCGCTTCGAACGCAGCCGGCCGAACGAGCTGTGGCAGATGGACTTCAAAGGTCCGAAGCTGTGGCACCAGGCGGTGGGGCCGCTGTCGGTGCTCGACGACCACAGCCGCTACCTGATTGCGCTGGAGGCGGTGGGGAGCACGCGCAGCGAGGTGGTGCGGGAGCAGTTGGAAACAGTGTTTGTGCGCTGCGGGGTGCCGGAGGCGATGCTGATGGACCACGGAGTGCCGTGGTGGAGTGCCTGTTCGACGGGCGGCATGACGGAGTTGTCGTTGTGGCTGATGCGGCAGGGAGTGGGGTTGCACTGGAGCCGGGTGCGGCATCCGCAGACGCAGGGTAAGGTGGAGCGGTTTCACGGCGAGTTGCAACGGGCGTTGGCGCGGCGGCGGGTGCTGGTGGCGGATGTGCAGGCTTGGCTGGACGAGTTTCGCTGGGAACACAACCATGTGCGACCGCACGAGGCGCTGGGGATGGAGCGTCCGGCCAGCCGCTGGCGACCGAGTGAGCGGCGCTACGATCCGCAGCCGCCGCGCTGGGAGTATCCGGTGGGAGCCAAGGTACGCAAAGTGGACTGCTGCGGCAAACTCAGCCTGGCTGGCCGCAACTGGCCGATCAGCAAGGCCTTGGTAGGCGAGTGGGTACAACTAGTGAAGCTGGAGGATCGGGTGCAGGTTTACTACTGCAACACGTTGATACGGGAGATCGACCTCGCGATCCAACGCTCGACCATGGTCGAGCGTTGGATCCCTCTCCCCAACCAGACATGTAAGTAATGTCTTGGGACGCTCTGTAAGGAATGTCTTGGGACTGGACATTACTTTAGCGGGGTGGGGGTTTTCGCCTATACCGCAACCTTCCGTCGTAGTGTCTTTCCAAGTGCGGGCTGATGCTTCACCAAACGCGCAGGTTTTGGCGCAGCGTCCCTCAGGCTGAAATGCAGGCGCTTACCCATGAATGTTGCGGCTCTTGAGATGGTCTCCAGCGACACCGGCGTATAGCGTGGGTCAAGCAGGCGATCGACATGGGCCCGGCTGGTAGCCAGCTTACGCGCCAAGGCGCTCTTGGAGATATTCCGCTCCATCATCACCCGCTGCAGGTCGGCGGCAATCACCGCCTTAATCGCCGCCGCCTCCACTTCCTCGCGGATGCCTTCGGCTTCCAGAAAATCGTCGAAGCTGGAACCGGTGTGGTCGAATTTTGCTTTGCGGCTCATGCTAGTCCCTTCTGGTGTTTCTTTTTGTTCCGGACCGCCAACTCGAGGTCGCCTGCCGGTGTCTTCTGGGTCTTCTTGATGAAGCCGTGCAGCAGCACCATTCGTTCGCGCGCGTCCACGTAAAAGAGAATTCTTGCGATGCGGTGGCTGTCCAGCCCGGTCCTCACCTCATGCACTCCGTCCTGCAGCGGGCGGCACAAGGGCAGCCCTATCGGCCAGCCAAATTCGACCGCCATTACGTCCCTGCCTATCGCCTTCCGGTCCCCATCGGAGAGGTCCTTCAGCCATTCCCGCACCGGTTCACCGCCCGCCTCGGTGCGGAAGAAAAACGCCGGAATCCGTTTGCCTTGCTTCAATTCGCTTGCAGTGGGCGAACTATGGGGGTTCCGGGCGCGGCCTTTCATTGCGTTGACTGTACCACAAGTGGTACATCGAGTGGAAGTAATCGTCAGGTGGGATTTCGTCGGCGGGATGGGGATTTTCGTCACAATCCGCAGACGCACGACGCAATCCCCCGCGCCCTTCAACTCCCAGGCGGCAGCCGCATCCGTCCATCCCGCACCGATACGATGACGATGGCGTCGCCCTTCAACTGAAACACCAGGATGTACGGAGTGCCCGCCAGCACAAACTCGCGGGTGCCCTTCACCAGGCCCGCCTTGCCCATCAGGGGAAAGTCCAGCAGCGCGTCGGTGAGCCGTTCCAGGCGTTCCAGCAGATGTTCCCACGCCTGCGGTGCGGCCAGCATCAGGTAGTCGCTGATTTCTTCCAGGTCGGCGACCGCCCGCGGAGTCCACCGCAGCTTCATCGCGCGGCGTGCCGCTTGCGCAGCCGGCCCATTACCTCGGAGTGTTCGATGAGTTCACCCGCGCCCGCCTGCCGCATCCCTTCCTGGATACGCGCAACTTGAAGCTGGCGTACTTCCAGATAGCGGTCCACTGCCTCGTTCAGCAGGTAGCTGCGGTCGCGGTCGTCCTGCCGGGCGTAGGCGTCGAGTTGCTTCACTTTGCGGGGATCCATGCGGAACGTGATGGTCTTCGCATCTGCCATAATACGGCATATTCTAACATATTCTCTGGGCTTACCTGCCCCGCGCAAGCGAAGTTTGAGCGGGGGTTTTTGTTGGTACAGCAACCGACTCGTTGCCGCAACGAAAATCCCCACTCAAGGCCAAAGGAAGGCCTTGAATGGGGCACCCGGCAACCTGCAAACACCTATGCGTTGTGGTTCTGCAAAACTAGACCTGTACGGTGCCGCCATCAACGAACAACTCGATGCCGGCGATGTAGCTGGCATCGTCGGAAGCGAGGAAAACGGCTGCTTTCGCAACCTCGTCTGGTCTACCCATCCGGCCTAGCGGAACGCTGGACGCCAGCTGCGTATACAAGGCCTGCTTTTCCTGCTCGTTGTGCGCCAGGCCACTGAGCCCCGGCGTGTCTATCGGGCCAGGACTTATCACGTTCACGCGAATCTTTCGATCCTTGAGATCGTGGGTCCATCCGCGCGCAAACGAGCGCACGGCTGCCTTGGTTGCCGAATAAACGCTGAAGTTCGGAGTACCTTGCACAGAGGCAATGGAAGCATTCAGCACGATGGCCCCACCTTCTGGGATCAGAGGGAGCGCTTTTTGCACAGTGAAAAGAACACCCTTCACATTCGTAGCGAAGGTTTGCTCGTATTGCTCCTCGGTAATTTGACCGATAGGCGCAAACGAGCCTCCGCCTGCGTTCACAAAGAGGACATCAAGGCGGCCTTTCTCTCGCTGAATCTGCGCATACAGTGCATCCAGTTCGGCCAGCTTGGACGCATCGGCGCGTATCGCTTGTGCCTGTTCGCCCAGAGCTTCGGCAGCAGAAGCAAGTTCCGGTTGACGCCTACCTGTGATGTAAACGAAGGCGCCTTCCTTGATGAACTGTTCCGCCGTAGCGAAGCCAATACCCGAACTGCCGCCTGTCACCAGCGCAACTTTGTCTTGCAGCTTACCTGCCATGCTCCACCCTCCTCCTCGGTTCAGCTATGGCGCGCATAGCTTGTGAGCAGCCCAGCGACTCCAAAATGGACGCACCGCGAACACGGGGAATCAGCGCTGAAAGAATGCAAGGAGTTCAGCGTTGACCATGTCCGCGTGTGTAGTAATCATGCCGTGCGGGAGGTCCTTATAGGACTTGAATGTCGCATTCTTGAGCAATTTGGCAGTCAGCGGCCCGGCGGCCACGTAGGGCACGATCTGGTCGTCCTCACTATGCATCACGAGCACTGGAATCGTGATTTTTCGCAGATCGGCGGTGAAGTCAGTTTGGGAAAAGGCCACGATGCCGTCGTATTGCGCTTTCGCGCCACCGATCATGCCCTGCCTCCACCAGTTTCCGATGAGTCCCTCGGAAGGCTTCGCGCCCGGTCGATTGAAGCCAAAGAACGGCCCTTCCGGTACGTCGCGATAGAAGCGGGAGCGACTGGCGGCTAGCTGCGCCTGCAAATCGTCGAACACTTCTTTGGGAGTGCCAAGCGGATTGGCTTCGGTCTTCACCATGAGCGGCGGAACTGCGCTGATCAGCACAGCTTTTACGGCGCGCTTCTGCCCATGGCGCGCGAGGTAACGGACCACCTCTCCGCCACCTGTGGAGTGGCCGACATGAATCGCTTCTTTGAGGTCGAGGTGCTCCACGACAGCGGCCAGGTCGTCTGCATAGTGGTCCATATCATGGCCATCGGCAACCTGGGTCGATCTGCCATGGCCACGACGGTCGTGGGCTATGACGCGATACCCATGCTGCAGAAAGAACAACATCTGCGTGTCCCAGTCATCGGCGGACAAAGGCCATCCGTGGCTGAAAACTATGGGTTGACCCGTACCCCAATCCTTGTAGAAGATGTCAATTCCATCAGTACCTTTTACTGTAGGCATATTGAGTCCTTTCGGGTGTCGTCCCGGGCACGTGGCCCAAGAACGGTAGAGTGCCGTCTGAGGCAGCAGGAAATTTGATGGTCTGAGACACCGAAAAGATGCCTGCGTATACGGGTGTCGTGGCGGGTGGCCCGGGTAAGACTTTTCATTCACCAATAAATTTTGGGTCGGGCGCCCCGTTCAAACGAAGCTTCAGCGGCGTTTTTCGTTCGTGCAGCGACAGTCCCGTTGTCGGAACAAAAGTCCCCACTCAAGGCCAAAGGAAGGCAAGCTCCTTCGGCTTCGCTCAGGATTTCGGCTGCGGGCTCAGACGCCCGCAAAGCGCCTCAACTTGACTGGGGCACCCGGCCTGGTTCAGAGCCCCGAGGAATGGGAGTGGAGCAGTTTTCGGACCCACTTGAATGGGGAAAAGGGGCTGGTCGAAGTTGATCCTTGTCCCTGGTCCCTGGAAATTCGTGGTTCGTAGATCCCACTCATTCGAAAACCACGAACGAGCAGTGCACCTGCGCAGATTATTAACTTGACATGGTCGAGAGGGGGGGCAGATAGTATTGCTACTCTCACTCAAGAGGTTCCCGCATGAAAAACCTGCGTGCTCCATTCCTCGGTTTGATTGCAATAAGCGGCATTTACAGGCTCTGGCCATATTGTATGGTTGCGATTGCTGTTTTGAGCCTCAGCCTCTCAGCCGCCGCGTCCGCATTCGAAATCGATTATTTCGTTTATGCCACGGCTTGTGTAAGCGATCCCACGGAGCGATGCATCATGCCGCAAGTAGACGGTACGGTGCAGGCTCCAATTCACGTGCCTCAACAAACCGCTTCCCTATCAACTGGGTATTTTGGGGGCCAGACAGGTTATGGAACGGCCTACGGCTACATCGGGTTTGGCGAAATACAGGGGTACAGCTATAGTCAGGCCACGGGTGATTACCTTATTGGCGGCGATTCCGAGGGAATCGGCCATTTTGAAGGGGTGTGGCGAGATACGCTCACTGTCACGTCGTCGTCTCTCCCAATAGGCACGCCGGTTTCACTCTTGCTAACCATGAGTCTTGATGCGACCCTCGCCGCAAGCCAGCGAGGAGGGGATTTTGACGCGGCCGCGACGTTCGAGCTAGGGAATTCACACCTTTCGATTGTAGCCAATCACGCCGGCACCTTCCATCAAGTGCAGACCCTTGTATTTAGCACTAGGGTGGGAGCAGTTCTATCGCCAGTCGGAGAGCTGCAAGCGCTCGGCGGTGAGACGGACTCTCCCGGCACCTCGGAGTACAAACTGGTTGATGCTTCTCACACCGCGCTGTTTTACATCGACGTTCTCACGCCAGGCGCAACCTACACCACCGCCAGTGGCTACACCTACTTCAGCTCAACGCCCGAAGCGCCAACCCTTGTACTGCTCGGTAGCGGTTTGATCGGAGTCGCGTGCCAATTGCGGCGATCGCTAAGGTTTGGCCCCCGTACAGCTTGAGAAAAACCCCACATGTCCCTGGTTTTGGTTTTGGGATATGTGGAGTCTTGGCCAAAGGCTGAAGTCGGCCCGGTGCCCCAGTGCCTGCCCTTTGCCCCCTGCGGCGGGGGTCGCGCCCGCTTTTGTCGCTTACCTGGCAGTGAGCTTGGCGCATCAGCGACTCCGGCTTATCACGCGCCGCAGTGTCCTGCGTCCTATCCGGCTTCAGTCCAGACCTGTTATCCATGCTTCGTGAGGCATTGGGATTGGTGTCTCTTTTCGGCCCGCAGCGGCGCCGAATGCATTGTTCTTTGACAACGTCGGAACGCCGATAACCAGGAGCTGTCTCTCCCGTTATCCGTATCACAAAATCAGCGTCAGCCGCATTATTGTAATATAGTCACATAGTGATGTATAACAGTTAGCTGAATCTTAATTACGCTAATAACTATATTATTTTGAAACACATATACATGTGATATTGTGTTGTAGCTACGTATAACAACAAAGATATGAAATGAGCGGGCGGCCCAGCCCGCGCCCTAATCATCGCAAGAATCCTAGAGGTAGGAGAGTGCCCGCCTTCTTTTCGCGGGTTGGGGTTTTCGGTTGTACCTGCAAACAAATCCCTACCGATACTGAATGAGCAGCAACTCGACCGCCAGCTCGGTCCGTGCTGCACACAGGCGCTCGAACTGATCCCCATCGGCGGGGTCCGACTCTCCCGACCTTGCCGACAGAAGGAAGATGTTGCTTTCGATCAGGTGCATCTGCTCCCGAATTTCCGTCCTTCGCTTTTCGTTCCGGAACATTGGCACAAGATCCTCACCACCCTGGGCTCGCCAGGCGGGAACTAACAATTGTGTTCCGCCCTCACGAAGGTCGGGCAATCTTCGCCCCGTGGGATGGATAAACCTGATTTCGCGACAGCGCGGTCCACGATTTCTTCTGCGCCTTCGTGGTACTCGGTGTGCAACGTGCTGCGCCAGCCGGCGAAGCTGCCGCGCAGAAACTCAGACTCGTTGCCTTTGGGGTCGTTATAGTGCCTGGCATGAAACGCCCGCAGAAGTAAGACGCCCTGTCTCACCAAACGGTCGATAGTTTCTTCGTTGGCTATCAGATGCATGGCTATCATCCTCTGCGCAATCGATTGCCTACAGAAGTCGATCACGCCACTCGAGCCGGGGTCGGATAAGCTAGTAAGCTTCCCTCTGGCGATCGGATATATGGCACGCTTGTAACCTGGGAAGGCAGCATGAGCCGCCTTCCCGTTCGACATGATAGTCGAAACTACACGGCTACGGCGACGTTATGAAAGGTAGAGACGACTGTCTCATAGTTATGAACCCGCGGCGTTCCATCGATTACCTTCGCCAGGGTCTTCAACACTTCGGGATACGTGTTGGTATTGTAATCATCTGCGTTGTTCTTGCTCTCCCACAGACTGATGGACACCGCATCCTGCGTGGCGGTGCTGCACAAGCTGATTTCTTCCTTGAAGCCCTTCTGCCTGCGCAGCAAAGGAAGGATCTGGTCCTCAAATGTGCGGATGTAATCAGACTGCATGTTCGATTTCAGGCGGAAAGATATATTGCGTGCGTACATATTCAACCTCCTAAAGGTTGTTTCGCGTCGCATATAAGCTGGAGAAAGCTTCAGATGGGCTGACTTATATTCAGGGAACCTGAATGAGGGGAAGGTGGATACTGCCTCACCTATAAAGTTACAGAATAGTTTCAAGATTGTCAAATTGACTAAAAACGATTGCATGTTCATAGTTTGGCGCGTGTTCCAATCTTTAGCCACACATGGTTGGCCAACATTCATCCACCTCTGGCAGCTTTCGGGTAACAGCCAGACATCTTGCTCACTCTAAACCACTTCGACGCGACAAGGAACCCTGCGATTCTCCCGCGGAAGCGAGCTATAGTGCTCAGACCCAGCGGCAGGCGAACCCCTAACATTGAGCCTGGCCAAAGAACTTCAAGGAGAAACGAATGAAACTTAAGAATCTACTTGCTGTCGTCCTGGGGTCACTTGTCGTGTTTGCCCTGTCCCTGCCTGTAATGGCTCAGAGCACCACGGAATCGACCACATCGACGACGACACAGGCTCCGCCCGCGACACAGAGCACCACCACCACCACAACTTCGCAGGATCCAGCGGCCATGCCGGGTCCGACCACGAAGACCACCGAAACCAATACCAAGTACAACAAGCATCACAAGGTCAAACAGACCGACACGACGACCACAACAACGCCAGCGGTCGAGCCGATGAAGCAGACCGACACGACAACCACTACGACCACACCGGCGCCTGAGGTGAAGAAGCAAACCACCACGACGACCACGACACCCGACCCGCAGAACTAATCGCGGAGCATCGGTTTCATTGTTCCTCGGAGGGCACCCTGACTTAACCCTCTGCAGGCGCACCACTCAGGCTCCATGCTTGGGTGGCATTTTTTTGTCCGTTCGCCAGCTTCGGACACCGCCTTCCGATCAGCGTATGATTGGAGTTGAGAGAGTTTCCCGACTCCTCATTCAGACCCCCTGAACTAGGTCAGCCGTTCTGGAGTTTCCTTCCCTTAGTTGTCTATCGCAGGAGTTGAAGTGTCCAATCCCAAAGTCCAAGTTAGTCCAAAGATTTTCGCTCCCAAAACGGCAGAGCCGTCGAAGCAAGCCTCCTCGGGTACGTTCTCGGATGAACAGATCCGGGTCCGCGCTTACCAGATCTACGAGTCCAGCGACAGAACCAACAAACACGCTGCCGAAGATTGGAGCCAGGCCGAGACCGAACTGATGGAGATGGTCGGCGGCAAATAGCTGGTGCGCCAGAGCCTGCCTTGAGCTTGTCGAGGGGCTAGCGCCGTGCTTTTCGGCGCCAACCAGGTGGCTCGATTCACACCAAATAGCATGTGGCCCGCTCAATCTCCACCTGAGCGGGCCACATCACATCCACACTGTCTTCTGTTAGGTTCGGCTAGTTCCTGATCTTCCGCCGCAGAAGTCCCAAGGCGCCCATCAATCCCGATCCCAACAGCATCAGGCTGCCCGGCTCCGGCACGGTGCCGACCGAGAAGTTGTCAATGTAGCCTATATCGTTGCCTCCACCGAACGAGTCGAACAGGCCGTCGCCGTAGGAGCCGACATAGCCTCCGGTGCACGCGCCGTTGGACCCGCAGAAGCTCGCATTCGTACCCAGCTGCACGCCATCGAGCATGAAATCGTAAGTCTGGGTGGTGAAGTTAAATAGGAAGTCCACGTGGTGCCAGGTGTCGCGCGTGAATGTGCCCACGGTCGGGAAGCCGGCGGTAATCAGGTAAATCGCATTCGTGTTGCCGTCGGTGTTAATCCCTCCGATAAAGGGGAAAAGCCCGCTCGCAAGGCCGGCAAACTGCCATGAAGTCTGGTTCGAGCTACTCGCAAGGTACAGCCACGCCGAAAGCTCAACCACCGGGCCGGCCGAAGCATCCTGATGGTACGGCCCAGACTGTCCGTTGAACGAACCGTCCACAGAAACCGCCTGCTGGCCCGCGTACACAACCGAATTCTCTACCTGCACACTGGTGGTCTGGAACTCCTGCCAGCCATCTTGCCCGACCAGATTACCGAGCGTGAATGGTGGATTCTCGAAACCCGTGGAATACAGTGTTCCCGCCTGCGAGGCCGGAACGGCTACTGACAACGCCAAGCCGATGACCAAGGCAACGGCCACTTTACTGGAGCAAGCAAACATATCTAGCTTCATTGGCTTTCCTTTCCATCTCGCATAGGACACCCCGTCCTGGTCAGGTTCATTGTAGGTCACGCCTGCCCACGCGACTATGTTTTCTGGCAGAGTACCACGGCTCTTACGCCTGAACAACGGCTGATTACGGTATCGCCACGTATCTTCGTGGCGCAGGCGGATCGTTTCAGCGAACCGTGAGCGGGGCTTTACGGCGCGAAGAGCGACAGTTCGGATGTGTGAATAAAACTTCGCACGGAAGGCGGAAAGTGGGGTTCGAATCGGGCACCCGGTCGTGGCCGATCCCGCGGCCTAAGCAGTCGCTGGAGCACTTTGTCTTGATCACGTCTAAGCCCGAACGGCGATCGCTGCTCGGGGTTTATTCCGTGTGCTACTGAGTATCGAAGTACCACTTGGATGAAAACTTCTGCACACTTTGGCATCCGGCCTCCATATTTTTGAACCACTTAGAGTGGTCGCCAAATTGCATTACTACAGGTGAGTTGCTTTGCCTTGGCGAAGTTCGGTGGCATGCATATGCCATTTACGGCTCCGCTAAAGTGCCAATCCCTGAGAATGGAGATTTCGGATGAATGGATCCACTTGTAAGAAGGTTGTACTCTTCGTCACCATTTGTCTCGTCACCTGCGGTATTGCGTCGGCTACGATGCAGTCCCATTTAATCGGGATCGGATCCCATTACGACCCGAACGACCCAGTGACCAACGTGCCTTTCCCCACCGCGGGCGATGCCTATTGCAGCGCTACCAATGGCTGTGGCACGATCCCTGTCGGAGGGCAAACAGCCTACCAATGGACGGCTGGAGATTTCGTTCAGTCAGCCATTTTCACCGTGCCCACCGACTCCGTAACTGACATAACGGCAAACTGGATCTATCAGGATTACATGAATGGGTTCACGGAGACGTGGTTCGTGTATATCAATGGCGTCGTGGTCGCAGAAGCCGGAATTCCGGATTGCGGCGGTTGCGGCAGCTACGGAACAGTGACCGGGACGGTAACTTTCTCCGGCATCGCGCCGGTGAACGGTGGTTATCAAGTTGAGTTGGTCCTGCAGAACACCATTCCCGGCGGCGGCGGCTCGGTGGCCTGGGCGGATGGCGGGATCACGGGCTTGTCCTATGGCGGAACAACACCCGAACCCAGCAGTCTTCTGCTCTTTGGGTCGGGCATTGCTGGGTTGGCGGGGATGTTGCGTCGCAAGCTAACCTAAGCCTCAGTTTCTGGATTGTCAGCTGGGGCCTCAGCGCCCCGGCTTTTTCGTGCGAATTTACCGGGCGGCACCGCGAGTCTCGTCCCCCGCATCCAGCTTGGCGCGCCATCGACGGTGTTTCCGCGCGCAGTTTTTTCCGACCCGTGCTACAGTCTGCCTCGGAGGAGATTCCGATGCCGGTTACAGTCACCGTCGACCAAATCACGCCGCTTGCGCCCAACATTCGCTCGGTCTACCACGACGGCTTTGCCAATGGGCAAAGTGTGCTCGATCTGTTCCATATCTCGGATAATCCGTTACGTGTTGCCCATTTTATGGCCCAGATGCTCCACGAAACCGGCGGATTGGCCATCCTCATCGAGAGCCTCAACTACAGCGCGCAGGGCTTGGTGAAGACCTGGCCGTCGCGCTTCCAGCCAAAGGGCCCGCTCGACCCGGCACAATACGCCCACAATGAGCAGAAGATCGCCAACGAAGTGTATGGGAAGCGCATGGGCAACATAGCTCCCAATGACGGCTTCACCTACCGCGGCCGCGGCCTGCTGCAACTGACGGGCAAAGACAGCTACGCGCAGGCGACAAAGATCCTGGGCGACAGTTTCCCGGATACGCCTGACTTCGCCGCCACTCCCGACGCCGTGATCAGCTCCGACTGGTGCGTAAAAGTGGCGGCCGCCGAATGGGCATCCAAAGGATGCAACGGCATGGCCGACAAGGACGACGTCCGCGCCGTGACGTACGCCATCAACGGCGGCTATATCGGACTGGCGCAGCGCACCGAGTGGCTTTCGAAGACCAAGTTCATCTGGAAGTAAGCCCGGGCTACTTGTCGTCCCCCGTGACCTGCTCTCGTGTCATGTCGCCGACGAAGGCCTGGGCCTCATGCAGGGCGGTTTCAGGGTTGACGCGGGCAAAGAGATCCAGCATGCGCGCAATCAGGCCGGTCCAGCCGGTTTGATGGCTGGCGCCCAGCCCGGCGCCATTGTCGCCGTGAAAGTACTCGTAGAACAGGATGTAGTCCCGCCAGTGCGGGTCGTCCTGGAATTTCTTCGTGCCACCATAGACGGGTCGCTTGCCATTCTCGTCGCGGACGAAGATCTTCGACAGCCGGCTGCTAATTTCCTTGGCGACCTCGAATAGGGTCATGTGGTTGCCCGAACCGGTCGGGCATTCGACTTTGAAATCGTCGCCGTAGAAGGGGTACATCAGCAGAAGCCCCCGGACGATAAGGCCATTGACCGGCATCCAGATCGGACCGCGCCAGTTCGAGTTCCCACCGAACATACCGGTATTCGACTCGGCGGGCAGATACTGCACTTTGTATTCCTGTTCCCCGAGGTGAAAGGCAAAGGGACGTTCCAGATGGTACTTCGAAAGGGAGCGGATGCCATAGGGACTGAGGAACTCATTTTCATCGAGCATGTAGGCGAGAACGCGCTGCAGCTTTTCCTTATTGCAGACGGAAGCCATTCTGCGACCGCCATACCCGACAAAAGCTCCATCGGTTACGGCAATCTGTTTGACAACTTCCGGATGGCGCTTTCGGAATAACGCGACGAGTTCCTGAATCCGAGGATGATTGGCGAGTACGCCCGGCTCGAAAATGGTCGTAGCACAGAGCGGCAGCAGCCCGACCATGGATCGAATCTTCAATCGGATGGCGTCGCCGTTCGGCAGGTGAAGGAGGTCATAGAAAAATCCATCCGCCGAGTCCCACATCTCGTCTTTGTTTTCGCCGATCCGGTCCATGGCGTAGGTGATCCAGATAAAGTGCTCCAGGAAGCGATAGGCCATGTCCTCATACATGGAGTCGTACTCGGTGAGAATTAGCGCTATCTCCAACATGCAGAGGCAGTAGAACGCCATCCAGGCGGTGCCGTCGGCCTGGTCCAGATGGCCGCCGGTCGGCAGGGGCGCGCTGCGGTCGAAGACGCCGATGTTGTCGAGCCCAAGGAAACCGCCCGCGAAGACATTGCGGCCTTCCGGATCCTTGCGGTTCACCCACCAGTTGAAATTCAGCAGCAATCCCTGGAACGAGCGCTCCAGGAATCGGAGATCGGCGCGCCCGAGTTCCGTCTCGACCCGGTAAAGGAACAAGGTCGCCCAGGCATGGACGGGCGGATTCACGTCGCTGAAGTTCCACTCGTAGGCGGGGATCTGTCCGTTGGGATGGGAGTAGAGGGTGCGCAGCATGAGCAGAAGTTGCTCTTTGGCGAAGTCGAAGTCCACCAGCGAAAGCGAGATGGTGTGAAATGCCAAGTCCCACGCCGCGTACCAGGGATACTCCCACTTGTCGGGCATCGAGATGATGTCACTGTTGAGCATGTGGAACCATTCCGGATTGCGCGCATTTCCCTTGCCAGAACCGGTGAGCGGATGCGCATCGTGCTCGCTGAGCCAGCGATCGAGATCGAAGAAGTAATACTGCTTCGACCACAACATCCCCGCCAGCGCCTGACGATGCACGCGCTTCTCATCTTCGTTCAGGCTCTTCGGGGTAATGCGCTCGTAGAACTCGTCGGCATCGGCCAGGCGGTCAACGAAAGTCCGGTCGAAGTCCGCGAACGCATCTCCGGACGGTTTCGCGCGCAGACGGAGTCGAACTACCTTGCTTCCGCCCGCAGGCACGTCGAGAACGTAGTGCGCAGCGGCCTTGGTTCCGGTCTTTGCGGGATTTACCGCGTCCGGCTTGCCGGCGACGACGTACTGGTGGAAGGCATCTTTCACGAACGGCACGGGATTAGGCTGGCCCCACAGACGCTGCGCGTTGGATTCGTTCTCGGTAAAAAGAAGTTCGCGCGCGCCCTCGCACTGCAAGGTGTATTCGCCCAGTTGCGGATGGGTAGCCTGAATCGTCTGGTCGCCAGTCTGCCGCAGGTTCCCTTTTGGCTCGGCTTCTCCCCACGACCAGACATTGCGGTACCACAATGTGGGAAGCAGGTGAATCTGCGCGGTTTCAGGACCGCGGTTATGTACGGAAATCCTGATCAGCACATCTTCCGGATCGCCTTTGGAATATTCCACAAACACATCAAAATAGCGGTCGTCATGGAAGATGCCGGTGTCCAGAAGTTCATACTCCGCCTCCTCGCGCGAGCGGCGCCGGTTGGTCTCCACCAGGTCGCTGTAGGGATACTCGCGCTGGGGATATTTGTACAGGTACTTCATGTAGGAGTGGGTCGGCGTGCTGTCGAGGTAGAAGTAGTATTCCTTGACGTCTTCGCCGTGATTGCCCTCGCTGTTGGTGAGGCCGAACAGGCGCTCCTTGAGGATGGGATCGCGGCCGTTCCACAATGCCAACGCGAAACAAAGCTGCTGCTTGTCGTCAGAGATTCCAGCCAGCCCGTCTTCGCCCCAGTGATAGGCGCGGGAGCGCGCCTGGTCGTGCGAAAAGTAGGCCCAGGCGTTACCGTCGTCGCTGTAGTCTTCACGCACCGTACCCCACTGCCGCTCGCTGAGGTAGGGGCCCCATTTCTTCCAGGGAACTCCATGCTCGCGAGCAGTGTTGAGGCGCTTCTGTTCCGTGGTTTCGACGTAGTCTAACGGCTTGATAGGCGCAGCGGCGGATTTCATGACGGTTCTCCACTCCCGAAATGACACAGATCCCTAATACGCAATGATAGACGGAGCTGCATCGCCCTGTCGTTCCGGGATGCCAAAGAGAAATGAATCAGTTTTCTGCCAATCTTTCCCACGCTAGCCGGCGAATCAGTAACCACAGGTACCCAACTTCACCGGACGGGGAGCCAAAGCAGCCTTATATCGCCTCGCGCCATTCGGTTCTTTACTAACTTGGAGCTGATGGCAGCGCGTGCAGGAGTCTTTTCGTTGCATGGCGCCCGAAATGCAGTACTGTAATTTTGTAGCGACGATGCGGAACACAAAGCAAATTCTAATGGCGGGAACGCTTGCGCTCGCAGCGGCATTGCTCCAATCGGAGGCAGCCGGACAACGTCCTCCCGCAAACACCGAGACACCCCAAACATCATCCATACCCGGGACACAGGCCGCCCTGAGCTTCGATATTTCCGGCACAAAATTCGCCGTGGAAAGCTTGATGAGCCTTCTGAAGGACCGGCAGCATGAAGGATGGGTGTTGGCGGCCTATCCGGACCCGAAGACCAGCCGGCCGTTGATTGGCGCGGGATTCAGCCTCGATGTCGAGGCGAGCGAGCATGTGCAGAGCGATCCTCTGAATCCGCACCAGTTCCTGGAGCCTTCGTCGGCGCAACTCTGGCAAGCGGCAGGGCTCGATCCGGGACGCCTGCAGAAGGTCCTGGAGCAGTTCGACGACAACCTTTCGAAATGGAACAGGAAGAATTACCGCAAGAAGATCAAGGCTAACCGACTGCCGCCGCAAATAACCGACGCAGAAGGACTGCGACTCCTGCGTGCGTCGGCGCTGCAGGCCACACACAATGCAAAAGCCTATTGCCGCGAGTATGACCAGCTCACCGCGCCGCAACAAATGGCTTTGAGCGAACTGGTGTATCAGATGGGTGTCAACCTAGAGCAGTTCACACAGTTTCTGGCTGTGCTTAACAATGACCCGTTGCTGCAAAACGTCCTTCTGCTAGAAGGCGGCGACGGCGGCCAAGTCGAGCGCTGGAAAGTAGTGCAGCAGACTCTCATCGAAAGCCAGTGGGCCCGGCACTACACCACCCGCGCCGTGACCGTAATCGCGATGTTCGACCCGGCCTACGAGCGAGATCCGACGGGGGCCGAGCGCCGGATTCAAGCGGTGCTGCGTCCACCTGCAAAACACAGCCGAAAGAAGACGCGCGCCAAACCGGCACGCGCGGCCAACACCAGTGGCGGCGGTCACAAATCGCGCCCGTCGGCTTAGCCCCGCAATACTTGTCTTTGCTATACTATGAGTGCCTCGACGACCTGCTCGGGAGACGGAAATACCGTCCTGATTGCGCGCGGAAGTGGTGAAATTGGCAGACACACCATCTTGAGGGGGTGGCGCCGAAAGGCATGGGGGTTCAAGTCCCCCCTTCCGCACCATCGTTCACCCCATGTCCGGGCAGATAGAGTGAAATTTGATCGCGGGACGGGCAGTGTTTGGGCCCTGAGCCGCTGACAGCGAGAGTTGAAACAGCCAATATGATTTATCTGATTACCACGCTCCACATCCTGATTTGCGCCTTCCTGATCGTCGTCGTGCTTTTGCAGCACGGGCAAAGCGCCGACATCGCCGCCGCCTTCGGTGGGGCGGGTAGCCAGACCGCCTTCGGCACCCGCACAGCCGGCACGATGTTGAGCCGGGCAACTACCTATGCGGCCGTCGCCTTCATGGTGACCTCGATCACGCTGTCCGTCATGGCGACGCGACGCGCTGCCAGCAGCGGATCCGTGTTGGGCAACACCAAAAGCGCTCCGGCACAGAAGGCCCCGGCGGCCCCGACGACTCCGGCAACTCCAGCACGGTAAGCAATTCGCGGCCATAACGAAATCGGCCTCCGCTGTCGGCGGAGGCCTTCGCTTGTCAGCGTGGATGGGTTCGCTGGCTTACTCGGCACTCACCAGAAAATCAAGGGCCTCTTCGCGGGTTGCGAAAGTG
Organism: uncultured Acidobacteriaceae bacterium; assembly: GCA_963796615.1. Taxonomy (GTDB): domain Bacteria; phylum Acidobacteriota; class Terriglobia; order Terriglobales; family Acidobacteriaceae; genus DASRAA01. The sequence goes on from CAWCMJ010000019.1 coordinate 98,537, forward strand.
GGAATTTCGCGCCCCGAGAACGTGCGGATCGAGTCGAACAGTGCCTTGGGAAGATTTTCCGTCAGGACCCAAGCGGACTTCTTCAGATGGGGCCGATCGAACACGGCAGCAAGTTTGAGGTGCTCCACCGTTTCCTTGTTGAACACCGAGCGGCTGAAGTCGCCCAACGCCAGAACGGTGCCAAGCGGCTCCCTGGTGACGTGCTTGGGCACTTCGTCGATGACCGTCGCCATCTCCTCTGGCGAGCAGTCGCTGCAGTCGACCAGCAACACGCGCTGGTTGCGGTGCGTCACGTACGAGATGCGATCCATGGGCTGCTCCTGCCGGTCGTTCCCAGAATGAAGCCCGAACCAACGACGGGATGGCGCAGTTTACCGCACCCGCCTGCCAAGAACAAGCCGCCTTGCCAGGTTTTCACCTGGGCCGACTCCTCGTGTTAGCTTGGATTCATGATCCATGAGATTTTTCCTGTGGGCCCGCTGCAGTGCAACTGTTCCGTCGTGGGCGACGAGCAGACCGCACGAGGCCATGGTCATCGATCCGGGCGACGACATCGAAAAGGTGCTGGCGATCCTGCAGGAACACGGCCTGACGCTGAAACAGATTGTCATCACCCATGCGCACATCGACCACGTCGGCGGGGCGGCCAAGCTCAAGCGACTGACGGGCGCGCCGGTGCTGCTCAATGCTAATGACCAGATGCTGCTGAAGATGCTCGATGTGCAAGCGAGCTGGCTGGGCATGCGTCCTCCGGAAGACACCGCCATCGACGCCAGCATCACCACCGGCGACAAGGTTCAGGCGGGCAGCGTAGTAGCCGAAGTGCTGCACACGCCCGGACACACCGAGGGCAGCATCTGCCTCTACTTCGCCGCGGAGAACAAACTCATCGCCGGTGACACCCTGTTTGCCGGGTCGATTGGACGCACTGACCTACCGGGCGGTTCCTACAAAAAAATTATGGAATCGCTACACGGCCCAGTCCTGGCGCTGCCTGACGAGACCATCGTTGTGCCGGGACACGGACCTCTGACCACGATCGGCGAGGAACGCGACAGCAACCCCTTTCTCGCGGGTTAAGTTCCTGCTCCACGCCACTTAAAATATAACGATAGACCGCTCCGCGCACGCATGCCCTTTACTCTGTCTCACGCCGCTGCTGCACTTCCCTTCCGCCGGTTCGAGCCCGTGTGGCCGGCTCTGGTCATTGGAACGTTTGCGCCTGACCTGCAGTATTTCGTCCTGATCTCGGACGAAGAACCGCAGCGGACACCACTACCCCGATGTCCTGCTGGTCACTATTCCCTTTGCGCTGCTGGTGCTGTGGGCATTCGAGAATGCGTGAAGGGCCCGACGATCGAGTTGCTGCCCAGCGGTTGGCAACGACGGCTGCAGGACAAACTGAAACCCTTGTCGTTCTGGGGGTTGAAGCAGTTCGGGTTGATCCTGTTATGGATTGTTTTGGGCGTCGCCACGCACTTGTTGTGGGACCAGTTCACTCATGCACACTCCGGACTCGCCGGCCAATGGATGCTTCTGCGGACGATGGTGCGACCGCCGCTATTCCACTCCATTAGCGTGGCGCGCCTGCTGCAGCACCTCAGCACGGTTGGTGGAATCGCCATTCTAGCCGTATGGTTGGCCGCCTGGTATCGCCGCACTCCGCCGTCGAACCGGTCACAACCCAAAGCGCTCTCGCCCGGGCTGAAGGCCGGGATAGTGCTAACGATGTCAACGATTGCGCTGGCAGCAGGTTATCCGTTGGCCATGTGGCGGCTGACCCAACACCCAGCACCCATCATTCCGTCCGCTATCGTGGGAACGACGTTTGTCGCCAGCACCATGGTGCTTTGCATCCAGTTATTGCTCTACGGACTGGCGATTACCGTGAGCACGCGATCTCGCCGAGCGACGGCGACCCAATCGGACTAACGCGGCGCCTAAATCATGATGATCATTTCGTTCAGCCGCGTAGGGTAGCGGTTGATGATTTCGCCCTGCGTCTTGCCCACGATCACCGTGTCGGAGTGACGGAAGCCGCCCCATCCGGGATCGTAAACGCCCGGCTCGCAACTGAACGTCATGCCCACCTGCAGCACGGTCTTGTCACCCTCGGCGATCCACGGCGCTTCGTGGCCTTCGAGGCCGATGCCATGTCCGGTGCGGTGCTTGAGGAACTGCGCGTAGCCGGCCTTGCGAATCTGGTCGAGGCTCAGCTTGTCGACCTCTTCTGCCACCATGCCGTCTTTCATGTTGGCCACTCCTGTGTCGTGCGCGGCCAGCATGGCGTCAAACAGCTTCTTGGCCTGGTCGCTGGGAGGGCCGACGCAGAACGAGCGCTCGCACTCGACGTAGTAACCTCCCACCTCGGCGCCAAAGCTCAGGATGAGCGCGTCGCCCTTCTTTAGCTTGTCGCTGCTCGGAACCGCGTGGGGAAACGCCGAGCGCTTGCCGAAGGGCACCAGCCCACCGAACGGCGGATCGATGCCAACACCCACGACGCTGGTGAGTTCCTTGGCCATCTTGTCGGCCACGGCGTCGGCGCTGGCCTTGAGGATCTGGTTCTCGGTGACGCTGCCGTTGGCTTCAATGTAGGCGCGGCCCGCGGCGACGGTGTAGTCGGCAAAGTAGGTGGCGCGGCGCATCACGCCGATTTCTTCGGGATCTTTGACCCACCGCATCTGCTCCACGAGGTCGCCGGCGACCATCAGTTTGGCCTTGGGCACACCCTTCTGGATATGCTCCAGGCGTGAGGGCGTACATTCCTCGATGCCGATGGCGCCGCCGCCCTGCCCGCGGGCGTTGATGCGCTCGAAGATCCACTGCACGCGGTTTACCGGGCCCGGGATAATCGAAGTACACCTCGACGTCCTTAATCCACCACAGTTTCACCTGGTCGGATTCGAGCGCGGGCACAAACAGCGCCGGCTCGCCCTTGGCGGGGATCAGCACCGCCAGCGGACGCTCGGTAGGCAGGTGAAAGTAGCCGGTGGTGTACACCACGTTGTGCGCGTTGAGCAGCACCAGCGCGTCCAGGTTGCGTTCGGCCATCCCTGCCTGCACCTGCTTGATCTTGCGCTGATACCACTCGGGCGGCAGGCGGTCCGGTCCGGGAGGCGCAGGATAGTTGGCCGCGATCTGCAGCATGCGGGTGTTGCCAAAAGAACTGGCGGATGCGGTGATGCCGAGGGCGGTTGCTCCGGCTGCGGTCTGCATAAATCGACGGCGAGATGAGGCCATGAGGTCTCCTGAAAGGGAAACATCATAGCATGGGGCTTAAACTACTCTCGGTAGCTGAGTGACTGGTTGCTGGTTGTTTGGCGTAGTCTGTGATTTGCCGTTTGAGCACCTGCCGCACGAGCAGGCTCTGCGGCACCACCAGCACCAGCAGGTAGGATACGACCGTCCCAACAATAACGCCGACCGCACCGACGCGCTGTACCAGCACGATCGACAGCACCAGGTTTACTGCGGCCGCGACCATCGACAGCACTCCCTGCTCCCGGGTGCGGTTGACGGCGGCCAGCAGGCACGACTCCACCGTCATGGCACCACTGATGACGGCCCACAGCGACATCATCGCCAGCAAGGCGAACGAGGGCACTGCGGCAGCCCCGGCCCACCAGCGGACCAGCGTTTGCCCGCAGCTCAGCAAAACGGCGGCCACGGCAAGGTTCAGCGCCAGCGTGGCGCGAAGAGTCAAACGAAAGGCGCGGCGCATCCACGCGAAGTCGTCCCGTGCGTAGGCCTCGGCATAGGCGGGCCATAGCGCCGGAAAAAGCAGGCCCTGCATCGCCGCCGTCAGGCCGACAAGCCGCCAAGTGACGTTGTAAGGCGTGACCTGTGCCGGGCCAAGAAAATGACTGAGTACCACATTGTCAGAGCTAAACACCACTGCGCCGGCAATTTGTATCAACAGAAAACCCGATCCCGAGCTGAGAAGATCGCGGGCTGCCGCCCAAGCCAGCAGCGACCGCCGCGGACACAGCCAGCGCTTGCGCCACAAGAACACAACGGCTAGCAATACCAGGTTGCCGAACGTGATCCATCCTGTCGCCAGCACAAATAGCATTGGCATCGAAGCGCGCAGAGCGATGCCGGCCAGCAAACCGGCGAGGTTCGCGGCCGTTCCCAGGGCCATCACGAGGTTGCTGACATGGACTTCCTGAAACCCCGCAAGAATCCTGTTGCTGAGTGAAGCAGGCAGGCCAAGCAGCACCAGCGCCACGGCAGCCGCCACCGTACCATTCACCTCCACGCGCGGAACCAAGAACGAAACGTTGAACAATCCGGCAAAATCGAGGTGGGGCCACGCCACCGCCAGGAAGGCGCCCACACCGAGGGCGGCCACCGTCGTCAATGCCAGCGCGTTGGTCACGTAACGGGCAGCGTGCTTGCGATCTCCGACCGCGTAAGACTGAGCCACGTGATTGGTCAGGGTGCTGGCGATGCCAAGGTCAAGAAGATTAAGAAACACGACCGTACTGGTGATGGTCGCCCAGACTCCGAAGCGTTCGGCGCCGAGATAGCGCACGGCCAGCGGCAACGAAACCAGAGTGACAGCCGACGAGAGACCGCGCGCGGCGGCCCCGGAGGAGACCGCCGCAGCGATGCGTCCGCCGCGCGATCGTAGCGAGGCGGCGAATCATCACGCAAGACACCGCCACCCCAGCACGGCTGAACTCGGGCTGCGCTTATGACCAAGTCTGCCGCATCAGGCTTGCGTAAGACGAGCGCCGGGACCGGCCTGGGGATAAGTTCCAGCGCCGCCTCCACCACCCGATCGACCGTGACCTGCAAAATGCAGTGCGGCTGGGCTGACCGGCAAGAGCTGGTGCAATCGCCAAGCCCCGTTCGCCGGCTGCAGCACTCGATGACAGGCGCAGCGCGGCGCAAAGCGGGCCGGGCTGTTGGCATGACTGCCGGATCGCCGTCGGCGGGATGGCGCGAGACCACGACGGTAGGGCAATCCATCGCTGCCGCCAGGTGGGCCGTGCCGCTGTCATTGCCGAGGAAACAGGTCGCAGCGCTCGAGCACCGCGCAAACCGCGCGCAGCGGCAACCCGCTAAGGATGTAGGGTGGCACGGGCAGTTGCACGGACAGTGCCGACGCTTCGCTGTCCTCCTCGCCGGAGCAGACGATTACCGGCTGCACCGGGCGCAGTCGGTTCAGTCGCGCAACCGCTTGGGCATAGCGTTCCAGCGGCCATTTGCGTCCAGCCGGCGCCGCAGCCGATGCCGAGCGCGACCAGCAATCGTCCGCCGTCGTGGTGCTTCAACAGCTCGTCGGCGAACTTGCGGTCGTTCTCGCTCAGGCAGATCTCCAACCGGCGACTAGCCGCATGACCGCCCAGCGCTTCGACAACGGCGAGGTTGCGCTCCACTTCATGCTGCAAAGGCCCGGGCGGCATCAACACTTCAAAGGCCGCATCGAATCCGCGATTGAACCTGCGCTTTGCGGGACGTTGCGCGCGAGCTGTATCCCACGCGATGGGTTGCATTCGCCAACACGCACAGCATGGTCGCCAGGTCTTCGTCAACGTCCCAGCGGGGCGAAATGGCAATGATCAAACTGCCGACGCCGCAAGTGCAGGTCCAGTAAAACCACAGCACCGAGGCCAGCCACCGCGCGCGCACTGGCAGCAATTTCGCCGTGTAAGCTGTGCAACGGAAGAATCTCGTCCATATTGCGATTGGTGGTAAGGATGGATTTGTATTGCGGTTGCACCACCACGGTGCAGTGCGAAGTGGGATACAGGCGCTTCAGCTCGCGAAACAACGGCGTAGTCAGCACGATGTCGCCGAGCTGGTCAAGACGCACAACCAGGATTCTGCGTCGGCATCGAGGCGCTTCGGTGCGGGCGTACGCCTGGTCAGGAATCTGCGCCAGAACACGGCCAGCCACGTAGGCAATGCGCACGAAGGCCAGCAGCGAGATCATAGCTGCGCCCCCAGCGCCACCGGTTCAGCCGAGCGATCGAGCAGAGCGGTGGTGCTGCATCCCTCGACCAGCGGAACCAGTTCCAGCCGTCCACCCCAGCCGCGCACCTCGGCGGCGCCGACCACGTCGTTCTCGGTGTAGTCGCCGCCCTTGACCAACACGTCAGGCCGCAACGCCTCAATGAGGCGAAGCGGCGTGGCTTCGTCAAACATCACCACGGCGTCCACCGCCGCCAGCGCCGCCAGTACCTGAGCGCGATCCTGCTCACGCACTACCGGACGACGACGGCCCTTGAGCCTGCGCACGGAATAGTCGCTGTTCACGGCAACAATCAAGCGGTCGCCCATGCGGCGGGCCTGCTCCAGCAAGGTAATGTGGCCGACATGCAGCAGGTCGAAGCAGCCGTTGGTGAAGACCACCCGCAGTCCGCGGGAACGCCAGCCCGCCACGCGTGCGCGCAGTAGATCGAGGGGCATCAGTTTGGCCTCGGGGTCGTCCTCGATTTGTTTGGAGAGCAAGCCCAGCAGTTCTTCCCGCCGTATAGGGACAGTTCCGACCTTGCCGATCACAATGCCGGCGGCAAAATTTGCCATCTGCACGGCCATTTCGACTGGGAGGCGTGCAGCCGTGGCGGCCGCCACCACTGCTACCACGGTGTCGCCCGCACCCGAAACGTCGAACACTTGACGCGCGGCCGCGGGAACATGGACCTGCGAATCCTGCCGCAGGATCGCGATGCCCTGTTCCCCCAGCGTCACCAGCATGTGTTGCAGGTTGAGCGCCGCCACCATCTTCTGACCGGCAGCGAGCAGCCACTTGAGTTCGCTGGCTGATTCACCGGTCACCGCAGCGAGTTCCTTGGCGTTAGGACAAATCGTGGTCGCGCCACGGTACCGAGTGAAATCGCCGCCCTTGGGATCGACCACCACCGGAACGCGCAACCGGCGTGCCTCGGCTATGAGCGCGCGGCACACCTGCTCGCTCAGCACGCCCTTGGCGTAGTCTGAGAGCACCAATATCGACGCGTTAGATAGCTCGGCCATCGCCCGTTGCAGCAGCACGTCAGCAGAGCCGTTGAAGTCGGCGCGATGGGGTTCGTTGTCGAGCCGCAGCAGTTGCTGGTGGCCGGCGAGCACCCGTAGCTTCGAGGTGGTGGGTACCCCCGGACAGGCAATGACGGAAACGTCCACCCCCGCTGCCGTGAGTAGGGTTTCGAGGGCGCGCTGGTCGTCGTCGCCACCACCGAAGCCCAGCAGCGTCACGCGCGCGCCCGAGCCCGACGAGGTTCATGGCCACGTTGGCAGCCCCGCCGGGCTGTTGGCTCTGGCGGGCGGCGCGCAGTACGGGTACCGGAGCTTCTGGCGAGATACGCTCCACCTCACCCCAGATGTATTTGTCGAGCATCAGGTCGCCGACCACCAGTACCCGTGGCTGACCGAAACCGTTCTCGACCACGCGAATCGATTGCGAAGAAAAATCGGTCATCCCGCGTTCCTCTGCGCTTCCGTAGCATGAGTGATGCACACAGCCAGTTCCACCCAGTCGCACAGCATGTGGCCGCACAGCATGTAGGCCTCCTGAATGCGCGGAGTTTCGCGCGAAGGCACGCGCAGCCAGACGTCGGCCGCGCTGCCCAGTTTGCCGCCGTGCTCGCCGGTGATGGCCACGGTGAAGGCACCCATCGCTCGCGCCCGTAAGGCTGCGACCGTGACGTTGCGGCTGTTGCCCGAAGTAGAGATGCCGACGAAGACGTCGCCGGGATGGCATAGCGCCTCCACCTGGCGGGCGAAGACCTCGTGAAAGCCGTAATCGTTGGCGATACCAATCACGGCAGCGGAGTTGTCAGTCAGCGCTAGCGAGGCCATGCCAGGGCGGTCGCGACGGAAGCGGCCCACCAACTCACTCGAAAGATGTTGTGCGTCGGTGGCGCTGCCTCCGTTGCCGCACCACAGGATTTTGTTGCCGGCGAGCAGCGCGCGTGTCATGCGATTGGCGATTTCTTCCAACCGCTGACGCTGCCGATCGAGTTGATGGACCACGTCGAGATGCCCGGCATGGCCTCAGAAAATAAGCTTTCCAGGTTCAGAGTTGACAGCATGCATTCCTCGGCACAATTGGATTGCGAGGGATAGCTGCCACATAAGGAGGGTACGTCTAGGCGGGATTATAGGGTCGAGAGCGCATTCTACAGCCGAAAAAAATGCGGCGGAGGTTACTTTAGTTTCGCAGTAATTCCTAAAACGGGAAAAACCAAAATGCCACGTCACAACTGAGATCCGACACCCGGTTCACTGACAACATAGCCAGCAGGAGCGATTCGCGACGCGGAGTGGGCGCGGCGGAGGAACGACGCAGCGCCGATCAAAGCCGGCGCTGGTAGTCACACCCGTCAGTTCTTCGCCAGATGTACCGTGGCCTCCTCTACTTTGGAAGTGATCTGCTGCTTTCTTTCTTGCGTCAGCATTCTCTCGCGCAAGCTGGTGTAGATAGGCGGAGATTTCAGCAGCAAGGCTACCAACATGGCGCCCAGAGCGGCCCCCAGCATCGCCAAAGTAAGGTCGCCGCGCCCCGTCATTTCGACGGCAAGCACGATGCCGGTCAAGGGCGCCCGCACGCTGGCGGCGAACATCGCCACCATGCCGACAATCGCGAAGTCGACGTTCGTCCCCGCCAGGTTGGGAACAAAGTGATGGACCACACCACCGAACAGGGCCCCGAACGCCGTGCCGAGGAGTAAGAGCGGAGCGAACATTCCTCCCGGAGTCTCGGCTGCGTACGACCAGGGACCCAGCAGGAAGCGCAGCAAAAAGATAATCCCAAGGGCACGCAGCGGAACTCTTCCAGACAGAATAGATTGTGTCAGGGTGTCGCCACTGCCTACGACCGCGGGCGCGAAATACGCAACCAACCCGACCACGGCGCCCACCAATCCCGCGCGCAGGACAGCCGGGCATCGCCACAACTTCTCCGTCAGATCGAGAAATCTCAGGGTTACAAGGTTGTAAGCCGCTCCCGCCGCTCCCAGCAGCCCGCCTAATACAAGAAACCACCAATCGATCGAACCGCCGATCAGGTTGCCGGGAAGGACAAAGAAGACATACTGGTTGCCGATCATCCCACGCATGACTGCTACGGCAAACGAGGCCGCACTTAGGGTCGCGACAAGTAGCCAGGGCGTAAAGCTCGATGTCAATTCCTCAAAGACGAAGACCGAGCCCCCAATCGGGGCATTGAAGGCAACCGCAAGGCCGGCGCCGGACCCGCGGCCAGGACTACCTTTTCGTCGTTCTTCTCGCGAACAATCAGCGACGCAACCAGCCGTGCGATGGTCGAGCCCATCTGTACCGTCGGACCTTCCCGCCCCAAGGCCATGCCCGATCCAATGGACAACAGCCCGCCCACGAATTTCACTGGCAGTACCATGTCCCTCTCAGGTTCGATCTCACCTGCCATGACCGCTTCGACCCTGTGAATACCGCTGCCTGCGGCTTCCGGAGCGAATTTGATCACCAGTAACCGCGCGATGCCCACCGCCACCAGCGCTGCTGCCGCCGGCACGATCCACCCGACCTAAGGATTCCATGGGACCACACAATCAAATGATCGCGAAGATGTTCAGCGTGCTCGAGACACCAGCGGAAGGCTCCGCCTACCACGCCGATCACGACGCCAGCTATGACGCTGGCAGTGGTCATGCGGATCAGGCGTGTGTCCCAGATTCTCATGTTGCCCCGAGCCTTATTGGAGGAAACCGTATGGGCGGTCCATCCAGTACTAGATTCTGCCCAGGTGGCAGCTTATCAAATGCCTGCGTCAGAGTCCGCCCGGTTATGCGCCGGCTGCTTTGAAGGTCCGCGAGATGAGTTCCTGCGCTTCCGTTTGCAGCCGCTCGAGGTGCTCGTTGCCCGCAAAACTTTCTGCATAGATCTTGTAGACGTTTTCAGTGCCGGAAGGCCGCGCCGCAAACCAGCCGCGCTTGGTGACCACCTTGAGTCCACCGATCGGCGCGTCATTGCCGGGAGCCCTGGTCAGCATGGCCTCGATCTTGTCGCCTGCAAAGTGGTCGCCTGTACATCACTGGGCGACAGCTTCGCTAACACCGCTTTCTGAGCGGGATCAGCCGGAGCGTCGATGCGCTCGTACACCGGATCGCCAAACTGTGCCGTCAATTCGGAGTAAAGTTGGCCGGGGTCTTTGCCGGTACGCGACAGCATCTCCGCCGCAAGCAGCCCCATGATGAGACCGTCCTTGTCGGTGGTCCACACGTTACCGTCGCGCCGCAGGAACGACGCGCCCGCGCTCTCTTCGCCGCCGAAACCGAGCGAGCCGTCGAGCAGGCCGTCCACAAACCACTTGAAGCCGACGGGAACTTCCACCAGCTTGCGCCCCAGGCTCTTGGCCACGAAGTTGATCATGCTGCTGCTGACCAGCGTCTTGCCTACGCCAGCGCTGGCGCTCCACCCCGGCCGGTTGCGGAACAGGTAGTTGATCGCCACCGCGAGGTAGTGGTTGGGATTCAGCAGCCCCACGCTCGCCACCACGCCATGCCGGTCGGCGTCGGTATCGTTGGCAAACGCAACCTGATACTTCTTGCGCAGCGCAATCAGCCCCGCCATCGCATACGGCGACGAGCAATCCATGCGGATCTTGCCGTCCCAATCCACGTGCATGAAGCTGAAGGTGGGATCGACGGTGGTGTCCACAACGTCCATGTTCAGGCCGTATTTTTCGGCAATGCGCGGCCAGTACGCGACCGACGCACCACCCAGCGGGTCAGCGCCGAGCTTCGGCTGCGCCGCCCGAATGGGATCGAAGTCAATGATCGAGCCCAGGTCGTTGACGTAGCTCGGAGACAAAGTCGTAGCGATGAGCCGCCGCAATCGCCTGGTCATAGCCGTGCGGCGCACTTCTTTCAGGCTGTCGGCAAGGATAGCGTTTGCCCGGTCTTGAATCCATTTCGTCGCCGTGGTATCCGCCGGGCCGCCGTTGGTCGGGTTGTACTTGAAGCCGCCATCGTCCGGCGGATTGTGCGACGGTGTGATGACGATCCCGTCCGCAAGCTTTTCCTTCCGCCCGCGGTTGTATTGCAAGATGGCGTGCGACAGCGCCGGCGTCGGCGTGTAGCCCAGCGTCGCTATCGACCATGACTTCGACCCCGTTCGCGAGCCAGCACCTCGATGGCACTCTTGAAGGCGGGCTCGCTCAGGGCGTGCGTGTCCTTGGCCAGAAACAGCGGGCCGCTCGTGTCTTCGCTTTTGCGGTATTCGCAGATCGCCTGTGTGGTAGCCAGAATGTGGTTCTCGTTGAAGGTCGTGTCGAACGACGACCCGCGATGGCCCGACGTGCCAAATGCGACCCGCTGCGTTGGCTTCCGCGACATCGGGCTTCAATTCATAATAGGCAGCGATGAGCTGCGACACATCCACCAGCATGTCGGGAGTTGCAGGCTTTCCGGCGCGAGGATCGATAGACATAGCGGACTTATTTTCGCACAGAGGCGCAGTAAGATTCGGTGAGCACGGCGGCAAGCCAGTGTCGGTTTGTTCTCCCAGCAAATGTTTCTATACCAGATCCTGACACGAAGAACGATACCACTGAACCGGTCACGCGGCTGCGACCATAGAAGAGGAAGAGCAGTACCCACAGCACTTGCAGCGTCACGATCACGCCAGCCGAGGCCACCTCAGACAATCCCGCCGCCAGGTTCGGCAGGGGCCGCCGCCAGGAAGACGGTGATCATCAGCGCCAGGTAGACGATCGCGATTAATGCCATAACCTGATAGACCGAAATGCGCGAGGTCCCGCGATGGTCGGCGCGCAGCGTTTCTGAGGCTGCTCGCCAGCCCCAGGTCGCCAACGCCGGCACGATGGCTGCCAAGCGAAAGTGCCCCGCGAGAAACAGTCCCAACCCGGTCAGTCCCGCCGCCGTGAAGACAACCGCCGTAATGGTCTGCACAGGAACCAGTGGCTCCTCGGCCAGCCCGGAGGCATACGCCACCTTCTTCGTGCTGCCATGAAACACCAGCGGAAACTTGCCGAACAGCCGCGCGACTCGTGGACTGGCCTCGCGCAGCGGCTTCCCGTAACAGCATCCAAAGCTCAGGCATGCCATGCGACCGATGGCCTCCGACAGCGCATAAGCAATCGCCGCCGCCGCCAGTATCGGCATCACCTCGATCCGCACGTCGAGTCGCGTGGCGAGAAAATGCCGCGCCAACACGAGCCCAGGCGGCATAATTACCGATGCCAGGAACGCCGCCCCGGCAATTGTGAACGTGTTGCGCTTCCCTCGATCACCCACGCGAGCACCTTCGATGCCGGAACGCAGATTGCAAGCATCGCGGCAATCACAGCCGCAGCCGCAACCAGCGGGGTGCCCACCGAGGACAGCAGCACCATGACCAGCGCCACGCCAAACGTGCTGGCCGTCGCGCTGAAGAAGCCATAGTACGTCAGGTTCAGACCTTGCCATCCGCCGTTGCCATTCTTGGCTAATGGCACCGAGGCGATCATCTGCCAGCGCTCCGAGGGCAGCGTACGGACACCCCATGTCAGTATGCCAAGCATAACGGCCGCCAGTCCGGACACGAATATCGCGTTGATCATGGCTTCACCTGCAGCGCGTGCGCCAGCAACGAGCGCACCTTCACGTCGGTTTCGACCACCGGCTGTCCAAAGCCCACAGAATAGCGGCTACGCACGCCGTCCTTGTTTTGATTGCGTACCAGGTCGCGCGCGAACCGCACCCGACCCGGCTGGAACAGCAGCACCACCGTGCTGCTTCCCGGACGAAACAACGCCTTGGGGGCGCCCCGCCGCAAGAACATTCCCTTCTCCAGCGCTTGGGGGTGGTCGTAGCGTTCTTCGCTGTAGCGCTGGTCAATCTGCCCCACCATCAGCGCTACCACTTCGATCATGGCAACATAGCCGATGCCTTCCCCGCCCTCGCCATCCGTATTGATCACCGTCACCACCCGGCGGTTCTTGGAGTACGGCGTCAGCAGCCGCACTGCAGCGTGAGGATTGCACGAGTGATAGCGGCCGTTCACGCTATAAATGTCCGCCACTTCGCCTGCGGCGGGAACGTGCGTGTAGTGATACTTCTCCGGCGTCAGGCGAAAGACCGCGAAGTCGCCGCCGTCGAATCGGCGCGTCCAGCGTGAGCCCTTGCCGCCGAGCAACTCGGGAAATTCGAAGAACTTGCCCTTGATGTACAACCCCGAAGTGTCGCTGAGCGAACCCATCATCACCCGCGAGTCGGCCGGGCACACCACGCAGTGCCGTGCCCGCGGCATCGGGCGATACTGCCAATACTTGATCTTGCGCTCGAAAACTTTTCGCGGAATGTCCAGCGACTTGGGATCATCGACCAATTCGCTCGCGTCAATGCCACAGCTGCGCAAAAATCTCCGCATCCCCGACATCCGCGACGAAAGAGCATTGTCGTAGTTCAGATAGCCCAGCACCTCCGACACTTTGCGGCTCGACGCAAACTTGGCGAGCAGGGGTGCGTTCTCCAGCTTGGGTGAGTAGAGCGTGCGGATGATGCGGTTGGCCATCAGGCGTTCGTCGGCTACCGCTCCGGTCGCCCGGTCAATGTATTGGTGTCTAACGCTCGTTAGGCCCTGCATTTTGCGCTTCGTACTTCCTCCAGTGTGCTCAACAGCAGCAGGAGGTTCAGCACGGTGGCCACCTCCTGCGGAGTCAATTCTTCGTTGGTCAGCCGCTCGCCGATGCTATCGAGGAAGCGCACAGGGTCCTGAACACGCACGCCGAAACGCACCATCGGCCCCAGTTCGGGATGCTCGCATTTCGTCAGCTCTTGCGCATCCTCGCGCAGTTGCCCGAAGGCCTCGCGCAGGTTCGCCCGCCGAAGCGTCTCCCGGTAATGCTGCTCGGCCATGCGATTGAACTCGCGCGCGCGCATCCGCATCGGATCGCCGCCCTCGCCCTCCGCCATGATGCTGTCCGTGGTGCGCTGGTGTGCTTGCTGGCTCTTGTCGGCCAGGCGAAAGCGCAACTCGACCAGATTCAGCTCCGCCTGGGCCATCGCGAGGGTCTCCCGCGCATGCTGTTCCAGCCAGGTCAGCAGCGCCTCGCGGTATTCGCGGATGGGCACGCGCAGGTAGTCAGGATGCCGCCAGCTTGAACGAACACTCTTACATTGTGGGAGTACCTGTTTCAGCAGCCCGTTGCGTGACTGCTTGTGTACGTAAAACGCCGGCAGTCCCGCGGCCGCAAAGAAAAACGGCTGCCTGCGTTCGCTCTCCGACGTCGGGTCGTCGGGAATATCTTCGGCCTGCACTGTGCCCTCCAACGCCATCCTGTATGCCGCCATCTGCAGCAGTTGCTGCAGGTCGGCGGCCTGCGCCATGTCGCGCTGGAACGTCGGAAACAGACTGTAGTAGCGCGCTTCGAATCCTGCGAAACCCATGCTGCCGAACTCCCGCAGCCGCAGCGGCATGTAGAACGATAGGCGGCGGTCCACGATGCCCAGTTCATCCAGTTCAGCCACCAGCCGAGTTACGTTACCAGGAGTACCATCCAGCGCTGACGATTGCTCGGTCCCCAGCCATGCGACCGGATAATTCAGTAGCCGGTAGTCGGGCACCAGGTCGCCGTGCAGCCCAAAGGCGCGGGCGCGAAAATTGTCCACGCGATGCGGCCCATACGGAGTCACTACGCGTCCCAGCACGCGCATTTTGGCCTTCTCCCGCCATTCGCGCCACATCAACCGAAGGTGCGTGAAGTCCAGTTCGTGCGGCAAAAACGAGAGCAGCTTTTCCGGATGAAACTCAGCGAAGTCGATGCGATACGGTGCCGCCGAATACGTCCCCACGAACAGCGCCAGGAAGTGCTCGTAAATCTTGATGGCCAGGTCGCCGAGACGCTTCTCTTCACGCCGCGACTGGGTTTCGTCAGCCCCATGCGAAATTGCACGGGTCAGCGCTCGGCTACCCATCGTGATGTGGATTCCGTTGTTCGCCAGGCTCACATTCGACAGGCTGGGCAGCACGATCAGGTTGTTCGAGATGATGCCCGCCTCGCGCAGCTTCGCCACCGAATTCAACTGGCTACGACTGAGCACCTGGTGGCACAGGTGCATGTAGTCGGACTTGGCCTCGCCGTCGTCCCAGCCCGAGAGACACGGGCTCATGAAGAGCTCGCGGTAAAACGAATCGGAGATACACGATGACAGCTCCGTTTGCCGCACCGGCGGATGCGGCGCGTGGTACACCAGCGCCCGCTGCCCGGTCTCCAGCAACCCGAAGCGCAGGTTGGCCCACGACATCAGCAGCGACGTAAACAGAAACCGCCGCGCTGACTCTCGCGCCACCGCTTCGCCGATCAGCACCTGCTCCGTCGACTTCACCACGTGGAAGGAGGTCGTCTCCGGCGAAGTGTTGTCATTCGAGAAGCACCGCAGCAGGCGCTTGGCTTCCGTCTGCATCCTCTCGGGCATGTGCGGCTGTGTTCCCGCGACGTCGGCCAGCGCCAGCTTCAATGCGTAGCTGATGGGAATGCGCAGCCAAGTCTCGCCCGCCTGCTCAAAGGTGAACTTTACTGAGTCGGCGCGATGGCGCTTGAGTTGGCCCCGTTCGCCGATCTTCAGGTCAGCCAGAAAGGTGTTGAGCGCGTGCGGACTCAGCCGCCGCTCGGGAAACCTCACCCAACTGTTTTCCCACACCTGCTCGTGGTCGTTGAGAAATGCCTGCAGTTCGATGTAGGTGCTGCGCGGAGCTTCCCCGCTCGAGCTGCGTCTTGCGATGTTCTTCAGGAAACGGGAATCGCGGATGGTGATAGGGAGATCACAGGCGGCGGCATTGCCGACCACCACGGCTTGCAGTTCGTCTTCGCTGCCGGCAGTCACGTCGCCAGGCGCGAATGGCAACCCGTCGAGCTGTAGCTCGCTTCTACATCGGAACCCCGGCGGACCCGCCAGGACAGCTTCGCGAATCGCCATGCGCTATGACCCGTTGCAGCGAACGAATTTTCCCGCCTTGCACCATATGATGTGCTATTCACTTCAAGCCCTGATAAACCGCAGGTGAAATCTCCATGAATACCCTCGCAGGCATCGAATAAATCAACTCCCACATTGAGGGAGGTGACGCCCCCACCCTTTTCGCAGTCTTTTGACGATAGGGTGGGTTCGTCATATTACGAGAGCGCGGCCTCCGCATACACCTTGCGCTCCTCGCGCACGAAGCCCTCGATCTTCACCAGCTTCTCTGGTCTGGCCTTCACGCAGAAGCCACTGCACTGGCAAACCGTGAACTTCACCGGACGCATCGCACCCGCGAAGTTACACGCGACCATCACCTTGCCGCGCTGGCCGCGTGTTACCACTGCATTCACGCAGATGAGACACAGCGACTCTTGCATCGCCACGCCTGGCCGGAGGCGCGGCGCGAAGCGCAGCACGGCAATGGCTGCCCAGATGCATACAACGGTCAATGTCTCCATGTCTCACCTCCTTTCGCACGCCCTTGGCATGCCGTTTTCGAAGTCAAAATTGCGCCGGTGAACTTTGGCAACCGGTGGTTCAGACGCGGCTCTCGCCACGCCAGGCGGGGATTCCGGCCCCCGCACTCTTCCGGGCGAGAGTAACGATTGCTCCGCGCACTACCGGCGCTTATCGACTCTCCGCAACGTATTTCGCGAGAGTCTATGGCCATGAATCCAGCAGCGACGATTTGCTGGTCTCTAGCTTCGCCCGAAAGAAGCTTTGCGAGATAATCGTCAATTTCGCACTGGCCAAACTTGGCTGGGTGAATCCGCGACCACGGAACTTCGCTTCCCTGTCGGCAAGCCGTAGTTTTTCACTACCCAGCGGATCTAATTGACTACAAATTGCGTAGGCGTCATCGCCTGGAGGTTAGCGACTGCTTCCGATAATAGCCCGGAGGTCGCCGCAGACGGGTACTGTCTGGGTCAACCATTGGATCGATTTGTGGTTTCGATATGACACGGGCTTTCTCCTACGCAGTAGATACTTTGCTCGAAGTTCATAAAAATTGCAAGTGGAAAACTCATTGTTGCAATACTTTTTTTCGACTATCTCCCTCCATCGCACTAAACTAACCGGACCTTCCTCTACCTTCGTGCAGCCTATCTGCCTGTGAGTATGTCACTTTGGAGACACATTCCAGCCGACTTGTACTTATCAGTGTCATCCGCGTCCATCCGTGGTTAAAATTGTCTCTCCGTCGGATATCGGCAGAAGCGAGGCCTTATGCAATACCGCAAATTCGGCAAGACTGGACTCACCCTCAGCGACGTCGGCTATGGCGCCTGGGGCATCGGCAAGGCGATGTGGGTTGGCGCTGACGATAACGAGTCACTCCGTTCCCTGCGCGCCGCGCGCGAGGCCGGCGTCAACTTCTTCGACACCGCCCTCGTTTACGGCGACGGCCACAGCGAACAGCTCATCGCCCGCGCATTCGGCAAATCGCGCGAAGTCGTTATCGCCAGCAAAGCCCCGCCCCGCGACTATGTTTGGGAGATTCAGCCCGGCGCTCCTCTCCGCCGCACCTTCCCGCGCGAACACGTCTTCGCTTCGCTAGAGCACACGCTGCGCAACCTCGGCCGCGAGCAAATCGACGTCTACCAGTTCCACACCTGGCACGACGACTGGTCCAACGAACTCGAATGGCTGGAGACTGTCAGCCAGCTTAAGGCTTCTGGCAAAGTCCGATTCGTTGGCATCTCCATCCAGAATCACCAGCCCGCCAACGTGCTTAAGGCACTCGATACCGGCCTCGTGGATTGCGTCCAGGTCATCTACAACATCTTTGACCAGTCGCCCGAAGACGAACTCTTCCCCTACTGCGAGCAGCACGGTATCGGCGTGATCGTGCGCGTGCCGTTCGATGAAGGCGCGCTCACCGGCAAGTTGGGTCCCGACACCGTTTTCCCTGAAGGTGACTTCCGCCACAACTACTTCAAGGGCAACCGCAAGCAGGAGGTCTGGGACGCCGTGCAGGCCATCGTGCGCGACACCGGCATCACCCTCGACGAGTTGCCAGCGCTGGCGCTGCGCTTCTGCCTCACGCCCAAGGCCGTCTCGACCGTGATACCCGGCATGCGGAACCTGCGCCACGTCGCCGCCAACGTAGCCTGCTCCGACGCCGGCCCGCTCCCTGCCAGAGTGTACTGGCCAAATTGCGCCCGCACCGCTGGGTGCGCAACTTCTGGCACTGAACTCGCCCGTAGTTGCCCTCCGGCCGCAAGCTACAGGAAACTGGCGACATGCTGCCGCTTGGGTTTACCATTCCCCATCATGAGACTCTCTATCCTGATCGTCTTACTGTCGGCCTGTGTTTCACTTGCGCAGCCACAGCCACTGGTCGTAGTGTCACCTGACGTACAAACCGACGGCAACGTCACCTTTCGTTTTCTTGATCCCGGCGCAAAATCCGTCACGCTCATGTTCGAGGGCGAGCCCAAACCGCTGCCCATGACGCGCGATGACGCCGGAGTTTGGAGCATCACGCACGGGCCTCTCGCGCCTGAGATTTACGGCTATATCTTTCTGGCTGATGGAGTTGCGCTGATGGATCCGAACAATCCGGTCATCAAGCCGAACCTGATTCAGCCGCAGAACATGGTCGAGGTTGCGGGCTCGAAGCCCGAATTCTGGGACGCAGCGGACGTGCCGCACGGCGTGGTCCACCACCACTTTTACAAGTCGAATGTCGTGGGTGACGAGCGCGACTACTACGTGTACACGCCGCCTGGCTTCGACCCCAAGGCCAAGACTAAGTATCCTGTTTTGTATTTGTTACACGGATACAGCGACGGCGCCGACGGGTGGACCGCGGTGGGCAAGGCCAACCTCATTTTCGATAATCTCATTGCTCAGAACAAGATAAAGCCGATGATTGTGGTCATGCCGCTGGGCTACGGCACGCCCGAGATGATCAAGCTGAAATGGAATGCCTGGCAGCATCCCGAGGTGCGCGAAGAAAACTTCGACAAATTCCGTAAGGCATTGATAACAGAGGTGATGCCGCAGGTTGAGAGTGCCTATCCGGTTACTGGGAAGCGGGAGGACCGCGCCATCGCGGGACTGTC
This sequence comes from uncultured Acidobacteriaceae bacterium, assembly GCA_963796615.1. Classification (GTDB taxonomy): domain Bacteria; phylum Acidobacteriota; class Terriglobia; order Terriglobales; family Acidobacteriaceae; genus DASRAA01. The sequence goes on from CAWCMJ010000019.1 coordinate 117,555, forward strand.
GATGGGGGGCGCGGAGTCATTACTCACTGGACTCAACAACTTAGACAAGTTTGCCTACGTGGGGGCTTTCAGTTCGGGTGGGCTGCCCGACGGCTATGCCGAGACGTTTCCAGGACTTGATGCCAAATCGGCCAAGCAATTGAAAACACTATGGATCGCGTGCGGCACCAGCGATGGGCTGATTGAGCCGAACAGGAAATTCAAGGCATGGCTGAAGTCCCAAAACGTGCCGTTTACCGATATTGAGACTCCAGGGGCGCATACCTGGATGGTGTGGCGGAACAACTTGATCAACTTCACACCGCTGCTGTTCAACGGGAAGTAGCCGAAACAGGCAGAGTTATAACATAAATTATAATGGTGTTTCTCTACCGAGAGGGCGCGCACGTGGGGCGTTTTGCACATGCGCTTCGCCCAGGCCGACAAGGCGCGGCGTGGGATACGGGCCGGAGGTTGAGAGATCATGGCAAATTCTCTTGCGACATACTCAGTAGGCAACTCGCTGGTGAGCTACCTAAAGAAGGCTTACGCAGCGCAACAGGAAATCACGCAGCCGTTCGACTTTCGTCTTATCTCGTCGGGAGAGTTTGCTGACTCGACCGAGCCTTCGCGCAATACGCTCACCCTGTTTCTGTATCGGATCACACAGAGCGCGGACCTGCGCGGCCCTGTAGTTCCAGGAGGACGGAACGTCGCGCCACCTCCGCTGGCGCTGGAGTTGCATTATCTGGTGACGGCGTGGGCCGACGATGCACGAATGGAACAGACTGTGCTGACTTGGGCGATGCGTGCGCTCCAGATGAATCCGGTACTGGACAGTTCGAGCCTGACTCGCGGAAGCGAAGTGGGTTGCGACGGATACGGTGCAGATCGTCCCGGACGAGTTGAGCCTCGAAGATATGTCGCGCGTATGGGGTGCGTTGTCTCCCAAGTACCGGCTGAGCGTGGCGTACGTAGCGCGGGTAGTGCGCGTTGATACGCTGGGTTGAGGGGGAAGGAGTGGGTTGGCCGGGAGAGATGGTTGGTGACTGGCGACTGATCGCTGGCTACTGTTCCCCCCCTTCGGCTACCATAGCGGCATGTCCGAGTTGCCGATTCTTGATTCCGATAAGCCCCGCTCCGGCCGGCACGAAGAGCTGGCGATGGCGGGATTTCGCCTCGACCCGACGCATGTAGGCCCGCAGTTTTACACGCTGCTCGCCGTGGGAGGGGAGAATGAGCGCCCGCTCACCGCCGATGGCCGCATCATCTTCTTCGTGCGTACCACACTGGCGCACAAAGCACTTGCCATGGACAAGACGATGGCGGTGCTGGGGAATCCTCCTCGCGACATGGAGACGATGTGCGATGTGGCGGAGACGCTCTACCTGGTGAACTCGCAGGACGAGGACCCGGACGGCGTGGTGCTGGACTGCCTTCTGATTTTTGACGACCTGGTGCGGGCAACGCAGCTCAGTATGCCAGAGCGCTACCAGGGAATGTTGACGGAATTGGCGGCCCGGCTGACGGAAGGCGTATCGCTGAAGAAGGTCTTCACTAGCGAGGCGCTGCGACAGCACGTGGAAGACGCGCTGCTGTGGTGCGTGGGCGCGGTGACGATGAAGGCGAAGATGCTCACGAGTTGACGGCGGAGTAGACGACCCAACCGGGCTAAATCACCACTGTTTCCCGGTACTCCCCGTACACCCTTCGCATAGCGTCGGAGATTTCGCCTACCGTGGCATTGGCATCGACGGCTTCGACTATCACCGGCATCAGGTTGGCGCCGCCGCGCGCTGTGTCTTCGACCTGCTGAATGGTCGCCTGCCACTTCGCCTGGTCGCGTTTTGCGCGCAGGGCTTTCAGCCGCTCCACCTGCTTGCGCTCCAGTGACTCGTCGCATGTGCTGCAGCGGGATTTCCTTCTCATCGTTCGATGCTCGAAGGCATTCACGCCGACCACGATCGCTTCCCGGCGATCCACCGCCTGTTGATACTCGATAGGCAGCGTTCTGGATTTCCGCCTGGATATAGCCGCGCTCGATGGCCTTGAGCGTGCCGCCCATGGCGTCGATCTTGTCGAGGTAGACGCGCGCGCCGGTTTCGATCTGGTCGGTGAGCGACTCGATGTAGTATGACCCGGCCAGCGGATCGATGGTCTGCGGCGCTCCCGATTCGTAGGCAATGATCTGCTGGGTGCGCAGCGCAATGCGCGCCGACTGCTCGGTGGGCAGCGCCAGCGCTTCGTCGTAGGAGTTGGTGTGCAGCGACTGGGTCCCGCCCAGCACCGCCGCCAGCGCCTGCAGCGCGGTGCGGACGATGTTGTTCTCCGGCTGCTGCGCGGTCAGCGTGGAGCCCGCGGTCTGAGTATGGAAGCGCAGCATCTGCGACTTCGGATTCTTAGCCTTGAAGTGGTCGCGCATGATGCGCGCCCACATGCGGCGGGCGGCGCGAAACTTTGCCACCTCCTCCAGAAAATTGCTGTGCGCGTTGAAGAAGAATGACAGGCGCGGCGCGAACTTGTCCACGTCGAGTCCGGCGTCTATGGCGGCCTGCACGTAGGTCATGCCGTTCGCTAGCGTGAAAGCAACTTCCTGCGTGGCCGTGCATCCCGCCTCGCGCATGTGATAGCCGGAGATGGAAATCGTGTTCCACTCGGGCACGTGCTGGTTGGCGTAGGAAAAGATGTCGGTAATGATGCGCATCGCCTGATGCGGCGGATAGATATACGTCCCGCGCGCGATGTACTCCTTCAGCACGTCGTTCTGGATGGTGCCCGAGAGCTTCAGCACGTCGCGTCCGGTGCGCCGCGCCACGCCGATGTACAGCGCCAGCAGGATCGACGCGGTGGCGTTGATGGTCATCGAGGTGGAAATCTTCTCCAGGTTGATGCCGTCGAACAGGCGCATCATGTCTTCAATGGAGTCGATCGCCACGCCGACCTTGCCGACCTCGCCCATGGCCAGCGGGTTGTCGGAGTCGAGTCCGATCTGCGTCGGCAGGTCGAAGGCGATGCTCAAACCGGTCGTGCCCTGGCTCAGCAGATATTTGTAGCGGCGGTTGGACTCGTCGGCGTCGCCCATGCCGGCGTACTGGCGCATGGTCCAGAGGCGTCCGCGGTACATCGAGGCCTGCACGCCGCGGGTGTACGGGAACTGTCCCGGATGGCCGAGTTGCTCGTCGTAATTCCAGCCTTCGAGATCTGCAGGCGTGTACAGCGCCTTGATGCTGACGTGAGAAGAAGTTTCCTGGTGTTCGGTTAGCTTCCCGGAGACGGCGTGGGTCTTGGTATCGGCCATGTTGATGAGGGCCTCGAGAAAGGTTTGCCGCGCAAGAAGCGGCTCCCTTTGATTATTGAGTCACTGACGAACCCACCGCAGTGAGGCGGGTCACAAGTCCGACTGGCTGGTGGGGCGGCCAACGCGCCCAACCATAAACGCGAACACCAGCGTGCAAATGATCAGGGGTATCCAGAAGCGGGGCGAGTGCATGTAGGCAATGGGATTCCAGCCGGTCGGCACCACGTCTCCAGCCTCGCGCGCCACTTCGGCGGCCCGATGTTCGCCCACAATGACTCCCACGATCAGGCCGATGATGGCACCGAGTAAGATTTTGCCCGTTTTGTTGTCGCTCATGGCGCTCTCCTTGAGATGGCTCGCCAGAATCGTAGTTCAGATTGGGCGGGAAAGAAAGGGTCCTCGCAGGTCGCGCCGTCCACTTGCAAAGACCGACCAGAGACCAATCTGCACTCGCGCGAGTTTCTCATAACCCCTGAGTGTACTGCGTGCTATAGTACACACATGATTGCCTTCCGGTTGACTCTTCAGCCCGGCACGCCTGTCTATCAGCAGGTGGTGTATGCGGCCAAGAAGGCGATCATCGCGGGTCAGATGCGACCCGGCGACCGCTTTCCTTCCGTCCGCACCCTCAGCCAGGAATTGAAAATCAATCCCAACACCGCTCACAAAGTGGTGACGCAGCTCATCTCCGACGGGCTGCTTGAGGTGCACCCGGGACGCGGCACGCTGGTTGTCGAGCTACCCGCATCTACGGCACGCGAGCGCGCCCAACTGCTGAAACGTCAGCTCGAAGAGCTGGTGGTCGAGGCCATGCGGCTGCAGATGGATCTTGGCGACTTGCAAGTTGCGCTCGCCGACCACTGGGAGCGTCTGGGTTACGACGCGCGGTCATCGGGTCACGGTGAGCGCAAGGGAGAGGGATCATGAGCTCTGTCATTTCCACCGCACACCTCAGCAAGAAGTTTCTGTCGTCGGAAGCCGTGCTGGACCTCAACCTCGAGGTGCCGGAGGCCTCCATCTTCGGCTACATCGGTCCCAACGGCGCGGGCAAGACGACTACGATCAAGACCCTCATGAACATCTATGTGCCCTCGGGCGGATACGCCACCGTCCTCGGCATGGACTCCCGCCGACTCAGCCCCGCGCGTCTGCAGCGGGTCGGATATGTCTCGGAGAACCAAGAGCTGCCGGGCTGGATGTCCGTTGACTACTATCTCGAGTACTGCCGGGCGTTCTATCCCGACTGGGATGCCGCGCTCAGCGATGCGCTGGTGAAGCAGTTCGACCTTCCCCGCAAGCGGAGCCTCAAACAACTATCGCGCGGCATGAGGATGAAAGCGGCGCTGGTTTCCGCCATTGCCTACCGCCCGCAGCTTCTGATCCTCGACGAGCCTTTCAGTGGACTCGACCCGCTCGTCCGCGACGAACTGGTGGAGGGCATCCTCGGAATCTCTACCGAACACGGCTGGACAGTATTTGTCAGTTCGCATGACCTCGCCGAGATCGAGAACCTGGTCACGCATGTTGCGTACCTCGACCGCGGCCACCTCCAGTTCAGCGAGGAACTGGCTTCGCTGCAAGACCGCTTCCGCGAAATCGAGGTCACCTGTGAAGGCCTGGCACAAACGCCGGCCTCCTGGCCCGAGGCGTGGCTGAAGCCGGAAACTTCCAGCGCCGTCATTCGTTTCGTCGTCACCGACTACGCCGAAGACAAGACCCCGCAGCAGGTCCGCTCGATGTTCCCCGCCTGCCGCGATCTGTCGGTAGAGCCCATGTCCCTGCGTTCCATCTTTATCAACTTGGCGAAATCGAGTCGTTGAACGGAGTGTCCGGAGGCCCCATGAACCAGGTCGTTCACATCTTCCGTAAAGACTGCCGCCGCCTCTCGCGCATCATCGTCGCGGTGCTGGTGCTCACATTTCTGCACGGCTACGGAGAACTCATCAGTCCCGGCATCGGCCGCGACGTTGCCATTGGCCTCTCTCCCTATGCGCTGCTTTTTCTTTTAGCTGGGCTCAGCAGGCTGCTGTTGCCCATAGCGCTATTTCTACTGGTCGTCTCCGTCATACAGGAAGAGAGTCTGGTCGGCAGCGACAGGTTCTGGCTTACACGTCCCTACAGCCGCCTCAGCCTCTTCCTCGAAAAGCTTTTGTTCGTGCTCATATGGGCTGTGGTGCCCATGCTTCTGCACGACGTCTTTTTGATCCGGCATTTCGGCTTCTCCTTGTCCGCCGCCTTTGGCCTGCTAGTTTGGAAGACCGCTCAATTCGGTTTATTCCTGCTGGTTGCCGCCGCCCTCGCAGTCCTGAGCGCAAACTTCGGCCGCGCCGTCCTACTCGGCATCATCGCCTCATTTCTTACCCTTTTTACGTTTTTTGTTGTCTGGCAAAACGACGCAAGCCCATCCATGGGCGAAACGGCCGCATCCTATGTTTTTTGGGCGGTGCTCGTGGTTGCCGCCGTGGGCGCGCTCGCCGTCGTGGCCTTTCAGTATCGTTTTCGGATCGCCCCGGTCGCCGCCTTGCTCGGGGTGGCAGCCATACTCGCCTGCGCCTTGCTAGTGCGGTTCTGGCCCCATTCGTTGACAGCCGATTTATCGCAGAGAAATGCTTCACACCTGCTGCAGTCCGTGCAGGTTCAACCCGACGTGAACCTGAAAGACCTGCCGCCACCTCGCCCGGCTCAAGACGTTGCCGCCCAATCGCACACCGCTTACTATCCGTTTCAGGCTGACGGTTTATCTGACAATGTGGGATTTGATCTCTCTCTGTCCGCTAAGTTTGAGTCTCCCGGACAAAAACCGGCTCCGGTAACTGATGGCAACCCTGTTCGCTTTCAGCCGCAGTCCGCCGGTTTACCACGCTTTGCAGACTCTGGCGGGCCTGACCAGTTGGTCGGTTTCGACTTGTATTACTCGGGTGACTTCGATCGCCTTAAGAACGCCGACGGCACGCTTGCGGGCAAGTTGTATCTGGAAGGCTTCCGATCGGATGTGGTCACGGTGTCCGTGCCTGCACCCATGCAGCGGCAGGCCTTCACCCTCGCCGGCCGGCGCTGCGCGGTCGAATCGTACCGCCGAGAGCGCAACGTTGCCTTCGTCTTTAACTGCGCTGAACTGGAGCCGGGGAATATCGCCCGCTTTCAGGTGCGTCTGCTGCAAGACCACCAGGCGCTCGTGCCATCGCGCACCCAGGGAGACACTTCCAGCGCCGGAAGCTGGCCTGCATTTCTCAGCCCTATTTTGAGGACCTACTACCAATGCGAGTTCACAATACCGGGGACGGCGGCAGACTCGGCCGCTGAATCAATGCAGGGCTTGGAGATACTGGTGTTCGCCGAACAAAGTGTGGGAAGAGAGCAACGCGACTTTCGCATCGAGCACTTCCACCCTGCGGACTTCGGCCTCCAGGCCTGGGAACAGCGCGGTGCATTACGCCCCGTGGACTAGCTGTTAGCCCCGTTTGCTCTTGCGCCGCGCACGCCAGAACGATTCGATTCCGAAGTACAGGAACAGCAGCGTAAAGATGGCGGCGAGGACCACCCGGTTGCGTGTCGCTGTACCCACGACGTAGCGGTGGTATTCGCGTACGGTGGCGCCGGCTCCGATGACCGCCAGCACCAGAAACAGAAATCCGGTCACTTCCAGCCAGAGCGCGTGGATGACGTGGCCGACGCTGCCCAGAAACGAACTGCCGCCGCGATAAAACGCCCGCGCCCAGCGGTTTTCGCCCGCCTTGCGTCCGGCCACACGCAGCGCGGCGCGGCCCTGGCGCTGAAAGTCCTGCGAGGCCGCGGATTTGTTTTCGCCGGGTGCAGACATGTGCGTCAAAGGCGTATTCTAGCAGCCATAGGACTTGTGGCTGTTGCGCCCAACGGTGGACGGCCAGCCGCGGTTTCGGGTGGCACTGTGGACGATCAACTCAAGAGAATGGTGAAGGAACTGGGAGAGGCCATCAACCAGGCGGTGGCAGATTCCGAACGGATTGCAGAAGTCATGGGCCGTATCCGCGCCAGCGGGCATGACGTGTTCCTGGCTCTGGAGGCGACCATCGGTTTCACCCAGCGCGATGAATCGAATGCGGGAACGGCGCCCAAGCAAAGTGGTCCCACGGGCGAACTGGAGATCACCTCGCAGGACATGCAGTTCCTGCGCTCTTTGCGGATTGCCGTGAATGACGAAAAGTGATTGCGCATCGTGCCACGCGACGTTGGTGTGCTAAGATTTCGAGGCTCTAAAGTCAGGCGCGCCGGGCTTCACTGAAGCTGGCCTTGCAGTTTAACGTAAGTGTTCACCCCGCGAGGGGAGAAGCAATACTCGGGACAACGCCAACATGAGAGAGACCCTGGGAGTCTTACTGGCAGGTGGAGCGGGCGAGCGGCTTTACCCTTTGACCCGCGACCGCGCCAAGCCGGCCGTCACCTTCGGCGGCATCTATCGCATCATCGACATCACGCTGTCCAACTGCATCAACTCCGACCTTCGCCACGTTTACATTCTCACGCAATACAAGGCGCTGTCGCTGAATCGGCACATCCGCGAAGGCTGGAGCAACGTGGTCGGACACGAACTGGGCGAGTTCATCGAGATCCTGCCGCCCATGAAGCGCGTCAGCGACAACTGGTACATGGGCACCGCCGATGCCGTCTACCAGAACATCTACTCGATTGGTTCGGAAGAGCCGAAGTACGTGCTGATCCTCTCCGGCGACCACATCTACAAGATGAACTACGACTTGATGCTGCGCCAGCACAAGGACTCCGGCGCCGACGTCACGCTGGCCACCATCCTGGTGGAACCCTCGGAAACGCGGCACTTCGGCGTGGTCGAAATCGACCGCACCGGCCGCGTCATCGGCTTCCAGGAAAAGCCCGAGCAGACCGACCTGCGTTCGCCCTACAACCCGAGCATGGTCTCGGCTTCCATGGGCATCTACATCTTCAACGCCGACGTACTCATCCCGGCGCTGCTCAAAGACGCCGAGGACCCCAACTCCCGGCATGATTTTGGACATGACCTCCTCCCAAAGATGGTCGACGGCTCCAAGGTGTACTCGTTCAACTTCGTGGATGAAAACCACAAGGAAGCCCTCTACTGGCGCGATGTGGGCACACTCGACGCCTTCTACGAAGCCAACATGGACCTTGTGTCGGTCGCCCCGGTCTTCAACCTCTACGACAAGGAATGGCCGATCCGCACCCATATGCGGCAGTATCCCCCGGCGAAGTTCGTGTTCAACGACCCAGAGCGTACCGGACAGGCCCACGATTCCATCGTCTCCATGGGTTGCGTTCTCTCCGGCGGTTCGGTCACCAGCTGCGTGCTCTCACCGGATGTTCGCGTCAACTCCTACTCGCAGGTGGATAACAGCATCCTGTTCTCGCACGTCGATGTCGGACGCCACTGCAAGATCCGCCGCGCCATCATTGACCGCGACGTTCACGTGCCTGAGGGGACGGTGATCGGCTACGATACCGAGGCCGACCGGCAGAAGTATCACGTCACCGACAGCGGCATCACCGTGGTTACGCGCGATTATTCTCTGTTCGAGAACCCGGTCGCGGCCAACTATTTCGATCCGGAATAGCGTGTCGCCAGGTCGATCGCTCCTCAAAGGCCCGGTCTCGTCCTGGTCTTCGGTTTGCCGCACTCGAAAACACCGTTGTGCCTGACAGCAATCTGCACTAAGATTCGTGCACGCAGCAGCTCTTTAGTGTCGCTTCAGTTGTGGGTGTGGTGTCACCCAGGTGCTTTCTGGCAACCGCCGACAGCAGAAACGATGACGACTCTTCCTGGATTGGGTGAGGCTTTGGCATGAAAGAACGCGGCGGTATCGCGGCGACACTGGCAATTCTGCTGGCGACAATTCTGGGCGTCTCGTATATTCCCCGAAAGGGGGCCGAGGTTTCCGGTGGACAGGAGGCCCCCAAGTCGTCAACCAGGATTCCCGCCAGCGGCACGCGCGCCAAGCAGACGGCCACGCCGGCGCTAAAGCCGATTGTGTCGTGCGAGCAGATCGCCAAGCGCCTGCGCCGTTTCTACCCCTCCGACGACAAGATCCCGATGCCCAAGTCCTGTTTCCAGGAGAACACCAAGGACGGGACCGCCGACACCACTGCCGCGAACCCCAATCTGAGTTTCGCAATTGCGATTGTCCCTAACCCGGTACAAACCCATCTCCCGCTGGTGTTCGACCGCACCATCGAATCCATCCAGCAGGCCGCTCAGGACGTGAACTACATCTACGATGGCTCCTGGTTTCCCTGGAACCATTCGGAGCGGTCGTATGAGTTGCTGTCGGATGAGGAGCAGGCGTCGAATCTCGAGGCGGAATTGCAGCAGCAACCGGGGATCATGGTCTTTCGCCGCGGGTTCGATGGCGCGAAGGTCGGCGAGCTCTTCAAGAATTGCGAGACCAGGCCCGGCAGCGGCTGGATTGATCCCGACTGCCCCTCTCTCCTTCAAGGCGAAAGCCTGGCTGATCTCGGAAGCCAGTACGACCGGGACCTCGTGGTGTTCATCGTGGCCGAACAGCCTACCGGAGGCCTCAGCGATCAACAGTTCGAACACGCCCTGCAGTGGATGCAGAAAATCAGGCCCGAGCACACCAAACAGCCCCTACTGATATTAGGACCGACTTTTTCCGGGACGCTGCCGTCGCTGGCCCGCGAACTCACGCCCGAGTCGCTCAAGCCGTACGAAAGCGGCATGCGGATGTATAGCGGCACCGCTAATTCCGAGACTGCGGTCCGCTGGTTCCAGCTTTACCTCGCCAAGGTACAGGCTGAACTGAACATGAAGCCCCCGGCTGAGTTGCAGTTCCGCACTTACTTTGAAGGCGACGGGCTGATGACCAACCGCTTCCTGTGCTATCTGCACCATGAGGGATACGACCTCAAGAAAAGTGGCGATTCTTTCTGAGGATGAAACTGCTTTCGGCAATGTCTCCAAGCACGCCAAGGATGCCCCCGATCCGCTCAGTTGCGATACCGGAAGCTCGGTCAAGGCAGTCGCGCTGCCTGTCAATCTCTACTACCCGCGCGACATCGCGTCGCTGCGCTCCGCCTACGAGCAGCAGTCGATATTTGCCGCCGGAAAGCAACAGAGCGGAGCGCCCGCAACCTCGTTGCGCGGCGAGTTGAGTGAGCCGGTCAGCAGCGAGCACGATACCGTCCGCACCTACGGCGGACAGCTCACTCCCCTGGCCCAGGAAGCCGCCCTTTTCGGTATTACCAATCTTCTCGACTCCAAGCGCATCGAGTTCGTCATTGTGCGCAGCACCAGTTCGCTCGATCAACTGTTCCTCAGCGAATTCCTGCGCCGCTCCTATCCCAGCGGGCGGGTGGTCATTGACGGCGCCGACCTGCTGTTCCGGCGCGGCACCGAGGGCGCGTCGCTGCGCGGCGTGATGCTGTTGTCACCCTATCCCCTGTTGAGCTGGACTCCGGATACCATCGCCCCCATCCACGGCAGCCGTCGACGCAGCTACCGGGTCTTCGCTGAGGACCTCTCCGAAGGCGTTTACATTGCGGGAAGGCAGTTGTTCGAGCAGCTTCCCGATGCCCAACGCGCCGTTCCCATCAACGATTACGGCAGCCCGAAGTCATCGGAGACGAACGAGCATGCAGCGGAGGCCGACCATCGTCCGGCAACCTGGGTCACCGTTGTCGGGCATCGCCAGTTCTGGCCCATCGCGGTGCTCAACGAGGCCACGGAAGTCGATACCGCCGAGGACGGCAAGACCGTCGGCTATGGTCCCGGCGACTTTTCTCTGCTGCACCCCGAACTGCCCGATCCCGTCGCCTCGACGAATTCGGCTGCCGTCAGCGCTACCCGCGGCGCCGTGCTCCCCGGAGAAATGTCAGCCCTGCTAACGTTCTGCGCCGTGCTGGGCATGTGGCATTTCTACTGCTGTTGGTCCGGCTCATTGTTTCGGCCGCCGCGGCTGCGTGCTTACTTCGCGCCGATTCCCCGGGTGCAACACCCCACCCTGATCTTCATCGGTGGGCTGCTTCTGGGACTGTTGGCGGTAACACTGTTTTTCGCCGTCACCCTAGGCAGCAGGGTGCTGGTGCCGGCCTGGGTGCTGGGTATCTATTTCGGCGTCTTCACGATCTTCATTTCCGGATTCCTGGGATGCCTCGGGAACTACCGCCTGCCCGTGATCTCAGGCGAGCGCCACCCGCGCGATCTCGCCCTGATCCGGCGCTGGCGGATCATCTTCTGCGTGTCGTGGTTCCCCGTCATCGCCGGGCTGGCCTGGCTTCGGTACGCCTACCTCACTTCACACCTCACCGCGGCCAATTCCTTTCCCGCCTTCTGGCGCAGCATCTTCTTGCGAAGCGGAGTGTCGCCGCTGCTGCCGCAGGTAGTCCTGATTGCCGGCGTGTATGCCTGGTTCTGGTTTAACCTGCATGGCTTGGCGCTGTTCGGCGACGACCGCCCCATACTGCCCCGGGTCGATGACCTTCCCGCCGTGCCGGTTGCCGCCGACCGCAAGGAGGAAGAACACGGCGAGCACTCACGCATGGTGAAGATGTTTCGGGTGTTCAGCCGCGAAGGCGCGGGTGACAATATCGAGCGTAACGCGTTGCCGCTCAGCCGCGGCTATGCCCTCTCCGTGGCCTTGTTCCTGGCCGTCAGTTTGCTGGTGTTGCGCGGCGCGCTGGGTGACCACAGCCTGCGAAGCCTGGGCGACCACCGCTTCGGCACCGTCATCTTTTACGCCGTCGGCTTCTGCATGGCTCTCATCCTCGCCGACACGCTGCAGTTGCTTAACACCTGGAGCCAGTTGCGCCAGCTCCTGATCTTCCTCGACCGTCTGCGGTTGCGGCGTACCTTCAGCCAACTGCGCGGACTCTACGGCGGCTCGGTATGGAAACTCAGCGGCAACGTGCTCGAGGAGCGCTACCGCTTGATCTCGCGGCAGTTCGAGAGTCTCCGCCACTTGCAGAACCTGCTGAACAATTGGACCGCCACCAATGCCGCGGAAGCACAGAACAAGCAGATTGTCATCGAGCAGTTGGCGCAGTGCGACCAGCAAGGGCGAACATTCGCGACCTGGTATGTTGATTTGCTCGACGATGACGTTAAGGACGCGGACAAGGAGTACAACATCAAGCCGCTGGCCGAGTTCCAGGAGATGCTGGCCGCTACCGCCGGCTGCGTGTTTCAGCACATCCTCTTGCCCGAGTGGCAGTCCGAAACGCAGTCGCTGATCCGCTGCCCCGACGGCTCTGACAAGGGCAACGATGGTGGCGCGCCCGGCTCGTGCCCGGCGCCGCACATTCGTGCCGCCGAAGAATTTGTCGTGCTGCCCTACCTCGGATTCATCCAGAACACGCTGGGACGGGTGCGTACCATCGCCTTCAGCATCGTCTCGTTGTTCGTGGCCGCCACCGTGGGAGTTTCCTGCTACCCGTTCGATCCCCTTCCCGTCATAGGCGCGGTCTTCCTCATCCTGTTTGCGCTGGTGGGCTTCGCGATGATCTTCACCTATGCCGAGATGTCCCGCGACGCCACCCTCAGCCACATCGCCAACACCAACCCGGGCGAGTTGGGTCTCGACTTCTTCGTGAAGATGGCCACGTTCGGCATCGGCCCCCTGCTCGGTCTGCTGACTACGCTCTTCCCATCGCTGACAGACTTCATCGTCTCGTTCCTGCAACCCGGCGTGCAGGCGTTTAAGTAGGACGGAGCGTGGCCGTTTCCTCGTGCTAGCATCTCGGCATGCTAAGCCGCTTGCTGGTGCTCATCGTTATTGCCTCTGCGTGTCTGGCTGTTTCCGCTCAGACTTCCGCCCCTCCGAACCTGTTCCCTGTCCAGGAAGGATTCGTGGACAGCCACGGGGCGCTCATCTATTACATGTCGGTGGGGCGAGGTGCGCCGCTGATGATCATCCACGGCGGTCCCGGCGCCTCGCATGATTACTTTCTGCCTTACCTGCTGCCGCTGATGCGCAGCAACCGGCTGGTGTTCATCGACGAGCGCGGTTCAGGCAAGTCGTCGAAGATGGACGACCCCAGGCAGTACACCGTGGCCAACATGGTCGAGGACATCGAAGCCGTACGCCAAGCATTGAACCTGGGCAAGATCAGCCTGCTGGGACATTCCTTCGGCGGCGTGCTGGTGCAGGCGTATGCGTTCCGGTATCAGAAGAACCTGACGCATCTCATCCTGGGCAGCACGTTCTCGAGCACCGTGGAAATCAACCAGGCGCTGGCAAAGATGAAGGCCGCGCTCGGCCCCGAGGACCGCGAACAGGTGGATGCGCTGGAAGCTGCCGGACTGTTTGGCAAAGGGAAGGCCTGGGAGCACGGGCGCTATCCCGAGGAGTACGCCAGGCTGGCCTGGGGCGATGGTTATTTCCCTTATTTGTATCGGAAAAATCCCGATCCCAATTACGACCCCGTTAGCTCCAATACCGGCACCGCGTGGGACGTTTATCGCGAAATGTGGGGCTCGGATGGCGAGTTCGTGATCGACGGCAACCTGAAGGAAGTCGAGTACGTCAGCCGGCTGTCACAGATCAAGGTGCCGACCCTGATCATCGTGGGCGATCACGACGAGAGCGATCCCACGATGTCGAAGGAAATGCACGAGAAGATCGCCGGCTCGCAACTGGTCATCCTGCCCGATAGCGGGCACATGACGTTCGTGGACCAGCCGGAACAGTTTTTGAAAGTAGTGCGCGAGTTTATCGCGCATTAATCGGCGGGTAGGGCCTATCTCTGTGGCGAGTCCTGGTGGGTGATGGGTTTCATCGCCGCGCTGGTGGGTAGTGCGGCGGCCTCTCCTGAGGCAACTTCGCGCACGTACGGAGCCGGCGGATTCGGTGCGGAAAGGAACCTCGCCACCTCGGGTTCGAGCTGGTTCCAACACTCGAATACGGCCAGGTGGCCGGAATCGGCGCACACCAGCAACGAGGCGTTGGGCAACTGCTGTTTCATCTCTTCGCCCACCGAAAGCGGAATCATGTTCTCCTGCTTGCCCCAGATCACCAGTGTGGGGGCCTTGACCGATTGCAGCTTGCCGTCGAGCACGTCTTGGTAAGTGAGGAACGAAGAGAAGATGCGGCGGGTGATCCAGGCGCGCTCGGCAATCCGGTTCAGGAATGCCCGGCGCACCGGGTACGGCGCGGGATACTGCCGCGGCGTCAGCATAGCCATAAAGCGATTGAGCTCGTCCGCGTTCGTGGGAAGAAAGTTCTTGACCGTAAGGTTGGTCTGAAACTTCAGCCCGGCAGCGTCCGCTACTACCAGCCGGTTCACCACATCGGGATGCTCGATGGCCAGCTTGAGCGCGACCCATCCACCCATGGAGACGCCGACCACGTCGGCCGACTTTATGTTCTGCGTAGCGAGGAACTGGTGCAACATCTCCGACTGCTGCTCGATGGAATAGGCGATGTCGGGCTTCACGGTGTCGCCATGGCCCAGCAAATCGATGGCGTACACATGGTACTGATGGCGCATGTCGAGCATGGCATGCACCCAGTTGAGCGACTCCGCGCCCAGCCCGTGAACGAACACCAGCGGAGGCCCTTCGCCTCCTTCGTAGTAATGCACACGATACGGGCCAACCTGCGCGTAGTGTCCGTGGATGCCAGCGCTCAGCAAGGTGACGCGTCCCACGGTCTGCAGCACTGACAACGGCCGCACCGAGGCATACACGACGAACGCGATCACCAGCACGAGGACCACGAGGCCGAACTTCTTCCAGCGCCCAAATCGAGGCTTGGGGATGCTCGCATGTGGCGTTAAATCTACAGCACTTGCCATCGAAAACTTCGGACCTCCCTGGACGTGTCTTCAGACTGTCATATTTTACAGGATTGTGAATTGCACGGTGCGGGGCGTGCGCATAAAGCACGGGAGCCAGATAGGTCTGACAATGTGGCACAGCACACCGTACGCCTGCGATGCCATCACGGGGAACCTTGGGAGGAAATAGGCAGACCTGGCGTTGAGCTTTTATCATCCAACAGTGGAGGAATTCCCCCTAGTGAAGATCGTCCTGATGTTTCTATTGCTTACCAGCTATTGTGCCGCCGCCAGCGCGCCGGCCAGGCATTCCTCCAGTTCTAAGGCGATCAACGGCTCAGGTTGCGTGGAGAAAGCGGCGGAGAAATCCTGCCACGTGGTCATCGATTCGCAGACGGGCGAACTCTACAACCTGCTCTTCCCCGCCAAGACACCCAAGCCGGGCACCGCGATCCAGTTTCAGGGCATCTCGCAACACGGCGCGACTTCGTGCGTGCAGGGCAAGCCGGTAAGAGTCAGCAAATGGAAAAAAGAGAAGGGCATCCGCTGCCCGCCTCCGGCTGTGATCGCAAGTAGCCGCTAGCAGAACTCTCAATCACCGATTAGCGGCGCGAACTCGCCTCGGCGCGAGCTTCCTGCAGCATGTTCTGCGGAACTTCACGCAGGCGCAGGCCCGCTTCGAAACTGGGGGTCGCCGGACCGCGTCCCCAGCGGTTGACCTCCCAGTGGGCGCGCAGGAACTTCGCACCGGCGGCCTGCGAGAGATCCACCAGCATCGGATATTCTCCGGGGTAGAACTTCTGCGGCAACGAGGTCACGGGCTTAGCTTCCCAGGCGGCACCGTCGGCGGAGGTGAAGAAGGACACCTCGATGGACTCCTGCTCGACGACCTTGGTGACGGAAAGCGTGGCCAGAAATACGGGGCTGGCGGCGGCGCTGACATCCAGCGCTTCGCTGTCGCCCTTGGCGGTGAGAAGAGTGTTGGCGGGGACAAGCTGAGCATCGATCATGACGCCCTCATTCTACTGAAAAGGGCCCGCAGGAATGCGTGACAGGGGTCACAAAAGCGGGCAGTATCGGTCAGGCTCATTCGTCCATAGACAGCGGGAACTAACCGGCCGTTGGGCAATTTCGGGAAAATCTTCCCAATTTGGAACGGTTTCGTTACGAAAGTACAGGGTGCAATGACCACCCCCTGTACCTTCGTAACCCCTTAACACACGGTGATGGTGTCGGCCGTCACAGAGCCTAGGCGTGAGACTGGGCCAGCATGGCTGCGGAGGAAGACCGCATTCCCATGCCACTTCCACGGACCACGAGCCATCGCCATTCGGTCGTCTGCATGGCGCTGTCGCTAGCAGTACTGGTGCTGATACTTCCGGCGCGCGGGCAGGACGGCAGCACTGCGCTGGAAGGGCTGGTGGCAGACCTGAGCGGCGCGCGCATCGCGGGCGCCTCCGTAGCCTTGTTGAACCCCGACAATGGATTTCAAACCTCTTCTACCACCGACGGCGAAGGGCGCTTCCGTTTCGCCATGCTGGCGCCGGGGCGCTATACCGTAACCGCGTCTGCGCCGGGCATGGCCGAGGCAACGCAATCGGGTTTGCAACTGCACGTCGGCGGCTCGATGCAACTGCAACTTCGCCTGCGGCCGCAGGGACGGTCTGAGGTCATTACGGTGGTGGCGCCGCCGCCGGTAACGGACTCGGAGAGTGGAGAAGTCTCGCAGATCATCGACCAGCAGGCCATCGCCGACTTACCACTCAACGGAAGGCGCTACACCGACCTGGCTTTGCTGTTGCCTGGCGTGACGCAGGACCCGCGTGGACTCACGTCAGGATCGAACGGCGACCTGTCATACGGCGGGACGCGGGGCTACCAGAACAGCTATTTGGTGGACGGGGCCGACGACAACAACAGCTTTTTCGCTCAGGCTCGCGGACGCTACCGCGCTCCCTATCAGTTCAGCAACGAGGTCATTAAGGAATTCCGTGTGTCGTCGAACGGATACAGCGCGGAGTTGGGCCGGGCGGGCGGTGCGGTTTTTAACGTGGTGACCAACTCGGGCGGGAACTATTGGCATGGCACGGGATTTGTGTACGTGCGCGACCGCACCTTCGATGCGCAATCGGCCTATGTGAGCAGCCAGCCCGACGAACAGCAACGCCAGTTTGGCGGGACGTTCAGCGGACCTCTGGTGAAGAACCGGGTGTTCCTGTACCTGGGCTACGACCAGCATCAGCTAACCGTGCCGGCCATCATGCAATTTGGGAACGGCGCGAGCATGGTAGTGCCGCAGCCGGATGACTACGACCGCCTCGACAAGAACACCGTCTTCGCAGCGGCAGAACAGTTGAATTCGTTGGCGGGCGAGTACCCGACCAACATGGGAGGCAACGCCGGGTTCGCCAAGCTCGACCTCAACCTCTCGTCGAAGCAGTTACTGTTCTTCCGGCTTAATACCTCGCGGTATTCGGGCACAAACAACGTGTTCTTCGATCCGGCGAGCCCGATCACGCACTATACAGAAGACAACAACGGCAGCGAAGATGTGGCGACGGAAAGTCTCGCCGCCTCGTGGACCAGCATCTGGAGCAACCGCTGGTCCACCAACCTGCGGGCGCAGTTCTCGCGCGATTTGCAGCAGTCGTTCGCCAACTCCGATGCGGCGAAGATCAAGATTTACGGCCTCGTGGACGGCATGGGACGGTCGAACATCCTGCCGCGGCAAACGCGCGAGCACAAACTGCACGTCGCCGACACGGTGGACTACAACACCGGCCGCAACAACTGGAAGTTCGGCGGCGATTTCCTGCAGACCTGGATTTACAACTACTACCCGGCGATGTTCGGAGGCGAGTTCTACTTCGACAACGTGAAGGTGAACCCATTCTTCTTCACGCCCGAAAAGTACGGTGAGCCACTGACGCCGCTGCGCGCCTATGCACACGAAGTGCCCCGCTACTACATGCAAGACTTCGGCAATGCCGAAACGCATCCCAACTCGCGCTCTTATTCTGCCTTCGTGCAGGACACTGTGCGGTTGACGCGGAAGCTGACCATCAACGCCGGACTGCGTTACGATCTGCAAACGTTTCAGGTGCCAGGGCTGGTGAACAATCCGCTCTATGCACCCTCGGGCCAGACTCCTACGGTTACAGACGACTTTTCGCCACGGGTCGGCTTCACGTACTCGATGGGAGAGAGCCATCCGGTGGTGTTGCGCGGCGGTTTCGGAAGGTTTTACAGCCTGATTCCCTCGATCTACGCTTCACAGGTGGAGATGGACAATGGACTGACGCAGACGAAGTTATTCCTTGACATCATGAAACCGGCGGATGCGGCCATCTTCCCCACATATCCCAACGCGCTCGTGAATTGTCCTTCGGGAGCGACCGTGTGCATACCGCCGGCCTCGGTGGCCAGCCACCTGACGACGCAAGTGTCGGCGTTCGCGGCGAATTTCCAAACGCCCTACACGGAGCAGGCCAGCGCCACCGTGGAATATGGGCTAACGCGGAAGCTCAACCTGACGACGAGTTATCTGTACGTCCACGGCGAGCACCTGATCCGCTCGCTGGACGCCAACCTCCCCAAGCCGAAGGTCACCGAGTATCCAGTGTATGACGACCAATCAGTGTTCACCGGGCAGTACTACTCCGTGGAGTCGTTCGCGACCTGGCAGACATCGCGGTCCGTGGATTGTCCGTATCCGCCATGCCTCAATGACGTGCAGCGGCCCGATCCGCGGCTGGGGACGATCAACTCATTTGAGAGTGCGGCCAGCAGCGTCTACAACGGGCTGACCGTTATGCTGAAGGGGCAGGTTGGCAGGCAGCTTTTCATTCGTGCGGGATACACCTTCGGCAAGGCGATCGACGATGGCACCGACTCTCTGGTCGTAGGGCGGCCGGGCAACGTGCAGAACGCTTATGCCACGCAACTGGAGCGGGGCCTGAGCGTAACCGACCAGCGGCACCGGTTTGTGGCGTCCACCGTGTACGAGCCGGCGCCCATTCATTACGAGGCGCGGGCACTGAATGCGTTGCTCAACAACTGGAAGGTTTCATCCATATTTACCGTGGGTTCAGGACGGCCGGTGAATGCCACCATGGCCGGTGACGCCAATCGCGACGACAATACCTACAACGACCGGCTGCCGGGCGCGGTGCGCAACGCCTATATCGGCCCCGATTATTTGACGATGGACATGCGCCTCAGCAAGAGCTTTCAGCTCAGTGAACGGGTGCGGATCACCCTGCTGGCCGAGTCGTTCAACGTCAGCAACCAGGTGAACCGGCGGGTCGATATTTCCGACGACGGATTCCTGAACTCGGCGGGACAATTTGTGGCTTATTCCACCAGCGTCGGAAAGTCGTCGTACCCGGGCGAATTCGTGAAGAATTCGAAATTCCTCATTCCCACCAATTCGTACGCTCCACGGCAAGTGCAATTCTCACTAAAGGCAAGTTTTTGAACGACTTGGCAGCATAGTAGCACACCTTCGTGCAAGCCGAGATGGCCGCAAAATGGGGCTGCGGCCGGGCAGTCTTTACTTGACTTCCCGGGCGAACATTGGGATAACAGAGAGGTCCGTTTGGGACGAGTTTGGGGGTGTATTCCCGTTGGCCGAAGTACGTATTCAAGAGGGCGAGTCGCTAGAGAACGCCCTGCGTCGCTTCAAACGCAAGGTGCAGACCGAGGACATTATTAAGGAAGTGAAGCGTCACTCCTTCTACCTCAAACCGGGCGAAAAGAAGCGCGTGAAGGAAGCGCTGGCGCGCAAGCGCAGCCGCAAAAAAGCTCGCAAAGAGCAGGACTAATGTAACCCACAGGGCCGCCGGAACAAGGCGGCCCTGTGTTTTTCCTTAGAAGCCGTTGGTGGGGACCGTCATAACTGGAATTGAGCAGTAATAGATGTGACCATGTGTGGGGCGTGGTGGGCCGAACCCAGGGGCAATACCCGTGCGATAGATTTGCGAGCCGCCGTGGACGAATTGTTTCTTCTGCGCGGCGGCCGCGAAATCCCCCTTCTGTCGCCGGGATCAAGGGCTGAAGGGAGCAACACTCCATGGAATTCCAGGATAAGGTCCTCAAGTGCATCGACTGCGGCAGCGACTTCGTCTTTACCGCAGGAGAACAGCTGTTCTTCCACGACAAGCAATTCAAGAATGAGCCGAAACGGTGCAAGACCTGCAAATCAAAGCGGGCTGCTAACATGGGCCCGACCTCCGCAGGAAACTACTCGAAGGTCGAAACCCGTACCAACTGTTCGGGCTGCGGCAAAGAGACCACCGTCCCGTTCAAGCCGACACAGGGCCGACCGGTATTTTGCCGGGAGTGCTTCCAACAAAAGCGCACGGCAGCGGCGACGGCCTGAACCCAGGCCCAAGCCTAGGACAACGTAACATCCATCAGCCGCGGTAATCGACATCGCGGCTGAGTCGCAACCGGCTGCCGCTAGCCACATATAATGAATAGCGTGGCTACCTACTTCGTGGAAAACTTCGGCTGCCGTGCGACCCAGGCGGACGGCGCTGCCATCGAACGACAGCTGCTCGACCGCGGACTGGCCCGCGCCGCCTCACCGGCTGAGGCCGAAGTCGTGGTGCTCAACACCTGTACCGTGACCGCTTCAGCGGACCAGGATGTGCGCTCCGCGATTCGCCGCATACATCGCAATAACCCGGATACGAAAATCCTCGTGACCGGCTGCTACGCGCAGCGCGCCCCCGGCGAGATATCCGCGATCCCGGGCGTGTCACTTGTGGTGGGAAATTCCCACAAGCACGCGGTCGCCGATTACGCCGTGCCGCTGACCCGCGCAGGCGGAATCGCTCCGTTGACCCAGATTGGCTCGGCTGATGACAGCAACGTCGTGGTCGGCGACATCTTCGCGCACACCGAGTTGCTGGCCGCCCCAGTGTTCGACGGACATGACGCATCTGAAAAGACGCGCCCCAACCTGAAGGTGCAGGATGGCTGCAACAACCGCTGCTCGTTCTGCATCATCCCGTTCGTGCGCGGGCGCAGCCGCTCATTGCGACTGGAAGATGTGTTGCGCGAAGCCAACGAACTGGTGGCGCGCGGCTACCGCGAGATCGTGCTCTCGGGCATCAACCTGGGCCGCTGGGGACGCGACCTCACGCCCCGCATGAATTTCGCCGCCATGCTGCGCACGGTGCTGGAACACGCGGCGATCGAGAAGCTGCGCATCAGCTCCGTCGAGCCCATGGACTGGACGAACGAACTGATAGAACTAGTGGCCGCATCGCAGCGCATCGCCAAGCATGCTCACGTGCCGCTGCAGTCAGGAAGCGACAAGGTATTGCGGCGCATGCATCGCAAGTACCGGCCGTGGCATTACGCGGACCGCATCGAGCGCATCCGCCGCGCCATGCCCGATGCCGCAATTGGCGCGGACGTGATGGTGGGCTTCCCGGGCGAGACGAATGAAGAGTTCGAGAAAACCCATGCGCTGATCGAGCGGCTGCCCTTTACCTACCTTCACGTGTTCACCTATTCGTCGCGGCCAGGAACGCCGTCGGCAGCCATGCCCGGCCAGGTGCCGATCCAGGTGGCGCGCGAGCGCAATCGGGTGCTGCGAGAACTGGCAGAACTCAAGAAACACCACTTTCTGAAGTCGTTCGTGGGACGTGAGATTGAGGTGCTGACTTTGACCCGCCAGCAGGACGGCCAGACCGAAGCGCTCAGCGATAACTACCTCAAGATACTTGTAAGCGGGGGCCATGCGGCGAACCGGTTGGTGTCGGTTCGAATTGACGGGGTGAAGGGAGAGTGTTTAGTTGGTCATGTCAGTGCCGTGTCTTGAATCACCTTCGTGCTGATCGAATAACACCGGCGGTAACCGAGAAAAACCGGATCGCGGACTGCACAAAATTCGGCGAGCCACCATAATTTTGATGTCAACCTGTTCATTTCAATAACCTTAACGTGGCTAATTGAATTTCCCTAAAATTCACTTGCACATTTTGGCGGTGGCGAGTAACCTTACCAAAGTGCAAGATCAAAATTTGGCGGTAATGACTGTCTAGTTACGTGGTATGCTTAAGGTCAGCCGTACAGATTCACCAGATTCATCGCCCGTTGCGTGCCAACGCTGGCACGTATTGAGCCAATATTGCAACGTTTTCGTCTGATGAGTAGCCCGTCCGGCCAGACGAGTGCCAACCATCGGACGTTTTGAGATATCAGGAATTGAAAGGGACACCCATGAAATCCCAGCGCTTTGTACTCACCCTCGCATTTGTCGTGGCCGTCAGCTCGCTGAGCTTCGCCGGTATTATCACGCCCATCAGCGCTTCCACTGACCTGTCGATGTCGGCAAACGCCGGCTGCGGAACCGTGTCCGATAGCCAGTATCAGGACTGGACCACCAATCCGCCGGTCTTGGGGAACTTGTCCTCTTCGGCTTCGGCTATGGCAACTTGCAGCAGCCCAAACCGGACCTTGACGACATCGGGCACGCTTGCTGCAACTTGGACCAACAACACCAAGAAGGGCACGATCAAATTCAAAAACATCGGCTGGACGGCGAACAAGAACGTAACGAATGGGGCGGCCACTGCCGACCTGGGAACTGATTACACGTACACGTTCATGCCGACCACGTTGATTTCGTTCAACCTGACATTCGACATTTCGCCGAATGCAAACAACACCAGCAATGACGGACTGAATGGCTTCTTCATCAACTTAACCGACAATTGGAGCGGCTTGTATGCGGTCGGTACTTCAGGGAGCCTGACGGCAACGTTGTTGCCGGGCCATACCTACACGCTTAGCATCCTCAATGACGCGTTCCGCTTCGGCAACCTTGTGAGTCAGAAGGAGCACATGGATGGGACGTTCAATTTCATAGCCGCTGCGGTTCCGGAGCCTTCCAGCATGTTGCTCGTGGGCAGCGGCATTCTGGCGCTGGCTGGGGCTCTTCGCAAGAAGATGATTGGCTAAGTTCAGATTCGGTTTAAGCAAGGGCCGCCTAACCGGGCGGCCTTTTGTTTTGACCCCAACCAGGCGACAGGCTTGTGTTTCGTCGCACCCTAGTGGCAGATTCGGCGGCCATTAGCGTGCTATACTTCGGCTGAAAGCAGTTTCATCGGAGGGCCGTATCGATAAACGTTTTATCCGCACAAACGAGCGCATTCGCGTCCGCGAAGTTCGCGTGATCGACGATGAAGGCAATCAACTGGGCATCATGGCCCCCTTCGAAGCGCTCAAGATCGCCCGCGAGAGAACCCTGGATCTGGTCGAGGTTTCACCGACGGCACAGCCGCCGGTCTGCCGCATCATGGATTACGGCAAGTACCTCTACGAGCAGGAAAAGCGCGAACGCGCGGCCAAGAAGAACCAGCACCAGATTGTGGTCAAGGAAGTGAAGTTCCGCATCAACGTGGACGATCACGACTACGACACCAAGAAGAACCATGTGCTGCGCTTCCTGGCCGAGGGCGACAAGGTCAAGGCGACGATCTTCTTCCGTGGGCGAGAGATGACTCGCCAGAGCCTGGGCCGCGAGATTTTAGAGCGCCTCATCAAGGACATCGGTGAGAAGGGCATCGTGGAGTTTCGTCCACGGCAGGAAGGCAACACTCTACATCTGATCCTGGCTCCGCCGAAGACGCAGGCTCCCGCAAAGCCGCCCAGGGCACCGAAGCCTCCTGCGCCTGCGCCGCCGCAAGCACCGCCGGCGCAACAGCAATAACGTTCGCATCTCAGTTTTTCAAAAGGGCCGTTCCCATCCGGGACGGCACTTTTTATTTGTTGTTTAGGTCGGACGGGCCGGCTTCTGGGCGAACTCCGGACCAGAACATCTGATGAAAGATGTCGTCCATCTCGGCAGGCGTGGCCGGTGTTGCCTGGCTGAGCCACCACGACAACAGTGACAGGAATGCGCCCGCGAAGGCCTGCGCTAATGCAGCTCTGCGAGCTCCCGGCAGCGCCTCGGTCTGGGACAGCTCGGCCAAGCGAAGCTCGATTGCGCGCGCGAAGTAGCCCTGGCTGAGTTCCAGAAAGTCACGGTGCTTGTCGGCTGCAATTAATATGGCATGAACATGACGCATCTCCGCTACATGGGCAAAGAACTCACGCGCGGGTAGAATACGGTTCGAGCGCTCCTTGCTCCGCAGAAGCAGCGTCGAAATCTTTTCCAGAAAATCTTCCAAGTCGCTTAGGAACAGGTCGTCCTTGTCGGAATAGTGCGAGTAGAACGTCGAGCGGCCGATTCCTGCGCGATCGAGAATTTCCTGCACAGTGATCGACTCGAACGACTTCTCCTGCATCAACGCAAGCAGCGCGTCACCCAGCGCGTCGCGGGTATGTATCACGCGACTGTCAAGCTTGCGGGTTGGCTCCGATTTTCCGGACATAAGCGCCCTCAGTGTTCGGTATCATCGAACCGCCATTGACCCTATCGCGAACTGGACGTACAGTCCAGCGAATGACTGAAAATCGACTCGCTGGACTCGCCCTGATTGCCGGATCGTGCGGCACGCTCATCACCATGGCTTTTCACCCCCAAGGCCACATTACGTCAGCGCAGCTACCGGGCATGATCCGCATGTTGATTTTGGTGCATGGCCTGGCGTTGGCGTGCGTACCCGTGCTGTTCCTTGGCACCTGGGGGCTTTCGCGACGACTGATCACGCCAAGTCGCCTCAATGTCGCTGGACTTGTACTTTATGCGTTCGGTTTGATCGCTGTTATGGGAGCAGCCATCGCGGACGGACTGGTCACTCCCAGAGTACTCGAACAAATTGTCGCCTCGGCGGATTCGCAACAGACCATGGAGACGTGGCGCATGATTCAGCGTTATACCTTCATCTGGAACCAGGCATTCGCACAAGTGTTCGTGGTGGCGTCTTCGGCGGCAATCGTCGCCTGGTCAGCCGCGGCGTGGCGAAGCCGGACACTTCCGCACGGCCTCGCGATTTACGGATCCATCCTAGGGCTGGTTACGGTGGTGACTCTGTTTTCTGGGCATCTTCCGCTGGATGTTCACCGGTTTGGCGCGATCATGCTATGGCAGTCGATCTGGTTTGTGATTGCTGGCGTGGTGCTGTGGACCAGCGATCCGGCGCCGCAAGCAGCAGCCTGAGCGGGCTCCGCGGGCTGAGGGAGCCAAGGGGCTGTACCTTCCATGCCAGTTCCGCGCATTTGTTGTAAAATAAAGGGACTGCTATGCCTAAGCTAAAGACACACAGCGGAGCGGCGAAGCGCTTCAAGAAGACAGGTACGGGCAAATTTAAGCGTGGACACGCTTTTAAGCGCCACATCCTGACTTCGAAGACCACGAAGCGCAAGCGCCATCTCGATACCGACAGCATGGTTGATAAGGCGGACCAGAAAAAAGTGGCCCGCATGATTCCGTACTAGTCACGAAGGAAGGCCGCATGGTGCGGCAACCGGCACAGTCCCCGAGGCGTGACGGTCAAAGTGAGTGAAGAGGCGATCCCGGGCCCCCCGTGATGCGGGCGTGGTCGATGTCCCTGCCTCCAGCCGCTAAACGATGTGAAAAGGAGCAGCAATGCCTCGCGTAAAACGTGGTACCAAGCGTCATGCCAAGCGCAAGAAGATTTTAGAGCGCGCAAGTGGCTATTACCTGACGAAATCAAAGCTCTACCGGCAGGCGAAAGAGTCGGTCGAGCGCGGGCTGAAGTTCGCCTACAGCGGCCGCAAGCAGAAGAAGCGCCAGTACCGCTCCATCTGGATCGTGCGCATCGGCGCGGCCTGCCAAGCTGAACGGCATCAGCTACAGCCAGTTCATCAACGGCCTGAAGAAGGCCGGCATCGAGCTGGACCGCAAGATCCTGGCGGACATCGCGGTGAAGGACGCGGCAGCGTTTACCTCGCTGTGTGAGCAGGCGAAAGCCGCGCACGCAGCCGCAGCGAAAGCCGCCGCCTAAGGCCGTTCATCCCAGGAACAATCAGTATTTACGCGATGGGCGGCCGCAGGGCCGCCCGTTGTACTTTAGGGAAACACATTCGTGTACACCGTTCCCAAACTCGAAGATTTTTCGCCCGCGGCGCTCGATCGCGCCGTCGCCGAACTGCTCGCTGCGCTGGAGGCCGAAACTGGCGCGCTGCAATCCGAGGCCGACTGGAAGGCGTTCCGCGACCGCTGGATGGCGCGCAAGAACGGCCTGCTGACGCAGGTCAACGACACCTGGCTGAAGGCCGCGCCCGAGGCCGCCAAGCGCGAGGTCGGCCAGCGGGTCAACGAGCTCAAGCCGCAGGCTGAAGCCGCGATTGAGGC
The DNA here is from genome assembly GCA_963796615.1 of uncultured Acidobacteriaceae bacterium. GTDB lineage: Bacteria > Acidobacteriota > Terriglobia > Terriglobales > Acidobacteriaceae > DASRAA01. Next base: position 143,867 of record CAWCMJ010000019.1, read on the forward strand.
TGCGCAGTTCCGCATTCACGGAGTCGTCTTCGGGCGCGAAGCTTGCCGCCGAGCGCATCGACATCACGCTGCCCGGCATCCAGCGTCCGCTCGGCGTGCAGCATCCGGTGCTGCGCTGCATGGATGAGATCGTCGCGGTCTTCAACGATGGGCTACTCCATCGGCGAAGGGCCCGAGGTCGAGAGCGACTACTACAACTTCGAGTCGCTGAACTTTCCGCCCAACCATCCGGCGCGCGACACCCAGGACACGCTGTTCATCGCCGACCAGGAGCGGAGCCGGCGCGCGACCGCCTGCTGCTGCGCACCCACACCTCGCCGGTGCAGATTCGCACCATGGAGCAGCAGCCGCCGCCGGTGCGCATCGTCATTCCCGGCAAGGTGCACCGCAACGATGCGCCCGACGCCACGCACTCGCCGGTGTTCCATCAGCTCGAGGGGCTGGCGTCGATACCAACATCACCTTCTGCGACCTGAAGGGCACGCTCGACCACGCCATGAAGTCGCTGTTCGGCTCGGCGGTGAAGACCCGCTTCCGCCCGTCGTTCTTCCCTTTCACCGAGCCCAGCGCCGACTGCAGGTGAGCTGCATCTTCTGCGGCGGCAAGGGCTGCCGCCCGTGCAAGCAGAGCGGCTGGATCGAGCTGCTGGGCTGCGGCATGGTCGATCCCAACGTCTTCGGCTTCGTACGGCTACGACCCGCGAAGATCAGCGGCTTCGCCTTCGGCATGGGCGTCGAGCGGATGGCGATGATGAACTACAACGTCGATGACATTCAGCTGTTCTTCAGGGCGACATGCGGTTTCTGGAGCAGTTTGCAATGAAAATCCTTCCCGCATGGGTTCGCGATTTCGTCTCATCCCGGCCGGCGACCGCGAGGTCGCCGAGGCCCTCACCTCAGCGGCATCGCCATGGAGTACTTCGGCGACGAGCACGGCGCGACCGTCTACGAGACGGAGATCACCACCAACCGCGTCGATGCCATGAACCACTACGGCGTGGCGCGCGAGGCCTCGGCCATCTACGACGTCGAACTTGACGCGCCTTCGCGCCGAAGCTGCCCGCACGCGAAGCGGCCCGGCCAACTTTCCCTATCGCCATCGAAGATGCCGAAGGCTGCGCGCGTTACACCGCCCGCATCGTTCGCGGGGTGAAGATCGGACCGTCGCCCGAGCGCATCGTCCAGCGCTGGAACTGCTGGGCTCGCGCAGCATCAGCAACGTGGCCGACGCCACGAACTACGTGCTCAACGAAATCGGCCAGCCCACGCACGCCTTCGATCTCGACAAACTGGAGGGCGGCAAGATCATCGTGCGCCGCGCCCGCGCTGGCGAAGTGCTCACAACGCTCGACGGCGTGGAGCGCAAGCTCTCGCCCGAAGACCTGGTGATCGCCGACGCCGTAAAGCCCGTCGCGCTGGCCGGCGTGATGGGCGGCGGCGACACGATGATCACCGAGGCGACGAACGAACGTGCTGATCGAGTCGGCGTGGTTCGATCCGGCGACGGTCCGCCGCATGGCCAGGCGCCACGGCATGCACACCGACGCCTCGCACCGCTACGAGCGCGGCGCCGATTGCGGCATCACGCCCGCTGGCCTGCGCCCGCGTGGCTGAACTGATTCTCGAAACCGCCGGCGGCGAGCTTGTCGGCGACCGCATTGACGCGGTCGCGCGCACGTCGAGCGTCCGCCCATTTCGCTTCGGCGCACCGAGGTCAAGCGCATCTTCGGCATCGAGATCAGCGACGGCGAGAGTCGAGCGTATCCTGCGCTCGCTCGGGTTCGGCATTACACGGCGGTTGGCGGCGAGTTCAGCGTCACCATCCCCACCTGGCGGCTCGACGTGGAGCGCGAGATCGACGTGCTGGAAGAGGTCGCGCGCATCTACGGCTTCAACAAGTTTCCCAACACGCTGCCCTCGTTCACCGGCGCGGTCGGGCGCTGCCCAACGAAGCAGAAAGACGCGCGCGGTTCGCCAGACCATGCTGGCGCTGGGCTACGACGAGGCCATCTCGATCACGTTCATCTCGGCCGACGACGCCAAGACGTTCGGCGGCGCGGAGCCGCTGGCGCTGGCCAATCCGCTGAGCGAGGAAGCGGGCTACATGCGCAACTCGCTGGTGCCCGGACTGCTCGAACATGGTCGCCTACAACCTGAATCGCGGCACCAGCGACGTGCGCCTATTCGAGGCCGGAGAGGTCTTCGAGAAGCTGGGCGAGCGCCACGACGAACATCGCCGGCTCGCCTTCGCCGCCACCGGCAATCTCGCGCCGCATAGCGTTCACGGCGGAGCCGAGCCTGCACGTTCTTCCACCTGAAGGGCGACGTCGAACAACTGCTGGCCGCGTTCCAGCACGACAAGCTGTACTTCGATGACAAGACGCCGGAGTACTTCCATCCCGGGCGCTCGGCGCGGGCTGTGCTCGACGGCGAGACCGTGGCGCGCTTTGGACAGTTGCATCCTGAAGTGGCGGCTGTGCGCAAGCTGCGGCAAGACGTGTTCCTTGCTGAAGTAATGCTGGAGCGGCTCTATAAGCATCCACTGCGCGAGCCGAAGTACCGGCGCTTCTCCAAGTTCCCTGCCGTGGGTCGCGACTTCTCGTTCTTCTTCGACGATGCGGTCATGTTCGAGCGGATTCACTCGGCCGTGGAGGCACTGGGCATTGCGGAGCTGCAATCGTTCGTGCCGGTGGAAATCTACCGCGGCGAGAAGGTCGGAGCCGGAAAGTATTCGACTTTGTTGCACGCCGAGTTCCAATCGCAAGAGCACACCCTGCGTGACGATGAGGTGGCGCAGTGGTCAGCGCAGATCGTGAAGGCGCTGGAAGGGCTGGGCGGAGCGCTACGGGCTTCGTAAAGATCTAATTCACCACAGAGACACTGAGGCACAGAGAAAAATCAGAATGTGAATTCTCTGTGTTCTCTGTGCCTCAGTGGTGAATCATTTCTTGTCGCTTGGAGCTGGTTTCAGGCCGGGAACCCCGCGTGCTTCTTCACATTTTCCGCCTGCCAGAGGTGGCGGCGGTTGTGGATGGCGACCACCAGCATATGGGTGTCTGCGGTGAGGTGCAGCGGAAACAGTGGGTCTTTTACCTTCAGGTCGCCGAGGTCAGCATCGCCCCACTGGCGGACGAAGTCGGCAAACTGATTTTGCAGCGCGCAGAATTCCTCCACCACCGCGCGAGTGAGCTCTGAGGGCGGAGCGAGCTTTTTCGGTGCCGGCAGCTTGATCTTCGGCGGAGGCTCCTCCATGCCGATGAACCATCGGGTGAACCATCCCGAAGGCTGAATCGGCACCTTCCGCGGCTCCAACTGGTCCTCGTTGTGGGCCACGGCATCCTGCAACGCCTTCACGTACTTCGCGTTCATGATGGCGAGGTGGTCGAGGCACTGCAACACGCTCCAGCCTTTGCCGCCTCTCGGCTGCCAGTTGAGGGCTGGCTCGCCCACGCCTTCCGCCAGTGCCCTCGCCTGCCCAGTTTGGCGGTCGAGTTCAGCGATGAATTCTGTGGGCGTGTATTCCAGTTTGAGGGCCATGGCGGTTCGCCTTGATTCTACACACGCCAGGCCGTGGGCACTATGCCTGTTGCATTGTGCGGTTCCTCGCGCAAATTCTTTGCCGCGGGGACCCAATAGGCGCAAGGATGCACAGGCATACGATTTATACTGTGCTGGAATCTCGTGATGTAGAGGTCGATGTTTCCTATGCCATCCAACACCGTAGAAGCTCCCGCCGCCACCAACGCCGATTTTCGTTCCCTGGAAGAGAAAATCCTCAAGACGATCGAACTGCTGAAAGTGGAGCGCGCCGCCAAGGCCACCGCCGAGCGGGCGGCCGAGCGCCTGCGCGAGCAGTTATCGGAGCGCGAAGAGGAGCTGGATTCGGTACGCGCTGAACTGGTCGGCTTGCGCAAGGAGCGCGAAGAGGTACGAACCAGAGTAGAAAAGATGCTGGGGCAAATTGAGACTTTAACCGCAGAAGAATAGCGGCGATAATCGCCTGAGCGGAGCGTTCGTCAAGGGAGCGCGCCGCCAAGGCATTCGCGGGAGGCTAGCTTGGCACAATCCAACGGCAACGGCAGCGTGCGGGTCGAAATCTACGACCAGACCTATCAGCTTCGCGGCACCGACCCGGAGTATATCGGCAAGCTGGCCGACTACGTGGACACGAAGATGCGGGTCATCTCGCAGCAGGCGTCCACCGTTGACTCGCTGCGTGTGGCTGTGCTGGCCGCTCTCAACATCGCCGACGAGTATCTCATCCTGAAGAGCAGGTACGACGCCATCTCCAATGACTACAACAACCGTGCCGAGCAGTTGTCGGGCGCGCTGGATGAAGTGCTGGAAGAATCGCGTCGGGTGGGCTGAGGCTGTAAATCGCCAGCCATCGGAGACATCTCGTTTCCGACTTTGAAAGATGTCCACGAGCCTATCCGCCGCTACAGACATTCCGACGTCGGCGCGCACCGTACGACGGGTCAGGACGGCGGCCCGATCTCTGCTCCTTAGCACCATCGTGCTTCGAGCTGGGTCATCCTAAGAGCGGCACTTAAGTGTAGCCCGTTTCTCTACAGTTGCCCAATCGCTTCCATATTGGTGCAAAATCTTGCACTTCACCGTGTCGCCTGAAAAAGCACTGCTTTGTTTCAATGATTTACGGTCGACTCAGTGGTACAGCAAATGCTACTATTCGCAGTAGTCGCGTCGCTCTTGCGACGCAATGCGCGGAAAGTAGATTGGGTTCGCCGCAAGCTTTTCACCGATTGATCAAAACAGAGAGGATATGCGAATGAAACTACGCGTCACTATTCTGGCCGTGCTGCTCGCGGTGTTTGTGTCAAGTCCAGCATGGGCACAATCCATTTGCGACAACACGCCGGGCAATCTCGTGGTCAACTGCGGCTTCGAAACCGGCGACTTTACCGGTTGGACTCAGGCCGGTAACCTAGGCTTTACCGGAGTAACCGGTTTTCCAAACTCCGGAGACTATGCCGCCTTCATGGGGCCGGTCGGCAGCGATGGATATCTGGTTCAGTATGTGGGAGACAACAGCACCGTTTACAACGTCTCTTTCTATTTGTACAACGATGGCGGTACTCCGAACGACTTCACCGTTTACTGGAACGGGGTGGATGTTGGTCCTGACCTCGTCGATGCGGGGGGGTTTGGCTACACCCTGTTTAGCGGCGTGTTAGCCGGGAACTTCGGCGCTGGGTCAAACCAACTCACGTTCGGCTTCCGCCAGGATCCAGCATACTGGTACTTGGATGACGTCGTTGTCACCAATGCCGGCAATTCTGTACCCGAGCCCGGCAGCTTCATCCTGATGGGATCTGGCCTGCTCGGACTGGCTGGTGTGGTTCGCCGCAAACTCGGAGCCTAACCCGTCCTTCTCTCGTGGTTTTCTACTCGCCGGAGCGCCTCGCGCTCCGGCTTTTTGTTTGCGATTGTCCACCAGACCCATAAAGCACTTTCGGTGCTTGCCGCAGTCGCCACCACAGGTGGTAAGCCTTAAATCCCAGGTACCAAGCGACACGGTGCGCTTCCGCCCTCGCACGGGACACACGTTGGCCGCCCGTATCTCGTGAACTTCGAGGCCTTCACAACTGACATGTCCTGACGTCCTAGTGCTGGCTTGTTCGCAACTCGGCACAACTTGCGTATGGCACTTTGGTTGACGATTTGGCGCCTTAGCGTGATCTGGGAATGGTAATTCCCAAAAGTTGAAAGTACTTGCACATCGATTTCGGCGCTCGTATCGCTACATGATTCATTATTAAGAACTTATATTCGCATGAAAATGGAGCTCTAATTGCAGTCACCTTAGTGGGGAGTCGTAGCTTGCCATCGGTCATGGATTTGAAAGGAGAGAGGACAAGATGATTAAGAATCGCTTCGCTCAATCAACGATAGTCGCTGTCTCGATATTGCTGCTGGCATTGGCGTCTGCGCCATTCGCATTTGCCGGAGCTGTAATCAACCCCAGTTTTGCCGGAGATAACACTCTGGCTGCCAATGATGACGGCTCAACGAGTCTTGTGTCTCTAGGGTTTTCCGCTAACTTTTTTGGGACGACATATACTGACGGCTACGTTAACAACAATGGCAACCTCACTTTCACGGGGCCGCTATCTCAGTACACGCCCCAGGGAATCGGTAGCGTCACCATGCCGATGATCGCGCCCTTCTTTGCCGACGTAGATACACGCGGCGCCGGTTCAGGTCTTGTGACTTATGGTACTGGGATGCTGTTTGGTCAGGACGCGTTCGCTGTGGAGTGGCCCGCCGTCGGTTACTTCGGTGAAGAAACGGACAAGCTGAATACGTTCGAGCTCATTCTGGTCAGCAGGCCAGACACGGGCGCAGGCAACTTCGACATCTACTTCAACTACGACCAAGTCCAATGGGAAACCGGCGACGCCAGCGGTGGCGTTGATGGATTAGGCGGCACCTCAGCGGCAGTGGGTTATACGGACGGCTCGGGATCGGGCTGCTATGGGGCAGGCACCTGCTACCAGCTAGCGGGATCGCTGGTGAACGGTGCATTAATCGACGGTGGACCTGATGCTTTGATTTCGCACAGCCTGAACAGCGGTACGCCGGGACGTTACATTTTCGCGGTGCGCAACGGTGTTGTCGCGCCGACTCCCGAGCCTAGCAGTTTGCTTCTGATGGGATCTGGCCTGCTCGCGTTGGCTGGTGTGGTTCGCCGCAAACTCGGAGCTTAGATCGCCGCGCCCTTGCAATTTTCCAACAGCCGGAGTGCCTCGCGCTCCGGCTTTTTGTTGTCCTCCGGCCTGCAAATTTCTCCTCCCGAAATGGGACTGGCCTCTTCCCTGCCCGACCCCGGAGTACGGGCCGCAAGTTTTCCACTTTCGCCCCTTGCCATTGCCCGCGCTTTTTCGTAGCATCCCCTCAGACAACCGGCCTGCAAAGTTGGTGTTGGTGGCAACCGTTTTTTGAACCAATGCTCAATGAACAGGGAGCCTCACTCGCGATTCGGTGTGCGATGCTCCGCCATGCGGAGATGCCTAAAGAGCCGCGGAGGGTTCCCACCGTTACGACGGGTTCATTGACGGCCCACTGAACACGGCCCCGCGGGTCGGTTCGTTTTTTGTGCGCACGAAACCTGCGTTGCCATGCTGCGCAACATCTGCTCTACTGCTACTTTGCCCGCGACCGGCGGGTACCGCGTCATCCGTACCGCGCACCCATGGACAACGCCACCTCGCAAGCCCGAAAACGACTGCTCGATCCAATCGAACGCAGCTCCGAGGTATTGTTCGGGCTGATTATGGTGTTGACCTTCACCGGATCGTTCCGCGCCTCCGGTGCCGACCACGACAGCGTGGACCGCATGCTGCTGGCGGCGCTGGGCTGCAACCTAGCGTGGGGCATCATTGATGCTGTCTTTTACCTCATCGCGACCTTCAGCCAGCGCAATCATAATCTCGGTTTGTTGCGCGAGGTGCAGGCCGCGATTCCCGTTAACGGACGCCGAATCATCGCTGACGCGATCAGCGACGACTTGGCCTCTGTCCTGACCGACACCGAAGTCGAGTCAATTCGGACTCGGATGGTGCAGTTGCCCAAGCCCCGCGCTCATGCTCGACTGCACCGCCACGACTACCTGGCAGCGCTGGGCGTGTTTCTTCTGGTCTTCCTGTCCACGCTTCCAGTGGTGTTGCCGTTCGTGTTCATGAGCCATCCCACACGCTCCTTGCGTGTTTCCAATCTGCTCGGCGTGGCCATGCTGTTCTTCACGGGGTTAATGTACGGCAAGCACGCGGGATACCGATCGTGGATCGTGGGTTCGGTGATGGTCCTGCTGGGCCTTGCCTTGGTGGGCCTCACCATCGCACTGGGGGGATGACAGTGCTGCTGCGCAGGGTCGCGGTGTTCGTACTGCTGGCGGCGGGCTGGGGGCGATCCCAATCGCCCGCGCAAACCAAACCGCAGCCGCATAGTGCAGCGCCGGGTTCCACGGCACCCGCCGCCGCACCGTGGGACTACTCGGTCACCGTCGACGGCTACATCACCGAAGGTGAGAATGGCTACGCCCAGCCCACCTTCACGGCTGACCACAAATGGTTTCATCTGGAAGCGCGCTACAACTATGAGAACTTCCACACCGGTTCGCTCTGGGCGGGCTACAACTTCAGTTGGGGCAAAACCTGGCAATTCGCGGTGACGCCGATGATCGGCGGTGTCTTCGGCCGCACCAACGGCATCGCACCGGGATGTGAAGCGTCGCTCACCTGGAAGAAGCTGACCTTCTCCATCGACAACGAGTATGTCTTCGACACGACTTCGAAGTCAGGAAATTTCTACTACACCTGGCCGCAAATCACCTACCAGCCGACGGACTGGTTCAGGTTCGGCGGCGTGGCACAGCGCACGCGGACGTTCCGGACGAACCTCGACACTCAGCGCGGCTTCTTTATCGGTTTCATGCACAAGCAACTGGAATTCACAACCTACGTGTTTGACCCGGGCACAAACAGCACTTCGGTTGTACTGGAAATGGGCACCAGCTTCTGACGCTCCGGCACTCCCTCCAGCATCTACAATAGAGACGTGTTTCCCCGTTTATTACACTTTGGCAATTTCAGTCTCCCCACCTACGGCTTCATGGCCGCCATGGGGCTCATTTGTGGCCTGCTGCTCATCGTAAGACTGGGGCGCGACCGGGGCCTCGATCCCGACAAGCTCTGGAACCTGGGCATCGTCGCCATTCTTTCCGGCGTTATCGGTTCCAAGGTATTGATGCTGCTGGTGGATTTCGGCTATTACAGCGAACATCCCCGGGAGATTTTTGCGCTCTCCACGCTGCAGGCGGGCGGAGTGTGGTCCGGCGGACTGCTGCTGGCCATCGTGATGTGCGTCTGGTACCTGCGCAGCAACCATATGCCAGTGCTGGCCAGTTGCGACGTGTTCGCGCCCGGCCTCGCCCTGGGACACGCGTTCGGCCGCCTGGGCTGCTTTGCCGCCGGTTGCTGCTGGGGACGCGAGACCCACGTACCGTGGGCGGTGACCTTTAAAAATCCGCTGGCGGCGCAGATTGTCGGCACGCCTCTCGGGATCCCGCTGCACCCCACGCAAATTTACGAGTTCATCCTCGAAATCGCAAACTGCGTCTTTCTGGTGTGGCTGCTGCGCCGCAAGAAGTTCGAGGGACAGATCATCGGCACCTACCTCATCCTTTACGGCGTGGGGCGCTACTTCATCGAATTCTTCCGCGGCGATCCGGGGCGGGGTGAGCTCTTCGGCTTTATGACCGACACCCAAGGCATCGCGCTGCTGCTGGTGGTCGCTGGCGGGCTATTGTGGATGCTGCGCGTCCCGCTGCGGCCGGCTGACAAACTGGCCCCGGCGCGCTAGCATCGAAAACACCCGACGGCGGATTTCGCAGCCATCGCAGACAGGGCGAATGTCTTCGTCCCTGCCTGCGGCCGTCAGCCTAATCCGCGGTTACCCGGCTTCGCTGCCCTCGTAGCGCAGCTTGCTACTTGTCGGCAGGCTGTTTGTCGGCCGCCTTCTTGTCCTGTATCGACAGTAGCTCAATGTCAAAAATCAGCGTCGAGTTCGGGCCAATCTCAGGTCCCGGGGTGCGTTCGCCGTAGGCCAGGTTGGAGGGAATGTAAAGCTGCCACTTTGAGCCCACTGGCATGAGTTCCAAGGCCTCGGTCCAGCCCTTGATGACCTGCCCCACCGGGAACGTCGCCGGCTCATTCCGCTTGTACGAGCTGTCGAACTCCGTGCCGTCGATAAGTGTGCCGCGGTAGTTGGTGACTACCGTGTCGCTCGCCGTGGGCTTGGGTCCGTCACCCTGCTTGATGATCTTGTACTGCAATCCGCTGGGCAGCGTCACCACGCCTGGCTTGGTCTTGTTCTCGGCCAGGAACTTCTCGCCCGCCTGCTTGTTGCCGTCGCTGATCTTTTGCGCTTCAGCTTCCTTCTTCTTCATCATCTCGCTGCGGAACGCCGTGATGACGTTTTTGGCTTCTGCGTCGGACATGGCAGGCTTGGCGCCGTTCAAAGCGTCTTTGAGGGCGCGGGTCAGGACGGCCTGATCGATGTCAAGCGAGTCTTTCTTCATGCTCTCGCCGATGTTCATGCCGATGGCGTAGCTCAGCTTCTCTTTCTGCGTCGTCAAAGCCAGGGGTTGTGTGCTTTTTGCTGCCGTTGCCGAGTGCGGCTTGGCAGTCGAGCTGGTTTTGGTGGTTGTGGCGGTTTTGGCGGTTGCCGGTTTCGTGGACGAGGCTGGGGTGGTCTGGGCGACCATGGTGCCCAGCATCAGAATGCCGACGGTCAGCGCGCTTGCCGCCGTGAGAAATAGTTTTCGCATGTCTATGATTCTCGCATTGATAGGGAGGCTCGGGCAAAGGATGCGATTCCCGCCCGGCGGGACGTCGCCTAATCGTCTCACAGATGCACCAGGCCTGCTGTGATAGGCACTGGAGCCAACCGCCCGGTGGATTGTAAAATTACCTTTCGATGGCATTTCCTATCCGAATCTGCGCCGTCTGCGGCGAGGAGTTCGAACTGAGGCCCGATAAGCCCGGCTTCGCTAACCGGTGCCCGTCGTGCAGCGAACCCGACGACTCTGGCCCCAAGACGAAGCCAACGTTAGATGGCGGTGACCGCAAGTCGGCGGCAGAGGTGAACGCAGCCCGCCGTGAGGCAATGCGCAATCTCCTCTATCGCAAGGACAGCTAACAGCGAACAGCAGCTTCGGCATTAAACAGCACTTCCCCCTATAATTGAAGAGACAATCGGCAGAGGGACCTTTCGATCCCGCAATGCCCCTGAGGAACTTATGGCCGCACTGATTGACGCCATCGACATCAAGCGCAAGGCGTTCTTTGAGTTTGAAAACATCCCGTATTGCTGCATGGAAGCAGAGGTTTCCACGCCAACTGCCCGTGGCGGGCAGACCCTCGTGCGCCTGAAAATGCGCAACCTACTCACCCAGGCGGTATTCGAGAAGACCTTCAAGGCGAGTGACAAATTCAAGGAACCCGACCTCCAGATCGGCCCCGCGTCATACCTCTACAGCGACAACGACGGCTCGCACTTCCTCGATCAGGAAACCTACGAAACCCTCACCCTCACGGAGGAGATGATGGGCGACGCCCTCGAACTGCTGGTCGAAGGCGCAATCATCCAGTTGCATAAGTTCAACGGCAATCCGATTGGGTTAGAGTTGCCCAATCAGGTTGAGTTGACAATTACCTACGCAGAGCCCGGCGCGAAGGGCGACTCAGCGGGCGGTAGCGTCACCAAGACCGCCAAACTCGAAACCGGCCTCGAAATCCGCGTCCCGCTCTTCATCAAAGAAGGTGAGAAGGTGAAAGTCTCCACCGAGACGCGCGAGTTCGCGGGACGGGCGTAAACGGTCGAGCTCCGTTACATCGGCTCCGTTCGCGTTGCTGAAGCGATGTTGTCGGGCGGATCTGAGAACGACTTGCCCGGCGCGTAGGCTGCTTTCTCCCAATGATTCCCGGATCTGCGGATCACGTCGTGCCAGCCGTCGTCCCAGGTGATTCGCGCCTCATCGCCGAAAACCGTCCAGGTTCCGTTGGGTGAACCGTGGCTCTTGGTCGCCTTGCCACCCTTCTCCAGCGTAATGAGGAACGTCGCGCCGCCGGCTCCCAATCCAACCTTCCATTCGCCGGTAAAGGTTGCGGTCGAGGTTGTGCTGGAAGTGCTGCTTTGCGCCGTAACCAGGCAGGCTGCTACGAGTGCGAACACTGACGCCTTGAGAAGTAACTTAATCATTGCGAACCTCCGATATGGTGCGGATGCTGAGCGACTACGCCCCCATTTTATGCCGAACTCCGGCTTATGCCTTCCAGAATCGGTCGCGGATCGTAATACGCGCGGATGGAAACGATCAACCCATCGGCGAGGTAGAAGTACTCCAGAAATGGAATCAGTCCGAACACGGTGTCAATTTTGAGCACCGCGGCGCAGGTCTCGTCGTCGGCCGTGAGCCGTACGACTTCAATGCTCTTCAGAATCTGCACGAAATCTGCCAATCCCTTTCGAAAGGCGGCAATGCCTTCATAGCGGCCAAGCGGACTCTCGAACACTACGTTGGGATGCAGCGGCAGCGCCTCGGCGTCGTTCCTCCGCACCGCATCGATATACGTTTCTACCACCCGGATTACGTCGTCGCGCATAGGGCCTCCGTTTGCAAAGGTTGACTCTAGCAGTCGGTGGGTTGGAAACGAAGCTCAGAAATTTTCTGGCCCGCTTACAAGAGGTTGTCCCGATTCGGATCGCGAGTGATATCGCATTTTCAGGCCAGCTATCCTTCGTTGAACTGCGGGAAAGCAGCCAGGTGTTCTCCCTTCTGCTGCCGATCCGGGAATTGGCGGCGCGAAGAGACGGAAAAAAGCCGGGGACGACTGCCCCGGCTTCGAGAACCAAAAATCAAACCAACTAGAGGTTGATCCTGCGACGCAGAATACCTGCGAGTCCGATGATGCCGGAGCCGAACATCACGAGCGTGCCAGGCTCGGGCGTCGCCGAGGAGTTGTAGGTGAAGTCGTCCATCAACCACCAGCGCCCCGAAGTTCCAGAGTCATTGTGGAACACAAGCGAGCTCACGTTTGCGATGTTGCAGGTCAGAAAGTTGTAGCTGCTAGGCGAGAGGGTCGCGCCGCAGGAGCCAAGGAAATTGCTGCCGGAATCGTACGCGTCGATGAGGACGGTGGTGGACGAGTACGACTGGTACGCATCGGACCCCGCAAAACTGGAGAAATCGGCGCCATTGAACGTGAATGGTATAGCGCTGGAAACCGTCGTTAGCGTCATCGCCAAACCCGTTGTAGGCGGCCCCACCGGACGGGGCGCCATAGGTGTTGCCATAGTTGTTCATATAGGCGTCGTTGCCGTAGGCGTACATGTCGCCGCTCCACGTGAATCCGCCGTAATTGCCAAGCGCCGTCCCTCCGCAACTTCCGCTACACAGGGGTCCGAAGGTTAGGACTGTTGCAAAACTGAACATCGGCAGCGCTAAAACCAACAGCGCCGTAAGACAAAGCTTGCGCATACTTTTCTCCTCCGAGGCGATAACTACGGTTTAATTCTGCGCACGTTATGCTCCACTCAGGTCGCCGCTAATTCCTTTGTTTGCAATATAAAGTATCGGACTTTGTATGCCAAAGTGCAAACACTTGCACATGTTAGGAAAACTTTTCGCGTCTTGGAATGCAACCAGGGCCGGAAAGTGCCAAAAGTAGCATGCTCACACTTGTAGCATGAGAGACTCCCGAGGGGCCTGGAGTGGCTTAATTCGAGATTGAGTTCTACCATCTTCCTCAATGCCCTCGACTCCGTCTTCCCCATCACCATCACCGTCCCCGCCGAGGCCGCCGGGCAGCGCCTCGACCAGTTCCTCGCCGCGCAACTCGCCGACACCAGCCGCGCCCGCGTGCAACTGTTGCTGGAAGAAGAGAAGGCGCTGGTCAACGGCAAGCCGTCCAAGCCTTCGCTGAAGCTCAAGGGCGGCGAGACCATCACTATCCTCGGCGATCCCGTGCCTCCGCCGCTGCGCGCCATGGCCGAAGACATTCCGCTCGACATCATTTACGAGGACGACGACCTCGCCGTCATCAACAAGCCTGCCGGCATGATGGTGCACGCCGGGGCGGGCGCGACCGACGACGACCGCAATCGTGGCACGCTGGTCAACGCCCTGCTGCACCATTTCACTCAGCTTTCCGAGGTCGGCGGCGAGACCCGTCCCGGCATCGTGCACCGGCTCGACAAGGAAACCAGCGGCCTGATTCTCGTCGCCCGAAACGACGTCGCCCATCGCAACCTGGCCAAGCAGTTTTCCGGGACGCGAAGTGAAGAAGCGCTACATCGCGCTGGTGCATGGCTGGCCCGAGCGCCCGCGCGGCACTATTACCGCCGAGATCAGCCGCGACGCCATCCGCCGCATTCGCATGACCACGCGCGGCAGCGGAGGCCGCACCGCCGTCACCCACTACGAAGTGCGCGAGCGCATCGAGTCGCCCTATGGCAAGTTCGCGCTCATCGACGTCCGCATCGAGACCGGACGCACCCACCAGATCCGCGTGCACATGGCGTCGATCGGGCATCCCGTGGTCGGCGACACGCTGTACGGAGCCGCAGGCGTCTTGCGCTCCCAAACCGCGCCGCGCAAAGCCCTCGCGCAAGCGTGCCGCTGACACGGATTCCGCCGAAGCCGCAGTCCACGAATCTCAGCCCGGAGCGCTTCGCCTCAGCCGCAACTTTCTCCACGCCGCCTCCGTCGAGCTGACGCATCCCCGCACCGGCGAGCCGTTGTCGTTTACTGCTCCGCTGCCCGAGGAACTCACAAGCTTCCTGGAGAAGCTGCGCCGCCCCTAGCAGCTATAATGAAAAACCAGATGCGAGCTCATTCCGGTCCTGTTTCTGACCATTTCCTTCGCCCTCGCCGGGTCTGGCGCAAGACGCCACCCAGCAACCACTGCCGTCGGCGCCTTCGGCCATGAAGTATCCGCCTAAGCCGGCCACGCCGCCTGCCAACCCAGACACCCGCGCCAGCGCCCAAGCGCAGGCTCCGGCGACCAAGCCGCAGCCGCCTGCGACGAGTCACACTACAAGCGATGCCCCGCAGAACACTCCGCCAGCCGAGACCGACAACGCCTGCCAGCCCCACCGGGAATCTGGGCACGCTGGGTACTGCCCCGCAACAGCCCGCCACCGCCGAAGATCAGGAAGAGAAGCTCACCACCATCGTCAAGCAGGTGGACGAAGTCGACTGTCGTCTTCACCGTCACCGACAAGCGCGGCAAGTTCGTCAACGACCTCAAGAAAGAAGACTTCCGGGTCATGGACGACAACAAGCCGGCGCTGTCCATTCGCTCCTTCCGCAGCCGAAACTAACCTGCCGTTGCGCGTCGGCCTGCTGGTCGACGCCAGCAACTCCATTCGCGACCGCTTCAAGTTCGAGCAGGAAGCCGCCATCGAGTTCCTGAACCAGATCGTGCACCAGCAGGACCAGGCCTTTGTGATTGGGCTTCGACACTACGCCGGAAGTCACACAGAACTTCACCAACAGCACCGAGGCGCTGTCCAAGGGCGTGCGCATGTTGCGCCCCGGCGGCGGTACCGCCATGTACGATGCCATGTATTACGCCTGCCCGCGACGAGATCATGGCCAAGGACAAGGGTAAGATGGCCACCCGCCGCGCCATCATCCTGCTGAGCGACGGCGACGATAACCAGAGCCGCGTCTCGCGCGATGAGGCCGTGGAAATGGCGCAAAAAGCCGAGGTCATCATCTACACCATCTCGACCAACACCAGCGGAGCAGAGGCTGAAGGGCGACAAGGTGCTGGAGTATTTCGCGGAAGAGACCGGCGGGCGCGCCTTTTTCCCGTTCAAGATCCAGGACGTTTCCGACGCTTTCTCGCAGATTCAAGACGAGTTACGCAGCCAGTACGCCATTTCCTATAAGCCGGCCGACCTGGAGCCGAATGGTAAATATCATACGATTCAGATTCTTGCCGATAATAAGAAGTACAAGGTGCGTGCCCGCAAGGGATATTACGCGCCATTACGCACTAGAGAAGGCGACGGTCATGCCGGCAGATGGTTCGCGCCCAACTCGACTATTACGCGGTGCTTGAGATCACGCCCGCTGGCCGACACTGCGGGAGTCAATGCCGCGTTTCGCCGCCTGGCCTGGCGCTACCATCCCGACCGCAATCCCGCGCCCGGCGCGACCCTGCAATTTCAGGACATCAACGAGGCCCACCAGGTGTTGAGCGACCCCGCCCGGCGCGCTGAGTACGACGCCAAGTGGCGCCCCAGGGCTGGAGACACACGCGCCCGGCACACGCTCGCCACTGCGGCACTATCACCCCCGCCGAGATGGCGCGCCACCGCCACCTGCGCGACAGTGTTCTCAGCACTCTGGCCATGCTGTTCGTTTCCAGCGCCTGGGCCGTGATCTTCACGGCGATGACGGCGGCGCACTCCGCGGGTATCGGGTTACGTATACGACACCGCGACCTCCGGACTCACCGGCGGATCTTCCAACTGCGGCTTTTCCATGGAGATGTTTCCGGTCAACTACCGTGACCGGCAGGGGCACGTGCAAACCGCCTGGGAAACTGAAATTCACAATTGCTACGGAGGCGCCACTCGGCTGACGAGCTTTCCGTCACTCCCGCAGGCCCGCTCGGCACGATTCCTCAACGACCCCGAAGTACGCTAGTGCCGGCGCAACTCTCTACTTCTTCCAGCGCGTCGCGGTGTAATCAATCGCTTCCTGCACGTTCAGCTCTCGCGTGCTCACGCCGGTGCGCACAAACAGCTTCGGCGTCTCGCCGTCGCGCAGGTACACCGGACGCTGCGCCCTGCCGATGATGGCACGGCATACGTCGTGGCCTTCGACCGAATGAAATACCGCCTGCACCCATTGGCACGCATCCGCGCCCATCCGGCTAGCCACCGACGTCATCAGCGCCTGCTCGAATCCGTCACGGTCGCGCTTCTTCAGTGCCGAGTAATCGTGCTCCAGCCCGACGATGCTCCCATCGTCGGCCACCCCGATCAGCAGCGTCCCGCCCTGCCCGTTCATGTAGCCGGCCAGCGTCTTCAGCACAACTGTTTCCAGCGAACGATTGACGCGGTTCTCCCGCAAGTCCCACCGAAAGGTGGACTTGAACTCCAGCAAGGCGCTCTCGCCGCTCGCAATCTGCTGCCGAACATCGCCTTCCAGCGCTGCGCTGAGCTGGCGAATCTTCTCCGACCGCCGCATCATCGAGGCGTAGATTCCGGCGCCGCCCAGGCTCAGCACCACTCCCACCAGCGCGTAGAAGCCGGTCTTCCGCGGCAAGTTCCCCCGCAGGGCCTGGCTGAGCTGATCAACGGCAAAGATCACGGCCGGCCGGCCCGGATCGTGAAACTCGGTGTAGTACACAAACTCGTTGATGGGCAGCAGCACGCACACGCCAACCGCAATACCCAGCACCAGCGCCACGGCGAAGATGCGCATCCGCGCCCGAATTTTCCAGGAAAGTTGCACGTGCTTCTACTCAATCCTCTCGTGCTTATACCCCGCAGCCGTCAGCTCGTCGAGAATCTGCCGGATGTGCTCCTGCCCGCGCGTCTCCATCGAGAGGTCAATCGCAGTATCGCCCAGGTTCACGCCGTAATAGGTGCGGTCGTACTGTGTCTCCACGATGTTGGCCCGCAGGTCGGCAATGATCTTGGTCAACTGATGCAGCGCGCCGGGCCGGTCGGTGAGATGGATGCGCAGACGCAGACGCCGACCGTCTTTCGCCAAACCGCGCTCGATGATCTTGGCCAGCAGGCTTACGTCAATGTTGCCGCCGCATACCAGCGCCGCCGTCTTCTTCCCTTCGAGGTTGGTCTTGTGTTGCAGCAGCGACGCCATCGCTACCGCACCAGCACCTTCGGCCAGCGTCTTCTCTTTTTCCAGCAAAACGAGGATGGCGTTGGCGATTTCTTCTTCATCGACGGTGACGATCTCGTCCACGTAGCGCTGCACCAGCGGCAGCGTTAAGTCGCCCGCCCTCCGCACCGCGATACCGTCCGCTACGGTGGCTGACGCCGGAATCGTCACCGGATGCCCAGCCTCGGTCGCGCGCAGCATGGAAGGCAACCGCTCCGTTTGCACTCCGATCACGCGCACCCTGGGATTACTCTCTTTCAGCGCGCACCCAACGCCGCTGATCAACCCTCCCCCGCCGATAGGCACGACTACGGATTCGAGATCAGGCACCTGCTCCAGCAACTCCAGCCCGATACTTCCCTGCCCGTTGATGACCTCAGCATCATCGAACGGGTGCAGGAATGTCATCCCCTGAGACGCGCAGCTTTCCATCGCATACGAGTACGCCTCGTCATAGTTGGCGCCGTGCAAAATCACGTCAGCGCCGAATCCCTTGGTGGCTGCCACCTTCACCAGCGGAGTCATCAGCGGCATCACGATCTGCGCCCGAATGCCTCGCGCGCACGCGTGATACGCCACCGCCTGCGCGTGATTGCCGGCGCTCGCCGCCACCACGCCGCGCTGCTTCTCGTCGTCGCTGAGGGTGAGAATCTTATTGAGCGCGCCGCGTTCCTTGAAGGCCCCGGTGCGCTGCACGTTGTCGAGCTTGAGGTGGATTTCCGCGCCGGTCATGCGCGACAGTTCAACGGAATGGCGGCACGGCGAGTTAACGATGAATCCGTTGATGCGTTCGCGCGCCTGCTGGACCGTCGCCAGCGTCACCGAGGCTGTGGTCGTGGAAGCGTCCGTCATGCGTCGCTTCCTGTGCCCGAATACACGAATCGCTTCAGCATTCCTGACTGACCTTTGTGGAATGGGATTGTTGCCTAGTATTTCACAGCGGCGGGCAATCTTGGCAGATGCTTAGCAGCGGCTCACCGTCGCCCATCATCCGGCGAGGCCCAGCGAACCTTGCCGGTCGTGCTCCAAATCATCAGCACTACCAGCTACCAGAACACGCAGTCGAAAACAATCATCAATGAAATTCCAATTTTCAGACTGAGGTGAGAGGCCGAATTGTGGAGACCGACGGCAGCCAGGAAGTAGTATCCGGGCATTAAGAAGAACATGGTGAAGTACACCGAGAAGCTACTCGGCGGACCCGAACTCTGGCTGCGTCTGCCGATTCAGTACAGCGCGCAGACCGTTCCGCTGCCGGCCGCCGCAGACCACATCAGCTTGTTCATGCCCGAGCTATCCTTCGTACGCCCGCTTTAGCCCCTCGATGTCGAGCTTCACCATGGCCATCAGCGCCTGCATCATGCGGCTTGTCTTCTCCGTATCCCCCTTGTCGATCAGCTCGAAGAACACGCGGGGAACAATCTGCCAAGTGACGCCAAACCTGTCCTCCAGCCATCCGCATTGCACCGGCTTGCCGCCGTCCGACGTAAGCTTGTCCCAGAAGTAATCAACCTCTTCCTGCGTCTCGCATTTCACCAGGATCGAGAACGCCGGCGTCAGCTTATAATGCGGTCCGCCGTTCAGGACGATGAACTCCTGCCCATCGAGCGAAAACGTCCCAACCATAAACGTCCCTGCCGGCATCGGCCCGCCTTCGCTGTGGCGAGACGTCTGCACCACCCGCGCGTTCGGGAAGATCGAGACGTAAAAGTTCATCGCCTCTTCGGCATTGTTGTCGAACCATAGGAACGGAGTAATCTTTGGCATAGCGAACCTCCAATTTCTCAGGATGTCGGCCGCAAGTGCCCCGGTCAACCGATGAGTCTAGCTGCCTTTTCTCGCTCCCGCAATCAGCAAGCCCGCGCCCACAACGCAGAGCACGCCGCCTACCACGGGAGGCAGTTTCTGGCTGCTGTGCGTGGTGACTCCAATGGTTGCGTCGCCGATTTTTGCTCCGTGCGTCTCGCTTTGCGGAAACGGCACGAAGAAAGCCAATACTCCAAGAACCAGCACCACCAATCCAATCATCGCCAAGGTACGCATGTTTCCTCCGTAGAAATTAGTTCGTCGGGCATCTTCCCGACGTTCGTGGTGTCAGTTACAACCTTTACTGTAGCTATTCCAGGCCATCAATTGGGCTTGCGGAGCCGCTTCTACGGGATCATTGCCAAAAAGATAAGGTGAGCACCCTACCTCGAATGACCAATACACCCCGAATCTGAGAGCTAATCTACTTCGCGCCCACTTCTTCGGATGCCTCCACCGGTAAGCCCGCTCCAGCCCATGCGTCGAATCCTCCCGCGACATCTACCACATTGTGGTATCCCGCACGCTTGAGCAGGCTGCAGGCGATCACGCTGCGGTATCCGCCCTTGCAGTGCACCGCCACCGGAGCATCCCGGCGAATCTCGGGCAACACCGCCTTCATGCGGTCCAATGGATGCCAATCCGCGCCAGCAATATGGCCTGCCTCGAACTCGCCCTCGCGCCGCACATCCAGCACATCGATGCCTCCGTTGGAAAGATGGGCTGCCAGTTCATCCACCGTAATTTGCGAAACCGATTCCGCCGGCAAGCCCGCAGCGCGCCAGCCTTCCACGCTGCCTTCCAGGTATCCCGCAACATCTTCTATTCCGATCCGTGCCAGCCGTACCCGCACCTCGCTGATTTGCTCCGGCGTCGTTGCTATCAGCACCGGCCTGGATGATAGCCCCAGCACGGCCCCCGCCCACGAGGCGAACTGTCCAGACAGCGCTATGCTGATCGACCCCGGCACGTGCCCCGACACGAACTCATCGGACGGGCGAACATCCAGCGCCACTGCGCCCTTGTCCAGCATGGCCTTCAATTCCTGCGGAGTGATGGCCGTTAGCTCCGGCAAATCCGCCAGCGCGGGCGCTCCCGCGCGGTTGATCGCCGCGTCTTCCAGAAAATAATCCGGCCGCGCCGGCAGGTTCGAGGTCATCTGCCGGACGAACGCATCGCGGTCTTTGATCTGTAACGCATAGTTCGTCAGCCGCTCCGTCCCGATCGTCGAGAACCGCTCCGCCCGCATGTTGCGGCCGCACAGCGAGCCCGCTCCGTGCGCCGGATAAACCAGTGTGAAACTGGGCAGGGTCAAAAGTTTCTGGTGCAGCGAGTCGTGGAGCATTCCCGCCAACTCTTTCGGAGTGTGCGTCGGCGACAGGTCCGGACGCCCTACGTCCCCGATGAACAGCGTGTCTCCTGTCAGCACCGCCCACGGCTCGGCACTTTTCTCTTCATCGGTGACCACCAGGCTGATGCTCTCGGGCGTGTGCCCCGGCGTGGCCAGCACTTCCACGCGCAGTTTGCCAACTTGCAGATTGAAGCCATCGTCCACGGCAACGTGCGCAAACGTGGCCTCCGCCGCGCGCGACAGATAGATGCTGGCCCCTGTCCTCGCCGCCAGCTCGCTGTGCCCCGAGACGAAGTCGGCGTGCAAGTGCGTCTCGAAAATGTGACGAATCTTCAACCCGTTCTTTTGCGCTGCCTCAAGATAAATATCCACATCGCGCTGCGGATCGACGACGATCCCCTCGCGCTCCGAACCCAGCAGGTACGATGCATGCGCCAGACAGCCCAGATAGAACTGTTCGAAATACATGAGTATGTCCCCAGAAGAATGGTGGCAATGGAAAGTGCTCCGAAAAAGATACTCGTAAAATGGATTAAACGTCCAGTGGCCGGTCGTTCCGGGGTTTCGCGATATCCCTCTAAGATCTTGCCAGTCGCCAGATGTGCCCGAATGGATCCACAACCTCACTCTGCAAAATGCGTGGAATCTACACCAACACGCCCAACTTCCAAAGTACTTCCGCGCGAATTGCCGCGTTGTAAAACGTAATCGCCGCACTGCCTTCACCGACTGGCGGCTGGGGAGCAATCTGACCCAGGATTACGTTTGCCCCGCGCTACGATTTTGCCGGGACGGTACCAACACTCTTGGTTGCGCCAGATTCCTTCGACCCCACCTCTATCAATATCTTCGTCATCCACACCAGCCCGAGAATCTGCGTCCACTGCGATACTAGGTTGCCGACGACCAGTCCCCAGCGGCTGTTGGTATCCATCCTTCGGAATATCCAGACCCAGCCAAGCCATGTAACCGCCAGAAACACCGTAAGAGAGTGCTCGCGCAGAAACTCCATCGCCGGCGATTTCCACTTGCCCTTCGGCTGCTTGCTCTCCGCCGACCCCTTCTCATAAAGATGCTTGGTCATTAGCACCGTGACCAGCACGCCCGCCCAGTCGGCAATGGCATTGCCAAAGAACGAGCCGAGGTGGGAACTGGGATCGCTGAACGTGTAGGCCACAATCAGCGTGACTACTACTGCCGTGGAAAACAGGCCCAGCGAATGCCTTCGTAGGAATGATCTTGGAACAGGTTTGGCTTTGGAACCGCTGTCGGAATTCGGACTCATCGCACTACCTTACTAGAGCGCGCTTCCCGGTCGCACCCCATGCGCCTACAGGATCGCCCTTGCAGGCACGACAAAGCGCGGGACAGCGCTTGCCTTCACGAACCAGTTACCAGTCACCGGCAGCCCAATTCCGCTTGCCTCGTGTTATTTTCAAAGATTGAGGCCTTCGCTATGATCCGTTCCTACAAAGGCATCCGGCCCACCATTCCCGACTCGTGCTACGTGGACGAGTCGGCGCAGGTGATCGGCGACGTGGTGCTTGGCGAAAACGCCAGCATTTGGATGAACGCCGTCGTGCGCGGTGACGTGCACTCCATCCGCATCGGCGCCAACAGCAACATCCAGGACAACTCGGTCATGCACGGGATGTTGAACCAGTGGCCCGTCATCGTCGGCGACTGGGTCACCGTCGGACACACCGTCACCCTGCACGGCTGTGTGGTCGAGGACCGCTGCCTCATCGGCATGGGCGTCATCATCCTGAACGGCGCGCGCATCGGTGCGGGTTCCATCATCGCAGCCGGCACTCTGATCCCCGAGGAGACAGTGATCCCTCCCGGCTCGCTGGTGATGGGTGTTCCCGGCAAAGTGCGCAAGCAACTCAGCGCAGAGGACCAGCAAACCATCCTCCGCTACGCCAAGAATTATCTGGGCTACAAGGACACGTATCTCGCCGAAAGGAAAACGTAGCTTTTCGCTCCAGCTTTAGCTAATTGCGAGTCGCTAGTTGTTATGATCAAAGCCATCCGCGGAACTCGCGATCTTCTCCCGCCTGACACCGACCTCTGGAACCGTGTCGAGGCTACGGTGCGCGACGTCTTCGCCCGCTATAACTTCCACGAGATCCGCACGCCCGTCTTCGAAGACACGCAACTCTTCTCCCGCAGCGTCGGCGAAGAAACCGACATCGTCACCAAAGAGATGTTCACCTGGGAAGACAAGGGGCGCGCCGCCAGCGAGAAGTCGCAGTCGCTGACCCTTCGTCCCGAGAACACCGCCGGGGTCGTACGCGCCTACATTGAGCACCAGCTCGACAAAGTCGGCAAGCTGCAGAAGCTCTACTACATCGGCCCGCAATTTCGCCGCGAGCGCCCGCAGAAGGGCCGTTACCGCCAGTTCTATCAGATTGGCGCCGAGACCATCGGCCCTCCCAGCGCGGGCAGCGAGTCACCTGCGCGCGACGCCGAAGTGCTCGAAATGCTCGCCACGCTGCTCGACGAACTCGGCCTGCGCGGCTGGACGCTGCAACTCAACTCCGTCGGCTGCGCCGCCGACCGTGCGCGCTACAACCAGGCACTGCGCGACGCGCTCAAGCCGGTCGTCCACCAGATGTGCGCCGACTGCCAGCGCCGCGCCGAGACCAACCCATTGCGCGTACTCGACTGCAAGGTCCCCGAAGACCAGCCCATCATCGAGAAGCTGCCCAAGATCAGCGAATACCTCGACGAGTCCTGCCGCGAAAACTTCGCCGCCGTGCGCGCCATGCTCGACGCCGTCGGCGTACCGTACATCATCAATGAGCGCATGGTCCGCGGACTCGACTACTACACCCGCACGACTTTCGAGTTCACCCACAGCAACCTCGGCGCGCAGAGCGCTGTGCTAGGTGGCGGACGCTACGACGGCCTCTCCGAATCGCTCGACGGCCCCAAAGCTCCGGGCATCGGATTCGCCATCGGCGAAGACCGCCTCATCCTCGCGCTGCAAGCGGAAGGCGTGAAAGCAACCGAAACGCTCGATGCCTACATCGCACCGCTCGGCGCAGGCATGAACCCGCACGCGCTCAAGCTCGCGCGAGAACTTCGCCGCGCCGGCGTGCGCTGCGACCTGGGCGACGAAACCTTCCGCCTGAAGAAGTCGTTCGAAGCCGCCGAAAAAGCCGGGGCGGGCTACATCGTCATCGTAGGCGAAAACGAAGTTGCAAGCGGTCAGTTCGCCGTAAAAGAACTCGGCACCGGCAAGCAGGAGCCCGTCGCCCGCGAGAATCTGGCTGAGTACCTGCGCGCGTCAAACTAGCGATTCAACCCGAAGGCATCGTCAGCGCGTCATGTTCAAATCGCGCATCCGCGGTTCCCATACAGTAAAATTGAACTTTCCTCTTAATATTAAGGACTCTTCATGCTCGATTTTCTTGGTGAACTCAAACGCACTCATATGTGCGGCGAACTCCGCGCCTCTGACGCCGGCTCCTCCGTGATCCTCATGGGATGGGTGAACCGCCGCCGCGACCTCGGCAACCTCATCTTCCTCGACCTGCGCGATCGCACCGGCCTCAGCCAGGTCGTGATCACCGCTGATGCCGGCGCAGAGATGCATAAGAAGACCGAAGGCCTGCGCTCCGAATACGTGATCGCCGTCATCGGCCGCGTCAAGCTGCGCGACGCCGGGACCATCAACCCGAACATTCCTACGGGCGAGATCGAGGTCGTCGCCGACGAACTGCGCCTGCTCAACGACTCCAAGCCGCTGCCGTTCTCGCCGTCGGACAACGACATCGCCAACGAAGAGGTGCGCCTCAAATATCGCTATCTCGACCTGCGCCGGCCCGAGATGCACGCCAACATCGCGCTGCGCCATCGCGTCACTCTGGCCATCCGCGAATACCTCAACGCGCAGGGCTTCTACGAGATCGAGACGCCGATGATGACGCGCTCGACGCCGGAAGGCGCGCGCGATTATCTGGTGCCGAGCCGCGTTCATCCCGGCGAGTTCTACGCGCTGCCGCAGTCGCCGCAGCAGTTCAAGCAGATCCTCATGATCGCGGGCTTCGACAAGTACTTCCAGATCGCGCGCTGCTTCCGCGACGAAGACTTGCGCGCCGATCGCCAGCCCGAGTTCACGCAGATCGACCTCGAGATGACCTTCGCGCGGCCCGAAGGCATTTATGCCATCGTCGAAGGCTTTCTGACTGCGGCGTGGAAGACGATCGGAGTTGACATTGTCACGCCGTTTCCGCGCATGACCTATGACGAAGCGATTCGGCTTTATGGCATCGACAAGCCTGACATGCGATTGCCGGCGATGTCCGATGTGAAGTCGGCGTTCGCGGAGGAGGATCTCGCGACACTCAACATCGATGCTGAGTTGCCGATCGTCGCGATTGTTACGCCGAACGTTGGAGAGCTTTCGCGCAAAGAGCGCGACGACCTCAAGCTGCTTTTCGGAGACCGCAAAGACGCGAAAGTTTTTGAGGACATCAAGCGGCTGGAAAAGACTTTCCCGGACGCAGTGTCAAAGATTCGCGACATTGCGAAACCCGGCGAAAACGACCTGCTCGTCATCGTCGCCGGTGCCAAGCGCAGTGAGGTCGGCAACGCGGCCAAATCGCGCAAGGAAGCCACGGCCGTCTATGCTGCCGCGGGACAATTCCGTCTCGCGCTCGGCCAGAAGTTTGCGGCCAAGCATGGGGCGTTCGACCGCCGCGATTTCCGTTTCCTCTGGGTCACCGACTTTCCCATGTTCGAGTGGGACGAGACCGAGAAGCGCTGGAACGCGGCGCATCATCCCTTCACCTCGCCGCACGAAGAAGACATGGGCATCCTCGAAAGCGACCCTGGCGCGGCGCGGTCGCTCGCCTACGACGTGGTGCTCAACGGCACCGAGCTGGGCTCGGGCTCCATTCGTATTCATCGGCAGGACATCCAGAGCATCATCTTCAAGGCGCTCGGCATGTCGCCCGAAGAGCAGCAACTGCGCTTCGGATACTTCCTGGAAGCGCTGCAATACGGCACGCCACCGCACGGAGGCATCGCCCTGGGCCTCGACCGCATCGTGATGATCCTCGCCGGGGCGACCAGCCTGCGCGAAGTCATTCCCTTCCCCAAAACGGCCAAAGCCATCGACCTGATGATGGACGCGCCGACTCCGGTGAGCGACAAGCAGCTGAAGGAGTTGGGGATTGGGGTAGTAGTTCCGAAGAGGGACTTGTAGAGTGGGCAGGGGGGTACCCCCTCCCCCCCTTTTTTGCAAATTCCTCATTCCATTGGAGATAGCGGTCGTAGTCCCCGTAAAATCTTGTGCGCATGGGACTTAGAGGCAAAATCCTCTTAATAAAGGACTTAGGGGGGATTCTTGTAGGATGGACGGGGGTATTGGCGGCGGGATAAGCAAAAATGCAACAGCCAATGGAACCAGTCACAGGTCGAACCACCTACCGGCGATGGGGGCATCGTCCGGCTGCGTCTCTGGGGACACAGCTCTCCCTCATCGTTCCGTTTGACAGTCTATGCTCAGGGGCAGGAGACCGCGCTAGGACGCAGGTCACGGTGGAGTGTGATAAGGCGAGTGGATCGAGTCCGGTACGCCCAGGTTAGCGCCCAACAACGGGGCGCGAACCTGGGGCACCCGGCACCGCCGGAACCGGGCGTTGCGCTTATTGCAGTAGACAGATTCGGCTGGCTGTGAGATTCTCAAGAAGTCTCGGACGATTGGGACGAGGGTCGCTTGGCGACAGGATCTTCACAGGAGAAATCCTTGAAGAACCAATGCGTACCCTAAAACAAAAAGTCGAGTTCCTGACTCGCATGGAGCAGCCGCAATGGCCTCTTTGTCGTTCGCAAAGTCCGTACCAACCTCGTTTCCCCACACCTACCGCTTCCACGTATCACAAGAACTGGTTCGTTCTATTACGGATCCGCATGACTCCGGTATAACCATCCACCACGTTTGGATTCCAGTTGCGGAATTCAAACGCGAGATGCTGCCGGACGACATCAATCCACGCGCTCACGAGGAAATGACAGGCCGCATTCCTCAGGTGATCGAGAAGTCGCTAATCGAAAACCCAACCGAGTTCCACCTGCTAAATCGCGGCGAACTCATTCTGGCAGAAAGTTGCCGCTACGACACCCATAACAAAGTGCTTGAAATCACCGTCACCTCAAAAGAGGATGGTGGCCTCGCTGATGGCGCCACGACTGACCGAGGTACTCGCGCGGGCCATTGACGCTCCAAATCGCCGAAACTCGACGTTTACAGAAGAACAGGTCACCGAGAGCTTAAAGACCGCATTTGTGCACATCGAGGTTATCTCGGGGAACGTTCGCGAAAAGCTTGTTCGCCTGGCTGGCGCTCGCAACACGAGTAATCAGGTGAAGGAGTTTGCTCTCGAGAACTTGGGAGGGGGGTTTGATTGGCTCAAGGAAGTCATTAAGCACTCCAGCCTCGCCGGGCGCATTCGCTACCGCGATAACGATCCGGAAGACGTGGATGTTCGCACGGTGCTTGCACTGCTTACCATGTTTCACCACAAGTGGACGGAAGACGGAAAGGATCCGCTCGTCGCGTATACGTCAAAAGGCGGGATCCTGAAGTACTACCGGGACCCCGAATGGCTGCCTGGCTACCAGGCGCTCAACCCTGTCGTTGTGGACATTCTGCGACTCTACGATTACATCCACGAGGAGTTTGTCACTCAGTACCAAAGTACAATCTCGAGGCGAACGACTCAGGAAGTAAATTCGGAAAGCGGCGCGAAGTTGTCTACAAAGGCGGCGCGACGTTTAAACTGCCGCTTACAGGCGGCGAGACGAAGTACATGGTACCGGATGGGTGGCTCTATCCGGTGCTTGCCTCGTTCCGCATGCTTCTTAAGAGCACTCCCAACAAGCCGCTCAAATGGGCCACGGATCCGTTCAAGTACTTTGACGACCATGGATCAGAGTTGGTCGGCATCGTCGTGGAACAGTCGCAAGCTCTCGGCTACAATCCCCAGGCAGTGGGGAAGAGCCGTCCGCTATGGTCTAACCTCCGTAAGACTGTTGAACTCGAGCGGATGAAGTTGGATCAACTGTCTTAGTCGAAACGGCGTGGCCTGGGTGAGTAATCTCCTCACAACAGATAAATCTCCGAGGGGGCCCCGTTCAAGGACGCGAAGCGGACTTGAGCGGGGTTTTCGTCGGAGTTCCGCAGAACTTCTACTAGCGGAACTTTGCGACGAAACGCCGTTCAGCCACCAAACAGCCTCTCCAGGTCCCGCCTACCGTGTACCACCCGGAGGATCTGCACTGCTTCATTCTCCACGCAGTACACAATCACGTATTCTCCGACGGCTAGCCTGCGGCATCCGGGGCCGAAATCCCCTTCCCGCGAACGTCCGAGATAGGGAAAGCTAGCAAGCGCGAGAAAACAACAACGTCGATAGGGCAAGGAAAGCAGATCCCTCGCCCGTCCCGCCGAGCGGGACGGGTTCGTGATGACAGTTCACAAAGATTGTCACCTTATTGCGCAACTTTCAGTAGAGGTCTTCGAGATCGGCTGCGGTGCGAGGGGCAAGTCGGTGCGCCATCAGCGGGATGCGTTGAGTTCAGCCAGCAGGCGGGCGCGTCCGCGTTCCTTTACGTCAGCGGCTAGCTGCCGCATCGTCTCAGGAGTAACGTCCAGGCCTTCGCCCCGGGCTAGCGACGCCTTGGCCTCGTTAAGGGTCAGAAGGAACTCGGCACGTTGCCGCTCGCGCTCTTCCCATAGCGCAAGCGCTTGCCGTACAGCGTCATCTTCCGAACTCAGCCGCCCGCTCTCAATGGCACGCAGAGCAAAGGCCTTCTGCTCCGGAGTGTGCTGAACATTCATGGCGTCAGAATACGAAAGATCCGCCCTCTATGCGACGAAATCGCCGCGCGGCGAGTGGCCCACATATCACTCGTGGCCGTGCGGCACTCGAACTCTACACTGCGCAGTTTTGCGGGAGGTTGACTCGCTGACAGGGACGGCGATACGTTATCCCCGCTGAGGGATGCGATTACGGAACAGCGTGGACGCCGCCGTCGGACTCATCGGGAGGAAACATGTCGGGTGCAATGAGATCGACGGTAACGCTGCACATAGTTTCAAGCCTTGATGGCTTCATCGCCAAGAAGGACAACAGTGTTTCGTGGATGGACAGTTCTGGCGACGTCTACGAAAGAGGGGTTACTGACGACGGCGCTGATGTCATCGAGTCGATAGACTGTTACGTGCTAGGTTCTCGCACCTATGAACACGCGCTGCAACTCGGCTGGCCCTATGGCGATACTCCGACGGTCGTGGTGACCACAGAGAACTGCCGTCCACGAGGAAGACCGTGGAGTTCTACTCAGGCGACCTCAAGAGGTTGGTGGGTGAGATACTCGCGCCGCGATACGCAAACATCTGGCTGGTCGGAGGGGCGATGTTATGCCAGAGTTTTCTCAGGCTCGGCTTGGTGGATGAAATCATATTGATGATAGCGCCGGTCATATTGGGTGACGGACTGCACTTATTCGGTGATTCCGGTACCGAGCAGAAGTGGCATCTGAAGAATGTAGTCGCTTTCAAGAACGGCTATGTTGAGTTATCGTACCGGCGACGGCAAACGAGCGCCGCCTAGCGGGTTGCGGCGGGTTCCCGTTCAACGCATCCGCTATGCCCCGAAATGTCCTTGAGGGCGCCCGGTTCGAGGGCGCACGGGCGCCTTGAGCAGGAGTTCCTTTCCCCGAACAGCAACCCTCAGACGCCTGGGCTCTCGGCCGCGGCATGGGGCGATTCGGCAGCTTCCGGACCTGTTCGTAGCAAGTGAAAATGTCCGCTTTTTGTTCTTGACTATACGTCATTGCTGGGATAAAATCTCGCGACAATTGGGGATGGCAATGTATCCCGAAGTCACAGAAAGCCTCCAGGAGAGGGGTTCCCGGCCAAGAAGGCGGGTAGCACAACTTGTGCAATACCTGCTGTTCTGCGGGGAAGTCACCTCAACATGGCGTGACGAGTGACAAAATTGAGTCATTGATAGCGTTCGTCATCCTCACTCGACCAACTCGCTGGCCCTCTGCCTACCCGGCGATCAAAACCGCGGAGGTACTTTAGGTTGTTTGCACCGTCTTCGATTTTCTCCGGTGCCACGATTCGTCCCGCCGGAACGATGGGCGGATGGAGGAGAAACGTATGAAAACGAGATTTATGCTTCTGCTAGGTGGAGTCGTTTTGCTCGGCGCCAGCCTGGCAATGGCCGGCAACCTTATGCCGGGAATGGGTCTTGGCGGAAGTTTCGCCCAGGCGCCGCAGGCATCGAGCTGTACGGGTGACTTCGGAAACAGCATGGGCGTTTGCACCATCTATGAACCACCTGACCAGCAAGATTTCGATCTCGGGACGCCCAACGTCGTCACCGGGCTTGGCGAGATTCTCGATCCAGATGGCAGCCTGAGTGACTCGCTAGATTGGTACTTGAACGCTGACGGCAATGTGCACCTGCTCTTCCAGTCCGACCAATACGCACAGAGCGGCGGCGTTGTTATCGCTACCGAGGACGCTAACGGGAATTGGATCTATAACGTCGGTAACATCTATCAAGGCTCCTCACCAGAGATTCCCGAGCCATCGTCGCTAGTGCTTCTGGGCAGCGGCATCCTCGGAATCGCGGGTGTTGTACGGCGTCGGTTCCTGTAAGCGATTCGAAGTAAGTACTTCCTCCCGTGGCGGGTTCTTCAGAACCCGCCACTTTTGTTGCCAGGTGTGCGTTCCCCAAGATTCGTAATGCAACGCGCTAGCGCGGCTTGGGCAGCCCGACCGTGGAAGGAAAAGCAGGCTCCCGGAGGCTGACGCCTCCGAGGGATGAAAACCGGAGGAAAGCAGGCTCTTCGACTGTGCTCTCGCCCGCCAACGGGGGCGCTCCGCGCAGGTTTCGCGCCCGCCGTCCGTAAAATCACCTTCCTCATTTGTTCTATAACTAGAGGCGCGATGGTCAGGACCTTATGAGTGGCGATTCGTTACCCCTGGACTTGCCGCTCTCGCGCTTTGCGAGTGATTCGTGCGAGGCGACTACGCTGTTTCAGGAGCTGCGCAGACCTTTATTGCGATACCTGGCCGGGCTGGGGCTCTCACCGCAGGAGGCGCAGGACGTGGCGCAGGACGCGTTTCTCAGCCTGCACAAGCACCTGTCGACGGGGGGACCGCAGGCGAACATTCGCAGTTGGCTGTTTCGCGTTGCGCATAATCGTGCGCGCAGCAGCCAGATGAGTTACACGCAGCGCATGGGCGAGCCGTTGGATTCGGCGTTCGATGCGGCGTCGAGTGCCGCTACTCCAGAGCAGGCGGTTCTGGCGAAAGAGAAGTGGGAGCGGCTGCAAGGCGCGGTGCGCTCGCTGGCCGGGCAAGAACGCGAGTGCCTGATGCTGCGCGCCGAGGGGTTGCGCTATAAGGAGATCGCTGAGGTGCTGGAAATTCCGATCTCGACGGTCAGTGACACGGTGGAGCGGGCCATTCGGAAATTGGCGGAGAAATGCAATGTGTGAGCTGAACTTACGACTGGTTGCGTGGATCGACGGCGAGTTGCCGGCGAGCGAAGCCGCTGACGTGGATGAGCATGTGCGGGCATGCGCGGACTGTCGGCAGCGCGCCGCCGCTTATGAAGAGGGGTCGCGCGGTTTCGCTGCGTACTACGCTGCCGCAACCCAAGCGGCGCACGCGACGGAAGCTACCGCGCCGTCTTCCGCGCTGGGTTCCTCTTGCTATTGCCGCCGCGGCTGCAGCCATCGTGGCGCTGTTGCTGTTTCCGCCTGCGCAGAAGCTCACGCCCGTCGCTCCTCAATTCGCAAAGGTGGATGCACCGGTCGTCGAAAAAACGGCGGCCAAACGGGGCGTGGCACGGCAAGTTCCGCAGCTCGGCAAGCGGCGCATCGTGCCGCATCACCAGCCGCTGCGTGAGGAATGGGCGATGGGACAGGCGGCCATTCAAATCGCCCTGCCCGCAGACTCGATGTTTCCTCCAGGCGCAGTGCCGGAGGGATCCGCCTACATCGCGAACGTAAGTTTTGCAGCCGATGGTTCAATCCAGGAGCATCCGGTTGCGTCCGTAATTTTGAAATTGCAAAGGAGAAGTAACCACCATGAAACGTACGCTGATTCTCGTTCTGGCCCTTTCGGGTGCGGCGCTGGCGCAGGCCACGCCAGACGTCATTTATGCAGCACCAACACAAGTACGCGCGATGGCGTTCAACATGAACGGAGGTCCGGGGGCCGTAGTGAAGGGTGCGCCGTACACGGCCACCATCACCAATGAGTCGGTGCAGACGCTGGCCGATGGTACGCACATTGTGCAAAGCAGCGAAGGTTCGGCGGCGCGCGACTCGCAGGGACGAACGCGGCAGGACACTCCGCTGCCCGCAATCGGCGGCATGGCGGCGACGGGAGCTCCGCACCTGGTGATGATTCAAGACCCGGTGGCCGGCGTGGGCTATACGCTGAACCTGACCGAGAAGACTGCGTGGAAGCACCCCATGCTTTCGTTCGGGCCGGGCATGGCCGGGGCAACTGCAGTCAGCAAGACCGTGATCGTGCGCTCGATCGGCGGCGACCCGGGCGAATTGCCCCCGCCTCCAGCTCCTCCCGATGCCCCGATGGTTTTGATGCAACGCGCTGGAGTAGGAAGTCCCGGCGATTTCACGACCGAAGACCTGGGCACACAGACGATGGAAGGCGTGGTGGTGACGGGAGTGCGCACCACGCAGACCATCGCCACCGGGAAGATTGGGAATGACCGGCCCATCAGCATCGTGACGGAAGTGTGGACGTCTCCCGAACTGAAGACGATTGTGTTGAGCAAGCGGAGCGATCCGCGGATGGGTGAACAGACGTTTAAGCTGACCAACATTCAGCGCGGTGAGCCGGACGCCTCGCTGTTCGCCGTGCCAGCGGACTTCAAGACCGTCGACAACGGAGCCGCGACGGTTATCTATCACAACAAGCAGTGAGGGCGGGAGAGGTGGATCGTGGATAGAGAAGGCAACGGCGGGCCCCTTCGACTTCCCCGTTGCGTTTCGCGCACGGGTGACAAACAAAGCAAGTGCTTCGAGTCGGACGGCGGTTGCTCTCGCCGTCCGCGCTCAGGGCGACAACTCGATAGGTGTTGCCGAGGCGATCGGCCGGGCTTGAGTAAATTTCGATTTACGCGTCCGTAAAATTTCATGAAAAATTGTGGGCGAGACGGCCTTCGGTTGCCCGAAACGGGCGCATAATATGGGGCAAGGATTAGCCGTGGGGAAGGTCCGAACCAAGCTCAGGACGCCTCGCCTAAACACAGCCCTCCGCATGTTTGGCGTAGCGGTGATGTTGCCAGCAATTGTGCTGGTCATCGTCTGCGCAACCCTGTTTAGTCCCATCGCCTCGGCTCGAGGCAAACTTCACACCTCATTACGCCTCTGGATGAGCGTGCTGGACTGGGTAAAGGGCATCCCCATCGGCTATACCTACTGGGAGCAGTACCAGGCCCCGGCGATGCTGGATGAGATCGCGGTACACCATGACGAATAGCGGGCGATTGGGCGGTTGCGTTCGCATCTTCCGTGAACGATAATCAGCTTGGCAGCGGCGACCCGGCGGCGGCGCGCACCAGCCCGCTCTTGTGAACCTTCCGAACTACATCACGCTCACGCGGATCTTCAGCATCCCGGTGCTGATCTGGATCCTGTCGAGCAGCTATTTCAGCAATACCAACGGCAACCGCGAGCTTCTGGCGTCGGCGGTTTTTATCGCCGCGTCGATCACTGACGCCATCGACGGCTATCTGGCGCGCAAGCGGGCGCAGGTCACCACCATGGGGATACTGCTGGACCCGGTGGCCGACAAGCTGCTGATCGCGGCGGCGTTCATCACGTTAGTGCAGTTCAATCCGCGGATCGTGCCGGCGTGGATGGCGGTCATCATCATCGGGCGGGAGTTTCTAGTCAGTGGCCTGCGCTCGATTGCGGCGTCCGAGGGCTTCACTATCGAGGCCAGCGACCTGGGCAAGATGAAGATGGTGGTGCAGATCGTTTCGGTAGTGGCGGCGATTGTGGACCATCACTGGGCGCACCTGCCGTGGTACTTCCTCTCGCTCCCGGTGCATCCGATTGCGCTGGCATCGATCTGGATCATGGTGGCGCTGTCACTGGTGTCGGCCGTGGATTACTTCGTGGCGTTCTGGAGCAAGATCAATCAGCACTCTGAGAAGCGCCGGAAGCGGCGTTCGTTCGTCCTTAGCCGGCGCAGAAAGCGCGACGATGTCTCCGTGGTCTGAAGCGCAACCCGCGACTGTCTCCTCGACCTGTGAATACAGCGGCGAAGAACGCCGAACGCTGCTGGAACTGGCGCATCGCGCCATCGAGTGTTCGCTGCAGGGCATGCGTGTTGACCTGACGCCTCCATCGGAGCATCTCGGCGAAAAGCGAGGCGCATTCACCACTCTTCATATCCTCGGAAGGCTGCGAGGGTGCATCGGGCACGTGACGGCACAGCACTCGCTGTACCGGACGGTGGCCGAGACTGCGCAGGCCGCTGCTTTCGAGGATCCCCGCTTCGCGCCGGTGACGGAGGCGGAAGCGCCTAACCTGGCCATCGAGATCAGCGTGCTGTCGCCCATGGTTCCGATTCGGGCAGAGGAGGTAGTCGTGGGCCGCCACGGCCTGCTGGTGTCGCTGGGTAACCGGCGAGGATTACTGCTGCCTCAGGTTCCCGTGGAGTGGGGCTGGGATCGGGAGACATTTCTTGCGCAGACCTGCCTCAAGGCAGGGCTTTCGGCTGAAGCTTGGCGTCAAGGTGCTGATTTACAAGCCTTTACGGCAGAAGTATTTGGGGATGGGGAGCCTAAGGTAGGGCCGGATAGATAGACCGGGAGCGACCGGACAGCGGGTTTTTTGTCCTAATTTTGTACTTTATTCACAAATCCTCAACAAGACGGTTGCAACTGAGCGTAGGGGTCTGTAGTATCGGGACGCTCTTATGCTTGCAGCCTCAACTGTTTACGCCTCTCGCATTCAACGCTTCCGATTGCCCCGGGTCTGTGTCGCGGTGGTGGGGGAAGACCCCGCCAACATCGTCGACCGGG
Organism: uncultured Acidobacteriaceae bacterium; assembly: GCA_963796615.1. GTDB lineage: Bacteria > Acidobacteriota > Terriglobia > Terriglobales > Acidobacteriaceae > DASRAA01. The sequence goes on from CAWCMJ010000019.1 coordinate 178,565, forward strand.
CCGAGTCCTTGGTACGTGATAACCCCTTTTTAGAGTTCAGGTTAGACTACCTCGCGAACCCCGCGGCCGGGCTTCCGAAGCTCAAACATTTTCTCGATCTTCATCCGGAGGCGACGGTCATCGCGACCTGCCGACGGGCCGTCAATGGCGGCAAGTTCAAGGGCAGCGCTGCCGCTCAACTGGAGATCCTGACCAAGGCCGCCGCCGCCGGATTCCAATTAGTGGACATCGAGCTCCAGAGCGCGGAGATCTTGAAGTCCGGCCAGCTTGCCGCACTCAAGGATCGGGTCGGGGTCATCCTGTCGTTTCATGACTTTAAGGCCACGAAACGGCTGGAAGAGAACTTTGCCGAGATCAAACGCTATCCGGCTGACTTCTATAAGGTGGTTTCGACCGCTACCACGCTGCACGACAACGTGGAGATGATGAAGTTCGTGCAGGCGCACTCGCACCAGTTTGAGATGGTCGGCCTGTGCATGGGCGAACAGGGGATCATCAGCCGCGTGCTGGGAGTGCGGGCCGGGACGATCTTTACTTTTGCGGCAGCTACCCGAGGGGAAGAAACTGCGCCTGGACAGGTCACAGCGGGCGAGCTGCGCGACACCTATCGCATCGAGATGGTGGACGCGGCGACGCAGGTTTATGGCGTGGTGGGCGATCCGGTGGCGCATTCGCTGTCGCCGATCATGATGAATACGGCATTTCGGCGGGAGACAGTGAATGCGGTGTTTCTGGCGCTGCATGCCAAGACGCTGAAAGACCTGATGAGCTGCGTGCAGGAGATTCCGATTCGCGGCCTGAGCGTGACGATCCCCTACAAACAGGAGATGGTGGCGGTACTGGCGAATTCTGATCCGCTGACGCGCCAGGTAGGCGCGTGCAATACGGTTGTGCGCGGACAGGACGGCAAGCTTTATGGCTTCAACACCGACGTGGCCGGGGTCGTGGTTCCGCTCGAACAGAGGTTGGCGCTGGCGGGCGCGAAGGTCCTGGTCGTGGGCGCGGGTGGCGCGGCGCGGGCGGCCGTGTTCGGACTGAAGAACAAGGGCGCGGAAGTTTTTATCACCAACCGCACCGCCGAAAAGGGACAGACGCTGGCGCGGCAGGCGAAGGCCAAGTACATGAAGCGCGCCGACGTGGCCAAGGCAAGCTTCGACGTGATCATCAACGCCACGCCGGTGGGCATGGGCGGCAACAAGCAGTCGCCGCTGGAAGAGAAGGAACTGAACACCAAGTTCCTGTTTGACCTGATCTACAACCCGGCCGAGACCAAGCTGGTGAAGATGGCCAAGGCGAAGAACATCCAGGTGGTTCCGGGACTGGAGATGTTCGTTCAGCAGGGGGCGCGACAATTCGAGATCTGGACCGGTAAGCCGGCTCCGGTGGCCGAAATGGCGTTCGTAGTGAGCAAGGCCCTGGAGCGCCTGGCGGCGCAGTCGGGGGAAGAAACTCCGGCGCCGGCGAACGGTTCGTCGAAGCGGAACGGAGCACCAGTGGCCGAGGCCCCGAAGCCGGCCACGGCGAAGGGCAAAAAGAAAGCGAAGCCCGCAGCTGCCAAACCGGTCAAAAAAGCGGCGAAAAAGGCAAAGAAACGCTAGAGAACGACAGGCCGCGAGGACCCGGTCTCGCGGCCAAGTTGATCGGCCCAGGGCGGCGCCCAGCGCCGGAATTGCGGCGATCCCTCCCCGAAAACGCCGTCCAGTGCGGGTTTTGAGCCACTCGATCGCGAAAAATCGCGTTTCCACTGCACTTCTTTGTTGCGATTTCGGTGCGAATGGGCTTAGGATGAGAACTGGACGCGGCTCTCGCCCGCTTCCTCTCAAAAATTCAAAGCATAGCCCCACGTTCGAAGTCGAATTGCCCCTCGCACTCGAGATTGAGCTGCGTGTGAGGATCCCAGGAGAAGACCGAGATGGCGTGGTACGCGTACTGCATTACTGAGCAAGCAGGCCTGCAAGCCGGTGGCCGGGCCCGACGTCCATTCGCGCTGGAGAACCTCAAGGGAGTGAATGAGGCTCCGGTATTTGCCTATCCCAGCGGAGAGTTCGCCGTTATCGTCAGCGAACACCAGCCCGCAACTCCCCTTAGCCAGCAATCCATTTTTGAGCATTCGCGGGTCATCAGCGACTGCTTCCGCACCGTGACCGTGCTGCCTTTCCGATTCGGCACCATCTTTGATTCGGACGAGGCCCTGCGGCGCGCGGTTCGCGCCAACCGCAAGGCGTTTACGGAGAGTGTGTCGCACCTGCGCGGTAAAGCCGAGATGCACGTCAAGATCGTGGTGAAAGACGGCGCCGTCGCGGAAGCCATCAGCGAAATGCCTAAGGGCGTAGGAGGAGAATATCTCCGCAAGCTACGGGACCGGGCCAGCCGGGAGCGCGAACGCCAGACTAAGGCGCGGGCGCTCTCGATGCAGGTGCACAAACTCTTCTGTCCTCTGGAAGAAGACGTGGTCTGCAAGCGCACGGACTCCGGCAACATGCACATTGACTTCGCCCACCTGATCGAGTCCAGCACAATCGCCAAGTACCAGAACCGCTACTCGGCGGCGACGCGGCATTTCAAGGATTGTCAGGTCACCATCACCGGTCCCTGGCCGCCGTATCACTTTATGCCGGGCAAGTTGCGAACAGTGTCGGCCGGAAACTAGGAACGAACGAATTTTGGGAACACACTCGGCGGCCTGCGGGCCGTCATTTTTTGTGGCTGCGAGGAGCAACGCGAGTCCGGCAGCCGCGTGGGGCAAATTGGATTTAGTTCCATATTGGGAATGTTTGCCGGAGGATTCGCATTCCAGTCCCCACCTAAGTTGACGCCCACCCTCGCCCGGCATATTATCTGTGATTCGCCATACCGTAATTTGCGCTTCGGGCGAGTTGCGTGCAGGTTGGCGTGGGGTGCCTTATGGACAAGAAGACGTTGGACGCTTTCAAAAAACGGCTGGAAGAACGCCAGAGAGAGTTGCGGCAAGCCGTTACCCGCAACACGCAGGATGGACGCGAGGCCGATTCCGAGGCGGCGCAGGACGTGGCCGACCGGGCCGCGAATTCCTATACCAAGGAATTTCTGTTCAGCCAGAGCAGCAACGAGCGTCAGATCCTGCAGATGGTGGACGGCGCGCTGGTTCGGATTCGCGAGGGCAGCTTCGGGGAGTGCATATCTTGTGGCGAAGAGATCAACCCCAAGCGCCTGGACGCCGTGCCCTGGACCCGCCACTGCATCGCCTGCCAGGAGAAACTGGAGCAGGGACTGCTGGAGGCAACGGGGACGTAGCGCCGCCAAAGATTTCACCGACAAGAAAGCCGCCCTGTTGGGCGGCTTTTGTATTTTAGGGTGAGGCTGCGAAGCTATTTTGGCTTTTTCTTGGTGAACAGGCCGCCGATCGCATCTTGCAATTGTTGCTGCTGGCTGGGCTGGGCTTGCTTGCCGGCCGGTTGACCGGGTTGTTGGTGACCTCCGCCAAGGAGCGCGCCAACGATTCCGCCGGCGTTGGGGATGATGTTGTTCAGCTTCATCTCCGCCAGCTTCTGCACGTCGGGAGTGACTTTGGGATGGCTCATGGTTCCGCCGATGATCACCGGCACGACCAGCTCGCCGTTCTTGTTGCCAAGTGCTGTCGTCATCATTCCGCCGACGCTGCTGCCCCCGACCGACTGGCTGAACTGCTTATTCATGATGGCCGTCAGGTGCATGGCGAGGTCTTCGTTCACCAGGTTGATGCTGCCCGCCGCGGCGATGCTGCCGACATCGAGCGAGGCCTTCAGGTCATTGGTGTTGGCCACGCCATTGTGCACATCGAACGTGCCGCTCATGCTGGAGATGGCGGTAAAGCCCTTTCCGGCGCCGGCAGCCGAGCCTCCGAACTTGCCGATCTTGCTCACTTCGCTCACCAGGTCAACCTTGGTCAGCTTGCCATTGGTAAGGGTAAACGCGAACGGCCCGTTGAGAGTCTGGGTCACATCACCGGATGCCGGGGTGGAGAACGTCTGGTTCAAGTTGGCGTTGAGCGTTCCGTAGAGCGTGTCTTTGGAGTTGGCCACGGCCGTGAGCAACTGGTTGGCGTCGGCGCCGGTCAGCTTGGCGTTGACCGCGAAGCTGGCGGCCTGGCGCCGCAGGTCGGCGGTGATGCTGCCGTTGATCTGTCCGCCGAAGACCTGCCCGGTGAGCGGATTCAACTGGATGACGCCGTGATTCAGGTTCACGTTCGACTTCACGTTTGATACGACGGTGCGGTCATAAATCAGCGAACCCACGCTGATGGTGCCGCTGCCGGTGGCTTCATCGAGCAGGCTGGGTTTGGGAGGAGGTGCGGCCTCGGCGGTGGGGATGAGGCTCCACGAGGCTGCGGCCTTCTTTGCCGGAGCGGGCTTGTCGGAGGACATCAGCTTCTGCAGTTCGGTCACGTTGAGCTTGTCGGCGGCCAGGGCGAAAGTCAGTCGAGGGGCCTGGAAGTTGGCGACACTCAGGTTGCCGCTGATATTGTTTGAGCCGACGGAACCGTTGATGTTGGTCAGGTTGAGTGAGTTCTGCGTGAATTGCAGGTTGACGTTGCGGAGGTTCACCGGCTGAGTCAGCGCGGGCGTCTTCAGGGTGGCGTTCTGGATTGCACCCGATCCGCTGAAGTTCATGGCATCTGTGTTCTTGATGGGCCCGGTAGCGTGCAGGTCGAGCGAGATGGCGCCGCTGCCGCTCATGCCTTTCACGGCGTCCATGCCGTAGGCCTTGGCGATGTTCAACAGCTCATCCAGTTTGGCGTTGACGGTCTTGATGGTGGCGTCCACGGTGGGCGAAGGCGAGGTGTATTGGGCGACGGCCAACTGTCCGTTGAGCGTGGTCGCGCCCGAGGTGGCGGTGAATGGGTTGGAGCGGATCAGCTGCGGCGTCAAATTGAGGTCGAGCGAAGGCACCTTGACTGCCTGCTTAATGTCTTTGCCCGTGACTTCGAGATTGCGGCCGTTGATTGTGCCGTTGAGAGCGAGGTTGTTGGTGGGGCCTTCGGCATGAACGTTGGCCGAGAGCTTGCCGGTGAGCTTGGCGTCGGGACTGAAGGCCACGCCGAAGGCCGCTGCCAGCCGCGCCGCATCTTCGATGGAAGCGTCTTTCGCCGAGATGTTGAGGTTGGCTGTACCCGGCGTGCGGTGACTATTGAGCGTGCCGTTGAGCGACAGCGGCGTCGAGCCCAGCTTTATGTCGCCCTGCTTGATGGCCAGCACGTCGTTCGTGAGGTCGTCGGAGAGGTCGAAGTCCGCCGTGATGGGATAGCCCACCTGTACGTTGTGGACGACGGCATCGCTGATCTTGAGCGATCCCTTGGCGGCCATCTTGCCCGCGGAGTTCACCAGGTCGGTAGAGCCGGAGAGCATGGCGTCGGTGCCCTCGAGAGCGGCGTTGTTGAGGAACTTCTGGGCCCCGGCGAGGGAGACTTCGTTCAACTTCAGCTTGCCGTCGAAGGGCGTACTGAGCATCTCGGCTTGGTTGATGGGGCCAACCTTGCCAGAGAGCGCGATGGTCTCGGCACCCCGGCCGGGAACGTGCGCCGCCAGGTCGATGGAAAATGGCTTGTCGGCTGCGAAGTCTTTGACGGTGAGATCGATGTGGTCATACACCTCGCGCGGCTGCTTTTGTTGCAGGTCCGTGACCGCGATCTGCCCGTCAGCGATTTTCAGGGCGTCGAGTGAAAACGAGCCGCCGGAGCTCGTCGCCGGTTTTGCCGGGGGTGTCGCCGGCGTGGGCGAAGGAGCCGACGCGGCGGGCGCGGCCGCTGTCGTCGCAGGCGCCTGGCCGAGGCTGGCGAAGTTCCATACACCAGCGGCGTCCTTGATTAACTCGATCTGCGGGCGCTTGAGCGTGAGGCTGTCGATCGCTACCGATTTGCCGAGAAGCGGCAACAATTTGACGCTAATGTCCATCTCGCCCACTTGCGCGAAGGGGAGCTTGCTGGGAAAGCGCGGGTCCTCGGCGATGGTCACGTCCTTGACCTCGACCCGCAGAGGAAAGACCCCCAGCGACATGGCGCCCAACTGGACCTGACGGTGAAGCCGGTTCTGCAGTTGCGCCAGGATTTCGCCGCGGTACTGGTTAATGTCGATGAAATATGGCAGAGAGAACATGACCGCGACGATAAGCACGACCACGACGACGGCGGCGATGATGAGCTTCTTCATAGGGGCCTCCTCTGGGCAGACGGCTGGCGGGGGTGAAGGAAAGTCTATGACAAATTCTAGGTTTCAAACAGAGGGCATGCCAGGTGCTACGGTGCAAAGCTTCACGAAAGGGGAGCGCCGAACGGTCGCCAAGTCAATGTTTGCGTCACGGCGATTTCACAACCGCAATTTGGCCAACGGGAAACGAATAAGGTTGCAAAACTCTCCGGGGCAATGGACAATCACGACTCTCCTTATGACAACCTCGACCGTGCACCACCCCGAGCGACTCGCGGGCAAGCTCCTGGCCGTTATTGTGTTGCTGGGCATTTCCGTATTCATCAACTACATTGATCGCGGCAATCTTTCGATCGCTGCCCCGCTGCTGAAGGACGAGTTGCAAATCTCGCCAACGCAACTGGGAATTCTGCTCTCGGCGTTTTTCTGGACCTACGCCTGTTTGCAGCCCATCGCCGGATGGCTGGTCGACCGGGTGAACGTCAACTGGGTCATCGCCGGTGGGTTCTTTCTATGGTCCGCGGCGACAGCCGCGACCGGCCTGGTGCGCACATTCGCAATGCTTTTCGCGTTGCGCCTGCTGCTCGGCATGGGAGAGTCGGTCGCTTTTCCTTCGTATTCGAAGATCATTGCGCTGAACTTTCCTGAAGAGCATCGCGGGCTCGCTAACTCGATCCTCTCCGCAGGAATTGTACTGGGACCGGGAATCGGCATGCTCATGGGCGGCACCCTGATGGACAAGTTTGGCTGGCGTCCCTTTTTTCTTGTGCTCGGACTGGTAAGCCTGCTCTGGCTGGTGCCCTGGATCAAGTGGATGCCTGTGGCGCAAGCTTCGGTTGCGCCGGACACGAACGGCGCCCCGAGTCTGGGCGAGTTCCTGCGATTGCGCTCGGCATGGGGAACCTGTATCGGACTCTTCAGCGCCAACTACGTCAGCTATTTCCTGATAACGTGGCTGCCCTTCTACCTGGTTCGGGAGCGCCATTTCACCATGTCGACCATGGCCAGGGTCGGAGGCGTCGCTTATCTACTGGGGGCCTGTTCCTGTACGTTCTCCGGTTGGCTATCCGACCGCTGGATCGTGTCGGGAGGAACGCCCACCCGCGTGCGCAAGACGTTTACGGGCGGCGGCCTCCTCGTGGCGGGGACTTTCCTTGGACTGGCGGCTGCTTCCGGGCCGCGCACTTGCCTGGTCATGCTGGTGTTGGGTGTGATTTCTTTTGGAGTCACGGCTTCCAATTGCTGGGCGATTACGCAAACTTTGGCAGGGCCGCAAGCCGCGGGACGATGGACGGGGTTTCAAAACTTCGTCGGCAACCTGGCCGGAGTTGTGGCTCCGGCACTCACAGGCTTTGTTGTCGGACGGACCGGCCACTTTTATTGGGCTTTCGCCATCTTGCTGGCCGTCAGCATCGTCGGTACTCTTTCCTGGATTTATCTGGTAGGGCCCGTCGAGCAGGTGGCTTGGCATAAGAAGGTGCGAGTCAGAGCGGCAGCCGCATACCAAACTCCATGAGTCTCAGGTCGCTGAGGCGAACCGGCCATTCCACCAATCATCTTGGCGGCTATTCTTAAGCGTTGGCCTTGCGAAAATCGCTGCTACGACGGGGCGGTGGACGGTTCGTCTTCTTCGGCGTGCAGCAAGCCGAATTTCTTCAGCTTGTAACGCAGGGCGTCGCGGCTGATGTCGAGCAGGCGCGCGGCGTGGGTTTGGTTGCCGCTGGCCTGCGACATGGCCATTTCGACCAGCGCACGCTCCACTTCTTCCAGCGAGGTACCACCCTCGGGAATCTTCAGGCTGGGCAGGCTGCGGCCACCAGCAAGCTGGGTCTCCGGACCTCCACCGTTACTACCACCGCTGCCGGATGACATTTCAAATGCCGTATAGGCGGCTTGCTGTTGCGCCACGGCAAAGGGCAGGTAATCGGGACGAAGTACGTCGGCGTCCTCGAGGATCATGGCGCGCTCAACGGCGTTTTTCAGCTCGCGCACGTTGCCCGGCCAGTCATATTTCATCAGCAGCTTGCGGGTGTCATCGGTGATGCCTTCGACCGACTTGCGAAACTTGCGGTTGTAGCGGTCGATGAAATACTCCACCAGCGGCAGGATGTCGTCTTTGCGTTCGCGCAGTGGCGGCAGGAAAAGGGAAATGATCGCCAACCGGTAGTAAAGGTCCTGGCGGAAGGTGCTTTCCTTTACCGCGCGCTCGAGGTCGCGGTTCGATGCTGCGATGACGCGGACATCCACTTGCATATCGCGCACGCCACCGACGCGGCGAATGACCTGGTCTTCCAGCACGCGCAGCAATTTTGCCTGCAGCAGAGGCGAAAGTTCGCCGATTTCGTCGAGGAAGAGCGTACCCCCGTCGGCCATCTCGAACAGGCCCTTCTTCATGGTCTTGGCGTCGGTGAAGGCGCCACGCTCGTGGCCGAAGAGTTCGGCCTCCATGAGTGTCTCGGGAATCGCCGAGCAGTTGATGGCGACGAAAGGCTTGTCCTGCCTCCGGCTCTGATAGTGAATCGCTTTGGCGATGAGGTCTTTGCCGGTGCCGCTCTCGCCCTGCACCAGGATGGTGGTGGCCTCGCTGGCCGCGATCTTGCTCACAAAGCCCAACAGGTCAGCCATCTTGGCGGACACGCCAATGACATTATGATAGCCGGCACGGCGTCGCACCTCGCCGCGCAGCGATTCGACTTCGGTGCGCAGACGGGTGGTCTCCAGCGCGTTCTTTACCGCGACGGCAAGCTCGTCGAAGTCGAGCGGCTTGCCCACGAAATCGTAGGCTCCCAGCTTCAACGCGGTCTTCACGTCCTCGAGTTGCGGGTCAGCCGTGATCATGATGACGGCGCGGGCGTCGCCGGCCTTTTTGATTTGTTCGAGGATGTCGATGCCGCTGGCATCAGGCAGGCGAACGTCGAGTAGCACGAGATCGGGAGACTCGTGGTGGGCTACTTTGAGCGCAGCCGCACCGTTGTCCGCCTCCAGTACGCGATATCCCCACTCTTCGCACTTCTGCCGGAGCGACCAACGGACCAGCTTCTCGTCATCGACGATGAGAACCTTTTCCGAGGGCATTGCCTGCCTCTAGCTTACTACGCCCGCATGCAAGAAAGTTGATCGGCTGCTTTGTACTTTTGGGTAGGAGAAAAGGAGGGGCAGGTACCGTAAAGGCAGTCGATCCGGCGTGGCTGCGGAGATCAGGAGGAGAAAAATCCGGCCCGCGGCGTCCGCTGCCGCAGGCCGGTCAACTTAAAAACCCCAGGACGGGCTCTGCGCGGACACCGTCCCGGGGGGAGCAATTGCGAAAAGCGGAGCTAGTGCTCCACATCTCACGAAGCTGAGCCTTTTGCAGCACCGGCTCCGTGCATCTTCGCGCGCTCAATCAACATCTGCACCTGGTCTTTCTGCTCGTAGTTGGGATTGGTCTTCAAAAGTTGCTCCCACACTACGACGGCCCCCGCCGGGTCTTTCTTGCCCTGCCACTTCACGATGCCCAGGTTGAACAGCGTGTTGGGATTGTTGGGCCGGACGGTGAGCGACTTGTTGAATTCCTCAATGGCCTTGTCGGCATTGCCGGTGTACCAGTAGGCGGTACCGTAGTCGGTGAGAACATCGGAGTTCTTGGGGTCGACTTCCAGCGCCTTGCCGTAATAGTCGATGGCCTGGGTGTACGCCTGACCGTCGTAATAAATGTTCGCCCAGCTGCCGCAGGGTCTCGAAGTCCTTGGGATTACTTTTCAGCTTTTCCAGCAGCGGCGCGGCGCGCCTGGGCCAGCATTTCCGGCGACGCTGCGCCCTGTTGCTGGGTGCCGATGCCGGGAAGCTGTCCCGCGCCCATGCCCGGTTGTCCGCCGCCCATTCCAGCGGGAGCAGCGGGGGCCGACTGTGCGGCTTCCGGTGCTGCCGGGCAGGCGCCGAACCGCGCGCAAAATACCCCACCGCGATTCCGATGACTAGCGTGATGACCGCCAGCGAATACGCCTGCACGCTGGTGAAGCCAAAGCTCTGAGTCTTTTTGCTGTCTTGCGCAGATTGCGTCATGTACTGCTCCTTCTTTCGATTTGTTTTACGGTCAGTTTTCTCGTCCGGCTTCCAGCGCCAGATCGGAATTCTCCAAACTGAATAAACGGTGTACGGCCACGGTCAGCATGTCCTGTCCGGTGCGGTCGGGCAGCTCGCGCAACTCGCGCGACAGCGACCCGGCGATGCGCTGCGAAATGTGTGCTGCGAGCGTGGTCAGCACCTCGTCCTGATCTTCGGTGAACGGGCCGAATTCGCAGCGCAGGAAATCCACTTCCTGCTGGCAGAGCTCTTCCAGCCGTTGCCGCAGGGCGACGATGGTCGGCACCACGCGCTCGGCCATGAGCCGGCGGCGAAAGCCCAGAACCTCCTCAGCGACAATCTTGTTGGCCTCGCCGGTTGAGGTCTGGCGATCGCGAGTGTCACGTTTCACGACTTCTTCCAGACTGTCGAGGTTAAACAGATAGATACCGTCTAGGTCCGCCGCCCGGTGGTCCACGTTGCGGGGTACGGCGATATCGATCATGACCAGCGGCTTATGCTGCCTGGCATGGGCGATGGCGCGGACATCTTCCAGGCCGACCAGGCTGTGCGACGACGAGGTGGAAAACACCACGATGTCGGCAGTTTTCATGTGCGTCAGCCGGTCATCACATGACACGGCCGCGGCCTGCAGCTTTTGCGCCAGCTCTTCAGCCTTGGTATGCGTCCGGCTCATCACCTTCAATTGTGTCGCACCCGCGCTGCGCAGCCGCTTGGCGGCCAGCTCGCTCATGTGACCGGCGCCGACCAAGAGGACTTCGCGACCCGCAAGATCGCCTAACACGCCGATGGCCAACTCCACCGCGGCATAGGGGAACGTTAGCGTGGAATCCCCCAGCGCGGTTTCGCTGCGGACCTTGGCCGAGACCGCCAGCGCCTTCTGAACCAACGCATCCAGGAAGCGCCCGGTCGCTCCCGCCGTCCTGGCCTGCTTCCAGGCATCGCGGAGTTGCCCAGAGATTTCCGGCTCACCCAGCACCACCGAGTCCAGCCCTGCCGCCACCTGGAACAGGTGGGTAATCGCCACGTCATCCATGAGGCGATAGAAGTGCGACCAGTCGCATAGGCGGAGTTTGTAATCCTGGTTGAGGAAGCGCAGCACCGAGTTGGCGGCCGTAGGCACATCGTTGGCCCACAAGATGAATTCCGTGCGGTTGCAGGTTGCCAGCACAATGACTTCTTCGATTCCCTCCGAGCGCAGTAGACGGTGCAGCGCCTCGTAGCGGTCAGGTTCCGCGATCCAGAACTGCTCGCGGACGGCCAGCGGGGAGGTGCGATAGTTCAGGCCGATGATTGCCAGCGTCGGTTCCATTGCGCAGACCTCCGGGGAATAGGCGATACATTACTAGTTGCACTGCGGCTGCCAAACTTGGCACTCCCTGCGATTACGCCGTAGGCTGTTGGAAACACTGCGGATAGAGAGCATCTGGAGCCGAACTTTACAGTTCGCAACAATCCGTTTTGTGGCATATCACGCGACTGCCGGGTCTTTTCCCACCCAAGTTGCGATCTGGGTGGCGACGGCGACGCCGACAAAAAGTCTGGGCATTGTTCGATACTCCCGATTGTGTTGTGGCTCACTGGTTGTGCGGCTTGCGTCAGGCGAAGCGCAGAGGGGACTCCAGCGCCGCCGTCCATACCAGCCGCGTGAGCACGCTGCTCCCCGGCCACCACCCGAATTGCGGTCCGCCTTTGTCGCACCTCGTTCGGCGGAGTTATACTCTCGCTCAACGCCCCAGAAGGCTATCAGGCGACGCAGTATTTGTCGCCGGATGGTCCTTAACTATCGAACCGAACCTGCCGGCAGCCAGAATGCCGGACTTCCGCTTGGGTTTCCTCCCTGGAGGCACGATGAAAGACGACGACGCGCGCCAATCCGATACGACATCGGGTGTTTCGCGGCGCGACTTCATGAAAATTTCCGCGGTCACCGCCGCCGTTCCGCTGGTCATGGGGACGAACGTGGTTGAGGCTGCGGGCGAAGAAGTCCCCGTCCACGGTCCCGGCAAGGTGCCAGTCACACTCAACGTGAACGGCAAGAAGCTCAGCGCCGAACTGGAGCCGCGCGTGACGCTGCTCGATGCACTCCGTGGGCCCTTCGACATCACCGGCGCCAAGCGGGTTTGCGACCGCGGCTCTTGCGGCGCATGTACGGTGCTGCTCGACGGCAAGCTGGTGTATGCCTGCTCGGTGCTGGCCATTGACGCGCAGGGCGCGAAGATCACCACCATCGAGGCGCTGGCGGAAGGCGACGCGCTCAGTCCGGTGATGCAGGCGTTCGTTGCGCACGACGCGCAGCAGTGCGGCTTCTGCACTCCGGGATTCGTGATGGCGACGACGCACTTTCTGCAGAAGCATCCGCAGCCGACGGCCGAGGACATTCGCCACGGCCTGAGCGGCAACTACTGCCGCTGCGGCACCTACAACGGAATTCGCGCCGTGGCGCTGGCGCACGCGGGAGGCAAACAGTCATGAGCCAGTACAGTTGGCCCGATCCGGCGACACGTCCGCTGCTGGGCAAGAGCATCACGCGCGTAGATGGCCCTTCGAAATCCTCCGGCCGTGCGAAATACACCTACGACTACAACCCGCAGGGACTGTTGGCGGGGAAAATCCTGCGCTGTCCTTACGCGCACGCCCAGATCGTCAGCATCGACACCAGCGTAGCTGAGAAGATGCCCGGCGTGAAGGCGGTCCACATCATGCAGCAGCCCGGCACTGAAGTTTTCTGGGCGGGCTCTGAGATTGTCAGTGTGGCCGCTGTCGATGAAGGCACAGCGGAAGATGCACTGCGCGCCATCAGAGTGGAGTACAAGGTGCTCCCTCACTTCGTCTCCGATGCCGAGCCGCCCAAGACAGTTGGTACCGACAGCGGCCCCATCAGCAGCGACGACTTCCAGGACATGGAAGAAAATCAGGTGCCTGACGACGAAGTCATCGCCGCGATTCAGAAGCGCGGCATCAGTTTCAAACCCAGCGAGAAAGACTACGCGTCCATGAAGGGCATGGGTGTGGAGGCCCCGATCATCGCGGCCCTGCGTAAGGCGAAGTACGTAGAGGCAACCGGCAAGGCGAAGTCTCCTTATAAGAAGACCGCCCTGCAGACGCAGGGCGAGCCCGATAAAGCCTTCGCGTCGGCCGCGGCCGTCTCCGAGGGCGTGTACGGCGTGCCCTGCATCGTGCACTCGTGCCTGGAGACGCATGGCTCCGCCAGCGAGTGGCCGTCCGACAAGGAACTGGTGGTTCACATCTCGACGCAAAACGTCTCTGGCATCGCCGCGCAGATGGCGGAGCCGCTGGCCGTGCCGGCGGGCAACATCAACGTTCTGCAGCAGAACATCGGCGGCGGATTTGGCAGCAAGTTTTCCGCCGACCCCTGGGACATCAACACCGCAACCCTGTCGAAGAAGGCGGGCGGCAAGCCGGTGAAGAACATGCTCGACCGCAAGGCCGAGTTTGAAGTCGCGGGCATGAGGCCTTCAGCCTATGCGCGAGTGAAGATCGCCGCCGACAAGAACGGCAAGATCGTGGCCTGGGATTCGCGCTCATGGGGCACCGGCGGCGTCGGTGGCGGAGGAACGCCTCCCCTGCCATACATCCTGGAGATTCCCAACCAGCGCAAGCAGAACACCGCGATTTCGACCAATCAGGGCAGCGCCCGCGCATGGCGCGCTCCCAACCATCCGCAGGCGGCGGCCATCACCATGGGCGCCATCGAAGACCTGGCCGCCAAGATGAAGATGGATCCGCTGGAACTAATCTCGCGGAACCTCGACATCACCGGCCCGCGCAAAGACACCTACCGGGAAGAGTTTGCCATCGCCGAAGAGATGATGGGCTGGAAGAAGCGCTGGCACCAGCGCGGCGACAAGACTCCCGGCCACATTAAGCAGGGGCTGGGGCTCTCGATGCACACCTGGGGAGGCCGCGGCCATGCCAGCACCGAGGACTTCACCATCAACCCCGACGGCTCGGTCGTGCTAAAGCTGGGCACGCAGGACCTCGGCACTGGATGCCTGACCGTGATCTCCATCGTCGCCGCCGACACCCTCGGCATTCCCCTCGACCACGTAAAGGTGATGTACGGCAACAACCACTATCCTCCGTCGGGAGGCAGCGGCGGCAGCACCACCACAGGCGGCGTCAGCTCTTCCACGCGCCGTGGCGCGGTGAACGCACGCACCGCGCTGTTTGAGAAGGTTGCTCCTACCCTGAAGGCCAAGCCCGAGGAACTTGAGGCCGTCAACGGACGCATTCAAGTGCAGGGAGATGCCAGTCGCAGCCTCTCGTGGAAAGAAGCCTGTGCCAGGATCGGCGCCGTGCCGCTCACCGTGCAGGGCAAGAACCCGAACAAGGACGAGCCTCCCGACCTCACCAACAGCGGCGTCGGCGGCGTGCAGATGGCCGACGTGTCAGTCGATACAGAAACCGGCATCGTGCGCGTGAACAAGATGGTCGCGGTGCAGGACTGCGGCCTCGTGGTTGACGTGAAGACCGCCGAGAGCCAGGTGTACGGCGCGCTCATCATGGGCATCAGCTACGCGCTGTATGAGGAGAAGATTCTCGACCCCATCACCGGGCGCGTGCTCAACCCGAACCTCGAGTTCTACCGGCTCGCCGGTTTGAGCGATATCGGTGAACTCAAGGTCCACATGATGACCGGCAAGGGCTACGACGAGCGCGGCGTCATCGGCTTGGCGGAGCCTCCGGTGGTGTCGCCGGGAGCGTCGATCTCGAATGCCGTGGCCAACGCCATCGGCGTGCGCGTGCCGTTTTTGCCGCTCACGCCGCAGAACGTGCTCAACGCGCTGGAAGCCGCAGGAGGTTCGCATGCAACAGTTTGAGTACGCGACCGCCACGAAAAAAGAACAGGTCGCCACGCTCCTCACCGAACAGTCCGCCATCCTCGCGGGCGGCACCGACCTGCTCGCGCTGATGAAAGACGACGTGGTCGCGCCCAAGCGCCTGGTCAACGTCAAGCAACTTGACGGGCTGAGCGGCATCACCTACCAGCCGGGCAACGGCCTGCGCCTGGGTGCGCTCATCACGCTCGCTGAGCTGGCGGAAAATGAGAGGGTGCGCGAGCACTATCCCGTGCTGGCTGAAGCGGCCATCGAAGCGGCCAGTCCTCAGATCCGCAACCTCGCCACCCTCGGCGGCAACATGTGCCAGCGCCCCCGCGACTGGTATTTCCGCAACGGCATGGGGCTTCTCGCCATGAAAGACGGCAAGTCGCTGCTGCGCGAGGGCGACAACCGCTACGCCGCCATCCTCGGCAACGACGGCCCGGCGCTGTTCGTCAGCCCCTCGACCCTCGCTCCGGTGCTGATCGCCTTGGGCGCGAAGATTCGCCTCTACTCGGCGAAGGCTTCGGGCGCGGGCGTGCGCGAGCTGCCGCTGGATAAGTTCTTCATCACCCCGACCAAAGAGGGTGAACACGAACACGACCTCAAGCCCGACGAGATGGTAATCGAGTTGATCGTGCCTCCGCCGTCGAAGAACTTGAAAGCGTCGAGCTACGAGGTGCGTCAGCGCGCGGCTTTCGACTGGCCGCTGGCCCATGCCGCCGTCGCGCTCGAGATGGACGGCAACACCGTGAAGAGTGCGCGCATCGTTCTCGGACAAGCGGCGCCGGTGCCGTGGGTCTCGGAGGAGGCTGCGGCGGCGATGGTGGGCAAGCCGGTCAACAACGACACGGCGATGGCGGCCGCGAACGCAGCAGTCGCGAAGGCCAAGCCGCTCAGTCACAACAAGTACAAAGTCACGCTGGCCAAGGCGGCAGTGAAGCGTGCCATCCTCAACGCTGCCGCCGGACGCGTGGGAGGTGTGGCATGACGATGTGGCTCGATCAGGAACGCTTCGACACCACCAGCGAGACCCTCTGCACCTCGCTGCGCTGGAAGCAGCAGTTCATTAGCGCCGAGCACGACCCCACGGTGCCGCCCTCGAACGACGGCCTGTTCTGGTGCATGCACACCCAGACCTGCATCGGCCCCGACGGCCAGTTGGCCGAACCGGGCAACTGCGCGTCGCCGGAGCGTAAGTGCCATGGGACCAGGAAGTGCGGGTGAACCTAGGGAAGCTGGCTGCATGAGCTCCGGGTTGGGCCAGCGAGGGTCAATGTCTGTACTTTGTTCCGGTTGTGCCAGACCTTCAGAAACTCGTCTTTCGGAGCGATGTAGGCCTTTCCATCGACACAGACTAGCCCGAATGAACCTGCGTCGTTTAGGCCCGGCTCTCCCGGAATCTCTGCCAAACCTGTGACTGTGTGCAAATAGTAGATGTATGCGAAGGTAACGGGCCTAGGCGCAGGGCCAGAAATCGGCTCGACTGTTTCGACATAGGCGTTGCCATAGCGTCTTGTGCCATCGGCCCTTCCGCCATGGACGAACCACGCTCGGGTCTCTTCCTCAAGTTCGCCTAACGGCTTTATCGAATTGATGTTTGCCACGAGTGTTTCAAACTCGGGTCGCGATAGTTGCGTCGAATGCAGGGGATCTAGTCCCGACTTTGGCTCAACCGCGAATTCAACAAGCGTGCCGTCGTCCGCAAAGGTTGGCGACAAGATGTAATCTTCGGGTAACGAGAACTTCGGCTTGATCGTGTCCGTCGCCTGCCCATAAAGAACAATCAGAGAGGCGATAACGGTGCTTCGCTCGTCAGGCGACGGCTGCGGTCTTGGAGTCGCTTGAGCAGTCCCGGCAACACAGGAGATCAGGGCCCACAGAAGCCATGCCGATGCACACCGCCCAATTGTCGAGCCAACGGGAAATCTCATGTGAGCAAGTTAGAGTGTGCTACAACCGAAATCAACAACAACCTGCTCGTGATGCGTTCTTGCCTGCCGTTTCCAAATGTGGGAGCCTACTGGACGCTCGCGTCCCGCGCCCCGGATGTGCCGCCACCCAGCCGCACAAGTTCAAAGCCAAACTCCTCGGATAGGAAGGCTCTTCCGTCGCCGCTCTGCCATGCGCCGTATTACACTCCCAATGGGGTTTCCAGACTTGCGAACCATCTTTTTCAACTCGCGCGGTCTGCGTGCCGGATGGCGTCTTCTGGTTTTCGTCGCTATCTTTGTCGCTCTCAGTTTCCTGGTAGATGAGGTCGCTACCAGGTTCGTCCACGTCACTGAGCGATCTTTCCTTGATCCGGTTTCGTTCATCTACGCTGAACTGCAGTCAGTGGTTCTCGTCTTGATCGCTACGTGGACCATGTCGCGCATCGAGCGCCGCCGCTTCGCTCAGTACGGCATCCCCTCCGTTCGCCGATCGTTCGGCCCTGACTTTTGGGTCGGCATCGTCTGGGGCATCGCTTCTACGTCCGCCATCATCGGCCTGATCGCCGTGTTCGGAGGATACAGCGTTAAAGGACTCGCCATTCACGGTGCTACATTGTGGTACTTCGTTGTGGTATGGCTTGTCGCCAATCTGCTCATCGGCTTTGCCGAGGAACTCCAGTTTCGCGCCTACCTGCTGGCTACCACCGCCGACGGCATCGGATTCTGGGCCGCGGCAATCCTGCTCTCCGTGGGCTTCGGCGCGATGCATTACTTTCTCAAGCCGCACGAGCGCTGGGAAGACTTCGCCTCCACCGCACTGCTTGGCTTGTTCCTGTGCTTTACCCTAAGGCGCACCGGCTCGCTGGCCTTCGCCATCGGATTCCATGCCGCCTTCGACTTCGCGAATTTATTTGTCTTCTCAGGTCAGAACGCCGGCGAATTCGCCGTGGGCCATCTGCTCGACACAACCTGGCACGGCCCCGATTGGCTCACTGGTGGCCTGCTCGGTCCCGAAGCCAGTTGGATGGTCTTCCCGGTGATCGCCGTCATGTTCGTTGTGTTCGCAGGGCGGTATCGAACGAGCAAGTTCCCACTTCTGGACTGACCAACCGTACCAACGCCCGCACGGCAGCATCCGTACCTTGACAGCCTCCCGGCGGCGGGCGTAAGAACATCTCAGCTTGAGGGTGAAGGAGTTCACCCCGAACCGCTGGCCTGCCTTCTTGCGGGTACAGATGATGACTCCTGACGAGCGGAACTCGTCGCGGAGGCGTCTCCCCGCCGGGTCTCGAAGCACAACCAAGAACCGTCAGCCGCTGGACGGGTTCGCATCACGGGCGGACAAGCTTGCTTCAGCCGGCGCAAAGTGGCTGACTTAATGCTGGTCTGCGACAATAGAAAACGCTTGCGAGACGACCCTTGTCGGACAGCTACAGTACGTTGAATCCCAGCCAGCGGCAGCGCCTGTTGGTCACCTGCCGGCATATTGACAGACTGCTGCGTGATGTCGAAGACACGCTGCACGCGTCCGCGTCCAAGTCTCCTTTCCCTGATTACGTCAGCGACATCTCTCCCACTCAGCAGCAGGCGATTGAAGCTGACATTGCCCGCATCCGGGCCCAGCTCCTGCAGGTACTGGCCGGCCAGTCGCTGGCTCCGCTGCCGCCGCGTATCTCGGCGGCGCACTCCATTGACGTGAGCCTCACCTTCGCGGAGATTGCCATTGCCGAACTGGCGCCGAATTACATGCGCGGGTACGGACCGGTATCGCCCGAGGCGGCGACAGACCTCGGCGGGATTGCGGAAACGCTGCAGTCTGCCGTAAAACAACTGCATCGCTACCTTTTGCAGACGCACCCTGTCGAGGGAGAGACAGTCCATGACTCATAGGACGCCGGCGCTTCTGGACCACGACGGCGGAAGCTCGCCGCGGAGTAGAAATCGAGGAGGAGCATGCTTACCACCGGACCAGCCAAGAAAGTGAGCGTCTACGTCATCGAGGGCCACACCTATCACGGCACCGCTTGTTATGCGGCCATCCTCGATTACCTGTTCTTCCGGGGCATCTCCGATGCAACCGTTACCCGCGGCATGGCCGGCTTCGGGACTGACCACAAGCTGCACACCTCGCGACTAGTGCAGGTTTCTGACCAGATGCCGATCAAGATCGAGTTCATCGAGACCGCGGAGCGGGTCGAGCAAGTCTTGCCCAAGCTGACCGAGATCGCCGCGCATGGACTGATCGAGGTGCACGATACGACGGTGATCTGCCCGTCCACCGACAAAGACAAGCTGCAAGCGGAAGTGCCCGCCGTCAAACTCGAGTCCAAAGCCAAGATGATGCGAATCCTGATTGGCGAGCACGACCGATGGCACGACCAACCTCTTTATCACGCGCTGGTGCAGGCCTTGCGGTCGAACGACATCGCCGGAGTCACGGTGTACCGGGGAATCCTGGGGTACGGGGCGAACCGCCGCATTCACAAGGATTCGACGCTTAACCTGTCTCACGATGCGCCCATCCTGCTGACGGCGGTCGATAGCGAGGAGAAGCTGCGGGCGGTCATTCCGGTTCTCGACCAGATGGTGCTGCAAGGGTTGGTGGTGCTCTCCGACGTCGATGTCATCAAGTATTCGCACGCTCAACCTCTGGCCGGAGACACTGGGGGTGCAGAAATGAAGCTGGTTGGCCAAGCCAAGATGTTGCGCATTTACTTCGGTGAGGACGACCGGTGGCAGGGGCGTCCGCTGTACCAGGCCATCGTCGAGCGCTGCCGCGAGTTGGACATTGCCGGCGCCTCGGTGTATCGCGGTTTTGAAGGCTATGGGGCGAGCACCATGATCCGCAAGTCGCATCTGTTCCGGCGGTCGTCGGATGCGCCAATTCTGGTGCAGATCGTTGACACCGCGGAGAACATCCAGCGCCTGATACCGGCATTGGACGAAATGGTAGCGGAAGGACTAATCGCCACCTCCGACGTTGAGGTCATCAAGTACGTGCATCAGCAGGGAGAGCATCCACAGTTGTGACCACGGCAAACTCCGACTCGGGGAACTGCGGACCGCCGGCGACGCTGCCGAGCATCTTCGCGCGAGAGGCGGAGATCGAGGAACTGCGAGCGCGCTTCGGCCGGCGACGGTCGTTTCTGTTGCATGGGCCCGCAGGCGTCGGCAAGACCTTATTATTGTCGGCCGTATGTCCGGAATTCCGTGATGTGCTGTGCTGCGCGCTGAATCCGACCCCGCAGGCGCTGTACAGGAACCTGGCGGGAGCGCTGTTCGCGGCGCGAGACCAAAAGATCACGAAGGCGTGCCCGGGCGGATTCGCGGCCCTGCAAGAACAGAAGTCGGCGGTGGCGTTGAAAGGCATCGTACGCGAGGCGCTGCGAAATTCCGGATACCTGCTGGTGCTCGATCACCTCGCACGCCCCTCGCAGTCGCTGGCGGCATCGATCCGCGAGTTGATGGTGGAGTGTTCCCTGCCGGTGGTCGCGGTATCGCGGTCCGCTCACATGGAAGACGCGGGTTTCGTCTTGCCGCTGTTTCCAGATAGGGCTGAGAAATTCGCGTTGCGGAATTTCGATTCCGAAACGGCGACACGTTTTGCCGCGTGGTGTGCGCACCGCGAAGGATTGACCGCCGAAAACCTGCAGCAGTTTCTGGACAAGGTCGCGGTTTACAGCGCAGGCAATCCCGGCGCCATCGAGCACATGATTCGGCTGGCGAAATCGCCCCAGTACTCCTGCGGCGGGCAGATCAAGACGGCCCCGCTGTACATCGACTTCAAGATGGCGATGGTCAGTCAATGAGCTCCGATCCGGCCGCCAACCTGCCACGGGTGAATGACCCTGCAGTTTCCACCCCGGCTGCGACCGATGGGCAATCTCTCAACCGGCTGGCGGAAGTCGCCGATCAACTCGGCGAAAGCGCGATCGCCGCCAACATCCGGCAGCTCGCGACCAGGGTCCACGAAGGCCGCTTCTTCGTGGCTTGCGTCGGCCAGTTCAAGCGCGGCAAGTCAACCCTGCTCAACGCCCTCACCGGAGAAGCCATCCTGCCGACCGGCGTGGTGCCGGTGACGGCGGTGCCCACGGTGCTTCGCTACGGCAACGCGCGATCCGCGCGTGTCCTGATTGGCGGCGCATGGAGCCCGGTGCCGGCCGAAGACCTTGCGCAGTACGTTTCCGAGGAGTTGAATCCGGAAAACTCGAAGCAGCTTGAAGGCGTCGAGGTATTTCTTCCGTCGCCGCTGCTGGCCTCGGGCATGTGCCTGGTCGATACCCCGGGAATTGGTTCGGTCTTCGCCGGAAACACCGAGACGGCGAAGGACTTCATCCCGCAGATTGACGCCGCCATCCTGGTGGTGGGCGCCGATCCGCCCATCTCGGGCGAAGAACTCGCGCTCATTGAGGCCGTGGCCGCCAACGTTTGTGAGATTGTGATCGTGCTGAACAAGATCGACCGCGTTTCCCTGGCGGATCGAAAAGAAGCGTCGGCATTCGCCCGCAAGATTCTGCGGACGCGGCTGAAAAAGCCCGTGGTTCGCATCTATGAGGTCAGCGCGCTCAACCGCTTGAACAGCTCAAACACCGGCGACGACTGGAGCGCGCTGCTCTCGGACCTCGCCGCCCTCGCCGCCGGCTTCGGCCAGGCCATGACGCGTTCGGCCGCCGAGCGCGGGCTTCGCCGCTTTTCGGCTTCCCTGCAGCGTTCCATCGCCGAACGCCGCCGCGCATTGCACGAGCCGATCGCGGCCTCCGAGCAGCGCATGGTAACGCTGCGGGCAACGCTGGACGAGGCCGAGCAATGGCTGCGCGATCTGGGCACGCTCTTTTCGGCGGAACAGTTGCGGCTCTCCAACGCACTGCTGGCGCGCCGCAAAGAGTTCTTACGAAGTGCGCTGCCGCAGGCGAGAAACGAACTCACGCTCGAATGCAATGGAGTCACAACGGCGTTTGGCCCGGCACGACGACGCGAAATGCTGGCCCTGGCACAGGGCGTCGCGCGCCGCCACGTCATGCCCTGGCTAGACAACGAGGAGACACAGGCCGAAGAGCTCTACGGTGCGGTCACGCAGCGCT
The DNA here is from genome assembly GCA_963796615.1 of uncultured Acidobacteriaceae bacterium. Lineage (GTDB taxonomy): Bacteria > Acidobacteriota > Terriglobia > Terriglobales > Acidobacteriaceae > DASRAA01. The sequence goes on from CAWCMJ010000019.1 coordinate 200,647, forward strand.
TCGTCAATCTGGTGAATGGTTTACTGCAGCGGATCGCCGAAGAGCAGTCCGATTGCTTCTGCAATTTGCCCAAGTCTCTGGAAACCGAACAGGGCTTCCGCATCCGCTCCCGCTTTTATTTCCAGGACATGATCGGCATCGCGCAGCCGGCGTCGCCGCTCATCTATGTGTCGGACGTGCTGCTCGGGATTCTCGGCATACGCTATTTTTTCCGGAAGTCCGCCAACAACTTCCTCGAGCTCTTGATGGATACCAATGCCTCGCGCGTCCAGGGCGATGTGGAACAGCGGGTAGTCGAGAGCCGCCAGCGACTGGAGTTCGAAGTGCGCAAACTGCTTCGCGAGGTAAGCACCTCTGCCGAGCAGGCCCTAACCACGGCGCGGGCGCTCGTGGACGCAGGCAGTACTGCCGTAGAAACTGAGCTTGCGCGCCTTCGGGGCCTCAAACAACAGATCGCGGCCGCCGCCGCGTGATCCCTTTCCCGAAATCGCCAAAGCCATCGACCTTATGACGGACGAGACAATCTCCGTCAGCGACCACCAGTTGAAAGAGCTTGGGTGTTCGAGTGTGCCTCCTGCGGCCGGGCAGGAGGCGTCACAGTACGGCAGGCACCCCCCACACGATAGCTCATTTTATTGATAACTGTTTTATTTGTAATAGCTTACTGCGATTAACCTCTCGGCAGCAATGGTGGCCACTATATTGACATTTGGTGGCCACTTCGGTATATTTGATTTGGAATTGCAGTCAGGAGATTTGTTATGGATATCGACTTTCTATCGGCGGTTCGCTCCCTGTCATCCTTGCGGCAGGAACCAGAGCTTGAAAACCGCCTCTCCGAATTGCTCCAAAACACTTCAGGCAACGCTCCCTTGACCATCAAGGGCGCTCGGGATAAGTTCAGTGCGGTCAATAGTATGGCAAAACGCGGACGGATCATGATTATAAAAGGGAGGCCGGGAGAGGAAACGGTCATTGTCTCTATCAAGTCCCTCGCTGCGTTGATCCGGGCGGCATCTGCCAACTTGAGCTTCGCCGATGCGCTTGACGCTGCCGGATTTCAACCTGCGGGGCAGCGACTTATACAGAGCGAGGGCTTCAAGCGTGACGACAACCTCGTACTCAAGTCGCAACCGGACGAGGCCGGCGAATTGAATACGGGAGAGCTTGCAGCGGGCGCCGAAAACTAGGCAGTTGCCGTATGATTTACTTGCTCTCAACCCAATCTCTGCTCGATTTAGTCACCGGGGAAGTCCTAATGACGACTTGGCTGCGAGGGATACCCTTGCAGCCGGTCGAAATCAGCACCGTGTCCATTGGCCGCGTTCTGGAAACGATCCGGAAGGTCGAGAACATCGCCGCCCGGAAGCACTATGAGCGGCAGCTTTCCATTATCGTGACCGCTGCCAACCACATTCAGGGCGTGGTACCGTTCGATGAGGATGCGGCTAAAATCTGGTCCGAGTTGCAGGGCCTGACGCTAAAATATACTCTGCCCGACGGAACCATGACCGACTTGAGCAGCGAGTCGCGCATGGTCGTTGCCACCGCGCTCGCTCGCGGCGCGACGCTGGTCGAGGCCCAGCAACCCTATCACCAGTCCATTGAGCGCTTGACCATCGAAAGCCCATGACTTCTGATCTCCAAATCACTGGTCCAGAGGTGCGCCCGGATCCCGCTCCTCCACCTTTCCAGATCTTGTGTCTTTCCGGCGGTGGTTATCGGGGCCTTTATACCGCTGCGCTTCTTGAGGAACTCGAAAAAGAGGAAAATGCGAACAAGTCGCTCTCCAAGGTTTTCGACCTTATCGCGGGCACTTCGATCGGCGGCATTCTCGCGATTGGATTGGCTGCTGGGATCCCCGCAAAGACCCTACGCGAGTCGTTCGAAAAAAGCGGCAGCGCCATCTTCCCGCGTTCTCTTAAGGTTCTTGGCGTTCCAGTGTTTCCGCGTTTGGGTAGTGGGATGCTGTTCAGCAAGTATGGTGCAGATGGGCTCCGAGCGACAATTGAGGCGGTTCTCGGCAGCACCGTTTCCCTTCGTCCCTTAAAAGATCTGAAGGAGAAAGTACTCATCGCGAGTGTCGATGTTACCAACAGTGGTCCGAAGCTCTTTGGCATCGATGGGGCAGATTCTGCCACTCCACTGCTTGACATCGCCCTCGCAACTTCCGCCGCTCCCACTTATTTTCCTGAACACCGGATTGACCAGAATATCTACGTTGACGGCGGACTGATTGCCAATGCACCCGATATCATCGCCTTGATGCATACTTTGCAGCGCGAACCTTCGGCGCAAATCCAAATGCTCAGCATTGGGACAGTCGGTGAATTGGGCGGAGAAGCCTCGCGTGCAGCGAACCGCCGTGGCTGGCTGCTACGGGGCAAGGGATTGGTGGATCTCACTCTGGCAGCGCAGGAGAAGCTCTCGATCAGCCTCACTGCGAATTTCCTTGGCCAGAATTACATCCGTCTCGATGCCAACCCATCCCAGGACCAGCAGAAGGCGATCGGGCTGGACCGAACTGACCAGGAGGCTACCGACACTCTCAAGGCGCTGGCCCGCAAGACTGCCGAAGACGGACTCAAGCAGCACCAGGCCAAACTCCGTGCAATGCTCAATCGCACGGCCAAGTAATCCCGGCTGGTGTTCCACTCCGCCCCCAAAATTTCCGAATCCTATTTAGTCGGCACTCCGTCCCGCCTTCAGTTAGCAGGGTGGAGGTTTCTTTTGGCTGATTAGGCAGCCATTTCGGCTCCCCGCCGCCGGGTTAACTTGGAGCGTTTATGCACTCCTTCGTTCTCTACGCAATACACAATCACGACTTCGCCGATGGCCAAGCTGCGGTATCCAGGGCCGAAATCTCCATCTCGCCAACGGCCCAGACACGGAAAGGTAGCTTGCGCGAGAAAACGGTCAGTGAGGATATCAATCAGGCGGTCGGCCGTCTCGGGCATGCGGCGCGCAGCCAGACTTCTCCGATAGCGAAGCAAACCGGGCGCCCGCAATTGCCATTGGCAGTTGTGGGCCAACTCGGCCTGTCGCGACTTGCGTTATAATCCCTCACACGTTCCGGAGGAAGCTCATGGCACAGGAATTGACTTGGGAAGACATCAGCAGAATCGGGATCACGCTCTCCAACACGCATCCTGCGGTTGAGCCGGACAAGGTCGAGTTGAAACGCTTGCACGATTACGTGACCCAGCTCAATGAGTTCAAGGGTGACCCCGAGAAGTTCGATGAGCAGAAGCTGGCGGCGATCCGCTCAGCGTGGATCACGGAGTTCCTGGAGCGCACCCGCAACTGGGCATAGACCCCTTGCCGTAGCTTTCCCTTCACAGCACAAGCGTGTGCGGGTCACACCGCGATTCTTTGCCGCAGGCTTATACTGGCCGGTGGTTAAAAGCAGTGAGAGGAATGCCATGCCGGAAATCAAGCCTCGTTACGAATTTCGTATCTGGGCCGAGTCTCTCGCGCCACTGCGCGCCAAGTTGGAAGCACTGGGCCGGGCGCGCGAGGCGAAGAGCGCGGAAACCTACCTCATCTCCAAGGTCACCGAACGCTGCAACGCCAAGATCCGCGCCGAACTGATGGACATCAAGGTATTGGTCGCTGAAGACCGCGGCCTCGAACAGTGGAAGCCCATTCTAAAAGCCGGCTTCCCCTTGAGCCAGCTCGACATCGCCAGTCAAGTTTTCCCTAGCCTTCAGGTGATGGCTCCCACGCTGGTCAAATCGGCTTATACCTTTGACGAGTTTCTGAATTCAGTGGTGCGTCCGGAACCGAAAATCGCGGTGGTTGAGGTCACCAAGACGCGCTATCAGTTCACCATCGGAGCGTGCGCCGCCGAGTACTCGCAGATCACGATCAACGATGCGCCGCGAGATACCGTCGCCGTGGAATCCACCGATGCCGATGCCGTGCTGGAGTTGGTGGCCAAGCTCGGCATTCACGAACCAAACGTCAGCTACATTCGCGAAATCCGCCGCATTCTGGGCTGGGCATAAGCGTCTTGGAGAGAAGACATCATGGGCAAAGAGATTGAGCGCAAGTTCCTGGTGAAGGGCGATTCCTGGCGCGCCCAGGCGCACGGCAAGCGCTACCGGCAGGGTTATCTGAGTACCGTCAAGGAACGTACCGTTCGCGCGCGTGTTGCCGGAGACCAGGGCTTCCTCACCATCAAGGGCATTACCGTCGGCGCCAGCCGTTCGGAGTACGAATACGAGATTCCGCTTGCCGACGCTAACGAGATGCTCGACAAACTCTGCGAGCGCCCGATCGTCGAGAAGACCCGCTATCGCCTTCCTCAGGACGACATCGTCTGGGAGATCGATGAGTTCGAGGGCGACAATCGCGGACTTATCGTGGCCGAGGTCGAACTCAAGGATGAGCACCAGAGCTACCCGAAGCCAGATTGGCTGGGCGAAGAAGTGACGGGCGATCCCCGCTACTTCAACGCAAACCTGGTGGCGAAGCCGTTTACGACCTGGTGACGAACCGCTCTATTCTCCGGCGCGAGCGTAATAGCCCTGGCGCGCCTGAACCTTATAGTCGCCGTTCTTCGTCTTGATCTGGATCTTGCGATACGATCCGTCGAGCTTGCGGTTGGTGGGGGTGTAGCCCACGTTGTACTGGCTGCGGAGTTCCTGCTGGATCTGCTCGAATGCCGCCCGAAGTTTCTGCTGGTTGTTGCCGACTTCGATCACGCGCCCGCCGGTTTCCTCGGCCAGCTTCTTCATGTCGCCCAGACCGAAGCCTTGATACCAGCCTCCACGGTCTGCGATCAGGATGACGTAGCACATGGTGTCGGACTTCTGCGCGGCTTCGATGGCGTCGCGAATTTTGAGCTGGCTGCCTTCGTCTTCCCCATCGGTGAAGACGATCATGGCTTTGCGCCCAACCTCGTTCTTCAGCTTCTCGTCGGAGGCCAGATAAATCGCGTCATATAGCGCGGTGCTGCGCGGACGCGCCGTCGGCACCGGACCGCCGCCCAAGCCCACCGGTCCGCCGCCGGCCGAGCCGCCGCCGATCTGTAACTTGTCGAGCGAGCGCTTCAACGACGCGACATTGTTGGTGTAGTCCTGGTCGAGGTCGATGTCAGAGTCGAAGTTGATCAGGAAAGCCAGGTCCTTGGGCCGCAGCACACTGCGCAGGAACTCCACGCACGACTCCTGCTCGATGGTCAGCACGCGCGTCTGGCTGGGACTGGTATCGATCAGCAGCCCCAGCGTCAGGGGCTGGTCCGATTCCCCGGCAAAGTACTTGATGGTTTGCGGCTTGCCGTCTTCAAAGACCTCGAAGTCGTCTTTCTGCAGGCCCGGAATCAGCAGTCCATGCTTGTCTTTCACGTTAAAGAAGATGTTGACGACGTTCACCTGGGCCTTAAAAACCTCGCCCGACGCCTCGGCCTCCGGCTCCTGCGTCTTTTGTCGAGGCACCGTGGACTGGGGCGGTTCCTGGTCATGCACGGTGAATTGCGCCATCAGCGACGCCGCCGGCAATAGCAACATCACAACGAATAAAAAGTTACGGAGACGGATCAACGAAATACCTTCTTCTTTCCGGATACTGTCATTGTATTGCAATCCCACTGGCTGTAACACCAGGCGGGATGTCGCGACTCGGCGCTTGCGGTTATACTTAGGCTGAGTTCCGGCTTTTTGGAGACCAGCCACCGATCATGCTGAAGCGTGCCTGCGCTACTTGGGTTTTCTTGCTGGCGGCAGTGTGTTTGTCCGCCCCGTTTGCGCTTGCACAGCAGCCTTTGCCGGATGCTCCGAGCCCGCAGAAAAACGCCCCTCCGCCGGCTCCTGAGCCCTTGCCCGACGTCACCGCCCCAGTCCCGGGCATGGACGACGACTCTTCTGGCACTTCCAAGACTAACCCGCCGGGCACCGGGAAGACTCGTCAGGACGCAAATACCCCGCCCAGCGGGAGCAATCCGCAGGCCCCGCCCCCCGGATCGCAGGGCATCAAGACCGTGCCCGCCGGGCAGGCCTCCGGCGGCCCGGGCAACGCTTACGACGAGCTCTTCAAACTGGAAGTCAACGTCAACTTCATCAGCGTGCCAGTCACTGTCAAGGACAAAGACGGAAGAATGGTCGACGGCCTGCTGGCGCAGGACTTCAGCATCTACGAAGACAGCGTGAAGCAGGCGATCACGTACTTCACCAGCGACGCCTTCCCGCTCTCGGCAGCGGTTATCATCGATCTCGGCATCTCCGAAACCACGCTGAAGAAGGTGGCCTCGACCTATTCCGCGCTCGACGGCTCCTTCGGCCCCTTCGACAAGGTCGCGGTCTTCACCTATGGCAACACCGTGCACAAGCAGGCGGACTTCGGCGACACCCGGCGGCTGCAATTGGCGCTGCAACGCATCCGCGATTTGCAGGGACAGAATCCCGGCTCGCCCGTTGTCGGCGGGCCTTTTGGCTCCGGCCCCACCACCAACGGCAAGCCGGTCGATCCCGGACAACTTCCGCTCACCAACCAGGCCGGCACCCGCGAGTCGCACGTGCTCAACGACGCCATCCTGACCGCCGCCACCGAGCTGGCCCACCAGCCGCGCAGCACCCGCAAGATCATCTTCGTCATCAGCAGCGGCTATGAATACGGCAGCCGCGCCAGCTATGCCCAGGTCCTGAAAGTTCTTCTCACCAACAACGTCGCCATTTACGCCGTGGGCGTCGAGGGTTCGGCCATCCCCGGCATGAACAAGCTCGACAAACTCCACATCCCCGGACAGGGCTACACCGACATTCTTCCCAAGTACGCCAACGCCACTGGCGGAGACCTCATCGACTCCTACTCGCGCGAGGCGATTGAGAGCGCCTACCAGGCCATCACCTCGCAGGCCCGCAACCAGTACACCCTGGGCTACACCACGCCGCAGCGGGCATCGAGTTCGTATCGTGACATCGAAGTCCGCGTGAAACGCCCCGGCCTGCTGGTCACCGCCAAGCACGGCTACTACCCACTGCCTCCGCAGAAGGAAGCGCTGCCCGCAACTGCTCCCCCCGCCGACACGACTGCGAAGCCGTCAGCTCCATCCGGCGCCTCGCCATAGCGGCCCGGCGGCAGCGCCGTCTATCTGCGCCTCCTGCCGAGTCCTTTGACCGCGCTCGACCGTGAGCTTATGCTGAAAGCCGCCATGAGACAGCCAATGCGAACCTCTCTCTTAGCCGTCGTAGCGTTTGTCTTAGCGCTCGGCATTCTATGTCCACCCCGTTCCGCCCAGGCTCAGGAGATTAGTAAGACAGCCATGGCGGGCAATTACTCTGTCACCCTCAAAGTTTTGCCGGCCGAAGCCTTCTCCGGCCCAAAGGCAGAAATGGTGCGCGATGGAGGCGCTGCGGCCGATGAACTCGGTGGGCCGGGCCAACCCAACCATCACCTCGTCGTCTTTCTCAAGGAAAACGACAAGCCAGTCGAGAAGGCCGAGGTTTCCATCAAGTATCGCGAAAGTTCCTCCAAAACGGCGAAGTGGATGAACCTCCCCGTCGCGCGTATGCACGTGGCCGGCAAGGGTCCCGAGACCACTCACTTCGGCAACAACGTGAAGCTGGCTCCGGGAAAGTACGAGGTTCACGTCACCGTAAACGGGAGCGAGCCGGCGAACTTCGACTTCACGCTGCCGTAGCAACCGCCAACCTTGGCGCCCCAGAGCCTGTCCTGAGCCCGCCGAACGGTCCGCGTGCTTCTGCGGCACGCGGACTTCGGCTAGCCAACCTACCGCTCGACCCCTCTTCCACCACCGACCGGCGACACAGGCTTTGACACGACCGACTTCATCTCCGAGTGCCGCCACATGCAGGTCACACCGCATGTCGCAGAGAATGACGGTCGGCGCGGCGGCAGCGGCATCGACCGGCGGACGACGCGACATGCCGGCTGCTGCACCAGACACAGAAAGCGAATCGAAGAATGTTTCTGCTGGCTCAAGACCATTGCCCTGCTGCGGAAGGTACGACATCGCGGCTTGTTCAAAGTGGATTGGGTGTTCACCTTCGCCTGTGCCGCGTATAACCTGGTGCGCCTGCGCAACCTGTCAATACAGGCGGCGTAAGTCAGGGCAGAAGTGTGTCTGCAGCATGCAAAAGGACCAGCAGCTAGGAAAAATACGCTGAACCGAACTCGCTCCCCTCTCACTCGCTGACCGAAGCGGGACACCGTTCGCGCCCATCAGAGGTCTTTCAGTAGCCCGCTAGATATTTGTGGAAAACCTGTCATCGCGGACCAAATATGCGTGGAAAACTGTTCGGCTGCACACCGCCCTGTGGATCGGCGGAATGGGTAGTGGCCCAGTTTCCGGTCATCCGACCGGAGGACTGCTGAGATGTCGGAAAACTGTTGCAATGCCGATTTCTAAGTATCTATTCCGCCTTCGCGAGTGAGTTGGCGATTTACCACTCGTCGCGATCGCTGTAGCGAGTCAACTTGCAACGATCACTTGCCCAACAAGCCGGTGGTACATCGAGAACAGCCAATCAGCATTCCTCCGCCCTGATGCCAGCGCCTCAACCGTGACGGCTCGCGCTCCTGCCCAGGTTGTGGTGCGCACTGCCATCGTCAGGTTAATGCGTGATTGCTAGAGGAAGCCAATTTTAAGACCATGCACCCAGTTGCGATACGCGGCTCATGGGGGCATGTAAATTAGCGCACGTGTCACGGTTCTGAGATCTGGGATTAGCAATCAGAGATCGCAAAATTCACACTTGACATCGGCCGAACATCCACTACCATATGGTTGTGGATAAATTGAGTACCACATTTGCGGCTTTGTCTGATCCAACCCGGCGAGCAATGATCCAGCGACTCTCGCATGGGCCTGCCTCTGTGCATGGATTGACGGAACCGTTTGCACTCTCGCAGCAGATGATTTCAAAACATATCGCCTACCTGGTGCGGGCGCGGATTGTAATCAAGACGAAGCGTGGACGAGAGAGTGTGTGCACGCTTAGGCCCGAGGCGATTAAAACAGTCAGCGACTGGGCGATCAGCTATCGCAGCTTCTGGGAAGAGAGTTTCGACAAACTGGACGCAGTTGTAAATCGAATGAAGAAACAGGAGGTCAGAGATGACAAAAAACTCGGTTAGCGAAATTGAGCGAATGGTTATTACCAGAATTTTTGATGCCCCGCGAGAATTGGTTTGGAAAGCGTGGACAGACCCGAAGTACGTGATGCAGTGGTGGGGACCGAAAGGCTTTACTGCGCCAGTTTGTCAGATGGATTTTCGCGTTGGAGGAAAATTTCTCTGCTGCATGAAGACGCCGGATGGGCAGGAGTTCTGGAATGCGGGTGAATACCACGAGATTGTTCCCTACGAAAAGATCGTTTCCTCCATGTACTTCTCCGACTCGAAGGGAAACAAGGTTGAGCCCGCGCAATTAGGAATAGAACATGAGGCCATAGATGGTGCGTACGACGTGACCATCTTTGAGGATCTCGGAAACGGCCAGACGAAACTCACCTTCATTGGAAATGAACCCATGGAGAGCGCGAAAAATAGCGGTCAAGTGGAGGGCTGGAACCAGATACTCGATAAAGTTGCTGCTGTTATTGCGGGGCTAGTGCAGGCGAAATAGGAATTTGGAGTTTTGACGATCGTCATGCACGAGATACAGCTGAGGCTGGCGGCGAAGGCTTGGTTAGAACAGGCTGCTCGCCGCTCGGCCGAATAGTCGCCTCTCCGGACAAGTGGCTCGCGGCTCAACTGCTGGGAACCGGCTGGTAGCCCACCCGGCGAATCTCCAAACAACAAACCATCTTGAGGCGGGTGCCCGATCCGGCCTGATTTTGGCCGGCTGGGTCTTTTGACCTTCACTGACTACCAGGCACTGTCCACTCAGTCCCAAGCTGCGGAGCGGCGTCCTTCCCAAATCGGGAACTCCTCTCACAATTTCCCCACTTTCCTCTTGACACCCCAAACTCAAGTGGAGCATGGTAACCAAGTTGAGGTTACCCTGAACTGAACTTTGCTCCACCTTGCTTCGGGAATACCCGCAGCGTGCGTCAACTGGTTCTTCGCGAAAAGCAAATAGCGATTAGCGAAGAGCGTTAGCCCGTTTTTAGGAGGCACCCATGCCCTTCCGCATCTGCAACTTCCCCAAGCCTGACGGCACCCCCTGCAGCTCCCCCGCTCTCAAGAACAAGAAACTCTGTTACTTCCACCATCGCGATCAGCAGCGCCTCCAACACATCGGCAGCGCCATCCGCCGCGCCGACGTCCTCGGCCCCCGCCTCCCCCGCATGAAATCTCTCGCCGACATCCAGCTCGCGCTCTTGGAGGTTATGACCGCCATCGCCGGCCAATCCATCTCCAACCAACGTGCCGGCCGCATCCTATTCGACCTCCAGCAGGCCGCCATCCCTCTCCGGCGCCCAAAACCGTCCAGGGAGTAGCCATGCAACCCCTTACAATTCAATATTTTACCTATAACTCGTTTGCCTGCACGAATTTGCACGGGAATCCGTGCATCTCCCTGAAAACGAGGAATTTACAGATAGGGGGGAGGGGGGTATTCGTGTCACAACATGATTTTCCCAATATGGAAGGGACACCTTTCGGCGTCCCTTGGCTGAAGTTCAACTGCGTCTAAGCGCTACGGCACTTCGATGAGCTCGATTTTGCCGTCTTTGCGACGGTGGAGGACTTTGACGCGGCCCTTGCCGTCGCGGAACACGAAGACCTCGCGGTCGCGGAACTCGCACTCCTTCACCGCCTCTTCGATGGTCATGGGACGCATGGCGATGGAGTCGGACGACTTGACCAGGTGCGCCTCGGTGGTGCGGGCGATGGAAGGAAACTTGTGCACCATGACCGGTACCGCAGTGGCGGCGTTGGCGCCGACCGCGATCTGCACCTCGGGCTCGGCTTCGACCGGGGCCTTCCAGCTCTTGTCCTTGGCCTTGCGGGTGGTGGCGCGGCGGCGGCCGTTGCTCTTGAGCGCCTGTGTCTCAATGTGCTCAAGGGCCTGGCCGATCGCCACAACCATGTCGGTGGACTCAGCCAGGCCGACGATTTGGCCGCGGCGCCGCTTGACCGTGATTTCGGCAATGAAGCGGTGCTTCTCGTTGGTCAGGATGACCTTCGATTTGATGTTCTCGCCCAAAATCTTGGCGAGCTTGCCGAGGCCGTCCTCGACCTCGTCACGAACGGCGGGAGTGATTTCATACTGACGTGCCAGGTACTCTACGTTCATTGAGCTCCCTTCCGACCACGGCCCGATTGGTTGATGATGTTTGGGCCGCGGTGCATTTCACCTCGCCGGCTTCCCAACTGGACGCCATCGGCGCGTAGCAAAAAAGGCGCGCCGAACCGGTGGTCGCCGGATACAGCTAATCCTTTACCCTGCGCTGGTGGGTGCTGGGAATGCGCATGTCTTCCCTGTACTTCGCAACCGTGCGGCGAGTGACCTGGATGCCTTGCCTCTGGAGGATGAGGGTGATCTGCTCGTCGGTCAACGGGTGGGCGGGATCTTCTTCCTCGATGAGCTTCTTCACGCGGCGCTTGAGGATGAGCAGCGAAGTGCCGCCGCCCTCGGGGCCGTTGACGCTCTCGGTGAAGAAGTAACGGAGTTCGAAGACGCCTTGCGGAGTGTGCGCGTACTTGTTGGCCACGGCGCGGCTGACGGTCGAGGGATGCACGCCAATCTCCTCGGCCACTTCCTTGATCATCATGGGCTTGAGATGGTCGATGCCGAGATCGAGGAATTCACGTTGGCGGGCGAGAATGACGTAGCACACGCGCTGGATGGTCTGCTTGCGCTGCTCGATGTTCTTGATGAGCTGGATGGCCGACTTGTAGCGCTCCTTGACGTAGTTGCGCACGTCTTTTTCGGCGGCGTCGCGATGCAGCAGGCGACGATAGGCTGGGTTGAGGCGCAATTGCGGGACCTGTTCGTCGTTCATGACGACGATGTAGCTGTCGCCATGCTTGACGAAAGCGACGTCAGGCTCGATGAGGCGAGTCTCGGCCTTGTTGTAGCGCAGGCCGGGCCGGGGATCGAGGGTGCGGATGAAATCCAGCGCACACGTCACGGCTTCGAGCGGGCGTCCCATGGCCTTGGCGATTTCCTTGTAGTTCTTGTTCTGCAGGGCGTGGAGGTGCTGGTCCACCATGACGATGGCGTCGTCGATGGCTTCCTGCTCGGCGAGATGATTGCCGTTGCCATTCTTGCGCTCGATGGTCTTGAGGTGGTTGAGCTGGGCCAGCAGACACTCGCGCAGGTCGCGAGCGCCGACGCCAATGGGGTCGAGCTGACGGACGAGGTCGATGGCCTCGCGCAGGGCGTCGCGGCTGAAGGGCACCCGGGACGGCTCGGTGCGCGGCGGCACCAGCGAGGGACGCGGGGTCATGGAGGCCGCGGCATCGGCGATGGGGCCGGCCGAGGGCGGAGCGGTTCCGGCAGCGGACGCGGCTACGTCCGCAACCACGGCGGAAGAATCAGGCGGCATGGGAGCGAGCTCTGCCGGGTGCGAATGAGCGTCGAGGACACTCTGGTCGTAGCCCATCAGTCCCAGGAGCTCGTTCTCGGTGGCGATGAGGTAGCCGTCGTCGTTGAGGTTTCCGATGACAAGTTCGGCGGCACGGTACACGTCGTCGTTCACATGGAGTGAGCCGAGCTGCCAGAGCAGGTGGTCGGACAGGGTGGTCGGCTTTGACAGGAAGTTTTCGAACGAAGGCTTTTCGCTGTCCTCCATTTCGATGGAGGTGCGCATGCCGGGGTCAAGGTAGTCGCGGAAGAAGGATCCGAAATCGATCTCCTCGAAGGGGTCCTTTTCTTCAGCGGTCTTGGGGGGTTCCTCGAGGACGGCGGCGGAGCTGTCGCGCTCCTTCTGCTCTTCGCGGGCGGAGACATCGTCGAGGAGGGGGACGATATTTTCGAGCTCTTCGAGGACAGGATTTTCGGTGAGTTCGGCGTTGATCATGTCGGCCAGCTCCAGCTTATTGAGAGCCAGAACGCTGACCATCTGCACCAGCCCAGGCGTCAGAATCTGCTTCTGCGAGAGGCGGATACTCAATTTGGGCTGCAATAAAACCATGACTGCGGAAACCCCTAGGGCCCTGCTCCTCCTGCGAAAATTCTAAACCTAAATTCGGGCGGGCGGACTAAAGCCCGCGGCGGAGACATAAAAAGAGCGGCTCGCGGCGCGGATGAAGCCGTGCCCTATTAAAAATCTAAATCAGCGAGAAGCTCTCGCCGAGATATACGCGCTTGACGTCCGGATCGTTGCCGAGCTGCTCGGGTGTGCCAGCGCGGAAAATTCTTCCTTCGTTAATGATGTAGGCGCGATCGGTAACCGAAAGCGTCTCTCGCACATTGTGATCGGTAACCAGCACTCCAATACCACTCGCTTTCAGCTCGGCGATGATCCGCTGCAGCTCCAGCACCGCGATGGGATCAATCCCAGAGAACGGCTCGTCGAGCAAAATGAACGACGGCGAGATGCAGAGGCAACGCGCGATCTCGACGCGACGCCGTTCGCCTCCCGACAGGGCGTAACCCATGTTCTTGCGGATAACGCCCAGACTGAGCTGGTCGATCAGGCGCTCCTGACGTTCGCGACGCTCGTGCCAGGAGATCGGCTGAGCCTCGAGCACGGCCAGGATGTTGTCTTCCACCGTCAGCTTGCGGAAGATGGACGGCTCCTGCGGCAGGTAGCTGATACCGAAGTTCCGCGCGCGAAGGTACATAGGAACATCGGTAATGTCCTGGTCGTTGATTACCACTCGGCCAGTGTCGGTGGGTATAAGACCGACAATGATGTAAAAGCTGGTAGTTTTACCAGCGCCGTTGGGGCCGAGCAGGCCGACCACTTCACCTTGTTTTACGTGCAAACTGACGCCGTTGACGACTCTACGCCCGCGGTAACTTTTTCCGATCTCGTCAGCCGATAAAGTCTGCATTTACTTCGTGATACGAGCTTTCGTGACGGTAGGCAACGGAGCCTTACTTTCCACCAGCACCCTATCATCGTGACTATAGAAAGTCAACGAATCGCCCCACACCTGACCGTGTTCGGCATCAAAAATGCTAGCGTTTCTGCCGGTTAGGAAATACTTGCCGTCGTCGGCGGTGTAAAGGAGGCGGTCACCGACGGCACGACGGCTCGGTTCGGTGGCAACGACGTTGCCGATAACGATCATGTGATCAATGCGGCTGGGACCTTCCGAGCCGGGAATCAGGGACTTGGCCTGGGCTGAGGTTGTGCCTGGCGAAGGCGATTCGGCCTGCTTGAGATAAATGTCGATTTGGCGACCGCTGATGGTGCTGGTGGGACTCTTGGCTAATACGTTGCCTGTGTAACGGGCGCGGCGCTCGGAATCAACATAGGTCATTCTGTCGGCGGTGACATCGACGGGCGTGAGCTTGCCATCGGCGGACTGTTGCACGAAGAGGCTGGAGACGGACTGGGCCGTGTCAGCATGGGCGACGATGGTGCGGTTCTGCTGATCGAAGTCGATGATGGGAGCGCGCAACACGTTGGCTCCCTGCCAGAGACGAACGTTACCGGTGTAATGAGCTACACCGGGCTGCTGCTTCGACGTCATGTGGAGAGCGGTCACGTGAATGGGATCGGAAGCGGCGAGCAAAGCGCCGTTGGACTGGGATTTGAGGTCGCTGTAGGTGGTTTTGACATTGCCATCGGCAAAGGCCTCGCCAGACTGCCGGTTGAGGCGGAGGACGTCGGCGGTGGTGGTCATGCCACCGTCGATGGCACGCGGCGAGCCGCTGAGCACGAGGACCTGGTCGGCGGGAGTGTAGGTGGCTTTTTCGGCGAAGATCGATCGACCCCCAGTGTCGGGTTTGCCGGAAGGCTCGTGATACTCAAAATTGCCGGTTTGCACCACCTTCTCTGCGCCGCCGTCGGGGGCGAAAGAGATGTCGAGATTTTGCGAGGTGCTGGTCTTGTCGGGCTCGCCGGGAGTGGAGGAGACGATGTGGGCATCGGGAGAGCCGTGCAGGGCTTGCATGCGGTTATCCAAACCAAACGTCGCGTGGAACTTGCCGGCGGTGGCAACGGTGGTGGAGCTGGCAGAGCTGAAATCCTGCGCGGATTTCGGGTTTACCTTGGCCGACTTGGGCGCGGGGGGAGTGGGGAAAATGGTGATCTGGGCCTGGCCAACGGTATCGCCTGTCTTTAACTCGTTGCCGTTCTCGAGCACGAAATTGAGCTGGTCGGCGGCGATTTCCATGGGCTGACCGGGCGAGCCGGACTTGCCCGCCTGGGGTTCCTGGCGCATCCGGGCGTTCTTCACCATGTGGAAGTATTTGGGCTGGTTGTCGGCCTCGAAATCGAGGATGAAGGTATCGGCCGAGCCGTGACTGAGGTTGTCGCCACGGGTGGTGTACTTCGCGCCACCGGAGACGATGGCCTGCTGGACGGCGTTATCCGGCCCCATGTTCAGGTCGCCGCGCGGACCGGCGATATCGACGATGGTAGGGCCGCGCACTTCGATGTTGACGTTGCCCTCAGCCTGAGCGTGCTGGATGGAGTTGTCGGGCTCGAAGAACATGGTGAGCTTGTCGGTGGTAAGGGTGCGGTCGGTCTGGTAGATGGCGGCGTCAAAAAGCACGGCCTGACGCGGGTCGTTTTGAATGGTGCCGCCGGAGCCGACAATGTCGGCGGCGTTGTCACCGGTAGTCACGATGTGAACATCGGACTTGAGCTGGAGCTGATTGGTCTGCGAATCGTAGTCGGCACCTTTGGCAGTGCCGGATGCCTGCAAGGTGCGAAATTCCACCGTATCGTCAGTGTGGGCCTTGCCGGTCTTCTGGTTGAAGGTGAGGGAACTGGTAACGACGTGAACGGGGTTCTTCAGTTCTTCGGGCGGAGCCTGATCGGGCTGGGAAGGTCCTTCAGCATAGCCTTGGAGATCGATGTGTACCTCGCCGAGTCCCGCGACATCGCCGCTCTCGGGATCGTAGGTGAACTCCTTGCCATAAATCTGGTCGTAGCGGTCATGCGCCTTGCCATAAACCACGATGTGGACGTTCTTGAGGTCGGCCTTGCCTCCCTTCTTGAACTGCACGGCATTGGAGGCACGAATGGTGTAAATGGTTCGCCCGCCCTCGGATTTGGAGAGCGAGAAACCCTCGCTGGTCTGCTGGATGTCTACGCCCAAAGATTGGGGAAGGCTGTGGAATTGGGGCCTCACCCGGGACTTGGCAACGTAGTAGGAGATGGTAACGACGCCGACGAGGGCGACCGCCAACCATACCAGCCACTTGCGCATCTGTGCGACGGATTGGAGCATTTATGACCGTTTCAGGTTTAACAGGAACTGCGGAAGCGTTTCTTCAGCGGCTAAAGCTGCTTCGTCGCCGACACACCGTGTGCACGCCCGCAGGCGTGCTCCAAGCGCGTTCGGTCCACGCTAGCCGTCTGGATTCGATATTACGCTGAGGTTTCGGGGGGGACAAACGAGTGCTAAGCGTGGATGCCGAAGAGGGAGAGGCTGGGCTCGGCGACGCGGACGACGATGGAATCCGAAGGCATGTCATGCAGCGCCTGTCGGCGTTTGGTCCATCCAGCCATCATGAAGCCGACTGCGGCAGTGAAGAGCGAAAGGAACTTCATAAAATGGCGCACCGTGGCCTGGCCGAAGGAGAGTTGGCCGCCGGAGGAGGTGACGACTTGAAGTCCGACGATGCGCTTGCCGACGGTGGCGCGCCAGGAGGAGCTTTCGGCAAAGGCACAGTAGAGCCAGGCGCCAATGGCCAGAACAATGATGAAAGCGATTCCAGTGACGTAGCGCGCAGTTATCGGACTCAAGCCGAATCGGGGACTGATGATCCGCATGGTGACATCCATAATGGCAATCACCAGCAAGGCGACGAGAGCCTCCAGGGCGACGTCAATCGAACCGGCCCAGACGCGCAGCCAAAACCCGGCATACTCAAGAGGACGAGGCTGGAGAACAACCGCGATGGACTCGGTATGCGGCAGGACAGAAGACGAGGCCGTGGCTGGGGGGCCCTGAAGCACATCGCCGCAGAAAAGGCAGAACTGGCCGTCAGGCAACAGGGGGTTGCCACAACTCGGACAGACTGGGTGGACGGCGACCTTCATCGGGCGAATAGTATCGCCTCCTCCCTGTGATGTAAAGGTGGACGGTTTTCAACGACGATTGGCTAGTGGATAGTCGGTAGACATTGGTAACTGGTAGCTGGCAGCGAGTTGCAGGAATCGTTAGTGCTTTGTCGAGCGAGGCGGCGAACTATTCAGAGCGGGTAAAGTCGGCGAGGGTGAGCTGTACGCCACCGAAATCGGGGTGTGTGTTGTAGTCGACGGTGAAAGCGAGGTCGAGGCGGTCTCCGACGACGAGAGACTGCTGGGCCGCCTTCTCGGCCATGCGCCAGCCGACGACGTCCTGAGGGCGTCCGCCTTGGCCGTTGCTGACGCGGAGCTTGAGGTGGGTTTCCTTCATGATGCGCGGCGGCTGCAACAGCTTCAGGCCGCGACAGACGAAGGTGGGCTTGGGATTGCCGGCGCCGAAGGGTTCAAGCTTGACCAGCGACTCCCAGAAGGACTGGTTAACGTCGTCGAGGTCAATCTCGCAGTCGTAGTCCAGCACAGGAACAAAGTCCTCCGGCGTGAGGTGCTGGCGTGCATAGGCTTCCAGACGGGAGCGCAGCTCGGGGAGGCGTTCAACGGGCAACGCGCAGCCGACAGCGTGGGAGTGGCCTCCGTAGCGAGTGAAGAGTTCGCGGCAGGACTCCAGCGCGTCGAGCAAATGGAAGGCCTCGATGGAGCGGCCGGAGCCGTGGGCTTCGCCGTTCTCGCAGGAGAAGACCAGCGCGGGCCGGTGGTAGCGTTCGACCACACGGGTGGCGCAGATGCCGATGACGCCGCGATGCCAGCCTTCGCCGGCGACGACGAGAGAGTAGGCGTCTCTCCACTCGGGGGCGGAGTCTATCTGGCGGTAGATGGCTTCGAGAATTTTCTGCTCGGCAAGCTGGCGGTCGCCATTGAGTTCGCTGAGCTTCATCGCCATCTCGGCGGCGCGGGTGTCGTCTTTTTCGGTGAAGAGATCGATGACACGCTCGGCGAGGTCCATGCGTCCGGCGGCATTCAGGCGGGGGGCGACACGAAACGCGATGTCGCCGGCGCTCAGTGGGCGGGAGCCGTCGAGCTGACAGACCGCCAGCAGGGCGCGCAGGCCGGGATTGCGGGGATCGCGAAGGCCTTGGAGCCCAAGCTTGGCGAAGACGCGGTTCTCGCCGATGAGGGGAACGGAGTCCGCAATGGTGGCGATGGCGACCATCTTGAGGAATGATGGCAGAAGGCGCTCGCGGCCAGTCGATTCGAGAAGAGCCTGGGCGATCTTGAAGGCGACGCCGGCTCCGCAGAGCGACTTGCAGGGATACTCGCAGCCGGCTTGATTGGGATTCACTACGGCGAGCGCGTTAGGTACGCCATCGGCGTGGGGCAGGTGATGGTCGGTAACGATGAGGTCCACACCGCAGTGGGCGGCGGCTTCAGCGGCGGCGAAGGCGCGGATACCGGTGTCCACGCTAATAATGAGGCGGATGCCGGCGGCGGCGGCCTGCTCGATGATCTCCTCACGCATGCCGTAGCCTTCGCGGATGCGGTGGGGAACGTGGTACTCGACTTTGCCGCCGCAGAGTTCGAGCACGGTCTTGAGGATGACGATGGCAGTGGTGCCGTCGACGTCATAGTCGCCATAAATAAAGACGGCCTCGCCGCGCTCGATGGCGGCGCGAAGGCGATCCACGGCGGCGCGCAATCCGGACATCAGATAGGGAGAGTGCAGGTAGGCCAGCGACGGGGAGAGAAACTCCTGGGCTTGCTCCGGGGTGGTGATCCCGCGAGCTGCGAGAAGACGGGCGATAACAGGGGCAAGTGAGGCCTCGCGGGTGAGGCGTTCGATGTCCTGGAGTTGTGAGTCGCGGAGACGCCAGCGCACGTTTAGTGTTCTTCGTCCTGATCTGGGCCGTCAATGGCCATGGTGCCGAAGTCTTCGACAAGGTCGAGCAGGCGCTGATAGCGCTCGTACCACTCGGTGGAGACCTCGTAGAGGAACATGATGCCCTGGTGCGGCCAACCGAGCTGCAGGAAGCCGGTCTTGCCGACGAAGCTGCGCAGCCAGCGGGCCTCCTCAATGTCGTCGTCACTGGGGAACGAGGTCTGCTGCAAACGTTGGACGAGGTAATCCAGTTCGTCGCGCTGGAGAACTTCTTCATCCATGGAAAGGAAAGCGCAGCCGGCTTTCTTGGCCAGCTCAACAAAATCCTTCCAGCTCTCGGGATTGTCGCGAGGGTCCCACATCACACTGTGGACGTCTTCGGTGACGTAGCCCTGGAAACGGCTCATGCCGTGACCCAGAATGAAGGCCACCATATCGTCTTTCAGGCTGGAGAGGTCGTCGGTCATAGCGGTATCCGGCAGCGGCACAGCGCAACCTGGCGCCGCAGCACCGCTACATCATACTCCGATGAGGACGAGGCGGCACGACCGCGCGGGCGCGGAGGAACGCACCAAATGGCGGCGGTAACGCCGGAGAATGCCGGGCGGCCTTGACGTAAGCGGCGGGGAGTGATTTCCTAAGGTGTTCGAGTCTCAGGAAAGGCAACGCCCAGTGCCTTATGAGGGAGACACATCTAGCAGAAGCGGTCTATGAGCAGCTCCGCCACGCGATGGCGGCCGATCCTGCAGGCTTCACCGCGCTTTACCGGGACTACCTGGCTGACGCCCACCAATCACTGCGCCTGCTGCGGGAGAACGTACAAACCCGTCACATCGAGAACGTAAGGGCCAAGGCCCACTATCTGAGAAGCGGCAGCCTGGTACTGGGCGCTTCGGACGTGGCGCACGGCGCGGCAGCGTTGGAGGAAGCTGCGATAGCCGGAGATGCGGGCAACTTCGATGCCTTGCTGGAAAGAATAGACATGGCGGTTAGAACGACCCAGGCAGAGCTGTCGGAACGCCTGGGAAGCAGCGTGCTTCCGGCAGACGAGACGGCAGCGTAAGCAGTTTGTTTCCGACAATCGAGAAAATAAAGTGGCTGCAACTTCAATTCGCGTACTGATTGCTGACGACCATCCCGTGGTGCGCGTTGGCCTGCGCAATATGCTGCTGGTGGATCCGGTCATTCAGGTGGTGGGAGAGGCGCGTGATGGAGTGGAAGCGCTTGAGATGGCGCGCAGACTGTGTCCGGATGTGCTGCTGCTAGATCTGGCGATGCCCAACGTCGCCGGCATGGACGCGCTGCGCGAGATGACGGCGAGTTCTCTGCACACGCGCACTGTCGTGCTGACCGGTTTGATCGACAAGCGGCAGGTGCTGGAGGCGCTGCAACTGGGCGCGCGCGGCGTGGTGCTGAAAGACGCGATCGTAGAGCACCTGACGGCGTGCATTCGCGCGGTGATGGAGGGACAGTATTGGCTGGATGGGCATCCGGTGCAAAACCTGGTGCAGGTGCTGCGCGACCTTACAGCGCAGACCGCCCCGCCGCCGCGCAAGACTTTCGGGTTAACCGCGCGCGAGCTGGAGGTCGTGAACCTGATTACCGAGGGCTGCACGAATAAGGACATCGCCAAGACGTTCGGCATCAGCGAAGAAACGGTGAAGCGGCACCTCACCAACATCTTTAATAAGCTTGGGGTGGGCAACCGGCTGGAGCTGGCACTGTTTGCGCTGAACCACAACCTGATGGCGGAGCCGGAAAGCAAGTAGTCAGTTGTCAGGGGTAGGTTGTCAGAATCAACGTCTAGCGCTACGCCCCCGCTGCTGACTCAACTCCGAAACTCTGATAGTCTCTGGCCACAGGAAAGTCCCAGGACCATGCGCCCAAAGAAATCTGAAGTTTCAATATCCGTCCGCAAGAAACCTGCGCCGAAAGCACACCAATCGCGTCCTGCCCTTCCCCGGGATCAGCGTGAACTGGTCATTATTACGGGCATCAGCGGCGCGGGAAAGCTGTCGGCCCTAAAGACATTTGAGGATATGGGCTTCTACGCCGTGGACAACCTACCGGCCGACCTGATCGCCAACTTCGCCGACCTGGTGCGGGACTCGACGGAGATTGAGCGGGCGGCCCTGGTTGTGGACATCCGGGAAGGCGCGCGGGTGGACAAGCTGCCGCAGTTGCTAGAGGCGCTGCGTGGCTCGCTGAAGACGACGGTGCTGTTTCTGGAGGCCGACGAGGATGCGTTGCTAAGGCGCTACAGCGAGACGCGACGGCCGCATCCGCTGGGACGGGCGACTTCGGTGAAAGCTTCGTTGCGCGACGAACGCAAACGTCTTCAACCGGTTAGGGCAGTGGCCGACTTGGTGGTCGATACCAGCAAGTTCAACGTGCATGAGCTGCGCAGCCTGCTGACGGAGCGCTTTCAGAGCACCGAACACAAGCAGAGCTTATTGATCTCGTGCGTGAGCTTCGGCTTCAGCAAGGGAGTACCGGAGGACGCCGACTTGATGTTCGATGTGCGCTTCCTGCCAAATCCGCACTTCATTCCGAAGTTCCGTCCGTTTACCGGTCGAGATCCGAAAGTGGCGCGCTACATCCTGTCGTTCCCGCAGACCAAGGAGTTCATCGGGCGCATCTCGGAGCTGCTGGTATATTTGATCCCGCACTACATTCGCGAGGGCAAGAGTTACCTGACGATCGCGTTCGGATGCACGGGCGGCAAGCACCGTTCGGTGCTGATCGCCGAAGAGGTTAAGAAGCGGTTGGGCAAAGCGGGCTTCAACGTGAAAGTCGTACATCGTGATTCGCCGGTTAGGGTTAGTGGTTAGTGGTTAGTGGCTGGTGGATAGGGAACGAAGGCCACTCTTTACCGTCTTGCACATGTTCCCACCTTATTGGCATCTTAGCTTGTGAACTCTTTATTTCTCACGGGAGGCGAGCGATGACTGCATGCCCGATTTGCACCCGACGCCAAATGCTGCGCACCAGCGCCTTCACGGCGGGTGCGTTGTTGCTTACACCTGCCGTCGCCGAGTCGCAACAGTCCGCAGTACAAAAACCCCATCCGATGACGGCGAATGGCGGGACCGATCCGTACCCGATCCCCTGGCTCGACAAGAATGGAAGCCATAACCAGCCGGCGGGACCGAATCTGGAGCCGTCGCACATCTATCACTTCAAGGGACGCGTAGCGCGTTGCAGCACGTTTACCGGCATGGGAACCGACAATCGCGGGAACCGTATTGCCTTTGGCAGCCCCACGACCGACTACGGCGTGATGGATGGCGAGTACTGGGCGGCCAGGACTGCGCAACACGGCACCTTTACCCATATATGACTCACGCTGTTTCAGGGACCGGTGGCCCCTGCCAATCAGGTTCACGATTTTCATCCGCCCATTGCGCCCTCGGGACTGTATTGGGTGGCGCCAGTGCCGGAAGGCGGATTGGTCATCAACAGCGACGGCAAGACCTTTGCACTCGCAATGAAAGACGTTCCGGTTGTTGACCAACCGCACTGGCCAGCGCTGGATGCGATAGCCACGCCGGCACGCATGAGCTTCAAGATGGTGTGGAAGTCGACCGGCGAGCCTGTAACTTTCACGGACGCTGCGAAGCAATTCCGATTTACTGGAACCAAAGCATCGTGCCAGATGGAAGCACAGGTTGAGGTGCCTTCCATCGGGTTCTCGTGGAAGTCGGACCCGCTGGAGACCTCGCACGCGGAAGTGGCGGTGATGGGCAACGAAGTCAACGGGCGGTATTACGCCTAATGGGTGGCGGCTGAATCCGTGGCTAGCCGCCAGCGAACCGTACTCGTAGTACGCGGCAGGAGGCGCGGGAGAGATACCGCCAACCTCGCAACTTCCGCTAGAATCTCATCTTGCAGCACATTCTCTCCATTGCGACGACTCCGGCCAGGGCCGGCCGTGGACCTCAGGGCCTATGCGACGACTGAAGCGCCTATTGCACTACGTCAAACCGTACTGGTTCTATGTGGCGGCTTCCGTGGTGTCGATGGCGCTAGTCGGATTGCTTGACGCTTTCCGGCTGCTGCTGATTGGGCCGATTTTTGACTCGGTGCTCAATCCCAAATCGGGGCCGCAGGAGCTGCATTTGCTCCCGGCCACGCGCTTTACCCTGCAACTGAACTGGTTCGTCCCCGAGCACTTTCACAACGTGTGGACGATGGTCGCGTTCGCGCTGGTGGCGGCGACTGTGTTGAAGGGTGTGTTCGACTACCTCGGCACCTACCTGGTGAACTACGCCGGCTTCGGCATGATCACCGACCTGCGCAACGAGCTCTACACGGCGACGTTGCGGCGCTCGGTGGCGTTTTTTCAGAA
Source organism: uncultured Acidobacteriaceae bacterium (assembly GCA_963796615.1). Lineage (GTDB taxonomy): Bacteria > Acidobacteriota > Terriglobia > Terriglobales > Acidobacteriaceae > DASRAA01. The sequence goes on from CAWCMJ010000019.1 coordinate 223,931, forward strand.
ACACACGACCGGCACACTTCTGTCGGCGCTGATCAACGACATGGAGCGGGTACAGTACGCCATGTCGACCGTACTGGCGGAGTTTCTGCAGCAGCTGTTCACCCTCATCTTTACCGCCGGCGTCGTGGTGCTGCTGGGCGGACGGCTGGCGTGGGTGCTGGTGCTGTTCATTCCCTTCGTGCTGGGCTCGGTGCGGCGCATTGGCAAACGAGTGCGCACGACCACGCGCAAGGGACAGGACAAGCTGGCGGAGATCCAGAACATTCTGCACGAGACCATCACGGGCGTGCGCATTGTGAAAGCGTTCTCGATGGAGGCGTGGGAGACCCGGCGCTTCCGCGAGGCGGCGCGACGGCTCTTCCGGGCCAACCTGCGCTCGGTAAGCGCGGCCGCCATCAGCTCGCCCTTGATGGATATCTTCGGGGCCATCGCGATCGCGTTGCTGGTGCTGCTGGGCCGCGAACAGATCAAGCACCATGCCTTTACCGAGGGCATCTTCCTGGCCTTTATCGTGGCGGTATTTAAGCTGTATGAGCCGGTGCGGAAATTCGCTCAGTTCAACAACAACTTCCAGCAGGCGCTGGGAGCTTCGTCGGCGATCTTCGATTTTCTTGACGCACACGACGACGTGAAGGAGAAGCCGGACGCGATCACGATGCCACCGTTTCACCAGGGCATCCGCTTTGAACACGTGTACTTCGGTTATAAGGATGAAGAGAACCATCGTGACGTGCTGCACGACATCAACCTGAACGTGGTGCCGGGTGAGGTGGTGGCGATTGTCGGCTCCAGCGGATCGGGCAAGACAACCCTCGTGCATCTGCTCCCGCGCTTCTTCGACGTGACCCACGGCAGGTTACTGGTAGACGGCCACGACGTGCGCGATTTGACGGTGGCGTCGCTGCGCTCGGAGATTGCCATCGTGACGCAGGACACCATCCTGTTCAACGACACAGTGCGCAATAACATCGCCTACGGCCAGCCGACGATTCCGTTCGAGAAGGTGGAAGAGGCGGCGCGCGCGGCCCTGGCGCATGACTTCATTCTGGCAATGCCCAACGGCTACGAAACCGTCATTGGCGAGCGCGGGCTGCGACTGAGCGGCGGCGAGCGCCAGCGTATTTCCATCGCGCGCGCCATCCTGAAGAACGCGCCCATCTTGATACTGGACGAGGCGACCTCGGCGCTGGACACGGAGAGCGAGTCGCTGGTGCAGACGGCCCTGCAGAACCTCATGACGGGGCGCACGGTGTTCGTGATCGCCCACCGGCTTTCAACCGTGCGGCGGGCCGACCGGATCCTGGTGCTGGAAAACGGCATGATCACCGACGAAGGCACGCACGAGCGCCTGATGGCGCGCACCGGCACGTATCGCCGGCTGTATGAGCTGCAGTTCATAGATGTCGAAATCGCCAACGGAAGCGAGTGACACACCGCATGAATATCCGCTCGATGACGGGTTACGCGCAGGTGAAGGAGCACGTGAGCGACCAGCTCACGATTACGCTCAGCCTGAAATCAGTGAACCACCGCTTCCTCGACCTGCACCTGCGCGTCCCGAATGAGCTGGACGCGGTCGAGATGAAGGTGCGCCGGGTTCTGAAGGAGCGGCTGCATCGCGGACATATCGAAGTCACGCTCAGCCTGGAGCGCGCGGGCGGCGCGGGGTTCGCTGTGAACCGCGAGTTGGTCGGCGGATACCTGAGCGCGTTTCGGCAAGCCGCGGAAGAGTTTGGCGTGAGCGCCGAGCCGGACCTGAACGCAGTGCTGAAATTGCCAGGCGCGCTGAATGCCGCGGAATCGGCTGAGGGAGCCGACGAGCTGGAGAAGCACGTGACGGCGGCGCTGGAGCACGCCATCGCGCGGCTGAACCACATGCGCGAGGAGGAGGGCCGGGGCGCCGTGGTTGAATTGCGCGAGCGCATGCATCATCTTTCGAAGGCGACCGGCGAAGTGGAATCACTGCGCCACAAGGTGCTGAAGGCTTACCACGACAAGGTGCATGGACGTATGCAGGAGTTGATCGGAGCCCATGCCGATCCAGACCGCATCCTGCAAGAGGCAGCGATGCTGGCCGAGCGCAGCGACATCCAGGAAGAGCTGGTGCGGATGAAGAACCACATCCAGCACTTTTTGTCTCACTTGGACGCCGGTGGCGAAGTGGGCAAGAAGCTCGACTTTCTGCTGCAGGAGATGAACCGCGAATCGAACACGCTGCTGTCGAAGACCACCGGCGTGGCCGGCGAAGCACTGCGAATCACGGAGTTGGGGCTGGCGATGAAGTCGGAGATCGAGCAGGCCAAGGAACAGGTGCAGAACCTCGAATGAACGGCATCGTGTTTATCATTTCCGCTCCCTCGGGCTCCGGGCAAGTCGACGCTCACTGCCGAGCTGCGCAAGAATGTGCCCAGCCTGGAGTTCTCCATCAGCTACACCACGCGCCAGCCGAGGGGCAGCGAGCAGAATGGCCGGGAATACTTCTTTGTCACGCGCGAGCAGTTCGAGCGGATGATCGGCGAAGAACAGTTTCTGGAGCACGCTGAGGTTTTCGGCAATTATTACGGAACGGCGCGGAGTTTCTTGCGCGAGGCGTTTGCGCGAGGCAATGACCTCATCCTTGACATTGACGTTCAGGGAGCGGCACAAGTGAAAGAGAAACTGCCGGAGGCGGTCAGCATCTTTATCCTTCCGCCGTCGCGGGAAGAGCTGGAACGGCGGCTGCGGCGGCGCACGCTGGCGGAAAATGAGACGCGGCGCGAGCTAACCGGCGAAGGCAAATCTGAGCGAGGAGATCGAGGCGGTGTTGCAGCGGCGCCTGCAAGAGGCCTCGCGTGAGATTGAGAATTATTCGCAGTATGACTATATTCTGGTAAACGAGAAAGTGGAGCCCGCCATCGACGTGCTGCAGTCGATTGTGAAGGCCGAGCGGGTGAAGCGGTCTCCGGAGCCGGCGCGGGCCGGGGACGACCAGGTGCTCGCAGCGGCCGAGTCGGCCGAGCGTCCCAACATGATGCAACAGGTGCAAACGATCCTGGCAACGTTTGATCTTTCCAGTTCGCACGCGACAGGGAGCAATGCATGAAGCCGGTTGATGGGTTTGACAGCAAGTACCGTTACATTCTGGTGGCCGCCCGCCGCGCCCGCCAACTGCAAAATGGCGCTCAGCCGGTGGTGGAGCCGCACTCGCAGAAGGCCTGCCGCATCGCCGAAGAAGAAATCAATGCGGGCAAGGTGAAGTGGGTGGTGCCACCTCCCAACACGGAACCTGTAGCGGCGGCAGAAGAGCCTACGTCGGGATTGGTGGGCGGCGAGGCGGACGACTAGGGGCCCGCTCGGGTCTTGAGTAGTTCAATGAAAATTGCATTGGGAGTAACGGGAGGGATTGCCGCCTACAAGGCCGCGGAGATCGTGCGCCTGCTGCAGGACCGCGGCCTGCGCGTGCAGGTGGTGATGACGGAGTCAGCCCAGGAGTTTGTGCGGCCCCTGACCTTTGCGGCGCTGTCTGGCGAGAAGGTCATCACCGGAATGTTTGCGGCGGACGAACAGCCCAATCTCGACTCGGCGGTAGAACATATTGCGGTGGCGCAGTCGATTGACGCGCTGCTGGTAGCGCCTGCAACCGCCGACACATTGGCCAAGTTTGCGCAGGGGATCGCGAACGATTTTCTCTCCACGCTGTACCTCGCAACCAAGGCGCCGGTGCTTGTGGCTCCGGCAATGAACGTGAACATGTGGGAGCATCCGGCGACGCGCGCCAACCTGGAAGTGCTGCGGAAGCGCGGAGTGCAGATCGTCGAGCCCGGCAGCGGCTATCTTGCCTGCGGCATGGTTGGCGCGGGACGGCTGGCTGAGCCCGAGCAGATTGTTGCGGCGACCTTGGAGCGGCTGGGCGTTTCTCAGGACCTGGCGGGCGAGACGGTGCTGGTGACCGCCGGACCGACGCACGAGCCGATCGATCCGGTACGGTATATCGGCAACCGGTCAAGCGGCAAGATGGGCTACGCGCTGGCGGAAGCGGCGCTGCGACGCGGGGCGAAGGTAATTCTGGTCAGCGGGCCGACGGCGATTGCACCTCTATCGGCGGCAGAAACAATCTTTGTCGAGACTGCCCAGCAGATGCGTACCGCAGTGCTGGACCGCTGGGAACATGCCAGCCTCATCATCATGGCGGCGGCGGTGGCGGATTACCACGTGAAACACGCCGCGCCCGAGAAGATCAAGCGCAAGGGGCCGCTGGGACTGGAACTGGAGCCCAACCCCGACATTCTGGCCGACCTGGGCAGCTTGCGGGCGGCGACCGGCAAGAGCAGTCCGGTACTGATTGGCTTTGCCGCTGAAACCGATCACCTGCTCGATAACGCGCGGGCCAAGCTGGCGAAGAAGCAGGTGGACGCGATCGTAGTCAACGACGTGTCGCGCGCGGACATCGGATTCAACGCTGAGCGCAATGAAGTCACCATCGTGACCGCTGATGACGCCGTCGTCGTGCCGACTGCCGGCAAGCTCGAAATTGCACAGAAAATTCTGGACGCCGTGGTCCGCAAGCGGCAGGCAAAGGCTACACTGGTGACTTCACCGGTCCGTAGCTGATGGCCTTCGATTCCACACAAAAATCCGCGATTCGCGAGCGTTTGAGCTTCTATCGCGAGCTCGGCATTGGGCCGCTGTATCGGCGCGAGGTTGAGGGCGGCGAATCTTCCCATAATTTTGGCGAAGCGCTGGTCGAAGCGGCGGCCGACTTTGGCGACGAGGTTGCCGACACACAGGGACAAATTGCACAGGAGGCATATTTGCCTACAGGCGACGACCGCGCGGCATCGCTGAAAGTTATTCGCGACGATATCGGCCCGGACTGCCAGCGCTGCAAGCTGGCGCGGTTGGGGCGAAAGCAGATTGTCTTCGGCACCGGCGATCCGCATGCCGAGCTGATGTTTATCGGTGAAGGACCGGGCGCGGACGAAGACGAGCAGGGGCTTCCATTTGTGGGACGCGCGGGACAGTTGCTGAACAACATGATTTCCGCGATGGGTCTGAAACGCGAACAGGTGTACATCGCCAACATCGTAAAGTGCCGTCCGCCGGGCAACCGCACGCCCGAGCGCGACGAGTGCGAGACGTGCTCTCCCTTCCTGATGCGGCAGATTCGGGTGGTGCAGCCCAAGGTGATCGTGGCGCTGGGCGCAACCGCAGCGAAGAACTTGCTGGCAATGAACAATTCCATGGCGTCGCTGCGGGGCCGGTTCTACGATTTTTCGCCGCCACGATCTCTTGCCGACTCCGATGGGCCCTTCGACTGCAAGCTGGCAGTCACCTACCATCCGGCATTTTTGCTGCGCGATCCGCGGCAGAAAGGCGAGGCGTGGAAGGACCTCCAGATGGTGATGAAGTTCCTGGGGCTGCAACCGCCGGCGAAGACCCAGAGCACAGAAGGAAGCTAGCACGCCATGCCCCGCTTCTGCGACGTGGCCGTGCCTGTCCCGCTCGACGCCGCGTTTACCTATTCCCTTCCCGATGACCTGCCCGAGCCGTGCGTCGGTGGGCGAGTGATTGTACCGTTCCGCGAGAAGAGGCTGTCCGGCATCGTCACCGAAGTGCACGATCGCGAGCCCAGCTTCAAGGCCAAGCCGGTGCAGCAGGTGCTCGACGCGACGCCCGCCCTCACGGCGGAGTTGATGCAACTGGGCCGCTGGATTGCCAGTTACTACATCGCGCCTCTCGGCGAGGTGCTGCGCACCATGCTGCCGCTCTCGGCGGAGTTTCGCCGCGCCACCGGGTATCGCATCACCGACAAGGGGCTGGAGGCGTTGCACGCGGCTTCGAGCGTCGGCTCGTCGCGGCGCGCCAAGGTGGAACCGGAACAACAGATGCGCGAGTATGCCGTACTCAACCGGCTGGCCGACGGTGAAGTGATGCGCGAGGCTTCGTTACGCGCCGCAGGCGGCGCATCTCGCGAGGTTCTTCTGGGGCTGTTGCGCAAGAAATGGATCGCACGAGAAGACTTGAGCGCGGTGCGCGACGCGAGTAGGAACATCCAGATTGCGACGCTAACGGCGACTGAAGGCAAACTCAACGCCAACCAGCAGATGATTGTCGATTACTTGCAGGGGCAGACGGACCGGCGTGCGCATGTCTCGGCGATTCGCGAGCTGACGGTGCCACGATCGACGCTGCAAACGCTGGTGCGGCGCGGCATCGTCGAGATCAGCGAAGAACCCGCGAGTTTTCGCATGTCGGGGATGAAGCCGCGCAAGCTGGAGTTTCTCTTCAACCCGGCGCAAAAAGCGGCGCTGCAGCAGATCGGCGAGGCGGTGGACGCCGGCAAGTTCCTGCCCATGCTGCTGCACGGCGTCACCGGTTCGGGCAAGACTGCGGTGTACTTGTCGGCCATGCAAGCGATGCTATCCAAAGGGCGGTCGGCGATTTTGCTGGTGCCTGAGATCGGGCTGACACCGGCCATGGCCGCCGACCTGCACCAGGTTTTTGGCGACGAGGTCGCGATCCTGCACTCCGGGCTGACCGACGACGAGCGGGCCGAGCAGTGGAAGCGCATCCGCAACGGCGAGTGCCACATTGTGGTAGGGACTCGGTCGGCGGTATTTGCGCCCGTGGCCGACCTGGCGCTGATCGTGGTGGATGAGGAGCACGACCACTCCTACAAGCAGGACGAAACGCCCCGCTACCACGCCCGCGACGTGGCCGTCATGCGCGCCAAGATGGCCAACGCTGTGGTGGTGCTGGGTTCGGCCACGCCATCGCTGGAGACCTATTACAACGCGCAACAGGGCAAGTACCGGCTGTTGGAGCTAGCCGAACGCATCGAGCAGCGCCCGCTGCCCGAGGTCGAGATCATCGACATGCGGGCCGAGTTCCAGCGACGCCAAGAAGGGCGAGGTGCTTTCGCGCAAGCTGGTGGACGAGATCGGCGAGCGGCTGGAGCGCAACGAGCAGGTGATGGTGCTGCTGAACCGGCGCGGCTACTCGGCATTTGTACTCTGCCGCGAATGTGGTGAGACGGTGCAGTGCAAGAACTGCGCCATCTCCATGACGTACCACAAGCGCGAGCACGGCCTGGTTTGCCATTATTGCGGCTTCAGGCGTCCCGCGCCCAAGACCTGCCCAAAGTGCGGCAGCGAATACGTGCAATACCTCGGCACCGGCTCGGAGAAGCTGGAGCAGCTGCTGCACGGGATGTTTCCGCAGGCGCGCATCGGGCGGCTTGACCGCGATACCGTGCGCGGACGCGATGACCTGGAGCGAATGCTGATCGGCGCTGCAGGCCGGCGAGATTGATCTGCTGGTGGGCACGCAGATGATCGCCAAGGGACACGACATTCCCAACGTCACGCTGGTGGGCGTGGTGGGCTCGGACGCGGCCCTGGGCTTTGCCGACTTTCGCGCCGCCGAGCGCACGTTCCAGTTGCTGACGCAGGTCGCGGGGCGCGCGGGACGCGGCGAGACGCCGGGCAGGGTGGTGCTGCAGACTTTTTTCCCCGAGCACTACGCCATCCAATACGCGGCGGCGCATGACTACCAGCGGCTTTTATGAAAAAGAGGTGCGCTTCCGCAGTTGGATGCACTACCCGCCGTTCAATGCCGTGAGCAATGTACTGGTGCGCAGCCCCAAGCTCGACGAGGCGCTGACGTGGTCGGGCATCCTGGGCAAATGGTTTGCAGCCACTCGGCTCGGAGGGCGTGCGCGTGATGGGTCCGGCGGCCGCGCCGATTGTGCGCCTGAAGACCGAGTACCGCTATCACTTCCTGCTGAAGTCGGCCAGCCGCGAGCGCATGAACAACGCCTTGCGCGCCATGATCGAGCACGCGGTGGAGCAGAAGATTCCGCGCACGAACCTGGTGGTGGATGTGGATGCGCTGTCGCTGACGTAGTTATCGGACGACAAACTTCCACAGAATGACTGCAACAACCGCGGCAATTCCGATCGCATAACCAATCATCCGAGCTTTACCGACTTGTTCCTGCTCCTGCATGAGTGGCCTCATTCTGGCGAACAATTGTGCCTCACACGAAGGCGCAACAAGAATAGATTACGATTCCTTCGGGCAAGTCTTAGCAGCGTCTACCCGGAGCCTTCGGCCAGGCCTTCAGCGCCTTGCGAGTTGCACGATTTGTCCCAGGTGGTAGGCGTTGTGATCGATGGCCAGCAGCGCCTCGCGCATCAGGGTTTGCCCCTGGCTGCGCGGCAGCGGATCCAGCAGCGGACGCGAGCGGTCGAGTACAAGGCCGCGCATCTCTTCAATCAAATCTACGATGGACTCCACGCACTGGTCCCAGGCTTCGTCTTGCGGCGGAGTGGGCACCGGGGGCCAGTAGCCGCTCGGCCACGGCGGTGACTTGTGACGCGCGTCTTTGGTGAACTCCACGATGTCCCAAAGCGCGACGCGCAGGTGCTCGATCAATTCCCACGCCGAGTGGGAAAAGCCGGGTGGCCGCTCCCCGCGCAGGTCATCGGGAAAGTCGTCCACGGCAGTGCGAAAGTCGCTGTGCGCCTCGCCCCAGTCCAGCGCTTTGGCCAGTTGCTGACGGGTTTGCTGTTCGTGCGTCATGCACCCTCCTGAGCACGACGGTAGCTATCGTAGCAGGTTTGCTTTCGACACCGAGCGCACTGCCCAAGCCGAAGTTCCAAGCGATTTCCATTCTGGTGCAAGATTTTGCAATTCATAACCACCGGTCATATACAAGTGATTTATTTTCTTTGGTAGCTTTGGAGCTCAACGTGCTCTTAGACTGCGCAGGTGGGGTTTCCCAATCTTTCTTTTCAGGAGGAATCGCAAAATGAAGAAGGTATGGTTAATTCTGTCAGTCGGTCTGATGGCGATGATGCTGTCGGCGAGCGCCTTCGCGGGTGCCAGTTCAGCAATCTTTGCATTCACCCCGGGCCTAGGGACTCCCGGTACCCTGATGCTTGACTCAACCTCAGTAACTGCAAATTTCACCGGGTGGTATGACGATACCGGGTCCCATGGCGCTGGCAATCCGAACTACATTGCTGGCGTCTGCGGCAGTAGCGACGCCTGCAATGGCGGTGACGAGAATCAGCACAATTTCTTTGTGTTTGCTATCCCGTCGGGTACGTATAGCAGCGCCGTACTGTGGATCTACAACCCGGGCGTCGGCGTCGGCAACCCGAGGACGGCTTCATCTGTGCCTGTGGCAGCCTGACCTAACGAATTGGGATGTTAACGACCGAATCGCGACCTGGAATTCGATAACAGCGGCCAGCTGCGGCATTACGAAGTGACTGAGCTCGGGGATTGGGTACGGTTCCGTCGTGGTCACCGCAGCGAGCGACGGCACCTACGTAAATATGACACTGAACGGGGCAGCCCTGGCGGCCATTAATGCCGCGGCGGGCGGCGAGTTCGCCATCGGCGGAGCGGTCAACTCTCCGGTTCCAGAGCCGGGCACGCTGGCCTTGCTGGGCAGCGCCGCACTGGCGGGCGCGGGCTTCCTGCGCCGCAAGTTGAGCTAGTTGCAAATTCGCGTTCCGTGGCCATCGGCTGATGACCAGCAATCCCATCCCGCAACGGGATGGGATTCTTGCTGATGGGAGCAAACCGCAAACTCGCAAAGTTTGTTGCCAGGGCGCAGCCAACCCTCTTACATGCGAGTAAAATAGTTACATCCGCGAGGATGGCGAAGCCCGGTTGGTCTGGCTTCGAAGCCATGCGGGTATTGAATTCTCATGCCTCAAATAGGTAGTTTCACGCTTCTGTTGGCCCTGGCACTGGCGGCCTATTCCTTAGTCGCCGGAGCGCTGGCGCTATATCGCAAAGACGACCGGTTGACCGAGACCGCACGCCGCGCCGGCATCGCCTGCTGGGCCGCGGTAACGGTGGCGTCGAGTGGCGCTGGTGATGGCCGCTTTCGGCAACGACTTCTCGGTAGCCTACATCATGCATCACAGCAACCGCGACCTGCCGATGGCCTACAAGTTCGCGGCGCTGTGGTCCGGGCAGGAAGGCTCGCTGCTGCTGTGGGCGTGGCTGCTTTCGACCTACGGACTGGTGATGCGGCTGCGCTACAAGGTCGATCCGCAGCTCACGGCGTATGCGTCGGCGATTGTCGCGGCAGTGCAGGTGTTCTTCCTGCTGCTGGTGAATTTCGCGGCGCACCCGTTCGGGCTGGTGAAGGGCATGATCCCGGCCGACGGCAACGGACTGAATCCGCTGCTGCAATATCCCGAGATGGTGATCCATCCGCCGATGCTGTATCTCGGCTACGTCGGCGTGACCGCGCCGTTCGCGTTTGCGCTGGGCGCGCTGATCATGAAGTATCCCGGCGAAAAGTGGATCCACATCACCCGCCGCTGGACCATGGTGGCGTGGCTGTTCCTGACTTGCGGCATTTTTCTGGGCGCGCACTGGGCCTACGCAGTACTGGGCTGGGGCGGCTACTGGGGATGGGACCCGGTGGAGAACGCTTCCATCCTGCCGTGGCTGACGATGACTGCGTTTCTGCATTCGGTCATGATGCAGGAAAAGCGCGGCATGATGAAGATGTGGAACATGTGGCTGATCTTCATCACGTTTCTGCTGGCCATCTTCGGAACGTTCCTGACGCGCAGCGGCGTGGTCAGCTCGGTGCACGCGTTCGCGCAGTCGGGCATCGGGATCTGGTTCGTGTGGTTCCTGGCCATCGCGTTCGCGACCTGCGTCTTCTTCTTCGTGCGCAATCGCGATACGCTGAAGAGCGAGCATCGGCTGGATTCGCTGATCTCGCGCGAGTCGAGCTTCCTGTTCAACAACCTGGTGCTGCTGGTGGCCTGCTTCGCGGTGCTGTGGGGCACGCTGTTCCCGGTGCTGTCGGAGTGGGTGACGGGCAGCAAGGTCACGGTGGGGCCGCCGTTCTTCAACCGTGTGAATGTGCCCATCGGACTGTTTCTGGTGTTCCTGACCGGCGTGGGCCCGCTGCTGGCGTGGCGGCAGACCTCGTGGGACAGCCTGCGGCGCAATTTCCTGTGGCCGACCATTATGGGAGTGGTAACAGCCATCGCGCTGATCGTCGGCGGGATGCGGCCATGGCAGGACAGCGGTTACTTCTATTCGCTGATGGCAATTTCGCTGGCGGCGCTGGTGACGGCGACGATAGTTGGCGAGTTCTGGCGCGGAGGAAGGGTCATCGCGCGGCAGCAACACACCAACGTTCTCTCCGGCATGGTGCAGATCACGCGCCGCAACACCCGTCGCTACGGCGGATACCTGGTGCACTTCGGCGTGGTCCTGATCGTCATTGGCTTCGCCGGCCTGCCGTTCAACATGGATAAAGAGCAGGAGATGGGCTTCGGCGACAAGATGCAGATCGGCGGCTTCACGCTGGTGTGCCAGTCGTATACCCAGGACGACAAGCCGAACTACGGCAGCGAGTGGGCCGTCTCGACGTGTACAGGAATGGCAAGAAGATCGACACCATGTATCCCGAGCGGCGCTTTTACAAGGCCAGCGAGCAGACATCAACCATCGTGGCCAACCGCTCGCGGCCGAACGAAGACCTGTACCTGGTGTACACCGGAAAGAATCCCGACACCGGCAAGCCGATTATCAAGGCGCACGTGAATCCGCTGGTGATGTGGATCTGGATTGGCGTGGTGGTGGTGGGATTCGGGACAGTATTGCGTTGGTTCCGAGCACGAAGCCGGCGAAGTACGCGGTCTCGGCGAAAGAGCGCGAGGCGGCGGAGGCGGCAAAGCAAGGCGCGGTGGAAGTGGGCGGAGATTGAGGAGTGAGTACAGTCGGGAGAGTTCTTGAAGGTACGTGATCTCATCAAACAGATCGAGGAGGACGGTTGGCAGCAGTCGGCGCAACGCGGGAGCCATCGCCGATACAAGCACCCGGCGAAGACAGGAAAAGTAACGATCGCAGGAGCGCCCTCCGATGACGTGCATCCAAAGACGCTTTCCAGCATTTTGCGACAGGCAGGGCTTATGAAATGACGACGGCCAGGAAAAAGTATCTCGCGGTTTTTGAAGTTGGCAGTAACAACCTGAGCGGTTTTCTACCAGACGTTCCGGGCGTGGTGTCGACTGCACCCAGCTTGGAAGCAATGCGCCGAACCATGCGGGAGGCCGTGGAGTTTCACCTCGAAGCGCTCGCCGCTGATGGCGACACTATTCCCCAACCGCGGACCACCAGCGTGGACTTTGCCCAGGAGGACCCGGAACATGGGGTGTTGTCGTGCATCGTCGAATGGCTTGAGATTGAGGTCCCACAAATGCAAAGTGTCGCTTAAGTGAACGGACCGAGCGGAAAGCGGGGACCTTCGATTTCGCTCCGGGCAGTCGCTGTGCATTAGGTGCTGCGTAAGAAATATAGATCAGGAAATAACTTGAAACTCGAAACTCGAAACTCGAAACTCTCGCGTCGCAGGACAACTCCTGCTCATCGCGGTACTCGCCATCGGCTTCATGGGCGCCGACACGGATGCCCGCTTCAACAAGCTGGGCCACCAGCTGATGTGCATGTGCGGCTGCAACCAGATGCTGCTGGAGTGCAACCACGTGGGCTGCGCCTACTCCGACCGCATGCGCAACGAACTGACGGCGGCGCTGGAGCGCGGCGACAGCGATTCGCTCGTCCTGCAGAGCTTCGTGCAGAAGTACGGCAACACCGTGCTGGCGGCGCCGACTAACAGCGGCTTCAACATCGTGGCCTGGATCATGCCGTTCGCGGTGTTCGCGCTGGCCACTGCGCTGGCGGTGTGGCTGGTGCGATTGTGGAAGTCGCGCCCGGTGGCGCAACCCGTGGCGAGCCCGAATTTGGCCGCCGGAGAATTGGACGCCCTGCGCAAGAAAGCGCGGGAGGAGACGGAATTTTGATGCACTTTTTTCTATTTGCCGCAGAGGCGGCCAGCGAGACGCCGTTCATTCTGTTTGGCTGCGCGCTGTTTGCCGCGGCCCTGTTCGTCTATGTGTTCTACGAGCCCGGCGACATCGACGCGGGCGAGGCCAAGACCCGCTACGGCTACCTTCAGGAGCGCAAGGACGCGACCTACGAAAATCTCCGCGACCTGAACTTCGAGTACAAGGCCGGCAAGCTGAGCGAGGAAGATTACGCCCTGCAGCGCGCCGCGCTGGAAGACGAGGCGGCGGCGATACTCGCCGAGATGGAGAGCATCGAGAAGGCGCGTGGCACGGCGATCGCCAAGGGGGGCCGCGCGTGAAAACCCGAGTTCGCTTTTGATTGCTCTGCTGCTCGTGGCGGCCAGCTTTGCCTCCGCCCAGAACATTACCGGCACGGTCACCAACGGCACCACCGGCAAGCCGGCGGGCGGCGACGAAGTCACGTTGCTGTCGCTGTCACAGGGCATGCAGGAGGTCGGCTCGACCAAAACCGACGCGCAAGGCAAGTTCAGCTGCAGGCTCCCGCCGAAGCCAACGTTCCCCACATGGTCCGCGTCACCCACGGCGGCGTGAGCTACTTTCCCCAGCGGCGGCCCGCTCATGCCCGGCAAAACCACCTCGGAAGTCACCGTGTATGACACCGCCAAGCAGGTGGACGGCCTCTCGCAGACGGTCGAGGTGGACCGCTTCCAGTCCGACGGCACGCAGTTGCAGGTGATCGCACTTTTCGCGCTGCAAAACCAGTCGAAGCCACCGCGCACCGTGGCCGACGAGCACACCTTTACGTTCGTGCTGCCCGAGGGTGCAACCATCGACTCCGGCCTCGCGCGCGGGCCCGGGTGGACAGCCCATCAATGACCAGCCGACAGCGTCGGGCGCCAAGAGCCAATATGCCTTCAGCTTCCCGCTGAAACCCGGCGAGACCCAGTTCCAGCTTTCCTACCACATGCCCTACAGCGGCAAGGCGAGCTTTTCGCCCAAGCCACTGGCCGACGTGCAGCACTTCGTCGTCATGACGCCGCAAGGGCATGACGTTCACCGCCAAGGACCCGAAGCGTTTCCAGTCCATGCCCGACAACTCGGGCGCGGGCATTATGGTCGCGACCAACACCAAACCCGGCGAAGACCTGAGCTTCACCATTTCGGGTACCGGACAATTCCAGCCTGAGGGCCAGCAAGCGAAGCCGGTGGCCAAGCCGGCGGAGGTGACGCCATGGGAGGCGGTCAAGCTGCCGGCCGTGACAATCGTCCCGGAGGCGGGCTCGGCGCACCGATCGATTCCAACGATCCACTGTATGACTATCGCGCCGTGATTCTGGGCATGTTCGCGCTGGTACTGGTGATGGGCGGCTTCTACGTCATCGGGAAGTCGAACAGCGCCGCCCCAGCTTTGGCAACCGCGGGCGCGGCGGTCCCCGCGCCGGCCAACGATGCGCCGGTTCCCACCGACCGCAGCAGCAAGCTACTCGACGCGATGAAGGACGAGCTGTTCCACCTGGAACTCGACCGCCAGCAGGGCAAGATAAGCGCGGAAGAATACGCCAAGGCCAAGGCCGCGCTCGACGAAACCATCAAGCGCGCGCTGGCGAGGAAAGAGCTAGCTAGCCCTCTCGGAAGAAGCGCTGTCTCGTCGGTCCGAGCGCGTTGCCCCTCGATCCAACGTAGCGAAGTTTCCCGGACTGCCACGCCAGGCGTAGAATCGGCTGTTGCGGCCCGGCGCGATGGGTCGTCTGTAATATTTTAGCTGCATCTCCATCGAGGTTCTGATCCATGGCACTCATGCAAAAGGGCGTAGCGCTGGCGGCCAGCCGCATGCCTAAAAAGATCTCCCCGCGCGTTCACTCGGCGCTGGACTACGCGGTGGCAGGTTCGTTTTTGCTCGCGGGCGCGCTGTTCTGGAAGCGCAACCGCCGCGCCGCCGTGGGCTCCATCCTCTGCGGAGGCGCAACCGCCGCGGTCAGCCTGCTCACCGATTACTCCGGCCGGAACGGCAAGCCAATTTCGTATGCCATGCATGGCCAGATCGACACCGGACTGATCGCCATGACCGCTGCCATGCCTAGGCTAATGAACATCGAAGACCAGCCGCAGGCTAGGTTTTTCTCTGGCCAGGCCATGGCCAAGACGGCCATCACGGCCATGACCAACTTCGATAGCTCGCGACGCAACAAGTCGCGCCCAAACGATGACGAGGACCGCCAACTCGGCATCTAGGCCCCTCGATTGCCGCGACCCTGCGCCGCTGGCTGCATCTAGATAGGCAAGGTTGATTTATGGGAAATACGTTTAAGACTGCGTTGTTGCTGACCGCAATGACGCTTTTCCTTCTGTTCATCGGCCAGACATTCGGCGGCGAGCGCGGCATGGTGTTGGCGTTGGTCTTCGCCGTCATCCTGAACTTCACGTCGTACTTCTTCAGCGACAAGATCGCCCTGGCGGCCTACCGCGCCCAGCCGGTCACGCGCGAGCAGTTGCCTCGCGCTTACGAGATCGTCGAGCGCCTGACCCAGAAGATTGGCATCCCGATGCCGAAGATGTATGTCATCCCCTCCGACTCGCCCAACGCTTTTGCCACCGGACGCAACCCCGAGCATGCCTCGGTCGCGATGACCGAGGGCATCCTGAACCTGCTGAACGACGAAGAGATGGAAGGCGTGCTGGCGCATGAGTTGGGTCACGTCCGCAACCGCGACATCCTCATCAGCTCGGTCGCTGCCACGCTGGCCGGCGCGATCACCATGATCGCCCGTATGGGCTACTGGGCTTCGCTGTTTGGCGGCGGGGGCGGTCGCGACGACCGTGACCGCGGCGGCGGGTTTGTGGCGCTCCTGATGCTGATCCTGGCGCCCATCGCCGCGACGTTGATTCAGCTCGCTGTCTCCCGCTCGCGGGAGTACGAAGCCGATGCCAGCGGCGCCCGCTACACCGGCAATCCCTACGCCTTGGCCAGTGCGCTACGAAAACTCGACGCCTACTCCAAGCGTGTCCCGATGACGGCAACGCCCTCCACGGCCCACTTGTTTATCGTGGCGCCGCTGCTCGGCGTAAACTTCTCCAACCTCTTCTCCACCCATCCGCCGATGGACAAACGGATTGAACGGCTGACCGGACGCCCTGCCGACTTGCAACCCTGACGGCAGATGCGCCGTGGAAGATCATGCTTCGGCATGAATCCGGCGCATCAGGGATGCCCGACGGAAATTACTCGCAAGTAACCGCCACTTCCGCGCGAAGGTCACCTTTGTCTTGGTCTCTGGTCGCCCACCCAGTTGGCGAAAGAGTCATCTAGACGGCCGATCCCTCATTCTCAAATTCGCCAATAAGCCATTAATTATGATATAGTTAAAAAAGATATTGCCAGCCAATTCCAGTCATCTACGGCAATCGGCCTTACCTCGTTCATCCCAGAAAATTTACCAATTTACCACTTTTGTTTCATTGTCCTGCCACGACTAACGTGTATAGTAACTATATTGAAGATTACGTTGATTGAGGATTACTGTGTCGTATAGTCGCACTTACATGCTGATTCTGGCTGCGGCCATCAACCTGCCTATGGTGCTGCCAAACTCTGCACACGCAACCAGTGGCTCACGGCCGCACAGCAGCAGAACCTCGGCGGCGATTGGACACCGCGCGCCCCAGGCGGATGCCGACACCGAAAGCCAGGCCATCTCGGATCCTGACTGGACCGCCACTCCTCTCGATGAGGCCCAGGGATTTACTGACGCCGCCAGCGCATACGAGCCCGACCCGGTTGAGCAGACTGGTACCGATAGCCAAGCCCAGGCAGCTACCACCAAATCACCGGACAGCGCGTCTCACCGCTCCAAAATTCCCGAGCCTAGCACCTTGATGCTCTTCGGCAGCGTGCTGATTGGAATCGGTTACGCAGCTCGCAAACGCACCAAATCTTAAACAGCGTAGCTCCGGCTTCTGCCGATCCCAGCGCGAGTACATCCTCACCTGCGTTTCGGTTTGAGTAGGACGGCATGGCCGTTCTACTCCCACAACTCTTTTTCGGGAATCGATTCAGCAGACAGCATGCTACGCACCACCCGAATGACCACGGCCACGTGTTCGCCGGGGACCAGCCTGCGTCGGGAGCTTAGAACTCACCTCCCATCCCAGAGTGGCAACTTGGAGACCTGCCAAGGCGGCGAGTCAATCGCCAACCGACTTCGTGCACCACTCTGCCACGAGATATCTTTGCGGACACGGCGACGTCCCCGGTGGCGCTCTAGTGGTTAAAGACGACAAACTGGCCAGGCAAGTTTACTTCCTGCAGAACGCCGAAGAGAACGCGCTGGGTCCATTCGACGTGTTCCTGTTTTTGCACGGGCTGAAGACCTTGAGGCTGCGCCTCGATCGCCCGTAGAAGAACGCGCAAGCGAGTGCCAAGTCGCCGAGTAGCGCCCTCAAGCGACCGGCGTCAACGACCCACGGCTCACGACTTCAACCGACTGCCTTTTGCAGCGCAAGCAGGCGCGTGGAGCGGGAGTCGTGATCAGTCTTACCACCGGCGCGGCGGAAGCTTCGCTCCGCTTCGCGGAAGCGGCACGAATGTTCAGCATTTGCGTCCGCTTCGGCAGCATCAACTCCGCCATCAGCCCACCGGCATGCATGTCGCACTCCGGGTTTTCGCCGGAAGTCGGCGCGCTTCGCGACTCGCCGCCAGACCTGGTGCGGCTTTCGGTCGGCATCGAGGATGCCGGAGACCTCATCGCAGATTTGGCACGGGACTTCACCCCGTCGCCGATTGCGCCCCATCGCATCGCCGAAGACAATGCGGACGGGATGGCATGATTCTCGATATACCACAATGTCAGATATTCTCTTACAGCAAGAGGCGCCGGAGGTCGCTTCGTCGGGCGCCGTTTACCGTTTCCGCTCAGCCTGCAATCTTCCGCACCCGCACGGGTGCGACACCATTCATTCCTGGCTGCCGTGGCAATGAGAATCTTATGTCTGACATTGTGGTACTCTGGCGAACGTTGCCTGGCCGGCCACGAAGTTCGCGTCGTGTGCGTACACGCACGCATTACAGGTGCTCGCCGGGTCTGCCGTTCGGCTTCCAGAATTCGACTCCGCTCGATTTCACGAAACCCTTTCCAAAGATTTCCACAGGACGCCGTTGAAAACTGTAGGACTACATTGTCGTCCTGCCTTTCAGTCATTCGCCAACTCACACAGCCGCTTGGAGTTGGCACCACTTTTCAGTTCGAGTCACATTCGCACACCTATCGTCCATAAAACGTCGATTTACTTTTGTCGGCAGACCGACGATAATGAGGTAGAAAGAAACATCAAGTATTCATCCAACAAACTCACCCGTCGGCCCCAAATCTGGGTATCTGACAGTGTGGGAGGAGTGAAATGCAGGTCGAATCTGACTATTCTGCGGATGTTAATCAACGCGAACGCATTTGGTTTTTTCCCAATAAGTTCTGGGCCGCCACCAAGGGCATGGAGCCCGAGGCCGTAAGCCGGCTCATGGAAGAAGTCGAGAAGCTTGCCGAGGCGAAGAATGTGGATGCTCTGAAGAAGTATCCCTTCGTCTTCGTCGGCGACCCCTACAAAGACGAAGGCCACGCGGCGTAGACGGGCCGTTACCCGTCGTGTGGCAATGCAATGCAGGCGCCCTGAGCACCGGTGCTAAGCCGGTAACCGGCGCCGTTGCGCCAGCGGCTTGATCACGATCGGCATCCGAATACAGCTCTCGAGCAGATAGCGCGCCCGCGCCAATTGCTCGCCAAACGGACTGACCGCGTTCGTGAGTCCTGAGACGTGAATCACCAGCATCCCGCCCCGTCGTTCCAGCACGACTGCGGAAACGCGCTGGTCATGAGCATCATCCAGGGCGTTGGCCAGGCGCAACACTCCCGCCAGCGGCATTAGTTCCACGCGGCGTTGCGCCGGCAGTCCAGCAAAAATCGGATGGTTCGACGGCGGCAGCGCTCCGCGATGATAGTGCGCCACGATGGCCACGCTCTGCAGATAGTCTTCGGTCCATCCCACCGGCGGATTCAGGCCGCGTATCATCTGGTACCCACGCTTGCGGTGTCCACCGTCCTTGCCGCGTCCCACATCGTGCATCACCGCAGCCGCCTCCAGGATGCGCCGTGCCGGCTCCGATTCCGGAAACAAGCCTTCACGCGCCAGTCCGTCGAAAATCTCCAGCGCCAGCCGGGTCACCAGTTCCGTGTGCCGGTCGTCGGGATCGTGAAACGCAGCCCACGTTCGCATCTTTTCCAGGGCAGCTTCCGCGAGCGCATCGCCTGACGGGAGTTCTGCCCGCCACTGCTGCCACAACGAATCCCGCCCCATCATCTTCTTGCGATAGAGCGCAATCCGCTTCTGACGCTCACGCGTGAGTGTCTCTAGCCACAGAGCACGCTCCTCGGCGCCGACCTCCGGATGCGACTTTACCAGCGCCCACAGCACGTCGAAATCGTGGACCTCGCCGAGCGCATCTTGCAACTCCCGCAGATCGCGTGACCAGCGTTTGTGGCGCTCCGGCAGAAAGTTCTCCACCGTATAGCGAAACCGCTTAATGCCGATTCGCAGCTGGTGATAAGCCACCGCACTCCGGTTGCGCAGCGCCGTGCGGTGCAACTCATAGGCGTCGTGCCAGCGTTCCAGCGCGAGGTACTGAAACACCAATCCCTCCAGCGGCAGCCGCGTCGCACGCTCACTCAGCTTGCGGTTGAGCCCTATCCAGCGGTCCCCGTCGAAGCTGTTCACTGCCTCCCGCGCTACCTGCTTCAGCGCCCCTTCCTTCTCCCGCAACGACGCCAGCAGAATATGCCGCAGCGGGTCATCCTCGGCCGATAGTTTCTCGACCCACTCCATCATCACCTGCGTGTCGCGCAATTCGCCCAGGCGGGAGAACAGGCCCTTCCCCAGCTTTTTCATCTGCCGCCAGGCCGGATCAGGATCAACCGACAGGAATCCGTCGGCCAGGGAGCGGCAGCGGCGAATCGCTACCCGCAAATCATGCACCGGATCGGCGGCAAAATCCTGGCTGGCCTTATCAGCCTCTTCCAGAACTCGCTCGGCCCAATAACCCAGCCCTGACTTTTTCTCGCCATTGGCCTGAGGCGGATCAGTTGTCGCTGGCACTGCTGGGCGATTGATATCTGAGGGCATGTCGGTACGTCGTCCGCTCCTATTTTCTCAGACTGCGCCGGGTGCACAGCAAATCAGCGCGAAGAACTTGCCGCCGGACCCGGAATTTGTTCGATCCTGCCCAGCAGAAAAATGTACGAAGCAATCCCCGCAACCAGCACGCCTGCTGCCACTAGAAACGGCCTGCGGAACGACTGCGAATTCCCCACCAGGTAGCCGGTGATTACCGGCGCCAGAACTCCGGGCAAATTGGCGACAAAGTTCATGATGCCCGCCACCCGACCCGTGCTGCCGGCAGGCGCAATCAGCCCCGGAATCGACCACCCGACCGGAGCCGACGCCGCCAGTCCGCACAGCGCAATTGAGATCCAGAAGATCGCTATCCGAGGATCGCTGGTGCGCGTGGCGCCCGCCACCGCCAGGCCCAGCACCAACCCGGCCACCAGAATAGTCTGCCGCACCCTCGTCGCCTCGCGGCCCGTCCGGATCAGGTAATCCACCAGCCATCCGCCGACCATCAAGTCGCTCACCGTCGCCGCCAGCCACGGAATCGCCGTGAACATTCCCGAGCGCAATACGTCGAGATGCAGCGACGTACTCAGGTATCCCGGCAGCCACGTAAGAAAAAGGTAGAAGTTGTAGTTGTACGCAGCCATGCCAAGGGCAAGGCCCCACACCTTCTTCCGTCGCAACAGGAACCACAGCGACGCAGCCTGCCCGGGCTCGACCGAAGCCGCCTCGTGTCCTCCGGCGACGATATGTTCGCGCTCGGCTGCCGAAAGCTGTTGGTCTTCTGCAGGCTCGCGATACACCCGGCAGAACAGCACAAAGTAGCCGAGGCTGAGCAAGCCCGTAAATGCGAAGCTCGCGCGCCAGCCCCAGTAGTGCACTACCACCGCGACCAGCGGAACTCCGATGGCTGAAGCGAACTTGGCGCTGGCGTCGAAAATGGCCGTCGCCAGCCCGCGCTCACCGCGCGGGAACCACACCCCGATGGCCTTAGCATTGCCGGGAAACGTCGGCGCCTCGGCCACGCCCAGTACCAGCCGGGCCGAGATCATGGCCATGAAACCCCGCGCCAGTCCGGTGGCAAACGACGCGACGCTCCACAGAAATGCGCTGATGCGAATGACCGGCTTCACCCCGAAGCGGTCCAGCACCGGCCCCGAGGGCAGCTGCAAAACGATATACGTCCAGCTATAGGCGCTGAGCAGGTAGCCGATGGCAATCGTGCTCAGTCCGAACTCTTCTCGCAGCGGCGTAACCGCGACCGACAAATTGACGCGGTCAAAGAAGTTGATGATGACGCCAATGCCCAACAGCACGGCTATGCGCCATCGGCGGCTGGTCCACAAGCTCGGTAATGAAGAATCGCGTGTCACGCCGTGCACAGGCTTCGACACAGTAGAACACACCAGCCGTCCGGCCCCGCGTTGTCCCTCGCGGCGTGAAGACTCACATTCTCCCGTGACTGCAATCACTGCGCCGCTTTCGCTGCGGGAGTATAAAAAGACCAGGCTCGATCCCAGCTCGCCCGTGGAGGTGTCCCATGGCAGCCAGCGTAGTCACTCGTGTGGCCTTCAAGAACATCCTGTTCGCAACCGACTTCTCCGACGGATCGCAGCGTGCGCTGCTGCAGGCCCTCGCCATGGCGAAGCGCTATGACGCCAAGCTCACCGTCGTACATGTCGCGCCGTCTGCCATGCAGGTCCCCATTCCCATGGAGCCTGTGCCGCTGGAAGCGGACTGGCAAGTCAATCTCGCGAGAGAGTCGATGCGGCATCTGGAGGACTTCGAGCCGCTCCACATCTACCCGCACGAAACCGTGCTGAAACAAGGCAACGCCTGGCCCGAAATGGCGGGCGTCATCGCCGACCGCAACATTGACCTCATCGTGCTGGGCACCCACGGACGCGGCCTGGTGGGCACGCTTCTGCTTGGCTCCGTAGCTGAGCAGGTACTCCGTCACGCCACTTGTCCCGTGCTGACCGTGGGCCCTGACGTGTTGCCAACGCTGGTTGACCACCAGCGCTTGTCGCACATACTGTTCGCCACCGACTTTTCCGATGGCTCCATGCACGCGCTGCCCTATGCCCTGTCGCTCGCCGAGGAAAACAACGCCGAACTCACACTGATGCACATTCTCGAGCAGCTGGAGCCCATGCCCATACAGTACTCGAAGGAGTTGCTGGCGGACTATCGTAAGCGCCTGTGGGCCATGGTTCCCGACGACGCCAGTCTGTGGTGCAAGCCGCAAGTCACCGTTGCCGTGGGAGCGGCTGCCGACGAAATCGTCCGCCTCGCCCATGATCGCCATGCGGATTTGATCGTCATGGGTGCTCACGGCGGCGGGGCCGTGGCCAGCCACTTGCCTTGGACGGTGGTGCATTCCGTGGTGCGCCACGCCCGCTGCCCTGTGCTAACGGTGCGGAGCGCCCGAGCGGCTGTGGAGTAGAGTATCGCTCCAACCGATTTCTTCGAATTTGCGAGTACTGGTCCTCCCGTTTCACATCGACCCGAAGCCCCACCCTTGTCGCAGAAGCTTGGCGACAGGGTGGGGCTTCTGTTCGGGGGGAGGCCAGAGACTAGGCCGGGGCGTCGCTATCCGATCAGCTTCCGGCGCAGAATTCCTGCGAGACCCGCAACTCCGCTACCCAGCAATAACAGGCTCGATGGTTCCGGCGTGGTACCCAGCGGATTATTGCCGATTCCGTCGCTCACCACGATGCTGTATTGGGAAGCGTTCGGAGTGTTGGGGTCGATGTAGATATAGGGATCGGCATAGGCAACGGCCGATCCTGAGGCACCCGCGGCACCTTCCCACAACGACACCAGAGTGCTCATATCAATTGTTGCCACATCGCCTACCTGCATCGGCACCGCAAAGGTGCCAACCCAGGTATTGGAATACCAGCACTGTCCCACGCAGTCGTTAGCAAGAGTATGGCTGAAAGCGTTGCCGTTCACGCTCACCGCAATCGACGTGGACGTTTGAACCAGCGACGAAGAGCCCACGTCACTGGAGGAGGTTGCCGCCTGCAGCGCGGCGTCGACGTCGACCGTGACGAAATCGCCGACATTGCCGCCCGTGACCGTGAAGTAGTAGACGACGTCTAGCGAACCACCAGGCGAGCAGACGTTCGGGCCCTGGAAAGAACAGCCCGCGCTCAAATACGAACCCGCATTGGGCATAGCTGTCGCCGCAGCCGATATGGGACCATTCAGGTAAGTCCCCGGCCCGCTGATCGTCACAGTTGTGTCGGTGACGTTGTAATAGATAGATCCATTGAAGAACGGGTCGGGAACGGTTGCCGCCCCGGCTGCACTCGAGATCACGCACAGGCACAAAATGGTGACTACCGCTGCGAAATACGTGTGGCGATGGTTCATTGGGTTCCTCGTTCCAGTAGGTTTGTAAGTCCCGTGTAACCGCTATGTGGACAATCTCCGGCGCAGAATTCCTGCGAGACCCGCAACTCCGCTGCCCAGCAGCAACACGCTGGACGGTTCGGGCGTGGGTTGCAGCGGATTGTTGCCGATGCCATCGCTCACAACAATGCTGTATTCCCAGGCATTGGGAGTATTGGGATCGATGTAAATGTAGGGATCAGCTAACGCCGACGCTGTTGCCAGGCCCAGTACGCAATTTGGGCCGGGACAATCACTAATGCCGGCCTCGGTATCGATGTCCGTTTCGACCATCACCGTTGCGATATCGCCCACGGCCATCTCCATGGACAACGTGCCCGCCCAGTTATGCTGAAAGCTGCAATCACCAGGCCCACAGCCGTACTGCAAGTCGTGCCCAACGGTATTGCCGTTCACTGAGAGCGAAACCTGGGCGTTTGTCCAAGCGTAGGACTCAAAGTTTGCCCCCGTTCCCAACGACCTTAGGATGCTGTCCATGAGTACGTTCACCTGGTCACCGGAATTCCCGCCCGTCACTTCGAAGTAGTAGGTAATCGACAATGACGCTCCCAGCGAGCAGGCATCCGGGTAGGTGGAACCTGCCGAACATGTGCTGTTCAACGACACTGCCGCGTTGGGCATGGCCGACACCAAACCCGACCCAGGACCAACCGAATAGCTCCCCGGCCCATCCTCCAGGACCGTCTGCTGCTGCTGGTAGGTCATGTATCCGTAGTAGAACGGGTCTGGAACAACCCCGGCCGCGCTCGATATTACGAATACGCACAAAAAGGTGACAACCGCTGCGAAAAACTTGTAACGTGTGTTCATTTGGTGCCTCTCCCCCTATAGCGTTGTAGTTGTCGACAATCGTCGTTAGTGCGACCAATCCGGCCACGCCGGGGCGTGTGCTAAAATCGCGCCATTCTTTGCAGGCTTTCCCACATTGCGCCTGGCGACGTATACGTCGGGGCAAAATTTGCGTTCTGATCTACAAGCGGAAACGGTGCGGAAAACCCGCCACGTTAGACAAGAAAATCTGGGGCCCGGGCCATGCGAGACCAAAGCGCAGCGTCGAATATTACGTCGTTACTACTGCGCTGGAGTAATGGCGACGAAGCTGCCCTGCCGTACATCACTGATGCCGTGTACCAGGAACTCCGCCGCTTGGCGGGGTCGATATTCCGGCAGGAGTCGGAAGGCCATACCCTGCAACCCACCGCCCTGGTGCATGAGCTTTATCTTCAGTTACCTGACATGCAGAGCTTCGACTGGAAGAGCCGGGCGCAGTTCTTTTCCGTCGCGGCCCGCATGATGCGCCATATCCTGGTAGACCACGCTCGCCGCCGGAACGCCGCCAAGCGCGGCGGAGGCGAAAAGCCGATCACGCTGCCCGATATCGGCAAGGCGCCGAACCTGGATGTGCTGCTGGTGAACGACGCGCTCGACCGCTTTGCCGCCGAACATGCCCGCCAGGCGCAGGTGGTGGAGTTGCGCTTCTTTGGCGGGTTGACCGCCGACGAGACGGCGGAAGTGCTGCGCCAGCAGGGCATCGATTGCTCGCTGCGCACGGTGGAGCGCGACTGGCGCTTTGCCCGCGCCTGGTTGCAAGATGCCATCGGCGCACCAGACGTCGCGCGAGGTTAGCTGCCCCATCGATCGCCATGAAAACGATTGAGGAACTCTTTCAGCATGCTTTGGACCTCCCGGCGTCGGAGCGAGAGGTCTTTCTGGCACGGGAATGTGCCGGAGACGAGCCTCTGAAGGGGGCGGTGCTGCGACTGCTGGCCAGCGACGAACTGGCGGAGCAGCAGCCGTTTTGGCAGGGCTCCGCCCTGAAGGCGGAGGCAATGTTCGATTCGCCCGGTGGGGCCTTGCGCGTCGGGCAGGTGCTGGGCGACTACCGCATCGTCGGTGTGATCGGCGAGGGCGGCATGGGCACCGTGTACCGGGCGGTTCGGGCCGACGCGGAGTACGAGCAGGCAGTCGCCATCAAGATCGTACGCGGCGGCTTCGATTCGGCGGCGCTGGCGGAGCGCTTCCGTCAGGAACGCCAGATCCTCGCCAACCTGAGCCATCCCAACATCGCGCGCCTGCTCGACGGCGGCTCCACCGCCGATGGACTTCCCTACCTGGTCATGGAGTTCATCGCGGGACAGCCGCTCACGGCCTACTGCAACCAGCACCAACTGGGCATCGCGGATCGCTTGCGTCTGTTCCGCCAGGCGTGCGGCGCGGTCGAGTACGCCCACCAGCGGCTGGTGATTCACCGCGACCTGAAGCCGGGGAACATCCTGGTGAACGAAGCCGGCGCGGTCAAGCTGCTCGACTTCGGCGTGGCCAAACTGGTGGCGCCAAACGCAGAGTCCCAGCAGACGATCGGGATGCACTGGCTGACGCCCGCCTATGCCAGCCCCGAACAGTTAAACGGCGAAGCGATGACCACGGCGTCGGATGTCTATTCGCTGGGCGTGATTTTGTACGAGTTGCTGTGCGGACATTCGCCGTACCGGGAGAAACTGGCGACCCTCGCCGAGGCAATGCGCACGGTACGGGAGGAAGTACCGCTTCCGCCAAGTGAAACAGCGCAGCGCGAGGGCGCCGGGAAAGCGTTGGCCCGGAAATTGAAGGGCGACCTGGACCGGATTGTCCTGAAGGCTCTGCGCAAGGAGCCCTCCCGGCGCTACGGCTCAGTGGAGCAGCTCTCGGATGACCTCCGCTGCTACCTCGATGGCCTGCCGGTCAGCGCGCAGGGCGATGCGCTCAGCTACCGCACTGGCAAATTCGTACGGCGCAACGCCATACCGGTCGCCGCAGTAGCAGCGGTGTTCGTAACGCTGGTGGTTGGCATCGTGATGACGATGCGGGCGGAAGCACGGGCGCGAAGGCAGTTCAACGACGTGCGGCGGTTGGCGCACACCGTGCTGTTCGACTACCACGACGCCATTGCGGACTTGCCGGGTTCGACGCCGGTGCGGCAGAAGCTGGTGAATGACGCCTTGACGTACCTGAACCGCCTGTCGGAACAGCAGCAGGATGAGGACCTGGAACGCGAAATCGCATTGGCGTACGTGAAGGTCGCCGATGTGCAGGGCAACACCTACAACTCAGATCTCGGCGACACCGCGGGAGCGATGGTCAGCGCACGCAAGGCCGTGGCCCACGCCGAGCCGCTTTACAAGAAAACCACCAGCGCAGAGAACGCCTACGTGCTGGGCCGCGCCTACCTGGTGCTGGCCATCGTGATCCATACCTCGGACCAGATCGCCGGCGCCGAGCCCTACTACCAGCGCGCGGCGGAGATGTTCCGCAAGGCGGTGCGGACGCAGCCATCGAACGTCGAATGGCAAATGCGGCTGAGTGAGACATACGACCATCTCGGCGATCTATATGGAGCGGAGGGCTTCAGCAACCTGGGGCGCTCGAAGGACGCACTGGCCGCTTACCAGCAGACGCTCGCAATCGACAACCAATTGCTGAAGCAAAACCCTGGCTCGCACGATATCCGGCAGGAGCAGGCGGCCGCGGTCATGGACATTGGCGAGGCAGAACACCGGTTGGGTCACGCGGCTGCGGCTGAGGCGCAATATCGCAACTCGATTGCGCGTTTTGAGGACCTGCTAGCGGGGCCTTCCGCCACCCCCAGCGACCGGCAGGATCTCGCTGTGGCCAATTACAATCTGGCCAACCAACTGCGGGATAACGACAATCCGCAGGAAGCGCTGGTGTACATGCTACAGGCGCGCGACCTGGTGCACACGATCTCGGCGGCCGATCCGAAAAATACGCTCTACCAGCGGAGCCTGGCAGCTCGGGAGTTGGGCCTGTGTGACCTGTATCGCCGCACGGGTGACGTGGCTGCGGCCATGCCCCTGTGTCGCAAAGCGCTGGCCGCGTTCGAGAAGCTCAGTGCTGGTGATCCCAAGAGCGGAGAACTGCGCGCCGACGTTGCCAACGCCAACCGCCTGCTCGGCGACGCGCAACTGGCTGCGGCAGATCCCTCGGCTGCTCTGGCTCAACAGCGGCGCGCGCTTTCCCTGTTGGACGCTATGCCGGAGATGGACCGGGATGAGAATTTGCAGTTGTATGCGCTTCAGGCGAGCGTTACGGCGGGCGAGGCGGAGCTGAAGCTTGGCCACCGGCAGGAGGCCATCGCCGACTTTCAAACGGCCGCGTCACTCGGCGACACGCTGGTCAGCCACGATCCCGATGAGGCTTACGACCGACTCGAACGAGTGCGGGCAAAAACGCTAGTCGCTCAGACGCTGGCCGCCAACGGACAATGCCGCGAGGCGAAGCCAATGCTGCAGCCCGCTATTGCCGAGTGGGACGCGCTGCACGAAATGGGGATTGTGCCTCCAAAGGACATCGGAGAAGCGGAAAAGCTGAAGACCATCGACAGCAAGTGCCGGTAGAACACTCCTCGGGCGAAATACTTGAAGTCCGCTGCGGCGAGACAGCAGGTGTGGCGACGAGGATGGAATTCGGGGCCCGGTCCTCTCTCGCAGAGACAATTCTCGCTGCGCGCTACTGCTTCGCTGCCGGCGCCGGCTTTGGCAGCGGCTTGCGTGGAAGCATATTGTCGCGCATCGCGGCGTCGTACACATAGGCGGCAAGAATCACCGCTGCCTGCATCATGTCGTCGCGCTGGATGCGCTCGTACACGTCCTGGTTGGAGTGGTGCGTGCGCGTCATGTATTCCACCGGGTCCTGGATGAACTGGAAGCCCGGGATTCCGACCGCGTCAAACGACTCGTGGTCGGTGCCGCCCGTGTTGCGGTCGGTGATGGTGCTCATGCCGAGGTCGCCGAAGGGCTGCATCCACGCGCTGAAGACGGGCGCCACGGCCTCGTTCTCCTGCAGGTAGATGCCGCGAATCTTGCCCGTGCCGTTATCGATATTGAAATACGCAGACACCTTCGCCTGCTCGGGCTTCAATTCGACCGGCGTGTCGTTCTTGCGCAGCCACTCTGGCAACGCAAGCTCCTTGGCATCGGTGGGCGGCTGGTGCGAGCCGAAGTGCGCCTTCACGTAAGCTGCCGAGCCCAGCAGTCCTTCCTCTTCGCCGCTCCACAGGCCGACGCGAATCGTGCGCCGCGGCTTCACGCCAATTGCTTTGAGGATGCGAACTGCCTCCATCACGATGGCGCTGCCGGCTCCGTTGTCGGTCGCACCGGTCCCCGCGTGCCACGAGTCCAGGTGCGCCCCCAGCATCACGATTTCGTCCTTCTTATCGCTGCCGGGAATTTCCGCAATGGTGTCGTACGCATTTGGATCGGAATCGTAAAACGTGTTGCGGACCTCAACCTCCATCTCAACCGGAATGTTCTTCTCCAGCAGCCGCGTGATGCGTCCGTAGTTCTCGATCGCCATCACCAGCGACGGCACCCCCGCCGGATTCCCCGGCTCATAGCTGGCTCCGCTCTGCACGAAAACCAGGCCGTTGTCGCCGGCGCGGCTGGGATCGATGATGGCCGCAACCTTCTCGTCCATCAGGTACTGGTTGAGCGTCTTCTGGAACGCAATCCGCTGGGCGATTTCCTGCGGGCTGTAGCGCGGCTTCTCGCTGGGGATCGGGTACTGTGCGAGGTCGGCCAGGTCTTTGTCGTCATAGCGCCTCAGCGCGGGCTTGTCGCCCGGCTTGATCTCACGCATCTCGCCGTTCAGCACGATCTTGCCGGCCAGCTGTCCTTTGTATTTGTCGAGGTCGGCCTGGGTGGCGAGCTTGGCCTTGACCACCGGCGCGCGCAGCACGCCGTTCGTGCTCACGGTCCACGCCTTGGGATAGGCCAGCATCGGCGAGGCTTGCGGCTCCACCATCCGCACTTCGGTATATTCGTTCGTCCAGCCGCGCCCGAACGGGAAGCTCTCCAGGTGCGAGTTCACCAGGCCCCACTCCGTGAACTTGTCGCGCGTCCAATCGTTGGCGGCCTTCATGTTGGGCGACCCGGTCAGGCGCGGCCCGATGACGTCGGTGAGCTGCTCCTCGATCTCCATCACCTTGGAATTGTGGAACCCCTCATTGCGGATCTCCGACATCACCTCCCAGTTCACGGTTTCGGTGTTCGGCACGGCCGGGGTGGCGGCCAGCAAGTCGGCTGGAACGGCGATGGCCAAAGCGAGAACGAACGCGGCGGAACGCAACAAGACTGACGGACGTGTCATGGTCGGTGCAAATCCTTCGGATCCGCGACAGTGCGCGCGGAGAGAGTTAATGAACGAGGATAACACTGCCGAAGTAAGTAGCTAGTAGCTGCTCGTGACAGTTCGAGCGCGAGCACTTTGGGACAGCGACGGCCTGCCCGATCAGCACGGCAATGCTCCGTTCCCAATATGGGCGTACCAGAATGGAACACAGTTCCAGGTTGGGAGCGACCAGCAAGAACCGAATTTCGCTTTTTATTCGTAGCGCATTGATTCCTTTGGATTAGCGCCTTGCGCGTCGGAATACCCGTAAATGGTTAGCGGCGTGCAACTAAGGAAATCGTAAGCGCAAACAAAAAGCGAAGCGGAGACGCCAAACCATGAACGGGATATCGCAGAACGGCGGAATGCGAAACGGTACCCACGGATTTCCCTGCACCCAGGCAATGCCCGCGACCATCCTGCTGGTGGAAGACGAGCCCGCGGTGCGCATGGTGACGCGCGAAGCGCTGGAGCTCGGCGGCTACCGCGTGCTCGAGGCCGACGGACCGGCTGCCGCGATGCACCTCGCTGCCGACCCCGCGATCGCCATCGATCTCCTCCTCACCGACATGATCATGCCCGGCATGAATGGGGCGGATCTGGCCCGCCGGGTGCGCGAAGTACGTCCCGGCTTGGTCACGCTGTTCATGTCCGGCTACGCCGAGAGTGATGCTTTGCGGCTGGCGACGTTGGAGGTCAAGCACAAACACATTCAGAAGCCGTTCTCCGTCGCCGGGCTGCTGGCGCGCGTGGCCGATGCCCTGGCGGCGCACTGGAACGGCGAAGATCGGCAGGCTCCGCAGTACCCCGCTCCTTAATCTCACCTCTGCGAGGCCTCGGAGTTTCAAACCGCCGTGATGGCAGCTGGAAACTCCGGGGCCGCCCGTCCCAATTGAGTGGACAGGCGTTCCTGGAAAGTCGGCCGATACCGTTAGCCACCCGTTGCCACCGTGCCACATTCGGCCTGCACTTTACCGCGTTCCGCCCATTGCAAGCCTCACGCTCTCCACGAACCCGCGACGCCTATAATGGAGGTATGGCGAGAGGCTGGGAAAGTAAGTCGGTCGAAGCGCAGATGGAAGAGTCGGGTGCGGCCATGCCTGCGAAGAAAGAGTCCACCACCACACCCGAACAATTGCACCAACGACAAAAGCAGGCAGAGCTGAAGCTGTCGCGCAGCCGCGTAGCGCAAGAGTTGGAGGCCAGCACAAACGACCGCTATTCGCAGATGCTGCGGCGGGCGCTCGCGGAACTGGAAACGCAGATCACCAAACTGCCCGATTGACCTCGTGGCAATCCGGGCTGGCGCCGGCGCCTTTGGCGCAGGCTGCTTCGCCACGCGCGGGTTCGTCCCTCACATCGCGCGGTGATTGCAGTCACAGCGTGGCGGGCAGCGCCGTTCCAGAATGGGCGCAGAGGTGAGGTATGCCGGTTCTCATCATTGCCGTAGTTTTCTTCCTGATCTTCATCGTCATGGGCGTGATCCTGTTCCGCGCCATGGCCACCGAGCACAAGGGACACCTGTTCAGCTGGCGTTGGTCTGACCGCCCGAAAGCAGCGAAGGCCAAGTAAAGTCCCGTCGCCTTCCCCACGCGCACGTTCATAGTCATTCCGAACCACCTCTCTGCTCCGAGGTGCTGCGACGGCGCTCGAGAAACGACTCGAGCGCGTCGGGCGTGCGCGGCCAATCCTCGCGCAAAAGCCGCGACAGCGCCCGGTCCGCGAGCAGCTTCCCGCCGGTCTGGCAGTGCGGACAGTAGTTGGCTTCGTTGCTGGCATAACGGATCCGCTGCACCGCATGGCCGCAACGCGGGCAGGGTTGCTTGTACCTTCCATGCACCGCCATCGACTCACGAAAGGCCGTGACCTTCTCCGGAAACTTCCCGGCGGCTTCTGCGCGCAGGCGTTCCGTCCACCGTGTCAGCGTCTCGCGTACGGCTTGATAGAGGCGCTCGGCCTCCTCGTCCGACAGCTTCTGGCTCAACTGCATCGGAGAAAGCCTGGCCGCGAAAAGTATCTCGTCCGAGTAGGCGTTTCCGATGCCGCTAAATAGGCGGGGATCGGTGAGTGCCCGCTTCAGCGTATGGTTCTCCGCCCGCAGCGCAAGTTGGAATTGCCCAAGGTCCGATTCCAGCACTTCGATGCCTCCAGGATCCAGAGCGCGCAAGTTATCGCGGCCGGCGACAACATGCAGCGAAGCCCGTTTCTGCGAACTCGCTTCGGTCAAGAGCAGCGAGCCGTGGTGGAAATCGAAGGCGGCCAGACCGCGAGGACGAGCGACTTTCACGCCGCGCTCGCGCCAATGCAGCCGTCCGGCGATCATCAGTTGCAGCACCAGCCACAGATCGCCTTCGACGCCGATGCAGATCCGCTTGCCCATGCGGCGAAGCTCAACCACTTTCTTGCCCTCAACCTCCGCCAGCGGCGGGACAGCCGTTCGTAGCAGCGACGGACCGACAATGCGAACCCGCTCCAGCTCTGAAGCCCACGATGCGCGTCTGCAACGCCTCGATATAAACCACGATGTCGGGCAATTCGGGCATTGAACTGAGAGTAGTACAGACAGTGGCGACACGCACAAGTTCCATTTTGGGAATTGGCCGTGGTTGGTACCCCCCTCCCCCTCCCTCCTGAAGTTCCTCGTTTTCATGGAGTTACGAAAAATTTCCGCGCAAATTCGTCTGCGCGTGGGACTTAGAGGCAAAGTCGTCTTAATAAAGGACTTAACTGGGGTCGAATATGCGTGGAAGAGGATGCCGACGGGGAGAGAGGCGAAAAATGGAGAACCTGCAGAACCCGGCATGGGTCGAAGCTCCTGTTGAGGTGCGGGCTCGGCAGGCTGGCGACTCGTCGGGCGACAGCTCTCCCGCATCCTTCGAGGCCCAGAATAGGGCGGCCGGGGAGGGTTGCATAGGACGTGGATCACGGAGGAGTGTGATAAGGAAGTGGATAGTGGGTAGTGGATAGTGGATAGAAGCGCACCCTGAGTTGGCGAGCCGGGCGACGATTGGGCCGCCTTTTCGGATGCGGTACTAGTCGGAGAACCTGGATTGGGTTCCTCGACGCAAAACGCCGCTCCGCGGCTGGCGTTTTTTCTGGCCGAGCTGCGCGGGCTCACGCCGACGCCTAAAAGCTCGTCGCGGCTGCCGCCGCTGAAGGCGGGAAGCGCAGTCGATCATGAAAAGAGCCATCCGAAAAAATCAGCCCGGATGGATACTCTTCCTCGATTCTTACAGCCGCGTTCTGTTGCGCAGCAGGCCGAGGCTGGCGAGCAGGCCGGAGCCGAGCAGCAGAAGGCTGGAGGGTTCAGGAACGGTGTTCGGCTGGGCTTCCAGTTCGACATAGCCTCCGGCGTCGTTATAGACCACCACCCACTTCTCCGTGCCGCCGTTAAACACGTCATTGAGAATACCTTGCGAACAACGACCCGTCATAGCTGCCGGGCGCGAACGTAATGAAGTCGTAGGTTGAGCCGACCTTTGGATTGAATCCCTGCCCAAGCTGAACGTCCAGCGGGCCAGGCCGACGTGTACGGGGCCGCTGACAACGATCACGCCAGACCGTTCATGTCGATGTACTCGCCGAGCGTGCCGTTGGCCAACTGGTAAAAACCGGTGTTCCCGGCGGTTCCCGTACCAACCAGCAGGGTCGCCAGCGGGTCGACCATAGTATGGCCGCTGCTAAGGTAGTACGGAGTTTGAATGGTCGCTCCGCCTGGAATGGCGGAAAGGACCAGTTTGCTCACGATGTTGCCCGCCCGCAAGACGTCTCCGGCCATGAGGTTAAACGTGCTGCCAAGTTCGTTGGTCAGCGTGCCCATCACGATGAATGTGCTCGGGTCCTGACCGATGTAGCCGTAGTTGTCGGTGTTGCCGATGACCGTAAACGTGGAACCGTTGTCGATATGAATGGCGCCCGTCGTGCTGACGGTCAGTGTCCCACCGATGGGCGTGGTTGACGTGGCCAGGCCGCTAGAATCAGGGTCCCCTCGACGCTGGTGAGTTGGTAGAAGCCATTGTTCGGCCCCGCATTGAAGGCTCCGGCGAGGTCGAAGGTAGAGCCGGCAACCACGTCTAAGATGCCCGTAGGCTGATTGGTCAGATTCACGGTCGTTCCTGGTCCGACAAGGAAATACCCATTGTTGGCCAGCGCGCCAATATTCGCAATATCACCTGCCCCCTCTACATCAATTTCGGCGTTTGGCTTCATTCGTAAATGCACCAGTTGTTGTCAGCTGAATTGCGCCGCTGCCAACGTGGCAATGTAACCCAGGTTGTCTACGTTGCCTGCACAAACAGCGAGCTGCCATTCTGAACATAGATGCTTTGCCAGTTGGTGAGAGCAGCGCCGGGTGTCATGGCGCCACTGCCGTTTTGCATGACACCCCGTTCTGTCTCGTCAGTGTTCCCGTGCCCATTGCCCCCTATAAACGTGAAATCACCTGAGTTGATCAATGCAGAACCGGGATCCGTACGGTTACCGTTCCGGTCCCGACTCCGTATAACCCGATAACCAAGCCGTCACCGCTGAGTACGCCTCCATTAGCGATCGTAAGTGTCCCTTGCCCGCCTTGCCCAACTGAGAGTTCTTGCGTGTAACTCCAGCGCGACCCGGGATCCGTGATGGTCACGTTTCCGTTACTCCCGTTGAGCACGCCAATCTGCGAACTAGCGGCGCTCGACACTGAACCACCATTTGAGATGAGGAGAGTCCCCTGCCCCACCCAGCCCACATACAAGCTTGACGTATGAATCCAACTCGGAACCGCTTCCAGAAACGGTGGCGGTCGCCCACCCCCCCGGAGTTCAAACCAAGGAATGCGGAGTTGGTCACCGCGAGGCCCGAGCATCCGACATTCAGAGTGCCGGAACCAGAGACGCCGAGTAAGAGTGCGCCGGAATTTATCCATTGTGAGCCTGTACCCGTGACAGTCACCGCACCTACCGCCCGGCTGGCGTAGCCCAGCTGACCTCCGTCGCGATCACGATGCCGCCGTTCTGAATCGTCAGAGGTACCTCTGCCCTGAAAACCCCGTAATCAGTCCGGCGGTGTTAGTCCACTGCGAGCCCCGATCCGTCACCGTCGCATTTCCGACGCCCCCCCCACTGCCGATGAACGCCCCATCTCCACCGACCATCCCCCCTTTGTTGATTGTTAGATTTCCGTGGCCGTATTGCCCCACGGTTATCGTGTTCACGTAAGTCCACAAGGAGCCGCTCCTGACACCGTAACCGTCCCCGTGCCTCCGCTCTGCGCCGCAATCTGGGATCCTCCTGCACTAGTAACCAAACCCCCATTGTCGATTAGCAGATTGCCGTGCCCCGCCCATCCCACAGCCAATTCTGACGTGCCGAGCCACTCCGAACCCGGTCCGGTGACCGTCACATTACCCACTCCGAACTGGTCATAGCCGAGTACTCCGCCTGGGCCTGTCAGCAATGCCCCATTGCTAATTGTCAGTGTTGCGCTTCCGTCCAAGCCAACTACAAGCCCGCTAGGCCCGAGGTTCCATTGTGACCCCACACCGGTCACCGTCGCGTTTCCGAACGAACCGTTCTGGTAGCCAATGACCGCGCCGTTACTCGTCACCGAACCGCCGCTGTTTATTGAGAGGTTCGCCTGATCGGAATAGCCAACGAAAAGCGTTCCAGAATTACTCCACTGCGATCCAGCACCGCTCAGGTTGACCGTGGCAGAAGATCCAGGCTGGAACGCCATATAGGTTGTACTCGTGCTGACACTTCCACCACATTGATGGACATCTGCGCTGAGCCATAGTCGCCGAAGTAAAAGTTCCGACGTTCGTGAACGATAAACCGGCATTTGAGACGTTAATGACTCCTGATGCTCCACTCAGGGCGCCGACGTACCCTATCGATTGATCTGTGACTGTGCCGTTCGAGATGTTGAGCGTTCCCGTTCCGCCTGCAGCGTCACCGACATTGACTCCCGCGACCATCGTAAGATTGTGGCCGCTGTTGACATTGAGCGTTCCTACTGCGCCCACGCCAAGGGTCACTGCATCGACCGTTGCTGTCTGATCCAGTGACACGATTCCGCTGCTTATGCCTCCGTTCCCGATATTCACTTGGTAAGTGAAATTCACATTGTTGTCGGGAGGAGGGCACAAGCCCCAGTTGGAGGAGGACCAGTTTCCTGTACCGCCGCCCCACAAACAGACAACTTGCGTCTGGCCTTGTACCGCGGCGCTGAAAAGAGCCACCACAACTACGAAGAGAAGGAACGAAGTGAAATGAAATCTTGTTTGGGGTAGAGGCATACGACCCACCTTTCATCCAGCGCGAGCGAATAAAATATGGCGCACCGCTGATCGAACTTAGTTGCGAGCCGGAAAATGTTGGAGCCGAGAAATTGGCTCGGCAACCGGCCAGCGAGGATACGACAGCTAGCACCTTTCCTGTCGTGGCCTCTGGCAGCTACGTCGCGTGGCGCGGCAGAAGATGATAGAAGCCGAACGCGGGAATTGGGCGAATTGTACACCTAATGCTCAAACTCCGGGATAGGACTTGCGTCACAGGTCTAACAGCAGGTCCCTCGACTTCGCCCGAGGCGGGCTCCGCTCGGGATGACAAGTCAGTGGATAGTGGTTGGTGGATAGTGGTTAGAAAAAGCAGATCCCTCGGTCGCCACGGCGACCTCGTGATGACAAATCATGAAGGAGTTGGCGCGGGATCACACCACCTGCATGGCTTTGGCGAGGCAGTCTTCGCAGAAGCCGCTGTCTTTGATGTCGATGTATTCGACAGCATGCGAGGAGGCCATGGCGCAGCGGTATTCCTGGCAGTGGGTGAGGTGCAGGGTGTGTCCGAGTTCGTGGACCGACTCGATCAGCAGGCGGTTGGCGAGCACGTCGAGATCGGGCGGCAGGCCGTAGAACTCCTGCGTCAGGCGATGGTAGGAGACGATGGCGCCGGGGCCGCCCATCTGCGCCTCGCCGAAAACGAAGGTCAGAATCGGGATGTAGAGGTCGCGCTCGGTGATGGCCGAGCAGCCGCCAGGTGTCTTTGGTGATGTACTGCTGCACCGCGCCGAGGATTTCTGACGAGTGAAACTGCTGGCGCTCGGCGTGCAGAGCGAACGCCGGGTCGAGCGCGGGCGCGAGGACCTCCGCGGGCACACGGAACTTCTCGGCCAGCGCCTGCCGCAACCATTCGAGCAGGCGGGCGTCCGGGTTCCCCACCGGCAGCAGTTGCAGCTTCTTCATTGGGCTTCGATGCCGGCCAGTTCCTTTTCTTTGCGGCTCCAGCCGTATTTCTTCAGCTTGTGGTGCAGCGTAACACGGTCGATGCCCAGCACTTCGGCGGCGCGCGTCTGGTTGCCGCCGCAGTCGTCGAGCACGCGCAGAATGTGGTCTTTCTCCACGTCGTCCAGACAGCGCGAGCCACCGACGCTGATGCCGTTGCGCGACTTGAGGGTGAAGTCCTGCTCCTTGATGTCGGGCTCCTGCGCGACGACCATGGCGCGCTCGACGGCGTTCTCCAGCTCGCGCACGTTGCCCGGCCAGGCATATTGCTGCAGCAGATTCATGGCAGCGGTGGAGATGCGCGTGATCTTCTTGTTCATCTCCTTGTTGAACTTGCGGACGAAGTGATCGACCAGCGGAGGAATGTCTTCGCGGCGCTCGCGCAGCGGCGGCAGTTCGATGTGAAAGACGTTGAGCCGGTAGAAGAGGTCAGGGCGGAACTTCCCTTCCTCGATGAGCAGCTCGAGGTCTTTGTTGGTGGCGGCGACGATGCGGAAATCAACCTTGATGGTCTGGTTGCCGCCGACGCGCACGATCTCGCGCTCCTGCAGCACGCGCAGCAGGTCGGTCTGGGTCTTGAGGCTGATGTCGCCGATCTCGTCGAGGAACACGGTGCCGCCTTCGGCGATTTCGAACTTGCCCTTCTTGCGGTACTGCGCGCCGGTGAATGCGCCTTTCTCGTGGCCGAAGAGTTCGCTTTCGAGCAGCGATTCGGTGAGCGCGCCGCAGTGAATCACGACCATCGGATGATAGCGGCGATTGCTGGCGGCATGGACGGCGCGGGCGACGAGTTCCTTGCCGGTACCGCTTTCGCCGGTGACGAGCACAGTGGCGTCGGTGGGGCCGACGGTTTCGATGGCCTCGAAGACGCGCTGCATGGCCGAGCTTTGTCCGATGATTTCGCTAGGATGGGCCAGGTCGGCGACGGTCTCTTTCAGGCGAACGTTCTCCTCCACGGTCTGGCGGTGCGACATGGCCTTGGCGACGAGGTGGGCGATCTCGTCGGGATCGAGCGGCTTGTTGACGTAGTCGTAAGCGCCGTTCTTGAGCGCGGCGATGGCGGTCTCGACCGAGGCGTAGCCGGTCATGATGATGACCAGCATGTCGGGATAGATTTCGTGCAGGCGGCGCTGCAATTCAATGCCGTCGGTGCCGCGCATCTTGATGTCGACCAGCGCGACATCGAAGGTCTGCTCGGCTACGCGGGTAAGCGCTTCGTTGGCGCTCTCGGCGGTGGCGACGTCGTAGCCCTCCTCGGCAAACCATTTGGCCAGGGAATCACGGACGCTTAGTTCGTCGTCAACAATCAGTAGTCTTCCTTTGGGAGCCATTTCATTTCCTCACTTCGGCCGGAGCGCGATCTGTGTCGCTGTCCAGAGTGGGCCTCTGGCTGTCGACCGGCAGCAAAATCGTGAATGTGGTGCCCTGCCCCAGTTTGGAGTCGACGGCAATGGTGCCGCCGTGGCGCTCGACGATGTTCTGGCTGATGGCCAGACCGAGGCCGGAGCCGCCGTTTTCCTTGGTGGTGTAGAAGGGCTCGAAAATATGAGCAAGATGCTCGTCGGAGATGCCAGCGCCGTCGTCGCGAATGATGAGCTCGACGGTTTTGGCCGAGGTCTGGCGGGTGGTGATCCAGAGATTGCCGCCCTGCGGCATCGCGTCGATGGCGTTGATGACCATGGCGAGCACGACCTGCTCGATCTGGTTGGGATCGCAGCGCACGTGCGGCAGCTCTTCGCCGAGCGCCAGATTGAGCTGAATGGTGGCCATGTCCATCTTGTGCTGAACGAGGCGCACACAGCGATCAATGACCTGGTTGAGCTCGCTCCACTCCAGGTTCATGGGCGTAACCCGCGAGAACGAAAGCAGGTTCTTCACCAACTCGCCGCAGCGCTTGCTTTCGCTGGCGATGAGGTCGAGCGATCCGCTCATCTCCTCGGTGCGAGGGGCGGAGGAGAAGTTGTTCTGGATCCAGCGCTTGACTACGCGGGAATAGGTCAGGATGCCGGAAAGCGGGTTGTTGATCTCGTGAGCGACGACGGCGGCCATCTTGCCGATGGTGGCCATCTTCTCCACTTGCAGCATGTGCTGGTGGGCCTGTTTGAGCTCGCGGGTCTTTTCCTCAACGCGGTCTTCGAGGGTGCGGGCCCAGGCGGTGATTTCCTCCTGCGCGAGTTGCAGGCGCCCGCTCATGATGTTGAAAGACTCGGCCAGATCGCCGATCTCGTCGTTGGACTGCACGGGGATCTGTACACCGAGCTCACCCTTGGCGACGCGCTCGGTACCCGCTTCGAGAACGCGCAAGGGATTGCGCACGACGATCCAGATAAAGAGGCCGCTCAGGGCGACGACTAATAACAGTGCGCCGCCGGTGTAAGCCAGCATGGTGTGACGCTCCTGCGCGAGGCTGACGTCGACTTTGGCGAGCGAGAGGTTGGTGTCGAGCACGCCGAGGATCTGAACGCTGGCGGGATGCGCATGGCAGGCGGCGTTGGAGCAGGCTGGCCGATTTTCAATAGGAGTAATGACGCCGAGCACGCGGGTCCCGTCGCTGCGATAAATTCGGAAACGATCGGAGCGCTTGAGCAGCGCCAGCGGCTTGGATTGCTCGTGACACCCGTAGCACGCCTCAGTCGCCTTGTTGACGCTGGCGCCGACCTCCGAGGGCAGAGTGGAATAGGTGATGACGCCCTCCGAGTTCATGATGCGCACTCTTACGAAGCCGGGCTGGTCGGCCATGTTGGTCATCATTTCGTACAGGCCATTGCGGTCGTTGTTTAGCATGTAGTGCGAGGCACTGCGGCGCAGCACTTCGCTCTGCTGCTCGGCGCTGAGGAGAGCGGCGGCTTCCAGATGCTTCTGGTGGAGCCGTGTGCTGAGGTAGCCGAGCAGTGCGAAAATCAGCAGGCCAGCCAGGAAGATGGACAGCATCAGCTTGGCACTGATGCTGCGGCCCAGCTCGCCCAGCAGGGTGACGGCGCGTCCCTCACCTTCGGATTGGTCAGTCTCCCGCATGGACAGGCACCGGCATTTCCGCGCGTACGCCCTTTAGTTTCGGCGGGACTGGGGCGTGGCTCTTCTCTTCGGGGAAGATGGGAAGATAACGAGCCGCAAATCCGAAGATGGCGAAGCCGAGAGCGACGAACATCGCAGTGATGACGACTTCGGTCCACTTGGGAGTGTACCGGCCGCCGACCGCGCTCTCGACGCCCGTAATCGCCACGTTAAGGCGGTTGGTCACAAACCCCAGCAAGGTAAGGACAGCGACCAGGTAAAGCCCGTTGGCGCTTTCACGGATCTTCGGCGAAGCCAGCAGCAGCAACGGGAAGACGACTGATAACGCCATCTCCAGCAGGAAGAATCCCTGTTCGTAGCCGGGCACGAAGACGAGGTGCAGCACGCCGCGGTGGTAAAGGTCCTCGAACTTGAGGATGCCGTAGATCGCCAGCACTACCACCAGCACGCGTCCCATGTCGCGCAGGATTGGGAGTTCGATTTCGCGGCCGAAGTATTTCGAACTCATCGACGACTCGAAGATGATCATCGCCAGACCTACCGCGATCGCGGAAATGAAGAAAAACACCGGCAGAAGCGGGCTCCACCAGAAGGCATGCAGCTTGTTGGGCATGATGAGGTAAAGCGTGCCCAGTGAGGACTGATGCAGGGTCGAGAGAATCACGCCGAGGATGACCAGGACGATCATCACGCTGCGCACCGCTTTGAGGGGACCGTGCCAGCCGAGGCGCTCAAAGACGATGGGGGAGAACTCCAGCGCCAGCACGGTGGTGTAAAGCATGACGCAATACGCTACTTCGAACATCACGGAGTGGGGGTTGCGCATGATGAGAGGGTGCCAGATGTTCCAAGGCAGGCCGAGGTCGTACATCAGCGCCGCACAGACCAGCAAGTAACCCATGAAGGCGGTAAGGACAGTGGGCCGCAAAATGGAGTGCCAGCGCTTGATGTTGAAGATTTCGACGGCCGCGGTCAGGGTAAAGCCGCCAGCAGCCAGCATGACGCCGCACATTACGTCGAAGCCGATCCACAAACCCCAGGGAAACTGGTCACTGAGGTTGGTGGAGGCGCCCAAACCGTAGCGGAAGCGAATGTAGGTGGCATAAGCGCCAGCCACCATGATGACAATGAAAACGGCCTTCCAGAAAGTGAACCGGAACTTGGGAACGGTCATTGCACACCACCCTTTTCGTCTGCGTGTTTTTCCTGGGCTTCGGCTTCAGCGACATCCTCGCGGCGATGCGTGATCCAGTAAACGCCGCCAAGGAGAACTCCGAAGATGGGCACGAAGTCGGGGATGCGCGAAAGCACCTGGTAGGTGTACATGGGTAGCGCGCGCTGGGTGAGGTCGTCCCGATAGCCGAAGTTGGAGAAGTCGATCGACGACAGCAACAGGACCGAAGTGCCGCCGACTTCCGTCTCGCCGTAGATGTGGTGCAGGTACTTATCGGGGTTGTCTTCGATGCGCTTGCGGGCCTCGAGCAGGAGATCTTCACGATCGCCGAACTTGGTGGCGCCGGTGGGGCAAATTTGCGCACAGGCCGTGGGCTTGCCCTGGGCCACGAGCGGGGCGCACATGATGCACTTGCGCACTCCCGGAACAGCCTTGCTCCATTCGTACTTGGGCACGCTGAAGGGACAGGCGGCCATGCAGTAACGGCAGCCCATGCACTTGTGCTTGTCGTAAGTCACGGGGCCCAGTGCGGTCTTCTGCAGCGCGCCCACCGGACAAACCGAGGCACAGGCTGGGTCGTCACAGTTCATGCAGAGCTTGCGCATGAACTTGTCGTCCTTGGTCAGGATGGCCGTGTATTTGTTGGCCGACGTAAAGGCCTGGTCGGCGATTTTTTCGTCGTACGGCAAGCCGTTTTCAGTGGCGCAGGCCTGCTCGCATTGCTTGCAGCCGATGCACAGGGTGGCATCGTAAAGAATTCCAAAGCTCATGGTTGACTCCAGGCGCAGCGCGACGGCGGTCGTGGGGTACAGCACGAAACAAAGGTGCCGAGGAGCTGCGCAGGAAAGGGCAGTGGGGGCCAGCTTCGGGCGTTGTGGCGCAACCAGACGAAGCGGGCTCCAGGGCCGGAGTAGGGATGATAATTGCGAATGAAAGATAGAGAAGGCCAGCGCAATGGCAGATTCGGGGAGTTAGAACTGCTGGAGGAAAATATGTACGGCACTTCCCGGAGCTTCGCGCGGAGGAAATGTGCGACGCAAACTGCGGGACCCGGGTCTTGCTTCCGAAAGACACGACCGAACCTGCTGCCATCAAAAGGCCAAACAAGCTGGCTGGGGGTGATGGCGCCGGACAAGTACTACATCTTGCGCAGAGTTTTCAAATCAGCCGCCATACTTGGCGGCAAAGATCTGGCGGGCGCCTCTCCGGGCGCGTTAGCCTCAGAACGCCCAGGACAAATTCGGGACGATCAGAAACAACACCAGAGCCGTCAGGAGTACTGCAAAGATGACCTTCTTCATTACATCCTCATGATTACGAATGTTATAAGCGGCAGACCGTTTGGGTTCGTACGGCTAGCCTTGCAGCCGCCTCAACCGGATTTGTCCGGTCTGCACAAGTGGATTTCTCCGCCTGCAGACCCAGTGTCATACACGGGGATGAAACACTTCTGTGACAGTCATCACTTCTGACCGTGATGCATTTCGCATCGGCCGGACAAGGAATGCGGCGAATCGCATCGCCCGCGACCCGGCCCACTTACGGATTTGAGAAGAAATACTGCGGTGAAATACGACAATCGGGCAGTCTGATGCGAATTTCAGCAGGATATCGAACGTTAGTCGCCGCTCGGGGAAGGCACGAAGTTGGTATGCGGGTTGGGACGCCTGCTGGTTCGTGAGGGGTCAAAGAAATGCAAAATTCCGCAAACCGCCCAATAGCCCAGGGCAATTCCAAAAACAAACGAAACCACGATGGTGAAGAGCAGCAGAAATGACAGCAAGACGTGAGTCATGTGTTTCCTATTCTACGACTTGGCGACAATCGGTTCCACCCTTGCCCAAAGCCAATATAGCGCGCGTTGACGCTGTTCGGAGTTGGCAAATAAGATACGGGAGTAGAGCTGTGCCTTCCCTCTTTTGGACTCACTAGAGAAATACGGGACGGTTTTGGGGATTCGGGCTGATGTCCCGACCCAGATACCCACCTTATCGCCTTAGGCCGGCGGTAAGGCTGGGGAACCCGGATAAAAAGTACGGCAAGAAATCAGAACATGGGACTCACCAACATCACGGTCAGGGGCGCCCGGCAACATAACCTGAAGAACATCAACGTGGAAATTCCGCGCAACACCCTGACGGTAATCACAGGGTTGAGCGGGTCGGGAAAGTCGTCGCTGGCGTTCGACACGATTTATGCCGAGGGGCAGCGGCGGTACGTGGAGACGCTCTCGGCCTACGCGCGGCAGTTCCTCGACCAGATGGAGCGGCCGGACGTGGACAGCATCGACGGGTTGAGCCCGTCGATCGCCATAGAGCAAAAGACAACCAGTCGCAGCCCGCGTTCCACCGTGGGAACCATTACCGAAATCTACGATTACCTGCGGCTGCTGTTCAGCTCCATCGGTGTGCCGCACTGCCCCAACTGCGGGCGCGAGATTTCGCGGCAGTCGGCGGACCAGATTGTGCAGCACGTGATGGACTTGCAGCCGGAAGAGCGGGTGATGGTACTGGCTCCGATGGTGCGGGGGCGTAAGGGCGAATTCAAGAAGGAGCTCGACAAACTGGTACAGCAGGGCTACAGCCGCGCCCGCATCGATGGCGAGTTGCTGCAAATCGCCGACGAGGAAATCAAGCTCGATAAGCGCAAGAACCACACCATCGAGGTGGTCATCGACCGTCTGCTGGTGAAGCCGGGCATCGAGCGGCGACTAGCGACAGCGGTCGAGGCGGCGATGAAGCTGGCAGACGGCCTGACCCTGGTGACGGTGGTGGATGGGGAGG
Organism: uncultured Acidobacteriaceae bacterium; assembly: GCA_963796615.1. Classification (GTDB taxonomy): domain Bacteria; phylum Acidobacteriota; class Terriglobia; order Terriglobales; family Acidobacteriaceae; genus DASRAA01. The sequence continues at coordinate 267,743 of CAWCMJ010000019.1, forward strand.
AGCGGCTGTATTCCTCGAAGCTGGCGTGTCCGGAGTGCGGCATCAACGTTCCGGTACTGGAGCCGCGGTCGTTTTCATTCAACAGCATGTATGGGGCTTGCCCGGAGTGCAACGGCCTGGGGAGCAAGTACGATTTTGATCCGGCAAAGGTGGTGGGCGACTGGACCAAGCCGCTGTTGGAGGGCGGGCTGGGTCCGGGATCGGCATCCCAGAGTCTGATTCACTCGCTGCAGTTGGCGGCCGCGACGTACGGTTTCGACCTAGGTAAACCGTTCGAGCAGCTTCCGCGCAAGACGCAAAACCTGATCCTCTATGGGCCAGAGCCGGGGGAGAAGAAGAAGCGGGGCGGATTCCTGGGCGTGTTCGCGTACCTGCGGCAGGCCATGGGCGATAGCACTTCGGAGGGCTACCGGCAGTGGCTGCTGGACCACATGTCGGCCACGAAGTGCCCTGCGTGCGAGGGCCAAAGGCTGCGACCGGAAAGTCTGGCTGTGAAGGTGAACGGCATGTCGATTGCCGACTTCACGGCGCTGCCGGTTTCGCGGGCAGTAACGGCAGCGGCGAAGATCAAGTTGAACGAGCGCGAGCAGAAGATTGCCGGGCGAATTCTGCGCGAGGTCGCGGAACGTCTGGGGTTTCTGAATTCCGTGGGGCTGGGCTACATCTCGCTGGACCGCTCGGCCATGACGCTGAGCGGCGGCGAAGGACAGCGCATCCGGCTGGCGACACAAATTGGCTCGAAGCTGCGGGGCGTGCTGTACGTGCTGGACGAGCCGTCGATTGGGCTGCATCATCGCGACAACGACCGACTGCTGGGCGCGCTGGAATCGCTGCGCGATCTGGGCAACACGGTGTTGGTAGTGGAGCACGACGAGGATACGATCCGGCGGTCGGATTATGTAATTGACCTTGGGCCCGGCGCGGGACGGCACGGCGGCGAAGTCGTCGCCAGCGGAACGCCGCAGCAGATCGAGGGATTTCCCCGCTCGCTGACCGGGCAGTACATTTCGGGCCAAAAGCAGGTGATGTACCGCTATGAGCGCCGACAAACCAACGGCAAGGCCATCACCATCCTCGGCGCGCGCGAGAATAACCTGAAACAGATCGATGTGAGTTTCCCGCTGGGCGTGATGACGGTAGTGACCGGCGTTTCTGGTTCGGGAAAATCGACGCTGGTGAACGACATCCTGTATCGCGCACTGGCGAGGGCGTTGTACGGATCGAGGGAAGAGGCGGGAGCGCATAAGAGTATTGCGGGAACCGAGTTCATCGATAAGGTCATTCGCATCGACCAGTCACCGATAGGGCGCACGCCGAGATCGAATCCGGCGACGTACACGGGCGTGTTCACGCAGGTTCGAGATTTGTACGCGATGCTACCGGAGTCGCGGGAGCGCGGCTACAAGGCCGGGCGATTTTCGTTCAACGTGGCGGGCGGACGTTGCGAGGCATGCCAGGGCGATGGGCAGCGGCGCATCGAGATGAATTTTCTGCCGGACGTGTACGTGCAATGCGAAGTGTGCGGCGGCAAGCGCTACAACCACGAGACGCTGGCGGTGAAGTACAAGGGCTACTCCATCGCCGACCTGCTGGAGACGCCGGTGGCCGACGCGCTGCCGGTGCTGGAGAACATTCCGCAGATCCGGCAGAAGCTGCAGACTCTGGTGGACGTGGGGCTGGGCTATATTCATCTGGGGCAGTCGGCGGTGACGCTGAGCGGCGGCGAGGCGCAGCGCATCAAACTGGCGCGCGAGTTGAGCAAGCGGCAGACCGGCAAGACGCTCTACCTATTGGACGAGCCGACCACGGGACTGCACTTCGACGACGTCAGCAAACTGCTCGAAGTGTTGCACCGGCTCACCGATCTGGGTAACAGCATCATCATCATCGAACACAACATGGATGTCATCCGCAACGCGGATTGGATCATCGACCTCGGGCCAGAAGGCGGCGAGGACGGCGGCCGCATCGTGGCGCAAGGCACTCCGGAGCAGGTGGCACGGGCGAAAAAGTCTTACACTGGGCAGGCCCTGGCCAAGCTGGGGCTGAGCGGAAAGAATGGGCAAGGCGCGTGAGCTTGATGATTGATCCGGAACACGAGCCGATGGCAACACCTTCGCCATCGCCGGGAAAAACCGAGATTGACCTGGCGGGCGAGTACCTGGGCGACGCCGTCCAGCCAGCTCCGACGGCGACAACTGAGGTGTTCCCGCCGTGGTCTGGCTGGGACGTAGCGGCAGTATTCGGATTCACGATAGCGGCAATCTTCGTCTTTTCCCTGATCGCAATGGGAGTGGCGCACTTTGCAACCCGCGGGAACCACGTGCCAGCGTCCGAGCTGGCCATGAATCCACTTGTCATCATCGGAGCGCAAATCGTCGCCTATCCGGCTGTGATCCTGTTCATGATGGCGCTGGTGGGCAACAAATCGCGCGATGGCTTCTGGCGGTCGATCCATTGGAACTGGCCGGGGGCGCGGGGGGTGGGATTCGTGGTGTCGGGGGTAGTGTTTGCACTGGGCGTGGACTTCGTTTCGCGCTATCTACCCATTCCTAAGTCACTGCCCATCGACAATTATTTCAGCGAACTGACCGGCGCCTATCTGATGGCGGCGTTCGGCGTATCGCTGGCACCGTTGCTGGAAGAATTGTTCTTTCGCGGCATGCTGTATCCAGTGATGCGGCGCACGGTGGGGGTTTCGGCGGCCGTGCTATTTACGGCGACGACGTTTGCCTTCATTCACGGCGCACAACTGGGGTATGCCTGGGCGCCGCTGCTCAGTATCTTCGTAGTAGGCGTTGTGTTCACCGGGGTACGAGAGAAAACCGACTCCGTCGCGGCGTCGTTTCTGATGCACTGCGGCTACAACCTGGCGCTGTTTGGATTGCTCTGGATTGGCAGCGACCACTTCCGGCATCTGGAAAAAGTGACGAACTGACGGTGGTATCGTTGATAGTTATGGCAAATGCGCGCGCACGACTGCTGAGGATGTTGGCGGAGAAGTCATTCCGGCTGGGGAATTTTAAGCTCTCCAGCGGAGGAACCAGCGATTACTACATTGACTGCCGGCTGACCACACTGGACGCTCATGGAGCAGTGGCGACGGGCGAAGCCGTGCTGGAAGAGATTCGCGAGCACGATTGGCAAGTAGGCGCGATTGGCGGATTGACCATGGGCGCGGACCCCATCGTGGTGGCTACTTCGGTCATCAGCGCGCAGCAGGGCTCGCCGATCAACGGATTCCTGGTGCGGAAGGCCGAGAAGACGCACGGCACGGGGCAGCGCATCGAGGGCTTCCGCGAGAAAGGTGCGCGAGTGGTGATAGTGGACGACGTATGCACCACGGGAGCGTCCACCATTCAGGCGATTGAGGCGGCGAGGGAGTACGGGTTCGATGTGGCTGGAGTGCTTTGCCTGGTCGAGCGCCAGGAAGCCGGCGGGAGATTGAATGTGGAGAGGGCAGCCGCTCCGGCGCCTTTTGTGGCGCTGTTTACTGCCAACGACGTCCGCGCTGAGCACGTCTCGATGCTCGAAACGAAATAACGACATGATCAAGACATTGGAATGGACTGACGCGGGCGTGCGCTTCATCGACCAGACGAAGCTGCCGACAGAAGAGGTTTACGTCACCTGCAAGACCTATGAATCCGTGGCCGACGCCATCCGCACGATGATCGTGCGCGGGGCCCCGGCCATCGGCGTGGCGGCCGCCATGGGTGTAGCACTCGGAGCGCTGCAATCGGAGGCCGCGACGCTGCCAGAATTCGAGAGCGAATTCGACGCGATCTGCAACCTGCTGGCAGGCACGCGGCCGACGGCGGTGAATTTGTTCTGGGCCATCCGCCGGATGCGTGACAAGTTCGAGCAGTTACGCGCGCGCCCGGTGAGCGAAATCCAGCGCGAGTTGGTGGCGGAGGCGCAGCGCATGATGGTGGAAGACATCGCAGCCAACGAAGCCATGGGACAGCACGGCGCGGTGCTGATGCCGGCCAGCGGCGGAGTGCTGACACACTGCAATGCAGGAGCGCTGGCGACTGCCGGATACGGTACAGCGCTGGGAGTGATTCGGGCCGCAGTGGCGTCAGGCAAGCAGATCAACGTTTTTGCGGACGAAACCAGACCGTTTTTGCAAGGATCACGTCTGACAGCGTGGGAGCTGATGAAAGATGGTATCCCGACGACGCTGATCGCTGACAACATGGCGGGAGCGATGATGCGGCTGGGCAAGATCGATGCCGTCATCGTGGGCGCCGACCGCATCGCTGCCAACGGCGACGTGGCCAACAAGATCGGCACCTATACGGTGGCGGTGCTGGCGAAGGAGCACGGAATCCCGTTCTACGTAGCGGCGCCGATTTCCACCGTGGACTTGAATACCTCGGACGGGACCAAGATTCCCATCGAGCAGCGCGCCTCGACGGAAGTCACACATCTCGCCGGAAAGCAGATCGCGCCGGATGACGTGCGGGTCGAGAACCCGGCATTCGACGTGACTCCGAGCAAATACGTTGCGGCGATTATTACCGAACGCGGTGTGGCGCGCGCGCCGTATGAGCGTTCCCTGGCGGAGATGGTCAACGGATAAGTAGAGAAAGTCGGAAGGCGTTAAGAGGCGTCCGAAGGGGACGCCTCTTGCGCTTTACGACCGATACGCGGTGTTTATTGCGGCTGCGGCGGCGCAGCCTGACTGTGAATCGGTTGCTGCTGACCCGATGGGTTGAACGGCTGGCCGAACGGCTGCTGGTTGGCCGGATTGAGTTGCTCCTGCAACTGCTGCTGTTGCTGCTGCATGCGCTGAAGCTCCTGGAGCATCTGCTCCGGCGTCCGGTTGCCGGGTTGCATGCCGTCGGGCGAGGTATCTTCCGCGGTTGGCGTCGGGATAACCGCAGATGGAACCTGATTCTCTACCGGCGGCTCATTCTGAGGATATTCGTCCTCCTCCGATTCAACTGGCTGCGGCGGCTGTGCGTTATTGTGCGCGGCTGACAGCTGCGCTTCGCTGGCCGAAACATTGCTCTTCGCCAGGAGGATGACCTTCTGCACCGCACCGGGTTTGTCGGGTACACCCAGAATCACGAAGTTGAACTTGGAGCCGTTGAGCAGGCTGGCGATCACGTTTTGCGGCTTGCCGGGACCGAGGGTGGCGACCACGCGTTCGCCACCGGAGCCGGGCGGGATATCGATGGTCGCCCCAGTTTGCGTCTGCACCGAGCGCAACACCTGCGCCAACGTTGCGTTGGTGGAGGTGATGGTGAGTTGTCCATCGCGATAAGTGACCTGCGGCGGCACAGGCGGTTGCTCCTCCAAAGTTGGCGGCGTGGGCGAGGCCTGGGGTACCTCGGCGGTCGGCGCGGGCTTCTTCGTCGAGTGCCTGGACCTATGGGTGGAACTCGCGGCAGCGGCCGGCGTGGTCTGCGCGGTGCTTTCCCTAGCCGGCAGCATCAACACTGCGGCGAGCAACATGGCGATTCCGAGGCTGCGGCAGGGGCGTAACATAACTCTGGAGTACAAACCGCGAAGGCCGTTCCTTCGTAGCGCCTATTCTAACCCCTGGCGGGTGGGAGCGTTGCTGCGGTCCTGAGAAATCGGCGGCGGTTCGTGTCGGGAATGTTCACAAAGGCCATGGTTTCGTCACGAAAAGAATGGAAGCGGTTTGCTGCTGGCGGCTGGCCTGGCGGCCACGCTGGCGAGCGGAGCGCGTGCGCAGGAGTGCTATAGCGGTTCGGAGATCGACGCCTCTGCGGCCAAAGCCCTGCAGGCTGCGGCACAAAAATATTTTGACATGTCGGTGCAAGGTGACGTGGCCGCACTCAAGGCCAATGCGGTTCCCGAAGTGGCGGCGAACTTCGGCGCCATAGAAAAGGCCGTGGTCAATAACAAAGCACTGTTCGCGCAGGAACGGCCGTCAGAGGCCCGAATATTTGTGCTCGACGCGAGGAACTCAAAGACCACGTGGCCGCGGGCCGATTTCTATTGCGGCATCTATAACTCGCCGGATCGGGTGGGAATTTCGATTCCGAACCTGCCGCCGGGACGGTACGCAATGACCATCGCCAAGGGCAGCGGCGACGAGCCGATTACGCTGACCCTGATCCTGGAGGATGCCGGCAACAATGTCTGGAAGCTGGGCGGCTACTACGCAAGACGCAACACCCTGGGCGGACACGACGGGCAGTGGTTCATGAGCAAGGCCCGTGAGTACAAAGACCAGGGCCAGCTTCACAACGCGTGGTTCTATTACCTGACAGCGTGGGACCTGATGGCGCCCGTTGACTTCATGAGCACTCCGGCGCTGGACAAGCTGGGTGATGAGACCCAGGCAGCACGACCTGCGGACTTACCCACTTCTAAGGCGCCTCTGTTGCTGACGGCAGACGGAAAAAGCTTCACAGTGACGGATTTGTCGGCGCTCCCGGTGAATGGCGAGCTCTATGTGCGGGCGCAATATGACACCCGGGACGCGGCCAATCCGGCAGCCGCATCAGCCGACAACGCGGCGGTCATGCGGGCGCTGCTGGCAAAGTATCCGGAGTTGCGAGCGGCGTTCAGCGGGGCCATCGCACGGGCCACCGACGCCGCAGGACACGACTTTGGAACTTTGACTCCGATGAAAGATGTGAAGTGAGAGTGGCCCGGCCCGTGTGGTGAGCGTCCGCAGGAAGTTTGTTACAATCTTGAGATACCGCATCTGTGGGCGCTTAACTCAGCGGTAGAGTGCCATCTTCACACGGTGGAAGTCACAGGTTCGAATCCTGTAGCGCCCACCATAGTTCTCAGTAAGTTACGCGATTCGTCTACCCGCCGCGGGTGACCCGCGAGTCTGTAATGTTTTGGAGAGAAAAAGTCCCCACTCTACCTCCAAAAGAAGGCGGTAAAACGGGGCACCTAGATTAAAGTTTTCGTTGCCAGGGCCACCCGCCTCCGGCGCGGGGAGATGTGTTTTCTCTTGACAGCCCCTTTTATAGAACACGCCCATAGTTGGTCATGTTGCCGTTGTTATCGTAGTTGACACCGCGCCTTTCCACGTAAGCCCAAACGAAGGGCGAAGGTGGAGCACCGGGCGCTTGCGGCCCGACATTCTTACCTAGCGGGGGAATCATGCGTTTTGGTCATAGAAATCTTCGGGCAGCGCGAGCGCAAGCAGCCGCTCGCCCTCCTGGTACAACAATCGATTCTCGATAAGCTGTGAGATGGCGGCATCGATGCGATCCGGCGAAAGTTGATCTGCAAAGATGCGCTGCAACTGCGACCGACTCTGGATCGCGTGCAGCATGGCCCCATGCACCATGGAAACGTCTCTGCCCAAACGCACCGTCGTCATCGACTCGCTGAACCGCGAGTCTTCAAAGGTAATCGCAGAGTCGTTGACCTTGAATGAGAGCCGGACATCTCTCGCCTTAAACTGGCTCTGCCAATGGGCGACTTGGAGCCGAAGGACGGCGTGGTGCGGGAGGACTTCGGCTTTGTACTCATACGGCCGTTCGAAGGTGTAGCCGTACTCGTTCACGTCGAAACCGATCTTTCTTCGGAAATCCTCGGAGAAGATCATATCGTAGCGCCGCATGACCCTCGGCTTCTGGGCAATCCCGAACCTCGCCGGATCCTCATACAAAGGTGAATATCTGACGCTGAGAACCGCCATACAGCTGGCTGGTGGCGTCAAGTGATAGAGCAGCGGAACGCGTTCACTCAGCCCCTCGTAGTCGGCCGCGGTTTCGTGCGGGTAGCCGTAAAGCAGATTAAACAGAGTGTCAATCCGGTTCTCTTGCAGCAGCTTTATCGCGAGGACGTTCTGAATGCCGGTTACACCCTTGTCGATCTTCTTCAAGAGTGACGTGGAGAGTGATTCGATGCCAACGGTTACCCAGCCCACGCCTGCGTCCCGCATGATCCGTACGTCTTCGGCGGACATGTTTGATTTGATCTGCCAGTAGAGCGAAAGCTTTGGCTCCCTCTGTGCAAGGCGTGGTAGGAGAGTTTTGTAATAGTTCCGCGGCAGGATGTAGTCGGAGAAGTAGAACACGGCGTCGACGAATTGTTCCCTGAGGTCGTGCAGCATGGCTTCCACGCACTCCGGCGATTTTGCCCTGTACTTCAGCGTCTCTTCGTCGATTCCGCAGAAGATGCAATGCGCGACCTGCCCCCACCAGCAACCACGAGAACTCTCCACAATCAGCGTGTCTCCATTGAGCTCCACTCCGCAATTGGCCTTGAGTTGCTCCAGATCGGACAACCAGTCTGTGTAGTCCGGAGTAGGGCTATCGTCTAAGTTGGCCAGCTTAGGTGCACGGATCGGCTTTCGGCGCTTCTGTGGGACTGTTCCAGCGCGGCGATGGACAACCTCTTCGAAGAGTTCATGATCTGCAGACGCGCGCGCGAGCTCGACCACAAGTTCCTCGCCATCACCTAAGACGATTGCATCGACCATGGGAAAGCAGCGCAGTAGCAATGAAGCAACCGGCTCTTCCAGAGCGTATCCGCCCATCACGATCTTTTTCTCTGGAAATCTGCCCTTCACAAGAACAACCAGAGCGAGGGATGCCAACGTCTGGTCGAATTGGCAGGTGAACCCGATAAGTGTGGCCGGCGTCTCTTCGACGATCTTCATGCAGTCGTCCAGAAATGCCGGGACTACCGTGTTGCGCAGTCTAAGCGCATAGTCGACCGCGTTGCCGGAATGCAGGAAGCTACGCGAGAGGTGAGTCTCCAAACAGTCGTCGCCGTCGACCATCTGGCGCACCGCAGCGATCTGTTCGGGACTCGCGGCTTCCTCAATGGACTTGCTGAACACAAAGTCATTGAAGCCGAACAGGTCTGCGACACGCGTATACTCAGCCGGGTCCATGTACTTGAGCATCGCAGCGTGAGCGTTGGCAACGCGGCATGGAATCCCGTGCACCTGGAGCTGTGCTTTTAGAATGGCCAACGAGAACGCGGGTGCCCGAGGCGAGGCCCAAGGCATGGAGAACAGCAGCACTGCGGGCTGCTGTGTCATGTCACGCTGGTCGGCGGAGCGAGCATCCATCGGAAGAGCCTGTAGCAGCGGGGCAGTTACTCGACTGATCCTTTATCCAGCTTCGGCTGCGGCTTCGTAGCATCACCACCTGTTTGCCCGGACTGTTTCGTAGGCGGAAACGGCGCGTCGCCACCGATTTGTCCGATAAGTGAAACTGGTGAAAGTTTCGACGCAAGGTTCTCAACGTCCACCAACTGGACATCGGCGGCAATTTGATCGGTGATGCGAATGCCAAGCGCATCGGCTGCCGCTCGCGGGTCCGTTTTATATGTGGATACGTATCTACCGTCTTTCAGCACGGCGCGTACGAATTCTTCTGCACTTGCTACGGTCTCCGGATGCTCTCTAGCCATTTGTCAGGGCCCTCGTCCCCATCGCGACACGCGAGCATCTTCGCAGAACTCCAGATGAAAGGCAAACGCAAGAAATACGCGAAATTGACGATGGGCAGTGAGAGATACTGGGAGCAGTCCTCACTCGTGCTTTCAGCCAACCTCGGAGCCGAAGACGTCGCACAGGAACCAAGTCGCTTATGGTTCGTAGGGGCCTATCCACCGGTCGACGATTCCTGTCCCGTAGCTCCGCACATACCTCCGATGCCACCCACAAACATCGACGCTACGACCTTTTTGGCCTGAGTTTGTCGCTAGACACGAGCGGCGGGGCAAGGATTCGTACCGCTTGGCTGATCGATGGCAGACAACGAGCAAACTTGATTTTGACTGGCAACAGCGATAACTGAGCTCCACAAGAACCGGATGTTTGTCATCAAGAAGGAAAAACCGAGCAGCGATTGTGGTTTTGCGGTCCGCAAATTTCAAGATGCCCAGAAACCGGCCTCGGGAAACTTTGAACTTAATCCGTCTGTGCGCATGGTTGGCTCGTGCCTGAAATAGATCGAGACGATTTTGAGCTACCGATTCAGCGAGTTGACTCGACTTACGGTCCCCGCGAAGCCCACAATCAGAAGCGTCACCGCGCCTGAAACTCAATCATGTTTCCTGAAGCGCATGCTTGTGCGATCCAAGACTTCTCGCCGCGTCAGCGATCGAGCCAGCTGCGCTCAAAACCGGTCGTTTCCGCACACACCGTACGCGCAAAAGCAGCAAGGTCTTCTCGTGTCCGACCAGTATTTCCAACGACCAGCACTGCGACAGGCACCATGTAACTTATTGTAAAACAAAATGGTTAGCTGATTCGCTCGGTGGAAGCCACAGGTTCGAGCCCGGAAGTGACCACCAACTTTTTCTATTGAGCATCCTGGCATCTCGTAAGAGCCCAGATCCCCTGCGGTATGCTAGCCACATGCAGGTCAGGATTCAGTATCTTGGAATGCTGCGGGAGATCGCCGGCCGCGAGAATGAGCGGCTGGACATACCAGATGGCTCTATCCTCGGCGAACTATTCACGATGCTCCAGCAAAGGATACCTCCACTCCAGAAATATGGTCACGCGATCGCCCTGGCAGTGAACTATGAATATTCCGGACGGGAAACCGCCCTGCACGACGGCGACGAGGTGGCACTGATACCTCCGGTGAGCGGTGGTGTACCCGAGCGAGTACCCGGTGGCGATGAAGACCAAATGCAAATCACCGAGCACGCCGCGCTATTGCGGCAGCCCATCGACGGCGCTGCCATAGCGGCGGCGGCAAAGCAGCCGGAGGACGGTGCGGTGGTGGTCTTCGACGGCATTGTGCGCAATCAGACGAAGGGCCGGGACACACTTTATCTCGAATACACGGCGTACGAACCGATGGCGCTAAAACAGATGGAGCAGCTGGCCACGCAGGCGCTAGCCAACTTTGCCATCCGCGACGTCTGGCTCGTCCACCGCCTCGGTCGACTGGAAATCGGCGAAACCAGCGTGTACATCGCCGTGGCATCGGCCCATCGCGCGGCGGCATTCGAGGCCTGCCGCTGGGTCATCGACACGCTCAAGAAGACGGTGCCTATCTGGAAGAAGGAATTTTTCGCCGACGGCGCAGTTTGGGCCAATGGCGAGCCCTTTCCCCCGGAAGTGCCGGTGGCAGGCGGCGGCGCGTCAAAGTAGCGAGATTCGGGTTACAGTAGAGCGAATGTCTTTTCCCCGTCAGATGGTCTCTGGCCTCCTGAACAACCCAAGCAACATAGCTAAAGCCGGCGCATGGCTGTGCCTGGTCGCGCTGTCTCTTGCGGCGGCAGCGCAAACCAGCGTGCCGCGTCCTCCCAACAGCGACAAGCCAGCGACTCCGACCGCCGTTCCGCATCCGCCAGACAAACAGACGCCTGCGGCGACTGAGGACAACACGAACACAACCATCAGAGTCAACGTAAAGCTGGTAAACGTCTTCTCAACGGTCACGGACGCCAGCGGTGCTCCGGTGTCTTCGCTGAAGCAAGACGACTTCCAGATCTTTGAGGACGGCAAGCCGCAGAAGATCGCGGTGTTTCAGCGCGAGTCCGAACTGCCGTTGTCGATCGTGATCGCCATCGATGCCAGCCTCAGCACCCGCAACAGCGAGAAGCTGGAACTGGAATCGGCACGCCGTTTCGCACATGCAATCCTGCGGCCCATCGACGGTATCTCGCTGTTCCAGTTCAGCGAAGTAGTGGACCAACTGACGCCGTTCACAGCCGACCTTCGGGTCATCGATAAGGGCATCAGCCACGTACATAACGGAGCGGCGACAGCGTTGTACGACACGCTTTACCTGGGCTCCGACGCGCTCATGAACCGTCGCGGTCGCAAGGTGATGGTCATCATCACCGACGGCGGAGACACCGTCAGCAAGACCAGCTACCAGCAGGCCGTGCGTGAGGCCCAGCAGGCGGAGGTCATTCTTTACAGCATCATCATCGTGCCCATTGAGAGCAACGCCGGACGCGACATCGGCGGCGAACACGCCCTCATTCAGCTCGCGCGCGACACCGGCGGCAAGTACTTTTACGCCAGTTCGCTCGACCAGTTGGATGCCGCCTTCCGCCAGATCAGCGAGGAGCTGCGCACCCAGTACCTGATCGCCTACTATCCAAACCAGCGACTCTCCGATTCCGAGTACCGCCGCATCGATATAAAGATCGATCCCTCCACCAAGGACTACCCGGTCCCCTCGGCACTAGAGGTTCGACACCGCACTGGCTACTACACCATGCCGGCAAAGTAGAGTTCCGGCGAAATGCCGAGCTGTTGCGTTTCGTCAAGAAGCACGCAGCCCGCCTTCCCAGCAAAAGCAGCTCATTGACTTCGTCTAACGCTGGACCACACGAATTCCAAAAATGGAATGCGTCGTGCCCATTACTGTGAATATTCGAATATTGCGAGCAGGAAGTTGTATTACTACTTTATTAAGTGACTCATATATAACTAATTACGCCGGGCCTGTTTGGCAGCGCAAATGCAATAATAACCCCAGTCGTAAGTGCCATATGGATCCACGCAAAGGTCGGGAGTTCTCACTTTAAGTGGGTTCGTGAACTAACCACTTACGCCTGAAGGGTAGAAATTGCCCACGCTCGATCGAGTTTCCACAGTCTGCATGCCTCACCCCCTGAGGGTGACCCGCCTTTCTTTGCTTTCAACTGCAACAAGTTCCATTAGAACGGAGGATCATCATGCCTGCAAAACGATATCTTGCAATTGCTCTCTGTCTGGCAATGTGTGTGATGGCAGCGACCAGGATAATGGCCCAGTCGCTAATAACCGGCAACATCAGTGGGACGGTGACGGACGCATCCGATGCTGTGATCGCGGGAGCCACGGTAACGCTTAACAGCGTTGACACCGGCACAACCCAGCAACAAGTCACCACCGATACCGGATTTTTCCGCTTTTCGCTCCTCAAGCCCGGTAATTACACTGTGACCATTAAACAGGCCGGTTTCGGAACGATCGAGCAGCCGGTGACGGTCAGCGTTGGCCAAACGTCGGTTGCCAACGTGAAACTCCAAGTTTCCGCCGCTTCACAGACAGTGGAAGTATCCGGCGAAGCCGTACAAGTCATTACCGCCGCACCCAACCAGACCACGTCGTTCACCCAGCAGGAAGTGCAGATGCTGCCGAACCCTGGTGGTGATCTGACGAACATCGCGCAATCAGCACCTGGCGTAGTGATGAACAACACGGGCGGTTATGGAAATTTCACCATGAACGGCATGCCGGCGACCTCAAATATGTTCACGGTCAATGGCGAAAACGACATGGACCCGTATTTCAACATCAACAACTCTGGCGCCACCAACATGACCATCGGGTCGAACGAAATTCAGGAAGCCACAGTGCTGTCGAACCCCTACTCGGGCGAGTATGGTCAGTTGTCGGGCGCGCAAGTCACCTATGTCACCAAATCCGGCACCAACCTATGGCATGGCAATGCTCTGTATTGGTGGAACGGTCGCGCCATGAACTCCAACGACTGGATGAACAACAACACCGACCCGCAGACGCCGCGGCCCTTCTCGAATGCGAACCAGTGGGCGGCCAGCGTCGGCGGACCGATCGTCAAAAACAAGACCTTCTTCTTCATCGACACCGAGGGTTTGCGCTTCCTTCTCCCCAACGTGATTTCCACTACGATTCCGACGACTGACTTCGCCAACGCAGTGCTCGCCAACGTCCAGGCAAAGCAACCGGCGGAGGTGGCGATGTACCAGAAGATGTTCAACCTCTGGGCAAGTGCGACGGGAGCCAGTGGAGCGACCGCGCTGCCCAACAGCAGCTATTGCAACTCGATCAATCTCGTGGGCTTTAATCCCGCAACACAAGCGTGCGCGCAGCGCTTCCAGTCCACACCCAGTGCCCTGGGTACTGAGTGGATTCTGGCCTTCCGCATTGACCAGAATATCGGGCAGAACGACAAGCTGTTTGGTCGCTACAAAATGGACCACGGCACCCAGCCTACGTATCTGGATCCAATCGACTCAGGCTTCGACGCACTCTCGAATCAGCCATCGTGGGACGTTCAGGCCCAGGAAACCCATATCTTCTCGCCCACGATGACCAACGCCTTCACGGCTGCGGGCAGCCATTATGTGGCGCAGTTCCAACAAAACCAGCCATCAGCCGCCAATACTTTCCCGTACGCGATAATCACGTCCGGAGCGGTGCCGTTCACTAGCTTCAACCCGATGTATGAGTTCCCGCAAGGACGCAATATCACGCAGTACCAGTTCATCGACGACTTCGCGATGATGAAGGGAAAACATTCGCTGAAGTTCGGCGTTAACTACCGGCGCTATGACGTCAGCGACCACAACTTCTTCTTCAACTACCCCGCCGTTTACTTCGGATATGTCTCCTCCGGGCTGCAGAAGTTCGTAGACGGCCTGGCATACCAGTACCGGCAATCCGACAACCTGGCCTCCAACGTTCCGGTAGCAATGTGGGGTACGGGTTTCTACGGCATGGACGAGTGGAAGGTCAAATCAAATCTGACCCTGACCTTGGCGTTGCGATTTGAGTACAACTCCAACCCGGTGTGTCAGATCAATTGCTTTGCCAATTTCAAGTCGAACTGGTACTCGCTGCCCAGTTACACCAGTTCCGACCCCGGCAACGTACCCTACAACCAAGACATCGCCACGGGACTGCATCAGGCATTCCAGAACACGGACGGCATCTTGCTCTCGCCGCGCTTTGGCTTCAGCTGGTCGCCGTATAGCAATGGCAAGACCGTTATAAGCGGCGGCTTCGGGCTTTTCTACGATTCGCCTGCAGCCGGCCTGGTGGACGATCTTCTCGCCAACCCGCCAGTAGCAGTCTCCATCCGTGTACGTCCCTCGAGTGGAACCCCATGGGCAGACCCGGGGCCGACTGGCAGTGCGGCCATTTACCAGGCCTCGGCGACGGCCTTCAACCAGGGCTTCGCATCGGGCCAGACCTACTCGCAAATCTCCGCAGAGTTAGCGCAATTGGGAGTGCCCTTTGCTCCACCAGCCTTTACCGCCATTCCGGGCACGATGCATGCACCGCGGTGGCAGGAGTGGAACCTCCAGTTCCAGCAGGAGATCACTAATAACACCGCGCTGGTCATCAACTACGTAGGGAACCACGGCATTCGCATTCCCTACACCTCCTCGTTCATGAACGCGTACGATCAATACGGTCTGTACCCCGACGGAACGTTCCCGGCGGCGGCACCCGTACCGAATTATGGAACGGTGTCGCAAGTCACCAACGGCGGCGTCTCGAATTACAACGGGCTCACCGTTACCCTTCGTCGTAGCTTCACCAACTGGTTCTCGGCACACGCCAACTACACCTGGGCCCACAATATCGATGACTTGTCGAACGGTGGACTCTTCACGTACGGCGATTCACTGGCGTTACAGCAGATCTGCCCCGGCAGCCTGCGCCAGTGCAACTACGGTAGCTCGGACTACGATATTCGCAACGGCTTTAACGCGGACTTTGTCTTCCGTCCCAACTTCACCATGGGTAACGAAGTGGGCAAGGCATTGGCCAACGGCTGGGAGTTCACCGGCAAGATTTTCTGGCGCAGTGGACTTCCGCTGTCGATCGAGGATGGTAACTCGGCCTTGGGCAACTTTAACGGTCCAATCCTCGGCTACCCGACCTACACGGGCTCCGGACAGGTGGCCTGCGGCAGCGGCAACGCCAGTGCGGATGGAACTGCGAATCCCTGCTTGAATGCCGATGCATTCATCGATGGCGCCTCGGCAACTTTCAACCAGTACCCCGGAGTCTCGCCCCAGCGGAGAAACTCTTTTTACGGCCCGCGTTTCTTCGACATGGACATGGGAGTCACAAAGTACTTCAAGATCAAGGAGCGGCTGACGTTCGCGGTCGGTGCACAGTTCTTCAACGTATTCAACCATCCGAACTTCTCCAATCCTGATGCCACGCTCGGTGACACCACCTTCGGGCAGATCTCGGCCATGCAGAACATGCCGACCAGCCCGTATGGCACGTTTCTCGGCTTCGACTCGTCCGTGCGCGTAATCCAGCTCAATGGACGGCTCACCTTCTGACTTCTGGCAATTGTTCTGCTTGTCTTGGGCGGCCCCGAAAGGGGCCGCCATTTTGTCGTCCGTCGACCATTTCGCGAAGGCTTGGCCGGCGAGAGCAGTGGGTTGTTTGCTACACTGCGCTTTCGGCGTGATCACGCCGCGAGGCAATGATGCAGAATCCGATGCAACCGTCGATCCAACTGACCAACTCCAAGGATTACCGCGAAAATTACGCTAACAGCGTTCAGGTCCGGGTGAACGTCTGGGACTTTTTCCTGGTCTTTGGCACCTTGCAGCAGCAGGACGAAGCCAGGGTTGAGGTCAGTAATTTTCAGGGCATCTACCTGAGCCCGCAACAGGCCAAGGCGCTGCATACTATCCTGCAGCAAAACCTGCTCAACTACGAGAGCACTTTCGGCGAAATCAAGCTTGACCCACGCATCAATCCGGCCGGCGGACCGATCCACTAAACCCATGGTCGGCGAGCTGCGGCAATCGCGAGGGACCCGGCCGCCCAATTCTTCCCTGCCCTCTGCGTCGCGAGATAGGTGGACCTCTGCGCGCGATCAGTTGCTGGCATTCTCGCTGATCTTCACCGGCCTGTTCGTCTTGCACGCGCCCCTTCTTCGCCTGCCGTACTTCTGGGACGAGGCCGGATACTTCATTCCTGGCGGCGCACGACATACTGCTCACTGGCTCGTTGATCCCGCATACGACACTCTCTAACGCACATCCTCCGCTAGTGATGCTCTGGCTCGCCTTCTGGTGGAAGTTCAGCGGGTTCACGCCAGCGGTGACTCGCATCGCCATGTTGCTGGTGGCGGCCTTGGCGCTGACCGGCGTGTGGCGCTTGGCGCGATACGTGGCGAACGACGCTGTCGCTGCGGCGACCGTGATTTGCACCGCGCTGTATCCCGTGTTCTTCACGCAAAGTTCCATGGCTCACCTTGATATGATGGCCGCCGCGCTGACCATCTGGGGCCTGGCGATGTACGTAGAGCGACGTCCGGTAGCGACCATTGTGTTTCTCGCGCTGGCGCCGGTGGCGAAAGAGACCGCTATCATCACGCCCATGGCGCTGCTGGCATGGGAGTTGCTGTCTCCTCTTCTCGACCGCTTCACCATCGCCGGTATGCCGCTTTGCCTGCAAAAGCGGAACTGGCTGCGTACGCTTTTCGCTGCTGCTGTGTTGGGTGCCGATCGCGCTCTGGCTGAGTTATCACCACCACAAGACCGGATACTTCCTGGGCAATCCGGATTACCTCCGCTACAACCTGGGCGCAACCCTGACGCCGCTGCGGGTGGCGCTGGCGATGCTCATCCGCCTGTGGCACCTGTTCGGCTACCTGAATCTCTTTGTACTTACCTTGCTCGACGCTCTATGCCATGTCACTACCCGCTCTGCCGGAAGGCGACGGCAGTGAGCGCCGGCGCATCACGGTTCCAGTGCAGATAGTGTTCGCCGTGGTCATTCTGGCGCATGTCGTGGCGCTCTCGGTGCTGGGCGGAGCCGTACTGGCACGTTATATGATCCCGGTGCTGCCGCTCGTGGTTTTGCTGTGCGTTGCGACGCTGCGCCGCAGATTGCGCCATTGGATGTGGTACGTGGCAGCAGTTTGCGCGGCATTTATCTTTGCGCTGGTCACTCCTCCGCCGTACCGAGTGGCGCCTGAGGACACGCTGCTCTATCGCGATTACATCCTCGTGCACGATCAATCGGAGACAGAGCTGGCGCAGCGCTTCCCCCACTCCCGCGTGCTCACGGCGTGGCCCGCCTCAGATGAAATCACCCGGCCATTCCTGGGTTACGTCGAACAGCCAATGCAAGTCGTGCGGGTGGAAAACTTCTCCGCGGCCGAGATGGAGCGGGCGGCCCAAGCTCCCGACCAATTCGACGTGGCACTTGTGTTCTCGACCAAGTGGGAGCCGCCTCATCCGCTATGGAAGACGCTGCCCTTCGGCGAGGCGCTGCAACAGCGCTTTTTCGACTACCACGAGGATGTCACCCCCGAGCAGGCAGCCGCCATGCTCGGCGGCCGCGTCGTCAGCTACCACAACCGCAACAACGAGTGGGTTGCGATCATCGTGATGGAGCGCGTGGAAAATGCTCACTTGGCCACCGCTAAGCGCGTCAATCGCTCACCGCAGCGCAATCGAGCCAGAGTTCTTAAAGAATGAAATCCACTGTGCCTCTGTGGTGGATGTTCTGCCGGTCAAATAAGATGCGCCTTGCATTGCGCAACCTCCGCTTGCACACTGATCCCGTGGACTTCGTCATCCGCGATTATCGCGCTGCCGACTTCGATCACCTGTGGCGGATCGACCAGCTCTGTTTCCCTCCCGGAATCGCCTACACACAGATGGACCTGACAGGCTTCGTCACCCGCCGCAAATCCATCACACTGGTGGCGGAGTTCGCACCAGGAAGCCAGTTCGCAGGTGCGATTGCCGGTTTCGCCGTGGCCCAACCCATCCGAAATATTGGCAGGATCCTGACGCTGGATATTCTTCCCGAAGCCCGCCGGTTCGGGCTGGGCTCGCGGCTGATGCACGAGTGCGAGCGGCGGCTGCGCGTCACCGGATGCCAGCAGATATTTTTGGAGACGGCTGTCAATAACGACGCCGCCGTCAACCTGTACCAGAAACTAGGATACGAGGTCCTTCGCACCCTGCCGCTTTATTACTCTACCCACGCACTGGATGCCTACCTCATGGGCAAACAACTGTAACTCGTGGTCTGTTATTCTCGTGGCCATCGTATGAAAGTCGCAATTCAAGGCGAATTGGGCTCATTCAGTCACGAAGCGGCCGGACGTATGCTGCCGCAAGCCTCCGTCGTTCCCTGTGCGCGCTCAGCCGAGGTCTTTGATAGCGTCGAGAGCGGCCGTGTGCAGGCGGCCGTTATTCCCATCGAGAATTCCCTCGCCGGTTCTGTTGCCGAGCACTTCGATCTGCTGCTGGCGCGCGACGTCTTCATCCACGGCGAAATGCACTTGCGCATCCGCCACAACCTGATCGCGCCGCCCGGAGTAAAGCTCGGCGACATAAAGTGCGTCTTTTCGCATCCGGTGGCCCTCGACCAGTGCCGCAATTTTTTCCGCTCGCACCCTGGAATCCAGGCTGTGCCGTTTTACGACACGGCGGGCAGCGTGCGCCACGTCGTCACTGAGAAATTGCGCGATGCCGCAGGGATTGCCGCCAAGCGCGCCGCCGCCGAGTACGGCGGACGAGTGCTGCTCTCGGGCATCGAGGACGACCAGCAGAACTACACGCGATTCCTGTTGATCACCCGCTCGAAAAAGATCGGCAACGGCGCAGACAAGTCATCGATTGGCTTTGCCCTCAGAAATACACCTGGCGTTTTGTTCAAGGCACTCAGCGTATTTGCCCTGCGCGACATCAGCCTGAGCAAGATCGAGTCGCGGCCGATGCGCGGGCGGCCATGGGAATATGTCTTTTTTGCCGATATTCTCCGTGGCGACGACGAGGCCGCCCGCAATGCTCTGCGTCACCTCGAAGAAATTGCCGAATTCGTGAAGGTGCTGGGCGTGTATCCGGCGGCAACGGCGCGGTAGGCGGACCGGCAATCGCAAGCTGGGCGTCGTTGGCGAAACTTGAGAGCGAACGCGGGTTCACGCTTCGGAAAAAACTTGCAGAGTGTGACATCTGAGGTTGTAGCTGCCTGCCCTGTTGAGTACAATTTCGGCGCCTTCACAAAGTGGGCCGGTGGTGATAGTTACCGATTTCCCCGCCCAGTAGTGACGATAAACCGTTGTGCAGCACGGATTCCCCGGCGCGGTAGCAATTAGGCTCCCCCGCCGGATTACCAGCGCTTCCAGAGGCTGAAACTTTTATACTTCATCGCTCATCAAATCTTGAGTGTAAGAGGCTCAAGGAGTCATATGTCACATGACAGCAATAAGATAGAAGCAACCGAACATGGCGTGGCCAACGATCCTGAGTTCCGAAACGACGGCGACGAGGCCCGCACCCTGCCGTTGCTTCCCGTCCGCGACACTGTCCTTTTTCCGCACGCGGTGCTGCCGCTGACCGTCGGGCGCGAGAGTTCGGTGCAATTGATTAACTCGCTCGGCGACGACAAGACGATTATTGTGGTGGCGCAGCGTGAGGCCCGCGTGGACGCGCCCCAGCCCACCGACCTTTACGGCGTTGGCAGTCTGGCGGTAGTACACAAGGTCGTGCGCATGCCGAACCAGAGCCTGTTCGTGTTTGCCGAGGGTCTCGAGCGTGTAAAGGTGACCGAGTACACGCAATTGAACCCCTTCATGCGGGCGACGGTCGAGACGATACCAGAGATCAATGCGCCGCAGAATGCGCAGATCGAAGCCCTTCAGCGCAATGTGCTGACGCTGTTTCAGCAGATCGTTGCCGGCTCTCCCACATTGTCGGACGAGCTTTCCACCGTGGCCTCCAACATCGAAGATGCCGGGCGCATGGTGGATTTCATCGCGTCGTCGCTGCCGTCACTTTCTACCAAAGACAAGCAGGACGTGCTGGAGACGCCCGACGTACAGGTGCGCCTCGACAAGATCAACCAGCACCTGGCGAAAGAGTTGGAAGTCCAGCAACTGCGCAACAAGATCCAGAGCGAAGTGCAGGACCGCGTGCAGCAGACGCAGCGCGAGTACTACTTGCGGGAACAGATGAAGGCCATCCAAAAGGAGTTGGGTGAGCAGGACGAGACCACCCGCGACTCCGAGGAACTTCGGCAGAAAATCGAGTCCGCCGGCATGCCTGACGACGTGAAGAAAGAGGCGCTGAAGGAACTGGGCCGGCTGGCGCGAATGTCGCCGATGGCTGCCGATTATGGACTTACCCGTAACTACATCGAGTGGCTGGCAGCCCTGCCGTGGCAGAAATCGTCGGGCGTCGAGATCGACATCACCAAGGCGAAGGAGATTCTCGACTCCGACCACTACGACTTGGAGAAGGTGAAGAACCGGATTCTGGACTATCTTTCGGTGCGCCGTCTCAAACCGAACATGAAGGGGCCAATCCTCTGCTTCGTCGGACCTCCGGGCGTGGGCAAGACTTCGTTGGGCAAGTCGATTGCGCGTTCGCTGGGACGGAAGTTCGTGCGCCTGTCGCTAGGCGGTGTGCATGATGAAGCGGAGGTCCGCGGGCACCGTCGTACTTACATCGGAGCCCTGCCAGGCCAGATCATGCAAGGCATCCGTCGCGCGGAGACCAACGATCCTGTGTTCATGCTCGACGAAATCGACAAGGTGGGGCGCGATTTTCGCGGCGATCCAGGCTCGGCGCTGCTGGAAGCGCTTGATCCGGAGCAGAACTTCAGTTTCCGCGATAACTACCTCGACGTGCCATTCGATTTGTCGAAGGTGCTGTTTATTACGACAGCCAACCAGCTCGATCCGGTTGCCGAACCTTTGCGCGATCGCATGGAGATCATCGAACTGCAGGGCTATACCGAAGAGGAGAAGCTGCACATCGCGTTCCAGTACCTGATCCCGCGGCAGATCGAAGAGAACGGAATCACCAAAGACCAGATCGAGTTTCCGGAAGAGACGGTGAGCTTCATCATCCGCCACTACACGCGCGAGGCGGGCGTTCGCAGCCTGGAACGTACCATCGGCACGATCTGCCGTAAGCAGGCGCGCCGCATTGCCGAAGGCAAGACCGACAAGCTTCTGGTGACCCCTGAGTTAGTGCAGCACACCGACATGCTGGGCGGCATCAAGATCCGGACCGAAGGCGAAATCGCTGAACGCACCAAGCGCACCGGGGTGGCCGTTGGATTGGCGTGGACGCCGACGGGTGGCGACATTCTCTTCATCGAAGCCAACAAGATGAAGGGCAAGGGTGGCTTTAACATGACCGGGCAGCTCGGCGACGTCATGCGCGAATCCATGCAGGCGGCGTTGACTTGGGTGCGCTCGAATGCCAAGGAGTTGGGAATTGACGAGGACTTCTTCGCCAATCACGACATACACATTCACGTGCCGGCAGGAGCGATCCCGAAAGACGGACCGTCGGCCGGCGTGACCATGGCCACAGCGCTGGTATCGTTGCTGACGGAACGCCGAGTGCGTCCGCTGACCGCGATGACTGGCGAAATCACGCTGAGCGGCAACGTACTCCCCATTGGTGGCATCAAGGAAAAGACACTGGCGGCCAAGCGCGCCGGGGTGAAAGACATCATCTTGCCCGAGGACAATCGCCAGAACGTGCAGGAGGACCTGACGCCCGAGCAACTCCAGGGACTGACCATGCACTACGTGAAGTCGATTCCCGAGCTGCTGGAGATCGCTTTCCCTGCAACTCCGGCCGAGGAGAAACATGACGACGCGGTGCGGGAACAGGTGCTCGCCGGAGAATCAGTCGCGTAGCGTCCAAACAAGGTACTCAAGCAAGGAGCCACCCGAACCTGGGTGGCTCTTTTCTCTTTACGCGATATCGACGGCGACGATGGTGATGTCATCCCCCGCGACGCCTTGAGTCCAGGCGCTTACGGCCGCACTGACGGCGAGGCAAATTTCTTCCGCTGTGCTCGATCGCGACAGGATTTCTTTCACACGCAAGTCACCAAATTCCTCGCCGGCCTTGTCAGCCTCGACGACGCCGTCGGTGTAAAAAAGAAAACGATCGCCGTTACCGAGGGTCAGCGCGCACGACTCGTAACGGGCGAACGGCATGATGCCGAGAATGAGTCCGTTCTCCACCACATCGTGGACCTGCTGATCGGCGGCGCGGTAATGAAACAGCGGTGGATGTCCGGCGGCGCTGTAGCTGCCGGTTCCCTTCTCCAGGTCGAGAAATAAATAGGCCGCGGTCACGAATTGTCCCTGCAATTTCCCGGAAAGAACGGAATTCAGCCCGGTCATCACTTTGGCGGGATCGTGGGCGTGCTCGGCTTGGGCGGCAATCGCAACCTTCACCATGGACGCGACCAGGGCGGCCCCAACACCGTGGCCGGAGACGTCGGCAATCAGGATGCCCACGCGACGGTTATCGACCACGAGAAAATCGTAAAAATCACCTGCCACCTCAGACATCGGGACGTACTTGGCCGCCACACGCAGGCCGGCCAGTTGCGGCATCGACTCCGGCAAGATCGAAGTCTGGATGCGCCGTGCAATCTCAAGTTCCTTACGAATGGCCGACAGAGCTTCCTCATTGCGCAGGCTACGCTGGGCCACCACGTATCCGAGCGAGCACAGGAAAATGGCAAAGCCGATAAATTCGAAGTCGGAACTGGTGCCGACGGGCAGTAAGCCACGTACGTTGTTGTAGATGACGAACAGGCCCCAAACCAGCATCACGGTGCGCAGCGTCTTGAGTTCCGCCACCCTATCGGCCGGCACCGTGTATAGGTAAACAATAACGGCCACGGTGAAACCGACCACGAAGACGTTGTTCAGCGCGTAAAGCTTGCCAACCGCCGCCTCGCTGGAATGCAGCGCGAGGAACGCCAGCGCCATCAGGACGTTGAGGGCCAGCAGCGACTTGGTCACCCGGTTGTGCTTCTTGGCGACAAGACCCCAACCGAAAAGGATAGCGGGGATCCCGATGGTGAATGTGACGAGGCCAATCTGGAACTCGATGCTGCGGGCGGCCACGAACAAGGTCGCGGACTGGGTCATCAACAGGGCGCGGTATCCGTAGAGCAGCGCCAGCAGCCCGAACCAAAGGCGAACTCGGTTCTGAGTCTTGCGGCGCATCATCCATTGCACCAGCAGGGCCCCCAGTCCAATCGCCATCGCCACGAAGGCAACGATCAGGCGGGCGGCGTCACCCAACAGCAACTGGCGAACTTCATTGGCAACTTGAGGAGAAGCAGGCACGGTCAACAAGGTGCCACAACCATAAATCGCAACCGCGCCAAGTGCAAAGCTGAATCGTAGCCGCCGGTTACTCCGAACCGGGCGCATTGGTTCCCGCTTCGAGTATTCAATACACTAGATTGGATAGCGCTGCCGTGGCAGTATTCGCACCGAGGCGAGTTTTGCGAGGAGACCTGAGTGGCGAGACCGAAAATCAGGAAGCGGGTGGCGCGGCAGACCAATCGGTTATACCTTCTGCTGCGGTGCTTGAATCCCAAGCACGAAGCGGAACGTCTTGCTGTGATTGAAGGCATCGTGCGCAAAATACCACTCGGCGACGAATCCAAACGCCGCCTGTTGAATTGGCTGCTCACCCGCTTCGTCGAACATAGGACAACCCTGCGAGAGCAGATCCAGGTTGCTCAGGCCAAGTGGGATGCCAAGGGAGAACGACACCTCAATCAACTGCTGGCGGGGCCGCAGACACTTGCAATCGCCAATCATGAACAGCCGGTCATTTCCATCATCCTGATCACCCGAAATAAGGCGCACCTGACGCTGCTCACCGTGGAGTCGATTCTGGAGCACGTCTTTATACCTTTCGAGCTGATCGTTGTCGATAACGGTTCGGACGACCGGACTCTGTCTCTACTCGACAGGCTCCAGGGCGCTCATGTCCTGCGGAACGCCGTCAACGCGGGATTCGGTCCTGCGTGCATGCAGGCGGCCGGCGTGGCCCGCGGCAAATACCTTTGCTTCTTCAACAACGACGCTCTTCTCACCCCGGGAGCGATAGAAGCCGCGCTTCGGAATTTCGACGACGACATGGTGGGCGCGGTGGGCGGAAAAATCCTGCTCTCGAACGGCGCCGTGCAAGAGGCGGGATCCATCATCTGGTCGGACGGAAGCGCCCTGGGTTATGGACGAGGAGACGATCCCTCATTGCCGCAGTTCAACTTCCGCCGGCCTGTCGATTACTGTTCGGGTGTCTTCCTGATCACGCCGGCCAGTGTGTTTCGGGAGTTTGGGGGCTTCCGCGAAGAGTTTGCACCGGCGTACTACGAAGATACCGATTACTGCATGACTCTGTGGCAACATGGCTTGCGCGTCTTGTACGAGCCGCTGGCCACGATCCCGCACTATGAATCGGCCAGTTCGGGAGGCAACGACCAAGCCACGGCGATGATGGCCGCGCACCAGGAAAAGTTCAGCAGCAAGTGGAAGGATGCACTTCCGCGGCATTACGCACCCGTCGCAGCGAATATCTGCGCCGCACGCATCTCGGTATATTCACCCTCACTTCGAATCGTCTACATTGACGACCGCATCCCCGAGCGAAGTCTGGGAGCAGGTTTTCCTCGAAGCAACGACATCGTCACAGCGTTGGCCGGCATGGGTAATCACCTCGTGTGTTGCAGCTCAACTTTCCCAGTGTCTGCCAGCGATAACGCTGTCTTGCCCCGTGATGTTGAGGTGTTTGACGGGTACCGATACCGCCAGAAACTGGTAGACGAATACATGGCCTGCGCTGACGTGGTGTGGGTTAGTCGGCCGCATAATCTAAAGCTCCTGTTGCGGGACTATCCCAAGGTTCTGTCGGGCCGCCGATTTTATCTTGTGTACGACGCCGAAGCCATCTTCGCTCCCAGAGCGCGGGCGCGGGAAGAACTGCTGGGTACGACCGCGGATTCGCAAAACTGCTGGATCCCAGTGGGCTGGAAGAGGAGATCTCGCTGGCCAAGCTGGCGGATTCAGTGGTTGTAGTCTCGAGGCCGACCGGCGGGTCATGCAGGATGGGGGAGTGCGCTCCCTGCACATTGTGGGACACAGTCTTTCGACCATTCCCACAAATTCTTCGTACCAACAGCGCGATGCGTTTCTTTTTGTGGGATCGATCCACGGGCCCGACAATCCCAACGCCGACTCAATTCGCAATTTTTGTGAGTGTCATTGGGAGCGATTCACAGTGCCACTGGAGCGGAGTTCCTGGTGGCAGGTTATGGAACGGAAACCTTGCGCAGGGAAATCTCAAATCCCGAAGTGCGGTTTCTGGGGAAGGTGGCTGACCTGCGGCCGCTGTACGAGCGAGCGCGGGTGTTCGTCGTACCCACCCGCTTCGCGGCCGGATTCCCTTCAAGGCGCACGAGGCAGCTGCCTATGGCGTGCCTCTCGTGGTTTCTCCGATCATCGGCCAGCAGATGCAATGGAGCCATCGCGTGGACTACTGCGTCGCCAGCCATCCGGAAGAAATGGCGGAGCACTGTATTCAGCTCTACAGTGACGCGGAGCTGTGGGAGCGTGTTCGCGCCAATAGCTTGGCCCGGGCGAAGGCCGAGCTGAGTCCGGCCGCATTTGCCAACAGCTTGCGCGTGATTCTGGAAGACGTGACTGCCAGCCGACGGAACGGATACGGCGCCAGCTAGGATGACCGGTCGCGATTCGCGAGTGTGTAGAAAAGGCAGAACCTCACAGTCCAAGCACCCCTACTCAGGCATCCTACTTAGAACGATTTCAATTTGAGTGCATTGGAAACGGGTCGAAACCGGCTTCCGAGGCCGCGAAAAAAATCTCCCAGGCAGATCCGGAGTTCATTGCGGCAGGCTGGTCATCACAAATCTCCAGAGTGCGATGTCAGCCGGGCACGACCGCTTGCAGAAACCGACGCACGCTAGTGTAGTGCGTCATGCAGATTGCCGATTATTCTGAGCGGCGCGGGCGCGTTTAACCTTCTCCAGGATGTCGCTGGCCTTGGCGGTCCAGATGAAAGGCTTTGGGTTGTCGTTGTGATGGTCGATGTAGTCGAAGATGGCGGTGATCAGTTCCTCGACGCTACGAAAGACCCCGCGGCGGAGACGGTTTTCGGTCAGGTCGCGGAAGAAGCGCTCCACCATGTTCAGCCATGAGCAGCCTGTAGGTGTGAAGTGCATGCGAAAGCGGGGATGGCGGTCCAGCCAGCGCCCGACGCGGGGATGTTTGTGGGTGGCGTAGTTGTCCACGATCATGTGGATCTGCTTGTCTTGGGGAATGATGTCATCGATGGCGCGCAGGAACTTCAGCCACTCCTGATGACGGTGCCGGTCGTCGCACATGGAAATGACCTGGCCTTCCAGGGCATCCAGCGCGGCAAACAGGGTGGCCGTTCCGTTACGCTTGTAATCGTGGGTCATGGTGCCGCAACGACCCCTTTTCAGCGGCAATCCAGGCTGGGTGCGGTCCAGAGCCTGAATTTGGCTCTTCTCGTCGGCGCACAGGACGATGGCGTGCTCGGGTGGATTCAGATACAGGCCGACGATATCTTCCAGCTTCTCCTGGAACCGGACATCGCGGCTGAGCTTAAAGGTCCGCACCTGATGCGGCTTCAGTCCATGCGCACGCCAAATGCGGCGCACACTGGCCTCGCTGATGCCCGCCGCCCGTGCCATGGTACGCGTCGACCAGTGTGTGGCGTTCACCGGCTTATTGTGCAGCGTCATCTCCACCACTCGCTTCACCTTCCGGTCCGTGATCGTGCGTGGCTTGCCGGGTCGTGGTGCGTCCTTCTG
This sequence comes from uncultured Acidobacteriaceae bacterium, assembly GCA_963796615.1. Classification (GTDB taxonomy): domain Bacteria; phylum Acidobacteriota; class Terriglobia; order Terriglobales; family Acidobacteriaceae; genus DASRAA01. The sequence continues at coordinate 295,050 of CAWCMJ010000019.1, forward strand.
CAAGGCCGCAACGCCGCCCGCCAGGAAGCGGTTCCGCCAGCGCGCCGCCTTCTCCGGCGTCATGTTCATCCGCCCGGCAATCTCCTTGTTCTCCAGCCCGTCTGCGGCCATCAGCACGACCCGCGCCCGCTCCACAACCCGTGCAGGTAAAGAACGTGCTCGTGCCATCCGCTCCAAGGCTTCGGTCTGTTCCGGGCTCAGCGTAACTGCGGCGGCGATGCGCATACCCTCTCGTCCTCCATAGTATTGGACGCGCATCGAAGATAATCGTTACTACTTACGACGCACTACACTAGCGAGAGCGCAAGAGCTAGCAGGATGCTGAAAAACCACTCCTAATCCACAGGGCGTGTGTGTTAGGAAAGCATCATGCGAGGAACGGATCATCAACAAAGCCAATCTTCAGTTATTTGTCGCCGGAAGCGCGGGTGCGGAAGGATCATCCGCTACGGAGTGTCCGGACGATGGTAGACGAAGTACTGCGGGCACTGTCGCCGCAGTTTGACCGCATGTACGCCAGCGAAGGCCGGCCGTCGATTGCGCCCGAGAAGCTGCTGCGGGCGCAGTTGTTGCAGATGCTGTACTCGATTCGCAGCGAGCGGCTGCTGATGGAAGAGATCGACTACAGCATGCTGTTTCGCTGGTTCGTAGGGTTGAATCTGGACGAGGAAGTGTGGGATCCGACGGTATTCACGAAGAACCGGGACCGACTGCTGGAAGCCGAAGTGGCCAAGCAGTTTCTGGCGCAGGTGGTGGAACAGGCGCGGACCAAGGGCTTGACTTCGGACGAACACTTCACGGTGGATGGCACGCTGCTGGAAGCCTGGGCCGGGGCGAAGAGCTTTCAGCGCAAGGACGGCAAGAACCCGCCTTCTTCGGATGATCCCGGCAATCCCACGGTGAACTTTCATGGCGAGAAGCGGTCGAATCAGACGCACGCGTCGAAGACCGATCCGGAGGCCAAGTTGGCACGCAAGGGCGAGGGCAAGGAGGCGAAGTTGAGCTACAGCGGCAATCTGCTGGTAGAGAACCGGAACGGATTGATCGTGAATGCGATGGTGTGGGAAGCCAGCGGGACGGCGGAGCGCGACACCGCGCTGGTGATGCTGGAACAGATTGCCGGCACGAAGCGGGTGACGGTGGGCGGCGACAAAGGCTTTGACACCGCTGACTTCATCTCCGAGTGCCGCCACATGCAGGTCACGCCGCATGTGGCACAGAATGACGGTCGGCGCGGCGGCAGTGCCCTCGACCAGCGGACGACGCGTCATGCAGGCTACCGCATCAGCCAAAAGAAGCGGAAACGAATCGAAGAATGTTTCGGATGGCTCAAGACGATTGCCCTGCTGCGGAAGGTGCGGCATCGCGGGCTGTTCAAAGTTGACTGGGTGTTTACCTTCGCTTGCGCGGCCTATAACCTGGTCCGCCTGCGCAACCTGTCACTACGGGCGGCGTAAGTCAGGGCCGAAGTGTGTCTGCTGCAGGCAAAAAGCTGCTGCAGATAGTGGAAATAAGCTGAAATGAACTCTCTCCCCTCTCGCTCGGCGACCGAAGCGGGACAGAGTTCGCATCAAATCATAGGTTTTTCAGCAGCCTGCTAGAGGCACCCCCCCCGGTCGATGGCAAGTGAGAGTAGGTACGGCGAAAATCGGGGTGCCCCCTCCCCCAATCCACCATTCAGAATCAATTACTTAGGAAGGTAGTAATATACTTGCGGAATCAAGCCGCAAGTGTAATGATGCCATTGGCGGGGGTGTGTCTTGACCTCCGTTAGTATTTTGGAATTCGCGCAAGCCGAGGTTATAGCAGTGGTTAGTCTTCTTCGGGCATACATCGATGAGTTCAACGATTATACCGATGTCAACTGCAGAGCCTTCGGCATGGCTGGTTTAATCGGCCCGGTACACGAATGGCACAAATTACAAAGTCGATGGGAAGATGCTCTCGAATGTTGCGGGGCTAAGCATTTTCACGCTACAGACCTCCAAGGGTTCTACGGTGAATATTCTGAATGGAGCGTAAGTCAAAGAGAAAGGCTTTTGTCTCTTTTGGTGGGAGTTGTCCAAGATCAGCTTGCCGGGTTTCGGTTGCTGGCATCGGCAACTGCAATGTCCTCTTACAAGCTGTTGCCAGAATCACGTAGGAGTCGTCTAAAGAATCCGTATCATCTAGCGGCGATGTCTGTAATGTCAGATGGAGCGCGATTCGCTCGCGACCAGTTCGGCGGCAAACCTGTTGAATTCATCTTCGACCAGAAGATTAAACATAGGCAATGGATTGACCAGGCTTACGACGATATAGCCACTAACACCAGTTGGGGCTATTTGTGTGCTGCTAAGTCCATGGCAAATCACAAACTTGTTAGTCCAGTGCAAGTGAGCCGACTTGTTCGCTTACGAAACCAATAAATATATTGCGAGTAGGCTCAACAATACGGAGCCGTGCCGAATTGCGCTGGCGATGCGTCAAATCGAGTACTCTATTTGAAACTGGAGAGAGCACTTGGTACACATGGCACGGGCCTAATGTTGGTTACCGATTGTTGGGGAAATTATGAAAAGTGGTGCGAGTACTTCGGCCCCAAGGCAAAGGAGACCCTTGATGAAAGAAAGCAAAGATTACAAGCAATTCGACAGAACCATGGAACAATTGCTTAGAGTTTCGCATGGCGATATAAAGGCTCAACTGGAAACAGAGAAAGCGCAAAAGAAAAAGCGGAAACCTAAGACTTCCGCTTCGGGCCGCGCATCCGGCGATAAGGGTTAGAAACTCGTTTCTCCGACCTTGCCAGTCAATTCGGCAAAGGTTATGCGTTTATCGAACGATTTGCGACATGGCGCGATTGAAGCGAGTCGAAATCGTTAACCTTGTGGTCTTTGCTGCCACGGTTGTTAAAGCGGAAAATTTGTTCATCAAGATAAGGCTTCAATATGAAAAGGTTCAACAGCAACGTAAGTTCCGTGAATGGTGCGCTTCAAGAGCCTCCAGAAGTTTTCGAGGCCGTTGGTATGAACTTGGCCTTGGACATACCGCTCCGCATGGTTAACGAACTCATGGGCATATCTGCTCACGCAGAGCGTTGTAGCCAAGCCAGTTGTCGGTGTAGATCCTTCGACTTCACGGCAGACTTGCTGCATAACCTCAGTTTGCAAGGTATTGCGTCTTACGTTGGGAACAACCTTGGCGCGAACCTTGCGCATGTCACGGTCAAGAATTCCCATGACTGCGGTTTTGTCCATGATGGTCTCCCTTGAGCGCCCGACCTTTGCTCGTGGCGCATTCTTGCTTACGTTCTCTTGTGCATATTGGCGATCTTCCGCCTACAAAGGTTTCGTCAATCTCAACTGCCCCGCCGCTACCACCTATCTTAGTGCCGAACAGTTCTGAGTCCCAAGCGAATCCGATGCAGCATGAACCATGCCGGATTTCTGAGTAACGCCGATAGCGCGCGGAAATCTCGTAGCTGCTAACGCCGTTCTTGCAGTTGCAGAGCATCCAAACGACAACAAGCCACTTCTCCAAAGGAATAGGAGAGTCCTCAAAAATAGTTCCGACTTTGGCGGAGAACTGCCGCTTTGCGTGAGCGCTCTTGCACTGCCATTTCCGCTGAGTCTTGAGGAAAGTAACATCGCGGCGTCCGCAAGTGGGGCAGGTCACCACGCCGTCCGGCCAACGCTTAGAGATCATGTAGTCAAAGCAATTGTCAGGGCTGGTGAAGTATAGAACGGCTTGCTGCAAGGTCTTTGGTTTCATGGTCATGCCTCACTTACAGAAGAATCATAGCGCAAATGAACGTTGATTTGTCAAGTATATTATGAAACAAAGGAGTTATAGGTAAAGTTTTACAAACAAATGAGTTAGGTCTGCTTTTTAGAGGCGTTGGCGCCGGAGTTTGGCCGTCCTTGGGCGAATTCCTGCAAAGTTGCAGAAACAAATTGGTTATACGCAACATCGTGTTATCAAATAACTTAGCTGGCAGGTCTCTCCGCTGAGGAGGAGCCGCGCCATGACGTCTGCGGAGCCAGCCGGAACCAGAAATACAGCAGCGGGTGTGGCGGAGCCAAGGGAATTCGACACGCGGATGTGACGAAAGTAACCAAATTTTCCCCAAGCGGAACGACTCGACCGCGAGGCATCGGTGTCTGTCACGAAGCCCAGAGCGCCTCTCCGTGGCTTCAATCAATTTCCGACTTTACCCTGCGCAATGCCCCGTCGCCGCTGCGCGGCTGAAACGAGCACCCCAGGCAAACTTTATGATGGGGACTTCTGCTCATTGGCGGCCCATGGGTTCGAGTTTCACTGGCATGGGCGCAAGGAGACCCGCATTTGTCACAAAAGCATCAGCAAGAATCGAATTTGGAGGTCCATTGTGACTGAAAATGGCCGAGCCGGAAAGATTCCGTGGAAGGTTGAGGTCTGAACTGCCTGTATTACGGCCGCTGCGGCCCCCAGGCGGGATGTTGACCGTTACAGCCAGGATCACCATCCCATTGTTGTCAGACAGCGTCAATGTTCCCGTGATCGGCATGTCTGACACATTGAAGAAGTTCCACTGCACGTCATTGCCACCGTTTGTGCCCCATCGGGGATTGAAGAGGGAGGTATCGGCGGCGCTGAAAGTGTAGCTTCCGGTACTGGCCACGTTGCTCACGGCGATTAAGTGCAGTCCTGAACTGCGGGCAATGAATGATACCCTGCGCCCCGCGCCGTTGGAATTCTTGTTGATGGCCGGAGCGTAGCCACTATTCGGGGTGAAAGCCAGGCTGGAATTGCCTCGGCATACTTGCAGAGTATCGGAAGGGTCAAAAACGGTGAGACCGCTGAATTGGGGCCGAATGGTATTTAGGTAATTGTCCGCCGGGGGCTCGAATTCCACGGAATAGGAATGTCCCGCCTGAGCATATATCCCGTACCAGTAGGTTGTGTTGAGGGGAAAAGTGCCCTGCGTTATCCGTCCATCTGGAATGATCAGGACCGGCGCCAGGCAATCACTGCTCTCTGCCACAGCCGACGGCACGATGGTCGAGGCGACCAATAGAAATGCGGTGAGAAGTCGAAGTAGCATACAGCCAAACCTCTAGGTAATCAGAAGTCAGCCATATGGTAACCTATCACTAGTTATATCAATATCTTCTTGCTTTTCTCTGACCTATCTGCCGAAACGGGAACTCGGGGGCATGAGTTGCCGGTGATAGCCCGGCCACGAGGATCGCACGAGCAAATACGGCACGACGATGGGAATCGCCGGGCAGGAACTCCTGTCGGAAGCCTCGGGAGGCGGGACGAGGCGATGGTCCGTTTGAGTTAGCTGTCAGCCTGATGTAGCCGCTCGACATTCCGGCCACAAGCCTCGCCCAGCCGCAACAAGCCGGGCAATAGTGTGTCAGGGCGATTGAACGTCAGGACAGATTGATCGAGTCCCGCGACCCGGCCCGCGGCGGCAGTGACCAGAGCGACACCAGCAGCGACGTCCCATTCCGCTTTGGCGAGGCCGTCCAGGAACATCGCAAGGCCGGCGGCAACCAAGGAGAGTTGTAGTACTCAAACGATCGGGGGACTGGTAAACGCGTCGTCTCGAAGTGCCGCCACTCCCCGCGATCGCATTCCAGCGGCTCGCCAGAACAACAGCACCATGAAGACTCGTCCGTTTGGTTGCGGCCACGTGCGACCGTTGAGGGTCACGCCGCAGGCAAGAGCGCCGAGGAAAACTTCGCCGCTTGCCGGGTTCGAAGTACCGCCAGCAACCGCCACATCATCTTCGACAGCCCACCGAGATGCACCACTCAGGAATGCCGTCCACGAATTCGCGAGTCCCGTCGAGGGGATCCACGACCCAAACAAGCCGGCACGACAGTCGGCAAGGTCATCAGGTTTTCCTCCGATAACCAGCCCTCACCGGGCATCCATAAATGATCGCGAATACGGTCTAAGGCGCTGGTCCACCTCGGTGAGGACGTGGCGGCCTCCGCCGTCGCGAATTTTAAAAGTACCGGGAGCAAACTGACGGGCGGTATCGCTGGCCGCGCACAGCGCGCGTTCG
>CAWCMJ010000020.1:0-25996 GCA_963796615.1 uncultured Acidobacteriaceae bacterium
CCCCCGACGAGCGCCGTTTTTGCGTTCGTTGGGGTGGTAGATGCACCGGAATCCTGTGAAGCGAGGTCTGGTAACAGCAACCCGGGGAGTGGAAATGGAGTAGCTTCCGGACGTATGCCTGCGGCGAAGAGGGCTGGGTGAAAGTGAATTGTCAGGAATGGCCGCTCAGGATGCCGTGTTTCGCCTCGCGGTCTCACTCATTCGAACCGCGCGAATGAGTGGGGCAACCGGCTTCCGGCTCTCATTGCGTACAGGCGGTACAGACAGGAGCGATTACCGCGCTAAGGGTCGATGTAGTGTCCATATTAACCACACTACCCCGCAGAGCCTGCCATTCGCCCTTGATTGTTAGAGGGGGACCACTTGTGGGCAAGTTTATCTTTACGACAAGGGTCGTTGGTTTCCTGCCAAAGTGTTCAGGAATCGTGGCATCGTAAGTGAAACAGGCCGGAACGTTGATCATCTGATCGTTTACAAAGACCGCGAAGCATCCTCCGGGAGTATCCGTGCCTGTTGCGTAAGGATTCGGCACGTCGAGTGTTACGACGGCCGCAATAACTTGGCTAGGTGTGGCAGGAACTGCGCATGGCAGCGTGAACTCTAAACCCGTAATGGGCACAAAACCTGAACCTGTGGTCTGCAGTTGACCTGTGGTCTCAACTAGCAGGAGCGACGGCACCGGCGCGGGCGCACTGCACTGAGCTACCAGCGTACCGTTGCAGGCCCAGAATAGCAACACCACTATGCCCAAGGTTGGCGCAATCAAGTTGATTCGTTTCATTTGGAATTCTCCTGGTGACGCTGTGCAGCGGATTGGCGATTCTTAGTTCAAACTGCAAGAGGGCCGACTACGAATCGTAAGGTTCTTAGATATGAGGGAATACTACTCGCCAGAGATTGCTTTTGATAGCAAATTTTCTCGGTTCGCCTGGAGCCTGGTGCGCGAGGTGTGGTAGAAATCGAGTCGGAGTCGACGGCGAGAGATTGTGAGCTGAAAATCACGGGCGATCTTTCACGAATCTTCCTGATCCGAGGTTAGGCCAAAGGAAGGCCGAAGCTGGGGCACCAGCCTGATTGTTCGGATTGGCGGATATCGTCTGTGGCATGTGGTTATGTGGGGATGATTCGATGTCTCCTAAATCTGGTTTACCACAATTAGCGATTCGTTCCGATGCCATACGATACGGTCCCTATGGCAAATGTCGCTCTACCAATATCTGTCCGAGCGGTTTGAAGATGTGCGGTGGAAGCCTATTAGTAAGGCGGGTGGCCCGAGCAACGCTCTCGAGGGTGCCATGCAAGCTTCGTTTGCTTGCATGGGGTTTTTCGTTTGCAGCGCGACTCCATGCAACTCATACGATAGCTCGATCCCTGGCAACAAAAGTCAAAACCCCCGCCCAACCAACCGATGGTTGGACGGGGCACCCTCGGGTGTATTGATCTCAGAATGTTTGCCTGGGCCACTCGCCGTACCCCAGGTTCGCCCTCGTTTGGCTAACCTGGGATGTTGGTCGTGAAGGATACAGTTTGTGCCGTTTCTTCGCCCCACAAGCGAGGATCGCCGCTTCTTTGTGTCGTCCCTGAAGGGACTCGGAAATCAAATTCAACGTCTACCCGGCCCGCCACGGCGGGCTGGGCTATCGTCTTCCGTCTGGCGAAGCGAGACTGGGTTGCGCGCTGCAATGCCGATCGCAGCCGAACAACAACATCCTTCAACTTCGGACAAAAATCCCCACCCTAGCCAAAGGATGGCCAGGATGGAGCACCCGCACTCCCACCCTTCGCCAAAATCGGGCGAAAGGATGGGGCACCCCAGCGGGTCCCAACGATGTATAGGGGTCCTTCGACTCGTCCGCCGATGGCGGACTCGCTCAGGATGACAGAACATAAGTGCGGCCGAAGCACTCGCTCGGGATGACAGAACATAAGTGCGGGCCGCCCCGCGGTTGCGGCCGTTACTTAAATGACAGGGGGTGACAAAGTCTCGTCGCAGTTAATACGACATTTTCTGGTTGCAACAACATCCCGCCCTGGAAGGCTGGTGAAAAACCGAGAAATTCCCAAGTGGCATCGGCTGAAGCCGATTCCGGAGATCGGAGGAGAGGACTTGGACGCGGACCTGAAGGCCCGCTCTACCCGACCACGGCGAAATCGAAAGTTTTTCAGCAGCCTGCTAGTGTAGTGTCCCATAAATAACTTGCAATATTATAGAGGCAACGGTAAGCTGCACTATGCTCACCGGACGCCCCAAACCCACCCTCCAACTGACCGTGGACGAACGCACACAACTGAAGAGTCTCGCGGCTTCGCGTCAGCCTGCCTCATGCCCTCGTCTGCCGCGCCAAAGTAGTGCTGTGGTCGGCCGAGGGCCAGAGCAATACCGAGATTGCTGAGCGTTTGGGCTGGGCCAAGGTCACGGTGGGCAAGTGGCGACAGCGTTTCCTCGAACAGCGTGTGGCGGGTCTGTACGATGAGTTGCGGCCTGGGCGGCCACGCAGCATTGCGGATGAGCAGATTGCCGTCTTGCTCAAACGTACCCTCTCCCGCAAGCCCGCCGGGGCTACGCATTGGAGTGTTCGCCAAGCCGCCCACGACAGCGGCATTTCCAAATCCACCGTGCATCGTGTATTTCAGGCGTTTGCGGTACAGCCGCACCGAAGTCGTAGCTTCAAACTCTCGACCGACCCATTCTTCATCGAGAAGACGCGGGACATCGTTGGCCTTTACCTGAATCCGCCCGACCACGCCCTGGTACTTTGCGTGGATGAAAAGAGCCAGATTCAGGCCCTGAACCGCACCCAACCGGTGCTGCCCATGGGCTTGGGCTATGTCGAGGGCATCACCCATGACTACGTCCGCCATGGCACCACGACGCTATTCGCTGCCCTCGACATTGCTACGGGTGCCGTCTTTACCGAGTGCAAGCCCCGCCATCGCCATCAGGAGTTCCTGTCTTTCCTGCGCAGCCTGGAGGCCTGTGTTCCCGCCGAACTGGATGTCCACTTGGTGGTGGACAATTACGCCACCCACAAGCATCCCAAGGTGCGCACCTGGCTGGCGCAACGGCCTCGCTTCCACATGCATTACACCCCCACCTACTCGTCGTGGCTGAATCAGGTGGAACGTTGGTTCGGTCTGATTACGCAGAGAGCCATTCGCCGTGGTTCTTTCCGCAGCGTGAAGGAACTGGTGCAGAAGATCGACGATTTCGTGCAGCACTACAACCGCAAACAGCGACCTTTTATCTGGACAGCTACTGCCGATTCCATTCTCCAGAAGATCGCCCGACTTTGCTCACGTATTTCCGGGACGCGACACTAGCCTAGTGCTTCGACCACGCCCACGCGATGATATGCCAACTGCCGCTGGTTTTTCGCAGGGCGACGGTCAGTGTCGAGTCAGTTTCTTTTACCGACTTTCCGTTCTGCTTGAAGCTGTAGCTTGCGGGAACGACGACGTAGGCACGGTCCGAGGTCACGTCGATGTGAGTCGGCGTGCCGAGGGTGACGAGTCCGTCAGTGATTCCATTCTTCTTGGCGTCGGCATCGTAGTCGCTCGCCCAGGCCGAGCAAGCGGCCTCGCCATGCCACTCGTAGGGCGAGAATTCATCGATAATCGATGTCTGGTTGGCACAAGCTCCCAGCGCCGTCTTCACATCGCCCTTGTTGAAGCCCTCAACGAATTGAGTTACGGGCGCCATGACATCTGTTTGCTCCGATGCGGCGGCCACTCCGGCCAGCATTGCGATCACGGCGAATGCAATGGATATCTTGTGCATAGCTACGTGCTCCTTGTCGAGTGGGGTTCAAAGCTCAGTTTCGCTAAAGAAACCGGAATAGAGCGCTCTACTTCATTGTGTTTCGCAAATCCGTCAGGTAGTGATCGAAGCGATCTACACGAATGACACCCAAGCGCGGAAACTCGAGATCAAGAATCACATAGATGCTGATCGACAAGATCAGAACGTAACCGATGATGTGCTTCGTACTTGGGAGTTGTGCGCCAACCAATTGATATCCTGCTATGCCTGCACTCGCCACCGCAATCAGGCCGAGCATGAGGAATATTTCGATGGGTGGATGATCTTCCGTGGCGGCCGTTCGGACCGTGGTGATGTCGAACATGGCATTGAGCGCCGGGAGCAGCTGCATGCTCGCCACGGGCGTATTGGACTGCTTGGCAGCAGCCACCGACTTGGTCCAGATCTCCGATTGCAATTCGTGAGACTTAGCGAGTTCTAATCTGGCTGTGCTGAGATCATACAGGTGGCGGTATATGGAAAGGCGCGCGTCCACGTAACGGCGAAACAAGTCCCGGATCTCCGGCTGGGCTTCGGCGGGAAGCAACTCGATCCTGAGATAGGCTGTGCCGATATCATTGGCTTCCTCAACAATCAGGTGACGCCGGGTTTCAAAGCGCGCCGCCGCGCCGGAAAACGTGAAGGCGATCAGCAGTCCGAGCAAGGCGAAGATTGCGCCTTCAATGGCCCCGAGCCCGATCTTGCCGCCTTGTTTCTTGGCCTCGCGTGCCCCCAGCTGCCGGCCAATATAAAAGCACGCCAGCATGCCAAAGCAGAGCATGAGCACAAACAATACCGCGGATGCTTCGTTGTTCATGAGCCTCATTGGATTTCGATTAACGTTCCATGCTCAGGCTGGTGGTAAGCGTCTGTCAATCTCTCGTTATCCATTCTTGTAATCCGGAACCATGGAGTGGCAGTTCACGTCGCGGAATAAGCAGTCGGCCTAACGGTCTGCAGACACCCTAACCAAACGGAGGGTAGGATGAGCACCCCGCGTCCGGGCATAGGGTGAGAGATCCATCAAGCATGGGCGCGGTGGTGTTGGCGCAACTCCCGGAGGCGTTCTACGTCGACGGCGCCGCCGACAAAGAGGATTGCCACGGCTGCGCTGCAGATGGCCAACAATCCATCGACCAGGAATGCAGTATGAATTCCCGCCGGCATCGAGGATCCAGAGACGACTATGGCGGTATTGAAGCCGACGCCGATGGATCCACCCGCAATCTGGAACATGTAGACGATGGCGCCGGCGAGGCTGGCCTGCGAGGGGTCGAGCGCTGTGATGGCTGCCGTGGTGATCGAGGAATAAAACAGTCCCACACCGATGCCGAGTACGACCATTCCGAAGATGAGCTGGTTGTAGGTGGTGCTGGCATGGATCGCCGACAGCAGAATCATGCCGGCGCCCAGCAGCAGGGCGCCAAGGCTGACGATGAGCTTCGGCCCGAGGATCTGGTAGAGCCGCCCCGCCACGAATGAGGTCACCATGAATGTTCCCATCATGGGCAGCAAACCTGCACCCGAGCCGATCGCGGTGAAGCCGAGGACCTTGGCCATGAACTGTGGCAGGTAGAGCAGCGCGGCGAAGAAGATGGCCGACGCCAGCAAGGTTGCGATGCCGGCGGCGAGAAATTGCCGGTTCTGCATCACGGATCGAGGAACCAGGGCGCTGTCGCCGGCCCGGCGCTCGATCCATAAAAACCCACCCAGCGACACCGCTGCGAGGGCGAACAGGAAGATGATCAACGGTGCGATCCAGCCGATGTCGAGCGCCCAATCGAGCGCCAGCAGCAGTGCCAGCAGTCCAATCGAGAGCACAACGGTTCCAGCGTAGTCGATGTGTCCGCGGTCCTTTGATGTGACGTCGGGTGGCACGACAAGCAAGGTGATGAGGATCGCCGCCGCTGCGACCGGAAGGTTGACGAAGAAGATCCACCGCCATCCGACGGTATCCGTCAGCAGTCCACCCAGCAGTGGACCAACGGCGTTGCCGAATCCGGCAGCGCCCAGTATGACGCCGCCGGCGAGTCCGGCTTTCTCTCTTGGCAGCAGGCCATAGGTCATGCCCAGGATGGCGGGCCACATCATCGCACCGCCGATCCCCATCAGGAACCGACAGGTAAGCAGCACCCAAGCGGATGGCGCAAATCCTCCGATCACGGAGAAGCCCGCGAACATGGCCGCCCCGGCGATGAAGATACGGCGGCGTCCAAACATGTCGGCCAGGCGGCCGCCGGTGACGATGAGGACGCCGAACACCATCGCGTAGCCCACCCAGGTGTCCACGTGCCTAAAATTCCATCCCAGCGTCACCGGCTGCCAGTAGGTGTCGGCAACTCCACTGACGGATCCGCTCGCTTCAAACTGCGGCAGTGTGACCGATCCATTGGCCCAGGGGATCAGGGCCACCATGTCCAGTTTGCCGCCCAGGATCTTCTGCTTCGGCACGTAGTAAACGACGTTCTCCACCGCCCAGAACGCGTAGTTCCCATCAAGCGGCACTGTGCTCCCGCTCGCGTTCTTGAGCGAGTCGGCGGAATAGCTGACTGTCAGGTTTGCGTAAGTGAGTCCAGGTTCCGGCAGAATACCGGCGTCCAGTCCCGTCTGTCCCGGCACCCATTGCCCTTTCTGCTGCGCCGTCAACAGAGTCGCGCAACCGAGGATCATGACCGCCAAGGCTGCGAACCCGATTGTTGATTTCCTGCTCACTTCGGTACCGGCGGCAAATAGGGATCAGGCGCGCCGAGCGGCACGGGAGGATATTTCTTCAGCGACCCCTGCAGGTCCGTCAGAATCTTGCCCATGGGGAAGCGCACCCACCCGTACTCGGCCGCATAGCTGAGCGAGTGCTCTTCCTTCGGATCCAGGTATAGATTGAAGAAACGGGGGATGCTCCACTGTTCGACCGGCCCGGTCCCGGTCTGCAGCTCCTTGAACATCATCTTCCAGCTTGTCCACTTCACGCCGTAGATTTCGCTTCCGACATACACCACAAAACCGTCGCGATTGGACTTCGCCTGCTTGCCCAGAAAGAACTGGCTCTGGTCAACCCCATCAATTGCACGGTCGGTCGGAACTTTGCCGCCAGTAATTGCCGCAATTGTCGTGAACAGGTCCATCTCGTGCACGATTTCGTCACTTACGCCGCCGGCTGGAATCTTGCCCGGCGAGGCCGGTGAAGTACGTTCCTCGCCACGGGCCAGCCCATCCATTCCACGGCTCAATCATCTCCGGGCCGTTGTCGGAGGTGAAGATAAAGATGGTGTTGTCCCTTACGCCGAGTTTGTCCACCGTGTCGAGCAACTCGCCGGTGTAGGCATCCATTTGCGCCGGTGCGTCGGCCCAGTAGCCGTTGCCGGTCTTGCCGTCAAACTCTGGAGCGGGTGTTACCGGGTGATGAACCATGGTGTAAGGCACGAACGCGAAGAACGGCTTGCCCGCCTTCACCTCGCGCGCCATGAAGTCTTTGGTCTTGTCGGTCAGTTGCCGGTCGATGATGCGCCGGTAGGCCTCGTCATACACCTGCAGCTTCTTCGGCGGCTGGCCCTTGACGCTCTCCATCACGTACTCCGGCCCGGCGTAGGGATCGGAGCTCGGCCGGTACATCGTTCGGTCCGGCCAATAACCCTCATCGCTCGAATTGGGAATGCCAAACCACTCGTCAAATCCCTGGTCGGTGGGGAACCGTCCCTCCGTGTGCCCCAGGTGCAACTTGCCGAAACACGCTGTGGAGTAGCCCAGGTCCCACAGCATCTCCGCGATTGTCACTTCCCACTGCACCAGCCCATAGCGCGGAGTATCAATCGGCACCGAAGCATTGCCCGTACGAATCGCATACCGCCCTGTCATGAGCGCAGCGCGGCTGGGCGTGCATTGGGCTTCGACGTTGTAGTTCAGCAGCCGAAGCCCTTCGCTGGCGAGTCTGTCGATTCGTGGTGTAGGCGCTCCGCGCAGAATTCCGCCGCCGTAGGAGCCCAACTCGCCATAGCCGAGGTTGTCCATCAATACCAGCACGATGTTGGGCTTGCTCTGCGCGTACCCCGACACCGTGGCAGCCATCAGAGACAACAGTACCCACGCACCCCTCATCAATTTCCGCATCGAATGGCCTCCGCGCCATTTCTATCGGACTGCGTTGTTCATGGGATCAAACCGCAGTCGAACATCTTGTTGGCGATCGGCGGGGCTACTTTCGCGATGAACGCTTCACGCATCTGGGGATTGGCCTTCAGTGCAGCTACGGCCTTGGCCATCATCTCGGCCTCTTGCCCGGAAGGAGGCGTCTTCTTGGACTGCTGCAATTGCTGGCACGACATGCCTTGATACTTGGCGATGACCTTGGCCGCAATCTGGTCCATGAGCGGGTACTGTTGCGAATTGGCAACCGTAGTAACGAGAAGCGTCACGACAACTGCCATAAACGCGACCCGCGGCGTGAGTACTTGCTTCAACTTCGACATCGGATTCCTCCTCTTGTGCATATGGCCTTGGTGCAAGCTTCGGCAGCCTTATGGCTTCGGAACTTGCTTGTACACGAGTGTTCCGCTGATGAAGTACGGCCGGTAATACGTGCCGCCGCAGTTGTAATCGCCTCCCGCCGCAGTGCATCCTGGTGGGAGAGACGCGAGTCCTGCCGTCCCTTGCTGGGCTTGGCTCGCTGTCGCGGCCTGCTGAGCCGCAGCTGCGGACTGTTGTGCTGGGGCGTTAGCCTCTGCCGCATGATTGGCAGAGCTCGCCACTACCACCGTAGTCCGCCGCACGGAGCGGCGCGCCACACCCGCTACACTCACTGGAGTACCTGGCCGACCAACCACGGCTTCAGCCGCTGGTACCATCAATGCGCCCGCCGCTGCTGCGAGAAGGGCGGTTGACCACAAGATTCTTTTTGGATTTCTCATCGTCTCTCTCCTTCCCGTGTTTAGCGGGATCCCGGCACATCGGCCGGGCGCACGAATTCAATCTGTTTCGCGCCCTCAGGCGGCACAAAGTTAAACGTCGAGTTCTCAAACCTCGGCGACATGTTCCAGTCCGTCATGAAGACGGTGTAACTCGGCGCTGCTGTGATCCACTTCGTGGTGATGACGTATTTCACCGGAAGGGGCTGGTCGCCGTCGCGCACCCACAATTGCCAATCCACATCGGCTTTGCGGAAGGCCAGATGATGGGCTGGCACGCCGCTCACCTCTTCCAACCCGACATACGAGGCCCCGGTTACGCCGTCCATCATCCCGGCGAACGCATCGGCGTAGAACAAATCCGCACCCGGAATGCCGACGTCGTACTGCGCATTCAAGTCATCCATCATTCCGTCCAGGCTGGGTGGGGCGGCCACAGTCGCGTAGAAGTTCGGCCCCTTCTGGTACATGGACATGGTTTTGCCGTCGTAGTAGAAGTCCAGGTTCTCCTGCACGCCGTGACGCGCTGTACGAAAGTGGTCGGGCCGTTGCAGCGAAACCTGGCTCCACGATTCGTCGCCGATCTTCTGTCCGTTCAGCAACACCACCTCATCGGTAAAGCTGGCCTTCAGGCTGAAGGCCTTCGCCCCGGCGAGATAGTCCGTTGTCTTCTTGAGCAGCTCGACAGCCTTTGCGTCGATCTGCGGCTGCCCTGTGGCGGGAGCGCCTTGCGCAAACCCCGCTACCGCGGTAAACGTAAGCGCCACCAGCGTGCCAACCACCGTGAAACGTCGAGCCATGTTTCGCATTGATCCACCTCGTCTTGTCCCTTCAGAAAACTGATTCCTTCGTCCGCTTCACGCGGGCCGCTTCTGCCGCGGTGTCTCGTCCGGAAAATGCAGCGTCGGCGAAATAAAACTCCGGCCTGCCAGCGCCTCGTCGATGGCGGTGATCAGGTCGGTAGTGAGCCGTCTCTTCACCACGTATCCCAACGCTCCCGTCGCCAGGCAGGCTTTCACAAACTCGGGCCGGTCGTGCACCGTCAGAAAGACGATCCTCGTCTGGGCATTCTTCGCGCGCAGTTGCTTGGCCGCTTCAATGCCGTCCAGCACCGGCATGGAAATGTCCGTGACCACAACGTCAGGCTGCAACCGCTGCGCTTCCACCAGCATTTCCTGTCCGTTGGAGACACTTCCCAGTACCTCAAAATCCAGTTCCAGGAGCGCCGCAACGCTCTCGCATACTGCGCGATGATCGTCTGCCAACAGCACTCGTGCGCGGCCCAAGCTACCTCCCAGCGAGTTGGATACCGGCTGCATCGGCATGCCCAGCAACGCCAACCTGGAGCACACCATCCGGTCGCTCGAACTCGACCCTATGGTCAACTCCCGGCAGCCTGCCTACAAGCTGGGAAAACTACTGGCATGCGGCACGAACTGGGCGTACTTCGCCAGACTTGCGGGCGGGTCGAAAGGCAGGAGGGTTAGCGGGAAATCAGCCCGTGTTTCAGCGCCAGGAGCACCAGTTCGGCCGGGCTGTGAGCGTCAAACGAATTCATAATGTGATACTTGTGGAACTCAACCGTTCGCTCGCTGATTTGCAGGATGTCAGCGATCGCTTTCGTGGTGTTGCCTTTGGCAAACAAGCGCAGCACATCTTGCTGTCTTGGCGTCAGTTTCCTCGATGCCGTTCGCGGTCGCTTGTCGGGTGCAGCTTCAGCTTCCCGCCTGAGTCGAGGGGTCACAAACGATCTGCCGTGAAGCACGTCATCGATGGCTTTCAGCAGCTCATCGGCTGCCGAGTGTTTCAGCACGAATCCCACCGGAGCCATGCGCAATGCCGCCCTGGCCAGCGCCGCATCGTCCATCATCGTCAGGAACACAAACCGCATATTCGGCATCGAGTATTTCAACTGCTCGGCCGCGTCCAGTCCGTTGATCCCAGGCATCCCAATGTCGGCAACGATCAAGTCCGGCTTCAGTTCGCGGGCCTTCGAGATGAGAGATCGGCCATCGCTCGCCACGCCCACGATCTCATACTGCTCCGACAGCATCAGGCGCAGCGCCTCGGCAACAATCGCGTGATCGTCGGCCAGCAGCACCCTGGACCGCGTTATTGTCAGTGTCGAGTCGCGCACCCGTAACTCCTCGGATCCCATACCAGCGCCCGCCCACTCTTCATGTCAGTGGCACCTGGACCAGTATGTGGGTTCCGCTCCCCTCGCCCGAGTCCACTTCGATCGTCCCCCCTACCGCGCGCAACCGCTCCTTCATGCTTTGCAGCCCAAGACCAGCTTTGAATCTCGATTCTGTAGGGTCGAATCCGACGCCGGCATCCGCAATCGACAAAACGATGTCCTTCTCGGTGCCTTGCAGCGCGACCGTCGCTTCGCTGGCTCCGCTGTGCTTCTTCACGTTGTTCAAGGCCTCTTGCGCAATTCGGAACAGGCACAGCGACACCGCCGACGGTAGAGCGCGGGGTACGCCCTCTGCTACAAACTCCACTGGAAGTCCGTGTTGCTCCCTGAACTCCTCGCACAGGCTGCGTACGCCCTCAACCAGGCCCAGCACGTCGAGGGTGGAGGAGTGTAGGTTCCGCGACATCTTATGGAGATCGGCTCCGATGTCGCTGGTCTGTTCGCAGAGTTCGCTGACTTGTTCCGCCGCTTTCTCCGGCTCACTGCTAAACCCGCGGACGGCCCGCTTCAGATTGATGGCCAGCACCGCGAGCCGCTGGCTGAAGTCATCGTGTAATTCCCGGGCGATGCGGCTGCGCTCTTCCTCCTGGGCGTTGATGAGGCGGCTACTGAGCTCCATCAGTGCTGCCGCTGCTTTTTCCTTTTCAGCGACCGTCGCTTCCAGTGCTTGCTGTACGCGTAGGCGCTTGATGCGCTCGATCAGCAGGTACACCACGATACCCAGCAGAAAGACAATCAGGGCCAGTGCGCCCAGAACGATCTGCTTGTACCGCTGCCACACACCCGGCTCGCGATTCAGAATCACACTGCCCGGCGGAAGCCGCGAGGCATTCAGCCCCCATTTCTGCAGCAGCTTCCAGTCAAACACGTATCGATTGGCCATGGTCACCTGTGGAATATTCTCGGGCCGCTCGCCCTTCAGGATCCGCCCAGCGATCTCGGCTGCAATCGGGGCAGCGTCCGCGAGGTCAGTCACCCGGCCGCCCACGATGCCTCGCCCCGCGCCGATTTCTTTCCCCAGCATCACGTCCATCAATCCAAATACCGGCACATCCGCAGCGGCCGACACCAGCGGCAGCGTGTACGCCACAAACATGTGGCGTCCGTCACGGTCTTTCGTCACCGTCAGATACAGAATCACCGTGTCGCTCGGCAACTTACCGACCTGCCTGAGTAGTGATGCCAGGTCCAGGTCAGTCAGGTAGGTAATGTCCAGCCCTTGGTATCCCTGCAGCTTGGCCTTTACGGAGGTCGTAAACAGCTGGTCAAACATCCCGCTTCCTGCCACCACGGCAACGTGTTTCGTAGTGGGAAGCAGTTGGCGCGCGACATCGAGGGTCGCCACGGGATCAAAGTCCATCCACACTCCCGCGAAGCCCGGTTCGGTTGTAAGCAGGTCACCTTCGGGCTTGATGTCGAGCAGAAAAACCACCGGCACGTCCGGAAAGTACCGCGCGTGCTCCTTCAGCAGGAAATCGTGCGAGGCAGGGCCGATGGTTACGATCAGGTCGAGTTTGCGCTGCGAATACTTCTTCTCATACCACTTTCTTACGGCTGTCTGATAATCCCCTTCCGGAATCAAAAACGTATCCAGGCTTTCGCGGAAGAAATTGATGGGGTCCGCCGACTTAGCTGTGAGGTCCGCCTCGAACGCTCTAGCTACCAGCTCCACCGCCGGCGCTGACATTTGGTCTTCCAACATCAGTACGTTCGTGGGCACTCTGATTTGGGCGCTGCCAACCACAGCTGTGAGCGCGACCAGCGCTGCCAGGGCGGAGCTCCGCCATCCGGACGCCTTGGTCCAACGCACCGTCCGTTGCACATTCACCAAACCGCGCATAAACCGACAGGAAGCCAATCTACCAATACTCTTCTCGGCCGTCCGCGAACCGCTACTTCAACAACTTCAACTGGGTATGGCCAAATCGTACCACTCTGACACCCCGGGATACCCATGGCAGTCTTGTTCTAGGCGTCAGTGCCTCACGGCCGACTGTTCCTCGCAGCACAGTAATTCGCGAAGCCAGTAGTTTTCCCAGCTAGCGCGTCCCTCGCGCGCCGCCTAGATTGGAACCGTTCCAATGGAAATCGATCTGCCGCAGCTCGACAATCTTTCGGTCTCGTCCGGCCCGACCGTCTGCCCAGGCAGTGCCCGGCGAACCGTCGACGAGGAGTTGTAATGAAGAAAGGGCTTTTGGCTGTTCTTTTAGTGCTGATAACCGTGACCGCCGTGTTCGGTTTCATTAAGTTCAGGACCGGTCTCGGACCGTTCCAACTGCTGCAAGTAAAGACGGGCGGCTTTCAGACCGATCCCGCCATCCTCCAGGCCTTGGCCACCGGTGGCCAGCCGTTAGGCCGCTGGAAAGAAGGCCTGATGTTCGATCCTCTGGAGAAGCAGGTGGAAGGTGCATGGAACGGCGTCGCCCCCATGCCTTGGCTGAAGAGCGCCGCCAACTGGTTTCCCGGAACCGAAGAAGTCCAACCGGACGAAATCCGCGTGACCTTCATGGGTAGCTCGCCGCTGCCGCGTCCCGGACAAATGGGTACCTCGGTTTATATCGAGCTCGGGAATGGTCATCACTTTATCTTCGACTTCGGTCCTGGCTCCATCGCGAACTATCTCGCCGCGAAAGTGCCGCTCAATCAGATCAACGATATCTATCTCACACACCTGCACTGGGACCACGTCGATTCCGTCGCGTATGCCTACATGTTCGGCGCGTGGGGCGGCCGCTGGCACGAGAAGTTCCGTGTAACCGGACCTTCCGGCAGGGATGAGCAGCACGGCGTCAAGTACATGATGGCCAAAATGGACGAGATGCTGACCTGGCACAAGGACAGCTTCGACCTCAGCCCCATTGGCCAGGGCTTCGAGATGGACGTCACCGAATTTGACTACAAGGACGATGGTGGCGTGGTGTACGACAAAGACGGCGTCAAGATTACCCACTGGCGGCAGTCGCACACCGAAGACGGGGCCTCGGCCTACCGGCTCGACTGGAACGGCATGTGCGTCGCCTTCACCGGTGACGGACGTCCCAATTCTCTGACCCTCAAGTACGCCAAGGGCTGTGACCTCATCATTACCGAGATTCAGCCCGAAGTAACTTCCATTAACTCGTTAGTGAGTGGCGTGATGCCTCTGATCGGACGCATTACCATCGACCAGGCGCATAATCCCGCCTACGCTGCCGGCTATCTCTATAACCAGCTTAAGCCGCGCATGGCCATGGGCACTCACGTCTCCTACGACGCCTATTCACTTCCCGAAATCATTGCCGAGGTACGCGAGAACTGGAAGGGCCCCTTCCACCTCGGCGCTCCCGATGGGGTCGTCGTGAACATGACCAAGGACCGAGTCTGGGTGCGCGACGGCGTGCTTCCTTTGTATCCCAACGCCGCGCCACCCGTGTTCGATATGGCGAAAGGCGGAGGTGGACTGGTGATTCCTGCTCCTAAATACACTCGCTCGCAGGTCCAGAGCCAGGACATTCGCGATGCTGAAATCAATCCCGATATCTACTATCCGAAAGGCTATAAGCCGGACCTGATTTTGGATTGGCCCTCCCCCGGCAAGCCTGTCTTCATTCCGGAAAGCAAAGTTTCGGACAGCATGAAGATGAAGAAGAAGTAATCTAAAGTGGCTCCCTACAAAAGAAGCGGCTCTGCCTTAGGAATCCAACAGGAGATCGACATGGACAATGACGAAAAGCGGCCCGAGAGCGGTAAGCAGGAAACATCGCCTCTTACGCGTCGCGAAATACTGACCGGGCTTGCAGCCACCGCAGCGGTTGCGACCACCACTCTCGCTGGATGCTCGAAGGAACCCGAAAAAGCATCGACGGCCGCCGTGGCATCCCAGGCCGCCCCGGTCAGCGATATGTCGGGTCCGTGTGTTGCCAAGAACCCATACGGCGGTGGCCCTGGCGCAGGTATCAGCCTGCCGCCGTACTTCCGGCCGACCGCCAGCCTCAAGAACAACAACGTCTATTACCCGGGTATGGAAGAGCTGGGCAAGGATGAGATGCGGATTTCCTTCGTCGGCAGCACGCCATTTCCGCCGCGCCTCGCACAGGCAGGCACGGCAATCATGGTGGAGCTGGGCAACGGCAAACGCTTCTTCTTCGACTTCGGCTCCGGCTGCATGCGCAACATCATCGCCATGCAGATACCCGCCGGCTTGATTAACGACATTTTTATTTCTCACTTGCACGTCGATCACTACGCCGATTTACCCTACTTGGTGCCGTTCGGCGCTGCCATGGGAATGCGCTACAAGCCCTTGCGCGTGACCGGCCCTTCCGGCCGCACCCCCGATCTGGGCACCAAGGCCATGTGCGAGAACATGAAGAAGATGCTGAAATGGCATCTCGAGGAGTTCGAGACCTGCCCGATTGGCGACGGCTACGAGATCGAGGTCACGGAGTTCGACTACACCAAGGAAAACGACATCTGCTACAACCAGGACGGCGTTACTATTCGCCACTGGCCGCGCTCACATGGCAAAGACGGCGCCAGCGCTTACCGGCTGGACTGGAATGGTCTGTCGTTCGTGTGGACCGGCGACGGCCGTCCCGACGAGCTGACCCTCAAATATGCTAAGGGTGTGGATGTGTTCGTTACCGAGGTCCAGAGTGACCTGGGCGCAGTCCAGAGCTTAAAGATGGGGATGCCCGTCGGATTGTACGAATACGTGATCGATACCCACCATACGCCGCACTACGCTGCGGGCTACCTGATGAAGCACATTAATCCGCGGGTCGGAATCGTTACCCATATGTTCCTCGACGCGGGCTTGAATAGCGAGCTGGTGGCTGGCGTTCGTACCCACTGGGATGGCTTATTCGTGGTCGGCGCGCCCGACGTGAAGGTCGTCAACGTCACCAAAGACGCCATCTGGGCCCGGGAAACAGCCCTCGTAGACCTGGCTAGCCCCCGAAAGGCCACACTCAAAGAACTTCCCGAATTGTTGACGTTCGATCCGAGCCGGGGCCTTGGTCATGTAGTGCTGCCCCCCGTCAAACTGCCCCGCGAAGAGCAGCAGGGGCCCTATGTTCGCGAGATGGAGATCGACCCCAACAAGTACTATCCGCCGGATGTCGACCGCCCTCTGGTGACTACCATGCCGACAACCGTGAACATGATCGAGGATGTCGTGAAAGCGAAGATGAAAGGCTAATCGTCTGATCTGGCAACTACCAACGATTGCGAGCAACGATGATCGACCATGACGGTAAGACTGGTCCTGCGGTCACACCCATAACCGTGCTCACCGGATTTCTCGGCGCGGGGAAGACGACGCTGCTCAATGGCATCCTCAACGGCGATCACGGGCTTCGCGTCGCGGTCCTGGTGAACGACTTCGGCTCCATCAACATCGACGCCGACCTCGTCGTCGGTGTCGAAGCTGGCGGCGATATCATCAGTCTGGCCAACGGATGCGTCTGTTGCAGCATTCGCGACGACTTGCTTACCGCGGTTGCGCAGGTTATCGCGCGCCCCGAGCGCCCCGAGTACATCATTCTGGAAGCCAGCGGCGTGGCCGAGCCTTCGGGAATCGCTTTCACCTTTATCAATGCGAGCTTCCACGAGCAAATTCGTCTCGACAGCATCCTGTGTCTGGTGGATGCTTCGCAAGTCTTCGCCGTGCCCGAAATGATGGAGCTGAAGACTCACCAGATTGCTTACTCGGACATGCTGATTCTGACCAAGACGGACCTGGTGGGTCGCGAAGAGATCGCTCGAATCAGGGCGTGGCTCGACGACCGCTTCCATCGCTACCGTCTTGTCGAAGCTCCCAACGGCGAGGTGCCGCTGGAAATCCTGCTCTCCTGTGGTCGCTTCGATCCGTCGCAGATGGATGCCGGCCGTGCTTGGGCACACGCTTGCACCGGCGATAACTGCAATCACAGTCATGCCTTGTCGCAGTTCACCACGTGGAGTTTCGAAACCGAGCGGCCCGTGTCGCTCGAAGCACTCCGCGAGACCGCGAGAAAACTCCCCGCCGGCATCTATCGCTGTAAGGGAGTAATCCACAGCTCGGATGCTCCCGGCCGCCGCGCTGTGTTGCAGGTTGTAGGCAAGCGCGTCGATATCTCGCTGCAAGACGAATGGGGAGACCGCCCTCCACGCACCCGCATCGTCACCATCGGCTCCCGCGAAGGAATTGAGGCCAGCGTCTTGCAAGACAAGTTCGAACAGTGCGTTAGCGGATAGCGGGTAGTGCGCTCAACAAATGGAGGCGGATGGAAGACCAAGCCAGAACTGATATTGCACCCGCTCAGTACGCAAGCGAGATTCGTCAAATGCTCCGGCACGAAGACGACGTCACCAACCAGCGCATCATGTGGCTGCTGGTGGTGCAAGGCCTTCTCGTGAACGCGTATGTACCCGTGCGCAACAAACCGGAAGCAGCCGACGGCATCTGTGTCGCAGCAATCCTGATAACCCTCTCCGCATTCGTGTCGCTCTACAAGAGCTACCAGGCACGCGGTTATCTGAAATTCCTGGGTCGGGAGGCCAAAAAAGGCAAGCTGTCGGAACAGTACCTGCGCTTCGATGGCTGGCCGGTGGAGAGACTTCATGGCTGGCGCGGCAAGGTATGGGTTTGCCCTTGGTTTGAGCGCTTCAGCGATGTACTCGAACCGCAGATGACCCTGCCTGGATTCCTCGTCACTACGTGGACTTTTTTTTGGCTGAAGGGAAGCCACCATATGCAGGTAGGAGCAGCTTTGGGACTCGGCTTCCTTGCGGGCACCCTGGGGCTCTTCCTGATTTGTCTGGTCTGGATTTGGATTCAGGGATTCGACGGGGAGGACATGTCTAAACCGCCAATTCAGCCGTGAGGCGGCTTCGGTTCGCAACTTCGACCAAAAGCGGAAGTGTCTGAGGTGACAGACACCAATGAAGGTTAACAAGATATGAAAGGGTTCATCATGGAAAACCTAACCGAACCAGATACCCCGGCGATCGCGGCTCCCGCCGACATTTCCCTGGTTCGGGGTGGGCCGTTCTACCGTACCCAGTTAGCGTTCAAGCTAGTCGAGTCAAACAAGTGGAACGTGGGTCGCCGCATCCTCTTCGCCATCGCCGTCACGTGGCTGCCCCTCGTCCTGCTTAGGCTGTTGCTTGATCCGGCACACATCATGCGCCTGTTCACGGACTACCGCATCGATGCCCGGTTGCTCATTGCCGGCCCCGTCCTTTTTCTGGCCGAGCCCATCATGGAAATGCGCTTTCGTGCGTTGGTGGAGCATATCCGCGACTCTCATCTGCTGGTGGGCACTGATCTGGCGAAAATGTATGAGATCATCGCCAGTCTGCGCCGCTATCGCGATTCCATTCTGCCCGAACTGGTCATTCTGCTGATAGTAATTGGTCGGGCCGTCGCTTCCTACGGGTACATGGCCTCGGAGTCGATCGGTGACCTGGCCTTCCAAGGTCCAACTGGGTCCCACTTAACTCCGGCGGGCTGGTACATGATGGTGGTCAGCGCCCCTTTCTTCCAGTTCGTGGCGCTGGTGGTCTTGTGGAAGTGGCTGCTGTGGACCATATTCGCCTTCCGCTTGTCGCGGCTGAATCTACAACTGGTTCCCAGCCATCCCGACGAAAATGGTGGACTTGGCTTCCTTTCTATCTCGACTCAGGCCTTCGTGCCCATGGCGTTCGCCTGGAGCGTCGTCATAGGGGCCTCGTTTCGCAATTCGATCCTGCATGAAGGCAAACACCTGGCGAACTTCAAGGGTCCCGGTATTGCTTTCGTTGTCATTATCTTCGCTGTCGCTCTTCTTCCCTTGTTGTTCTTTGTTCCCAAGTTAGTGCCACTCCGCCGCAAGGGAATCCTGGAATACTCCATCGTCGGACATATGCAGAGCACCGCGTTCCACGACAAATGGGTCCTCCATGGCGAGGAAAACGAGGCGGAAATCATCGCCGCCCCGGAAATCAGCACTCTCTGCGATTACAACTCGGCCTACCACAACGTTGAGAACATGTATCCCATCCCTGTCGATAAGGAAGCACTTACGGGACTGTTGCTTTCCATCGCTATTCCGGCGCTGCCTGTCATCCTCGCGGAAATTCCCATTCAGGTCGTCTTGCAAGACCTGCTCGAGGCCCTGAAGTGAGATCGAAAATTGGATTTATGAAAACTAAGCTCATTGTCGTCGCTTGTTGTTGCACATTATTCTCGACCGGCTGCCTGCATCCCACCATCGGTCCCAAGTCGCTCCCTCACGACCGTGCCGCCTACAGTGCCGGTCTGGCCGATTCTTGGAAGGAGCAGATGCTACTGAATATCGTCAAACTTCGTTACATCGATCCCCCCACCTTCCTCGACATCAGCAACGTAGTAATGAGCTACACCCTGACGCAAGGTGCAACTGCGGCCGGCACCATCACGCCGTGGAACACTGGCAGCGGCGCGGCTCTGGGCGTCAATGGGACGTTCTCCAACAGCCCCACCATCACCTACTCACCGTTGACCGGTAGCAAGTTTATCCAGGGCCTGCTCACTCCGCTGCCGGCCGCAGCCGTATTTGGCGCCATCCAGAACGGAGTGCCCGCCGACTTGATCATGCTCTCGACCGTGGTCTCCATCAATGGTTTGAAGAATCAGCAGGCGACATTAGACGGTGTCACCCCCGCCGATCCAGAGTTCGATCAAGCGCGGAAGTTGTTGCGCAAGGTCCAGCTTTCCGGCGGCGTTAGGACCTTTGTCAAGCCTGATCCCAAAGGACCCACCACGGTCGTGGCCATCCGTAAGGCGGATATTTCTCCCGAGACCATGGCGCAGATTAGGGAGTTGCGTGGCTTGCTCAAACTCAGTCCCGACGCCGAGGAATTCAGTCTCGTTCAGGCTCCGGTTTCCACCAGCGATACAGAAATTGCTATCCTCACCCGCTCGGTTATCGGCGTTATGCAGAACATGGCTGCGGATGTGCAAGTGCCCGACGAGGACCTGGCCAAAACCCGCGCTTGGCCGGGATACGAAAAAGATCGCGCAAATGCTATCCCGGATACCGCCCGCATGATTCGTATCCACAGCAGCAAGCAGAGGTCACCCGAAGCATTCGTGTCGGTCAACTACCGCAACTCCTGGTTCTGGATCGACGACGGCGATCTTCAATCGAAGGGGGTGTTCCTGCAACTTATGAATCTGTTCACCATGGCAGATACGAGCACTCCTGCGCCGCCGCCGGTAGTCACTATCCCGTCGCGTTGAGGTTTTGCGCGGGTCCTAACGCCATTGAGGGCTGTGCTACTCAGCGCCCAATAGGAGAACTAGAAATGAGTCCATCAGCAGGTGCAGTTCCGGCGAAAGTCAAGTTCGCGAAGGCCACGACCCGCGAGGTTCCCGAGATCAATCTCTCCGAACTTTTCATGCCGGGAGCCTTAAAGCCCCTGGTGCGCCCTGCCAGCGCCAGCGTGGAACGCCGCCACGAGATCGGCAAGTCGCTGCGCAAGCGCACCCCGCGCGCTAGTCAGGCCGAATACAAAGCAGCCGACGCCCGTCCTGATCCGCTCGATCTGCTGGCCAAGAGCAACGTCGGCCGCCGGACAGACCTGGTTCCGCTGCGCATGGGGCGCATGGCCGCCTCGCCCTTCACCTTTCTCCGTGGCGCGGCTTGTGTCATGGCCTGGGACTTGTCCAAAGGTCCGAACAACGGCATCAGAGTGGTGATGGGCGGCGACGCTCACGTCAATAACTTTGGCTTTTACGGCGACGCGCGCCACCAACTCGTCGCCGACATGAACGACTTCGACGAGGTCACCCAGGGCCCCTGGGAATGGGACTTAAAGCGCCTTGTCGCCAGTGTCGTCATCGCCGCGCGCGAGAACGGGCTGACCCCGGCGCAACGCACAGAAGCTGTTCTGCGGTGCGTCGGCGGCTATCGCTGGGGGATGAGCACCGCCGAATCGATGCCATTCTTCGATCTGTGGTACCACGCCGCTGCTCCCGGCCAGAATCCGATGGTAAAAATTGCTCCCGAAGCTTTGGCCATCATTCAGAAGGCCATGGCGAAAGCGGCCAAGTCCACCAGCGCCACCTTGCTCCCAAAGGTCGCGACCAAAGACCAGCAGGGCGAGTGGCGGTTCAACCAGGCCCCGCCCGTGCTAACCCTGGTGGATGACAAGACGCGTCAGAAAATCATCAAGGGCCTCGTGGAGTACGCGCAATTGTCGACGCCCGATCGCGCCGTCCTGCTCGAGCGCTACCAACTCGTCGACATTGCCCACCGCGTTGTCGGCGTGGGCAGTGTCGGCACCCGCGCGTATCTTGCAATGTTCATCGGGAACGCCGATAACGATTCGCTTTTTCTGCAGATCAAGGAGTGCGTCGAGCCGGCGCATGCCCCTTACCTCCCGCCTCTACCCAAGATTTACCGCGACCATCAGGGCAGGCGCGTGGTCAACGGACAGCGCGTGCTACAGGCAGTCAGTGATGTCATGCTGGGCGAAACCATGGTCGATGGCCGTCCTTTCTTTGTGCGCCAGATGAAGAACATGAAAGGCGGCGTTGACGTTGCCGGGCTGAAGGGTGAACCGTACTATCTGTACGCGCAAAACTGCGGAGCCCTGTTGGCCCGCGCCCACGCCCGCGGCGGCGACGCTGCTGCAATCTCCGGCTACGTCGGAAAATCGCAAGTGCTCGACACTGCGCTGGCCACCTGGGGCGAAGCCTACGCCGACCAGACCGAACAGGACCACGACAAACTCGTGAAAGCCATCAAGGCTGGCAGAATCCAGGCGATTCAGGGAGTGTAACCGCGGCGGCTCCGCGGCGCACTAGCAGCACCAACTACGGGCACACCGATGGCACACGTGTATCGAACTGTACCGCCAACGGCATGTGCGTAAAGGACATAATAAGAGGATAAGATCTGGGTCAACTGATCCCTCCAAAACTCGCGGCACACATCTCAGACGGCCTCAGGCCTATCCTCTTGATCGGAAATGAGATCGCCACGCCGCGCAACGCCAGATCGACTGACTTCGTCGGTCCGACCAATGTTGGAAGACTCTTGTAAGTTATTGAAAATAAATGGTGAGCGCGGAAGGAATCGAACCTTCAACCTACTGATTAAGAGTAGGAAAAGCTGGCAGGTGTCAGTCTCTGGTTTCACCATTACGAATCAATAACTTACTCGTAACCAAGCCCGCACGGAAGCGTTTTGACCTGGTATTGAAACGAAGCACTTTAGCGCAAATAGGACTGAAGCGTACGGCACACTTATGGCACACCTCGAAAGCGACCATTCGCAAGCGCCGCCTGGATCTCGGTCTCTTCCAAAAGCAGGTTGCCGCCCGCATGGGGTGGACCGAGACGACGATTATCTACTCGTTCGGCGGAATCAGACTGTAGGCTTCCGG
The DNA here is from genome assembly GCA_963796615.1 of uncultured Acidobacteriaceae bacterium. Classification (GTDB taxonomy): domain Bacteria; phylum Acidobacteriota; class Terriglobia; order Terriglobales; family Acidobacteriaceae; genus DASRAA01. The sequence goes on from CAWCMJ010000020.1 coordinate 22,268, forward strand.
AGGAATGATGCATGCCAAGTAGGTAAGTGAACCAGTGAACCAAAGTGTCTAGCGATAGCGGCGACGTAGGGCAGAGTAGCTTTGGAGGCGGGAGAAAGCTCGGTCGCAAACAGAATACGTTGAAAGCTAATTTGTTCCATGGGACGACGTTGGTAGTCATCTTAACGCGCAAGCGAGAGTCGGGAAGACGAATGTCGTGCTCAATACTTTCCTTACGGGCGGTCCGTGTGGACCCGCGGAATTTACAAAATCAGCAAACGATTCTGAACTGCTGTCTCCCTCACGCTCATCTGTTCGGCTCGGTCCATACAGTAGGAGGTCGATGCAGCAATGCCAGCGCCGAGAACGCTTACCGCAGTACCGACACCCGATCAACAAACCAAACCTACCGGTGAGTTCCAAGAGCACATCCGCGACCGTGCCTACGAGTTGTATGAGCAGCACGGCAGAAATAACGGCCACGATTTAGACGATTGGCTACAGGAAGAGTCTGAACTGACCCAGCAGAAGCCATCCGCCATCGCCGCATAGTAACCTGCACTCACACCGGGCCCACTGCGCTCCGAGGAGTTGAACGGGCAGAGTGGGCTCTTTAGACACTCGCCGGGGGCCGTATTTCTTTTGTTGGTCATACGTTGAACCGCACACATTTTAAGCATCCGAAGGTCGATCATTGAAACTCTGTCGGCCGAAGCTCGCGTGTGAACCGATTAAGAATTAATCTGCGAAGGGCCCCTCGGCCTGCGCCGTTTCTATTTCCCCCCGAACCGTAAGCACGGGGCAATGTGCGTACTGCAACACGTGGTGCAGAGTTGTCCACGGCAGGTGCCTCGACACGATACCGCCTTTGTGCGCTCCCATGACAATAAGATCCGCTTTCCTGGCTTGCGCCTGCCGGACAATTTCCACTTCAGGAATGCCAAACTCGACCTCAATTTCCGGTTTGTAAGGCAGATCGAGGTCGGAGGATATCATTTGGGTCAGTTTTTCGCGACTCTCTTGCTTCCACTCCCGCACCTCCGACTGCGAGATCGGATCACGTTCGATGACATGAAGCAGGGTCAAGTGAGCCCGGTCCTCTTCTGCCAGTGAAACAGCGTAGGGCAGCGCTTTGTGGGATCCCGAGGAAAAATCACTGGCATAGAAGATGTGGCCAAAGTGCTTACACGACCCCGATGGGACATGCGGCCCAACGGTCAGCACCGGACAAGGGGCGTGTCTTATGATCTTCTTGCTGTCGATCCCAAGATCAGCTTTTTGATTCCTCCACGCCCGTGAGTGCCCATGACAACGAGATCGACGTGCTTGTCGAGCAGGACCTGCGAGATCACATGCCAGCTATCTCCGGACTGTATGATCGCTTCGTGAGGCAGCGACTTTAGATTTGACGTTTTTTCCAACTTTGCCATGCTTTTTTCAGCGCTGTGCCGGATCGCGTCGGTCATCAGAGGCCCTGATTCACCCTCCACCGCGCCTTCTATTGGAAGAACGTGGACGAGTGCCAGCCTAGACTGGTGACGCTTGGCGAGAGAAATGGCACACTGCAAGGCGCTTCGAGCCTCCGCAGAGAAATCAGTCGCTAACAGTATGGTCTTGATTGCTATTCGGGAAAGGGTGTCTTGAAGTGCTATCGCCGGCTCCTCGCTAAGCCTGGTGAACAAAGACATGCCCACATCCGCAGCGACGGACGGAGGACAATCCCTGAGAGTTACGATCACCATTACTTTTTCGTTTTGTTCACGCAACTGGGAAGACCCTTCGCGGCTGAGGCCGCACTACGCTTACGGTTTCACAGCCCGGACTTTCACCTGCGTCCCGTCAGGGAACGAATTCTCCGAGAAGTGAACCACGCCATCACGGACGATGCCATTGAGCTCAGGCGTCACAGAGGCGACACCGCCATCCGTTGCTCCTACCGCGGGCGCCTTCTTGGCAATGCCGCGATCAATGGCATTATTGGCGAGCCGGTTGGCCTCACGGTTCTTCCCAGGCAATACTTGCTTGATCTCGCAGTAGTCGAGTTTGTCGATGAGCGCCATCGCCTGGCCGTGCAACTCCTTCGCGGTGGGAGCGCTGACCTTAGCTTCGCCATTGACCTGCTTCACCATCAATTCGGAGTCGCAGAACACCTTCAGCGCCTTGAACCCATGACCAAGCGTGTAATTCAGCGCCGCCAGAAGAGCGGAATATTCTGCATACCTCTCTGATTGACGGCCAAGAAATTCACTCAACTGAGCCACCGGACGGCCGACTTCGTCTTCAATGACGAGGCCGTAGCCCGCCGGTCCGGGATTGCCGCGAGAGTCCCCATCGATGTAGGCAACGAGATAGCCCTGCTCCAGGCTGGTAATGGCCCCGCCGATGAATTCCTGTGAGCGATAGCGCGATTTCTTGGGGAAAGGACGTAAGGCCATGAGCCGTTTAACCCCTCATTCAGAATTTTCACTTTGTTCTACGAGGTGCAATATTACTGGTCGTGCGAGTCCAACGCACTTATTTTCTATTTGGCCAGTGCGCGGATCCAGTTCTTGGCCTTCGCTTTCCTGGCCAACAGCGGGGCGCCAGTAGGGTCGAACATCCGATAGGCCAGCAGTTTGATACGGTCGTTCACAAGGAACCATGCCAGGGCATAGCCCCAAACGAACATCGCCCAACCCCACCCAAGCGGCGTCATGAAAATCCCATAAACCGCAATCAGAGTAGCTAGCGTTTGCGTGCCCAGCACGGCAAGCCACAGAATCCGTGCCGGCCGGATGGACCAGAAGGGGCCCCGCGTGCGCGTCAGGAAAATTGTGAGATGTCCAGCCACGGAGAGCTTCAGATACATCAGCGTCTGGATATGCGCGCGGTCGAGATGAAATACGCGCTCGCCTAGATAAAAGAGGCCAAACGCAGCCACCACACCGATGACGCCCAGCACTGTCGAGATTCCCAGCACCAGGCGCATGTTCCAGGCCTCCGGCTTGTCCTTGTAATGAACATTGTCATAGGCGATAGCCAGGATGGCTCCGTCGTTGAGCAACGCCAGCATCACAATCATCACCGCGGTCACCGGATAGAAGTTAAACACCAGAATCGACAGCGTCATGAAGAACAGCACACGCAGCGTTTCTGCGATGCGGTAGATGGCGTAGCTGTTCATCCGTTGGAAGATCTTTCGACTCTCCTTAATCGCATCGATAATCACCGACAGGCCAGACGCGAGCAGCACAATGGAGGCAGCGGCGCGGGCCGCGTCCGTCGCACCCGAAACCGCGATGCCGCAGTCGGCCTTCTTGAGAGCGGGGGCGTCGTTCACCCCGTCACCGGTCATACCGACAATGTGGCCGAGCTTCTGCAGTACATCCACAATGTGGAATTTATGTTCGGGGAATACCTGGGCGAAACCGTCGGCCTTTTCGATGGACTCCGCCACCTGCGCTGTCTGGATAGGTTTGGTATCGGCAAATTCGCTCGCGTCGAGGATGTTCGTACCCAGCCCCAGTTGTCGGGCGGTTTCGCGAGCGATGGCAATTTGATCGCCCGTGACCATCTTGACGTCGACGCCCATCTGCCGGGCGCTCGCGATGGTTGCTTTGGCCTGCTCCCGCGGCGGATCGAACAATGGCAATACGCCAACGAACTGCCACTTGCCTTCCAGACCCGCTCGGGCCACGCCTAATGAACGGAAGCCGCGGGCCGCGAATTCATTGACCGCTTTCTCTACTGCGGGCTTTGCCTCACCGGCGT
>CAWCMJ010000021.1:0-27500 GCA_963796615.1 uncultured Acidobacteriaceae bacterium
GCCACACATCCCGTGAGGGCGTCCCGGGCTTCTATTTCCTGTTGGGTGCGGCGGAGCCTGAGAAGTACGCGCAGGCGAAGGCCTCGGGCGAGAGTCGTTGCCGTCGAACCACTCGCCGCTGTACGCACCGGATGCGAAACCGGCGCTGGAGACAGGCATCGCCGCCGAAGTCGCCGTGCTGCGCAATCTGTTCGGCTCGACTTCTGCGGAACTCAACAGAAGCTGGCGGCGGAGAAGTAAGCGGGCAGCCGGTCTCTGGCTGACTTCCGTCCTGCGGCTGCGACGGTATGAGTGGCGTCCGCGCCTTCCCAGGTCTCGTCGGCAGTGGGCCCGTAAACCGACGGCACAGGCTTGTTCAGCATCCGCAGGCACACCGTGAGCTGCGCGCGGTGATGGCAGGTGTGCAGCACGCGCCGCCAGAACACCCAGATCCTTTCGCGTGACTCGCCGAAGAACGGCACCGGCTCCATCCACCACTTGGCGGTTTGGCCGGCGAAGAACTGCAACCGCGGCCGCGCCAGAGCGACCATCCGCTCAATACAAGGCTTGACTTCCAACGACGCTGGCAGCACGTCTTCCGCAAGGGGTTCGGGTGTGCCGATGAATTCGGCAAAGAAGCGCCGCTCCCGAGAGCAATTGGTGCTGCAGGATTTCGCGCACGCTGGACGACTTGGGGTGCGGACGAAAGTCCAGGTCTTCCGGGGCAAAGCAGCGCCACACCGAGACGACCTTATTGGTCTCGCTCGCGTAGGTGTCGAGCAGGTGCTGCAAGATGGGGTTGGCGGCGCGCGGGACGTCGGAATCTTCGATGGCGTGGTAGGGATATCGCATGGTGGCCATCCTCGGCGTGCGCCACGATTGTACCCCGGGCAATCGAAAAGGGCGCGAATTTCGCGCCCTCGTTGGCTGAATTCCAATGCGGACTCAGTTGCTCTTTACATTCTCCCTGCTGTTCCACGAACTCCACCAGCTTGCCCTGCTTCTGCAGCGACAGCAGATTGTCGAGCACCGGATACTGCGCGGTCGGATCGAAGCGCTGAATCGCCTGGTAAGCGCAGCGCGCCAGCCAGGCCCGCCGCCTGCTTCTGCGCCTCGCTCTTCACCCCGGGATGCTGCAGGATGTAACCGGCCTGGGAATAAAGGGCCTGGATGCGTAACTGGTTCGAGTAGGTATCGTTGACGGTGTCCAGCGCATCGAGTGCCTTGCAGCACGTGCGACGGTGATATCGGGTACCCGAACGATCCACTCGGTGAGCCACATGCGTTTGTCGAGGCTGTCTTTGGCCAGCGGATTCTGTTCCAGGCTCTGGATGTAATTGAGCGCGCGGGCACGCTCATGCGGAGTGGACGGGCCCCGCGTCTTGCATTCGGCGGGAACCGACGCCGCCAGTATCATTACGGCCAGCAGCACGAAGAGTTTTCGACCCATGGAGAAACCTCCCTAAGCAGCCTGAGTGGGCCAAATCAATGGATGCATCATACTACGGGTGGATTCAAATCTGACGCCAATCGGCAGAAAAGTACAGGTATCTTTTCCGGTTCAACCGGCTTGCCGGGTGGCACATCCATTCGCGTTCGAGTGCCCACTGGTCACCGTCAATAACCCGTGGGGCTCCGCGTCGCGTGGGATAATCGAGCAAGGTCTTCAGCGATGAAACAAGTTGTCCACGCTGCCTGTCCGCACGACTGTCCCGACGCTTGCGGGGTGTTGATCACCGTCGAAGACGGGCGCGCCAGTCGAGATTCAGGGCGACCCCGAGCATCCGGTCACGCGCGGATTCCTCTGCGCCAAAGTCGCGAAGTACCTTGACCGCGTGTACTCGCCGGAGCGCGTGCTGTATCCCATGCGGCGGTTGGCGCCAAGGGAACCGGCGGCTCGGCCGCCTTCGAGCGGATCACCTGGGACGAAGCGCTCACCGCGATCGCGGCCAGGCTTAAACAAGTCAGCGCCGAGTTCGGCCCGGAGGCGGTGCTGCCGTATTCCTACGGCGGCAATCTGGGCGTGCTCAACGGCGGCTCGATGGACAGGCGCTTCTTCCATCGACTGGGAGCGTCGCAGCTTCATGCGCACGATCTGCTCCACGACCGGCGGAGACGCCATCGTCTCCATGTACGGCAGTAAAGTCGGCACCGAGCCCGAGCAGTTCCGCCACTCGAAGTACATCATCGCCTGGGGCGCGAACATCCACGGCAACAACATTCACTTGTGGCCGTTCGTCGAAGAGGCGCGCCGCAACGGCGCCAAGCTGGTCGTCATCGATCCCTACCGCACGCGCACCGCGCGCGTTGCCGACTGGCACATTCCCATCAATCCCGGCACCGACGTTGCGCTGGCCATGGGCCTGATGCACATCATCGTGCGTGACGGCCTGCACGACGCTGACTACATCGCGCGCTACGCCGACGGCTTCGACGAACTGCAGAAGCGCCTGCCCGAATACACGCCGCAGCAGGTCTCGCAGTGGACCGGAATTCGCGGCGGAGGACATCGAGACTCTGGCGCACGAGTATGCCACCACGCGCCCGGCCGCCATTCGCCTGAACTACGGCATGCAGCGCACGCAGAACGGCGGAGCTGGCGGTGCGTGCGGTCTGCATGTTGCCAGTCATCACCGGATCGTGGAAGGAAATCGGCGGCGGCCTTGCAGCTGTCCTCTCAGTGGCGGCTTCGGGCTGAACACCGCATGCGCTGGAGCGCACCGACCTGATGCACAAGAGCCCGCTGGGCCGCGATGCGCGCGCCATCAACATGGTCGAGCTGGGCAAGGCGCTCACCGCAGTCGAACGATCCGCCGGTCAAAGCGCTGTTTGTGTACAACTCCAATCCGGCGGCGGTATGCCCGGATCACAACCGCGTGGTGCGCGGGCTAAACGCGACGACCTTTTCACCGTCGTGCACGAGCAGTTCTTTACCGACACCACCGACTACGCTGACATCCTGCTGCCGGCGACCACGTTCTTCGAGCAGAAGGATCTGGTGAAGGCTTACGGCCACCTGTATCTGCAGGTTTCGCAGCAGGCGATCGAGCCGCTCGGCGAGTGCAAGTCCAACGTCGAGCTCTTTCGCGAGATGGCGCTGCGCATGGGCTTCGAGGACGCCTGCTTCCGCGAGACCGTCGACGAAATGATCGACGCAGCCCTATCTTCCGGCGCGCCGCAGCTGGGGGCATTACGCGCGAGCGCCTGGAGCGCGAGCCACACGTCCGCCTGAATGTTCACGGCGACAGCGACGCCGCGCCCTGGCTGCCCTTCGCCAAGGCTTTCCCACCGAAAGCGGCAAAGCGCGGCTTATACGATGCCAGCCTCATCGCGCAGGGAATGGACCCAGTCGCCGACTTCGTTCCGCCGGAAGAGTCGCGCCATAGCGCCCGCGCCCGGCAGTATCCGCTGGAATTGCTGGCTCGCAAGGCTGACAATTTTCTCAACAGCACGTTCGTCAATCTGCCATCGCTGCAGAAGATGGAGCAGCAGCACGAGCTGGAAATCAACAGCTGCGATGCCGAGGCCCGCGGCATCGCACGACGGGGACCGTGTCCGGGTGTTTAACCAGCGCGGTGAAATCTTCCTGACGGCGCGGGTGGACGGCGTCGTCTCGCCGGGCGTCGTCGGCGCCAAGCTGGGCTGGGCGAAGCTCTCCGAGGGCGGCGTCAATATTAATGTGCTCACCTCGGCGCGATTGGCCGATCTGGGTGGCGGCGCCACCTTTTACGCGGTCCTGGTCGAGGTCGAGCGATCTCTCGAAACTTCCACCGCATGAACGGGTTAGCTTGTATTTCACGCAGCCATGGCAGGCGGTGCGCCGCTTTATGACTGCGCGTGCTGTACCGTATAATTGCGCTTTCACCAATAACTGTTTGAGGTTGTTCGCTATTTCTTTCCATAGTCAGGTTAGCCCTGCGGAGACTCTCCGCCGCGGGCGGCGCTTTTGTGCCACAGCGCTAAGTTTCCTGCTTCGTCGTCATCTGTCTTGCCGCTACCGCCGCATGGGCCCAGCAAGGGGTGATTGAGGAAATTATCATTCACGGCAACCGCCGCATTCCGGCGGACACCATCCGCGCCCGCATGTTTACCCGTCCGGGTGACGTGTATGACCAGACCGCGCTGGAGCGCGACTTCAACTCGCTGTGGAACACCGGCTATTTCGACGACCTGCGCATCGAACGGGAAGCCTCTCCCAAGGGCTGGCGCATTCACGTCTACGTCAAAGAAAAGCCGACGATTCGCGAGATCAAGTACACCGGCCTGAGTTCGGTCTCGCAGAGCGACGTCCTCGACAAGCTCAAGGAACGCAAGGTCGGCCTGACCCAGGAAAGCCAGTACGATCCCACCAAGGTCAAGCACGCCGAAGTCGTCATCAAGGAACTGCTGGCCGCCCATGGCCACCAGTTTGCCACCGTGACCTCCGAGGTCCGGCCGATTCCACCGGCCGCCGTCGGCCTGACGTTCGTGGTCAAGGAAGGGCCGAAGGTCAAGGTGGGAAAGATCACGTTTGTGGGCAACAAGGCGATCAAGTCGCGCGAACTGCAGACCGCGATGAAGAACCTCAAGCCCATCGGCATTCCGCACTCCATCTTCCTGGAGAGCCTGTTCGCCCGAACCTATGACTCCACCAAGCTGAACGAAGACGCCGAGCGCGTGCGCTATTACTACCAGACGAAGGGCTACTTCAAAGCGCTGGTCGCCGACCCGAAAACCAAGATCCGCGACACGCCGCCACCGTGGTACTGGCCGTTCAGCAAGAAGCCGGGCAAGGCCGTGGACATCACCATGCCGGTGGAAGAGGGTGAGCGCTACCGCCTGAAGGAGATCACCTTCACCGGCAACAAGGCCGTGGCCGATACCCGTGCCTTGCGCGCCCAGTTCAAGATCAAAGACGGCGACATCTTCGACGCCGAGGCGATCCGCAAGGGCCTCGACAACCTGCGCAAGGCCTATGCCGCGCTGGGTTACATCAACTTCTCCCCGGTGCCCAACTCGGATCCGATGACGAAAACAAGACGATCACGCTGAAGATCGACCTCGACGAAGGCAAGCAGTTCTTTGTCCGGCGCATCGAATTTCCAGGGCAACACCACGACGCGCGACAAGGTCATCCGCCGCGAACTGGCGTTGGAAGAAGGCAACGTTTACAACGGCAACCTGTGGGAACTCAGCTTGCTGCGGCTCAACCAGTTGCAGTATTTCGAACCGCTGAAGCCGGAACAGGACTCGGAAATCAAGCAGAACCCGCAGGATGCGACCGTCGACATCCTGCTCAAGGTCAAGGAAAAGGGCAAGAACAGCATCGGCCTGACCGGCGGCGTAAGCGGCCTTTACGGCGGTTTCATCGGCGTGAATTACACCACCAACAACCTGTTCGGCAAAGGCGAGTCACTCACCGTCGCCATCTCGGTCGGCCAGTACCAGAAGAACGAAACCCTGTCGTTCACTCAACCCTACCTGTTCGACCGCCCGCTGCAGTTCAGCTGGACGGTGTATCACAACAGCTACAACTACAACCAGCAACAGCAACTGCAGGCGCAAACCGGTCAGTCCATCAATTTGCCCTCCAGCTACCAGGCCCTGCTGCAGAACTACACCCAGACTAGTACTGGCTTTACAACCTCATTCAGCTATCCCATCAAGCGGTCGTTCAAACGCGTCGGCATTACGTATTCGTTCGACAATACTTCGCTGCAGACCTACAGCGCAGCATCGACACTGTATTTCGAGAGTCTGGCTTTCCGCGGACTGTATGGCCCCAGCGCGCTCACCGGCATCGAAACCAGCAAGGTCGTTCCTAACTTTTCCTATAACCGCATTGACAACCCTCAGCGCCCACACAGCGGCCAGAGCTTATTTGTTGCCACTGAAGTTGCCGGCCTGGGTGGAAACACGCCATTACTTCAAGCCGGTCGTGGAATGGAAGAAGTTCCGGCCCATGAATAAGGGACGCAACACCCTCGGCTTCCGGGTGCAGGGTTCTTGGATCAGCGGCTATGCCGGAGACGTCGCGCCACCTTTCGATCGCTTCTACATGGGCGGGGACCAGGACCTGCGCGGTTTCGACATCCGTTCCGTTTCCCCGGTGGTGTACTTCCCGTCGGCCGTTACGATCCCGCTGCAGAATCCCGACGGCACCACCGTCCCGCTGGATCCGACCAACCCGCGCCGCGGTACGTGGAACGTCACCATCCCGGTGAACCAGGTCATCTTCCCCGGAGGCGACACCAGTTGGGTCGCCAATCTGGAGTACCGCATACCCGTGTTTGGCCCCGTTACTGTTGCTCCTTTCGTGGACACCGGCATGGACTTCATTACCAACGACTCGCAGCTGCGTATTTCCGATCAGCAGGTCGTCACGCTCAATGCGACGAGTTACGGTTGCCCCTACGTGAATCTCGATTACTCGTGCGCGGGCACGGTGCGCGTCCCGGTGTCGGGCAACTTGAGCCCGATCTCGGGGACCAATTTCCAGCCGCGTATGTCCACCGGACTTGAGTTGCAGGTGATCGTGCCCATCGTGAATGCTCCATTCCGCATTTACTACGCCTATAACCCGTTGCGCCTCGACGAAACCGTTCCTCCGGCTTCGCCCATTACGCGCTCAATGTTCCCCGCAGGCGCCGCTGGGGACTACACCTACGCCAACGCAGCCGCGCTATACAATCCGGGCTATCTCATTCGCGAACCGCGCAAGACCTTCCGCTTCACTGTAGCTACCACTTTCTAGCCAAGGCAGCAGCGTCAATGTATTTGACGCTGCTCGCTTTAATTGCCTATAATTCGAGAATCCGCACCGCCGAATCTTCCGGCCGGGTGCCGACGCGCATGTTTCGCTTGCGCGGGTTGAGCATCTTGGTCGTCCGGAACAGCACCGGTCCAGTGATCGCGTGCAGCTGGAACACCTGAGGAATTCCCGGAGCAATCCAAGGAGTCACAGCAAAGTAATGAAGCGCTCGTTTGCCAGCATAGTACTGCTCGTATTCACATCGATGGCCGTCATGGCCCAGACCACTCCGGCTGCACCCCCGGTCAACCCCCTCGCCAACGCCACGGGCACCAAGGTCGGCGTCATCGATATGCAGGGCGCCATCGCCACCAGCAACGAAGGCCAGCGCGATTTCGAGGCCCTCGCCAAGAAGTTCGAACCCCGCAGGGTCGAGCTGCAGCGTCAGAATTCCGAAATCGAAGACCTCAAGAAGCAGCTCAGCACCCAGGGCGATAAGATGAATGCCGAAGCCCATGAAAGCTTGGTCAAGTCCATCGAGAGCAAGACAAAGTCGCTCCAACGCTCCGCCGAAGACGCCCAGAACGACTTCCAGCAGCAGCAGAACGAGATCGCCCAGCGCATCCTGCAGAAGATGGCTCCCGTGATTACCAAGTATGTTGCCGACAACGGTTATGGCCTGGTCATTGACGCCTCGGCTCCATGGCCGCAGGGCCCCGTGGTTCTCGCCGCGCCCACCATGGACATTACCAAGCATATTGTGGATGCCTATAACTCCCAGTCCGGCGTGCCGGCTCCTGTCCACAGCGGCAGCACCACCGGCGCCGCCAAGCCTGCTGGTACGCCTCCGGCCGCAGCCAAGCCGGCTACCACGACAGCCAAACCCGCGACTACCGCCAAGCCCAACTAAACGGGCGGCGGTTTCAGCTTCCCAGGTCACCCCCACGGGGTGGCCTTTTCTTTGCAGGGAGGTTGGCGTTGCCGGGTGCTTCTTCGGCCCGTCACGCGGTGGCCCCGGCGTCATGCTTTGTATTGCAAAGTACTTGACAGAAAGCGGTCGGTGTTCTACCGTATCCGCATGGCTGATCCTCGCCCCTGCCGGCGCACCCCTAGAAGGCCCGCCGGTACGCCTCCTCCGGAGGCGCTCGAACACCTGGCGCTCATCCGCCAGACCATGGAGCGCAGCACCGCCTTTACCGCCGTTTCCGGATGGGGATACTGCGCGATGGGAGCCACAGCGCTGCCCGCCTCGTTCCTCGCGCTGCGGCAGCCGACCACCGAAGCGTGGCTGGCAGTGTGGCTGGCCGAGGCACTCGTCGCCGTCACCCTGGCGCTGGTGGCGATGCACTGGAAGGCCTCGCGGCTCGGCACGGAAATCCTTTCGCTCCCCGGACGCAGGCTGTTCGTTGGCCTGCTGCCCGCGCTCTTCGCCGGCGGCGTGATGACGGTCGCACTGATTCGAGCGGGTGACCCGCGCCAGATTCCCGGCGTCTGGCTGCTGCTGTACGGAGTGGCCGTTATGCAGGCTGGGGCTTTCTCTGTACGGACGATTCCGATCATGGGAGCGGTGTTCGTGGTCGCCGGGGCGATCGCTCTGCCGCTGCCGTGGCTTTGGGCCAATGCCATGCTGGCCGTCGGCTTCGGACTTGTGCACATTGCATTCGGGGCATATATCGCAAGGAGGCATGGTGGGTAAGCAGGCAACCGACCAAGTAAGCTCGGGCGGGCAGGTAGCCGCCCCAGGAAACAGGATGCCGCGGGCAGCAGCCGCACGCTGGAACTCGATCCGGTGATTCACGAGCGCGTCCGGCTGGGGATCATTAGCGCCCTGGCGGTAAACCCGGTTCTCAGCTTCAACGACCTGAAGAAGCTGCTGGAAATCACCGACGGAAACCTGAGCGTTCACGCCCGCAAGCTCGAAATCGCCGGCTACCTGAAGTGCACCAAGTCGTTCGTGGGGCGCCAGCCGCGCACTGAGTTCCGCTTAACGGCCTCGGGCCGACGGGCGCTCGAGGAGTACCTTTCGCAGATGGAGTCGGTCATCCGGGCAGCGCGAAGGGATTAAGTTCGATGGGGCGGTTGGCCCCTTTTATTTTGCTCATGTACTTTGCAAGACAAAGTACTTGTCAAGGAGCTCGGCATGTACAGTAACGGCAATTTCGAGTCGCACCTGGCGGCGCTGTGCTTCCTCGGGACCGCGGGCCTGACCGCTCTACTCACCGTCGCAACCATCGTGCTCTACTTCACTCGTCGCCGCTGGGCCCTCTATACGGCTCTGGCGGTCGTCGTCCTCGTCGCGGCCTATGCCTCGGCGCTGGCGTTTTTCTCTTGGGCCAGCTATGACCGCACCGTCGCGCGCGGCGACGAAAAATTCTTTTGCGCCATGGACTGCCATATCGCCTACTCGGTGCAGAACGTGGAGCGCATGAAGTCCGTCGGCGACGTAAACGCTGCGGGCGAGTTCGTCGTGGTGACCGTGCGTTCCCACTTTGACGAACGGACCATCGCGCCCTGGCGGGGGAACGCTCCCCTGACGCCCGACCCTCCGACGCTGGAGCTGGTGGACGGGCAGGGCCGGTCGTATCCGGTCTCCCCGACAGGGCAGAAGGCGTGGGAGCACGCGAACCCGAAGGCGCATTCACTTACAGACCCGCTTCGGCCGGGCGAGTCGTTCGAGACGACCTGGGTGTTTGACGTGCCCGCCGATGCCCAATCGGTACGCCTGTTTGCCGGATGGCACGGTTTCCCGTCGTACCTGCTGATCGGCGACGAAGATAGCCCGCGGCACGGGAAGACGTACTTCGCGCTGTAGCCGTTGGACATTACGACACTAAGACCCTCCGCGGAACTGGATGATATGGCGGCGGTCGCGCTTGGAGGGGCGTCCGCCGGCGGGACGGTCGATTTGGTGCATGACCTTGCGCTCGGCGGCGACTTTCAGGCGCAGCGCACGGCTGGCTTCGGACTCGCGGTAGAGCGTCTGGGCGACGGAGGCGGGGCCGCGCATCTCGCTGAGCTGCAGGACTTCAATGTCGAAGTCCCCGGCGTCGTTGGTGATGCGCAGCTTGTCTCCGGGACGGACCTCGCGGGCGGGCTTGACGCGCTGCCCGGCGGATTGGACGCGGCCGAGTTCGCAGGCCTTGGTGGCGAGCGAGCGCGTCTTGAAGAAGCGCGCCGCCCAGAGCCATTTGTCGATTCGCATGCTCATGGATGTATATTCCCACGAAATGACGACGGATTTTGTGCCGTCGTGCAGGCCAACTATCGAGTTTGCACCATAGCGGTGCAGGTACCCCCCCTCCCCCCCTATCTGCAAATTCCTCGTTTTCAGTGAAGATACGCGGATTCCCGCGCAAATTCGTGCAAGCAAACGAGTTATACGTAAAATCCTGAGCCGTAAAGGTTTGCATGGCTAGTCCGGGGACCTGCGTGGGTGGCGGAGAGGGATGGCGGCCTGCTGGGGATTGAGCAAGATGCGGCCGGACATGGGTGCCTCCAATACAGCTATCGGCTATTAGCAACTATCAGCTAGCTGCTACAAGCCGCCTGCGTGCGGCAGCAAAGTCAAGCAGTCATGGTAACCTAGCGCTGTTACCTTGCTCTCATTGGGATCGGGGTGTCAAGGGAAAAGTGGGGAAAATGTGGGGTCTGCTCCCGAAACGGGAAAACCAAGATCCACCACAGAGGCACTGAGGCACAGAGGAAGATTGGGCAAAAGGCAAGAGCAAAATACACGACGGAGGCAGGGGGGATCGGATGGGCCCTCCGTGAACCCACGAGTGCCAAAGTCAGGCAATCGTTGGCCACCCGCCGTTGCAATGCTGGGCTAAGATATGCCGGCTGCCGGGCCTCGAGTGTCGAAGGTTAGGGCTGAGATCAGTGGTCAGTTATCAGGAAAGCCAAAAGACCCACCCGGCCAAAATCAGGCCGGATGGGCCACCCGAGGAAGGAGAGAAGCGTACCATGACTTCATTCAAAAGGAGGCGATTATGCAGCAGGGTATGAGCAGGGTCAATGCTTCGGAAGAGACCATCAAGATTGGTCCGCTAGGGATCCGATTTTTACTCACCGGAGACGATTCCAACGGGAGCCTTTCGGTATTCGAGGTTCTTGTCCCGGCTGGGGAGAAGCTGGCGGCGCCAGCCCACAAGAACGACGCCTACGAGGAGGTCCTATACGGCATCGAGGGCGTCCTTACCTGGACGGTGGATGGCACGCCTATCGAGGTTGGTCCGGGGCAGGCGCTGTGCATCCCGCGAGGCGCGGTGCACCGCTTCGACAATCTCGGCAGCGAGGATGTGAAACAGCTCGCGGTCATCTCGCCTGCGATCATGGGCCCCGCGTATTTCCGGGAAGCCGCCGAACTATCGGTCGCCGCTGGCGGTCCGCCCGATCGCGCGAAAATGATGGAGGTCTTCCGCCGTCATGGCATGACGGTGGCCGTGCCGCCCGCAGGGTGAAACCGTGGGGTAGGATCGCAGCGGAGGGTGGAGGCGCTCAGGCTGAAGCCCTCGCGGAAGAGTGCCGTCCCCGGGGGACTCGGGGCTTTCTTTCGCACGCTTACCCAGCGTTGAAGAGGCTGTTACGAAACTCTGGCTCCGCAACTCCGGGGATGCGATGGGTATTCGTGCGGCCCTGGTCTGACGGCACCTGACGCAATGGCATGCGCGGGCCAGTCCGACTAGTCGGCCAAGATCGCCCATAAGCCCGCCCCGCCCAGCACTCGCATCATGCGTTTCAGGTTGTAGGCCATGGTCGCCAGGCTGATTTCCGTTTGCGCTCCGCCGCGCCCGCGCAGCAGAAACCGCGGATGCCCGAAGATGCGGTACTTCAACTCCGCAAACACCCGCTCCACCACACATCGTCGCAGGCGCATCGCTTCCGCCGTGGCCCGCTGTTGCATGCGTCGCAGCGCACCTTCATACAGATGCCGCTTCACCGTCCGGCGAGCCGCCGTGGTGCAACGCGCTCGCAGCGGACACGCCCCGCACACCGCCGCCTCGCCTACATACACCACCTGCCGTCGCTTTTTCTGCACCGCTTTCCGGTGCAGTCTCTGGCCCGCCGGACACCCCATGGTGTCCTTGCCTGGTCGTGATGAAACTCACTGCCCTCGAACATCTGCCGTCGCCTTGACTGTTCACGCTGCGGTTGGCCGGCACGTGCGGCTCGATCCCGCGCTCCTCGCACCCCGCCGCCTGCTCTCCGTTGGAGTAGCCCTCATCCGCCACCACGTGCAGCGATTTCGGCGCGCCCACCGCCTGCTGCGCCGCTTCCGCCATGGGCAGCAGGCTGCGCTTATCGTTGGTCTCCGTCGTCACCTCCTGCGCCACGATGATCCCGCACTCTGCATCCACCGCCGTCTGCACGTTGTACGCCGGACGCTTGCCCTCCGTCGTCCGCATGAACCGCGCCTCCGGCTCAGGATCGTTCTTCAGCTTCTCCAGCGCTGCCTGCACCGCGCTGTGGTCAATGACGACCTCGTCTTGCGCGTCGGCCGTCTCCATCTCCTCCAGATAGCGCTCCACCGCCTCGCGTTCCTTCACCCGCGCCGCGCTGCTCACCGCCCGAAACTTCGAGCCGTCGATCGCCACCCACTCGCCGCTCACCAGTCCTACCTCGCGCGCCAACTGCACCAACTCCGCCCCCGCTTCCTTCACCGCCTCGCGGTGCATCCGCCGGAACTCGGCGATCGACTTGTAGTCCGGCCGCAGACGCCCCAGCAGCCACATCACCTCCACGTTGCGCTGGCACTCCGCCTCCAGCCGCCGCGACGAACGCAGCTGGTTCATGTATCCGTACAAGTACAGCTTCAGCAGGTCGCGCGGATCGTAGCCCGGCCGCCCCGTCTCCGCCGGTTCGGCGCGCACAAACCCCAGCTCCTGCATCGCCAGCCGATTCACGAACGCCTCGATCACCCGACACACGTGGTCTGCCGGAATGAACTCGTCCAGCGTCACCGGGAACATCGTCACCTGTTCCCGCGCTTCTCCCCTGAGGTAGGCCATGCCGCTAACCTAACTCTTTCGCGGTACCACTTTCTATCGCACCTTTGGGCAGTAATCGAGTTTCGTAACAGCCTCTGAAGCGCTGGGCTATCTTCTGCCGTCCCACAATGTGGGACTGGATTGTCGCGGGTTGAGGGTCTCGTCAGTGATCAGTTGCCGGTGGCCGGTTGTCAGTGAAAGTCAAAAGACCCACCCGGCCAAAATCAGGCCGGATGGGGCACCCACCTCAAGATTATTTGTTGGTTGGCGAGTCGCCGGATGGGGCACCCGGCGGGACTGGAGTGTCGTGGGTTTGGGGTCGCAATCCGAGGTTAGCGTCCGACAGCAGGGCGCGGACTGGGGGCGCCGGGCTTCTTTGGCGCGCGACGCCGATTTTTGGCGGGAGCTGCGGCAGCTTCTGCCGCATCGACCAGGAGTCGCAAGGCACGGTTCACCGATTCCGAGTCGCGGAAGACATGAGTGAGTTCGGGCTCGATCAAGACCAAGTTGGTCCCAGCGAGAGCCTGCAGGTAGTACTTGCCCTAACGCCTCCCGCGAGCCGGGTGAGATCGTACTCAGGGCGTAAGTCGTCGTTGCGTCTATTTGCTGATGCCTTCTTCATATTGCTGACGCTCATTCTTGGTCGCCTTGCGGGCACTGATAATTCATGACAGCATGATACTGCGAGTGCGGCTGGGACTTGGTAGGCCCTCGGGCTGAAGCCCTCGCGCAAGAGTGTCGTCCCTGCCGGGACTCCTGGACTTTAATTGAACGCCTACCCAGCGCGCCGCGGCGGGCTGGGCTATCTTCTGCCGTCCCGCGAGGCGGGACTGGATTGTCGTGGGTTCGGGCTCAGTTGATGTCCCCGGTCTGCATGGCCCACCCCGTCGATGCGCGGCGAGGCCAGTGTGGCGCTTGAGGACTGATTGCTTTTACTTAACATTAAGAAAACAAACAACTTATTTTGAAATAGTGAGATAATGATAACATTGGCGATTTCGTTCATGGCAAAGGTATATATACCTTTGCCATGTTAACATCTCTAATTGTGTAACTGATTGCTCATCAACGACCTAAACTGCTTTATTTGGGCTTTTTACGTTGTATATGAAGGTATATATACCTTCACATACAGTGTGAATCCGCGAATGCGATATCCCGATGTGATACACTGTCTCCACAGGGTATATATACCTGTGGAGACGACACAATGCCAAATCCATCTCGGTTGTCCATAGCCAAGCCGGACATCATCCGGTTATTGGATGAAGCGAACAAGACCGCCTACACAGCCAGGGAATTGGCAAGCGTTTTGGAAGCAAATAGAAACTTCTGGCGTCTGACGCAAAGGACCACCGGGGATCAGTTCATCGAGTTCTTGCTCAATAAAGCCGGCCTGAAAAGAATTGAGCTTAAATCCGAAGACTACCGCTCAGTCTATCGATATGCATGGCGAGAACCATCCAGGTTTGAGATTGGGCTGTCTTTCAAGCCGAACGCCTATCTTTCACACGGGACGGCCGTCTTCCTGCACGGGCTAACCGAGCAGATTCCGACTACGATTTACGTAAACCATGAACAAAGCCCAAAACCGCGCTCGACTTCAACCCTGTCACAAGAAGGCTTGGATCGGGCATTTTCCAATCAGCAGCGCCGCTCGAACTACATATTCCAATATGCAGGATGGCAGTACCAGTTGATCAGCGGTAAGAACACTGCTCGCCTTGAGGTTGGCATTCTCATGGTCCCGTCGGCGAGAAACTCGCGGTAACTAATCTCGAACGGACGCTGATCGACATTGCAGTACGTCCAGCGTATGCCGGAGGAGTCTATAAGGTTTTAGAAGCATACAAAACGGCAAAGGACAAAATCTCCGTGAGTACGTTGCTCGTTGTCCTGAAGAAGCTCGATTACAAATACCCCTATCACCAAGCAATCGGTTTCTACATGCAGCGAGCAGGTTACGAAAGCTCCCGCTATGAGAGATTGCGGGAACTGCCGACCGAGTTCGACTTCTATTTAGCTCATGGCATTGGTGAAAGGCAGCACGATAGATATTGGAAGTTATTCTATCCAAAGGGGTTCCAGGGGTTTAATCTCCTGAACTAAGAACTTGAAATAGAAGTCGAAATCCTCAAGCTCTCCCTTGGTGGAGTCTTGAACTGAAGGCCAGTCGGGTCGATGGAACTCGGCCGTGGTTGGAATCTGAGAGATTAGAGAGAGTGGCACCTTCTTTGCCGAAAAGATACTTCTAATCAGGTCAGCATTGTGCGGCGCTGACAAGCTCACACCGGCTTCCCGGACGAGAACATAAATGTCGTAAAAGTCTCTGGCTCGGGCTGTCTTATACGTTCGTCCTTTGTATTCGGGCAGCTGTTGACACAATGCTCGCAGCTTTTCAATCGCGAGCATGTCGGGAGTGTAGACATAAACAGTGTATTCATCAAGTTTCACTCCCCGTTTGTTCCGACAGAACTCATGTTTACTCAGTTCGATTCTGAAAGTTCGCTTCTGTAATGGACCGGTGGCGAGCGCGTTCTTGCGAACTGCGTCAAGATCGCCGGTCAAATCATCGTACCTCGCATTCTCAATCAGCTTGAATTCCACAACGTATCCCGCACGGGTCTCATCTTCTCCTGGAACCGCGGGTCTAGGCTCGAACTTCAGATCGAAGACTCGGTATCCCACCCGCCGAAATCGCTGCTCGATAGCCGTGAATATTCGGCGTCTTGCGTCGTCCGGATCCTTAAAGTCGCCATCTATTGACATGTCGACGTCAAGGGAAGCGCGGTTTCCGAGGCCGTACACAAGGGCCAGTGCGTTACCCCCTTTGAGTACGAGCAGTTCCAGCAAAGTATCATCCGAGAACAACGCTACGATTGCGGTCCTTCTAATTTCAGCAAAGTCCATTTGGCTCGACCGCGCAGTTTTAAGCGACATTCGGAAGCCTCTCGCACGTGCCGCGACTTGCTTGTCGTATCGTCATCGCGGCGCAAGGTCCTGTAAGAATACTTTGACTGGTGTTAGCCATCCACGCAAGGCAGGGCATCCGGCCGAACGCGACCAAAGAACGCCAATCAATTTTTCGGCACCGTTCAGCTGAATTTGAAGAACAAGGCGGCCCTCGACCGCTTCAGGGCGGCATTTGCCAAGCCGCGAGTGTCCTGGAACGATATGCGGGGGGAGATAACGAACGGCTCCGTCGTTGACGGGGCGGGGAGGGGCGGGTAGAGTGTGGGCTTCTGAAACATCCGAAATCATCCGTAGCATCGCGGAAGCAAGCGAGGTCACGCGGCCATGGCGAACCCTGAAATCAGTGGATAGTGGGTAGTGGATAGTGGATAGAAAAAGCAGATCCCTCGGGGGCTGAAGCCCCCCCGTGATGACAAAAATAAAGGACTTGTGCGGCACGGCTGAAGCCGTGCCCTTTCAAAACGGATTTGTGAGACCACTTCCTGTCAAAACGGATTTATGAGACCACTTCTAGTGGTTCGTGGATAGAAAAGGCAAGAGAGCCGCCCTTCGTCCCGCAGAGCGGGAACAGGGCAGGGTTCAAGCAAAGGCAGACTAAAGTGGGGCAACCGCTAAGCGGATTCGGGGTACTCCCACTGGCCGGGCTCGGTTTGGACGCAGGGCGTGAGGTTGAGAACGGCGACTGCGTCGTCGGGGGAGCAGCTGATACGGCCGGCAAGGAACCCGATGGGGCGCTTTTGGGGTGGTGGCTCGTCGGCGTCGGCTTCCTTGAAAGCCTGGTGGATGCGGTCGAACGCGTCGCAAAGCCATATCACGAGCCGGTTGTTTGTGTTGGCCCTGATCTTCTTGCGAGCGTTAAACAGTGCGAGGCCTAACAGGTCTTCGCCGCCGGTAACTAGGTGTCGGCGAGAGTCCCGGGTCGAGGACTTTCTTGTGGAGGTCATGCTGGAATGCGCGGAGGTAGTCGGTGGCGTCTTTGACCTCGGCTTCAGACGGTTTTTCTGCTTGCACGTTCACTACGATCTGGACGATTTGTTCGGGTTGGTGATCGACGTATCTGGACGGCTGTTCGACGCCCAGGATATCTGGCCAAAGTTGAATTGTGGGGCCGGAGACAGAACTTTCGGGACCTGTTCGGCATGAGTATCTGTAGTCGATCTTCGGGTTGGATTGGTCGCTGATTTGTGGGTTAACTTCATGGGTGGTCTCTGTGGGCGGTGGAAGATCGGGTTGGGACGCCTGAGCCCATGAAGAAGACTGCTGGCAGCAAACCAGAGTCCCTTCAAGCGATTGCGCCAGGTGATGTGGTTGGATTGATTCACGGTGTCAGGAGGCTCCGGCGGATCGACGGCCGAAATGGCGGAGGGATGGCGAAGAATCCGGTCTAGAGCGTCGTCTGCGGGCGTAGCAGGCGGGTACGGGCTCGTGATTTTCGGGGAACGGGTTGAGGCGAGTTCGAGTTGGGGGAGGCCGGTGCGTCTTGCGCCGGAGTGGTTCTCGGCGGTGCTTGTCGTCCTCAGACATGACCGTCTCTCGGACATTCGGTAATCCGGCCGATATAACGATACTGCGGCAGAAGGCGCGGCGCAACGCGTTAGACGGAAGATGCCGGGCCGTATTCGTTGACATTCCGGGGCCCGATTCGTCTATTCTTAAGACTTTGGTAGTCCTGCGTTTGCACGCCTAGAGGTTCCCTGCGCGTTTCAGCGCCCGAACTCAGCGGCTCTTTCGCGGTTTTTCTAAATTCTGGAGAGTTCACGATGTCCACGTATTTCCCTAAGGGGGAAATTGCGCGTAAGTGGTTTGTTGTCGATGCGGAAGGCCAGACCCTGGGCCGGCTGGCGTCGCGAGTGGCGCGCATCCTCGCTGGTAAAGACAGTCCGCAGTACACGCCCTTTCTCGATACCGGGGATCACGTTATCGTGATCAACGCCGCGAAGGTGAAGATCACCGGCCTGAAGGCCGACAAGAAGACGTATTACAACTATTCCGGTTTCCCCGGCGGGATGAAGGCCGAGGAGTACAAGAAGCGCCTGGAGCGCAAGCCGGAACTGATCGTGGAAGAGGCGATCAAGGGCATGCTGCCGCATACCAAGCTGGGACGGCAGATGGCCTCGAAGCTGAAGGTATATAAGGGCGACAAGCATCCGCACGCGGCGCAGAAGCCGGCGGATCTGGCAGCGGTCGCGAAGTAGGGATTGGATCCCACCCTATCGCCAAAGAACGGCGAAAGGGTGGGGCACCCACGAAGTAGGTGGGTTGAGAGTTTCGATTCCACCCACCCAAAGCGGTGAGTGGGAAGGTAACACTGACCGGGAGATAGGGGTCCTTCGACTCCAGCGGCACACAAGACGCGCCGCTTCCGCTCAGGATGACACGAGAAAAAAGGATTGAAATGGCAGAATTGGTTCAGTATTACGGTACGGGACGGCGCAAATCGAGCGTGGCCCGCGTGTTCCTTCGCCCCGGCAGCGGGCGAGTTTACGGTCAACGGCAAGCCCTTCGACACGTATTTCGTGACCGAAGCGCAGCGGATCATGGCGAAGTCGTCGCTGGTGCTGACCGAGACGCTGGGCAGCTTCAACATGGTTTGCACCGTGCTCGGGCGGCGGCGTGAACGGGCAGTCGGGCGCGGTGCGCATGGGCGTGGCCCGCGCGCTGCAGGAGTTCAATCCTGAGCTGCGCGCCAAGCTGAAGGCGGAAGGCTTCCTGCGGCGCGATGCGCGCGGCAAGGAACGCAAGAAGTACGGCCAGAAGGGCGCACGCAAGCGCTTCCAGTTCAGCAAGAGATAGTTTTCGATCCCATCCTACCGACCAAAGAACGGTCGGTAGGATGGGGCACCCCAGTTTTTGGTTCTCCCGCCTTGTGGTTCCGGGGGCGGGAGGGAGCAGGGCAATCCGGAACGAATCTTCTCGCACCCGCTGGATTCAACGGGGCGGGTGTAACGGGAAATGTAATCCCAGACGATCCGGGCAGTGCTCAACACTGACTCCGCCGCGCGGGATGCAAGGTAGGAGGTACCTTGGCAAATATCACGATGAAGGAGCTGCTCGAAGCCGGCGTTCACTTCGGGCATCAGACCAAACGTTGGAACCCGAAGATGAAGGAGTATATCTTCGGCGAGCGCAATGGGATTTACATCATCGACCTGCAGAAGACGCTGAAGATGTTCAAGGAAGCGTCGAAGTACGTGACCGACCAGGCGGCAGAAGGCAAGCTGGTGCTGTTTGTGGGCACCAAGCGCCAGGCGCAGGACGCGATCGCGGAAGAAGCGAACCGCTGCGGCATGTTCTACGTGAACCAGCGCTGGCTGGGTGGATTGCTGACCAACTGGATCACGGTGCAGAAGTCGGTAAAGCGGCTGAAAGAGCTCGATGAGATGGCCACCGATGGCCGCTACGAGCTGCTGCCGAAGAAAGAAGTCGTCAAGCTGGAGCGGGAGCGCAAGCATCTGCAGGCCAACCTGGCGGGCATCAAGAATTTGAACCGGCTGCCGGACGTGCTGTTCGTGATCGACTCGAACAAAGAGCAGATCGCGGTGAAGGAAGCGCGGAAGCTGGGGATTCCGGTAGTCGCGGTGGTGGATACGAATTGCGACCCGAGCGAAGTGGATTACGTGATTCCGGGCAACGATGACGCGCTGCGGGCGATCCGGCTGTTTGCCTCGAAGATCTCCGACTCGGTGATCGAGGGAGCGCAGGCGGTGACGGACAAGCAGTTGGCCGACATCAAGGCAGGCGTGCAGTACGACGAAGCGGCGGAAGCTGCGGCTGCCAGCGCCGCCGAGGAAGGCAAGGCGGCGGGCCTCGATGCCAGCGAGCTGGACGACGTCAGCATGGAAGACGTGCTGGGCAAGGGCGCGCGCCGTACGGTAGTCGCCGCGGAGGAGCCCAAGGTAGCGACTCCGGTGGAGACGCCGGTTGTCGAGACCCCGGTCGAGGCTCCAGTAGAGACTCCGAGCGCGTAATCGCAGCCGAGAGGCTGACGGATTGGTTTAAGGCCCGCGCTGCAGATGGCGCGGGTCGTTTTGTAAGCAGCGCAATCTAATACTTTAGAGATATCAAATAAGCTGAGACAGCAGAACAGGAATTTCGAACAATGGGTACTACGACAGTGAACATCACCGCCGCACAAGTAAAAGAACTCCGCGACAAAACCAACGCACCCATGATGGACTGCAAGAACGCCCTGACCGAAGCCAAGGGCGACATCGAAGCCGCCATCGTGGTGCTGCGCAAAAAGGGCGTCGCGACGGCCGCCAAGAAGGCGACTCGCGCCACCAGCGAAGGCTCGGTGGCCAGCTACATCCATGCCGGAGGCAAGATCGGCGTGCTGGTCGAAGTCAACTGCGAGAGCGACTTCGTTGCCCGCACCGACGACTTCAAGGGCCTGCTGCACGACATCGCGATGCACATCGCGGCGACCGACCCGCGCTACGTGCGCAAGGAAGACGTGACGCCGGAGGCCTTCGAGAAGGAGAAGGACATCTACCGCGCCCAGGCTGCCGCAACCGGCAAGCCGCCGGCGGTGGTGGAGAAGATCGTCGAGGGCAAGATGGCGAAGTTCTACGAGGAAGTGTGCCTGCTGGAGCAGCCCTTCATCAAGGACCAGACCATCACGGTACACCAGTTGATCGCCAGCGTTGTCGGTAAGCTGGGCGAGAACATCTCAGTGAAGCGCTACGCCCGCTTCAAGGTGGGCGACGTGGGCGAGACCATCGCCGTCAGCAAGGCTGCGGAAGCCGCGGCTGAATAATTGGACGATTCGGTGGCGAAAAAGGGCGGGACATAGTCCCGCCCTTTTGCTTTAATTGAGGTGGGAGAGCAGAGATGCCAATAGAAGTGAAGAAAGCCGTACAAGTTGCCAAAGACTATTTGTCAGACATCATGCCCGTTCCGGCGACCGAAGTCCTCCTGGAAGAGGTTGAGCTGTCCGATGACGGACGCTTTTGGTTAATCACTTTGAGTTACCCCACGCCCGCTCCATCGCCGATTCTAATGTTGTCAGGACGAGGCAACCGTGAATATAGGGTTGTCAAGTTGCTGTCTGAAACTGGGCAATTCGAGTCGATAAAGATCAGGACGTTGGCCAGCGCATAGCCCCATGATCGATCCGGCTAAGCAACTGCATGCCTATCGGACGCGCGGAGTCGTCATCGACTCGAACCTGTTGCTGCTCCTTTTCTTGGGCACTTATGACCGGCGGCAAATTACCACCAATGATCGCCTATCAAAATACACTGAAGACGACTACGACCTCTTAATCCAAGTGTTGCGACCGTTCACTCGTATCATCACCACACCGAACATTCTGACCGAAGTCAGTAATCTGTCAAGCGCTATTCCCGAGAGGAACAGAGAGGCCTATTTCGCTTCATTCGCAGCTGGGTTAACTCAGCTCGATGAGCAGCACGTGGTCAGCGCGACTGCTCTCAAGAATCGGTGGGCGAAGTATGGGCTCACGGACGCGGTGATCGCCGTGATTGCGAAGAACGGATACCTTGTGCTTACGGACGACTTTCGATTGTCACAGTCTTTGGATGGCGATGGGATTGAGACATTGAACTTCAACCACCTCCGCCGCGTGCAGTGGTAGATGGTTAAACGGGCTTGGCAAGGTTGGGCGGGATTGATTCCCGCCCTTTTCTATTTCGGCTGGTTTGAGGCGCGGAGCGCAGACAGGAACGCTTCACCGTATTTGGCGGCGATCTTCGGGCCGATGCCCGGGATTTGCAACAGTGCGGAGGCAGTCGTGGGAGCGTGGCGGGCCACCTCGATCAGAGTGCGGTCGTGCATCACGCAGAAGGCGGGGACGCTGTCTCTCGCGGCCAAGCGCCGGCGGAGTTCGCACAGCAGTTCAAAGCGGCGTTCGCCGGCAGCATCGAGAGGCTGGATATCGTCGATCTTCAGCTTGCGCGATTTGCGGTCTGTGGGTGACCGTGAGGCAGAACGTTTCCCGGCTGCGGCGCGCCGTTCCGGCGGCTGTTTCACTTTGCCGCGGCAGACGTCGCAGCCGCAGCCGTCGATTCGGGCTTGCTGGCCGAAGTAGTTGAGGATGTTCCAGCGGCGGCAGTAGCGGGACGAGGCATAAAGCCGCATGGCGTCGAGCTTGCGGCGTGGCGCTCGATTTCAGCCGCTCGATCTCAGCCAGTCCGAGTTGCTCGTTGTTGTCGCCGATCTTTTCGATGAAAAATTCCTGGATGGCGATAGTCGCGGGGCGAGTGATAGAGCACGCAATCGGCCTTGAGGCCGTCGCGTCCGGCGCGGCCCGCTTCCTGGTAGTAGGCTTCGACGCTGCCCGGCAAGTTGTAATGCAGCACGAAGCGGATGTCGGGCTTGTTGATGCCCATGCCGAAGGCGTTGGTGGCGACGATGACCGCGCCCTTGCCCTGCATGAAGCGCTCCTGGCTGCGCTTGCGGTCGGATTGGGACATGCCGGCGTGATATCCGGAGACGATGCGGTCGGGCAGCTCCTGCTGAAGGAAGGCGGTGAGCTCTTCGACGGTCTTGCGGGTGGCGCAATAGACGATGCCGGTGCCCGGTGAAGCCTTGAGGCCGCGCGAGCGAGCGCTGTGTTCTTGTTCGACATCATTGCGGAAGTAGCGCGCAAGCGTAGCGCAGGTTGGGCCGGTCGAATCCGGTGACGTGCATCTTCGGCGAGCGCAGTTTCAGATGCGTGGCGATGTCGGTGCGGACCTGCGGTGTGGCGGTGGCGGTGAGCGCGGCGGTGACGGGCGAGCCCAGGGCTTCGCGGATTTCGGCGAGCCGCATGTAATCGGGGCGGAAGTCGTGTCCCCAGAAGCTGACGCAGTGGGCCTCGTCGACGACGAACAGGCGCGGTTTCAGCTGCGGGAGCAGGGCGCGAAACGACGGGAGCGGCGAAGCGCTCGGGTGCGACGTAGAGAATGCCCTCGAACCCGGCGCGGACTTTTTGCAGGGTTTCACGCTGTCTTGGCGGCGTCCTGCGAGCTGTTCAGCAGCATGCGTGGGAACGGCCAGCTTGCCGAGCTGCTGCGTCTGGTCGGCCATCAGCGCGATGAGCGGCGAGACGACGATGGTAAGTCCGCCGAGAGCGACGGCCGGAAGCTGGTAGCAAAGGCTCTTGCCCGCACCGGTGGGCATGACGCAGACGACATCGTGTCCGGCGAGGATGTCGGCGATGACCTCGCGCTGCTGGGGGCGAAAGCGCTCAAGGCGAAAGGTCGTCGGTCAGGATTGCGTCGATGGAAGGCATGCGGCCGACAGGCAAGTGTCCAAAGGAATAGTTTACGTCTCTGGTGTGCGGAACGCGTGCGCTGTCTTCAGTGCGCGCAGCGCGGCTCCTGCTAAACTGACAGGTTGACCTACTTAGCAGGTACCGCTATCCATGACCACACCCGCGTACAAGCGCATTCTTCTGAAGCTTTCCGGCGAGGCGTTGGCTGCCGGCCAGGGCTTCGGCGTCGATAACAACCGCGTGCATGAAATCGCCGCGGAGATTGCCGACGTACACCGGCTGGGCGTGGACATCGCCATCGTGGTGGGCGGAGGCAACTTCTTTCGCGGGGTGGCCGAGCAGGCCAAGGCGATGGAGCGCGTGTCAGCCGACCACATGGGCATGTTGGCCACGGTGATCAACGCGTTGGCGTTGCAGGACGCGCTGGAAAAGTGTGGCGCGCAGACGCGAGTGATGAGCGCCATCGAGATGCACGAAGTGGCGGAGCCGTTTATTCGGCGGCGGGCGATCCGTCACATGGAGAAGGGGCGCGTGGTGGTGTTCGCCGCGGGCACGGGCAATCCCTATTTCTCGACCGACACAGCCGCGTCGCTGCGCGCGATGGAGATCCACGCCGACGCCATCCTGAAGGCGACTAAGGTGGACGGGGTTTACACCGCCGATCCCGTGACCGACAAGAGCGCGACCAAGTTCGAGAAGATTACCTACCTGGACATCCTAAAGCTCGGTCTGAAGGTGATGGATGCGACGGCGATCGCGATGTGCCAGGAGAACAAGCTGCCCATCGTAGTGTTTGACCTGAACAAGCATGGCAATATCAAGCGCGTGGTGATGGGCGAGAAGGTTGGTTCGCTGGTGTACCAGGGGGCGGACTAGCCAGTTGCCAGTGGTCGTTTGTCAGTTGTCGGTGTGGACCGTCGATGCGATATCGCTGGAGACGCGGTAATCGCATTCGACTCGTGCAGTGGACTTGCTCCGGATGACACGCAGTGGGCAGTATTTATGGCGCACCCTTTCACACAGAACGCGAAAGGATGGGGCGCCCGCAACGTGTCGTGCTCGACAAGCGGGTTTATAATCATGCGTTTGCGGCAGCATCCTTAGCTAAATAAGGTGGACTAGATATGGCACAAATTTCGATGGCTTCGCTTCCGGCACTCAAAGACAGCTTCGTACAACTGAAGACCCGCATGGACAAAGCGGTGGAGGATTTCCGCAAGGAGATGACTTCGACCCGCACCGGGCGCGCCTCGGTGCACATGCTCGACGGCGTGATGGTGGAGGCATACGGTTCGCAGATGCCGCTAAACCAGCTCGCGAACGTGAGCGCGCCGGAGCCGCAGTTGATCACCGTGCAGCCCTGGGACGTGAGCCAGATTGGCGTCATCGAGAAGGCCATCCGGAGTGGCGACCTGGGGCTGAATCCGATGAACGACGGCAAACTGGTGCGCGTGCCGGTGCCGGCGCTGACCGAAGATCGCCGCAAAGACATGGTCAAGCACCTGCACAAGATTTTGGAAGAGCACCGCACGGCAGTGCGCAACATCAGGCGCGATGGCAACGACGCCATCAAGAAGGCGATGAAGGACAAGAAGATCACCGAGGACGAAGAGCGCGGGGCGATGGAGAACCTGCAGAAGCTGACCGACGACGAGATCAAGAAGATGGAAGAGATGGCCAAGGGCAAAGAGAAGGAAGTGATGTCGCTCTAGCCCCCGGTGAACAGATTGTGAGGAAACAAACGGAGCGGCCTACACTGCTCCGTTTTGCTTTGCGGAGAGATAACATTAACTCATGCTCCTCGATCTCGGCGACGTGAAGGTCCGCTCGTGGCGCAAGGACGATTTGAAGGCGCTACTCCAGCACGCCAACAACCCCAGGATCGCCGCCAATCTGCGCGACCAGTTTCCGCATCCCTATACGCGGCGCGACGCGATCGACTTCCTCGACTACGCTCGCTCGCAGGAGCCGGAGTGCGCCTTCGCCATCGAGTACGGCGAGGAGGCGGTGGGCGGCGTGGGATTTCTGCTGGGCCGCGACATCGCGCGCATGAGCGCGGAGATGGGTTACTGGCTGAGCGAGGACTACTGGGGACGGGGGATTACGACGCGCGCTGTGACCGCGATGGCTGATTGGGCCTTCGAGAATTACAATCTCACCCGCGTCTTCGCGATGGCGTTTGTGCACAATGCAGCATCGATTCGGGTGCTGGAGAAGTCGGGCTTCGAACGCGAGGCCCTGCTGCGGCGAAGCGCGATCAAGGACGGCGTCATCGTCGACCAGGTGCTGTTTGCCAAAGTGCGGTAGGGCGATGGCGGCTCCTCTTTCACCGGGCACCAGCATCGGTCTTGCTATAGTCGGAACATGGCAGCGCCCGCACCTTCGGTTTCCGCGCGCATGAGTGCTGAAGAACTGCGCAAAGTAGCGGTGCGGCGTGACACTCGGATCATGCTGTGCTTGGTCGTGGTGCTGGGAGCGTTCCTGCGATTGCGCGCGCTGGGCGCCAAGAGCTTCTGGCTCGACGAGATTGCCAGCGTCGTCATCGCGCGCATGCCTGGCAATTCGTTCTGGCACTGGCTGTGGACGGACGAAGGCAACATGGCGCTGTACTATGTCATGCTGCGGCCGTGGCTCCAGATCCACATGGGTGAAGCCACTATTCGGTTGCTCTCGGTGCTGCCGGGGATCGCGAGCATTCCGGTGATGTACCTGCTGGGCAGAAGGCTGTTCGGTCGGGGAGCAGGATTGCTGGCGGCGCTGTTTCTCGCGATCAGCACGTGCGCGGTGGTCTACTCGCAGGAGGCGCGAGGCTATAGCTGGCTGCTGCTGGGTACCATCGTTTCGACCTACTTCTTCGCGCGGCTCATCGACCGGCCGACCTACGCGATGGCGACTGCCTATGCCGTGGCGGCGGGCGTCACGTTCTACTTTCACTACTTCGGATTGCTGGTGCCACTGGCGCAGGTTGTGTCGCTCCTGGGATTGCCGAAAGAGCGGCGTCCGTGGAAGCAGATGTGCGTGGCGGGCATGCTGATTGCAATATTTGCGGCGCCGGTGCTGTGGATGATTCACATTCAGCCGGGGCGGCACCTCGATTGGGTGCAGGGGCCGTCGCTGTTGGAGCTGTATCACCTGGGCGTGTTCCTCGCGGCGGAGAGCGGCAAGGGCGTTGGGCCGGTGCTGCTGGTGGTCGAGTTGGCGCTGGGTGTCGTCTTCTTCCGGTCGATGAGAGCGGCGCGACGCGCGCAGGGGGAACGTGACTTGTTTCCGTACGCGCTGGTGGCCAGTGGGCTGCTAACGCCGATCGTGATTTCGCTGCTGGTCTCGGTGATGCGGCCGGTGTTCTTCCATCGCTTCCTCATCATCTGTCTGCCGGCGTGGCTGCTGGCCGTGGCGGTGGGTACGTGCAAGCTGGCGCAAACGCGCTGGCGTACGGCGGGGATTGTCGCAGTCTGCGGGCTGTCGCTCGTCAGCACGGCGCTGTCGTACTCGCGCATGCGCGAAGATTGGCGCGGAGCGGTAAACTTCCTGATCGACAACGCGCAATCGCAGGACGTAGTGGTGTATTACCGGGGCGTAGGCCGCTTTGCTGCCGAAAGTTATCGCGACTGGATGCCGGGCGGTGACGCCAACCGACCCGTTCCGGTAGAAGTTGGCGCGCCGGGCAGCGACTGGCGGGCGGAGATCGCTGGCGCTCGGCGGGTGTGGCTGGTGGAATATCCGTCGAATGTAAATGACGATACTTCGCGCGCGGTAGAGGCCGAGTTGCACAGCCGCTATGCGCCGGTCGACTCGCGGACCTTTCGCGCAATCACGGTGACGGAGTTTACGCGAGGCAGCAATTAGCTCGCGACATAGTTGAAGTAATTCATCATGAAGACCAATGCGGTTCGACTGCTGGATTCGCTCGCCGTGGGCTACGAGTTGCGCGAGTACGAGGTTGATCCCGACGACCTCGCGGCGGAGACGGTGGCGGCCAAGATCGGCATGCCTCCCGAGCAGGTGTTCAAGACGCTGCTGGCGCGCGGCGACCGCAACGGCCCGTGCTTCGCGGTGATTCCTGGAAACTACGAGCTTGACCTGAAGGCGCTGGCGAAGCTGAGCGGAGACCGCAAGGTGGAACTTGTACCGCTCAAAGAAGTGCAGCCGCTGACGGGATATATTCGGGGCGGCGTGACGGTGCTGGGCGCGAAGAAAGAGTTCCCGGTTTACGTGGACGAGACCTTTGAGCTTTGGGATATTGTCTCGATTTCAGCGGGCGTTCGCGGAACGCAGGTGCTGCTCGCGCCCGCGGATTATCTGCGGATCACGCAGGCGAAGGTCGGAGAGATTGGGCGAGAAAAAGCGGTCAGAGAATAGCAGCGACCCTCGCCTCGCGTTCCTAAAACAAGAGCGCGATCACGACGCATCCGGCGGCGCGAAGCCGTGGCGCGGTGAAGAGTCTCGCATATCGAAGTGGAGATGGCGGAGCCCGTCCTTATAGGCATCTCTGGCGCGCTTGGCCTCAGACTGGGCGTCTTGTTCGGCGAAGCCAGCAGCGTCCCATCGCTCCATGGCGAAAGGCTGCGGAGAAGGTTTTTCGACCATTCGAAGTTTGACCGTAGGAGCGGTGCGG
>CAWCMJ010000021.1:32500-130393 GCA_963796615.1 uncultured Acidobacteriaceae bacterium
GACACAGGTAGACGAGGAGAATATCCAAAGGCGCTCGAGAGAACGCTCGTTCAGGAACTCGGCAAATTAACCCCGTAACTTCGGGAGAAGGGGTGCCCCGGTAGCGTGTCAAAAGCGCGAGGGGGCCGCAGTGAAACGCGCACGGCGACTGTTTAACAAAAACACAGGTCTCTGCTAAGTCGAAAACGACGTATAGGGGCTGACGCCTGCCCGGTGCCGGAAGGTTAAAGGGAGAGGTCAACCGCAAGGTGAAGCTTCGAACTGAAGCCCCGGTGAACGGCGGCCGTAACTATAACGGTCCTAAGGTAGCGAAATTCCTTGTCGGGTAAGTTCCGACCTGCACGAATGGCGTAACGATCGTGCGACTGTCTTAACGAGCGACTCGGCGAACTTGTAGTACCGGTGAAGATGCCGGTTACCCGCATCTAGACGGAAAGACCCCGTGCACCTTTACTATACCTTTACTATGAACTATGGTTTTCGCTGCGCAGGATAGGTGGGAGGCTTTGATCTCGGACTCTTGGGTTCGGGGGAGCCAACGGTGAGATACCACCCTGTGAGTGCTGTGGTTCTAACCTATTCCCGTAATCCGGGAAAGGGACATAGTAAGGCGGGTAGTTTGACTGGGGCGGTCGCCTCCTAAATTGTAACGGAGGCGCGCGAAGCTACACTCAGGCTGTTTGGAAATCAGCCGTCGAGTGCAAAGGCATAAGTGTGGTTAACTGCGAGACCTACAAGTCGAGCAGATGCGAAAGCAGGCCTTAGTGATCCGGTGGTTCTGTATGGAAGGGCCATCGCTCAACGGATAAAAGGTACGCCGGGGATAACAGGCTGATCGCTGCCAAGAGTTCATATCGACGCAGCGGTTTGGCACCTCGATGTCGGCTCATCGCATCCTGGAGCTGTAGAAGGTTCCAAGGGTTAGGCTGTTCGCCTATTAAAGCGGTACGTGAGCTGGGTTCAGAACGTCGCGAGACAGTTCGGTCCCTATCTGATGTGGGCGTAGGAGATTTGAGAGGGCCTGTCCTTAGTACGAGAGGACCGGGATGGACGAACCTCTTGTGTTCCAGCTGTCATGCCAATGGCACGGCTGGGTAGCGAAGTTCGGTTGTGATAAACGCTGAATGCATATAAGCGTGAAGCACTCCTCAAGATGAGATCTCCCAACCCAAAAGGGAAAAGAAGGGCACACGAAGACCACGTGTTTGATAGGCTGGATGTGAAAGCGCAGTAATGCGTGAAGCTTACCAGTACTAATCGCCCGTTCGGCTTGACCATAAAATTTACTTGGCGTCACCTCCACCCATCCCCGCAGAACTCGGCGGCGTTGGGCTTGGCCGGAGAAATTGCCGGCCATGTAACGGAGCGTGCAGGGTCTCAGTTGTTCGAACGACCGAGACCCCTCGCCTGGTTTCTTGAATGTTAGTTCACCTAATGCTATTCAGTTGTGAGAGATCGCCGTACCAGCAGGCGAGTGCTCTTTAAAAATCGACGTGACAGGTCCTGCGTGTATCCCACGCTGAGGGACCAAGCGGCCAGCCGTCAGGCAAGCCCACGTCAACAGAGCCGGTGATTTTACCGCGTGGGAAATACCCGTTCCCATCCCGAACACGGAAGTCAAGCCACGCAGGGCCGATTGTACTGCACGCGAAAGTGTGTGGGAGAGTAGGTCGTCGCCGACATAAATAACAGCCACTTGGAGAAATCCTGGTGGCTGTTTCCGTTTCTGGCGGAGATCCCCAGCTGCGCTGGGGGTTTCGCCTGCAGGCTCCCGCTCGCCGCGGGACCTCACGCCTGCCAATCGGCTCAATAGAAAAAGAGGCCGCATGCCAACGCGAGCGGCCTCTGCCTGTCTGTGCTGCAAAGCAGTTGTTACGGCCCCGGTGCCGGCGGTGTCGTAATCGTAGACCGATGGCCGTATCGACAGAGCCTCTCGTAATCGGCATTCTCTCTCTCTGTGACGTGGCGGAGAGCCGCGTCCACGAAGAGGAGAGCATGGGCGCGATTTCTCAACCTATTGCCCCACCCAGAACCAAGCGGCGTTACCGCAGCGCCGAGGAGAGACGACGCATCGTCGAAGAGACGCTGGTGCCGGGCACCTCGGTGGCTATCGTGGCGCGTGCGCACGGAGTGAACGCGAACCAGGTATTTGGGTGGCGCAAGCTGTACCACTCGGGACTGCTGGGGAGTGCGAACACAACCTCGGGGAGCGAAGCCAGCACGAGCGGCGTCCGGTTATTGCCGGTGAGCGTCTGTGCGGATACGGAATGCCAATCAGTGCAGACTGCGGTGGCCGTCGGCGAACAAGGCGAGGGAGATCGTGAATCGGCTGTTCCGCCGGGTGTGATTGAACTGACGCTGGCACAGGCGCAGGTCCGCATCACCGGCGACGTTGCAGCGAGCGTGCTGCGGGTGTTGTTGGAGTGTTTGCGGGGATGATCGCGCTGCCGACGAACACGCGCATCTGGATCGCAGCGGGCGTGACCGATCTGCGGCGCGGCTTTACCGGGCTGAGCGCGTTGGTGCAGACCGCGTTGGAACAAGACCCGCTCTCCGGCCACGTGTTTGTTTTCCGTGGGCGTCGCGGCGACCTGATTAAAGTCCTGTGGTTCGATGGAGACGGGCTATGTCTGTTTGCCAAACGCCTGGAGCGAGGACGCTTCGTGTGGCCGAAGGCGGAGAGCGGCACGGTGTCACTGACGCGGGCGCAGTTGTCGATGTTGTGCGAAGGCATCGATTGGCGCCGGCCGATGCGCACGGCTGACGCCCTGATGGCGATCTAGATACACAACCTGATTTTCACAGTTATTTATGTCGAGTACTCTTTGCGCCCGGCAGAGATGCTGGCATACTCCGCCCATGCTTGCGATGCGCACCACGCCACCGGATCTGACCCGCCTGGATCAGGACGGATTGAAGGCGATGATCCTGGCGCAGCACGAGCAACTGGCTTCGCAGCACGAACAGTTACAGATCAAGGATGAGCAACTGCTCTGGCGGGAGCAGGAGATCGCGCACCTGAAGCTGCTGCTGGCCAAGCTGCGGCGGATGCAGTTCGGGCGCAAGTCGGAGAAGGTCGCACACCAGATCGAACAACTGGAGTTGAAGCTGGAAGAGTTGGAGGTGGTTCGGTCTGCAGCTACGCCGCAGACCGAACCAGAAGCCAGCCCTTCACCTGTATTCCCACCTGCAACCCGGTCGTCGCGGCGTGCCTTGCCCGCGCATCTGACGCGCCAGATCAAGATTCATGAACCGGAAGCGACCTCGTGCCCGGAGTGCGGTGGCCGGCTGCAGAAGCTGGGTGAGGATTCGTCCGAGATGCTGGAATGGGTGCCGGGGAGTTTTCAGGTTCTGCGTCATGTTCGCCCCAAGCTGTGCTGTACCGGGTGTGATGTGATTGTGCAGGCAGCGGCGCCGAGCCGCCCGATCGATCGCGGCCTGGCAGGGCCGGGACTGCTGGCGCATGTACTGACTTCCAAGTTCTGTGATCATTTGCCGTTGTATCGCCAGTCGGAGATTTATGAGCGCGAAGGCGTCGAGTTGGAGCGCTCGACGCTGGCCAAGTGGGTGGGAGAAGCCCACCAGTTGCTGGAGCCACTGGTCGAAGTACTGCGCCGCTATGTCATGGCGGCGGACAAGCTGCATGGCGATGACACGCCGGTTCCGGTGCTGGCTCCCGGCAACGGCAAGACGAAGACGGGGCGGCTCTGGACCTATGTTCGCGATGATCGACCTTGCGGCGATACGGCGCCACCGGCGGTGTGGTTCGCCTACTCTCCGGACCGCAAGGGGGAACATCCGCAGCAGCATCTGAGTACCTTCCGCGGCATTCTCCAGGCCGATGCCTACGCCGGTTTCAACCAGCTCTACGAAGCCGGCTCTATCCAGGAAGCCCCCTGCCTGGCGCACATGCGGCGTAAGTTCTACGACTTGATGGAAGCCCACCACTCGCCGACCGCCACCGAAGCCGTGGAACGCATTGCGGCTCTGTATGCGATCGAGAAGGAGATCCGGGGCCGTTCCCCGGAGGAGCGCCGACAGGTACGTAACGCCAGGGCCCGGCCACTGCTGGAGTCGATGCGCACCTGGATGGAAAGCTCCTTATCGAAACTGTCGCGCAAGTCCGACACCACGGCGGCGATCCACTATGCCCTGGCGCGCTGGGATGCCTTCGTGCGCTACTGCGATGACGGTCGCATCGAGATCGACAACTCGGCGGCCGAGAGAGCCTTGCGTGCCATCGCGCTGGGTCGGAAGAACTACTTGTTCGCGGGATCGGATCGCGGCGGAGAACGTGCCGCAACCTTTTATAGCCTAATCGGAACTGCCAAGTTGAATGGACTTGATCCGGAGGCGTATCTCCGCTATGTACTGAAGCACATTGCTGATTATTCCATCACCCGCATTGAGGAGTTGCTGCCTTGGAACATCGCCACCGCCGTGCCGACAGCAAGCGAACCCGCAGCCTAGACGAGCCTACAGCCGGGAGCGGTTCCGCTGTCGACATCCAGTCTTTGCCGAATATCGCCGAACTGATCGCTTACGGCGAAGTTACCATCGGTATGGTTCGGCCCGTGGGGTGCGTCGCGGTGGCCAACGATGAAGACAACTGCCTGGCCATGTTGAGGCGGTGCCAGGGCGAAACCTTCGCCCAGTTGCTGACCCGACTGGATCATGCGATTGGCAGGGCGCTGGCCGACGACATCTTTACCGACGAGATTAATCCCCCGTCTCAATAGATCGCCCTCAATCCCACAACCAGATCGTGTCCACTAGCAAAGACTGTGGACACAACCTGATCACTCCAAAGTCGCACTCACCCGCCTGGTCAAGACGGCCAAACGTCTACGCTTACGCGGTGTCGCTAAGCCGACGAAGATCACCACCCCATCTCCGCCGGGGTTGCCGCCCACGTCGATATTGAAATCAGGCTTCCAATTGTTCAGCGCCCAGACGTTTCCTGCCTGATCAATCAGCGAATTGGTGAGTCGCATTAATGGTGAAAAGCTCGGTGGGTTCGGGGGAACAGGTCCGTAGAGTGGTGTTCCGTTGTGCAGCAGCACCTGTGAGCCCGCAGAAGGCACGGTGTATCCCGTCGCCGGTGAAATGGGCTGACCGGGATGCACACCTGGAGGGCAGGCGCCGACTTTGAACCCGCAGAGTTTCGAGACGCTGCCTTTGGTCCAGTTGCTGCCAGCCTGCAGTGGTCCGAAGTTTGATACCCACACGTTGTCATCGCCGTCCACGGTCACACCCCACGGACCCCCCACCCCGCCGCCACCGTACTTGCCAATGACCGTTCCATTTGGGCTGATCGCGTAAACCGCATTTTCACCCTGGGATGTGACCCAGGCATTCCCCTGCGAGTCAACCGAGAGCCCCTTCAGCGCCTTTCCAAATGGCTTCAGATTTACCAGCTGCTGAAATGCCCCGTTTACGAACTTGTACTTCACCACGCTGCTTGTGTGTTGTCCGGCCAGACCTCCGCCATTCGTCATCCAAACGCTCCCGTCAGGAGCGAGGGCGAGGCCAAACGGACCGGCGCCCGCATACTGATACGCAGGAACAGACTGGTTCGGGCCCCAGTGGCCGCCCGGGAAAACCCACAGATTGTCGTCGCCGAAGCTCGCGATCCAGATATTTCCCTGCGCATCGGCCACAATGCCTTGCGCCCTCACCGGACCGCCCTGGATTCCATCCGAAGGCGACAGCGGCACGCCCGACGCTGTGAATAGCGAGATGCTCCCGTTCCCGGTTGCGCTCGGGAGACAATACGAACACATTCCCCAGCCAAAGTTCCCTTCCCACACATTCTTGGTGGTCGGGTCAATCGCGATTCCGTAGCCGCCGCCCAGAATGCCTCCGGTCGTAATCGGCGACACCGGTTCGTTGTTAGAGCCGTCCGAAGGTTGCCCGTTCGGCTTCAGCACCATCATGAATGTGCCTGAATTCGGCGAGCCCTGCACCACGTTGTTACTGATCCACGCGTAGCCCTGGCTGTCGAACACCAGATTGCCCAGGCCTCCGAACAGCATGCCGTCGTTGCCCGAATCATTCACCTTGACCGTGATCGTCCACGCATCCGGCACCTTGGTCAGCCCTGGAAGGTAATAGGTCCAGAATTTCGGCAGGACATAGATCGCAGAAACGTTTCGCCCCGGATTGCGCGCCAGGTCCGCCAGCGCCTCGGATGTATTGTGCGGCGCCGGACCCCCCGGAGGCGTGGTCAGCGCCAGAAACTGCGCCACCGTCGCGGGCGAGTGCACGCACGCCACCAGCACGTTCGCCAGCGTCCGCGTGCTGCGCAGCGAATTCGTCTCGTCCGCATTCGGCGAGTTCAGCAACACCGGCGACGAAGTCCCGTTCGCCGCGACCACTAGGTTATCGTTCATCATCGCCGCGATCTGCAGGCCAAACGAACTCCCCGAGATCATCCCCGTCTTGTAAAACTGCGCCATCGAGTAGCTGGCCGCTACCGTGGTCAGCTCGTTGATCGTGGTCGATGCCGGCAGGTTCGGGCCTAGAATGGTGACGAACTTCACCCCCGTCGCCACATCGGCCGTGACAAAGAAAATGCTCGACGTCGTGCTGCTCGCCGATGCAATCACGAAGTGGCCCGACGGGTCGCTGGTGGCCGTCCCCAGCACATTCGGACTTCCCGTCGTCGCCTCATACAACGTGACATTCACATTCGGCAAAGGATGGGCGTAGAACGTGCCGCCGGTTTGCACCACGCCGCTCAGCGAAGCCGCATGCGCGGCCGGAACCGCCAGGCCTGCCAACACTGCGGCCACCCGAATCAGTGCCGCGAAGGAAGTGCGAGTACTCATGGAATCTCCTCACCTTCATCATGTTCTTGGGCCGCCGCGCGGCCGTAATCGCCCCACCTTGAACGGGAGCGGGATATGTCTGTCCGGGTCTTTTCGGCTGGGTCTCAAGAGAAGTGGCGTCAACCAAGATATACGCAATCACGCGCATGTCAAGCGCAACCCGGCGCCCTGAGCGCAGACGCAGGGACCTGCCGTCGCGCATGAATCGTATGAGGGCATGGCTTCAGCCGTGCCGCAACACGCCCCTTATGACTTGTCATCACGCCCGTGTTGGCGGGCGAGGAATCTGCTTTTCTCACACCTCACGAAGGATTAAACTCGACCACCATGTCCGGAAAACCCGAGCCGTCTCCTCTCCACCAGGCCGAGCTGATCCTCAAGCTCTACGAACTGCGCCGCGAAGCGGTTATGCGCGAAGCCCGCTCCTACATCGGCGGAGAATTCCTGCCCGCCTCGGCTGACGAGCTGGTCGCAATCGTCACCACCGGAGGCCGCAAGGGAGGCTTCGTCCTCCAGGTTTACGGCTATTGGGACATGGTCGCCGCCTTCGTCCGCCACGGCGCCCTCGATGCCGAGCTGGTCTATGACACCTGCCAGGAGATGTACTTCCAGTACGCCAAGATCCAGCCCCACCTCGCCGGCTTCCGCAAGCAGATGAACCTGCCCGAGTGGATGAGTAACCTCGAGCGCCTGGTCGAGGGCTCGAAGCAGGGACGCAAGCGGCTTGCGACGATGCAGAAGAACCTCGCCGCCATCGCTGCAAGGCACTCTGCTGTGGCCTCCACCAAGGGCGTTCGCGCCACAGCGCGTAATAATAGGTAGGCTATCTCCGACATAAATAACGGCCTCAGGTGAAAACATGGGGCCATTTCCTTTTGCGGTTGAAATGGCCGCCGCTCTCCTATAGTCTGCGTGCCCTCCGCGATATAATCCCTGCCACAGCGCCTTCGCGAAAAGGGGTAGAGTGCTTTCCTCAACTAATTTCTGGATGTCTCTTGCCGGACTCGTCTATCTTGCTGCCGGACTTTTCATGCTCCGCAAAGAGCTCGGCGCGGCGCGCGGTTGCGACAAGCTCATCCTCCTGGGCCCACTCTTCATCGCCGTGCCACTCGCGATCTTCGCGCCTGAACATTTCCGCGGCCCCGAGATGGTTCAGAATGTCGTCCCCTCCTGGATGCCGGTGCGCTGGTTCTGGCCCTACTTCGTCGGATGCGCTCTGCTCGCCGCCGCCACCAGTCTTACCTTCAGAAGGTACGTTCGCTTGTCGTCCACCCTGCTCGGACTGATGTTCTTCCTCTTCGTCTGCATGATTCATATACCGACGGTCCTCAAGCATCCCGCCAGCCGGTTCGCGTGGGCCGTCGTGCTCAGGGATCTGTCTTTTGCCGGAGGCGCATGGGCCCTCGCCGGGCTGCACAGTCGCGCCTCGTCGCCGCAGCTGGCGAAGTGGATGGTTTTGTTCGGGCGCATCGTGGTGGCGGTGTCTGCCATCTTTTTTGCGGTACAACATTTCCTTCATCCCGCGTTTGCGCCCGGCGTTCCTTTGGAGCTGAAGATGCCATCCTGGGTCCCACTCCCCAGCCTCTGGGGATACCTCGCCGGAGCGGTACTGCTGGCCGCCGGCATCGCCCTGGCCCTGAACCAGAAACCTCGCATGGCCGCCGCCTCGATTGGCGCATTAATCACCGTGCTCACCGTCTTCCCCTATGTGGTGATCCTGCTCCTCGCCCGGGGCGCGCCCGCGGTCAATGAAGGGCTCAACTACGTGGCCGACACCTGGCTCTACGCCGGAGCCGCCCTCGCCCTGGCCTCGGCGCTACCGCGCGATATTGCGATGACGACTCTTTAGAATCAGTTGGTTAGCCAGAAAATCTTCGCAAGTAACTGATTTCAGGCGACTTATAGGTATCCATGTGAGCCATAAGGGTTTAGGTGGGATTTTGGGCGTTTTTTGAGGCCCAAGTTGTCATACAACACATACAAGTCATACGCTCATTTGTCATACATTCCATACTAGTATGACGCAATTTTGCCATACATTGCATACAAGTATGACCGATTTTTGCCATACATCACATACAAGTATGGCTGGATCAGCCGCCGCCGTGGGGCACGCCGGGATTTCAAAGAGCCGTTTCCGGTCCACGGAGTGGGCGCGGACCGAGGCAAGAGACACCACTCCCTCTCCTCGCAGCTATGGTTCACCGGGTGTAGCTGGAGGCGAAAGGGCAACGGTCACGGTGGCGTGTGATAAGCGGAGTGGGTCCGTGGCGGTTGCGTGACGAAAAAGCCCCACATATCCCAAAATCAGGGATATGTGGGCCACCCGTCGGAGTTTTGGCGGAATCCGCAAAGCCTGTATGAAATTCGCCTGGCGGAATAGAACGCGGGCAAGTCGATCAAAGCCCTGCTGACCCTCCGCCGTGCGCAGCTCGTGCGAGCCTAGAGCCCGTTTGCACGTGCGGCCCGTCTAACGTCCGGGGACAAGCCGCCCGGTTAGCGCCGAAAAGCGCGGCCCGAACCTGGGACACCCGGCAACACAGGTCAAATGTTTCCGTATCCAGGATCATAAGCCCGGGGCACTCCGATGAGTAAGAGTGACCAACATTATTTCCAACCGACGTTACCGGACGATGCAAATTGAAAGGATTGCTTGTTCCGGATTACGAATTACCAGTCTCGAAGTCTAAGCGAGTCATGATGTCGACGAATTCAAGGATTTTGATCCCGCTCCTCCAGGCGTTGCTGGTTGGCCTCAGTCCCGGAGCCACCAGCCAGGAAAAACTTTCCGTGCCGCAGATTATCGAACGCCACATCCAAGCGCTCGGGGGCCAGCAAAACATCGACGCCATTCATTCGATTACCTATCATCTGACGTATCGCGAAGGCACTTTCGTTTTGCCAGACGCCTACATGGCGAAGATGCGGCCTTATTACAAGACGCTGGGCGACCCTCGGAACCTAAAGGTCGATGTGAATGAAGGCTACGACGGGAGCGCCTGGGAGTACTATTCGGATCCCGGCGTCGTCCTGCGGACAGTTGGAGAGGCCGCTGCGGCAGCGCGCCACGGGACCGAGCTAATCGACTCGCTTGTCGATGCCAAAGCGATGAGTACACAGTTGAATTGGGTGCTATCGAGACGGTTGAAGACCGGCCGGCGTACGAATTACACGTTACGTTAGCCGACGGATTCGAGAAGGACCTGCTCCTCGATGCGCGGACCTTTCTAATCGTGGCCGACCGCCGCTCGGCCCCGGTGCACGCGTTTGGTACAGCCGTGCGGTCGGAGAATCGCCTCGGGGATTTTCGCCCGGTTGGCGGGGTCCTCTTTCCGTTCGCCGTGCGGGAAGTGGAGATCGCAACAGGCAAGGAATTGAATTCAGCGACGTATCAGTCAATCAAGGTGAACGAGAAGCTCGATGCCAGCTATCTCAGCCCTCCACAATATGACCGCACACCGTTGCAGCAGATGCTCGAGCAGCTTTACATGGAGCGAACCGATGCCGTCGCGGTGATGTGGACCTACCACGGCTTTCGCCGCGCGAACCCTTCAATTGACACCCGCGATGGCGTCGAATTTATCGGATACCAAATAGTCAAAATGGGTGACTTCAACGGAGCTATTGCCTTGCTGAAGGCGAACGCCGCCGATTACCCGAAGTCGGCCAGCGCCCAATTTGGACTAGGCCGCGCTTACAAGGCCGCTGCGGACCTTGAAAATGCGCGCACATGCTTTCAGAAAGCGCTGCAAATCGATCCCAATTTCAAGAAGGCAAGTGATGGGCTAAACGCACTGCGATAGCGGGACTCGTGCTGAGGCTGATGCCATTGCGATCGACTGACCAAAGGATCAATGCTCCGCCCCGGAAAGGGGCAAACAGCAGGGGGCCATGTTCGCGCCGCGCCATTCGACGCTTCTGTGAGACGGCTGTCTGGTGTCAAGCGGATGTCGCGGGGTTCATCTCGGACTTCTATTCGCACTCGGCGGATCCCACATTTGCCTGACGTTGGCAAATGTGGGTCGCAGTAGCAACCTATTGAGAATTGCTGACTCGTGTGACAGGCGAGGAGCGCAGGGAAGTTCTCCTCCCGGATTTGTCATGACGAGCGCCGTCTTTTGGGCGCGAGGAATCTGCTTTTGGCTGGGGACGGGAAAGCAGATCCCTCGCTTCTCTCGTGATGACAGTTCACCAATTTGTAACTACATTGTGCAATCCGCAGCAGACGATCACTTTGCGGAGGCGAGGTCGCTCGCGCGCAGTACTGCCTTTCCTGCCGCCTGCGGTAAGGCGACCGCGACGAAATAATCTTCGGGATACAAATAGTCCTCACCCGACTCGTCAATCACACGAAGTTGCTTATGCTTGGCGGCGCTGTCGTCGGGGACCACTTGATACAGCTTTCTCAACTCCAGCGACGCACCGTACCGCTTGTTCTTCACGCAAACGACGAATTGTAGTTCTGCACGATTCATGGCTCTAATCGAGAATACGCTTGATCTTATGTTCCTTGGCGCCGATTCCGTGGGCTTCGTACCAGTGAATCTCGGCTTGGCAAATCGTACCATCGGAAAGCCGGATGCTCGTCAATCACACGAAGTTGCTTATGCTTGGCGGCGCTGTCGTCTGGGACCACTTGATACAGCTTTCTCAACTCCAGCGACGCACCGTACTGCTTGTTCTTCACGCAAATGACGAATTGTGATTCTGAACGATTCATGGCTCTAATCGAGAATACGCTTGATCTTGTGTTCTTTCGGTGGCCCGGACAACGCAAAATCCAATTTGGGTGCCCTGTTCTACCGAAGAGCCTGCCCCGAGCGGAGTCTAAGTGTAGGGCGGGGCTTCTGTTGGGTCACAAAGGCTCGGCTTGTGCAGTGGCGCCAGCCGGAGCTTACTCCGGTTTCAACTGCTGAATGAGCTCGTCGATCTTCTCCGTCAGCCCGGCAATTTTTTGAAGAGCGGGGCGAGGTGAGGAATCGTAGAAGGGGTGCTGCTTCAGGAGCGAGGCGAATTCCGGATGCTTCTCAATCGTCTCTGCGACCGCAATCAGCCATCCATGCTGGCGCTGCAGGTACACCGCTTCTTGTTTCAGAATCTCAAGAATAGCAACCAAGGCTCCGTTGGTTTCACGATCGCTCACGATGGATCCTCCTCGTACGCGCTGAGGGAATTCGGGTTTCCTCACGCATTGCATTTACCAGACTGCCTGGCATTGTGTACTTTCAGGCCTGAAAGCCTTTGAAGGGGTCGCAGGAGAACACTGCACAGACATGCCACTGACGGCAGCGAAATAACAGCGCGG
Source organism: uncultured Acidobacteriaceae bacterium (assembly GCA_963796615.1). GTDB lineage: Bacteria > Acidobacteriota > Terriglobia > Terriglobales > Acidobacteriaceae > DASRAA01. The sequence goes on from CAWCMJ010000021.1 coordinate 44,636, forward strand.
GAGAAATGACATTCTCGGTGGCAGTGTGCACCGCAACCAGCTTGACACCTTCTACCGGCTCCAGCATGTTGTCCCAGCACGTAGGACACAGAGTCGGCTTTTCTGGCATGCACTACGTTAGCTTTTGGGCTGCGTGCCCGTCTGTTCAATTTTGCACACGTTTGCCGGGCTCACAGACGGCGGGGGGCTGGGGAAGGGAAAGCAGATCCCTCTCTTCGATGGTGATGCAGTTCACCAATTTGTAATATATTGTGCGATCCCGGTGGGCGATCACTCTGCGAAGCCGAGATCACTCGCGCGCAGCATGCCTATCCTGCCGACTGCGGCAGGTCGAAAGCCACAAAGAAGATTTCGGGATACAGATAGTCCTCGCCCGACTCGTCGAATACGCGGAGTTGGCGACGCTTGGCGGCGCTGTCGTCTGCAACATTCATATAGCTTTCGCAAATCCAGCGACGCACCACACTGCATGTTTTTCACGCAAACGACGAATTGTGGTCCTGCCGATGCAGGATCGAACGAGAATACCGTTGAGATCAGGTCGTTCGCGCCGATTCCGAGAGCTGGAACAGCGTTTCGTGCGCCAGGGGCTCGGGTCGTGTCGCGTGGCCCCCCCAGCACATCAGCTCGTTCGAACATGGCAGGCTGAACGGGGCAAGGCGACGTGATAGATAGATCCGCCCCTGACGGGGACTTTGCCTGTTCGGTGCATGCATGGTGGCAACCTGTCGGGACTTATCGCGCTGTCGAGTGCACTGGTTCATTTGCCATCATGGCCATCATCCGCTGGCGGCTCGAAGCCGCAGGCGGCGGCCCAGCGATGCCGCATTCTCTCACGCTGTTCGGGCGTCATGTCGGGCCAGCGGGTTCCCATGCGTTCGCGCATGCGGTCGCGAATACTCGAACGCGGACCGCTGCGCCACCCATGGCTGCCAAAATGGCTGCCGAAGAGGATGCGGCACAGCACCAGTATCCCCAGGGCCTGCCAGAAGGTGAGCGTGCGCCAGCCGAACAGCGCGGGCAGCAGCCAGTTCCACAGGTGCATCACGATCCAGCCGCCCAGGAAGATGAACAGCGCTATCCCCACAATCGCGAACGGAGCAATCAAAAACAGTTTTCCCTCGCCTCGTCATTTTCGTACCCTCATGCTTTCTTCAATTCGTCGTACATGCTTTGTAATCTTTCTCTTAGATGCAGTACCGCATAGCGTTTGCGCGACAGCAGCGTGTTCACGCTCACACCAGTTTCAGCCGACATCTCCTTGAAGCTGCGCCCTTCGATCTCGTGCCCGACAAAGACCTCTCTCTGCTCGTCGGGCAACTCGTCGAGCGCATCTTCGAGCTCTTCCAGCAGCACGCTCCGCGCGTAGAGCGCTTCCGGTCCAGCATCGGGCGAAGGCAGCAAGTCTTCCAGCGTCAGCGACTCGTCTTCACCCGCTGAAACCGCCTCATTCAGGCTCTCCGGCCGCTTCTTGCGGAAAAGATCCGTGATGCGATTGCGGGCCACGCGATACAACCAGCCCGTCAGGTGATCGATCGGCATCAGCAGGCGATTGGCCTCGATCAGCGCAGAGAACACGTCTTGCAGAATGTCTTCCGCATCGCGCGGATCAGGCACTCGCCGCCGGATGAAGTTGCGCAGCCGCGACCGCTCCTGCTTGACCGCTTCGGTGATCCGCCGGTCCTGCTCGATGGTCATCGTTTCCAGGCTCGCTGCGTCGTCCATCTACTGCTGTAGACGAATGACAAGGTGCGAATATTGTATGGGCAGCGCAAATGTTTCCCGGCGCGCTCGCCGCGGCTCGGTGGGAATACACTTTCAGTGGCATGAAATCCAGCAGATCGTTGCTCGCCCTCTCCGCCGCAGCCTCGCTGGTTTATCTGCTGGCGAGCCAGTTTGCCGCCGGTGACTGGCTGGTGGTCTTCAAGGTAGCGAGCATTGCCGTGCTGGCCGTGCTGGGGTTTCGCGTCAACAAGCTGCTGGGAACGGCGCTCTCGTTCGGTGCGATCGGCGACTTCCTGCTCGGGGTCCACCGCCTCGGCCGCCTCGATGCCGAGAAGCTGTTCCTTCTCGGGTTGGGAGCGTTTCTCGTCGGCCACCTTGTGTATATCGCGATGTTCAGCCAGTTCCTGCCGCGCAATTGGGCGCGGCACAGCCCCTTGCGCGAGCTGGGAGTCATCGCAGTGCTGCTGACCCTCTGGTTGGTGCTGGCAAGCTTGCAGCCAGCGCTGGGCAAGCTGCTGATGCCGGTTATCGTCTATGCGCTGGTGCTGGCGACAATGGCGATCAGCGCGTTGCTGGCGGAGCTGCGCAATCCCCTGGCGTCCATCGGAGCGCTACTGTTCGTCGCCTCCGATGCGATGCTCGCCATCGCCAAGTTTCGCGGGCCGTTCGCGGGCGACGCACCGCTGATCTGGATCACCTATTACCTGGCACAGGTGCTGATCTTCCTCGGGGTTACGCGCAGCGCTATGGTTTTCCGGGCGTTCGAACGCAGCGAGTAGTGGCCCCGCGACATGCCGCTGTCTCTGAAACGAGCTCGGGTTTCGCGCTATACTCAATTACGTCGGCCTCGACGGCAGCCGGTTCGTCGCGGGCAGCAAAACTCCGGCTTGGTTGTTGGAGCATCGACTCGCGGCGCAAACACCTAACCGTTACGGCGTTAACTTCTACACAACTAACTAGCGCGGGTGATCGTTCTTCGCGCCCATTCTTTCGACGGTCGCAGATGGAAACGCGGCCCGATTCAGGAGACCATGATGCAATCTCGCAAGACGGCATATTTCCTGCTGGTCCTCGCCGCTGTACTTCTGGCGATGACTTCGTTTGCCAGCGCGGGTGTCTACTCCGCCGTCGTCGCCTATGGCGACAGCCTTTCCGACAATGGCAATCTTTGGGTCGCCAGCGGCTATACGTATCCGCCCCCTCCGTATTGGCAGGGACGCATGTCCAATGGGCCGGTTGCCGTGGAGTACCTTGCCAACTCTCTGCAATCTCCGCTGCTCGACTACGCCTGGATTGGAGCAACGACGGGCGTGGGTAACTACGCCGATGGCGGCACGCAGACCTCATTCGGCGCGTTCAACTTTCCGGGGATGTTGCCTCAGGTCGCGGCCACACTGCCCAGCCTGGGGGCGATCGTGCCCACATCGCTCTTCGTGGTGTGGGGCGGGGCCAACGATTTTCTGACCAACGGTTTCTCGACCGCGACAGCTGATACGGCCGTAGCCGACCTGTTGTCGATCGTTGGTGCGCTGCAGGGCGCTGGAGCACAGCACATCCTGGTGCCGGGCCTACCCGACCTTGGTTTGACGCCTGACTACCACGGCGATGCGGGAGCCACGGCCCTCAGCCTGTACTTCAACCACGAACTTACGACATTGCTGCCGAACGGCGTAGTGTATTTCAACACATTTAATTTCATGCATGCTGTCGTTGCCAATCCGGGGGCGTTCGGATTCACCGACGTGACCGATCCCTGCTTCAATGGCGTCACGGTTTGTGCGAATCCTGACCAGTACCTTTTCTGGGACGGATTCCATCCGACGACGGCAGCCGACCAGATTCTGGCGGGCCAGTTCGCAAATGCGGTTCCGGAGCCTTCGACGTTCCTTATGCTGGGGACCGGAATCGTCAGGACTGGCGGGTGTGCTGAAGCGGAAGATGTCGGCGTAGTAGTCCGTTCGAGTATTGTGAATTGGCCATCGGCAGTATGCCGGTGGCCTTTTTCTATTGCAGATCAGCCAATTTCAATAGCCAGAACACACTGCACGCGGCCGCGCAGGCGGCTGAAGAAGTCGCCGATGCGTTTGGGTAGCCCATATTTCTGGTTGAGCAATGCCTGTCCCTTGGCCGCCTCGTCGCCGCTGCAGATGCGGGCGCGCGCGTCGACCCACGCTCCGCGCAGGTCGCCGCGCATGGTGCAAGGGTTGATGCGAACCTTGGGGTTGTTGCGAATCCGCTTGACCTTGCCGGAGTCGGGCAGGGTGTACACGTAGAACGTAGTCGTACCGTCGGACGAAGGGGATGACGGGTCAGTAGCGAACCATACGGGCGTGCGAACGCCTGCGCCGGTCTTGCGAAAGGTCTCGAGGCTGAAATACTTGGCTTTGGCGAACTGGCCAACGGCGTCGGGCATGGGGAAAACCTCTGCCAGCATTATCCCAAATCGCTTCTACTTTGCGCTGACGCCCATCGCCGGATACAGCTCCGCTGGATACATCAGGGTCCCGCCCTTGATGACGGTGTCGATCTTGCGGATGTCGCTGATGTTCGAGGCAGGGTCGCCGTTGACCAAGATCATGTCGGCCAGCTTGCCGGGCGCGATGGAGCCGAGTTCGTTGTCGCGCTTCATCACCCGTGCCGCGGTGAGCGTGGCCATCTGCAACAGCTGGGGAGCGGGAATTCCGGCCTGGTGGTAGATCTCCAACTCGCGATGCAGCGAGTAGCCCTTGCGAAGGTCGGTGCCGGCCACAATGGTGATGCCGTTGTCGTAGAGCTTCTTCACCATCTTCACGAAGTTAGCGTACGAGGCGCGATAGAGCTGGTCGGTAGCGGCATCGGGCGTGGGTAGCGCTTCGCTTGCGGCCTTGGCGCCGCGCTGCACCTGCAGCGGCAGGCGGTCGAACATGTAGGCGTCTTCTTCCGAGATGTTGCCCGGGCGATCAACGTAAGTAGCCTCCCAGATCGTCATTGTGGGATCGATGACGGTATGGTGCTGCTTCAGCAAGGCGATGAACTGGTTGACTTGCGGCGAGTTGAGGTCGAGGCTCGCAGCGCGTTTGCCCGGCTCGATGAAGCGCGCGGGTGTACGCGTTTCCTTCACTTCGGGCCAGAAGTTGAGAAAGACGAAATTCATGTGCTGGATTTCGTCGGCGCCATCGCTGACGAATTCTGAAGCGGTCATACCGGCGGGCACATGACCGCTGACCCGCAGGCCGCGCTTGTGGGCCTCGGCAATGATGACGGGCACGAGCTCCGGTTTCACCGAGCTGTAGATTTTGATCTGCACGTAGCCGAGGTCGGCGTAGCGATCGACCCACTGCCGGGCCTCTTCAGGGGTTGCGGCGAACACTTTGAGGGGACCCTGAAAGGGGCCGGGGCCGTCGATAAGTCCGGCGAGCACGATGCGGGGGCCGATCTGCTCACCCTGCTCTATGTGTTTCTTAAGGTTGCCGAGTTCGTCAATTGAGTTTCCGAGATCGCGAATGGTCGTGATGCCGGCCGCAACATCGAGGAAAGCATTGTCTGCACCGAGGTGCTGGTGCATGTCCCAGAGGCCGGCCATCAGAAACTTGCCGGTGCCGTCGATGACCTGGGCACTGGCCGGAGCGGGCTGGCCGCGTTCAGCTTCCACGCTGACGATGCGCTCGCCACGCACAGTGACGCGCTGTGCGGGCACGGTTGTGGCGGTCGTCGAGTCAAAGACCGAAACGTTCTTGATGATAAGGTCGCCGGCGGGATGATGGATGAACTGCCGGGCCAAGCTGGCCGCGCGGGCCGACTCAACCTGCTCCTGCGTCTTATACAAGGTTTCGAACGTGCTCTCGTAACCGGCGCGGACCAGGCCGGACCATCCCTGGACGGCCGCGACGGCGTTGTGCTGCTCATCGAGCCATAAGTATGTCGGGCTGAAGTCGAGGCCGTCGATCTGGTACAGCGTGACGTTCGACTTTTTGCCGCCAGCTTCGACCGTCAAGGTCTTCAGTGTGCTCATTGAGGCTTCGCCGCCGGGGAGCAGAGGCAGCTTGCCACCGTTCTTCAAAAGCGCTTGCGCGAGTAGGTAAGAGCTTGCGGGGCCCCCGCTGAGTCCAACGTAGAACCGATCGGCGACGTTTGCCTGGCTGCTGTCCTCCGACGAGTTTTTCCAATTTGCCTTACCAGAGTTGACGCTGAAGCTTTCGCTCACCGGATTCTTCATGTAGTCCACGCCGGTCGTCTCTTCTGACGTGATGATTCCCCTGTCGTTCACTCGGTACGACGAGTACGTCTTGGGGCCGCGCCCGCGGTCGTTGAACTGGAAAAACTCGTGTACGACGCCGTCGGGCGTTGTCCAAACCGCATCCTGTCCAGCCGGCGTCTGGTCTGCCAGCAGCATCCAGATAGTCGCGTCTTTCGGTATGTCGGAGGGCAGAGGTGGTAAGGGAGACTGTCCCTGCTGGGCGAGGACGGCGGTGGTGAAGGCTGCGAGCAAAACCAGAAGCACAGTGAGGCGGTAGGGTTTCATAGGTAGCCAATGGTTTATACGCTGAATCGGGCAAGTTGTTCAACTGGACGCCGCCCGTGGACCGAGGCAGCGAATCAGGTATCATCGAACGGCGCAGTGAAGCCGTTTGTCGGCGGAGAGGAAATCCATGCGTCTTCTACTGAACTGGTTGCTCAGTGCGGTTGCCCTGCTCATCGTCTCCTACCTTGTGCCAGGCTTTCATCTGGAAGGATTCAAGGCCGCCCTGATCGCGGCGGTGGTCATTGGCCTGATAAACGCGACGCTCGGCCTGATTCTGAAGGTAATTACGCTGCCCTTGACTCTGCTCACGCTCGGGAGTGTTCTGGTGGGTGGTCAACGCCTTCATGCTCATGCTGGCGTCGAGGTTTCTGGCTCCGGAGTTCATGGTTAGCGGGTTCTTCGCGGCGTTTCTGGGCGCAATCGTACTGTCGCTGGTGAACATGGTGCTGCGCAAGGTGACCGAGGAAGTAAGAAGCTAAGACGGCGTCTCAGACTGCGGTTGCGAGGACACGCAACTGTCTAACCGTTGCGGCCGGATCGCAGGTCTGGAACAAGCGGATGCCCGCGATTCCTGCAGCCCCTGCGTTCAGGCACGCGTGTGCGTTGGCGACGGTCACGCCGCCAAGTGCGAACACGGGCAGGCGCGATGCCGTGCAGGCCTCGCGCAGGACCTCCAGCCCGATTCCGGCGGCCCCGGTCGCCGCCTTCTCGAAGATCGGAGCGAGCACCGCGAAGGTTGCGCCTTCGTGCTCGGCACGTTGCACTTCTCCGACTGCATGGGCGGACAAGCCAAGCAACGGCTCGCGCCCGCATTGCAGTAGCCACTGCTGACGGATCGTGCTGACTGATGGCGCATCAGCCGGAAGGTGCACGCCATCTGCGCCCGCCGCCAGCGCCACCTGGACGTAGGTATTGATGAGAAGCCTGGTGGTCGGGGAGTTCTTGCGGACGACGTGGAGTACTTCTCGAGCCAGCAACTCCAAGTCGGCGGGATCGAGGTCTTTCTCGCGGAGTTGGATGTAGTCCACACCCGCGCGCGCGGATTCCGCGATGCAGCGCAGCAAGGCGGTGCGTTGGTCAGCCCGACTTCCCGGAAAGCCGCAGCGGTCGGTTATGTAGTAGAGGAGCATCGCGACTCGATTGTAGCTAGAATTGACGGGTGCCTACCGCCGCTAAACAAACTCGCAGGAAGAGCGACACCGCCGCCAAGACTATTGAGGTGCTCCATGCCGGCTGCTTCGCTGACGTTCCTTGGCTGGTGTACGGATTCAGCACGCGGCCGGGAGGCGTTTCCACATGCTACGGCGGCAAGTCGCTGAACCTCAGCCTGACCTCGCATGACACCCAAGCTAACGTCGAGCGCAACCGCCAGTTGTTCGAGCAGGCGGTGGGAGCCGTGGGTGCTGACGGCACTTCGTGGCCGCTCGCGCAGGTGCGGCAGATTCACTCGGCCGTCACCCGCCGGATCGACGCAGTATCCGCTCACGCTCCCGCAGGCGACGGCATGATTACGAAAGCTCCCTGTATTTTACTGGCCATCAAGACCGCTGACTGCGTTCCCGTGCTGGTCGCGGATGTGCAGCGTCGCGTAGTGGGCGCGTTTCATGCCGGTTGGCGCGGCACGGCGGCACGCGTGGTCGAAAAGGGAGTCGGTGAAATGCGGCGCCAGTTTGGCTGCGATCCGTGCGATTTACGGGCGGCCATCGGGCCGTGTATTCGAAAGTGCTGTTATTCGGTGGGCGATGAAGTGCATGCCGAGTTCGAGTCGCAGTTCACATACGCGAGCGAATTGTTTGAAGAGGTGTTCGACTCGAATGCCATTCACATCAAGTATCCAATGCTGTTTCTGAACCAGCGCGCACCTGGACATGGTGACCTCGGGCCGGAGATTCATCTCGACCTGGTGGCGGCCAATCAGCGCCAGCTTGAAGGCGCGGGTGTTAGCAAAGAGCACGTCTCCGTCATCGACGGCTGCACCGCGTGTGACACCAAGCGCTTCTTCTCGCACCGGGCAGAATTCGGCAAGACCGGGCGGATGATGGCGGTGATTGGCGTGCGCGCCGAGTAAGCTCACGCAGAAAACCCAGCCACAGGGGCTGGGCCCGTCATTACACTCAAATCCAATTTCGGTACTAGGAGTGGTGCTCGCCGCCTTCGGGCGCTGGAGCGGGCGCCGCAGCTTCGACGAAGCTGTTCACGAGGTCCTTCAACTCCTTGCTGGGCTTGAAGAACGGGATCTTCTTGGCGGGAACTTCGACGCGGTCGCCGGTCTTGGGATTGCGGCCCACGCGGGACTTTCGCTGTCGGGTGCGAAAGCTGCCGAAGCCGCGAATCTCTATCTTGTCGCCCGCGCGCAAGGAGCGCACTACGCTTTCAAAAATGGTCTCCACAATGACTTCGCTGTCCTTGCGGGTCAATTCCGCCAGGCGGGACACTTCATCGATCAGATCGGCCTTAGTCATCGGTTTCGCCCCCGTGCGGTGATGGCGACCCGCACATTTGGGATAGTCTCAAATTTCCTGCAATGTTGGCAAGTCCAAATTATTGTTAGACTTCCGCGCAGCACTCCACCGTGTGGCGGTTACTTCCATAAGTAGTAAAATCCGGCATTGGTCTGCATCAACTTGGCCGGGTCGGGCAGGTACTCGGAAACGTCGCCAAACAGCAGATCCAGGACGCTTTTGCGGTCCTTGTCAGGGCGGACGATGCTGGGTTCACCCTTAATTCCCACAGACTTAGCCGTATCTTCGACAGCGGCGCGAAAATCCCCGATCTGGTCAATCAGCTTCAGCGGCATGGCCTGCTCGCCGGTCCACACCTTGCCGTCGGCCAGAGGCTGTATCTCCTCTACCTTCATGTGCCGTCCGGCGGCCACCGACTGGATGAACTGGGTGTGCATATTATCGATGAGACCTTGCATGTAGGCGCGTTCGGCTGGGGTCATTGGACGCACTGGCGAGCCAGTGTCCTTGAACTCTCCGGCCTTGAGCACGATCGCCTGCAGCTTGGCCCACTTCAGGAGTTCTTCATAGTTGTACCACTCTGCAATTACGCCGATAGAGCCAACGATGGATGCGTTGTCAGCGAAGATTTTGTTGGTCGCCGACGAAACGTAATACGCACCGCTGGCGCCCACAGTCTCAATCGATGCCACGATCCGCTTCTTCTTTACGTCGCGGATGCGCAGCACCTCACGGTAAATTTCCTCGGATGCAGCTGCGCCGCCGCCCGGCGAATTGACGTGGATGATGATCGCCTTAATGGAGCTGTCATCACCGTACTTGCGCAACTGCTCCACCATATCCTTGGGGGAGAGGATGACGCCCTCGAGGTCCACTACGGCGATTTTGTCGCCGAAGCCGGCGAAGGAGTCGTTCTGCTGAGTGCGCGCCGTGAAGTAGACCAGCGCGAAGATCGCCAGGAGAAAGAGAAAGAACGCGCCACCGCCCAGCAGTACCCAGAGGAAGAAGCGCGAGCGTGGCTGTTCTTGCATGCGAGAGGGTTAGTTTACCACCGAACGTGTTGGTCTCAGTGAAACAGACCCGAGAAGAACGCCCCGAGTTTGGCGAAGAAGCCATGCTTCTCCTGAGATGGTTTCTGGCCACTCGCTGCGGCTTCCGTCTTGGTAGGCTTCGTGTTCTTTGCCGCCGCGGAGGGAGGCAGCACCACCATCGGCCCGAGATCCATCGGCTTGCTCTCCATTTTCAGATGAGCGACGTTCTCGGTGATGTCCACCGGGTCGCTGGCGCGATAGATGAAGGGCGCGTCCACCACCATGTGGGTTTGCGGCTCAGCAGGACTAGCCTCGGGCTGTTCGGCTTTGGTTTGCGGTGGCGGAGGTGGCGGCTCGACTTTGGCTACCTGCGCCGGTGGAGGGGCAGGGCATCCGCAATTTTCGCGCGTCGGCAGGGCACCACTGATACGTCCGCCGTTGAAGATGACCGCCTCGTTGGGCTTGACCTGGTACGACGAGTCGCCCATGCCTTCCGAGACGATGACTGCCGAAGAGTTTCCCGCCAGCGACTGTACGCAGGTGTCGCCCTTGGAATTTACTCGCACCGCAAGGTGCAGGCGACCGGGCCCCGGCATCAGCAGCCGGAAGTCGGGTGTCAGCAGGTTGTCGGAGGCGGCTCCGATGGGGTAATCCATCTCCAGGTCGCCCGTATTCATGCTGAACATCATCTGGCGGCCGTTTTGCGACGTGGTTACGGCCAAGCTGGTGTTGGGGCAGATCAACATGCTGCCGCCGCGTTCCAGTTTGAGTGTGGCTGTCTGCTCGCCGGCGGAAATCGATGATCCGCTCATAACCTTGGTTCCCGAGTTGGCCAGCACGACGGCGCCTTTTACGCTGGCGTCGGTCGAGAACAACTCGCCCACGTTCTGCTGCGCGCTGGCTGTAATTGCCGCCACAAGCAGGGCTGCGCATGCTGCAATCTGCATAAATCGCGAGCTGGTGAGCGATGATGACATGGAAACCGGCGGCGGCACCCCGGGCGTCGCGCAACCTGATGATATCCCAGCGAACGTCGTGGCATATCCGGCGCCCTGAGCAACCGCGTCGTTGAAGCCGCGCGGCACAAGGATTAGTCTAAGCACCGTACGCATGGCAAACAACGGCAAACGCGAACGTCGCTATCCCAAGCTGGTTCTGGGCGAGACCATTCATGTCGCCCTCGAAACGTTCCGCAGTAACAAAGTGCGCTTCACGCTGACGGCGTTGGGCATGGTCATCGGTACCGCCTCGCTGATCCTGGTTGTCACCATCGGTCTGACCGGCAAGCAATACGTGTTGCAGCAGATTCAGTCCATTGGCGCCAACATGATTTTTGCCTCTTATGAGGGCGGGGCCATTTACAGCGCCGAGGCTGCCAACGACTACATGACCATCGATGACCTGAACGCCATCCGCCAGCAGGTGCCGAACATCGCGGCTTCGTCTCCCATCATCGAGTTGCACCAACGCATTACTGTGCCCGGTGGCCAGGAGCGCGACGTACTTGTTATGGGCGTGTCGGCGGAATACTACTGGGTCCGCAACCTAGAAACCCTCACCGGCCGGTTCCTCGAAGACAGCGACACTCAGACCCGCGGCAAGGTGGCGGTGATCACGCAGACACTGGCCAACACGATGTACGGCTCGACTGAGGCCGCGCTGGGACAGGTCATCAAACTCAGTGGCCTGCCCTTCGTGGTGGTGGGAACGTTTCGTGAGCGGGTCGAAACTTTCGGGCAGTCGGAGATCACGGACGACAGCATCCTTATCCCATATACCGTGGCGCGATTTTTCACGGCGACGGACGCCGTGAAGCAGCTTTACTTCTCGGTGGCCGATCCCTCCGACATTCCGGCCGCGTCCGAGAAGATCGGCAAAATCCTGCAATCGCGCCACCGGCCGGAATCGGTGTATAAGGTTGACAACCTGACGGAGCTGCTGGCCGTCGCCGGCCGCATCGCCAATGCTCTCACGACAATTCTCCTGCTGATATCCGTGCTGACTCTGCTGGTCAGCGGCGTGGGCATCATGAACATCATGCTGGCCACCGTGAACTCGCGCATCAAGGAGATTGGTGTGCGCAAGGCCGTGGGCGCCACCAGCGCGGAAATTCGTACCCAGTTCCTCACCGAGGCCGTACTGATCTCGCTCATCGGAGGAGTTGTGGGTATCGTCATCGGCATGGCGTTGCCTATCTCTGTGCGCGTGCTGACGAGCTACCACATTCCCATCTCAGGCTTGTCGGTGGTGATTGCTCTGTTGGTGTCGTCGCTGATTGGAGTGATATTCGGGACGATGCCGGCGGCACGCGCTGCCCGGCTCGATCCGGTCGACAGCTTGCGCTGGGAGTAGCAGCGCTGGCCTCATCCCGGCGGCAATCTGTCCGGCGGCATCGCCTCGTATTAATATTGGAGCCGATGGACAAGAGCCCCGGAGCCCGGACTGACTCCGGCGACGACATGCGGCTGGTAGCCCGCATCCGTGCCGGTGACCAGCATGCGCTGTCGGAGCTCTATGACCGTTACTCCGGCGTGGTGTATGGCGTGGCCCTACGCATCCTGCAGGACACCGGAGCCGCCGAAGACCTGCTGCAGGACATCTTTCTGCAGCTCTGGCGCAAGCCCGACGCCTTCGACAGCAGCCGCGGCAGCCTGGCGGCATGGCTGGCGGTGATTGCCCGGCACCGCTCGATTGATCGGTTGCGGAGGAGGCGGCCGGAGAGCGACATTGAGGATTGTGTGATCGCCAGTGCTACCGATTTACGCGATGAAACCGAGCGTTCGCTGGTGATTGAAAAGGTGCGGGTGGTGATGAAGGAGCTGAGTCCGGACCAGCGCACGGCGATGGAGATGGCGTTTTTCGAGGGGCTCACGCACACGGAAATTGCGGAGAAAACGGGAGAACCTCTCGGCACCATCAAGACCCGAATCCGCACCGGGCTGCAATTGTTGAGGGCAAGGTTTGCCAGTTGAAGAAGGCATGAAGACGCACGAACAATTCGCCGACGACCTCCCGCTGTATGCGCTCGAGGAAATGGCTGGCAGCGACCGTCAGGAGCTGGAGCAGCACCTGGAGAGCTGCGCCGCCTGCCGCCGCGAGGTGCAGGCGCTGCGCGGCGATCTGAGCCTGCTGGCGCTGGAGAGCTCTGGGCCTCGTCCTCCCGCGCGCAGTAAGGAGAGCCTGATGCGTGCCGTGGCCGCCGAGCCGCGCGGCGTGTCGGCGAGGTCCCCGTTCCAGGTCCGGCGCCGCGGATTGAATTGGGCGCTGGTTCCAGCCCTATTAGCGCTCGGGCTGCTCGTTTGGGCGGGTACCCTGTGGCAGAAGAACGATGCACTGCAGCATAACCTTGCCAGCCTCGCAGTCCTTTATAAGAGCACCAGCGCTCAGCTGCAGCAGACAGAGGAGCATCTGCGTCTGTTGACGGCGCCTGACGTCGTGCAGGTCTCACTGAACCCGCAGTCGGAGCCTCGCAAGCCGCACGCGACCGCCATCTATAGCCCGTCGCAGAAGCGACTCATGCTGATGGCCAGCGGCCTTGCTCCCGCACCCCCGGGGAAAGCGTACGAGTTGTGGCTCATCCCGATGGAAGGCGCTCCCATGCCGGCCGGGATGTTCAAGCCCGACGCAAAGGGCAACGCGATGATGACCGACCATGCGATGTCTGAGGGTGTGGTGGCGAAGGCGTTTGCGGTTACGCTGGAAGACGAGGCCGGCTCCAGCAAGCCCACGTCGCCGATCTTGATCGTCGGGTCGGGAATTTAGGTCTCAAAGTCCGCCTCTCTGAGTTGTAGTGATATAGCCAGATATATCACTTTTCAATACTTTCATTCGCCCGCCTGTTTAGAATCAATGGTTTAGCGGAAATTTGTTCGCAAGCCATTGATTCTAATGGTATTTATACGTATCCATGTGAGCGCGTGGGACTTAGCGGCGAAAATTCGGCGTTTTGGCCGCGAAAGTTATCATACATTCCATACTTTTCATACACCCAGATGCCATACAAGTCATACTTTTCATACCCAAATGAGTCATACAAGTCATACAAATATGCTCGGGGAAGGCGGCGCGCGCGCCGACGGAAAGCCAAGGGCGGTGCCTTCGATCACATACCTTTCAAAGAACCAGGGCTACTTCGCGCCTGGGCACGACCGGCCAGAGACACAACCGCCCTGACCTCACGATCCCGGTTATATGAGCCGGCGCAATGGAAAGCAAGTGAAATCAGGCTGGCTACGGAACGAAAGTAACCAACGTAGCGATCTTTGGTAACCAGGTAAACAGCCGTTTCGAGTGGCGCCGGCTGAAGCGGGCTCGGGAATGTTGAGAGGCCGAGCACCGCGCGCTGACGTGCACGGCTCACACAGATGACGCTCTACGGGCTCGGATTTCCTACATATCCCAGAGGAAGGGATATGTGGGCCACCCGGGGAATGTTCGTCGCGGCCCGGACGAAGACCCCCACGCGAGGTCGCTTCGCGCCCTTGAATGATTTCATGACAACGTCGACTCCTGCCGGCGAGTAAATTGGAGGCGGGAAGACGACCAAGGCTCGGGAGGAAGGAGTCGACGCGATGATCATTATAGGCTGCGATTTTCACCCGAGCGCGCAGATGATTGGGTGGAAGAACAGGGAAACCGGAGAGTGCGGCGAGCGCGAACTGAAGCACGACGGCGAGGCCCAAACCTACTATCGCGGGCTGCACGGGCAAGTGGTGCGTGTGGGGATGGAGGCGACGGGGCACGCGCGCTGGTTCGAGCGGCTACTGGCAGAATGCGGGATCGAGTTGTGGGTGGCCGATCCGGCGCAGGTACGGGCGGCGGCGACGCGCAAGCAGAAGACCGACCGGCGCGACGCCGAGTTGCTGCTGGAGTTACTCAGCGACGGGCGGCTGGAGAAGATGCGCATCCACATGCCCACGCCGGCGGAACGCGATGTGCGGCGGCTGGTGCTGCATCGTCACCGGTTGGTGCAGATGCGGACGCGGGTGATGAACCAGTTGCAGGCCATCGCCCTGAACGAGGGGTTACGCAAGAAGCGGGCGCTGTGGACGAAGTCGGGACGGGAGCAGTTGCTGGGGCTGGAACTAATGCCTTGGGCGGCGACGGCGCGTGCGGACCTGCTGGTGCTGCTGGAGGATCTGAACCGGCGCATTGCGGAACTGGATCGGGCAGTGGAACGGGAGGCCGAAGCGCGGCCGGAGGTGCGGCGCTTGCGCACCCAGCACGGGGTGGGTCCCATCGTGGGACTGCTGTACGTGCTGACCATCCTGGATCCGACGCGTTTTCAGAGCAGCCGCCAGGTGGCCAGCTATCTGGGGTTGATTCCCAGCGAGCGCAGCTCGGGAGAGCGGCAGCGGCTGGGACACCTCACGAAACAAGGCAACGCGGTGTTGCGTGGGTTGCTGACGGAAGCGGCGCACACCGCGGTGCGTTTCGACGCCGAGTGGCGGCGGCAGTATGTGCGGCTGGCGATGAAGAAGAACCGCTCGATTGCGGCGGTGGCGATCGCCCGCAAGCTGGCGGTGCGGTTGTGGTGGATGTGGAAGTTGGGAACTCAAGCCGGGGGCGAGGATCGAGTCCGGTTCGCATGCCGGGCAGCCTGCGGTGCCCCATGGGGTGAAGTTGGATCCCCGCTGGAATGAATAGGCGCCCGGCCTCCCTCGGTGGGCGAGGGAGTTCGAAGTAGGAATCATGGTGGAATGACCGAATAGATGGTTGGTGGAACCTGGGTTCCATCGAGAGATTCAGGAAACGGGCCTTGGTCGGCAAAGCAGAGTCTCACGGCAGAACACACCGGGATTTTTCCAATAGAGCGAAATGGCGCTCGGAAAAGCTCGCGCGGCGGAGTGCGCTCAAAAAGCCCTTGACGCGGGGCAGGGTTGTCATAGATGGGGCACCCTCACAATGATGTCTGGGAGTGGGAAGGGTTGTGTGGGCCACCACCATCGTCTATCCATGCCGAGTTTCGTAACGGGCTCTGAAGCATGGTGCTTCCATCCTCAAAACCGGAAAAAGACCGGGCAGGTTCGGAGTCTTATGCCCCACCGACGACTCGGCAACAGGCAGTTAGAAATGTTCGAGGAGCGTCACGTTTGATTCGTTGACTTCGTAGGTATAGGAGATTCGCTTTCCGTCTGGCGACGGAGTTGGATACCCTATCCAACCCCCGGGGTTTTCGAGAAGGAGCCTGGTCTTGCCTTCGACGTCCATTTCGAGGAGTCGGCCCCGGTAGTCGGGGATTGCAGACAAGTAAAACCGTTTGCCATCCGCCGACCACACTGCCGTCTGAAGACCTTTCTCCGCGGGCGCGGGATGAATCACCTGAATTTCCTTGCCCTGAATATTCAATATCTGCACGTTGTCACTGAGGTTTTCAACTAGGGCGATCTTGCTTCCGTCGGGAGACAGCCTCCAACGCGCGCTGAGTGCGCCCCTGTTTTCACCTTCGCAATTTCCTGCAGCCGGCCACGAACCGGGTCAACGGTGGAAAAGGTCATTTGTTTCCCGGTACTCTCTGAAAGAACGCAGGCGCGGGAGCCGGCAGGTGCACAATGCACCTCAGCTACGCCGGCAGGTGTAAGTATCAATTCGGGTGTGCCGCCAGCAACGGGAACCCGGAGTAATCGCCATGTGCCCGTTACTCCTGGGCTGGCCGTTACGATGTACCACATGCCATCCGGACTTAGGCCCCACATTTCATACTCCGCGGGCCCTGCGAGTATTTCGGCTTCCGTGCCCGGCGACAAGCTGCGCTTGTAAATGCCTCGATTGCGGCGAATTGAATCGTAAAACAGTGTCTGGCTGTCTGGCGTCCACGACCTTGGATAATTGCTCCACGAATCGTTGGTGAGGCGCGCCGGGTGTTCCAGTTTGTCGCCTGCACTGTTCAACTCGGCAACGAATATCGAAAACGGTACGCGTTGGAACAGAATCGCCAGGCTCTTCCCGTTTGCGCTTGCACTCAACGAGTTAATGAACGTGCCAGTCGTGTTCGTAAGGCGGGCGGGCTTTCCGGCAACGGCACCGCTTGAGTCCAAAGAAAGGGCCCACAAGTCAGACTGAATCGGGCCCTCCTCCTTGAAAATTTCGAAGAGGATGCGACCGTCTGGAAGCCAGAGGACACAGCCGTTGCCGCCGGTCTCCAAAAGAGGGTCGGCAAGAAGTGCTCGTGATTTTCCGTCGGCCAAGTCCCTTATTTCGAGCGTGGCGGTCGCATTGATTCCGTTGGAATATCGAATATATACGATCGATTTGCCGTCTGGGGACCAGGCCGCAGCTTGATACAATTCGTCGTTGCCGAGGGCGAACCGTACCTGCGGTTCTCCTCCTTCCTCCGGCATGGTCCACAATTCATTAGGATTCGATTCACGGAAAAACGCAATCTGCGACCCGTCGGAAGAGAGGGCAGCATCAAACACATGGGACGCAAGCTTGCGCTTTTCTCCGGAAGCAACAAACAGGGTTGACAGATCATACTTGTCGTCCAGAACCAGGAGGTGTAGTCCATCGGGATACCATGCCTTGACATCGGTTCGAGTCGTGCCCGGCAGCCTGTGGGTCTCCCCATTCTCGATTTCCTGGATCGCAATGCCGCCGTTATCCGACAACGCGAGGTACCTTCCGTCGTGGGAGATCGCGGCGCTGGTCACAGGGTTGTCGGAAGTGCTGGCAGTAAGCTGCCGCTGCACTGCCTCATGCTTCTCAGATGGTCTATGTGCCCAGGCCCACCATCCCGAGCCAATCGCCAGCGCGACGAGGAGCACAACTGCCGCCGCTGCAATCCGCAAGCGGTTAGGCTGCGCTCCCACTTGCGAGCGAGCTGCACTGGGCGGCGAGATGCCCGATTCGGACAATGCCTCCAGCGCGAAGGCCAGGTCGTGCGCCGAATGAAAGCGCTGCTCGGGATTCTTTTCCAGGCAGCGATGAACGACTCGCTGCAAGCCGGATGGCGTGCTGGCGCAAATCTGCGAGAGCGAGGGCGGGTCTTCGTTCAGAATGGCGGTCATGGTTTCCGCCGAGGTTGGTTTACGGAATGGCTGCTTGCCCGCGATCATCTCGTAGAGAACTGTGCCGAAGGCGAAGATGTCGGTGCGGTGATCGACGGTCTTGCCGCGTACCTGCTCCGGAGACATGTAGCCCGCGGTACCCAACACCTGCCCCGGCTCGGTCGGTTGCGTCGCCGTGGCCTCTTCTCCCGAAGCTTGTTTTGACGGAACTAGCGCGCCAAACCGAAGTCGAGAATCTTAACCCGTCCATCCTTGGTGATGAACAGGTTCTCGGGCTTCAGGTCGCGGTGCACGATGCCTTTGTCGTGCGCCGCCGCCAGGCCGTGCGCAATCTGCACCGCTAGTCGATCATTTTGCGCAGAGGAATCGGTCCGCGCCGCAGGCGCTCACGCAGGGTCTCGCCGTCGAGCAACTCTTCAACGAGGTACGAAATGCCGTTGTCGGTCGCCATCTGGTACACGGCAAGAATGTTGGGATGATTGAGAGCTGCCATGGCGCGGGCTTCCTGCTCGAAGCGACGCAGGCGTTCGGGATCGGAGGTGAGATATTCGGGCAAGACCTTGATGGCCACGTCGCGGTCAAGGCGAGTGTCGTGGGCGCGGTAAACTTCGCCCATTCCGCCAGCACCCAGCGGAGAGCGGATTTCATACTGCGCTAAGATCGTTCCGGCAGTGAGGGACATGGTAAGTGGCGAAGATTATAACCCGACTTTTGCGTCATGGGGTCTGAAGAGGCTGCAGGGAAAAGGTACACTTCTTCGCAGCGATTTCCTCAGGGGTGTTGGCCTGAAGGCCAGCGCGACCCAACTTGGAGTTCGGGTTCGGTATTCCACAGGCAATCCACCATGCGAGCGATGAATCCAGATGCGACCGTCTCGCGTTTCCGGCACACTATTGACATGGCCCAACCCGGGGATTTCGCCGCGACCGTGAAGCAGCAGGCCGACATCGTCCGCATCGTGGGCGAGTACGTCAAGCTGCGCAAAGCCGGCGCGCAGAACTACTCCGGGCTGTGTCCCTTCCATCAGGAAAAGACGGCCTCGTTCTCCGTCCACGCCGGCAACCAGTTCTTCCACTGCTTCGGCTGCAATGCGGGCGGCGACGTCTTCACCTTCATTCAGAAGATCGAAAACATCACCTTCCCCGAAGCCGTGCGCATGGTGGCCGAAAAGCTCGGCATCCCGATGCCCAAGGTCACCTACTCTTCGCCGGAAGAGGCGCGCGCGGCAAGGCACCGCGGAGGATTGCTCGACATCCACGAGCGTGCGTGTGCCTTTTTTCAGGAGCAATTCAAGCGCCCCGAGGCGGCGCACGCGCGCGAATACCTGCACACGCGCGGGCTGACCGCCGAGACCATCGCGGAGTTTCGCATTGGGTTTGCGCCCGAATCCGGCTTTCTTCTGCGCGACGCCCTGCGCGGGCAGTTCGACGAAGAAATCATGCGCGAGTCGGGCCTGTTCTCGTGGAAGGACAAGGGCGACGATGAGGCGGCGCAGCAGAAGACGTCGCTCTACTCCAAGTTTCGCAACCGCGTGATGTTTCCCATCTGCACCGAGCAAGGCAAGGTCATCGCCTTCACGGGGCGCACCCTGGCGACGGACGAGAAGTCGGGACCGAAATATCTCAACTCGCCGGAGACGCCGATCTATTCCAAGTCGCGGGTGCTGTTCAATCTCGACAAGGCGAAGGAGGCGATTCGCAAGCTCGACTACGCCATCCTCGTCGAAGGCCAGATGGACTGCATCACCGTGTATGCCGCGGGATTGCACAACGTCATCGCCAGCTCAGGGACGGCGTTCACGGAGGCGCAGGCACGGCTGCTGGGGCGGTTCAGCAAGAAGATTGTCGTGAACTTCGATCCCGACACCGCCGGGGCAGCCGCGGCCGAACGCTCGCTGGCGCTGCTGGTCAGCGAAGACTTCGAGATCAAGGTGCTCACGCTCGAAGCCGGCTTTGACCCCGACCTCTTCGTTCGACGGAAAGGCGTGAAAGCATACGGCGAAGCGCTCGCACAATCGCAGAAGTATTTCGATTACCTGATCGAGCGAGCCCGCGCGCTGCATGCCGTGCGTACTCCTGAAGGTAAAGTGAAGGCGCTGAACTATCTGCTGCCGCACATCCAGCGGGTGCCGAGCCGCATCGTGCGTGATGAGATGGCCAATGAGATTTCGCACCGGCTTGGTATCGAGTCGTCGGTGCTACGTCAGGAACTGCGCCACGCCGCGACGGCGCGTTCCGCGGCGCGCGTCAGTGCTCCCGCGGCGGAGCAACTCGCCGATGCCGAGCGGGTGCTGGTCCGCGCATTGGCCAGCCGCGATCTCGCGCATGCTCCCCAGTCTGCGCGGGAAGGCCAGGACCCCGATTTCGAGCCGGCAAGACAGGCGCATTTCTTCCTGACGCAGGAGCGGCTGCATGAAGGCTTCGCTTCCCAGCCCCTCATCGACGCGCTGCTCACGGCCCACGAACAGGGGCTTGAACCCATGTCGCTGCCACTCGACGACCAAGCGCGCCGTCTGATAGCTGCCGTGCTGATGGAGGACCACGAAGAGCTCACGCCAGAACTGCTGGAGAACGCAGTGCGCTCGCTGCGCAAACGAGCGATTCTTCGCCGGCTCGACGACCTGCAGCACCAGCTCAAGGAAGCCGAGCGCCGTAACGATCCCGCCGCTTCGGCCCGGCTGCTGCAGGAGCGCGTCCGGCTGCGGAGAGCGATGACTGCCGTGGGCGATGGCTCTACGTAACTTATTGTTTTAAAAAGCCTTACTTCGGCTCAGCAGGACTTCTGTCGAATACCGTGGTGCCGCCATAAGTCCCTGCAACGAATAGAACTTCGGGGACATCCAACATATATCGCGCATTTGTGTGGTCACTGGTGGACCACGTCGGCAATCGCCGCAGGCGCTAAAAGCACTAGGGTGGCGGGCCCTAAGTGTGCTAAAATCTATAAGTTTCCGCGTACGCCGGTACTCCCGTACGACTCCCGCCGTAGTGTGCAACAAGCAAGAGCGTCTCGCAAAAGGCGCCGAGGACATCCGCTTTGGCTTTAGACGATAAGTTTGATGACATCAAGAAATTGATCGATGTGGGGAAAGAAAAGGGTTACCTCACCTATGATGAGGTCAACGACCTGATCCCGCACGATGTGCACTCTCCCGAAGACCTTGATGACCTGATGACCACGATTGGGACTCAGGGCATCGACGTTCTGGAGGGACCGAAATCTCCCAGCTCTCTCGACAAGTTTGAAAAGGGCGACATCGAAGCCGGCGAAGACGTCGAGCTCGACCTTACTCCCGGGCGCTCTCGAGAAGACCAACGATCCGGTTCGCATGTACCTGCGCGAGATGGGCACGGTTCCGCTGCTCACCCGCGAAGGCGAAGTGGAAATCGCCAAGCGTATCGAGCGCGGCCAGTTGCGCGTGCTCAAGGCGCTGTCGCGTTCGCCCATCGTTATCCGCGAGATCATCGCCATGGGCGAGGACCTCAAGCGCGGCGTGCGCTCCATCAAGGAAGTGGTGCTGTTCGACGAGGATGAGATCACCGAAGAGGTGCTGCTCAACCGGCTGAAGGACATCACCGGCAAAGTTGACGAACTGAACAAGCATTACAAGAAATCAGAGCAGTTGGTGGAGAAGCTGGCCGGCATCCTGCCCAAGAAGAATGCGCGCCTGCACCGCAAGACGCGCTGGGCACTGGGCCGCGAGCAGGTCGGCATCTCTCGCGTCATCCGCAAGCTGGGTTTCACTAACAACGAGCGCAAGCGGCTGATCGATCGCGTCAACAAGACCGTTGACAGCATGCGCGGGCTCGACAAGCAGGCCGTCAATTTCGAGAAGCGCGCCGAGGCCACCCGCTCCGACGAGCAGAAGAAGGAGTTGCGCAAGCAGGTGCGCGGCATTCGTGCCGACCTGGAGCGCATGGAGGTCGACGCCGGCGCTACTTTTGCCGAACTCAAGCGCACCCAGCGCGAAATCGTGCAGGGCGACGTCGATGCCGAGTACGCCAAGCGCGAACTGATCGAGGCCAACCTGCGCCTGGTGGTATCGATCGCGAAGAAGTACACTAACCGCGGACTGCAGTTCCTCGACCTCATTCAGGAAGGCAATATCGGCCTGATGAAGGCGGTGGACAAGTTCGAATACCGCCGCGGCTACAAGTTCTCGACCTATGCGACGTGGTGGATCCGGCAGGCGATCACCCGCGCCATTGCCGACCAGGCGCGCACCATCCGTATTCCGGTGCACATGATCGAGACCATCAACAAGCTCATCCGCACCTCGCGGCAACTGGTGCAGGAGCTTGGCCGCGAGCCTACCTCGGAAGAGATCGCCAAGCGCATGGACATCCCGGTGGCCAAGGTGCGCAAGGTGCTCAAGATCGCGCAGGAGCCGATTTCGCTGGAGACGCCCATCGGCGAGGAAGAAGATTCCCACCTCGGCGACTTCATCGAAGATCGCGCCGTGGTTTCGCCGGCCGAAGCGGTGATCAACGTCAACCTCAAGGAGCAGACGTCGAACGTGCTGCGTTCGCTGACCGCCCGCGAGGAGAAGGTCATCAAGATGCGCTTCGGGCTGGAAGACGGCTCCGAGCACACGCTGGAAGAGGTTGGCCAGTCGTTCGCGGTCACTCGCGAGCGCATCCGCCAGATCGAGGCCAAGGCGCTGCGCAAACTGCGTCATCCCTCGCGCTCGCGCAAGCTGCGGGCGTTCATGGACGGCGTGCACGACTGAAACCAGTGGCTAGTGATTAGTGGATAGTGGTCAGTGAAAGGCGCGAGCGATCGCGCCTTTGCTTTTGCTTATGGGAAGAACTCATTCCAGAAAATCGGGGCAGGGTTGATAAGCACCCCCTGCCCCGCAGGTCGACGAACGCATCGTAGCGTTCCTGACTTGGAGCGACTACCTAGTCCGAAGTTTCCATCATCTGCTGCATGACCTGATCGAGGTTGAAGCTGGCCGGCTTCTGCCGCGGCGGAAATTGCTTGAAGCTGCTCAGCCATTGCCCGACATAGGCCTGTGCCGGCGTCAGCAGGTAGATGCGGTCGATCCGCCAGTGCGAATAGTCGATCGATTCCATCTCGGCCCGCTCGAACGGATCGGCGTGGAGGTCGAACAGCTTGGGAACACGTAAAGAAACGAAAGGCGTCTCCCAAACGGAGAAGCCGTGCGCGGGCTGCTCCAGGAACATCGCCTTCCACCGGTCGTAACGCAAGGCGGCGAGCTCGCCGTCGTCGGTCCAGTAGAGGAACTCGCGCCGCGGACCACGTCTGCGTCTCGCCCTTCAGGTACGGCATCAGGTTGTAGCCATCCAGGTGCACCTTGTAGGTCATGTCGCCGGCCTGGTAGCCGGTCAACAACTTCTCTTTGACGTCGGGTACGCCCGCCGCGGCCAGAAGCGTGGTGGCCCAGTCTTCATGCGCGGCGATGTCGTTGATCATCGTCCCCGGCTTGATCACGCCCGGCCAGCGGATGACAAACGGCACGCGATATCCGCCTTCCCAGCTCGTGTTCTTCTCGCCATGGAAAGGAGTGGTGCCACCGTCGGGCCAGCTCATCACTTCCGCGCCGTTGTCGCTGGTGAAGATGACGATGGTGTTGTCGGCAATGCCGAGGTCGTCGAGCTTCTTCAGCAATACGCCGATGTTGTCGTCAAGCTGAGTCATGCCCGCGCCATAGAGGCCCTTCTCGTTTTCCATGGCCGCATATTTCGGCGGCAGGTGCGTCCAGATGTGCATGCGGGTGGTGTTGTGCCAGATGAAGAACGGCTTGCCCGCCTTCACCGAGCGGTCCATGTCCTCCAGCGTCGCCGCCAGGAACTCGTCGTCGGCGGTTTCCATGCGCTTCTTGGTCAGCGGGCCGGTGTCTTCGCAGGCCTGCTTGCCCCACGGACCAAAGCGCGGATCGGACGGAGCGGGATTGTCGGTGGCCGTGGCTTTGCACTTGAACACGCCGCGCGGGCCAAACTCCGCGCGGAAGCGTGGGGTTCTTCGGATAGTCCACGTTCTCCGGCTCTTCTTCGGCGTTCAGGTGATAGAAGTTGCCGAAGAACTCGTCGAAGCCGTGCACCGTGGGCAGGAACTCGTTGCGATCGCCCAGATGGTTCTTGCCGTTCTGGAAGGTCATGTAGCCCTGCGGCTTGAGCAGTTCGGCAATCGTCGGGATCTTCTTTTTGCAGCCCGAGCTTCGAACCCGGCAGGCCGACCTTGAGCAGGCCGGTGCGGATCGGGCTTTGTCCGGTGATGAACGCCGCGCGGCCGGCGGTGCAGCTCTGCTGCGCGTAGTAGTCGGTGAACAGCGCGCCTTCGTGGGCGATACGGTCGATGTTGGGCGTCTTGTAACCCATCATGCCCAGGTTGTAGGCGCTGATGTTGAAGTAGCCCACGTCATCGCCAAAGATCACGAGAATGTTCGGCTTCTTCTGTTGCGCTGTCAGTGGCATGGCGGCAGCCAGCAACCATAGGCTGACCAGCCACGGAATCGTTCTGCTTGTCTTCATGGAGCCTCCCGTAAGTTGACAAGTGCTGTTCGAGGGTAACAGCCCACTTGGTACAGCGAATTTCATGTTCTCGATCTTCAGGCGCTTCAAAGGGAGAGCGCGTCTCGAGATGCGCCCTCCCTGCTTCTGCCAATCAAGTCAGCCCTCCCCCCGAAGGGCCTTGCTTGCGGTGCAGAACTCGCAGCTCTGGGCCGGCCATGCGGACCAACGGAGAGCGCAATACTTTCACGCAGAGGAAATCCCCGCGATCAGTCGTTCATCAATGTATGCAGGGGTAACGACCTGTCCTTCGGGTCGCAGATTACCCACACCATTAACGAAGCCGCCATCCTGATCAAGCTTCCGTGCGCCGCGTTCCACAGTATCAGTGCGGCTGAAGTGGCCCTGCCGTTCAAGTAGTAGACGCTTTTTGACCGTACAAGAAAAGTGAGATGAGGTTAGTCGATGTCACCTCATGCGTCCAATGCTTTTTTCGCATCAATGCTGATAATCTGCGCGCATGGAGTTTGACTTGCGTCTCCTGCGCTGTGCCCTGGCGCTGGCGGAGCACCGCAACTTCGCCCGCGCCGCCCGCGCCGTCCACCTTTCGCAGCCGGCGGTGTCTCGCGCCATTCAAGAGCTCGAACAGCGCGCCGGCACACACCTGTTTGACCGCACTTCGAACGGCGCCGAACCCACCGCTGCGGGTGCCCTGTTTCTCGAACACGCCAAGGAAGTGATGTCGCGGGCCGCTGACCTGGGCCGCGAAATGGACTTGCTGAAGGGTCTAGAGAAGGGTGAACTGCGCATCGGCGTCGGCACCTATCCCTCCAACATGTTTGTCGATCGCGCCATCGGCCGCCTGCTGCGAGAACACCCCCAAGTGCGTATCAGCGTCGTCAACGACAACTTCGCCGGCCTACTTCCCTTGCTCCGCAAGCGCGAGCTTGATCTGGGAGTGATGGACGTTACGATTGTCGAGGGCGATCCGGAGCTGCACACTATAAAGCTGAACAACCACACGGGTTATCTAGTCCTGCGCGCCGGCCATCCGCTGCTGAAGAGTAAACACAGTGACCCGGTCGAGGAATCCTGGAACTATCCTTTGGTCACCACGTCCCGGTTCAACAACGCAATGTTCAAAGAGCTGGCCGGGGTCCTGCTGGGGGTGCAGCGAACGGCTGGGTCGGGCACGAAATCGCTGGTATCGGTAGCCTGCGAGTCGCTGTATATGATGAAGACGGTTGCCCTCGAGTCGGATGCGGTGGCCATTCTACCCCTGAACGTGGTGGCAGGCGAAGTGGAGCGCGGCGAACTGGTCGCACTACCTGCGCCCGATTGGGTCCGCGCCAACTTCGGCATCGTGCGCCTCGCACACCGCAGCCTGTCGCCACTGGGCGAGACCTTTGTCCGCTTGCTACAGGAAGCCGATGCCGAGCTTCTGGAATGGGAAGAAAAGACTACCGCGCGGCTGTTTCGCAGTCACACGCCCGGAAAGCGGAAGCTACACAGGGCCGTTTGAGGGCCTAGCCGTCGTCGGTTATCGTTGCCGTTAGCCGTGGACAGGAGGACGGCATTCCGACCGAATAACGTGAGTGCCTTCCTGTCCTGTCAGGAGTCTCCGCAAATCCACTAGATTAGTCGTCGTGCCACGCTTACATTGTTGCCGCCCGCTCGTCTCAAAGTCGAGAGATTCGATGCAGAAGCCACATCTTACCGCCTTGAACCCGCTGGTCATGACGCTGATCCTGCTTGTTACGCTCAGCCTGTCTGCCGTCGCAGAAGACGCAGCAGCCGTGCAAATTAAGGCTGAGCTCGCGCGTCTTCAGCAGTCGATCAAAGATAAGCCGGTTACAGACAAGGACGTCGTGCCCATTGCAACAATCGCGGAAGGCACGCTCAATGCGGCAGCTGCAGCCTTGAACGCCGGCCAACTTTATCTCTCTCTCGAAAAGCTGGGACAGGCCGAGGACTTACTGCAAGGCGCGCGCCGAATGGAAAACAAAACCGAGGTGGAGAAGGGCGGCCTCGCAGCATTTCAGTCACAATGGAATGCAACCAGCCTGCGTCTCACCGCGCTCGACAAGGGCTTCCGCGCCCGGACATGGAATCGGTCTCCGCTTGCGGTCCGTGCCTTGGCGGAAGCTGCACAAGGCAAGGCGATCCCTCTGCTGGAGGGCGGTCAGGGGTTTGCCGTCGCCAAGGGGCCGAAGGACGGCCTGTTGTATGTCGGCGAGGCTGAGGGTGAAGCTGAATTCGCGGCGTTCTGCGCATCCCTGGTATTCACCGGGGAACAGGCTGCTTTCCCGTTGCGATCATTGTTGCCGGAGCTATTGAGCCTCCAGCAAAAGACGAATTCCGCGTTTCAGCCGCCGAAATCGATCGACTTGCACACCCGGTTCATCGCCCTGAATTCGCAGATCAAGCTGGCACAGGAACTCGATGCATCGCGTTTCTATGCTGGCGCTCTCTATGCGTATCTGGAGGCGGTGAGGCATTACGGGATGCTGGATGCTCCACCGCTCGACGCCGCGAAACAGCGCGCCCTCAAAACGGACTTGGCTGCCGAACGCGAGAAGCTTGCTGCTTCGTCGGGCGACGACTCGATCGCGCAGCTTTTTCTCGACCGGGCCGAATCATACACTTCCCACCCTGACGGCTCCGCTCCTTCCGCGGACGAATGGAGAGGCGCAAGTGTGGTCGTCGATCAGGTACTGCCCGCGTATTATGCAGCGCAGAAGCCCGCTGCGGCGATCGAACGCGTATCCGGCAAGACCGTGGACATCACACTGGTGCGCTGGCCTTACACCTGAAACATCTCCGATCCAGCAAGTTTGCTGGTGCAGGAAGTTGCGGCGAAATATCCTGGACGGGTGACTTTTGTGAGCGAAAACTTCGGCGCATCCAAGCTCGCCGATCGTTATGGAGTGAAAGGTTATCCTGCGGTCTTCGTGGACGACGTGCTGGTGGCCGTGCCTCGCGATTTTGGATACTTCGGAGAAGTGGAAGGCACGGGCCGGTACGCTCCGTGGAAAAATGCCGATAATCAGGCAAAGTTCAAGGCCGACCTCATCCGCATGATTGATCTCATCCTGGCGGGGAAGAAAGATGTGGTCAGTCAGGAGCACGCCACGACCACGGGTGCTGTGCACGAGATTACTGCGCTTCCCGGCTTCAAATTGACTGATCTTGCCGGAAATGCGCTCACTACAGAGCAACTCGCTGGGCGTGCAGTGCTGGTGGAGTTCTGGGCTACATGGTGCCCGCCGTGCCGCTCTACGCTACAGTGGCTTGGCGAGTTGAAGCGAAAATACGGCGACAACCTTGCTGTTGTCGCACTCGCCGTCGAATCTCCTGACGACCAGATTCGTTCCACCGTGAGTTCGCTCAGCCCGGACTTAAAGTGGGCCATCGCCGATGCCCCAACGGCAGCCGCCTTTGGCGACATCACCTCCGTGCCAACAATGTTTCTCTTCGACCGGTCAGGCAGGACCGTCCGCGTGCTTTACGGCGCACCACCGGACCTGCATGAACAGGCGGAGAATACGTTGAAAGAGTTGGTCAAATAATCCTTAGGAGGAAGCAAAGCACCCACAACGAAAGCTCAGACCCAACCAACACGCGGCTATGCCAAAGGGGTCGAGTCATTGCGCCATTTGAATGGCCCCGGCGATTTACTCGCCCTTGGTCAGAAAAACGTGCTCGATCATTCTGCGCATGAAGTGGCCGCCGAAGCCCCCGGCGCTGGCCGCCAGTATCTGCAGGAAGGCCCCGTAAACCTGCCCACGATCGTGCGGCCATCGCACGACGAACGCGTAGTAGGCCATCACCAGCGGGACGCCGATCCAGACGATCAGCACCCAGCGCCACGGACGCTCCGGCTGCCACACGCCCATGAGCATGGCAAAGGCCACCATGCACAGCGCTGTCAGCAGCGCGTCGTCCACTCTCTGATTCACCCAGCCGGAAAAGACACCACACCCCGCGGCGAACAGGTAAATCAACGGATTGGTGGTGGCCAGCTTGTCGGTCATGAGTTCCTAGTATTGGTAAAACCCTCGCCCCGATTTTCGCCCCAGCCAGCCTGCGTCCACCATCTTGATCAGCAGCGGGCACGGCCGGTACTTCGGATCGCCCAGGCCCGACGTGCATCACCCGCATGATGTCGAGGCAGACGTCGAGCCCGATGAAGTCGGCCAGCGTCAGCGGCCCCATCGGATGCGCCATCCCCAGCTTGAAGACTTCGTCCACCGCCTGCGGCGTGGCCACGCCTTCCATCACCGCGAACATGGCCTCGTTGAGCAGCGGCATCAGCACGCGGTTGGAGACGAATCCCGGCGCGTCGTTCACTTCGACCGGCGTCTTTTCCAGCTTCTCGGCCAGCGCCTTCACCGTTGCGTAGGTCTCGTCCGACGTCGCCAGCCCGCGAATGACTTCCACCAGCTTCATCATCGGCACCGGATTGAAGAAGTGCATCCCGATCACTTTGTCGGGACGCTTGGTCAGCGCCGCCAGCTTAGTGATCGAGATGGACGAAGTATTCGACGACAGAATCACCTCCGGGCCGGCACATCGTGTCCAAGTCGCGAAAGAGCTCCGACTTGATCTCGAAGCGCTCGCTCGCCGCCTCGACGATGAAGTCGCAATCGGCCAGCGCTGCGGTCGTTCCACCGTCGCTGTGATGCGCGCCAGCGCCGCATCGCGCGGCTCGGCCGTGATCTTCGCCTTGGCCACTTCGCGCTCCAGGTTCTTGCGGATGGTCTCCACCCCGCGATCCAGAAAGCGCTGTTCCACATCGACCAGTACCACCGTCGTAGCCGCTCTTCGCGAAGACATGGGCGATGCCGTTGCCCATGGTGCCCGCACCAATCACTCCTACAGTTTTAATTTCCATGAGTCCCTCGGGTGCGGCCCGGCCGCACAACAAAACACACGAGTGTACCAGAGGGGGAGTGTGGCTGGCTCAGTTCGCGCTGGCCAGAAGCGATTCGCCGTTTTCCTGCCGAACGCGTATGAGGACGCAGGTGGCGTTGTCTTCGCCGCCGGCGTTGATCGCCAGGTCAATCAGGCTGTCGCACGCCGCCTGTAGCGATGGCGCATCTCGAAGGACTTCGTGGATCTGGGGGTCTTCCAGGTGCCGCAGCACGCCGTCGGTGGTGAGCACCAGAACGTCCCCGGGTTCGGCGGGGAACTCCGCCAGGTCCGGGGGACTATTGTCCTCCGTCCCTAGCGCCCGCGTGATGATGTGCTGGGCGGTCGAGTGCCGCGCCTCTTCGAGCGTCATGATCCCCCGCCGGACCTGCTCCATCACCAGCGAGTGGTCCTCGGTGAGTTGCAGCAGGGCGTCGTTGCGCAGCAGGTAGATACGGCTGTCACCGACGTGAGCAATGGTGAACTTGCCGTCGTCGAACCGGGCCGCCACGAGGGTGGTGCCCATTCCGCTTGCACTGGCGTGCCCCTGGGCGTAGTCCAGGATGTTCTCATTGGCTTTGTTCACCGCGTCGGAAAGCATCTGCGCGCCCAGCGGAGCGTCAAACAGGGAGGCATCAGCGGCCAGGGGTTCTTTGTCGCGGAAGTAAGATAGCACGGTCTCCACCGCGATTTTGCTGGCGACTTCGCCGGCAGCGTGGCCCCCCATGCCGTCACAAACTACGAAGACCGCGTGGCGCAGGTCGAAGCCGTAGCTGTCCTCATTTGACAGACGAACGCGCCCCACCTCGCTCCGGCCCACCACCTCGAGTCCCAAATGCATGCGGGCATCAGTTTACGATGGATACAGATTTCGTGCGAGTTACAAAAGTGGGGGTATGGCACTTTTGAACCAGAGCCGATCCTGACAGAAGTCGCCGCCCCCTCCCCATGGCCTTAATTCGTTCTTAATTCCCGATCAGAAGCGCGTCCGGACCAGGTCCGGCCCCTTGTCCGCCGGACCGCCGTGTTCGATGTGGTGCAGCTCCAGATCTCCCCGCAGAAACTCATACGCACCCTCCGGATCGTCCGCCCAGTGGATCAGCGCCACGTCTTGCGCCGAGATCGTACCGGCATCCACCAGGGCCTGGAAGTTGATGACCTTTTCCCAGTACTCGCTGCCCGTACACCAGCACGGAGATCTGCTTGCGCAGCTTGCTGGGTCTGGGCCAGGGTCAGGATCTCGAAGAGTTCGTCGAAGGTCCCGAAGCCGCCGGGAAAGACCACCAGCGCCTTGGCCAGGTAGGCGAACCAGAGCTTGCGCATGAAGAAGTAGTGGAACTCGAAGTTGAGCTCCGGCGTGATGTAGGGGTTGGGCACCTGCTCGAAGGGCAGAGTGATGTTGAGGCCGATGGTCTTGCCTCCGGCCTCGTGGCGCCGCGGTTGGCGGCCTCCATGATGCCGGGACCTCCGCCGGTGGTGACGACGAAGCGATGGCGCTTGCCGGGGAGGTCCGGGTCCAATCGGTAAGCAGGTGAGCGAGGCTGCGGGCGTCTTCGTAGTAGTGGGCCATGTCCACACCGCGTTTGGCGCCGGATAGCGTCCTGCTGCCTCGGTCGGGTGCAGGCTGCGCGGAGCAGGGAATGGCAGCAACGAGCGCTTCCTCGGCGCTGCTGAGGCTGCGGAAGCGGGCGGAGCCGAAGAAGACGACGGTGTCCTGAATGTTTTCGCGACGGAAACGGGCGAGCGGCTCGGGGTACTCGGCGAGGATGCGGGGACTGCCGTCGGGCCCCTTCAGGAAGGTCTTGTTTTCGTATGCCAGAGGTGCGCGCTGGTTGGGATGCGATTTCGCGTCGTCTTTCATAAGGAATAGGTATATCAGGCCAACAGGGCCGGGAGTGGTCCGTGGCTACCTACGACCGTTCGCGGTAGGTGACGGCTTCGGCGACGCCCATCCAGATGTCGATGAGGCCCAGGCCGCTGACCAGTCCGCGCACGAAGTTGTGGTCGAAGAATTCCTTGAGCGCGGGAAACCCATGAGCAGGGAATTGTCGGTCCAAAGGTGCGTCCAGGGAAGCACGGTCAGCAGGATGCCGATTTCGAGGCAGAAGAGCACGAAGACCACCAGCCACAGGCGCTGCAGCCAGCGATGCGGACGCTTGGGCGGCGTCGCTGGCGGCATCACCAGCACGGGCCCGGCCGGTGGCGGTCCGCCACTCGGGTCCGGGCGCTTCGGCGAAGTAGCTTGTGAAAGCCCCTGCCAGCGGTGTTGAGGAAGTGAAATCCATCTGTGCGGATTGTATCGCGGCGCTCCATACGCCCATTGCCGAAAAACCAGAACGGCAGGGACTGCGCCCTGCCGTCGATCCAACTTTTGCAAACCGCACTACAGCAGCTCTTCGTTCCAGTTCTCAAGGAACTTCTTCACTTCGACCATGAACTGGTCGGCGACGGCGCCATCGATGATGCGATGGTCGTAGCCGATGCTGAGGTGCATCATCGAGCGGATGGCGATGGTGTCGTTGCCATCCTTGTCGGTGAGCACCACCGGCTTCTTGACGATGCCGCCGACGCCCAGGATGGCCACCTGCGGCTGGTTGATGATGGGCATGCCGAACTTGGCGCCGAAGATGCCGGGGTTGGTGATGGTGAAGGTGCCGCCCTGGACTTCTTCGGGCTTGAGCTTCTTGCTGCGGGCGCGCTCGCCGAGGTCGGTGACGGCGCGCTGCAGGCCGACAAAGCTGAGCTCGTCGGCGTTCTTGATGACGGGCACGATCAGTCCCCAGTCGAGCGCGACGGCGATGCCGATATTGATCGAGCGAGTGGTAGCGGATGTTGTCGCCTTCGACCGAGGAGTTGACGATGGGCCACTTGCGCAGGCCGTGGACCACGGCGCGGGCGAAGAACGGCGTGTAGGTCAGCTTGTTGCCGGTGGCCTGCTTCGAACTTGGACTTCATCTTCTCGCGCAGCCGGACGACGCGGGTCATGTCGACTTCGAAGACGCCATGCACGTGCGCGCTGGTGCGCTTCGACATGATCATGTGCTCGGCGATCTTCTTGCGCATGGTGGTCATGGGCACGAGTTCGCCGGGGGTGACGCCGCCGACAGGCTGCAGCGGCGTGGTGACGGCCGGAGCCGGAGGAGCCTCGTAGCTCGGCTGGCCGGCGCGGCAGGCGCAGCAGCCGCAGCGGGCAGCCGCTGCTCCGCCGGCGTGCTTGGCGATAAAAGCCTCGATGTCTTCCTTGGTGATGCGGCCGCCGAGCCCGGTGCCGGGAACTTTGGCCAGGTCGACGTTGTTCTCCTTGGCGATCTTGCGGACGAGCGGGCTGGAGCGGACGCGGTCCCTGCTCGCCGGCTTCGAGCCTCAGGCTCGCGGCTGCGGGGCCTTGGCGGCGCGGAGCGGGCGGCGGTGGCGGCGCGGCTTCTTTCGTGGCTTCGGGCGCGGGCGCGGCTTTGGCTGGGGCGGGCGCAGCGGCGGCCGCCTTCACCGTCGCCAATGACGCCGACGACGGTGTTGACCTGCACGGTGGCGCCGGCTTCGACCTTGATCTCCTGCAGACGTGCCGGAGGCGGGCGCGGGGATTTCGGCGTCAACTTTGTCGGTGGAGATTTCGAACAGCGGCTCGTCGCGCTGGACTTTGTCGCCGGGCTGCTTGAGCCACTTGGTGATGGTTCCTTCGAAGATCGATTCCCCCATCTGGGGCATGACGATATCTGTAGGCATGGTTTCCTTCCGCAGAAATGCTGGTTAGAAATCAGGGCTCGAACGCAATTTCACATTATATCGCGCGAGAAGGGACACCCAAGTCCGATACTGTCGTCAAAAGGCACGACGGCAAGCGCGGGGTCGGACCGTGGATCGGCGTAAGTACCATGTCGGCTCCGTTCGGAGAAACAGTAAAAATCCGAATTTCGCAGCCTCATACCCGCCGTCGGTCCTCTGACACTGTTCATCTTCGGTAGTCCAACCCTACGACCCAGCGGAGGTGCCGACTTCAAAGCATGAGATGCGCTCACTTCACCGATTGGTGCCAAGCTTTCAAGAATTCAGAACGGGGATACGCCCTGTAAGCTGGCGGCCGGGGTGCTGCTCGCCCCGACACTTTCTTTGACTCGTGGCGGCCGGCGTCAGGTGTTAAATGAACGAAAGTCAGTCCACAACCTAGAGACACCTGCTCGCATCAAAAGGAAAATGATTGAGAACCGCATTGACCTGCGCGTGCAATACAGGGAAGGAGAAGGAAGATGGCTAAACTCACAAATGCGACTCGCAACAAAATACGCGGCGACCAAGTTTGCATTTCCCAAGCAACGGAAGGAGCCGCTGGAAAACGCCTCGCACGTGCGTAACGCGGCGGCGCGTTTCAACCAGGTGAAGGGCGTTACGGAGGCCGAACGCCGCGCGGCGTGGAAGCGGATTCAGGCGGCGGCAAAACAGTTCGGCGTGGAACTGGAAGAATCGGCGTAGCCGAGTGCCAGGCGGTTCATTGGCCGGCGATTTTCGCTCCCCACTCGTCAGGGCTTACATCGCGAGCGTGACGCGAGAAGAGCCAGTGGTGGCCGTCGAGGTCCTCAACTCCGTACTGAAACTCGCCGTATTCCGTTTCGTGCAGATCTTCGACGATCTTGGCTCCGGCTGCTTGCGCCCGGCGAAAGTGTGCGTCAACGTCCTCCACGAAGATGGTGAGGCTTTGCGTCCAGCAGCCAGCCTGCTCCGGCGTGGCCCGTCCCGGGCGCGGGCTTGACAGCATGATCCAGGCATTGCCGAGGTGCATCTGCGCACCTTGGGCGGGCTCACCGTAGCGGAAGTGTTCGGCGAAACCGAATGCTCTGGTGAGCCAGACGATTGCCGCGGCAACGTCCTGGTAAACGATATGCGGTATCAAAATATCGGCTGGAACGGAGCGGTTCTTCACCATCCGCAGATTGTAAAACGACCAACCCACTTGTTCGCAAGCGTCGCGATTGGGTGGGCACCCACAGTGAAGCGCCTAAGACCCAGGTCAGCGCCGAAAAGCACGGCGCGAACCTGGGGCACCCCCATGTTGAACTCCCGGTGAATGACTACCGGCCCGACGCAGACGTGCTGACGGCTGCGACGTCGGCTGAACGAGAAGTGGTTGGAGACGTTCTCCCACTTCTTGCCGTTTACTTCGACGTAGGGATAGACGAAGTAGTTGAGCGGATCGCCAGCCTGCGGCGGATTCAGGACCAAGTCGCGCCCCATCGAGAATTGCACGCGATTCACGTCGTGAGCCCCGAAGAAGTAGTCCTTCTTGGCTGGTCCTTCCAGGCTTCGGAGATATCAACCGGAACCCATCCGTATTGCGAGTCATAGAACTCGGCCCAGCAGTGATAGCCGGGAATGTCGCCTGAGGTCTTGCCGGCGGGCAGCGGGAAGCCGATTTCGAAGCGGGCCGGGATGCCCTGCGAGCGGGCCATGGAGATGAACACCGAGTGGAAGTCGGTGCAGTTACCGCGCTTGGAGTCGCAGGCCCACTCGGCGTCGCCGCGGCCCCAGCCGGTGCCGGTCTTGTCGTATTTCATCGTGGTGAAAACGTAGTCGTACAGGGCGCGGGCCTTGTCCATGGTGCCGGTGTGTCCCTGCACTTGCTGGGCGGCGATATCGGCGAGCTTGCCGGTGGTGGGGACCAGCTTGTCGGGCGCGAGATAGGCGCTCGCCTGCTTCGCCGAGGCCTTGACGAGTTGCGGCTGCTGGCCGGATGCGCGGGAGGCCGATGCGTTCGCGGCGGACGACGTCATATTGCACGTCGAAGGTGTACTCGGCCTTGGCCGCTTTCGGTGCGATGGCGTGATAGATGGTGTTGCCGTACTTGGCGTCGTGGGTGGTCGTGAGCGGCAGGTCGCCGGTGACAGAGACGATTTTCACGTCCTGAAATTGGTCGGAACGGGCTTCGGGAAACCAGATTTCGAGCTTTTGCCCCGGCTGGACGTTGCGCACAGCTGAAGGCGTAGTGGAAGGTGAAGTGGCGGGATGGCTGCGCGAAGGCGGACAGCGACAGCAGCACGGCAAAGGCGAACGGAAAAAGCTTGCGCATGGTTGCGGCTCCTTGACTTGGTTGCAGAAGGATTCTGGGAAACGACCGGACCGGTCCTTCAGGCAGGAGCTAACGTCAAGTGAAGCCGCGATGAGGGGACATACAGTTCAGAACGACTGAATTGAGAGATCATACAACAGGACAGAGGCGCCCAGCGTCTGCGGACGCAATGAATTTGACTCTGCCAGTGGCGTCGACTAGCCTCAATCTCGTTGTGAACCGAATACATTCGGCAGTCGGTGTTATGAAGCTGAAGCATTCCATTCTGCACACATTCGTAGCAGTTGCCCTGTGTGTCCCAGGCGCTGGCCGGGAACATGGTGCACCCGTCGCATGCTCCCAAGGCGATGGTGGCGACGGTGCAGCCGGACGCCTCGGATGCCGGAGTCGAGATCATGAAGGCGGGCGGCAACGCCGTGGATGCCGCGGTGGCCGTCGGCTTCGCGCTGACGGTCACGCATCCCGAGGCGGGCAATATCGGCGGCGGCGGGTTCATGCTGTTCCGGCGGGCAGATGGGGAGGTGCACTTCCTCGACTACCGCGAGAAGGCGCCCGCGAAGGCCACCGCCGACATGTATCTCGACAAAGACGGCAACGTCATCAAGGACATGAGCACGCTGGGGTACAAGGCGATCGCGGTGCCGAGTTCGGTGGCGGGGCTGGCCTACGCGCAAAAGCACTGGGGAAAGCTCACGCTTAAGCAGGTGATGGAGCCGGCGATCCGGCTGGCGCGCGACGGATTCGTGCTCGACTACGCAACGGCGATGGACCTGCGCGACGAAGACCTGGGGAAGTTCGCGGAGTCGAGGCGGATTTTTCAGCGCGACGGCAACTTCTACCAGCCGGGCGACGTGTTCAAGCAGCCGGAGCTGGCGAAGACGCTGGAGCGGATTGCCAAGAATCCCGACGACTTCTATCACGGCGACATGGCGCGGGAGCTGGCGGCGGCGATGCAGAAGGGCGGCGGCCTGATTACCGCCGAAGACCTGGCGTCGTACGAGGTGAAAGAGCGCTCAGCCGATTCGCGGAACGTATCGCGGCTACGACGTGATCAGTGCGCCGCCTCCGTCGTCGGGGGGCGTGGCGCTGGTCGAGATCCTCAACATTCTCGAAGGCTACGATCTCGCCAAGCAGGGCAACCGGTCGGCCGAGAGCATTCACCTGACGGCCGAGGCCTTTCAGCGGGCGTTCTTCGACCGCGCGGAGTTCATGGGCGATCCGGATTTCGCGAAGATTCCGGTGGCGCAATTGATCGACAAGCGCTATGCCGAGGCGTGGCGCGAGACGATTCCGCTGCGGCGGGCGACGCCGGCCAATGACGTGAAGCGACCGGCGATCTTTGCCCAGCTGGACCGCTATGCGGCGGCGAATCCCCAGCCGAAATTCGTGCAGGAGCCGGAACACACGACGCATTATTCGGTGGTCGATCCCGAGGGCAACGCGGTATCGGTGACCACGACGCTAAATGACAGCTTCGGGTCGAAGGTGACGGCCGAGGGGCTGGGTTTCCTGCTGAACAACGAGATGGACGACTTCGCGGCGAAGCAGGGCGTGCCCAATATGTACGGGCTGATCCAGGGCCCGGCGAACGCGGTGGGCGCGAACAAGCGTCCGCTGTCGGCGATGACGCCGACCATCGTGCTGAAAGACGGCAAGCTGTTTCTGGTGCTGGGCTCGCCGGGCGGGCCGACCATTATTACTACCGTGGCCAACGTGCTGATGGGTGTGGTGGACTACGGGATGAACATCCAGGCAGTCGGTGAACGCGCCGCGGTTTCACAACCAGTGGCTGCCCGACAAGGTCATGATGGAGAAGTACGGTTTTTCGCCGGACACGCTGGGCATCCTGGAAAGCATGGGGCACCACCTGACGACAGACCGCGAATACTGGGGCGACGCCGAGTGCATTGCCATCGACCCGAAGACGGGCGAGCGGCTGGGCGCCAGCGACGGCCGCAACAACGGGAAGGCGGCGGGCTTCTAATGCGGCGCGCGATGTCAACGCTGGTGTATGCGCGACGGGAGCGCCTGCATCCCGGGTTGCTCGATGAGATGGTTCGCGGCGGCGCCGAGGCGATTGAGATTTTCGGCGCGCGCGGGCACTTCAACTATTCCGACCGGCAGCACGTGCGCGAGATCGCCAACTGGTTTCGCAGCACCGGGATCGCGTTTCATTCGCTGCACGCGCCCATGCACGGCGACGACGAATTTGGCAGGAGCGGTGCTCCGCCGCTCAACTATCGCCGGAGTGGAGAAGCGTGACCGCATCGCGGCCATGGATGAGATCAAGCGCGCTCTCGAAGTGGCGGAGCACGCGCCTTTCCAGTTCCTGGTGCAGCACGTGGGAGTCGGCGGCGAGAGCACGAGTGGCCAGAAGCTGGAAGCGGCCATGACCTCGCTGGAACACTTGCGCGCCTTCGCCAAGCCGCTGGGGGTGCAGGTAGTCGTGGAGAACATCCCCAACGAGCTTTCTTCGCCCGAGGCTCTGGTGGAGTTGCTGCACGCCGGGCGCTTTACCGATATCGGCGTGTGCTTCGACGTGGGACACGCGCACATGTCGCCGGGAATTCCCCAGGCGTTCGAGACGCTGAAAGAATGGATTCGCACCACGCACATCCACGACAACGACGGCCAGCGGGACGCTCACTTGTGGCCGGGCGGCGGGACGATTGACTGGAAGCAGACGATGGAATTGTTGCAGTCGGCGCCGCATGTTCCCGCGCTGGTGTTGGAGATCGAGGGCGTGGAAGGTGAGAGCGTCTCCGCGAAGATGGCGGAAGCGTACGGAAAGCTGCAAAGCTAGGATTTCATCGCGAACGACACTGGAAGACAGGACTCATGGACACATCATCAGCGACAGTTACGACGATTCGGGAAGTCGGCAAGCACGAAGGCCAGAGCGTCATCATCCGCGGCTGGCTGTACAACCTGCGCGAGAGCGGAAAGCTGCTGTTTCCGCAGTTCCGCGATGGCAGCGGAATCATCCAGGGCGTGGTGGTAAAGAGCCAGGTTTCGCCCGAACTGTTTGAATCGATCAAGACGCTGACGCAGGAGTCGAGCGTGATCGTGACCGGCAAGGTGCGCGCCGACAAGCGCGCGCCCGGCGGCTACGAGCTCGACGTGACGGATGCGCAGGTGGTGCAGCGGGTGAATCCCGACGATCCCTACCCCATCACGCCGAAGGAGCACGGCGTTGACTTCCTGATGGAGCATCGGCACTTGTGGATGCGTTCGCCACGGCAGGCCGCGATTTTGCGGACTCGTGCGGAGATCATCAAGGCGGCGCGCGACTTCTTCGATGAGCGCGGCTTTACGCTGACCGATCCGCCGATTCTGACGCCCGCGGCCTGCGAAGGCACGACCACGCTGTTTCCGGTGGACTACTTCGAGGAGCAGGCTTACCTCACGCAGTCGGGCCAGCTCTATGTCGAAGCCACGGCCATGGCGCTGGGCAAGGTTTACAGCTTCGGGCCAACGTTTCGCGCCGAGAAGTCGAAGACCCGCCGCCACCTCACCGAGTTCTGGATGGTGGAGCCCGAAATCGCGTACGGCACGCTCGATGACCTGATGGCGCTGGCGGAAGAGTTCATCACCTCAATCGTGAAGAAGTGCCTGGAGAAGCGGCGTCCGGAGCTGGAGATGATTGGGCGCGACATCAGCAAGCTGGAGAAGATCGCCGCGCCGTTCCCGCGCATCACCTACGACGAGGCGGTGCAGATGCTGCAGGAGGCGCACGCCAAGGGGTTGGTCGAGAACAAATTCGAGTACGGCGGCGACTTCGGCTCTCCCGACGAGACCTACATCTCATCGCAGTTCGACCGTCCGGTGATGGTGCATCGCTATCCGGCGGCGGTGAAGGCGTTTTACATGGAGCCCGACCCGGATCGGCCCGACCTCGCGCTGTGCGTAGACGTGCTGGCGCCCGAAGGCTACGGCGAGATCATCGGCGGCTCGCAGCGCATGGGATCGTATGAGCTGCTGCTGGAGCGCATCCATGAACATGAGCTGCCGGAAGAGGCGTTCAAGTGGTACCTTGATTTGCGCAAGTTCGGCGGGGTGCCGCACGCGGGGTTCGGCATGGGCATCGAGCGCGCAGTGGCATGGATTTGCGGCCTGGATCATGTGCGGGAGACGATTCCGTTTGCGCGCACGTTGACCGGCTTTATCCGTAACGATCGACGAAGTGTGAGAGTACTCGCGAAACAGGGGTCCATCGACTCCGGCGGCCGGAAGCAGGCCGTTTTCGCTCAGGGTGACGTTTATGGCAACCAGTCCAGCTACCAAACCGCTACAGCACGTTGAGACACCGAAACAGATTCGCATCATCGGAGTGCCGCTTGACCTCGGCCAGTCCCGGCGCGGCGTGGACATGGGGCCGTCGGCGGTGCGCGTCGCCGGGCTTGAAAGCAAGCTGGAAGAGCTGGGCTACAGCGTGAAGGACGGCGGCAACGTGTCGGTCGCGGTGTTGGAGACGCGGCCCCAGGGCGATCCGCGCGCCAAGTACCTGACCGAGATCACCGAGACCTGCACCAAAGAAGCCGAGCTGGTGGTGAAGACGCTGGAGAGCGGGCACATCCCCGTCGTGCTCGGCGGCGACCACTCGATCGCGGCCGGCACGGTGTCAGGCGTGGCCGAGTATTACCGCCGCCAGCACCAGAAGATCGGGCTCATCTGGATCGACGCCCACAGCGACATCAACACGCCCGACAGTTCTCCCAGCGGCAACGTGCACGGCATGCCGCTCGGCGCCATCATGGGGCTGTGGGACTCGCCGCTGGCCAACCTCTACAACTTCAGCCCCAAGGTTAAGCCCGACAATTGCGTGCTGGTGGGCATCCGCGACGTCGATGCGAACGAGCGCGACAACATCAAGCGGTCAGGCGTTCACGCGTTCACCATGCGCGACATCGACGAGCGCGGCATGCGCACGGTGATGGAAGAAGCGTTGCGGCTGGCCGGGCGTGGCACCGTGGGCTATCACGTCTCACTTGACATGGACTGGATCGATCCCGAAGACGCGCCGGGAGTGGGGACTCCGGTGTGGGGTGGCGCAACCTATCGCGAAGGCCACCTGGCGATGGAGATCATTGCCGACCACGGGCGCATGCTGAGCTTCGAGATCGTGGAAGTGAATCCGGTGCTCGACGAGCACAACCAGACGGCGGAACTGGCGGTCGAGCTGGCGTTGTCGGCGTTTGGGAAGAAGATATTGTAGATACGCATCCTTTCATGGACGTCCTCAAACACCTGTTCGAGCAGCACTTCCATTCCCCGGCGACGCGTGTCGAGCCCTTGCACGGGCAACTCGGCGGGTCGGGGCGCAACATCCTGCGGCTGGCGAACGAGACTCACTCCGCCATCGGAATTTTGTACGGCGTACGCGAGGAGAATGTTGCGTTCGTTGAGTTCTCGCGGGCGTTCCGGCGCGACGGGCTGCCCGTACCGCAAATCTACGCCGAAGACCTGGACCAGTGGGGCTTATCTCGAAGAAGACCTCGGCGATCTGACGCTCTTCCAGTTCCTGTCGCAGAACCGCCGCGGCGAAGACATTGCCCCTGAAGTCGTCGAAGCCTACCGCAAGGTCGTTTCCATGCTGCCGCGATTCCAGGTCGAGATGCGCGACGAGATCAATTACAAGGTGTGCTATCCGCGGGCCAGCTTCGACCGCCAGTCGATTGCCTGGGACCTGAACTATTTCAAGTACCACTTTCTGCGATTGGCCGACATTTCATTCAGCGAACAAGCGCTGGAGAAGGATTTCGCGCGGCTCACGAAGTTTCTTCTGGAGGCCGATCGCGACTACTTTCTCTACCGCGATTTCCAGTCGCGCAACGTAATGTTGGTTGAAGGAAGTCCGTACTTTCTGGACTACCAGGGCGGGCGCAAGGGCGCGCTGCAATACGACATTGCGTCTCTGCTGTTCGACGCCAAAGCCGATCTGCCGCCTTCACTGCGACAGCAACTGCTCGATCACTATCTCGATGCGCTGGCAACATTTCTTCCCCTCGACCGCGAACGATTTCTGCACTACTACTTTGCTTACGTCTATGTGCGGGTGATGCAGGCGCTGGGAGCCTACGGCTTCCGCGGTTTTTTCGAGCGCAAGCCGGTGTTCTTGCAAAGCGTTCCGTATGCGCTGAAGAACATCCGCTGGCTGCTGCATCACGTGAAGTTGCCGGTGGAATTGCCGGCGCTCATGGAGGTCTTCACCGCCATGCTGGGCTCGGAGAAGTTGCAAGGCTTTGCACCCGAACCCGAAAAGCTCACGGTGCGGATTACTAGCTTCTCTTTCCATCGCGGTCTGCCAAAGGACGATACCGGCCATGGCGGAGGCTTCGTCTTCGACGCGCGTAGCCTGCCGAATCCCGGGCGTGAGGAACAGTACAAGCCGCTCACCGGGAAGGATGCGCCAGTAGCCGACTTCCTGAACCAGCAGGAGAGCGTGCGCCAGTACTTCGCCAGCGTGAAGTCACTGGTCGATGCCAGCGTTGCAAGCTACCAGTCGCGCGGATTCAAGAACCTGGCGGTCTCGTTCGGCTGCACCGGAGGTCAGCACCGCTCGGTGTACCTCGCCGAGCAGATGGCGAAGCACCTGCGCGAGCGCGGTGTGCCGGTGGTGCTGCACCATCGCGAACTGGAGAGCTCGGCGCAATGAAAGCCATGGTGCTGGCGGCGGGGCTGGGAACGCGCCTGCGTCCGCTGACCGACGACCGCCCGAAAGCGCTAGTGGAAATCGACGGCCGCACGCTGTTGGAGATCACGCTGACGCGTCTGCGCGAGTTCGGCGTCACCGACGTCATCATCAACGTGCATCACTTCGCCGACATGGTGGTTGACTATCTTGCCGACAAGCAGAATTTCGGCATGAGACTCGAAATTTCCCGCGAAGACGTGCTGCTCGATACCGGCGGCGGCCTGAAGAAAGCGGCGTGGTTTTTCCTGCAAGATGCGGGCGACGAGCCCTTCCTCCTCCACAACGTGGACGTGGTCAGCGACATCGACCTGGGGCGGATGTTGGAGTTTCACTGCTCGCAGCCGGCCTTGGCCACTCTCGCGGTGCAAGAACGGCGCAGCTCGCGGCAACTGCTGTTCGATGAGACCGGCTTGTTATGCGGGCGTCGCTTTGAGAAAGAGCAACGCACGGAGATGGCCCGCCCCGCCGACCTATTACGTCCGCTGGCCTTTTGCGGTATCCACATAATTTCTCCGCGAATGCTGGAGAAGATGACCGAACACGGGGTGTTTTCGATCATCGAGTCTTATCTGCGGCTGGCGGGCGAGGGCGAGAAGATCGTGGCGTACCGTGCGGATGGCGCGTACTGGCGGGACCTGGGGACGATCGAGAGCCTGGAGCGGGCCAAGAGAGAGCTGCGAAGTGGCGTTCGAGTAAAGCTCTGAGATAATTCACTTGTGACAAAGGACACCGCACTCATTCGGCGCACAGCGGCGGCCTGGTCAGTTCACCCGGGAGAGATTCTGAAGGATGAGTTCTTGCGCCCCATGAAGTTGAGCGGCTATGCGCTGGCGAAGGCGCTGGGTGTGAAGCCCCAATCGGTGAACGACATTGTGCTCAAGAAGCGCGGCATCAGTGCGGACATGGCGGTGCGGCTCGGGCGGTTTTTTCGCACGACGCCGGAATTCTGGATGAATCTACAGACGGCGTACGAACTGGCGAAAGTGAAAGCGGCGCTCGGTCGTCGCCTTCACAAGATTCAACGGCACGAGAGCATCGCCTAGAGGTTACCGTCAGCAGCTATCGCCGGGTCGGTCGTCAGGAGAAGGCCCAAGGCGTTCCTTTCGGCGGGAAGCGAGTTCCTACCGCGTGCTTTCCTCGGCCAGTACGGCGAAGCGCGTCAACGTGGCCGCTCCAAACGAAGTCGTGATCGCGACATCGGAAGCGTCGCGGCCCGTCGCGATCAACACCCGGCCAATCCGCGGTATGTTGTTTCGCGCGTCGAAGACCCACCATTGATTGTCGAGGTAAACCTCGAACCACGCACTGAAATCCATGGGCGGGATGAGCGGCACGCCGATGTCGCCCAGGTATCCGGTGGCATACCGCGCTGGAATGTTCAAGGCGCGGCAGAAGGCGATGGCCAGGTGCTGATAATCGCGGCACACGCCCACCCGGTCAGTGAACACATTGAGCGCTGTGCGAGTGGGGCTCGCGAGGTGGTAGCCGAACATCACTCTGGTGTTGACCCAATCACAGATGGCTTGCACGCGTCCCCAGCCGGGAGTGCAGCCGCCGAACAGCTCGGTGGCGATATTCGACAGGCGATCGACTTCGCAGTAGCGGCTGTTCAGCAGGTAGATGAGGATGTCGTTGGGCAACTCCCCGACCGGATGCTCCTGTGCGTGCGGCGCAACTGGGTCGGGAGTTCCGGGGTCCTCAATCAACGTGGCATTGCGCAGGCGGAGCACCCCCGCAGGCGCAACGAATCGGGTGCAGCGATTGCCAAACTGGTCGGTATAGGTGGTGAGCGCAACCTCCGGCTCGACCGTAAGCTCATCGGGCGCGCGCAAATCGGGCACTCTCGAGGGATGCACGCTCAACATCGCGACCATCGCCACCGGCGCCGGGATTTCAAAGTCGATTTCGTACCCAAGCCGAATGAACATGCCGCAGTATAGCCTTTTCGCCGGTGCGACGGTGCGGCATCCGGCCAGCTAACTCTATCCACAGCCTCTCGATTTACACTGCAAGCATGAAGAAACTCCGCGTAGGCGTGTTGTTCGGCGGGCGCAGCGGCGAGCACGAGGTGTCGCTGCTGTCGGCTGCCTCGGTGTTGAATGCCATCGACAAGAAGAAGTACGACGTGGTGCCCATCGGAATCACCAAGGAAGGCCGCTGGGTGACCGCCGCGCATGCCGAGCGCCTGTTGAAGGGCGAGAAGGCGATGGAGCCAGAGGCGCGGCACTTGCGTGCGGGCGATCCTCAGGCGACTTCTGCGGCAGCGGTACTGGCCAAGGGCGAAGGCGTGGTGGTTCCCCCGATGCCCGGGCCCGATCATTCGTCATTGATGCCGTTTGAGAGCGATGCTCCGCAAACCCATGCGGCGGCGAACGCAGTCAACGTCGACGTGATCTTCCCGGTGCTGCACGGCACCTTCGGCGAGGACGGAACCATCCAGGGCCTGCTGGAGTTGGCAGACATCCCATACGTTGGCGCGGGTGTGCTTGGCTCCGCCGCCGGCATGGACAAAGACGTGATGAAGCGGCTGTTCCGCGATGCTGGGCTGCCCATAGTGAAGCACGTCACGGTGCTTCGCAGCATGTGGCGCGAGCAACCAAAGAAAGCCCGCAAGCTGATTGAAGGTTCTCTTAAGTACCCGGTATTCGTGAAGCCCGCGAACTTGGGCTCATCGGTGGGCATCAGCAAGGTACACGACTCTTCGGAACTCGCCGCCGCCATGGACGAGGCAGCCCACTTCGACCGCAAGCTGGTCATCGAGCAGGGCGTGGGCGGC
Source organism: uncultured Acidobacteriaceae bacterium (assembly GCA_963796615.1). Lineage (GTDB taxonomy): Bacteria > Acidobacteriota > Terriglobia > Terriglobales > Acidobacteriaceae > DASRAA01. The sequence goes on from CAWCMJ010000021.1 coordinate 89,273, forward strand.
GACAAAGCCAAGGCGCGCGAGATCGAATGCTCGGTACTGGGCAACGACAATCCAAGCGCTTCGGTTCCCGGCGAAATCGTGCCCATCAAGGAGTTCTACGATTACGACGCCAAGTACCTGGTCGAAGGATCGCGTCCCATCATTCCCGCCGATCTTCCGAAGGGCAAGATAAAAGAAGTCCAGAACCTGGCCATCGCGGCGTTCCAGGCGGTGGACTGTTCCGGCCTGGCGCGCGTCGATTTCCTCATGGACCCACGCTCCGGCAAGATGTACGTCAACGAGATCAACACCATGCCCGGTTTCACGTCGATCAGCATGTATCCCAAGCTGTGGGAGGCCAGCGGGCTGAAGTACCCGGAGTTGATCGACCGGCTCATTCAGTTCGGGCTGGAGCGCCACGCCGAGAAGAAACAGAACCAGTACAGCCGATAGCGGGACAAACTACGCCAGCCGAACCACGCCGTCCAGATTGCGCTCCAGCATCGGGTCGTACACACGACCCACGACTTCGCCCTTCATGACGTTCTGAAACGCAGCCTGGAACTGCTCCATCTCAGACTCCGTGCCCACGGTGATGCGCACCCACTCGGGCATCGAGGGCCACGGCCTTCCGATAAAGACTTTCTGATGTGCCATGGCGGCGATGACTTCTTTCGCCGGCTTGTTGGCCTTCAGCATGAAGCAGTTCGAAACTGATGGAGAGTAGGTGTAGCCGTTCTTGTCGAGCCAGGCAAACGTCGCCTCGCGGACGTTGGTGTTCGCGGCCTTGCGCTCGGCCACCAGGCCCGCTTCTTTCAGACTCGCGGTTGCCGCGGCATTGGCGGTGACCGGCATGGGATCCATGCCCCCGTAAGCGTCGATCTTTTTCAGTAGGTCGGGCCGCGCGATGGCGAAACCGCACCGCAATCCGGCCATCCCGTAAAGCTTCGAGAACGTCCGCAGAACCACGACATCCTTTCCCGCCTTCACCAGGTCAATGCACGACGGCGCATCGCTGAAGTGGATGTAGGCCTCGTCCACCAGCACGACGGAACCTTTCGGCTTGTGCTCCACCAGGTACTCGATGTCGTCGTGACTGGTGAGCGTGCCCGTCGGATTGTTCGGCGAACAGATGTAGAACAGTCCGGCATCGGGCGCAGCCGCCAGCATTCCGTTCACGTCGTGCGCCCAGGTCTTGGTCAGCGGCACGTTGACCACGCGCGCGCCCCTGGCCTTGGCGGCTCCGGCGCCGGCTTCGTAGCCGGGCTCGGCGGTGACATACGAGGCGTTGGGCGAGGTGAACGCTGCGACGGTGTAATACAGTCCCGGCGTCGAGCCGGGGAGAGGCATCACGTTTTCAGGCTTCAATCCCTGCTGTTGGGCGAACGTGGAGACGAGTTCCTCGGTGAGGTTGAAGTGGTAGCGCCCGCCTTCCGGCGTAATCGCTATGACCGCTTCTCGTGCGGCCGCGCACGGACCCAGCGGATTCTCGTTCGCGTTGATCCGCACCGCACCCGGCGGGAAAGACCTTTGTACCTGGGCGATCTGCGCCAGCAGCGGCTCGCTCAACATCTGGAACGCCACGGCGGCGGAAGACGCCTGCAGGAACGAGCGGCGAGAGAACGGCGAGAGTCGGATGTCGTTTGTCATTGAGTGTCTCGGTGACGGGTATCTTATCGCAAAAATCCGGCGGCGCTTGAGCGGGTACCTGGTCTAAGTCTCACCCAGCGGTTCGCCAGCGCCCGGCTCAATCCGTAAGGGATTGCGATCAGGACGGGGCCTACTACCAGCGCCGCCCCCGGAAACACACTTCGCAGGATCAGGAACTGCGACACGGCGTCTAACAAGATCGCCACGGCGATCAATGTGGATAACTGCTCGAGCGCTTCCTTGAGCATGGCGAGCCGCTGCCCATGATCCATGACCAGCCCCTGCAGGTACGGCCGTCGTCCTGCCCGCCCATCGGCCACGCCGGCACGAATTCCCAGAACGATGGCGACCAGAGGCTGAAACACAAAGCGAAGCCGCCCCGGCCCCTTCAGCCGTTTCGGCAGGTCGTGCAGGAACGCGTCCGAGAACAGATAAAACCCGCCATGATGGTAGGCGTAGCGCAGGGAAGAGGGCACGGCCGCCAGCAGAACCAGTACGACCAGGACCAGCACAATGGTCCTGGGATTGACGCGAGACTTCATGCGGTTACGGTTCTCTTCCAGCTCAGTCTGCATGTTCGCAGGCAGATCTTCCTGTTGCCGCAATGCGCTTGCAGCTTCGCCCCTTGCGCGTCGCCGCCCGTCACCGCCAGCGCGTTATTTCGGGATGAAAACGATGCCGCCTACTACGGCGCCGGCCAGCACCAGCAGAGCCGGGTTGACCTTGCGCCATAGCATGACCAGCAACACGCCCAGGGCGACGCCGCCCGTGGTCCATCCCGTGACGGCTCCCTTGGCCATGCTCAGCGTACCGGCCAGCAGCAGGCCAATGGACACCGGGGCCAGTCCCTGTTGAATCGACAGCCGCCAGGGCCACTTCTCCAGCTTGGTCCATGCCCGGCCCACGATCAGCGCCAAAAGCCCGGTGGGCCCGAAGAACGCAATCAGCACGACGATCGCTCCCAGCAGTCCGCCCGCCCAGTCGCCGATGGAAACGATCATCATCATGTTTGGCCCGGGTGCTAACTGGCCCACGCTATACAGATGAATGAGCTGATGAAATTCCAGCCACTTGTGGACGTTCACCGTGAGCTCCTGCATCTCGGGGAAGGCCGCCATGCCTCCGCCTACCGTGAGCAGGGAAAGGTAAGAGAAGACGCGAATCAGCGCAGGAATCTGGTTCATTGCGCGCCTCCTTCGCTGGCCGATTTGCGTGGATAGTGAAAGAAGATTGCGGCCAACCCGACGAAGATCAGCGTCTTGGGCACTCCCAGGTGCAATCGATTGACGGCCAGCACCGTCACCAGCACGAAGACCAGGTCAAACTGATGGGCCAGCGACTTCTTGCCGAGTTGAATCACCGTGGCCAGAAGCAGCCCCGCTGCGGCCGCGGCGACCCCTTTCAAGATGGCCGTCACGAAATTGTGGTCGCCATGCGAGCGATAAACGATGCCCACGGCAAACATGATCGCTGCGCCCGGCAGGCAAACGCCTACAATCCCGGCCACCGCTCCCATCCAGCCCTTGAGCCGGTCGCCTAGGAGAACGGCCATGTTCGTTGCATTCAGTCCGGGAAGGCTCTGGCTGATGCTGAGCAGTTCGACGAACTCCTTGTCGTCCACCCAATGGTTCTTGGTGACCAGGTTTTCGCGCAGGTACGGTACCACCCCGCCGAAACTGGTTGCGCCAATGATGAGGAACTGCAGAAACACGTCGAAGACGGTGGCCTTGGCCCGTGCCTCTGCCACCAGGGCTTTTTCATCTGCGGTAGGTTTGTTCGTTTCACTCATGATTTTGCGGTGCGTTTCCTTTCAGACGGTACACCATGCCAGTTTTCGTAACTCCGAGTGCCAGCCAGTCTTTCACTGCTTCCTGCAATGCAAGGTAGTACTCCGTGGCCAGAAGCTTCGGCTTCTGTGCCACGTCTTCGCGCCGCGAGAATTGCACCTGGAAGGCGAACTCGCCCACCAGTTGCTTGTGTTCGCCGCGAGTACGCCACAGGCTGATGTCGCACTTGCCCACCATGCCTTTGCCGAAGTCCAGCTGTCCCAGCGGCAGCAGCACTTCTTCCACAATCCCCTCATTCACCAGCGTGATTTGCTCGTTGTCGGCTTTCTTAATCGCTGCCAGCCCGGGGAACACTCTGGCCAGCGTTGCCACCGACAGCCTATCGGCCTCGTGCATCTGGCTCAGGCCGAACTGGCAATTGTGCGAGTACAGAATACGGTAGCCACCCACCCGGTCCTTCAAGGGCAGCGTTTCGGCCTTGAACTTGATGCGGTACTTGCCGGCAATTTTCGGGCGCACGTCGAACTCGGCGGCCTTCGTTGCATCGGGATGCCGGAACTTAAAGACGATCTCCGGGTCGCCGACCGAGAAGCCATCGACATAGCAGATCCGGCGTCGCAGAATGAACGCATTGTTGTAGAGCCGGAAGTCCGGTGTATCGCCAAACGTGATCTCGCGGATCTGCGGACGTCGCTGCGACTCGGGATCCGCGATATACCCCACGCCGGTCTTCTTGGCAATCTTCTGCACCATCTTGCCGAAATCGCGAAACGCTTCCACCGAAGTGAACGGCTCCGGTTTCAGAATCAGCTTCGCCTCCAGGTAATTGATGTTGTCGAGAGGCGTGCCGTCAGCGTAGGTTGGGTCGCCCGTCAAGGGCAGCAGCGGAACCGCCGCTGTCGACCGCTTGGCGAGCTTGTCCTTTTTCTCTTTCTTCTGCTTGTCCTTGGCCACGCGCAACCTCAGTTCTGCCCAAGCCCCGGCCGGTGCCGCATACTATGAATAGCGGATAAACGCAGATTCTATCCTACGAATTCCCAGTCAGCCGCTAAATTTCTACTGGTTTGAATCGTTCCGCGGAGGAGTCGGCGGCGAAGCTACGGCCGGTTCGCTTTGTCCACCCAGCCGGAGCCGTGCGGTCTCGCGGTTTCCCACCGCTACCACGTGTTCAGACGCTGCCGCCAGCCCGAACAGCGGCATGTTGGCATACAGGCACTCGTATTGTCCGGCATTCACCACGTAAGTCTCATGCCAGATGCCCACGCTGCCATCTGCTCCGACGCTTTGGTTGAAAGCTTTCCAGACCGGCAGGTGCAGGTCGCCAGGATCGCGCGCGAACTTCTCCAGGTCGTCGAACGAGCGCCAGTACTGCACGGCCAGCACCTCGCGCCAGCGTACCCATTGTTCAACGCCCAACAGTCCCTTGGCGGGATGTTTCCTTAGCATCGCCAACATCCTCGGCATAGCCGAAGCAACCGGCATCCATTTATGCGCCGCCCAAAGCCGGTTGATGCGCATGCCAATCAGGAAAACCGCGAACGGCCCCTCTACGCGCGCCGTATACCGGCCGGGGAATATCTTTGCCATGGTAGCTATGAATGCTATCAACAAACGGAATACGCCACAAAAGGCGGGCTCACGGCCCTTACGCCGCTGCTACCATGAGGACGCAACTCTTCCTCGGATTGGCGGTTTCCACTAGCGATGGGTCCAGGTCGTATCGCCGGCGCAAGCGTTTCATGGCCCAGACTGGCGCTGCTGGCTGCGCTTTGGTCTGGTCTGTTTGCTACACTCGCCTCCGCCCAGTGCCCGGTCGTCAACCCCGACGACGACCTCCCGCCGCCGCTGCCCACTGTCACCTCATCAACCCGGACCGGCGAACCGCGCCTGCCCGAATCCGGCTACCTTTCCAGTGCGTCCTACGCCAATACCTACTTCGGGTTCGTCATCGACTTGCCGATTGCTCTCGACGGCCATCGCCTCATGTTGCCTCTGATGCCGCCAAAGCAGCACGCGCTGCTGGCCATCGGTTTTCAGGAAGGCCGCGCCTCGGGTACTCTGCTCATCACCGCCTCCGAGCCGCCCAACCCGCTGCATGAAATGACAGACGAAGAGCGCAAGGCCGAGGTCCTGGCCTGGGCCAAAGGACAGCCCAGCAAACAGATCAGTCCGCCCGACTGGATGACCCGCACCGGCCACTTCTACCACATCGCAAAACACACTGGCGACGTCACCACCGTGCAGTACTGGACTTTTATCAAAAACTACCTCATCCGCGTGAAGGTGTCGTCCAACGACTCCGCGTTTTTGCGCCACGCCAAGCAGGCCGTCGACGGCGTCAAGTTCTACTGTCCGCAAGAAGATGGAACGCTGGTCAACGAGCAGGGCAAGATTGTCCCCACCCCGGGCGAAGGCTACCAGGGGCCCACCATTCCTACTGCGGTGGTGGACGCGGCCCTGGCCGACAAACCTGCGCTCGAGTTCATCGAGCGCGGCACGTATGCGAAAGGCATCTATCGCAACCAGTCGATTGGACTGACGGTGGAGTATTCTCGATGGGGCAACATCGACCACGACGAGCCTCCATCAACGCGCAGGGGAGAAGCCGCGCAACGTACCCGCGACCTGCTGGATGCCTGCACTTTGACGTTGTTTCGCTTGACCGACCAGCAGTCGCCCGGAGTATTTACGCTGCGTGCTCTCGACCAGACCTGCCTGGGACTTCCTGCCCCAGTGTCCTCCACTGACGCCTTGGGTGCCGAGGCTTTGGGGGCCTACCTGAACATGCTGGGTATCCTGGGCGAGGTGCGCTCCAGTCGGCTTGTCGAGCACGGGAATCATCTGTTCGCAGAGTACCGGTGTTTTGCGGGTCAACGGGCCGACGACAATTCGCTCGCGCACCGCGAGGTGCAGGCGGCAGCCATCTCCCGCCATCGCAAACTGCTGCTCGTCTGGACGTGGACTGCACCGTCAGCGGCTGGGTTGGCCGCCATGCCCTCGACCAACGTGAGCTTCGAAGGCGCGCCACCGCTCGAGCTCAGTCCGGCGCAGCTTGCTGGCAAGCCCTCAGGGAACTCTGATTAACTCTGGCCTTGAAGGGGACGGCTTTCAGGCATTCCGTAAACGCCCCAAAATCGTTGCGGCTTTAGAGGCTGCGGGACCTCGCTCTCACTTGAGCAGAATGTCCCCATGGGGATGAGCGGGAGCTCTATTTTGCGGGCTTGGCTGCGGTCGCAGTTTTGCCGTCTGCGGCCTTGGCCGCCAACGACTCGCGCAATTGAGCTGTCTTTAGACGCCGCAGGATGCGAGCGCGGCGCAATACATTTTCGCGTGAGCGGTGACCATTACGGAGTGACATCAGACTGCCTTTCCAGCGCCCTTGGCGCATACCCGGCAGCTCTGAGTACCGCAGCCTGAGTGTCCCGAGCATACTCTTTTGCACCGCAAAGAGCACGTTGCCTTGCGTGGCCATTGCCGCTTCCTGTACAACGTTACCCTATGAATCGGCGATTGCTCGGTGTAGTGTGTGGGGTCGTGTTCGGGGTTGCTGATGTTCTATTGACGGTGTTTGGCAACCATCCCGACGTGAGCCGAGGCATGTTGCTGCAGGCATTCTTCAGCCGTCTCGCCATCGGCGTTTTAGCTGCCAACGTGTCACTCGGCATCGACCAGATTTGGGCCGGAGCGCTTACCGGACTGTTGATCAGCCTTCCGGACGCCTTCGCGCTGCACTCCTACATCGGGGTACTTGGCACCGGATTGCTCTTCGGCGGACTCGCTGGATGGGCATCCAAAACCTGGGGAAAATGACCACTTCCTACAACCAAATCGCCGGCCAGAGCGCCGAACGTCTCGCTGCCCTCAGCGACGGTGTGTTCGCCATTGCGATGACCCTGCTGGTACTGGACCTGCATGCTCCGGCCGCCGAGCTGATTCACGGTGACCACGACCTTTGGCGCGCGCTCGTAGCGCTGTCGCCGCGGTTGCTGATGTACATGTTGAGCTTCATGACGTTGGGCATCTTCTGGGTGGGCCAGCAGACCCAACTCAACCACCTTGAGCGCTCCAGCCGCAGCCTGACCTGGATCCACCTTTCCTTTCTATTTCTCGTGACCGTTGTGCCTTTTTCCACCGCGATACTGGCGGAGCACACCGCGTACCGGCTGGCTCTGGTGTTGTATTGGGCCAACATTCTGCTGCTGGGGGCGGCGCTGTATTGGAGCTGGGTGTGCGCTCTGGGCAGCGGCTTAGTGAAAGAAGACATTCCGGCGAAGGTGTCAGACGCCATCAAGCGCCGCATCGTCATCGCCCAATCGCTCTACGCATTCGGTGCCCTGTTGTGCGTGTTCAGCACTTACTGGAGCATCGCCTTCATCGTGCTGGTGCAGTTGAATTACGTGATCGCGCCCAGGCTGAGCAAGAGTGCCGGCCGGTGACCCGATTCAGAACCGGGTCGCCTCTACGATCTCCATGTCATTGATGCGGGGATCCACCTCGGCGCGCCCGCACGCCAGAGACTGCCCCGATGGACTGAACTTGCAGCCGTAAAGCCCCGCCAGCGGTGCCTCGCACTGGCCCTGTTGCAATTCGACCACCCACCAGCCCGAGCCCACGGGCTTTTCCAGGAAGTTCTTCTTGCCGTAAATCCCGAGCAGCACCCCTCCGTCAATCGTCTTGCCGTGGGAGCAGCGCAGCGTGGTTTGCGCGAAAGCGTAGAGGATCTTCGACGAACCGTCCCACAGCATGTCTGTGTTGGTGATCTGCCCCGCACCGGAGATATCGATCGTCTCGCTCCAGAACGAGTTTTTGGGGTCGCCAGTATCAATCATGGCCTTGCCGCGGCCGATGGCCCCCTTTTTCGACTGGTTTGTGGCGCCCGGGCCGGGTGAAGGTGACAACACGTGCCTCTGCAGGTCTGTCCCCGGTTGAAAGGCGACTGGGCCAACCGCGCCCTGCGCCAGGGCCGTTACGGAAAACATCACTACGGCGAAGAACACGCTCATCCAGAAAAAATTTGGCTTCATGGCTGATCCATCATCCCAAATCACACTATCACTTTGACGAAATTCCCATGTCCCGCCCCAGCCGAATCTGGTCGGTGCGGAAATCCGACAGCGCCTTCTCCAGATTGGCCCCGCCCGTCGCCAGTTGTTCCGGCACCACCTTGCCCGGTTCCATCAACTGCTGCACTGTTCGTCCATTGTGTGCCACGGTGGTGTACGACTTGTTCAACTGCTTGGTCAGGCTCTTGAGTCCGCTCTCCTGCTGCTTGCTGAATGAGGCCTGCAGCCGCCGGCTGTAGTGGTCCATGTCATCCAGGTCATCGCGCAGTTGCAGTGAAAGGCCATTCACCAGAGCAATGTTGTTCGCGGCTGCCCCCATGCTCTGCAGTTCGCGCGACAACGCCAGCGCCTTGTCGGTGCCCGCCAGCAATTCCCGGAAATAGCCCACCTGGTCGGGACGCGCCTGCATCGCAACCGCCCGCCCAAACGTCTCCAGCTCCGGGCTCACCTCTCCAGTGGGAGTCGACTCGGCTGGAGCATGACTCTGCCCTTGCTCCCTCGCCTGCCCACATACGGCCGACGGCAATAGAACGGCTGCCAGCGCGATCGACATTCCTATTCGGCGCATGATTCCAAGCCCCGTCGTGAAACAAGGATAGTAGCAGCAACGTCCCTTCCGCCACGGATCGGCACAGGCGCACATAACATTTCCGCCGATTGCCACGGAGATGCCCTCTCGCCAGTGGCCGTAACGTGCCTTGCCGCCACTCAATGGTGCTGGAACGCATCTATTTGCTTGACCCCGCAGCATATCTGCACCACACTGTCGCAGGCTTCACTTGCGTCAAGCCACTACCGAACGCTGCTACTTGAGGTCTTCGGGCGGATAGACTTTCCCAGTTCCGGCCTTTTCGTCCGTGGAGGCGGCGTAGCCCGTCCATCCGGGCACAGAGAAAGCATGACTCACCGCGCCACCATAAGTCTCGGCAAAAGCATTCATTGTTTGGTCCGGAATTATAAGCATCTCAATCGATCGTGTTCTCTCAGGAGGCTTCTGAATCTATGAAAAGAAACATCGGACTTTGCCTGGTTCTTACCCTGCTCATGGCCACCGCAGCCACCGTGGTTGCGCAGGACTACTCAATGGCTCCCCCCAAGGTTCTGCTGGTGCAGCGTGAATTCCTCAAGCCGGGCATTGCCGGCGCCCCCCATATGAAAACCGAAGGCGCCTTCGTGCAGGCCATGACCGCCGCCAAGTGGCCCACTCATTACCTCGGCATGGACTCCATGTCCGGCGAATCGCGCGCCCTCTTCCTCGTCGGCTACGATTCCTTCGCCGCCTGGGAAAAAGACAACCTCGCCCAGCAGAAGAACGCCACGTTGTCAGCTGCTCTGGACCGCGCCCTGCAGGCCGACGGCCCACTTCTTACTGGCTATGACGCCGGCGTGTTCGCCTATCGCGAAGACATGAGCCTGCGTCCCACCGCCGCCAACGTCGCCCAGTCGCGTTACTTTGAAATTATGCGCTTCAAGATCCGTCAGGGACACGACAAGGAGTGGGAGGAACTGGTCAAGATGTATATGGACGGCTACGCCAAGGCCTCTCCCGACCAGCACTGGGCTACATATCAGTCCGTGTACGGCATGAACAATGGCGGTGTCTACATCGTCTTCAATGCCATGAAGTCACTCGCTGAAGTCGACACCGGCTTCGCGGATTCCAAGAAGTTTAGCGACGCCATGGGTGAAGACGGCATGAAGAAAATCGCCGAACTCACCGCCTCTTGCGTCGAGGACGTTCAGGACAACCTGTTCGCCTTCAATCCCAGGATGAGCTACGTTGACGCCGCCTGGGTCAAGGCCGATCCGTCCTTCTGGAAGCCCGCTCCCGCTCCCAAGCCGGCTGCGAAGGCCGAACCCAAGCCCGCGCAGTAGCACCTTCAAGCACTCCCCGGGCGGTGTGCGATGTATTGCCGCCGCCCGCATTTCTTCCTATTCCGCGGAAGTCGTTTCCGCCTCCTGGCCGCTTTGCGGCATCGCCGTCCGCAGCGGCACAATCGCCGCCACTGAAACTACCGACGCGATCAGCGCCATCATCACCGGAAACCGATAGTCGTGCGTACGGTCCGCCAGCGCGCCCGCCAGCGGAGGCCCCACAATACACGCCGCCCCGAACGACGTGTACAGCCACCCCAGCAGCCGTCCCAGCCCCTCAATTCCGAACTTTGACGCCACCACCGCTGGAGTCATCGCCGCGTTCGCTCCGTAACCCACTCCCATCGCCAGCGCAAACGCAATCAACGATACATAACTGTGGCTCATCGCCCAGATTACGCACGCCAGCAGCACAAACGCGCAACTCAACAGATAGACGTTCATCAGGCCGAAGCGCGGCGCCATCGCATTCAGCCCGATACGTCCCACGATGCTCGCCACGCCGAGGTACGCAATCAATGCCGCCGCCGCCGCCCGGCTCGAACCCAGGTCAATCGCGAACGCCGGCAAAAACACGATCGTGATATACAGCGCCACTCCGCGAAAACCCAGCCCCACGTACAGCAGCCCGAACGTGCGCGTCCGCATCATGCTCCATACGTCCACGTCTTCTTTCTTGCGCAGAACCGGCGGCCGTAGCATCATCGCCGCGCAGATCAGCAGGGCTACCAGGCTCACCCATCCAAACGCCTCAAACGTCCCCCGCCACTCGAACCGCGTGATCAGCCGCGCCGCCGCCGGAGCTCCTATCAGCGTTCCCAGCCCGGTGCCGGTCAGCGCGATTCCCAGCGCCATGTCGCGCTCGACCCTGAACCACTCGCCCACCGCCGCCACCGACGGAACATAGGTGCACGCCACCGCCGCCCCCACGCACAGCCCATACGTCACAAACAGCAGCGGAAACCACTCCACCCGCGCCGCCAGCAACTGCCCGGCCCCCATCAGCACCGCTCCCGCCGCCACCACCGGACGCGGCCCAATCCGGTCTGCCAGCCGTCCCGTGAAAGGCCCCAGGAAATACGACAGCACCGTCACCGTCGAAAACAGCGTAGCCAGCGCTGGCGTGCGTCACCCCGAACGTGGCCTCAATCGGCTTCACGAACACGCCGAACGCATACGTCACGCCAAACACAACGGTCGTGGTGAAAAATCCCCCCACCGCGACCACCCACGCCCGCCGCGAATCGATACCCGTGTTCTGATTACCGGTCTCCACCATCAATGCGCTACATCTCCTCGAGTAAAAGTGTCGGAAAGGGAAGTCGCCAGCATACCGCCCCGCCCCCGCCGCGCCAAGCAGAAAGAAAGCCCTGCTCCATTGGACTGCGGGGTACCCAGGTTCGCGCGCCTCTTTTGGGCGCTAACCTGGGAACGAATCTCCTCATCTTAGTGACTCGACGAAAGGCACCGAAACGCGAGGCCCGGGAGAGCCGCGTTAGCTAAGCCCAGCCTTCCAACGCTGCGAACGCTTCAGCCTCCTGTCATTCTTGTCCGAGGAGAGACGTCGTGTACCGCCAGATCGACCAGCACCGCAAACAGGTCTCCGCCATGTGCCGCCAGCACTGCGTGCGCCGGCTGGCGCTGTTCGGCTCACCGCGGCTGATACTTTCTTAGTCCCGCAGCACTCTACAGTCTGAGCAAAACTGAACGTCGGCGGAACGGCCCCGCGCCTTCCCGAAAATGGTCGCAGCGACTGGCATTCATCGATGGCGCTGGCGCTAAAAAGCGCGATCCTGAAGTGGATCGCGCTGAGCGGGAGGGCGAAAGTTATCGCTTACCGCAAGCTTCCGGTTGTAACGTTAGCGTCGGTACCGATCGACTCGCCCGACACGACGAGTTCGACGCGTCGGTTCTCCTGCCGTCCGGCGGAGCTGTCGTTGGAGGCTACCGGCATCGTATTGCCGTATCCAATCGCAGTAATCGAGTTCATCGCGACACCCTGTTGTACAAGGTAGTCGCGTACTGACCCTGCCCGATGTTCCGAGAGGCCCTGATTGAGTTGGTCGGTGCCCACATTGTCGGTGTATCCGCCAACGGCAATATTGAGCCCAGGATAAGCGATCAGGATGCCGGCGACTTTGGAGAGCTTCTCGCGGGCGCCCGGCAGCAACGTGTATTTGCCTGTGTCGAACAGGACATCGGACATGCTAATGATCAAACCACGTGCGGTGTCGCGTGTCGCCAATATGGTGTTCAGTTGCAGCGACAATTTGGCACGCATCGCGGCTTTGTCGCTCTCGGCTGTCAGGACCTGGGCGTTGGCTTGAGCAGCCGAAAGTCGAGCTTGCTCAGTTTCGGCCTGTGCCGCAGCCACTTCATTGGCCGAATTGACCTGGCTGCGCTCCATCTCCGACTTGGATTTGGCAGCCTGTGCCTCGGCGAGTTCTTTCTGCCGGGTTGCGTCGGCGGCAACCTGGGCTGACGCCTGCAGTTCGTTCGACTGATTGTCTGCAATCAGTTGTTTCACCGCGATCTCGCGGGAGTCTTCCGCTGTCTGCACGGCTTCGCGCGAGACGGCAATCAGTTCTTTCTTGTCGATGTGTTTACTGCTGGCGTATGCGTCTGCTTTGTCCATCAGACTGACAGCGTGTTCATAGCTGGACGCGGCGTACGTGTCTGCCCCTACCGACCGTGCGATGCGCACTGCGTTACGCGCCTCGAAGAACTCCAGCGGAAGGTTGGCGTTCAGCACGACTGGGTCGAACTTGTAGCCGGTGGGAATGTATCCGCCGCGTTCGAGTAGTTCGTATTTTGCGCTGACGGCCTCGGTGGTTCCCTTGGTGTCTTCACGCACAACATTTTCCAGAACAACGACATTGCTGGGCTGGCGGACTGCATAGTAAGGCTCGGCGGTGACAATCAGCGCGAAAGACTGCAGGTCTGTGGTGACGTCGAGTTTGCTGCGGTCGTTGTCGCCAACCAATACTTCTCCCAGATTGATCGCGCGACCCTCGGGACTGATCGCCCACATCACATAGGTGAGGTACTCATTGCCAAAGGTTGTGGGTCTCTCCAGCTTGGCAAACTCGACTTCGATTTCGATGTAACCCTTCTTGCTCTCCACTTTGGCCTCGCCAGTTGCCGCGGGCATCAGGCTGGTTCCGGCGAAATCCAATTTGGTTGCTCCGTCGCGATGGCGATAATTCACTGCCATCACCGTCCGGCTCACCACCGTGACGTGGAAAGTCGTGGTCCGGGTTGTAGTCGTGACGACCTTTGTTTTCTGCTGTGGGGTGGTGTCAGACGACTGTGCGTTCGACGGTGGTGGCATCGCCAGCACCGACACGCCAAGTGCCAAAAGGCTAGGTAGAAATAATCTAGTGATTTTCACTATGAGTCTCCTTCAAGATAGTTCCACTCTTCATCATGCTCGTGGACGGCGATTGATTCTGAGCAGTTTTGACCGGTGCGGTTCCCGAACCCCGGACCGGCTGTCCATTCGATCCATACGAGTTAGGCCACCCACCACGTATTCGACGAACCGTGTGCCGCCCCTTCGCCCACTGCGCCGGGCTCCGCGACTCACGTTGTTGGGGCGGATTACCCAGTGCTGAAGCACTGGGCTTTGCTCTGCCGTCCCTACCGCGGCGGATGTTCCCGGGTTACCAAAGTACATGTACCTTCGTAAGTTGACAGCCATCCCAACCCATGCCAATCTTCCACCGTGGGCGTACTCCGCCCGCGAGGACGCTGCTCTATTTCGCTGCCAATCCATCGGTAGCCTGTGATAACTGGCTCTTCGCGAAAAGCGATTGGCGAAGAGCGAATCGCCCGATCTTGGAGGCCTTATGTCCTGCCCTATGCACTCCGTTCCCCGCCCAACCTCCTCTCCGCCCAGAAAACCACACCCGCAACTCCTTATGGCAGAAGAATTTACCCATAACTCCTTTAGTAAGAATATTTTGCGAGGCAAGCCCTGCGTAACCTCAATAGAATGAAGAATTTGCAAAATGAAGGGGGGAGGGGGGTACCGCCGCCCCTGCAGCCCCAATTTGGTAATCGCAGTATGCTAGATAAGTACCGCCAATGAGCAACCTCGTCCAGATCGCCGACCTTACGCCGTACCCACGGCAGCAGGGATCCACTCGCGCCTATCACGCCATGGTGAAGCCCGTTGGCGCGATCTGCAACATCGACTGCACCTATTGTTATTACCTGCACAAAGAAGAGCTCCTCGGCAGCAAGAGCAAGTTCCAGATCACCGACGAGATCCTCGAGACGCACATCCGCCAGTACATCGAAGGCCAGGACCGCGACGAGGTGGTCTTCTCCTGGCAGGGCGGCGAGCCTACGCTTCTCGGCCTCGAGTTCTTCCGCAAGGTCGTCGAGCTGGAGCAGAAGTACAAGAAGCCCGGCCAGCGCATCGAGAACGACCTGCAAACCAACGGCACGCTGCTCAATGACGAGTGGGGCGCGTTCCTCAAGCAGCACGGATTCCTCGTCGGCCTCAGCATTGACGGCCCCGAGGAGTTGCACGACCACTATCGCGTCACCAAGGAAGGCAAGCCGACCTTCCACAAAGTCTTCGCGGCGTCACAGATGCTCCACCGCTATGGCGTGCCGTTTAACACCCTGAGCGTCATCAACCGCGTCAACGCCAAGAAGCCGCTCGACGTCTACCGCTTCCTCAAGAACGAAGTCCGCCCACGGCAGATGCAGTTCATTCCCTGCGTTGAGCCCAAGGTGTTTCACAACGTCGCGCCGCAGATGTGGGACCCGGAATCGCTGCCGCTGTTCGACTCCTCCGCCGCGCATCCGGGCAATGCCGACTCGGTCGTCACCGACTGGTCCATCGATCCCGACGATTGGGGCTACTTTCTCACCAAGATTTGGGACGACTGGTATCGTCGCGACATCGGCAAGGTGTTCATCAACTTGTTCGAGACGGCTGTGGGGCAATGGATGGGGAAGGAGTCGCAGGTCTGCATCTATCACGAGTTCTGCGGTAAGGGTGTTGCGCTGGAACACGATGGCAGCCTGTATTCCTGCGACCACTACGTGTATCCCGAATACAAGCTGGGCAACATCTTAGAAACCTCCAGCTCGCGCATGGTCTTCAGCGACCAGCAAAAGGAATTTGGCTATGCCAAGTTCAACACGCTGCCCACGCGCTGCCGTGAGTGCAAGTATCTTTTCGCGTGCAATGGAGAGTGCCCCAAGAACCGCTTGATTCGCACGCCGGAAGGCCAGATGGGATTGAATTACCTGTGCAGCGGCTTGCAGAAATTCTGGCACCACATCGACCAGGACGCGCAGGACATTTGCCGCCGCATCGCGCGCGGCGAACCACTCAGGCCGCAGTAGCTTCACGGCTGGCCCGCCCGTGACTCACACCTTTTGGTGACGACCCTCACAGTCAGGCGGGTCGCTCTCCGACCATACTGGAAGCTGGTGTCCAGTATGAGCGACAAACCTGTAACCCTCTCTGAAGAACGCATTGCCTACCTTGAAGGTCTGGTGCGGCAAGCCCGCACCGCCGCAGCCGTGTTCAGCCAGTTCACCCAGGAAGACGTGGACCGCATCGTGAAGCCAATGGTGATTTCCGGCCTGGAGCAAGCGCAGTACCTCGCGCGCCTGGCGGTGGAAGAGACCAAGATCGGTGTGATGGAAGACAAGGCCATCAAGAACATGGTGGCCACCGAGTTCGTCTACAACTACGTCAAGGACAAGCGCACGGTCGGCGTAATCGCCGAGTATCCAGAGCGCAACCTCGTCGAGGTGGCCGAACCCATCGGAGTCATCTTCTCCCTGCTGCCCATCACCAACCCGACCTCCACGGTGCTGTTCAAGTGCATCATGGCGATCAAGACTCGCAACACGGTGATCTTCAGCCCGCATCCCAGCGCGTGGAAGTGCTGCTTCGAGGCGGTTCGGATCATGAACGAGACCGCGGTGAAGCACGGCGCGCCCGAAGGCGTGTTCAGCTGCCTGGAATCGCACACCCTGGAAGACAACAAGTACCTGATGCACCACAGAGACATCGGCCTGATCGACGCGACCGGCGGCCCGGGCGCGGTGAAGGCGGCCTACAGCTCCGGCAAGCCGGCGTTGGGCGTCGGCGCGGGCAACACCCCGGTGTACATGGAGAAGTCCGCCGACATCGATATGGCGGTGGTGGACATCATCACCTCGAAGACGTTCGACAACGGCACCATCTGCGCGTCGGAGCAGACGGTCGTGATTGATGACGAGATTTACGACAAGGTGCTGCAGAAGTTCGCGGAGTTGGGCTCACACATCTGCTCAGAGAAAGAGACGGAGATACTGTCGAACACGGTGATCGATCCCAAGACCGGTCACATGCAGCCGATGGCGGTGGGACAGAAGGCGAGCAACATCGCCAAGTTCGTGGGCATCAAGGTCGCACCCAAGACAAAGCTGCTGATTACGCCGATCAAGGGTGTCGGGCGGGACTATCCGCTGTCGATGGAAAAGCTGTTCCCGGTACTGTCGGTGTATCGCGCGCACTCGGTGGATGAGGCGCTGAAGGTCTGCGTGGACGTCAACCACAACGGCGGCTTGGGACACACGGCGGTCGTCTTCAGCAATAACGAAGAGGTCATCCAGGAGTTCAGTGACGTGATCAATGCCGGCCGCATCATCGTGAACTCGCCGGGTTCGATCGGCGCGCTGGGCGGCGTGTACAACGACATGGTGCCGACGTTCTCGTTCGGCTGCGGCACGGGCGGCGGCAACAGCACCACCGACAACGTCAACGTCTTCCATTACCTCAACATCAAGCGCGTGGCGCGAAGGACACAGGCGCATATGTGGTTTCGTGTTCCCAACCAGATTTACTTCAACATGAATGCGACGGAGAACCTGCGGAATTTCCAGTCGCGGTCAACGATCATCATCACCAATGCCGCGCTGGAGCAACTGGGGCATGTGGACGCGGTGAAGCGCTGCATTCCGCCGGAGACGCAGGTGCACGTCACAATCATTCCCGACGCAGAGCCTGACAAAAAGATCGTCAAGCACGGTGTGGACGCGCTGAATTTGTACAGTGCGGACCAGATCATCGCGCTGGGCGGCGGTTCAGTGATCGACGCGGCCAAGATCATGAAGCTGCAGTACGAGTTTCCGGAGGCAGACCTGGACGAGCTGGCTGCGCCGTTCCTCGACCTGCGCAAGCGCGTGGTGCAGTATCCGACAGTGAAAACCAATCACGCCCGGCTGATTGCCATCTCGACGACCAGCGGCACGGGCAGCGAAGTCACACCGTTTGCCGTAATGACCGACAAGGCGCGCGGCTTCAAGGTCACGCTTGCGGACTATTCTCTAACGCCGGACGTTGCGATCGTCGATCCGCAGTTCGTGATGTCGATGCCACGGGGACTGACCGTGGATACCGGCGTGGATTGCCTGACGCACGCGCTGGAAGCGGGGGTTTCGATCTTCGCTTCACCGTACACGGATTCCAACGCCATGCAGGCGGTGCGCATGACGTTCCACTATCTGCCGATTGCCTACGAAAACCCCAACGACGAAGAGGCGCGCACCATGATGCACAACGCGGCGTGCATCGCCGCGATTGCGTTCTCGAATGCGTCGGTGGGTGTAAACCACGCGCTGGCGCATGCGTTTGGTGCGCGCTTCGGCGTGCCGCACGGCAAGGCGAATGCGCTGTTTCTGCCGCATGTGATCGCCTACAACGCCGGGGTCCCGACGAAGTTCATGCCTTCTCCGAACCAGAGGGGCTATGTGGCGCACAAGAAGTACGCGATGATGGCCGATCTGTTGGGACTTGGCGGACACACGGTCGAGGAAAAGGTGCAGAACCTGGTGACCGCGACCGAGCAACTGCTCGATCAGTTGGGGGTTCCGAAGTCTATTGCCGAACTCGGCATCTCGAAGGAAGAGTTTGAAAAAGCGATACCTGATCTGGCGAAGATTGCCTTTGACGATCCTTCGTGGCGTTCGAACCCGAGAATGCCGCTGGTCGAGGAGATCGTGGAGCTGTTCTGGAAAGCGTATCGGGGCCGCGGGCCGGTGGTAGCGGAAGTGAAAGACAAACCCACAGAGAAACTGGTGGCCGTATGACAACACTTGCAGAGTATTACAAGATCGATGGCGAAGGCGTGGCAAAGAGTCTGATTGAGGCCCGCGAAAAGCTGGTCAGCGACCAAGAAGAGGTGCTCGACTTTGCCACTGTGCTCCGCGTTGATACCAGCGGGCTGCAGGCGATTGAAGCCCTGGCTAACGCGGCTGACCAGAAGTCAGCCAGAGTAACACTGCGGGGCGTCAACGTGGGAGTGTACAAAGTCCTCAAGCTGGCGCGGCTGGCATCACGATTTTCCTTCGCAAACTAAGGCCCTCCCGGCGTCCAGCTGAGCGTCGGCCCACGGCGCGGACCCTACATCACACCGCGACATGATGCGCGTCACAGACGCGCGTGGCAATCGCTGTTAAAAACCACAGACAATCTCGACATCGACGGGTCGCTCGCGCAGTGTGTTCCCGGCTACCTGCGGTGAACGAGGGAATCCGGCAAGCAATCCGGCGGCAACGCGGGTCTTGCCTCGGTCCAATTCGCCAATCCAATGGGGAAAAGAGGCGTTATGCATCCTTCATCTAAGGGCTCGATTTGGGATGTGATGCGGTCGAAAGGCTATTCCCGCCGCGACTTCCTGCAGTTCTGCACCTACGCCGCCGCGGTGGCAGGCATCTCGAAAGCCAATCTTGGCGCGGTTGCCGAGGCATTTGAGAAGAAGCAGCGGCCTCCGGTGGTCTGGCTGCACTTCCAGGAGTGCACCTGCTGCAGCGAGTCGTTCATTCGCTCGTCGCACCCCATTGTGGCCGACGTACTGCTCGACTTGATCTCCCTCAACTACACCCAAACGCTGCAGGCGGCGGCCGGCTTCCAGGCAGAGAAGTGCCTTGCCGACACCCTTAAGAGCGACCCCGGCAAGTACATACTGCTGGTAGAGGGAGCAATCCCGGTCAAAGGTGACGGCGTGTACTGCTGTATCGCGGGCAAGACAGCGGAGAGCATACTTCAGGAGGCCGCCAAGGAAGCGGCGGCCGTCATCGCTTGGGGTAGTTGCGCTTCGAATGGATGCATCCAGGCGGCCAAGCCGAATCCAACCGGCGCCACGCCCGTGCATGAATTGATTGGCAAGCCGGTCATCAACGTACCCGGTTGCCCTCCCATCGCCGACGTGATGACCGGCGTGGTAACGCACCTGCTGGTGCTGGGCCGCGGGCCCGAATTGGACAGCCAGGGACGGCCAAAGGAATTCTACTCCCGCCGCGTGCACGACACCTGCTACCGCCGCGCCTACTACGATGCCGGCATGTTTGTTGAGTCATGGGACGACGAAAAGGCGCGCAAGGGATACTGCCTTTACAAGATGGGCTGCCGCGGTCCGGTGACCTACAACGCGTGCTCGGTGACCAAGTGGAATAACGGCGTCAGCTATCCGATCCAGTCGGGACACGGCTGTATCGGCTGCAGCGAAGCCGGCTTCTGGGACAATGAGCCGTTCTATCAGCACCTGCCGTCATTCCCGGGGTTTGGCATCGAGAGCACAGCCGACACCATCGGCACGGTTGTAGGTGTGGGCGCCATCGCCGGTGTGGCGGCTCACGCCATCACGACGAACATACGCAAACACAAGCTGATGGAACAGGAACGTAGCAGCGACGAGACCACAACGCAGCACGACGAATAGCCGCGGAGCAAATTCTAACGAGGTGATCGCATGGCACGACTAGTGGTTGATCCCATCACACGCATCGAAGGCCACTTGCGCATTGAAGCCGTGGTGGAAAACGGAACCATCACCGATGCCTACAGCTCGGGCACGATGGTGCGCGGCTTCGAGAAGATCCTGAAAGGCCGCGATCCGCGGGACGCATGGGCGTTTACCGAGCGTGCCTGCGGCGTCTGCACCACGGTGCATGCGCTGGCCAGCGTCCGCACAGTAGAGGACGCGCTGGGAATCACCGTTCCCAAGAACGCCGAGCTGATTCGCAACCTGATGTTCTGCACCCAGTACGCCCAGGACCACGTGGTGCACTTCTACCACCTGCATGCGCTCGACTGGGTGGACGTGGTGAGCGCGCTGAAGGCCGACCCGCAAAAGACATCGCAGATTGCCGTTTCCATCTCGCCCTGGCCCAAGAGTTCACCCCGGTACTTCGCGGAGGTCCAGCAAAGGCTGAAGACCTTTGTCGAGAGCGGTCAATTGGGGATCTTCGCCAACGGCTACTGGGGCAATCCTTCTTACAAGCTGCCGCCGGAAGTGAACCTGCTCGCCGTGGCCCACTATCTGGAAGCCCTGGGGTGGCAGCGCGAGGTAGTGAAGATCCACACCATTTTCGGAGGGAAAAATCCGCATCCCAATTACCTGGTGGGCGGCATGCCGTGCTCCATCAATCCCGATGAAGTGAACGCCATCAACATGGACCGGCTCAATTTCGTAGGTAGCCTGGTCGAGCAGGCGATTACGTTTGTTGAGCAGGTTTACATTCCGGACCTGATGGCAATCGCCAGCTTCTATAAAGACTGGGCGGGCTACGGCGGCGGCCTGAAAAATTACCTTGCCTATGGTGACCTTCCTACGCGCGGCTATGGGCAGCCCGACTATTTTAAGTTCGCGCGGGGCGCCATTCTCGACCGCAATCTGAACGAAGTCTATCCCGTCAACGGCCGCGATTCGGAAGAAATCAAGGAGTACATCGCACATTCCTGGTACCACTACAACGAGGGCGACTCGGTCGGACTGCATCCGTTTGCGGGGGAAACGGAACTCAACTATACCGGCCCGACGCCTCCATACGAACAGCTCAATGTGGAAGGCAAATACTCCTGGCTGAAGACGCCGCGCTGGAAAGATCACCCGATGGAGGTTGGCCCTCTGGCGCGATTGCTGGTCTCTTACGCCAAGGGCAGTACCGAGGTGAAGGACGTGGTCAATGAGGCCCTGGGCCAGCTTGGCGTCCCTATCACTGCGTTGTACTCGACTCTGGGGCGCACCGCCGCCCGCGGGCTGGAGACGCGGCTCATTGTCCGCTGGATGAAAGGCTTCTACGAGGAGCTTATGAACCAGGTCAAAGTCGGGGAGCTTGCCACTTTCAACCGCGAAAAATGGGAGCCTTCGACCTGGCCGGCGACGGCGGAGGGCGTGGGACTGAGTGAGGCGCCACGCGGCGCACTGGCGCACTGGATAAAGATCAAGAATGGGGCGATCGAGAACTATCAACTGGTGGTGCCCAGTACGTGGAACGCGTCTCCGCGGGACGTCAAGGGCCAGCGATCGGCGTATGAGGAGGCGCTGATCGGGACGCACCTGGCCAATCCCGAGCAGCCGCTGGAAATCCTGCGGACGGTCCACTCGTTCGACCCGTGTATCGCCTGCGCCGTGCATTTGTATGATCCCGAAGGCAAGCACGTAAACCGGGTCCAGATCTTGTGAGGGTAAGCCGATGGCACATGCACCTGTCGCAACCTACGAACGAGTCTATGTGTGGGAGTTGCCGGTTCGCCTGTATCACTGGGTGAATGCCGCCTGCGTGCTGGTGCTGATCGTCACCGGCTTCACTATCGGCCATCCGGTTGGGCTGTTCTATTCCGCGGAGTCTTACCAGCAGTATTGGTTTGGTACCGTGCGTTTTGCCCACTTCACGGCGGCCTTCATTTTCTTCTTCATGTTTCTCACCCGTATTTACTGGGGATTCGCGGGCAATACATACGCGAGCTGGTCGAATTTCATCCCCTACCGGCGTGAGCAGTGGCAGGAAATCGGCGACATCGTGAAGGTGGACGTACTGCAGACGGAGGTTCGCGGTGAGATTTCCATCGGACATAATGCACTGGCCGGCTTCATTTACTTTCTGTCGTTCCTGGCTTTCCTGTTCCAATCAGCGACGGGGTTTGCGTTGTACTCCAGCATGAGCCAGTCGTTCCTGCCACGCATGTTCGCCTGGATCGTTCCGCTGATGGGTGGCGACTTCCGCGTCCGGCAGTGGCACCATGCCATGATGTGGTTCTTCATCCTGTTCGCGATTGTGCACGTATATCTGGTCTTCTACCACGACTACATTGAAGGGCGCGGCACCACCTCGTCGATGGTGGGCGGATGGAAGTTCGTGCGCCAGAGACGCAATGACTGAAGCCGCCGGCAAGTTGCTGGTGCTGGGCATCGGCAACGTTTTGATGGGTGACGAAGGCGTGGGCGTCCACGTGGAGCGCCATCTGGAAAAGGAAGTCGTTCCTGACGGAGTTGAGCTACTCGATGGTGGTACGGGCAGCTTTCTCTTGCTCGATCCGATGCTGCTGGCGCGCAAGGTCATCCTGATCGATGCGACGCTCGATGAGAATCCTCCGGGAACGGTACGCCGGTTGGTCCCCCGTTTCTCCACCGACTACCCCCGGACGCTGGCCGCGCACGACATCGGCCTGAAAGACCTGTTGGATGCGTTCTATCTCCTGGGTCAAACGGTCGATGTCGTGTTGTTTGCAGTCTCGATCGCGCCCCTGCAGGAGCTGGGGCTCGATATGTCTCCTGAGCTGGCGGCGCGTGTGCCGGAGATCGCGACAGAGGTGAAGGAAGAAATCCGCAAGAGCTTGTGATGGTCCAGGGAGCGAAGCCAAGCCCACCAGCAGCGGTTTTGCCTCCGTCCGCTAGCACACCAGGGCGCGACGGGCGTCACTGACATTCGCAAGCAGCGATGTTTCAATAAAGTCATCGGGAGTTCGCCGCGATTTCGCGTGGACAAGGAGAGGGCGATGCAACTTCACCTGGAAACCAATGAGCTGAACCTGCTGGCCAACCTGCTCATGCAGCACACCAGCCCGCAGAACGACAAACTTCTGGAGATGGTGCTGGCGCGCGACTTGCGCTTCGACTCCGATGAGCTGCAGGCGACGGCTGTCCTGCTGGCCGCTGAGAAGAAGTGCTTAAAGGAAGCGATAACGCAGGAGTCGGATGGAGTCTGCAAGGGCAAGCTGCAATCCAAATTGGCATTGCTCGATCGGGTGCAAGAGCGCGTGGACGAAGCCTGTGTGATGTTCTGAAAGGCGCCTAGAACGGGACCATTGGAGGGCCCGGGGGCGTGGAGAAGAACTGGCTATGGCGTGACGCCCTGTGTCCGCTGTGCTGGTAGGCCTGTCGCCAATGATTCGTAAATTTTTCTGCGTCGTCTCGCGACACCAGCGCCCAGACGCTGCCTCCGAATCCCGCACCAAAAGCTGACGCGGCGTGGGCCCCCAGCGCACGCGCTTCAGCGGCCAGCCAGGCCGTCTCTGGAACCTGGTTGCCGAGCAGATGTTCGGTAGCGTCCTGCGATTGATCGACGAGTCTGCCAAATGTCAAAAGATCGCCGCGCGCGAGCGCATCGCCCGCTTGCGGGATGACGGTTTCCGACTCCAGCAGGAACTGGTCGAAGCGTTGAAGAAGCCACGCGGCATCACCGGAGCTTGCTTGGCGCAACGCATCGCGAATCTGTACGGACGCGTTGGGTGAACTGGTGACGGCTGCGGCCAGTGTCGGCGCGTTCGATCCTGACTTCAATCGCCAGATGTCGAGTATCGAGCGAACAGCCAGAGACGCTCGGTTGTACTTGGTCTTTGCAGATCCCGCCTTGTCGGCGACCACGCCACTGACGCCGATCACGAACACGCAATCGTCAGGCAGTTTCACTGCGCGCTCAAGACGCACCGGGCAGAAGCTGTATTGCTTCAGATGTCCGGGCTGGCTGGTGAGGATGGCGGTGTGGTCCTGGCTGCCGCCGAAGGTTCCGACACCGCCATCTCCGGTGAGAGATTTGAAAGTTTGCCCATTTTCTACACAGCCGAGATAGCCGGCGAGGTCCTGGGCGCTGGTGATGTTGGCTGCGTACTCGGACCGCTCGGGGAGGCGATTGACGGCGCTCAGTACCGCGAAGATCGCGACAACCAGTGCGCTCGAACTGCTCATTCCGGCAGCAGAGGGAAGATCGCTGGCGAGGATGATGTCGGCGCCTACTCTTGCACCGGGAAAGTTGCGCGCCAGGCGGCGGACGACGACGGAAGGATAGACCGTCCAGCCGTAGGCGGGGATGTGCAGATCAGGGGACAAGTTTAGTTCGACGGTCTTGCGGCGCACGATGTCGTTGATACGGACAACCGCGTCGCCTCGCGGGACGACGGCGATACAAAAGCCCCGCTCGGCGGTGCAGAGCAGGCTACGTCCTCCGGCGTAGTCGGTGTGTTTGCCGAGGACTTCGATGCGTCCGGGAACGAACCAGCGGAGCGGATCGCCTGCGTGCGTGGGCAGATGATTCTCCAGTGCTGCGAAAGACGTAGCTTTAGCCATGGCCTCGGTCTCGCTCATGCCGAAGGCACTGAGACGGTCGGCTATCTTCACAGCACCACCTGCACGTTCTTGAGACGCTCGGTGACGGCGGCGATGTCGGAGCGGCGCGAGAGGTCGAGAACGCCGCTTTGGCTGATGGGCGCCTTCAGCTTCATGCCGCGCTGGATGGCGAGCTTGACCGCAAGGGGCAGCTCATACTCTCCTCGTTGCGAGAGCGCAACGTCGCGGCAGGCCGCAAAGATGTCGGGCCCGAAACGCCAGCAGTTCATGCTGACGAGTTTCGCGGCGTCGAAGTGTTCAACAGCGGGCTTCTCGACGATATCGGTCAGGAATCCGGCGGCATCGACGACGCAGGAGGCAAAAGCGCGGATGCGGTCCTCCGGGATGTTGCTGTGCGTTATGAGCGAAGCCGCTTCGAATAAGACGGTTCCAGGTTGACCGAGGCGCTGAACAGCTTGCAGCACGTCGACCGGGTAGTAGTTGTCGCTGTTAAGGACGACGAACTCGTCGGGGCCGACGAAATCCTCTGCCGCGAGCACGGCGTTAGCGGTGCCCAGCGGTTCGAGTTGTGTCGCAAAGCTGATTGCAATCCGCGAGGGACGCTGTTTGAGCGTGTAGTAGTCACGGACGGAACCGTGCTCGGGGCCGATGACCAGGCAGGCGCGGGTGAATCCGGCATCGGCCAACGCGCTCAGGACGTAGTCGAGAAATGGCCGGCCGACTGGGACCATCGCCTTGACTCCCGAATCGGCAGCGGCGGCTTGGGCGGCATCAATGGGCGCCGAGCCGTCGTCTTCGCGCATGCGCTTGCCCAGGCCACGCGCAAGGATGACCGCCTTCGTGATTGAAGTGGCGCTCATGGTTCGCAACCCAGTCTAATGCCAGCGGCGAATTTCGCGGCGACGCAAAAGGCGATGAATTACAATCACGGCGACTATGAACGGCTGGTACTACTTCTGGATAGCGAACTTCGTGCTGGCGGGCTCGGCATTCGCCGTGATCACCATCATCGTACTGGTGCGCGGGCTGCGTGACCTGCGTGAGATGTTTGCGGGTTTGCGTGCCGAGGCGCAGCGGCAAAAATGATCGGCACCCATTTCTCCGCAATCGACTGGGTCATCGTCATTGGCTATCTCGCCGCGACGATGGCAACCGGCCTGTATGGTCGCAAGTTTGTGGGAGGCATTTCCGACTTCCTGGTCGCCGGGCGCGAATTAGGCACGTTCCTTGCGGTGGCCACCCTCGCTGCCACCGAGATCGGCACCATCACCTTCATGTACTACGCCGAGCTCGGCTACAAGACGGGCTACGCGTCGTTCGTGAATGGACTGATCGCCGGGCTCGTGATGATCTTCCTCGGGCGCACCGGTTTCATCGTGGAGAAATTGCGCGCAATGAATTTGATGACCGTGCCTGAGTTCTTCCAGGTCAAGTTCAGCCGCAATCTACGGGTGTTTGTCGGAGTGCTGGTCGCGGTGGGCGGCATCCTGAACATGGGCGTCTTCCTCCGGATCGAAGGGACTTTTCTGGCCATCATCTCAGGCATTTCGCTGAGCCATATCAAGGCTGTTATGACGGCCATTCTTCTGCTGGAGCTGGTGTACACGGTGCTGGGCGGAATGGTGTCAATCGTCATTACCGACTTCATTCAATTTGTGGCTTTGAGTATCGGCACAATCCTGGTGACGATCTGGTCGATTCACGCCGCGGGTGTCTCCAACATGTACAACGCCGTGCGGCAGACGATGGGATCG
The DNA here is from genome assembly GCA_963796615.1 of uncultured Acidobacteriaceae bacterium. Classification (GTDB taxonomy): domain Bacteria; phylum Acidobacteriota; class Terriglobia; order Terriglobales; family Acidobacteriaceae; genus DASRAA01. The sequence continues at coordinate 115,741 of CAWCMJ010000021.1, forward strand.
GGCGGGTTCAATCCGTTTACGAACTCCGAGTACGGCGCGGCCTACATCGCTTTCCAAGTACTGATCTGGCTGGCGGTGCATACCTGCTGGCAGACGACGGCGATGCGCAATTTTTCGACGCGCAGCCCCGAGGTGAGCAAGCGTGTGTTTTCGTGGGCGGGTTTCATTTTTCTCGGGCGCGGCATGATGCCGATGATGTGGGGCATCGCGGCGTTGGCCATGCTCGGGCCGAACCAGAATTCGCTGGAGGCCATGCCGCGCATGCTGGCAACGATCCTTCCCTCGGGCGTGCTGGGAATGGTTGTGGCGGGCATGCTGGCCGCAACGATGTCGGTGAACAGTTCGTATCTGCTGGGCTGGAGCGCGATCATCGCGCAAGACATAATTCTGCCCATGCGCAAGAAGCCGCTTTCGTCGTTGCAGCAGGTGATGCTGAATCGCGGCGCGAACCTGTTTGTCAGCTTGTTCGTGATGGTGTACGGACTGTGGTACACGCTGCCGGGGCCAACGTACTTTTACCTGAACATGACGGCTTCGATTTACCTTTCGGGAACGCTGGTTGCGGTGGTTGCCGGGCTGTTTTGGAACCGCGCCTCCACACTGGGTGGATACCTGGCGATGGCGGGCGGCGCGGTCGCCACGATTGGATTTTTCTTCTTCAAGACCCCGGCGAGCTATGCGGGGTTCGGCGCGTTTGTGCTGGCTGCGATCGGGATGGTAGCGGGGTCGCTGCTCAGTGGGCGTAAGCAATCGGTAGCAGTTGCATAGGATTTCGTCATGCGTATTTCTCCTCGAATGTTGATTCTGACAGCTGTGGCGCTGCTCCTGTCGTTGTGCTCGCAGGCGGAGGACACGCCGGTCTACTTCTCTCCTGACCCGGGCGCCGCAAGCGTGGAGGTTCGGCCCGACGGATTCCTGCTCCGCAACGCGGCGGTATCGCTGAGCGGGCGCGTTTCTGGCGGGCACCTGGAAAGGCTGGATTTTCAGAACCGGATGGTGGGTGGCATTCAGCAGATACCCATGCTGCCGTTTGCGCTGCTGCTGGGCGATGCCAGCATAGTGCCAGCGTTGGGAATGAAGATTGTGTCTTCGCCGAAGTTGGTTGACCTGCGTGCGGAGCCTGGCGCAGCGAGGCTGGCGGAGCGACTTCCAGGAAAAGCCGTGGTTACGGAACTGGAAGACGAGTCGGGCCGCCTGCACGTGGCCTGGCGGGTGATTTTACGCAACGGATCGAACTACGTGCGACAGGAAGTAACGGTGACGGCAACGGCGGCAGATGTTCCCGTGCGCGAAGTACGGATGGTGGACTTTCATGTGCCATACGCTCGCGTTGTCGGAACGGTGAAGGGTTCGCCGGTGGCGGCGGGGCTGTTGTTTGCTGGGTTCGAAGACCCGCTGTCGTCCTGCGCGGTTGCAGGTGAGCGGGTGCGTTGCTGGATCGAGCGCGAGCTGCCGCTGAAGGCGGGGCAGTCGGTCACCTACAGCTCGGTAGCAGGCGTGACTACTGGCGGTCAGTTGAGGCGCGGCTTTCTTCACTATGTTGAGCGGGAGAGGGCGCATCCGTACCGTACGTTTCTGAATTACAACTCGTGGTACGACCTTGGATACTTCAATCGGTACGATGAAGTGGGCGCACTGAACGTGATCAATGCCTTTGGAACGGAGTTGACGAAGAAGCGCGGCGTGCCGATCGCGTCGTTTCTCTTCGATGATGGTTGGGATGATCCGGCAACCCTGTGGCAGTTCAACACGGGCTTCCCCGACGGCTTCACTAAACTGCGTTCGACAGCAGCCTCGTATGGCACCTCTCCCGGCGTTTGGCTGTCGCCATGGGGCGGCTACGGCAAGCCGAAACAGCAGCGCGTGGCGGCGGGGCAGGCTGCGGGATACGAAATTGTGGACAAGGGCTTCGCGCTCTCCGGGCCCAGGTATTACGCGGCGTTTCGCGATGCCTGCGTGAAGTTCGTCAAAGACGTACGGAGTGAACCAATTCAAATTTGATGGCACAGGAAATGCCGACCGCGTCGTTCCGGGAAGCAGCTTCGACAGCGATTTTGCCGCAGCGATTCATCTGATCGGCGAGTTGCGCGCGTTGAAACCGGACTTGTACATCAACCTGACGACTGGAACTTACCCGTCACCATTCTGGCTGCGTTATGCCGACTCGATCTGGCGCGGTGGCGAGGACCATGACTTTCTCGGCGTCGGACCGAAGCGCGAGCAGTGGATCACCTATCGCGATGCCGACACTTACGAACACGTGGTGCTGGCCGGACCGTTGTTTCCGGTGAGCTCGCTGATGCTGCATGGAATCATCTACGCGAAGTATGCGAAGAATCTCGACACTGACCCGCAGAATGACTTCGCCAATGAGGTGCACGATTACTTTGGCAACGGCACGCAATTACAGGAGATGTACATAACGCCTTCGCTGCTGTCGGCCGCCGACTGGGACACGCTGGCGGAGGCGGCGGAGTGGTCGCGCGCCAACGCCGATGCGCTGGTGGATACGCACTGGATCGGCGGTGACCCGTCGCTGCTCGAGGTATACGGCTGGGCGTCGTGGAGTCCCAAGAACGCGGTGCTTGTGTTGCGGAACCCTTCGGACAAGCCGCAAGACATCAGCGTGGACGTTGCGAAGGCCTTTGAGCTGCCCGCAAACGCAGCGCGTGCCTACTCGTTGCACAGTCCGTGGAAAGAAGACCGCCAGCAGCCAGGCGTGAAGGTGAACGCCGGCGAAGCACATACGTTTTCGCTGAAGCCGTTTGAAGTGCTGGTGCTCGATGGGACGCCGGTGCAATGAAGGCATTCGAATTACGGCGAATACTCCTGATCGCGCTCGCAACGTTGCTGACGCTGTTGTCGGCGGCCGCTGTTCCAAATCCGGCGCAGCACAAGCTCACAATCTCCGGCGAAAAATTTCAGCTCGATGGCAAGCCCTTCCAGATCATCTCCGGCGAGATGCACTACGCGCGTATTCCGCGCGAGTACTGGCGCGCTCGGCTGAAGATGGCGCGGGCGATGGGCCTGAACACGATTTCGACCTACGTCTTCTGGAACCTGCATGAGCCGAGGCCCGGCGTGTACGACTTCAGCGGACAGCTCGACGTGGGGGAGTTCATTCGCGAGGCACAGGAGGAGGGGCTGCACGTTATTCTGCGTCCCGGGCCTTATGTTTGCGCGGAGTGGGACTTGGGCGGGCTGCCGTCATGGCTGCTGGCTGATCCACAAATTGTTTTACGCAGTGACGATCCGAAGTTCATGCAACCGGCTGCACGCTGGCTGATGCGGCTCGGTCGAGAATTGGCACCGCTTCAAGCGGCGCGCGGCGGCCCGATCTTCGCAGTACAGGTGGAGAACGAGTACGGTTCGTTCGACAGCGACAAAACCTACTTGAAGCACATATACGACCTCATCGTTGCGGCTGGCTTCGGAGAGTCGCTGCTGTACACCGCCGACGGTCCAGAGCAGTTGCCTAATGGAACGCTGCCAGGAGTCCCAGCCGTAGTGAACTTCGGGCCGGGCGAAACGAAAGAAGCGTTTGCGGCGCTGGCCAAGTTTCGTCCAAGGCAGCCGTTGATGGCGGGCGAATACTGGGCGGGTTGGTTTGACCACTGGGGTGGCAAGCATGCAGCCACCGACACAGCCGAGCAGGTGCGCGACCTGAAGTGGATGCTGGCACAGGGGTACTCCGTGAACCTCTACATGTTGCACGGTGGCACGACGTTTGGATTCATGAACGGCGCCAACTTTGACGGTGAGTATTTGCCGCAAACGACCAGTTACGACTACGATGCGGCACTCGATGAATCGGGGCGTCCGACGAAGAAGTATTTCGCGTTTCGTGAAGTGATTGCGGCGGCGAACCCTGGGGTGGAGTTGCCCGACGTGCCGACGGTAGCTCCGCTGATTTCGATCGCTCCCATCGAACTTCGCGAGAGTAGCAGCTTGTGGAACAACCTGGGTTCGCCGGTCGAAGCGCAATCGCCAAAGCCAATGGAGATGCTGGGGCAGTCCTCTGGCTTTATCCTATACAGGACGGATGTTGCCGGACCCATCGATGGCGAGTTGCAGTTGGATGGCATGCACGACTACGCGTACATCTTTGTAAACGGAGCAATGCTGGGCTCGGTCGACACCAGAAACGGGGAAAGCAGAATAATGCTTCATTCTTCAGCCGAAACTATCCGACTCGACATTCTGGTGGAGAACGGCGGGCGCATCAACTTCAAGAAACGCCTCCGCGAACAGCGTAAAGGAATTACTGGAGTGGTGACGCTTTCGGAAAAACAGTTGCATTCCTGGCAGATTTATCCGTTGCCCATGAATGACGTGAGCAGCATCGCCTTCAGAGCCGGCGGGAGGGAGACTGTCGGTCCCAGATTCTGGCGCGGACAATTCATCCTTGACCACACGGGCGACACCTACCTGGACATGCGCGACCGGGTAAAAGGAGTGGCATGGGTCAACGGGCATCCGCTGGGAAGGTTCTGGAACCGGGGCCCGCAGCAGACGCTGTATGTTCCGGCTCCGTGGCTGAAGGTAGGAGCCAACGAGGTTGTGATCTTCGACATCAACGGCGGCAGCAACAATACGATGCGCGGCCTCGATCGTCCTGTGTACAGCCAGTGAGCTTTGTTATCGCCACCACGACCAGCGAGCGCGGCGAACCAGGCGAAACTTCGCGTAGAGATCTTCACCCTACCTGAAGTCTAGTGGCTGTGCGTGTGCTTCTCGGGCATGCCGAAGTTCTTCACTGTATCATTGCCGAAATCGAATTCGATGACCACGGCGGGTTCGTCGCCGACGACAAATCCATCGTGCCCAGGCTCTATGCACAGCACTTGCGGTGCGCGGTAGTCGAGGATGCACCCGTCCGGAAACTCCATGTGAATGGTGCCGCGCGCCAGGAAGCCGACGTGAGCGTGCATGCAATAATCGGTGCCCACCTGGGGCTTCATGTCCTTCGACCAGCGGAACCCAACCGGATAGACCACGCGCTTGACGCGAGAGTTGCCCACGGCGACGATGTCGAGTTGCACGCCGCCGACCTCGCGGTGATCGGCGCCCAGGATGGAGGCCAACAGTACGTCTTTGTCCGTCATCGCAATCAATCTCCTTCGCCCACGGCCTGAGATGCGAGCCCGAGTTCTAGCCAGGGTAGGTGCGGCCCTGCTCAATCCAGCCACTGATTTCGCCCGGGGTGGCGCCAGTCTGCCGCAGGTGTTCGCGCAACTCATCCTCCGGCATTGCTGCCGAAGCCGACTTAATCATGTGCTCTTCGAAATCGATGCCCACCACAATAAATAGTTCCGGCTTCGCGCCCTTCACCAGGATCACCCGGTATTTCGTAGCCATTCTGTCTCCTCGAATCGCAATGGTATCACTGCCGGCGGCAGCGGAATTCAGAGCAACATCATACAGGGAATTGCGGAGATTTCCTGCGGCGAAAGTCACAAGCCGGCTGGCCGGACCGGCCGCTGCGCGATGCTGCCAATCGCCGGGCACCCGTATTCACTTTGCAGCCTATTACAAACGGAGTCCACTGATGGACAATGGATACAGGAGATCAATTGTGACCGCTCCGTCCGTTCTAGCTCTGAAGGGCTCTGTGTTGGGCATCATGCTGCATGACGTGTGCGAAGAAATCCGGCTGGAGGACCTGCGCCGGATTCTCGACGCCAAGCGCACAGCACCTGTCTTCAAGCACGCCACTCCGCAATACGTGCGATTTGAGAACCCTCCTGTGGTCGAGACGCTGGACCCGATTGAACTGAGCAGTGGGACGCGCGTGCAGCCGCAGGTGAAGTATTACGACTATGGCGTTGTCAGCGTGCTGCTCGAGCGGCCCTTCGAGGGCGACTGGCCCTCGCTAACCAGCCTGGCTGCACGCTGGGTCCCGAACGCCGAGTTGGAGAGGCTTGCCGAGGACATTGTGCGGCGGCGGCTGCAGAAGATTGAGCCCGCGCTGGTGCGTCCGTATGAACACTGGCTGTCCGAGGATTATTACGTATTCCTGCTGAATGATGTCGAGGGCCAGCCGGAGGGCGCCGAACTCCTGCGGCAGCGCGGCCCGCACATCGCGCAAATTGTTTGCGGCGAGGCGACTGCCCTGTCGCGGGCCGAGCAGGACGACGTGCTGCAGGCCAACTTGTCGTATTATCCGCACGACATGATTGTCATTGGCTGGAACGCCGCGCTGATCTACGACACGCACGCCGGGGCTGCGACGTCGCTCGAAATCCTGGAATACGTGAACTCGCAGTTGCTCGAGTTCCGCCATTACGATGAGCTGCTGACCCGCGAACTCGATGGCGTGTACAAGTCTCTGAAGTCGCGTGCCAGCTTCTGGCGGCGGTGGCAGATGCGCCGCGAGGCCACGCGCCTCAACACGGTGGCACTCGAGGTTACTGACCTCGTGGAGCGCTGCGATACCGCGATCAAGTTTGTCAGCGATATGTTTGCGGCGCGGCTGTACCGGCTGGCCGTCAGCAAAGTTGGCGTGCCTGAGTACCAGAACCTGGTCAATGAAAAGCTCAAGATGACAGAAGGCGTCTATCGTTTCTTCATCGACGAATTCCACCAGAGCAGTGGATTCGTACTGGAAGTGATGGTGGTCGTCATCCTGATCATCGACCTAGTGTTCCTGTTCCGCGGCAAGGGTTAGCGATGCAAGGCGCCCAGCCCCAGACGGATCAGGAGCGCTTCCGGCTGGAATTCAACGGCAGCATAAATGGCGGAGGGAGAGGGATTCGAACCCCCGGTACCCTTTCAGGTACAGCGGTTTTCAAGACCGCCTGTTTCAACCGCTCACACATCCCTCCGCATGGGGCGAGTCGAGCGACTCTCTTCATTGTAAGGCCTCTTGCCGTGAGCCGCGCTAACACGGCGAGCAAGAAAAACGGCCGGGAGCGAGGCTCCCGGCCGAAGAACTGCAATAGGTCTTAGAAGCTAAAGCGCAGACCAAACTGTATCTGGCGTGGGCTGGTGGCGGTGACTGTCCCAGGCAGCGTGCCCCAGCCAGACGGGTTGCTGGTGTCGAGGTAGTCGCCGCCGGGATCGCCCAGTTGGTTGTGGTTGAACACGTTGGTGAACACGACCTGGAACTGCGCATTGACGCGTTCAGTGATGTTGATTTGCTTCTTTACGCTCAGGTCCACGTTCCAGTAGGGCAGGCCGCGGCAAACGCCGAAGCCGCCGTCACGCGTGTCGTAGCCCAGAATCGGCTGTCGGATGTTGTTAAAGGCGGCTTCCGGATTCGAGAACATATTCAGGCCGTAGCCCGAATCGCCGATCCCGTTTGACCCGGCCACATTGTAGTGAGCCGAAGCGTTCCCGGTGCACATTGACGGGGTGAGCGGAATGGCATTCTCCGACACTCCGTAGCCGAAGAAGTTGCTGGAGTCGCCTTCGCCAAACGCCTGGCCACCGCCGTTGATGGTGCCCAGCGTGATCGGCAGGGCGCTGCCCGCGGTGAACACGGGAGCAATCGTCCAGCCTCCTAATACGTGACCAAGGAAGCCCGACTGGGACTTGTAATAGTCAGGTTGATACACGAAGAAGAGGTTGTAGATGAACCGGCGATCGAACGCCTGGTAGCCGTAACCGCTCTGCAGGTTAAACGGATCGGGCGGCGTCGATTCGCTGGTGGCTTGCACTTCGGCTCCCGTGCCCAGCGCTTTGCTCCAGGTGAAGTTGGACTGTGTCGTTAACCCATGCCAGTTCTGGGTCTTAAAGCTTACAAACAACGCATTGTAGTTGCCGTAGCCAACGCTGGCGTTCATGCCGACGCCGCTGGTGAGCTGTCCCTGGGAGCCGTATGCGCCGGCCAGGGGAGTGTTCATCATGCTGCGCGGGAAGTTGAAACCGCCCGCGTCCAGATCGCTCCACAGGCTCCATACGTTTTGAATGGAGAGATTCTGCGTGCCGTCGTTGCCTTCATTGGCAATCACGGCCTGGGTGCAGTTGGCGAATCCGTTGCAGTAGCCGGTGCCCGCCAATGCGGTTTCGAAGAAGGGCTGGGCTGCGACCGCTTGGGGATTGCCGATGCAGTTGCCGCCGCCCATGTTTTTGACGTTTCCGTTGCCGCAGTAGCCGATCACCATGTTGGCATAGGCCTTGGCGAACGACTGCCCGCCCAGGGTCATCATGTAAGGCACCGCATTCAGGTTAATCGGCATGTACTCGTTCTTGATGATGCGGCCAATGTAGCCGACCTCAAAGCTCATGTTGTTGTTGATTTGCCGCGCGAACGTCAGGGTGAACGAATGCACTTTGTCGGGACGGAAGTTCGGGTCCAAGGCTTCGCCCGCTCCGGCTGCGATCCCGTTCACGCCGGGATACAACGGCTGGGGCAGGGTCTGCGATGCCTGCGGCAGCGGTGCCACCAGACCGTCTGTCTGCACGCGGAACGCGTTCGTCGGGTTGGAGGAGCTTGCGCAAGTACCATTGGACAGAGCGCCGAAGCACTGTACAGGCTGGATCAGGCCGGTGCCAAGCAGGGGAACCAGCACCAGGTCCACACCGTTCAGACGGCCGTAGGTGAGGCCATAGCCGCCGCGGATGACGGTTCTTCCGTCGCCAAAGACATCCCACGCTCCGGCGAGACGCGGGCTCCACTCGCCGTAGTACGGATTGTAGGGATACTTCGACGGATGGGCCGTATTGCCCAACAGCGTGAAGCCAACCTGCGGGTTATACACCTGTCCTTGTAGCGCAGCCGACTCACGGGCTTGCAAGTACTGGGTTGTGCTGATCGGGTTATTGTCAGGCCCGACGAAAATCACTTGCTTGCCGGTTGCTTCCGTGGGTGGCATTTCCAGCGTCCAGCCCAGACCGTAGGTTAGGGTGAAGCGCGGGGTCATACGCCAGGTATCGCCACCGTAGAAGTTGTAGTAGGGAATCGAGACCTTGTCATAAGCCGGGGTAAGCGGCGGGTTGAGTGTTAACTGGTCGCCGGTTCGGGTATAGGCCACCTGCGATACTGAGACGATGCCCAGCAAGGCAGCATAATCGCGTCCATAGGTACTCGTGGAACCCGAGAATCCTGCCGGCACGTACCCGGTCATGTCGATGCCAGCGCCACCATTTACTCCCAACTGGTACACCGGGTAGTAGTTGATGCCGCCGCCGTTGTCGGTTCGGCTGTGCCAGTTGAAGTTGTGCTGCCACATGCCACCGAACTGCACCATGTGTTTGCCATGGATCCACGTGACGTCATCGCGGATCATGTTGTCCTGCCCGTCCCAGAAACGAGTACGGGTCTGCTGGGTGTTGACGTTGTAAGGCGAGAGCACGTTAGTTGCACCGTAGGTTTCGCCAAGCGGCTCCAACGCTCCACCCAGACCTGGGAACTGCGTAACGCCGCCGTAACGGCCCCACTGCCACCAGTTGCGCAGGAAACTGTAACGAATCGAGTTCGTCCAGGTATTCGACAGGTTGGCGTCAAGTCCGGCAACCAGGAACCAGGGCTGTTGCGGGTTGTTGGAGAGTGACCTCGGTGAACCCAGTGTGTCCCCGGCTGCGAGGCCGCCGATGTCAACCTGATCACTCGTGGCGTTCTGCAGGTTGTAGTAGCGGTAGCTGCCAAAAAACTTCCACTTTTCGCCAAAGTTGTGGTCAATCTTGACCACGCCGAAATTCGAGCTTTGCGGCAGCGATAAATTGCCCAGAAAGCCCTGTATGTTTACCCCGTCGCAGCGGCGCTGTCCGCAACCACTTTCGTTGGACGCAGGCATGTACTGGTTCCACATCTGCTGCACCAGCGGGTTGATGCCCAGACCACGCGGATCGCACGGCCCACTCGGACATTGCGCTGGTGCATAGGTGACGCCATTATAGGTAACCGGCATCGGGTTCAGGTTGTATGTGGTCCCGCCAAAGGTCAACAGGCCCAGTCTCATCGCGTCCGAAGGAACTGCGCGCTCATATGTCTCTGAGTTTGGGAACCGGAAGCCTTCGTAATTTGCAAACAAGTACGTCTTGCCGCCCAGCACTTTCTTGGAAATGATCGGGCCGCCGATGGCGCCGCCAAAACGGTTGTAGTGATAGCTGGCATTGGGTATGCCCTGGTTGTTATTCTCCCAAGTGTTGGCGTTCAGGTTGTTGTCGAGGTAGTACCAATATGCCGTGCCGTGCCACTGGTCGGTGCCGCTCTTGGTCTGGATAATGACCTGCGCACCCGAGGAGCTGTTAAAGTCCGCGCCTTGGCCGGCGATGTTGACCTTAAATTCCTGCACGCTATCGGCTGGGGTCGGCATTACGCCAGTGGCGCCTGCCGCTACGCCGTAGCTCTGGTTGGCCGCGCCGCCCGTTGGGTCACCGGCGTAGGTGTTGGTGTACACGCTCATGCTGCCGTCCATGTCGTTGGTGTTCTCGCCGCCATCGAGCTGGAACGAGCTCTGGTCCACGACTGCGCCGGCCACGCTGCCGTCAGGGCTGATGCCCGCCTGCAAAGTCAAAAACGTGCTGGTGTCGCGCTGGATACTGGGTAGCGATTCCAGCGAAAGTCCGTTCACCGTGTTGCCCACCGTCGCGTTCAGCGTCTGCAACTCGATGTTGCTGGCCTGGACTTCCACGGTCTGCGACTCGCTGCCAATCTTCATCGTGATGTTGTTGGTCGACACCATGCCGACTTCAACGATGTCGCTGGGAATCGTGACCTTTGAGAAGCCCGACTTGGTGACAGAAAGTTCGTAGTCGCCCGGCCGCACGTTCAGGAACGTATAGCGTCCCGCGCTATTCGTAGTTGTCGTCTGTACCGTGTTGGTGGACTTTTCCTTGAGCGCCACTGTCGCCGTAGGAACCACGGCACCGGTGGGGTCGGTGACCACGCCGGTTACGGTGCCGAGTGAACCCGACTGCCCCCACAGCGGTAGGGCGCTTGCGACCAAAAGTAAGGCCGCCATGACAACGATCGTTGGGATGAACCCCGGGAGTTGAATACGCCTCATCATTTCCCCCTAAATCGAACAACGTAGTGAATTTGCTTTCACCGTGCGATCTTCCGCCCGGCAACCCGACTGCAAGCTACGTGGTGATCCGCAAAGACTGCGACACAAGGGTAGGTACACTTTGAATCTTGCCCCGACTACCGCTGCCCCGCCCCCGACGCAGCACTTCGCCCGACACCTAATGTCAAGGGACACTATTCCTCGGCAAAGGCCAATACAAGACCACTAAAGTGGTATTTCGATTCATTCGTTTTATAACGTGACTGCGGTCTTGTGTATGAGCCAGCGACGGTATCGTATTGAGCGCATTGGACTCGCGCCACAGCGGACCAAATTCCCGTTAGCCGCGCATCGGATTCGGACCCTCACTTCTTCCCGCCTTGCCGTCAGCCCTGCGGTTGCACGCCGCGGGCTTTAACTATTACGATAGTCAAACTCTGCATAACTCCATTACAACCGAGGAAGCCCTGATGCGTCGTTCCATCGCGCTTGGCGTTTGCCTGTGCGTCTCTCTCTCGATCGCTCTCTGTGCTCAAGTCGACTCATCGCTGGTAGGCGGGATGAAATGGCGCCAGATCGGCCCCTTCCGTGGCGGACGCGTGCTGGCCATAACCGGCGTGCCAGGTGATCCCAACATTTATTACTTCGGAGCGGTCGCGGGCGGCGTGTGGAAGAGCATCAACGGCGGCAGACCTGGGCTCCGACTTTCGATCACCAGAGCATCTCGTCGATCGGGGCGATAGCTATCGCTGACTCCGACCACAACGTTATCTATGTCGGTAGCGGTGAAGCTTGCCTGCGCGGCAACATCTCTTACGGCGATGGCGTTTACAAGTCCACCGACGCCGGAAGACCTGGACCAACGTCGGCCTGAAAGACTCGCGCCACATCGGCGCAGTCATCATCGATCCGCGCAATCCCGACATCGTGCTTGTGGCGGCGTTGGGCCACGCCTTGGGCCCGAACACCGAGCGCGGCGTCTTCCGCACCACCGACGGCGGCAAGACCTGGCAGAAGGTCTTATATAAGGATGAGAACACCGGCGCCATCGATGTCGTGTTCGATCCGAACAATTCCAGCATCCTTTTCGCCGCGCTCTATCAGGTGCGCCGTCAGCCGTGGACATTCACCAGCGGCGGCCCCGGCAGCGGACTTTACAGGTCCACCGACGGCGGCTTGACCTGGAAGCAGCTGACAGGACCATGGCCTGCCCGCCGGCATCCTGGGGCGCATCGGCGATATCGGTTTCTGGCGCCGACTCCAACCGCGTGTATGCGCTGATCGAGGCGAAGGAAGGCGGACTGTATCGCTCCGACGACGCCGGCAACACATGGACGCGAGTCAATGACGACGAGCGCTTCGCCAGCGCGCCTGGTACTTCACTCACGTCTTCGCCGATCCCAAGAACGCCGACACGGTCTATGTACTGAATACCGGCGCGTTTCGCTCGACCGACGGCGGCAAGACGTTCGGTTACTGTCCGCGCCGCACGGCGATAATCACGGGCTCTGGATCGATCCCAACAACCCGCAGCGCATGATCAACAGCAATGACGGCGGCGCCACCATTTCGTTCGACGGCGGCAAGACCTGGACGCAGCAGAACAACCAGCCCACCGCGCAGTTCTATCACGTCGTCACCGACAACCAGTTTCCTTATCACGTTTACGGCGCGCAGCAGGACAACAGCACCGTCGGCATCGCCAGCTATAGCGACGACGGCGTCATCGCGCGCCAGGATTGGTATGAAGTTGGCGGCGGCGAGAGCGGCTACATTCGCCCGATCCGCGGGATCCCGACATCGTTTACGCCGGCTACGACGCCGCCATCATACGCGCTACGATAACCACACCGATCAACTGCAAGACGTTTCGCCTTATCCCATCGACACTTCCGGCAACGGCGCCGACGTGCAGAAATACCGCTTCCAATGGACCGCGCCAGTCTATGTCTCGCACTACGACCCGAACGTCATCTACAGCGCGTCGCAGTATGTACTGAAGACCGAAGACCGCGGCCACAGTTGGAAGGCCATCAGCCCCGACCTCACGCGCAACGACAAGAGCAAGCAGAAGCCCTCCGGCGGTGACATCACCATTGACATCACCGGCGTCGAATATTACGACACTGTCTTCACGCTCGCCGAGTCGCCGCTGCAGAAGGGCATGCTCTGGGCCGGGACCGATGATGGCCTCATCCACCTCACGCGTGACGACGGCAAGACGTGGGAGAAAGTCACTCCCGCCGACATGCCTGAGTGGGCGCTGGTCAGCATCATTGAGGCCTCGCACCACGATCCGGCGACCGCCTATGCTGCGGTCGATCTGCACAAGCTCGACAACCTCACGCCGCTTATCTACAAGACGCACGATTACGGAAAGACTTGGACCCGCATCACCAACGGCATTCCCCTCGGCGCTTACACCCGCGCCGTTCGCGAAGACCCCAAGGTGAAGGGCCTCCTCTATGCCGGTACTGAGACTGGCGTGTACTTCTCCACCGACGACGGCGCTCACTGGCAGCCGCTGCAGCTTAACCTGCCCACCACGCCGGTGCACGATCTCGCCGTAAAGGACAACGACCTCATTGCCGCCACGCATGGCCGCTCGTTCTGGATCCTCGACGACGTGAGTCCGCTGCGCCAGGAGAGCGCTTCGATCGCCGGCGAGGACTTCCACCTCTATCAGCCCGCCACGGCAACGCGCCTGCATTTCCCTGATCAGGTCGAGCGCAAACGTCCCGTCGGCGACAACCCGCCCAAGGGCGCGATCATTTACTACTACCTGAAGGCGAAGCCCTCTGAGAAAGAAGAAATCACGCTTGACGTTTTCGATGCCAAAGGCAAGCATGTGCGGCATCTCTCCAACCGTGAGGAGAACAAGAACGAGCAGCCGCCCGAGTGGCCTGATCAGGAACGTCCGTCAAACCTCCTGCCCGACGCGCCCGGCATGAACCGCTTCGCCTGGGACTTCCGCACCGATGGCCCGGTGCAGGTTCCCGGACTGTTTTACGTCGGAGATCCACCACGCGGCCCGCTGGTGCTGCCCGGAACCTATCAGCTCAAGCTCACAGTCAAAGGTAAAACGCAGACCGCGTCGATTGAAGTCGTCAATGATCCGCGGCTGCAAAAGCTCGTGACACTGGCCGACCTGCAGCAGCAGGCCGAGCTTGCCGCCAAGCTACAGCACGACATTGACAGCCTGCACCGCGCGGTCAACCAGATTCGCGGCCTGCGCGCTAACCTGACAACGCTGCAGAAGTGGGTCGGCGAAGGCAAGCCCAACAACGAAGTCATCGCCGCCGCCAAATCGCTCGACCAAAAGATGACGCCGGTGGAGGAGCAGTTGGTCCAGGTGAAGATGAAGAGCTCGGAGGGCAACCTGCGCTATCCCAACATGCTGAATGAGCAGTATTGGAGCCTCAACGAGCTGATCCAGAGCTTCGACCAGGCGCCGACCGCGCAGCAACTCGAGGTGTACGACGAGCTACACACGCGGCTGACAGAGCAGTTGGTTAAGTGGCAGCAGATCGAGTCAGCCGACGTCCCCGCGCTCAACGACCTCATGCGCAAGAACGGCGTGCCGTCGCTCACTGTGGGGAACGGGCAGGGAGAGTAGTTCGCGCGCGCCCTACCTCAGTCGTCCTTCGTGAGGACAACAGGGTGCGAGAGACCCGGAATGAGTCGAACCCCAGCGCCATCCC
>CAWCMJ010000022.1:0-612679 GCA_963796615.1 uncultured Acidobacteriaceae bacterium
TATGTTTATGTTGGCGCACTTCGTTCAGACGTATTGCTACCTCGGCGGTCGTCCGGTCGACATTCCTCGTAATTCTGGCAGACCTGTTTTTCACCGCCTTCTTTTATCTGGCGAGGTTGCAATAGCCATGGCGAGTCCCGTCATCTCCGTCCGCAACTTGAGCGTCAACTACGACGGGCATCAGGTGCTCGACCGCGTAAACCTCGACATTCAGAGCAATGAAATCATGGTGCTGCTGGGGGGCAGCGGTTGGGGAAAAACCACTCTGCTGCGCCACATTATCGGATTGGAGCGGCATGGCTCGGGTACCGTCCTGGTTCGCGATGTGGATATCAACAAGTGTGCCCCTCAAACGTTGAAACAGATACGCCAAAAATAGGGGTCGCATTTCAGGAGTCTGCATTATTTAATTCGCTGTCAACAGAGGAGAACGTCGCACTGCCACTGCGGGAGCTAACTGACGTTGCTGAGCCGGTCATTGAAATCATGGTGTACCTTTCGCTGGCAGCGGTGGGCTTAGCTGAAGCCGGCAAGCTTATGCCACATGAGCTGTCCGGCGGAATGAAAAAGCGGGCGGCAGTGGCGCGAGCGATTGTGATCGACCCCAACATCCTGGTATTCGACGAACCTTCGGCTGGCCTTGATCCTATCGTCTCCGCGGAACTGGACGAGCTGATTCTCTTCCTGAAGCAGGCGTTCCACATGACTATTTTGGTGGTCACGCATGAAATACCGAGCGCATTGCGCATCGCGGACCGTATCGCGATGTTGTACAAGGGTTCGCTGATCGCCGTCGAGGACAAGGCCTCCTTTCGGGCTAGCGCTGATCCGCGCATTCGACAGTTTCTTGATGGTATCCCCGACAAACTAGGCGAAGTTCCCGCGATCCAGGAGCATTTGCGCGAATTGTCGGGTATGACAGGAGTCGCAAGTTGAAAAATACTGAAGCAAAAGTCGGCGCCCTGGTCGTGCTCTCGGCGGTAGTCTTGTGCGCTACCGTCTACTTCCTTGGCAGCGCCCAGTTCGGCCGCACGCGAACGCCTATCACGCGTACTTCAAGTACGCAGGCGGACTGGATCCTGGGACCGACGTCCTGTTCGGCGGAATCAGCGTGGGCAAGGTCACCGCGGTGCGGCCGGATGCAAACGATCCACGCGCATCGAAGTCGATCTTGAGGTCAAGCAGGGGACTCCGGTCAACGCCAAGTCCATGGCCAAGCTGGGCTCGGTCAGCCTGATGAGTTCGCCGGTATTGTCCATCACGACCGGCACGAATGACTCCCCACGGCTGCAAGCGGGCGCTGTGATTCCGACACAGGAGACGGTCAGCCTGGACGACATGCAGCGGGAAGTCGCCGCCATTGCCGAGTCCGCCCAAAAATTGATCACCGCTGTGCACACGGATGTCGACAACATCACCGGCGATACCCGCCAGGTGCTGGCAAACGTCAATGACCTCACCGGCGAGGCGAATCGCCGGCACGTGGCTCAGATACTGGCGAACTCTGATGCAATGATCGCAAGAACATCGCCGCAAATCGACCGGATAGCCACGAATGTAGAGACGCTAACGGCCAAAATGGGCCCGACTGTCGATAACCTCAATTCGACCGTTACCAACGCAAACGGGACCATCACCGTGCTGCGGGACCGGACTCAGACCGATCTCATCGAGCTACAAAAGACGCTGGTTGAAGTTCGCAGCCTGGCCGAGAACTACAGGCGGTAGTTCATACGAACCAGCAGAACATCCAGTACACGCTCGAGAACATCCGCATGACTACAGACCACCTGAACAACTTCACCGAATCTGTAAATGAGCGGCCCTGGAGCCTGATACGAATCAAACAGCCAAAGGACCGGAAGGTTCCGAAGCAATGATGAGGTACGATGATAACCAGCGGTGCAAGATTCGCATTCTTCGCCCTGACCGCGCTGCTCCTGGCAGGATGTGCCGGTAAGGTGCGCTATCCCGACTATTACACGCTGGCCTGGCGCCATCCAAAGTCCCCGCCGCCAACGAAGGCTACAAGCTTCCAGCCGTAGCTGTTCAGCGTTTCGAAACACCGGCTTATTTACGTCAAGGTCGCATCGTTTACCGGCAAACTCCTGAGCAGATTGGATTCTACGAGTATCACCGTTGGGCCTCCGACCCGGGACAGGGAGTCACGACGGCAATAATCGATTCTCTTCGCGCAGCTGGCGTCTCTCAACAGTACAGACGTATGATGCCGAGGCGCATGCGCCGTATGTCTTGCAAGGACGACTTCGAGCACTTGGACGAGGTCGACTATGAAAACGGCGTGCGGGTCGAGGTGAGGCTAAATGCCCAACTCCTGGATACGAAGACCGGCACCGCCGTATGGGCGGGCGACACGACAAAAAACATAATTGTCGAGCGGCGCCAGGTGAGATCTGTCGTACAGGCCATGGGACAGGCTACGCAGGACGGCGTCAACCAACTGGTCCAGGACCTAAGAAGTCAGCTTTTTGCGCCGACTTTAGCGGCTGACAAATCTACGATTTCCGCCGCCGATAATCGAGATAGGAGGGTCAAGTGAGTTGCGGTCGGCCCGCGAGACGGGTGAGCCTTGGGCCACCAACTGGAGGCCGGCGAGTGAGCCTGCCCGCAGTTCACTCGATCTAAAGATACGACCGCCCCAAGGCACGCTCCAGTTGCCTGATGCGTTTGCTCTGCTCTTCGTCGGCGGGTGCGGCTGCGGTCCTCCCCCAGGCGCAGCCAAAGCACCCTTCGCCACTCGTCTTTCCAAGGGTTGAACAGCGCTGGACCAATCTCGCGCTTGCGGCAGCTCTCGGACCCTTTGCCTGACTTCAGACCTTCCATCACAATGGCGAACTTCTCTTCCGCGGATCCGTGGACTCTCGGTTGTCTTCCATCCCTCGTCTCCTGGCGGAGACCCTGAATCATATGACCCTGTCCAGTTGTGAAGGGGTGCACTACAAATGGCGTGCAAGCAATAGGATCATCCAATTGATTTCACGTTGAGTCTCCTCATACCGACGTTTACAGGTTGCAAATATGCCGCGAACCAACCGACCTTGCTGAGTCGTTGAAGGACGGTGCAGTTCTGCCCTTTCTTGAGCAACTGCCCAAAGCTGGGCGGGCTGAAGACTGTTCATGGCTGAAAGCAGGCCACTTCCCGGAAAAAGACGGGGATTGGCAATTGGACTGCATTCAGTAAAGCGGAGGCAAACCGATGAATTCACGCCAAGTGGAAGAGCGAAGTACTGTAGAGTCGTTTAGTGCGAGCAAGGGTCCGTTCTTGCTATATGTGTTTCTGGTCGTCGTCACGATCTATATCATCATGTCCTCGTACCTTGTCTTCAATACGCTTAGCAGACTGGAGTCGACTGAAGCAGGGCAGTGGGCCTCGATTGAAAAGCTGAAGCAACGCCAGAGCCAGACAGAACGTGAGATCACGGCTTCCAATGACTCACTGGCGCAGCGATTGGGAGTCACTGAGCAGGATTTGCAGTGGAGCTTGCAGGTGCGAGCGGACGAATTGCAGCGGCGAGCAGCGAGGACTGGCAAAGCGGCTGCATGACCAGGCGGAAAAGCAGCAGGAGCAAATCGGTCAGATCAACGGCCAGGTCTCCAGCGTGCGTACCGAACTGGGGGGAGCCAAAACGGAGATTGCTGATACACGCACCCAGCTGGCGTCGACGAACGCGAAGCTGGATAGTGCAATCGGAGACCTTAACGGGCAAAGCCATTTGATTGCCCGCACCCGCGAAGAGCTCGAGCTACTCAGGCACCGCGGTGATCGCAGCTATTTTGAATTCACCCTGTACAGGGGGTCTTCGCCGACCCCTGTTTCTACGGTGAGTATCCGTGAAGAAAGTTAATGCCAAGAAGAACCGATTCACCTTAAATGTTCTTGCCGACGACCATACCGTCGAAAAGAAGGATCGTGGCATTGCCGAGCCGCTGCAGTTCTATACCGGGCGCGATCGCGTTTTGTACGAAGTTGTGATCTGGACTACCGACAACAATAGGGTCACTGGGTATTTGAGCACGCCGAAGTCGGTGACCATTGCGGCAGCGAACTAGCTGCTTCTCAGCCATGAAGCAAATAGTACTCTCGGTGAACTAATACCCCCACCCCGCCCAAAACAAAACCAGGGGCGGGGTGGGGCATATCTGCATGTAGGTTTTCGCAACGTGCGCGGTGTGGCCCAGGCTTTCCCAGTTCGATGCGCCTTTTTTTCGTTAACGGCATCTTGCGGCAGGCGGCATCCAATCCGCTCGGCTGTTAACTGAAGGGTTGAGAGATCGACTCTCGATCACAGCTCTTGAATGAATACGCCCTTCCAATCAGATCCGGAGACTTCCGAATGACAGAAACGACTCTCGATCGATGTGAAGGGCTGATCCCCCACGAATCAGCCCCTTGATCCCACTCGTTCAGTTTGGTAGCAATTTGGTAGCAAATTGCGCTGTTTATGCCGGTTTTACCGGCTTGTCCGGCCATTAACTGCTTTAGAATCAATGGCCGGCTACCCTGATGCTTCCATGGCATGGAAGAGGTCGTCGGTTCGATCCCGACCAGGTCCACCAATTTCAACAACTTACGGATCCTCTCACTTGCGGTTTGGTAGCATTTGGTAGCAAACAGCGGAAACTGGTCCACCGAAGCTTCAGAATCTACACCCGCAAGCAGGACGTTGGTGATCGAGACGACGGCTAGGAAACCCAAGCAGAATAAAGAACTTAGCCGACTTTTGCGGCTGGCAGCCGCCGAGAACCAGACTGCGCGATCGCAGATCACCGTTGTTGACCTCTTCCAAGTCGTGGAAGAGGTCAATTGAACGACGTTTTCTGCATCACGCCCCTGCAACGCCATTAAGACTCACCCGATATTGGTACTTGCTCTGGCGGCATTATTCCGACGCATGGGCGCTAAGCCCGCATTTGTTGCCAAGGGACCGGGACATAAATGCGACACTCAACCGGTGCTCGCCCAGAGTGGTTATGAGCAGTGGCTTCGAGGCGAAAGCATCCGATCCCGAAAGCGGGCAGGAGCTGCGGTTTCGCTGGGTATGGGATGTCGACGCGATGACGGTTTCGATAGAGTTCTCTTGTCCTGTCGGCAAGGAGAAACCGGGGCAACTCGCACGAAATCCGGGGAAGAACGTTGGCTCGAAAATCAGCGCGAACAGAACACGCGGCGCGGAGTTGTTCCTCTACAGCGATTCCACCGCGGTGTGGCTCCGAAACGAAAGTGGCTTGCGTCTTTAGCAATCCAAGTGAATACCAAGCGGCGCTATCGCGCCCACATCGGCAAGCCTTTCGGATCACGGAGCAATGCTTCTGCGTTTTCCACCGGCGACCTCGAATAGAATGGCAAGAAGTCTTCCTTAAGAAGCGGGCGCATGATACTTTCCGCGAGATTTGCAGGAAAATTCAGCAGCGGCATCCGGAAGCGCGGTCAAGACTATTACTGCAGCGTCGCGTCCGCATCCAGATGGGCTCCGACCTCGAGGTGTGACGGCCTCAGTGCGCGGTTCGCAGTCCTACTACGTGAACTGGATTGGCGCGGCGATCGGCTCTCGGTTTCGTGTGATTGCCCTTACTTCATGGACAACGGGGTCCCGTGTAAGCATCTGTGGGCGACGATGCTGGCGGCAGAGCGCAGGGCCTTCTCGCGGCGGCCGCCGCGGCCGCGAACCCGGTGATGGAATGTGACATTGACGAACGGGGATTGGGACCTCGATGAGAGGCCCCCGGCAGCGCCGCCAACCCGCCGCTTCCCGCAATTTTCAGGGTGCCGACGCCACCGCCGCCGGCTTGGCGGACAGCAGGTCAGCGAGATCTTCAACCATCGCCAGTTTGCCGCGCCAAGCGGATGCGTGGCCCGCTCATCGAGAGATCCTCTACGTGGTGGATGTTCCCAGCAGCCTGAGCTAGAGGGGGCCTGATCCTCACCCTCCAGTCGCGCGACCGCAAAGCCGACGGCAGTTGGAAGCCGGAACGCCGTCTGTCCTTGAAACGCGAACAGCTCGCGCAGTTGCCGTTGCGGGAAGATCGCGAAATACTGTCGGCCTTGGCCGGGGCCAAACAGCACGTCACTTACAGCTCATGGAAGCTACTACGACAGGATTCCCGAGTCTTTTCTGATACCGCCCGACCTGGCTGGCATGATTATGCCGCGCGTGACCCGCACCGGGCGTTGCTACTTGCGGCTTAACAGGGAAGCGGACGGCCTGCTTCCGCTGGCATGGGACGATGGCGCTCCCTGGACATTCCGGCTTGAGATGCGCCGGCGCCCGCCGCAGCGGATGGGTCGTCAATGGCGTTCTCTGCCGCGCAGAAGAGCGCATGGACTATGGACGTGCCGGTGCTGCTCACCCACGGCGGCTTCGTAATCACTCGCGACCGGGTGGCTCCGCTGGCCGAAGACACGCCATTCGAATGGGTGTCGAATTTTCGCAAAGCCGGCCGCATCGAGGCGCCGGAAACAGATACGGACGAACTCTTGACCGCTCTGCTTGGCTCGCCCGTCCTTTCGTTGCTGGACCTTCCCGAGGAACTGCGTTACGAGGAAGTCGTGCTGCCGCCGCGTCCTTGTTTGCGGATTGGCAAAGCCGAGGTCCGCTACGCCAACCAGCGGCTAGTGGCGGAGTCTGTCGTTTGATTACGATGGCCGAACGTGTCGGCGTTCGATCCGGCGCAGGGCTTTTACGAGGCCTCCAATCGCCGTCTTGTGCGCCGTGACTCCGAGGCGGAAAAAGCTGCCGCCGCATTGCTTGACGATTTAGGCGTAAAGCTTCGTGCACCGAACTACTGGAACCGGGAGCCAGGCAGGGAAGTCGCTCCCAGCAAGCTGCCCCGCGTGGTGCGGGCCCTGGTGGAAGCGGGCTGGCACATCGAAGCCGAGGGCAAGATTTTCCGGCGTCCGGGAGCGGTGCGGGTCGAAGTCTCCAGCGGTGTGGACTGGTTCGAACTGCACGGCAGAGGTGGAATACGGCGACAGCACGGCGCGACTTCCCGCATTACTCGAAGCCTTGCGCCGCGGCGATAACATGGTTCGGCTGGACAACGGCAACTACGGAATACTGCCGGAGGAGTGGTTGCGCCGGTTCGGTCCCGTGGCTGGCATGGGAACAGCCGAGGACGGCCACATTCGCTTCCGCCCCAGCCAGGCGGGACTTCTCGACGCATTGCTGGCCGCACAACCCGAAGCCAATTGCGATGAGACCTTCGCCCGCGTCCGCGAGGAGTTGCGGCTGTTTCAAGGCGTGGAGGCTGCCGAGCCAGCCTGAAGGTTTCGTGGGGCACTTGCGCGATTATCAACGCGAGGGCCTGGGCTGGATGCAGTTTCTCCAGCGCTTTTCGTTTGGCGGCTGCCTGGCAGACGACATGGGCGTGGGCAAGACCGCACAAGTGCTGGCGCTGCTGGAGACGCGGCGCGCGAAGCGGGCTGCTGGCGAGGCGGTGGGCCCGTCGCTGGTGGTGGTCCCCAAGTCGCTGGTATTCAACTGGAAGGAGGAGGCGGAGCGCTTCACGCCGCCGCTTCGCGTTCTCGACTACACCGGGCTGGCGCGCAACCGCAACGACTTCGCCGGATACGATGTGGTGCTTACCACCTACGGCACGCTGCGCCGCGATGCCGTGCGGCTCAAGGACGTGGAGTTCGATTACGTTGTTCTCGACGAAGCCCAGGCCATCAAGAACGCCAACACCGAATCGGCCAAGGCGGTCCGCCTGCTGCGCGGCAGTCACCGTCTGGCGCTGAGCGGCACTCCCGTGGAAAACCACCTGGGCGAGCTGTGGTCCCTGTTCGAGTTTCTCAATCCCGGCATGCTGGGCGCCGCCAGCGTCTTCAAGCTGGCTGGTGGGGCCATGCGTAATCCCGATGAAGACACCCGCCGGCTCTTGGCGCACGCACTGCGGCCCTTCATTCTGCGCCGCACCAAGGAGCAAGTGGCCCGCGAACTTCCGCCCAAGAGCGAGCAGACCATCCATTGCGTGATGGAACCCGCCCAACGCAAGCTCTATGACGAGTTGCGCCAGCACTACCGCAACTCTCTGCTGCAGAAGATCGAAACGGACGGACTGGCGAAGTCCAAGATCCAGGTGCTGGAAGCGCTGCTGCGGCTGCGCCAGGCGGCCTGTCATCCCGGCCTGCTCGATAAGAAGCGCTCCGGCGATCCCAGCGCCAAGCTGGACGTGCTGCTGGCACGAATGCGCGAGGTACTCGACGAAGGCCACAAGGCGCTGGTGTTCTCGCAGTTCACCAGCCTGCTGGCGATTGTTCGCGACCGTCTGGACAGCGACGGCATCACCTACGAGTATCTGGACGGCGCCACCCGCAACCGGCAGGCCCGGGTTGAACGCTTCCAAAGCGATCCGGATTGCCGTCTCTTCCTGATCAGCCTGAAGGCCGGCGGCCTGGGATTGAACCTCACCGCAGCCGACTACGTGTTTCTGCTCGATCCCTGGTGGAACCCCGCCGTGGAAGCGCAGGCCGTGGATCGCGCCCATCGCATCGGACAGACGCGACAGGTTTTCGCCTATCGGCTGATCACGCGCGATACCGTCGAGGAGAAAGTGCTCGAATTGCAGAAAACCAAGCGCGATCTGGCCGACGCTATCATCGGCGCGGACAACAGCCTGATCCGCGACCTGCGTCCGGACGACCTCTCACTCCTCCTCTCGTAGCGCGCCAGTAGGTTCCAAAAGAAATTGCGACGAGGCTGCCGCGGCCTTTGGCCGACCCAAAGTCCTACGCCATTTCCAAGAGGCTTCTTGCCCCGGCATCGGCGACTGTGGCGACTTTATGGTGCGCGTGAACTTGGCCCGTCCTGTCCAGTCCGTGGCGGAGCACCCGCATCCAACGGACGCCAGTAACCGCCCTCTCATTGAATGTTGTCGGACAAATCTGCTACGATGTCTGACGAAAGGAAGATCGCGAGGTGGCCTGCGATGGCCTTAGAGCGCATTTCTATTCGGATTCCTAACACGCTTGGAAGACTCCTTAGACGACGGTCTTTGATGAAGGGAAAGTCGGAATCCGAGGTGGTTCGGGAGGCCTTGGAAACTTATCTGGTCAAGCCAAGCGATGAACGCTCGGCGTATGACCTAGCCGAAGAAGCGGGTTTGATTGGCTGTGTGCGGCGCGCTCCTAAAGACCTCAGCACGAGTCGGCGTCACTTTGACAATTTCGGGAATCCAAAATGACGCGGGTGCTCGTGGATACTGGCCCGCTGGTCGCCATCCTCTCCAGTTCAGATGAGCACCACGAGACTTGTGTGAGCGCGCTTCGGACTCTCCCTGGCCCCCTGTTTTCTTGCTGGCCTGTGATCACGGAAGCGGTTTGGCTTCTTCGTACGTATCAAGGTGCACCCCAGCAACTTCTGAGCAGTATCAACGAGCATTTCCTTGTCCTGCTTCCTTTAGCAGGCTCCGAAGCTAGAGCGATTGCCGAGATAATGAGGAGGTATGAAGACATCCGGCCGCAGCTCGCGGATGCGGCGCTGGTCTATTTGGCGGACCGGGAGGGTATCGACACGATCTTCACCCTCGACAGGCGCGATTTTTCGGTGTATCGATCTGCTCGCAAACGCGCTTTCCGGATTCTGCCAGACGTACGCTGACCGGGCAAGAAAACTTACCGGCTGCCGCTGCAGTCCTCCGGTCGAACTGC
The DNA here is from genome assembly GCA_963796615.1 of uncultured Acidobacteriaceae bacterium. GTDB lineage: Bacteria > Acidobacteriota > Terriglobia > Terriglobales > Acidobacteriaceae > DASRAA01. The sequence continues at coordinate 9,668 of CAWCMJ010000022.1, forward strand.
GCCTGTTGATAGAAAGACCTGCACAATCAGAGTCGGAGATCCATGCATGACATCAGCGACGGCTCGACAATGTGAAGGGCTGATCCCCCACGAATCAGCCCTTCATGCCCACTCGTCCAGTTTGGTAGCAATTTGGTAGCAAATTGCACTGTTTATGCCGGTTTTACCGGCTTATCCTGCCATTAACTGCTTTAGAATCAATGGCCGGCTACCATGACAGTTCCATGGCATGGAAGAGGTCGTCGGTTCGATCCCGACCAGGTCCACCATTTTCAATAACTTACGGCTCCCCTCACTTGCAGTTTGGTAGCATTTGGTAGCAAACAGCGGAAACCGTTCCATCGAGGCTTCAGAATTTACACCCGCACTCCGGAAGCGGTGATAGAGTCGACTGCCGAAAAGCCCAAGTAAAATGAATAATTTAGCCGACTTGTGGTGGGTCTGGCCTTCAGGCAGTCGAAAACTCGAAATCCGAAAATATTGTTGACCTCTTCCAAGTCGTGGAAGAGGTCTATTCCCAAACCCATTTGGTGGATCGCGGCTCCAGCAGCGCAATCAACACTTACCCAGCATTTGATGCAAAGGTAAAACTGTTTGAGCATCTGGCGGAGGTGGGCATGGTGGCGAAGCCGAGGGAGTTCTCGATGTGATACGCCCAACGGATGACGAGGTACTGGAAGTTGAGCATCCAGGCCAACAGCCTGACGATGGTGGTCCAGCTTAGACCGTCGAACATCTCGACCCGGACGAGAACGTCGGTGATGGTGCCTTGCAGGCCGGGGAACTCGATGCGCTTGCCCGCGAGCCCGTTGAGACCGGCTTCGATGGAGCAACGGGTGAGGACTAAGTCAGTGAGTTCCTGAGTGGCCGGGTCCTTGAGGCTTCGAACGTCGTCAGGGATCTGGAGGGCTAATGGAAGCCTCATGCCCGCCAGGATGGGTGTCCGCCAGTGCAGGCTGAATTGGTTGGGCACCGGACTCGTGGGCGCTTATTGACAGCGCTAGAAGGGGAGAAGCGTCACAAATAGGGCGTCACGAACTGGGGGTATTCGCGATATCGGTGATGCAGGCGGCACCGGGCTGCTTGGATTGCAAATCGCGAATCGTCGAGAGGGCGAGATGGCCAGTGCGGATACTCCGCCACGGCCATCTCGCATGTCTTGACCTCTCGTAGAGCTACTCAACCGCCCTTGCCGCTAAGGCTGGTTGACGACAACATAAGTCGTGTTGCCGCCGGAGAACTGTGGCTGATAGTAACTTCCGCCGCACTGCTGATAGGTGACGCCATTGGCGATGACGGTCGTGCAATTGGGCGGTAGCGTATTCACTCTTGATCCGACTACAGCCGCAGTCACGACTGCCGTGGTTGCGACCGCCGCAGCCACACCAACCCCGCTGTGATAGCAGCAACCTCCGCCGCCATAGTAGTTGTTGTTATAGCTGGAGTGAGTGTTCACGTTGAAGTCGCGGTTGACGTTGACGTTAGTGTTCTTGTTGACGTTCGTGTTGCGGTTGACGTTGGTGTTGTTGTTCACGTTCCGATTGTTATTGGTGTTGCGATTGTCGTTGCGATTCGCGGCAGCGCTATGGCTGGGCTGGTTGACGTTGCTGCGCGAGCTCGAACGCACCGATCCGTTGTTGCTGTTACCACCGCCGCGATTGGCAGCAAAGGATGGCGTCGTTAACAGGAGCGCCAGCGAAATCGAGAGAAACGGTCGAAGGTAGTTTTTCATAGGTAGCTCCTAGTTACTACCGCCAGCGGCGGCGCCTTTCTCTTCGGCGAAAACGATCTTGTGGGCATCCGTCGGCGGATCGAAGACGAAGGCTGCATCGTTGTAAGACGGTGCGAGGTTCCAGGTGAGCACTGAAATGTGCTGGGGACGAGCGTCGTCGGTGGTGGTCGTCAGCACCAGTTTCTTGGGCAGCGGATGGTCGCCCAACTGGATCCAGACCTGCCAGTCGAGGCCGGGTTGCCGAAAAGCGTAATGCTCACAGGTAATTCCGCCTACATCGCCCGGTCCAAAATCCGTGGCCTCCGTGATCTCGTTGGTGGAGGCACGGGGTCCGCCCCAGAGGAACAGGTCGAGGAGAGGAAGTTCGATGCCGTATTTGTCGCTGGCCACGTCGATCAACTGGCCGATCGTCGGGGGCGCGTCGACGGTTGCATAGTAACCAGCGCCGCGGGCGAAGAGAGTGAAAGTTTTGCCATCATAAAGGAAGAGGCGCGACTTCTGGTCGCCTTGAATGTCGACGCGAAGCTTGTCGGGCTTGACGGCCAGGATGTTAGTGGTATGGGCGAATGTCAATTTCTCGCCGTCGGTCAGGACATCCTCGGAAGTAACGGCCGCTGTGACCTGAAAGTCTTTTAGGGACCGCAGGTAGGTGCCCATATTGTTGAGGGCGTCCATGGCCGCAGGCTCGATCAGGTCTGATTTCTGTGGACTGGGCTGCTGTGCTGCCAACGGCACCGAAAGGCCCGCGGCAAGCATGAGCAACACGATTGTGAATCCTACGTTTTGTTTCATCAACTTGTTCTCCATTTCTGACTGGTTGCGGGCGCGCCGGTCATTAAAGCGATAAGACCTCGTTGCGGCCTTCGGCATATCTGACTGCGACTGCCTCATCTCAGCGAGGAGCGGTTGCGAACCAGACCAGGGCCGACACCTGACGCGGGTTTCTTCGGGAGATCCTGGCAGGTGACAGGGCTTGCCGCCCTGATTCCCTTATCGAATTACTTCCTGTGAGTACCCGTCCCGAGTCCGCAAGGTTCCCCCGGTGCTCTGAAACATAGACCTTAGGGCTTAAGCAGCGATATTCGGAAAACTACTCGCTGCAAGCCCCGTAGTTCTACGGTGTTCCTCGCGAGTAGTTTTGCGAATACCAATCGGGGCGGTGGAGAAAATATGCTTCGAGAACGGGTAAAACGCTGCCGACTGGAAGTGAGGCGGCCGCCACTGGTTGGCCGGAAAGATGGAGCGCTGTCACGGGTGTCTGCATGACGACTGAGCAGGCGAAGATTCTGGAGTCAAGGCTGCAAAGGCTGGTAGAACTGCGCTGGCAGCGGGAAGTTATCGCGCGATGGATTGCCGGTTCTGGAACCCCAACTGAGTCTCAAGCTCAACTTGAGGAAATGTTTGTTCAGGTGAGCGCAGAGCTGAAAGTGCTGGAAGGAGCCCCCTCGGCCGACGACGGCGAGGGAAACGTGAAACACCCTGGCTAACGCCAGACATTCTTCGGACATATCGGCTGAAAGAAAAAAAGGCAGTCTCCTATGAAAAATCGTTGGTTGCGGATTTTGGTCATCGTGGTTGCGGTCGTCGTTCTCGTCCTGGTCGCACTCCCGTTCATTGTGATTCATGTGTACAACTTCCGCCCCAAGATCGAGTCGGAAGCCAGCGCCGCGCTGGGTCGCCAGGTCACAGTCGGCGACCTTGGCCTGTCCATCCTGTCTGGCAGCGTTGAGGCGGACAACATTTCGATCGCCGACGACCCTGCCTTCAGCAAGTCACCGTTCGTCACCGCGAAGTCTCTGAAGATCGGAGTCGAACTGATGCCACTGATTTTTGGGGGGAATCTGAACGTGACCGAGATCGTCTTGGAACATCCGGAGATCACATTGCTCAGCGGCCCACACGGAACGTGGAACTATTCCGGCCTGGGCCGAACTTCGGCAGAGAAGCCGGAAGACACAAAAACGGGCGGCTCAGCTCCGACGAAAGTCTCGGTCGGAAAGCTGAGCATTGACGACGGCAAGTTGATGGTGGGGCGCGCGAATTCGCAGGCCAAACCGAGGGTCTACGAAAACGTCAACATCGCCGTAACGGACTTTTCTCCCACGTCGCAATTCCCATTCAAGTTGACGGCTGGTCTGCCGGGGGGTGGAAATGCGGACATCTCCGGGAAAGCCGGGCCGATCAACGCCACCGATGCCTCCAAGACTCCGTTTGAATCGGCGGTCAAAGTGAACAATATGGACATCGGGGCTTCCGGCTTCATCGATCCGGCAACTGGCATCGGAGGGATCGCGAATTTCGACGGAACCTTGACCTCAACCGGCAGCCGTGCGAAGGCCGTCGGAACGTTCACCGGCACGAAATTGCGGTTGGCTCCCAAGGCAACGCCAGCACCTAAGACGGTCGTGATTAAGCACACAGTCGAAATGGACCTCGACAATGAGTCCGGCACCCTTTCCCAGGGAGACATCTCCATCGGCAAGGCGCAGGCCCACCTCACCGGAACATTTCACACTCAGGGCGAGACGCAGGTCGTCAATCTGAAGCTGAGCGCGCCTGCCATGCCGGTCGAAGAATTGGAGGCGATGGCGCCTGCGCTGGGCATCGTGCTTCCCACGGGCTCACAACTGAAAGGCGGAACGCTTTCCGCGAATCTGGCCATTACGGGGCCGATAGACAAAGTGGACATAACGGGACCGGTGAAGCTCTCCAACACGAGCCTGGTGGGCTTCAATCTGGGATCGAAGATGGGTGCGCTGTCGGCTTTTGCCGGACATGCCGTCTCCAACCCGGATACGTCGATCCGCAATTTCAGCCTCGATGCGCACATGTCGCCTGCAGGCACTCAGGCAAACAATATCAACCTCGATGTTCCCGCGATCGGCGTCATTACCGGAGCTGGAACGGTGAGTCCGGCGGGAGCACTTGCCTTCAAAATGCTGGCGAACCTCAGCGGGGGAGCGATTGGCGGGGTGAGCAAGATGGCTGCAGCGGGCAGCGGGAAGGGCGGCATCCCGTTCGCCATCGAGGGTACTACTGCCGATCCGAAGTTCGTGCCGGAGTTGGGCGGAATGGCAACCAGTATCGCGACCGGCGCGGTGAAGGGCGTCGTCTCAGGACAGGTTCCCGGCGTATCAGGGAATCCAGCCAGCGCAGTGACAGGACTGATGGGCACCAAGAAGAAGAAGAAGTAAGAAGACCTTTATCGATTCTTACTCTCCCCACGGCCGAGCACTTAAGAATGCGAGAGCTTCTTTTGCGCTCGGCCATCACGACATCGTAAGAAGGTGAGCATGACCAGCACAACAGAAACGGAAGAGACTGTTCTCAATCAGGGAATTTCTCTGATTCGCGGCGGGCCGTTTTACCAAGCGCAGATCGTCACCCGGCTGATTCGACCGCACCAGTGGAATCTCGGCAGGCGCATCATCCTGGCGGTTGCGATTGGATGGCTTCCTCTCGTCCTCCTGAGCGCTATCTTTGCGCCGAGAGCAGTCGGCGAGTTATTGACCGACTACAAGGTCGCCTCCCGGATGCTCATCGCGGTCCCAGTCTTGTTATTCGGTCAAATACTGATGGACTCGAAGTTCCGCACGATCGTGAGCACGGCTCGGGAAGACCTGGTTGCGCCGGCAGACATGCCGCGATTCGACGGAATTCTTGCGGGTCTCGTGCGCCTGCGTGATTCGGTGCTGCCTGAATTGGCGATTGCCGCGTTAGTGTGTCTGCACATTTTCGTCGTCATTCACCGGGTAAGATCAGCATGGCCGGCGACTGGGCCGTGCAGGGTACATACCTGAGTCCCGCTGGATGGTATTACGCTCTGGTGAGCCAGTTGATCTACCAATTCCTGGTAGGCCTGTGCCTCTGGAAGTGGTTGCTATGGACGTTCTTCGTCTTCAAATTGTCGCGAATGAAGTTGCAACTCATGGTTTCTCATCCCGACAAACATGCGGGGATGGGGTTCATGGGGATGTCCACCCTGGCGTTCGCACCCATCGCTTTCGCGGTGGCGGCGGCTGTGGGCGCTACCTGGCGATACCAGATTCTGAACACGGATGCGAGCTTGATGAGTTTCAAGCTCCCTGCCATCGCGTTGTTGGTGCTTGTCGGACTGCTGGCAGTCGGACCGTTGCTATTGTTTGTCCCGAAGCTGGCGCCCCTGCGCCGCAAGGGCATTCTGCAATATGGGAGCCTCGCGCATCTGCATAGCGCCGAGTTTCACGACAAGTGGATCCTTCATCGTAAGGGCCACGAACTGGAGTTCCTGGCAGCGCCTGAGGTCAGCACCCTCACCGACCTGGCAGGCAGTTTTCAAAACATCGAGGACATGAAAGCTGTCCCGCTGGATAAGGGCTCTTTACTCGCGCCGGTGATCGCGGCTGTCATTCCGTTGCTGCCAGCCGTCATGGCACAGGTTCCGCTGAAGGTAATCTTCAAGAGCTTGCTGGAAGCGATGAAATGAGTGACACGACGAATTCCGATCCGCGCGTCGATTTGGCTCGTAACCGCACCATGTTGGCGAAATTCCGCACAGCGCTGGCGCTGGACCGCACGACTCTTGCCTGGATCAGGACGACGCTCACCATGGGCACGTTCGGCCTGGGAATGATTGGCTTTTTCCGCAGCCTGAGTGATCGGTCGCAGACGCCCGAAGCGGAACACTTGCATCATGCCGCAATCAAGTTCGGAGAGCTGCTGGTCGTCATGGGGATCGTGGCGACGGTGCTTGCGGGTGCGTCGCACTGGAACGAACTTCGTCGCATGCAGCGTGACGAACTGCCCAATGCGTATCGCTGGCCGCTCAGCATTACGGTTGCCTTGTGTGTTGCAGTCCTGGGCGCGGTCGGCTTGTGGAAGATCATGGGCTAAGGGCGAATCCGCTGGGTCAAACGCTCTCTCACGGGAGTGGGAAACTTCTGCGCTAGCAATCGTTCGTTTGGACACGAGAAGCCGCCGGCACCGTCACGAGAATTTCGGTACCGTTTCCCGGCTGGCTGCGTACGATTAGCTGTCCGTTCAGCATCCGGACGCGTTCTTCCATGCCCTTGAGACCGATGCCCCTGCGACTCTTGGCCTGGGGTTCGATGCCACGGCCCTCGTCCCGTACCCGCATTTCGAGTACGTCTGCCTTGCGGGCGAGGCTCACCCGCGCGCTGGTGCTGCCGGAATGTTGGGCCACGTTCATTAGGCTTTCCTGCAGTACGCGGTAGAGGCACATGGCGGCCTGGGGCGTAGCGTCATGATCAGAGACAGTTGCCTCAAATTCCGTGGCAATCCCGCGCGCCCGCTGGATATCTTCGCACTGCGCCCGTAAAGCACCGACTAATCCCAGGATCTCCAACATAGCCGGGTGAAGTTGGCGAGAGAGGTCGCGCAGGTCATTGGCCACTGAGGCAGTCGCCTTTCGGACTTCCTCGAGTCCTGCATCCAATTCAGTTGAGTTCGTTGTCCGGTCGCGCCCGGCGAGGTTGCCAATCTTCATGGAGACCAATGCGAGCCGCTGGGTGAAGTCGTCGTGAATCTCGCGGGCGATTCTGCGCCGTTCCTCCTCCTGCGAATCGACCAGACGTCCAGCTACCGCAAAAAGCCGTTCCGCCGAGACCTGCAGTTCTTCCTTCTGCTGCAGAAATTTGATCTGGGCGCGGCGGCGCTCAAAGAAGCGCGACAGCCTCTCGCCCGCAGCTACTATCGTGTCGATGAGTTCCTGGTTCGATACGAAGACTTCTTCACTTCCGAGTTCGATGATGGCCTCCACCCTGTCATCCACCAGGATCGGAAGGTGAATACCACCGCGTAGCCCTGCGTCGTACGACACCTGTGCTCGCGGATAGCGCTCCGGGTATCTTGCAGTTGCCAGTGTGTCTGTAACAACGGGTTTGCCAGAACGCATCGCTTCACCCGGTGAACCCACGTCGGTCGGCCAAGTCATGCGAGTACTCATCTCGAACAATTTCGCAAAGCGCTGCCGGTCTTTCACGTAAACGACGTGGGAAGACTTCGCCAATCCCGGCTCGTCGTCATGGATGAGGAGCGCGTGGGCAACCGGAAAGCGCAAAGTCTCGCAGATGGTATCGAGAGAGCGCTGCAGGGCCTCGCGCATCGTGGTCGCCGAGTTCGCAATCTCGGCAACTTCCTGGACCAGGCGCGCGTGCCGATTCACCAGATTGGCTTGCTCCGCAACTTGCTTCTGCTCGCTCAGGTCCCATACCGAACCTGAGAACCCCGAGAAGCGGTGCTGAGGGTCGTAACGAGGCGACCCGCTATCCCGGACCCAGCGGTAGCTCCCATCCTTGTGTAGCAAGCGATATTCGTGGGAAAACTCCCGCTTCTGATCGAAGGCAGCCTCAAAAGCCTGTAACAGCTCAGCGCGGTCCTCGGGATGCACCGCCTGTACCCAGCCTTGACCAAGTTGGTCTGCCAGCCGTCCGCCGGTAAACTCCAGCCATCTTCGGCTGACGAACAAACACTCCTTGTCTGGCCCGCACATCCAGATCATGGCGGGAGCCGAATCGGCCAGCAGCCGAAATTCCTCCTCCACGGTCGGCGAATTGGCACGCCCCAGCCTTTCGGAAGTGATATCACGGTGAAAGATGATGGCGCTGGCGCCGAATTGACGCCACTCACGGACCGTCATACGAAACCAGCGAAGGATGCCCGGCGCAGGGATGATGTATTCCTGCTCGTAATGGTCCCGCTGCCCGCTTAAGACACTCTTGATCCCGATCAGGGCACGGGTCACACTCTCATCCGCACTGGTGGAGAGGAACATCGTCAGGTAGTCCATCCCGCTGGGGTTGCGAGCGGCTGCGGCGGCCTCATTGGTTCGAGGGAGGTCCTGCCAGGCGCGATTCACCGCCAGTAGTCGGCCGGCGGGGTCAATGACTACACAGGGATCCGGCAGGGCTTCGAGGAAGGACTGTAGAAGTCGGAAGTCTCCGCTGTGCGACACGAGGCTGGAATTCAAGTCTTCCATTCAGTGAATCGCCGAGTCATTGCATCGTGTCGGCTTGGGCCACGGCTTATTTCGATTATCTGAGGCAACGGTTGCATACGCTAACTCCTTGGCAGAGTTAAACGGCGGTATCGAGCGGCTTCACGGTGATCAATCCGATCTTAATCGCGTGCTGAACCAACTCAGCTGTAGTGCGAATCCCCAGCACATTCATCAGGTGGTATTTGTAAGATTCCGCGGTGCGGGTCGAAATTTTCAGTTGGTCAGCGACTTCCTTCATGGTTTTCCCCTCGGCCACCAGTTGCAGCACTTCGCGCTGGCGAGGAGTCAATTGCGGCGCCTTGTCGACCAACGGGCGGCGGGCGGCCTCGGCCAGAACACTAACCAGATCGCTGGGAAACTGCGGACTTAGATAGCATCCGCCGGCATGCACCACCTTCAGCGCCTCTTTCAGTTCGTCGCCACTGGCGGTCTTCAATACGAAGGCAGACGCTCCTGCTCGGAACACCAGCACGGCAAGGCTTACGTCCGCATGCATGGTCAGCACAATAAATTTGGTTCGAAGACCTTTTCCTGCCAAGGCTTGCACCGCATCAAGGCCGTTCAGCAGGGGCATCGAGAGATCGGTTAGAACCAGGCTCGGCTTCAGCTTTGTCGCCAATTCCACAAGCTCGCGTCCGTTCGACGCAATCCCCAGTACGTCATACGTCGGGCCCAACAGGGAGCGCAAACTCTCGGCGAAGAGCTGGTGGTCGTCGGCAATCAGGAGCGAGGGTCGCACTGGTTTTGCTCACCAAAGACGAGCTGAGTGGTAGTTTCATCCGCTTTCGAACAGGGAGAGCGGGGCTTGATTCAGCCGTTGGTAAGCAACCAGACTCCAACGTGCCTGACTTCGTGCCTGGCTTACGGAACAGTGTACTACGGTAGTTTTACTGCATCCAGCGCAGATTTCTGGTTGGATGGGGGTTCCGGAGCTCGCAATCGCCGCCTTAGCTGAGGAATGCCGCGGCCGGAAGTCTCGTGAACGTATCGAGAACATTCCGGCATACCGTAGTTTTCCTACATCCCGCCTCTGTAAGTTTACGGATTGCCGAAACGTGCTCCATGGACGAAAGTGAACGCACGCGAGGAAATGCTCGGGCCCTCAAGTGGCTCTTTCGTACCAGTTCAGACTCCGTTGTGATTTGGTACTCCTCGCGTCTTCTGAGGCACTGCGACCGTCGGGGGGCGGTCGCGGTGTCTCGGAATATTTTCAATTTACCCCTACAGCGAGGCTCCGCCATGAAAAACCCGAACAGGAAACGCAGCTTCCCTCAGCGAATTGCTAGGCTCAACTCGATCGCGTTTACCGCGGCTGCCCTGCTATTGGCAACGGCGTGCAATAAGCCCGCTGGGAATGTGCCGTCGGCGACGGTGCTGGCGGCCGCTCCACAAGCGTCAACCGCCAACATCCCGCACAATCCCTTGAAGGAAGCCTATTTCGGCGAGCAGCATCTGCATACGGCCTACTCGCTCGACGCCTATATCGGCGGCGCACGGCTGATGCCGGCCGATGCGTATCGCTTTGCCAAGGGCGAGACGGTGGAAGTCGGCGGAGTTAAAGTCCAACTGCACCAGCCTCTCGATTGGGCAGCGGTCACCGACCACGCCGAGTACATCGGCGAAATGTATTCCACGATGGTTGAGGGAGCGCCCGGCCACGATCAAGACTTGCTCAAGCAGTTGCGCGGCCTCACCACGATGGAGGAGCGCGAGAAGTGGTTCCTCGACTACGTGGTCAAGAGCAACCGCTCCACCACTCCGCAGCACCCGCCTTTCTATCAAGGTGAGGAGACTGCGGTGAATGCATGGAAGGCGATCCTGAAAGCCACCCAGGACGCCTACGAGCCGGGAAAATTCACCACCATCCCGGCGTTTGAGTGGAGCTGCGCCTGGAAGGGCGCCAATCTGCATCGCAACGTTTTCTTCCGTGACATGAATGTGCCCGACCGGCCGATGAGCTACATCGACCTCAATCACGAAGAAGACTTGTGGAAGTGGATGGATGGCCTCGATAAGGCCGGGATGCACGTCATCGCCATCCCGCACAACTCCAACGCCAGCAAGGGCAGAATGTTCCCCGACACCGATTCCGCCGGTGATCCCTTTACCGTGCAGTACGCCGAGATGCGCAGCCGCTTCGAGCCGCTGGTCGAGATGATGCAGATCAAGGGCAACTCGGAAGTGCATCGCTGGTTCTGGGCGGCGGACGAGTTCTCCAACTTTGAGAACGCCGACTCCATCGGCGACTACAGTGACCGCGACTACAAGAAATACGGCAAGACGAACTGGGTGCGCTACGGCGTGACCAAGGGTCTTGCCTACCAGAACTCGCTGGGGGTCAACCCCTTCCACTACGGATTCGTGGGCGGCACCGACAACCATGATGGCCTGATGGCAAATGTCGCTGAGGATAATTTTTCCGTTGGCAGCCACGGCGCCGCCGACAACACGGTCGAAAAGCGTCGCACCGGCGAAGTGGGCGGCTGGATCAAGGGCAAGGACCTGAATCCCGGTGCAATCACCGGCGTCTGGGCCCCTGAGAACACACGTGAAGCGATTTGGGACGGCCTCAAGAACCGCGAGACTTTCGCCACCAGCGGCCCCCGCATCAAGGTGCGCTTCTTCGGCGAACTGGGGAAGATGCCGCCGCCTAAAGATCCAAAAAGCCTGGTCGAAAACGGATATGCGATGGGCGTTCCGATGGGTGGCATGCTCAAGGGACCTACCAAGGAGGCCCCGAGCTTCACGGTTTGGGGGACCAAAGAAGCAGACGGCGCAAATCTCGACCGCATTCAGATCGTCAAAGGCTGGGTTGACGCCAAGGGCGAACCGCATGATCGGGTATTCGACGTCGTGTGGTCGGGCAAGAGAAAGCCTGATGCGAAGGGCAAGTTGCCGTCCGTCGGAAACACGGTTGACCTCAAGAAGGCCACCTACACCAACACAATCGGCAGTCCGGAACTGATGGGCACCTGGACGGACAAGCACTTCGACCCCAAGCAGCCGGCGCTGTACTACGTTCGCGTACTGCTCATTCCAACTCCGCGCTGGAGCACCTACGACGCAGTACGCGCCAACCTGCCGCTGCTGGCAGACGTGCCGGCAACGGTGCAGGAGCGGGCCTGGTCATCGCCGATCTGGTACACGCCGCCAAAATAAGGGCTGAAATGATACTGCCATTGGACATGGTCACAGGATGCCCCGCGATGAAGAGTCGTCTGCTCCGCTGGGTTGCGGGGCTTCTGCTCACCGGCGGCAGCCTCGTGATTCCGTGCTGCGGACAAAACGCACCACCGCAGCCCGCAGCGGCTTCCGACAGCGAGAACCTGACCCAGCAGGCTGCCGACCCCACCGCGCCGCTGATGGCCTTCAATTTCAAAGAAGAGTACGTATCCAGCTTTTATCGCGTACCTGGCTCGGGCAGCGATTTCACGTTTCAGCCGGTAATTCCTTTTCAGGCGTTTCACTTGTCGAACCTCCTTCGCTCGACGATGAATTACGACACCAGCGGCCCGGACGGAAGGGGATTCAACAATGTCTCGATCTTTGACCTGATCGTCTTCAACGAGAAATGGGGACGCTGGGGATTCGGCCCCCTAGTCCAGTTCGTTCCCAACGCCGGACCAGGCCACGACACCGCACTCGCCGGTCCCGCAGTCGGCTTTGTAGCCCGCAAAGGGCACTGGAACCTCGGCCTGTTCAATCAAAACCTGCTTGGCGGCAACACCACGTTCTCCTCATTTCAGCCAATCATCGCCTACGTTATGCCGCACGGCTGGTCGCTTGCCTCGGGTGACGCACAGTGGAGCATCGACTGGCGACAGCCGCAATTCGTCTACATTCCCATCGGACTTCAAATCGCCAAGGTCACAAAGCTCGGTGGTCAACCGGTAAGGTTTCTGTTTAATCCGGAGTACAACGCCCGTAACGTCCCTGGTGTGCCGCAATGGAGTCTTCGATTCGGCTTCACAATCCTGGCGCCTACAAAGGCCTCAAAATGACTACTAAAATCTATTCACGGTTCCTAACTGACCTGCTGCTGGCGAGCGCTCTGCTCTGCAGTGCCGCCCTCATTTTTAGTGCGTGTCCCGCAGTGGCCGAAGAGGGCGGCTCGGGCCACTATTTTCCCGGCTCGATCTCCGATTTCGCCGATGCCGTGCCTGCGTCGCCGACGTTCATCGTTCGTTACAACCAGATTTATTACAGCGGAGCAGCCGGCGCCAATCGACCGATTCCGATCGGAGGCACCACCGCGCTTGGCCTGGAAGCCACCTCTTGGGGAGAAGGCATTACCCTTGTCTGGCGGCCGTCGATCGATATGGGAAAACACTGGAGCTACGCCATGTCTGCGACGGTCCCGTTCATGCAGATCAGCGTTTCAGCCAGCGCCGTTGTGCCGATTCCCACCGGCAACGGCGCCAGTTTGCTCACCACCGTCGCGCGCACCGGCAACCGCGAAGCCCTCGGTGACGTCGTGATCATGCCGTTCATGATCAACTATGCTGTCGACCCCAACTTCAGCGTGAATGGCCGCGTCGGGATTTATCTTCCCACCGGCGACTACGGCGTCGGGCGTCTTGCCAACACCGGAAAGAACTACACAACACTCGAGCCGGAGCTTGGTTTGCAGTACTTCGGCCAGAAGAACGGTCGCGAAGCCGTCTTGTACACGGGTTTCGACTTCAACTCGACCAATCAAGCCACGCAGTATCATTCCGGCACTCAATTTCACCTCGACGGAACACTGGCGCAGCACCTGCCCCTGTTCAAGGGGCTCGCCGGAATCGGCGTGAACCCGTTCTATTACACGCAGCTCGTTGGTGACAGTGGCCCGGGCGCGACGCTTGGCCAGTTCAAGGGCACCACGGTCGGCATTGGTCCAGTCCTGTCCTACATGAAACCAAAAAGTAAGACGGGCCACGTCGATTTCATCGCCGACCTCAAGTGGCTTAACGAGTTCTACGTCAAGAACCGGCTACAGGGAAACACGGTCTTCATCAAGCTCGTGTTCAAGTTCTGACGAAATCGAGGCTTTCTCATGACAACTCAAAAACGACACACATTCAGCTATTCGACACTGCTGTTGACGGCAGTTTCTCTTTTTGTTCCTGCGTTGGTGTATGCCCAAACGCACGTCAGTCCCGACAACTTCAACCGCGCCGAGTCCGACGTCAATTTCAAAAAGAAGGCCGACGACGGCATGTTCGGTAAATTCGGGCACAACCGCGAACCTGCACCTGTCGATAAGCAGTATGTCCCTCGCCTCAACCGCGACACTCTCTTTTCGTGGGCGATTCTAGACCTCTCTCAGCCGGTCACTATCGTCAAGCCGGACACGGGCAAGCGCTTCCAATCCATGCTCGTTATCAACGAGGACCACTACATCAAGCTGATCGCCTATGACCCAGGCGAGTATGCGCTGACAAAAGAGAAGATGGGCTCGCGCTATGTTCAGGTTGCCATCCGTACGCTCGTAGACCCCAACAGCCCGGATGACCTTAACGCCGCGCATGCGATTCAAGACAAGATTGTCGTTCGGCAGTCCGCGCCGGGCACATTTGAGATTCCCGATTGGGATCCGGTTTCGCAGAAGAAGGTCCGCGACGGACTGTTGCTGATGGGCAGTACCTTGACCGACAGCAAGCGAATGTTCGGTGACGTTGATCAGGTAGATGAAGTACGCCACCTCATCGGGACCGCAGGCGGTTACGGCGGAAACCCTGAGACCGAAGCGATTTACCTAAACGTCTTTCCCGAGAAGAACGATGGCAATACCGCTTACGTTCTGAACGTGCCCGAAGTCCCGGTAGACGGCTTTTGGTCAGTAACCGTTTACAACGCTGAAGGCTATTTCCGAAAGAACGATGCTAACACTTATTCGTTCAACAACATCACGGCGAAGAAGGGCAGCGACGGCACGGTGACGATTCACTTTGGCGGCGACGCGAAGCAGTCGAACTACCTGCCCATCGTAAAAGGCTGGAATTACACCGTACGCATGTATCGGCCGCAGGAGTCGGTTCTGGACGGGTCGTGGAAGTTTCCCAAACCGCAACCTGCGAGCTAATCGTCAGAAGGGGGACATAAGAAAATGAGAAATCTTAAAAAGAACCACTTTATTGCGGTTCTAGGAATCGTAGCGCTCGTGCTCGGACTGCACACTTCGATCGTGGCGCAAACTTCAAGCGCTGACAAAGTCCCCGTCACCGTGCAGAATTTCAACCGCGCGGAGAGCGACATGTATTTCGCTTCCACGGTTAAACGGGGGGCTCTTGGCAAGTTTGTGCACAATCGGGAGCCTACGCCCATCGAGAAGCAAGACGTCGTCGGAATGAATCGCGACACGTTCTACTCCGGAGGCGTATTCGACCTCGACGCTGGACCGGTCACAATCACTTTGCCCACTACGGGGAAGCGCTTCATGTCGCTGCTGATCGTGAACGAGGATGCCTATTCGCCAGAGGTGGTTTACGCTCCGGGCAGCTACACCTTCACCAAAGAGAAAATTGAGACCCGCTACATGCTGGCAGTCGTCCGGACCCTGGTTGACCCGGAGAGCCCCAAGGACATCGAAGCTGTTCACAAGATTCAAGACAGTATCAAGGTCGAACAGGCCGGCGCCGGGAAGTTCGAAATCCCCAATTGGGATCCGGTGCCACAGAAGAAGATCCGCGAGGCCCTGATGGTCCTCGCTGGCTTGCAAGGAGACAACGTGCCCCCAAAGTTCGGCTGGAAAGGCGAAGTCGATCCTATCTTTCATCTGATTTCCACCGGCACGGGTTGGGGCGGCAATCCGATGGATGCGGCAAAGTACATCAACGTCTACCCGAAGCAGAACGACGGCAAGACCGTCTACAAGCTCACCCTGAAAGACGTGCCGGTAGATGGGTTCTGGTCCATCAGCGTTTACAACGCTGACCGGTACTTCGTTAAGAACGACCTAGATTCATACTCGATCAACAACATCACGGGCAAGCCGAACGCCGACGGATCTTTCACTCTGCAATTTGGGGCTTGCCAGAAAGACACACCGAACTGCATTCCGACACCTCCAGACTGGAACTACATTGTGCGCATGTACCGCCCGCGCAAGGAAGTCCTCGACGGAACTTGGAAGTTTCCGGAAGCACAGCCATAAGGAGTCTCCCCAATGAAGACGAAACGAAACACCGTGCTGACCGTCGCCAACCTTGTGCTGGGAAGCCTGTTCGCGCCCCTCGCCAACGCGCAAGAAATTTTGCCATTCCCACCTACGCCCTCTGCCTCTACAGCGGGGCTGACCATGAAAGACTCCGTCTACAAGAAGCGCGTCGAGGCGAAGCATCTCCCCGAGGGCGCTCCGAACATACTGATCATCCTGATCGACGACGTCGGGCCGGGCTCGCCCTCGACGTATGGCGGAGAGGTCAACACCCCCACCCTCAGTCGCGTAGCCCAGATGGGCATCTCCTTCAGCCGTTTCCACTCCACCGCCATGTGCTCGCCGACAAGAGCATCGTTGCTGACCGGGCGCAATCACACTTTTGTTGGCAATGGCCAGATCTCGGCAATCGCCAACGACTTTGACGGATTCAGCGGTATCATCCCGAAATCATCGGCGACGGTAGCGGAGGTACTGAAGGATTACGGCTACAACACCGCGGCGTTTGGCAAGTGGCACAACACGCCTGAAGATCAGATCACGTCCAAGGGTCCGTTCGACTACTGGCCGACCGGCTATGGCTTCGAGTATTTCTACGGATTCCTCGCGGGCGAGGCCTCGCAGTATGAACCGACCTTGACGCGCAACACCACTGCGGTCACCGAGGAGAAACCAAAGGGCTACCACCTCACCGATGACATCGCGCGCGACGCCATTGTGTGGCTTCGCGAACAAAAGGCCTACGAGCCCGACAAGCCGTTTTTCATCTACTGGGCCCCAGGTTCTGCACACGGCCCACACCAGATCTTCAAAGAGTGGGCTGACAAGTACAAGGGCAAATTCGACGACGGCTGGGACAAGTATCGCGAGCGCACCTTCGCCCGTGCCAAAGCTCTGGGCTGGATTCCGCAGAACGCGCAACTTACTCCTCGCCCCGCGACCATGGCGCCGTGGGACTCTATCCCCGAGTCCGAGCGACCTTTTCAGCGCCGCCTGATGGAAGTCTTCGCCGGTTTTGCCGAGCACGCCGATTACAACGCCGGTAAGGTCATCGATGAAATCGAGAGGGAAGGAAAACTGAACAACACCCTGATCTTCTACATCTGGGGAGACAACGGCTCCTCCTCCGAAGGTCTTAACGGAACCATCAGCGAGCAGCTCGCGCAGAATGGAATTCCGACGACGATCTCGCAGCACATCGAGGCGCTGAAAGAGCTTGGCGGACTCGACGCATTAGGTGGCCCCAAGACCGACAACATGTACCACGCCGGATGGGCTTGGGCCGGCAGCACCCCGTACAAGGGCACCAAACTGATGGCAGCCTACTTCGGTGGGACGCGCCAACCAATGGCGGTTTCCTGGCCCGCTCGCATCAAGCCCGATCCGACGCCTAGGCCGCAGTTCCACCACGTGATCGACATCGTGCCGACCATTTACGAACTTACCAAGATCACCCCGCCCACCGTGGTGAATGGATTCGAACAGGATCCAATCGCCGGCGTCAGCATGGTCTATGCATTTGGCGACCCCAACGCGCCAGGCACGCGGCATACTCAGTTCTTCGACATCATGGCCAGCCGCGCGATATACCACGACGGATGGGTGGCAGCAGCCCCGGGCCCACGTGATCCGTGGGTTGGCGGCATGCCGAAAGGCATTAAGGAATGGTCGCCGCTGACGGACAAGTGGGAGCTCTACAACATCGATGCAGATTGGAGCGAAGCGAACGACTTGGCAGCGTCGAACCCGCAGAAGCTCGAAGAGATGAAAGACCTTTTCCTGATGGAGTCGACGAAGAACAAGAACCTTCCGATCGGCGGCGGCATGTGGTCCACGGCGATGTTCCATCCTGAAGACGCCCCGGCCTCGTCGCTCACCGAATGGACGTTCGACGGCCCCATGACCCGGATGCCTGAATCCGCCGCTCCCAAGCTCGGCAAAAACAGCAGCCTTGTAGTCATGGATGTTGACGTGCCCGCTGATGCGAACGGCGTGCTCTATGCGCTGGCCGGATTTTCCGGTGGCGTTACCTGCTACATGAAAGACGGCATCCTCAGCTACGAGTTCAATCTCTTCGAGATCGAGCGCACCAAGATCAAGTCGAAGGAGAAGCTCCCGCCGGGCAAAGCCAAGATCGAAGTTGAATCGAAGCTGGCTGGCCCCATTGGTGGCCCGATGAATGTCACCTTGAGGGTGAACGGAGCAGTGGTGGGACAGGGACAGGTCCCGCGCGCCATGTCGCTCCACTTCACGTCCAATGCAACCTTCGATATCGGCGAGGATCTGGATTCGCCCGTGTCGCTTGACTACTACGACCAAGCGCCGTTCCCCTTTAACGGAACGATTGGCACGACAAAAATTACTTATCTCAAGAAGTAGGATGTTGTTGCGTAAGGTGGACTGATTACGATGCCGTACGCTTCGGGGAGAAAATGGCGCCCGAGGTGCCAATGAAGGAACAGGAGAGAGCATGGACATCGCCAATCTGGTACACCCCGCAACACTAGACAACTCACCGTCAGGCAGTGGGGAGCACCCGCGACGCCGTTTGTCGATGGCTTCTGCCAAGAAGTCTCTGCGCGAGCCCCTCGTCCATTTCCTGATCTTGGGCACGCTGCTGTTCCTTGTCTACCGCTGGACCGGCGGGAGTGTCAGCGCCGGTTCGAACCAAATTGTCGTCACCCGTGGCCAGATCGAAGATTTGGCCGTCGGCTTTGCCCGCAGCTGGCAACGGCCCGCCAGCGAGGCCGAGCTGAAACGGCTCATCGACGAGCACGTAAAAGAGGAGATCGCGGTCCGCGAGGCTACCGCCATGGGCCTCGACCGCGACGACACCATCATCCGTCGGCGGCTTCGTCAAAAGTTGGAGTTCCTCACCGAAGACGCAGTCACCTCGAATCCACCTACCGACGCCGAGCTGCAAGCCTGGATGACGCAGCATCCAGACTCTTTCCGCACTCAGCCGCAGGTGGCTTTCCGGGAGGTATACCTTAACTCCGAACATCGCCGAGCTTCTGCTCACGCCGATGCCGAAAAGCTGCTCGCTCGTCTGCGCGCCGCTGGTCCGGGGGCCAACACCGATCACCTCGGTGATCCGACCATGTTGCCCGCCGAGCAAGAACTCGCTCCTCTCCGCGACGTCGCGTCGTCGTTTGGTGAAGATTTTGCTCAACAGCTAACCCGGATTGAGCCGGGCAAGTGGACCGGCCCCGTCGAGTCCTCGTTCGGCTTGCACCTGGTTCTGGTGCAAAAAAAAGTGGAGCCCTATCTCCCCAAGCTCGCCGATCTTCGGCCAACGGTGGAGCGCGAGTTCCTGGCCGAACGCCGCAAGGCAGAGTTGCAAGCCCTCTACGACCGGTTAAGCAGGAAGTACAGCATTACCTTGGAGAAGCCCGAAGTCGTTCAGGTCCAGTCGTCCGCTCATGCTGGTAACCCGGCTCGCTGAAATGCCGCGGCAATCACGACCAGTGGCCTTAGCCAGCCTTATCACCGTAGTTCTTCGGTGGCCGGGGCGAGTAGTTTTGCGAATACCGCGACGTCTGCCCACAACCTAATCTTCTGAGAGTAACCACAGCCCCTTGCTCCACACCGAAAGGAACCGACACATGAAATCCGCTCGCTCAGTTTTCGTCGCACTGGCACTATTGGCGCTTATGGTATCCGTCATCCAGATTCCCGCCCAGGCGCAGGGCCGCCAGCTCCGCATCAACAATGCCATCTACGGCAAGAACGGCCGGGGCATGAACGTCACCAACAAGCTCCGCTCCATGATTCAGAACAACACGCTCGACGTGAAGGTCAATAACAACAACATGGGCGGAGACCCGAACGTAGGCGCGGATAAGAACCTGAAAGTCGAGTACACCTACCAGGGCCACACCATGACCAAGGTTGTAAAGGAAGGCGATCGCCTCCGACTACCCTGATAGGGTTGGGATCGGCTACAGTTTCGCCGCGAGAATGGCCTCAAGCTGCACCTGAGGTCATTCTGCCTGTACGGATTTTGACCGCTCAAAACGGGTGCCTGCGGTAGGCTGCTGCTGTCCGCGTGCGAAACTGCTGTAACCAAGACCAACTTTAAAAGACTCGTTGGCAGAATCTGTGGGTAGATTCCGGTTCGGCAAGTCGTCCCAATGTGTCAAAGAGGGCTAATTCCACAGCTTCGTAGGCGCGAAAGCCATTAGACTCGAGCATGTCTGCGCAGCTATGCCGGCTGCACCACAAGATCGTCAGCCAGATTGAAGTGCACAACCGACTCCGCGGGTATCTCGATGTCCCGGTTGCCTGTCAGCCCCGCGGCTGCGGTTCCGGCACCCCCACCCACCAGGCCGCCCACGACCAGTCCTACGCCGCCGGTGGCCAAGCCGCCCACCAACATTCCCAGGCCTGCGCCTCCGGCGATCAAGGCCGTCGAACGTCTGCCCTTGCCTTTTTTGGTGCGCGCCATGTCCCGCGTCTCCAGCGGATACTCTGTTCCATTCATCGTCAGCGAGGTCAACCGCAGCTCCAGCAGCGACCTGCCTTTGAAGTGTCCCCGCCGATGCGCGACATCGACCACGCCGGCGACCATCGCACCCTTCGGCACCAGCACGGTATTGTCGCTGTCCAGCACTGGCTCCACTATCTCGCCGGTAAAAGTGTCTCCCGCGTGGCTGCTCTTTACGCTGATGCGCTGATCGACTCGAATTGTCAGTGACGTGCCCGCCGGAATGCTGACGGGTTGCGCCACCGCGGAAACCGTCGGTGCAGAAAACGCCGGCACGGGCGCTCCAGGCTCAACCGGCGTCACCGTGGTCGTCGTTGCCTGGTTGTTTTGGCCCGCCGTCGGAGGCTCTATCACGGTGGTCGTTGTGGTCCCATTCTTGTCTACTGAAACTACCTGCTGCGCCTGTCCGGTTGCAGCCGCTTGTTTCCTGGCCTGATCGAGCGCCTGTTCCTGCTTAGAGCTGCACCCGGAAAAGATAAGCGCTGCGAACAGCAGCGCCAAAGGCCACCTTCTGGTGGGAAGCAATGATCCTGGAACGAACATGGTTGACCCTCGCCCGCTTGTATTGAAAGGTTGCGGATAGACCTGAGGCTAGTCTCCTGGACTGATTTGGTCTGAGCAGAACTGCTCACGAGGAGGAGGGTGGATTCGGCAAACCGCAGCGTCCTTATTATTCCTGCTTATTCCTGAAGGAAGATATTGAGCAGGGTGTTGTGAACGCGAATCTCGCCGTTGTATTCGATGAACCCGAGTTTTCGGAAGCGATTCATGAAAAAGCTCACGCGGGAGCGGGTTGTCCCGATCATTTCAGCCAACAGCTCCTGGCTGATTTTCGGGATCAAGGTTTCGGGCTTGCTTTCCTTGCCGAACTGCGCGAGCAGCAACAGAATCCTGGCCAGCCTCTTTTCGCTGGAATTGAACAACTGATCGACCAAGTCGTCCTGGATGCGAGCATTGCGGGTCAGCAAGAAGTGCATGAACATTTCCGCCAGTTCGGACTCGTCATGAAGTACGCGGACCATCTCCGCTTTGCTGATTTTGAGCAGTTCGCAGTCGGCCATCGCGGTGGCCGTCGCAAGCCGAACAGGGTGAGCTGACACCATGCAGTTCTCCCCCAGAAATTCGCCGGGGCTCACAAGTGTGATGGTGGCTTCTTTTCCGTTTGCGGACGTGACGGTTACTCTGAGCCGGCCCTTCTGCACATAGAAGATCGCGTCAGCAGCGTCACCTTGTGCGAAGGCCGCCTCATTTTTTTTCAGATGGAGAATCTTCTTGCCCACCCCGGCTTTCGCGAGAAAGGCCTTGGCATCGAAAACCATCTCGCCATTGGTTGGCTGAGGTTTGGGAGTGGGAAGCAGCAAAGGCTTTGCAATTGCACCAGAGGCCGATTTTGCGGATCGCGCTGAATTAGCCGATCCACTTCGCTTGGCGGGACTTCGTGTGCTACCGGACGGCGTGGCCCTCGCACTCATTTCACACCTCCGAGGGGCCTGTACTTACACTTCAGCATGATACATCGTAAAAGCCGTCCGATCACCCTGTCTGTTCAATTTTGCACACTTTTCAAATTTGGGACTTCTGCCGTTGCTGCTCTCGTGATGGTCCTCTCCGTAAGTGACTTCGCAATAGCAGCGATAAATTCCGGATGTGAGCATTTGTGACCATACGGCGTGCCTCCGAGACAGGTCTAATGGGCGTGTTGTGTATCCCCAATCGCATCCCACGTTGAACGACAACCACCCGAAGACCTTAGATGGAATTCGGAATACCAGGAGGAAGGATCCACCCATGAAACGACTCTCACTGCTTTGCGTGCTGGCGCTGACGCTCACTACGGTCGCGATGGCCAACATCATCCCCACCAGCATCACCATTACCGGCTCGGGGCCGTTCACCTGGACTTACGACCTGCAGTTGTCGAAGGACCAGAATGTAAATAGCGGCTTTGCCCCAACAGTCAACCCGGTGCCGCATGACAATCTTACTTTTGCGGGGTTCCTGACCGTTTACGATTTCGCCGGTTACGTCGGCGGCTCGTGCACCGGCCCCGCGGGTTGGACCTGCACGACTCAGAACGTCGGCTTCACCCCTGATGACGTGGTTCCCGTGGATAATCCCAACCTCGTCAACATCACCTGGGCCTATACCTTCGGGCCGACCCTTCTGGGCCAGCCCAATGGAATCGACTTAGGCCTCTTCTCGGCGCAGTCGATCTATGGCATACCCACTCAGGTGAGCTACAGTTCGCGTGGCATCGCTAACGACGGACCGCAGCAGGGTACGATTGCGGACAATGTTGGCAACACCCAGGCGCCTAGCCCAGTTCCGGAACCCGCCACACTTGCGTTGGTCGGCAGCGGGATACTGGCCGGCGCGCTCCGCTTGAAGTCGGCCTGGACTGCAAAACGATAAACCGTCAAACGACCGAGACACCCGTGGCCCAAAGTTCACCGAAAGAAGTGAACAGGGCCACGGTTAGTCGAATAAAGTGGTGCTCATGTTCTGGCTCTGACTCCTCTTTCCACCTTCCAGCAGTGCGCTTTTCAACATTTTAGCCCGTTGAGCAAATGTGCACAGTTCCCGTCGCCAATCATCCTCTAAGCTGGGCTGTCAGGAACCTTGCGGTCGGGCGCACGCAAGGTTGCGGTGATGCTTCTACTCGTATCTCACCGCCGAGCTCAGCCCATGAGGAGTAGGCCATGCCACGCAAACGTGCGCTTATGTTTGACCACGGTGTATTTCTCGACAGGATCGGCAAACGGAGCACCAGTCGTGATTACCAGAAAAAGCAGCTCATCTTTTCCCAGGGCGAGGCCGCGGATGCCATGTTCTATATCGAGGCCGGCAATGTGAAAATGACGGTCATTTCCAAACGCGGCAAGAAGGCCGTCATCGCCATATTCCAGCAAGGTGATTTTTTCGGGGAAGGCTGCCTGGGCGTGGCGGCCTTGCGGGTCTCCAGTGCGACCGCGGTGCAGTTGTCAACCATTGTGCGAGTGGAAAGAGCGTCCATCCTCCGCATCATCCATGACGACCCCAAGTTCGCCAGGCTTTTGATCGCGCACCTGCTGTCTCGCGTAGCTCAGGTGGAAGCAGACTTTCTCGATCAACTCTTCAACTCCAGCGAGAAGCGGCTAGCACGGACACTTCTGTCGCTGGCAAATTTTGGACCACAAGCCAAACAAACATCTGCCGTCTTGAAGGTGAGCCAGGGGACCCTGGCCGAGATGATTGGCACCACGCGCTCGCGAGTCAGCTTTTTTATGAACCGGTTCCGCAAGCTGGGACTGATCGATTACAACGGGACGTTGAAAGTCCATAAGGAGCTCATGACTTTCCTTTTGCACGACTGAGCGCCTTACCCGCTAACCCGTGTTGCCTCGCTCGCACCCAACCAAATGTTTGTGTGCAATATTGACCAGTTTTCTGTGCGCCTCTCGGACTATCTTTGCAACTCTAGATCCGAATTCTTGCTTCCGAGGCGGGAGGTGCAGCCGTGATTGAAGTCGTCATCGCAGACCATCAGGAACTCTTCCGTATCGGGATGGCGGAGGTGTTGGCGGCCTCAGGCGAACTTCGCGTCGTGGGCCAGGCGGAGTCTCCCGCTCAGTTAATGAGCACTTTGAAACGAGCCAAACCTCATGTCTTGATTCTGTCGACGGGTCTGCTGCCAGCGCTTCCCAAGATCGAGCAAAAGTTAGAGAAGCGCAAGACAGCGCTGCTGTTGCTCGCCGAGGAGAACGATCGGACTGCCTACATGAAGTGGGTGAGAGCGCACGGGATCGTCTATCGTTCGATGGATGAACTCTCTCTTGTCGATGCGGTGCGGCGAGTGGCGCGAGGCGAGCTGTTCGTGCAGGAGCCCACTTCCGACAGGATAGAAGACAAGTCCGAGATTGCCTAGTCTTGTGAGTCATAAATAGGTTGCATATATAAATGAGATGTTCTATGGTGAGGTATGAAGCCTCGTCGTGGACGTCCGAAGAAGCATGAATTGGTCGTAAGCCCGGCGCAGGGGATCGAGTTGCAGCGCCTTGCACGACAGTCGCGCAGTGCCCGGTCAGTGGCCTTCCGAGCCCGGATCATTCTGGAATGTGCGACCGGAGCCAGCAACGCAGCGGTCGCTGCCAAGCTGCGCACCACGGGCTTTACGGTGGGTCTTTGGCGTAACCGTTTCATTGCCGAAGGGGTCGTTGGTCTGGGCGATGGGCCGCGTCCTGGGGCGCCGCGTGAGATTGGCGATGAGAAGATCGAACGGGTGGTGCGGCTGACCCTGGAGAAGACTCCGAAAGGAGTTACCCACTGGTCCAGCCGCATGCTGGCCGCCAAAACCGGATTGAGCCAGTCCACCATCAGCCGCGTCTGGCGAGCCTTCGGTCTGAAACCGCACCGCACGGAGAATTTTCAGTTATCGAGCGATCCCTTGCTGATCGACAAAGTGCGGGACATTGTCGGCCTGTATCTTGATCCACCCCATCATGCCCTGGTGCTGTGCGTGGATGAGAAGTCGCAGATCCAGGCTCTGAGCCGTACCCAGCCGGTGCTGCCCATGCGGGCTGGACAGCTGGAGAGGCGCACCCACGACTACCAGCGACACGGCGTTACCAGCCTGTTTGCGGCCCTCGATATTGCCACCGGCAACGTTCTCGGCAAATGCTACCGTCGTCATCGCTCGGTGGAGTTCCTCGACTTTTTAAAAAGGATCGACGCGGCAGTTCCCGCCGACATGGAAGTCCACCTGGTGCTGGACAACTACGGCACCCATAAAACTGCCCTGGTCCGCCAGTGGCTGCAGAAGCGGCCTCGCTATCATCTGCACTTCACCCCTACCCATGCTTCCTGGCTCAACCAGGTCGAGCGCTGGTTCGCACTGCTGACCCAACGCCAAATTAAACGCGGCTCGCATCACAGTGTTCAGCAACTGGAAGCCGCAATCCGAGAGTTCATCACTGCCCATAACCAGCAGCCCAAGCCCTTCCACTGGACCAAGTCGGCAGATCAGATACTGGCCTCCATCGCCCGCTTCGCTACTGCCACTCTCGCCGCTCAATCACATCCAAATTATGCTAGAAATCAATGACTCAGGAGACTAGAGCTGGTTTCATAAATACCTCAGCGTGATGAGTAAGCAGGCGAAGTGGAACAGGCCACGATAGACCGTCAGGATGCGGTCTTGGCGCACCAGAAGGCGACGGAAGTTTTGCAGCCAGGCAAATGTGCGCTCGACTTTCCATCTTCTCCTGTAGCGACGTAGCTTTCTTCCGTCCTGTCTCCACCAGCGCTGCCGGTTGCGCCGATGCGGCACCAACAACTCGATACCACGCTTCTGGAGCCGGTCCCGCAGCGGGTTCGAGTCGTAAGCACGGTCGGCAATTATCCGTTTCGGTTTCTGCCGCGGACGGCCCCGTCCCCAGCTCGGGACGCGGACTGCTGCAATCGTCGTTTCGGCGAGCGTGACTTCCGCCGGGGAAGCACTCGCCAGTTGCGCTCCCAAAGGAATGCCCTGGCCATCGACCAGTACCATCCACTTTGTCCCCTTCCCGCGCTTGGTTTTTCCGACAGCAGAGCCCCCTTTTTGGCGGACACGAAGCTGCCATCCAGAAAGGTTTCGTCCCATTCCAGCAGTTGCTGGTGATTCAGAGCGGCCAGCAACTGCTGCCAAGCCTCCAACCAAACACCCTCGTCTTCCCACCGCCGCAGACGCCGCCAGCAAGTCACCCCGCTGGGGTATTCGGCGGGCAAGTCCCGCCAACGAGCCCCGGTGCGCAACACCCAGAGAATGCCTTCCACGCACTGCCGGTTCGCGGCCCAGGGTCGGCCCCGTCCGTCGCTCCGCCGCCTGGCCTCGGGAAACAAATCCTTAATCAACTCCCACTGCCGATCACTCAGCCTCATACCAACAGCTAAGCCGAATGCTCCTCAGCCGCATAAGTGCCTGCCTTGAGGCCGAACCTATTTATGAAACCAGCTCTAAGGACGGGAGAAGCCACTGCGAGCACTGGCCGCCGAGGGCGCGGCGTGGCGGCTTCTTTAGATTGCGCGATATCCTGCCGCCAAGAAATTAAGAGCGGGTACAAACGGTATCATCCGAAATAACGCGGAAATGCTTACGCAATTTTCTTCTGATTCCGCTCCACACTCTTGCCCCAGTCCCACACTTGCTTTTCCGCTTCTCGCCGGGTGATTCCGTAGGTTTCCTGGATTTTCACCGAGAGTTCTTCGCGTTTGCCGGATATCTGCTGCAGGTCATTGTCATTCAGCTTGCTCCAGTTTTCTTTTGCGGAACTCGTCAATTGCTTCCATCTGGCTTCTACTTGTCCCCAATTCATTTTGTGTCTCCTCTGTAAGTCATCGTTTTCGCTGGGCCGGCTTCGTGGGCTCAGTTGCTCTCGTGTTGGAGTCGTAGTTCCATCGATTCGATCTGGCAGCTTTGTTGAATGTGGCGCGGGTTTGCGGAAATGGACAGATACGGGATGCCCAGGAAGTATTTCCTGCGTATTTCGGTCACTTCAAGGCAATTGAAATGCTGCAAGTGAGTTCGAGCCAGTAGCCTCTTGACTCCGCGCCGCAGCGTGTTGCGTCCACCCCAGGCGGGCACCACCGCCCTGATCTCGCCGGCTAGGAAGAACAGGGTCCACCCAAGGGCGCGGACTCTGCTCTCGAGACCTGAACTTTCGGCGCTCCCCAGCGAGCGCCAATTGCTAGAGTACGGATCGCTTTCGACTGCGAGCGGCTGGAGGTTCGCTGATTGGTAAACCATCATCGTACCGGCCTGCACTTGATATGGCATTAGTTCTTGCTCTTTCCGCGCCGCGGATGCAGCGACCGGACGGCGGCATCCTCTTCCGCAATCTTCGCGGCCTCGCGGACGGACACCGTCAAGCGGGGCTTCGCCATTTCCTTTGCAATGTCGGCGAGGATCGCCCGGGTGTATCCGTTCTTCTTTGCCAACTTCTGCGTCATGTTCTCATCATGCCATTTGTCGAGAGGCGGGAACGGTCAATACAGACCATTCCCCTGGAAAGCTCCGTGGCGCGTGGCAGGTTCCCATGTGCATGGATCCTGACGGTCAGCGAGCAGCCAAGGATTCTGTGGCTGGCGTGAGACTCGCGGCTTTTCGCTGAGCAAGCCATGCGAGCAGGTCAGCCGGCGAAACTTTTTCATCTTGGCCAAAACAGAAGCCGAGACGTGGGTGTCGACGTGTTACCGCCTCGTAATCCGTATACGTTATGTCTCGCCAATGTGAATGTTCGAGAGAGACTGCATCAGCCCGAAGGCGTTCAGCAGCCATATCACAACGGCAATAACGACGACGGCGTTCAGGATCGACTTGATGGAGCCTGCCATGGGGTGAATCGATTCACGAGCCACAGCAGAACTCCGATGACGATCAGGGCTATGACAACTTGAAGTAACGGCATGTTCTTTGCCTTTCTAAGTGGAAGGAACGAAGCGATAGCGATGCACTTGTTGCGGTACATCTTGCCCCACCTGTCGTAAGGCTAGGCGCCGCGGCATCCGGTGTAAGTGCACTTCTCCTCATATTTCTGGAAATCCACACTTCGACGCCGTATTCAAGAATCTCGCTCTGAGGCGCGCGGAACAACTGCTGCCGTCGCGCCCGAATCAGCAGGCGACTTCAAGCGGCGTTATGTTGGAGCTACCAGCGCATCTCAAGATATTGCGAGCGGGTGACGCGCTGCTAGTCCGATGCTCTCGTTTGATGGAACGGAGCGTTCCACGGGACAACTGTTGCGAAGTTGCAGATGCTTCCAGGGCCCCCTCTGCATGACGGGTTGAAGCACGTAAGTTCGCTGCGCTCCACAGTCATAACAGTGTTGCGAGGACACCATCTCTCCGCTGCAGCGTATCGGCCAACCGGCGTTGGCGTGAGGACATAAGCTCAGGGCCCGCAACAAGCTAACAAATGTTGTGGGCAGAGTACTGTCGCG
This sequence comes from uncultured Acidobacteriaceae bacterium, assembly GCA_963796615.1. Taxonomy (GTDB): domain Bacteria; phylum Acidobacteriota; class Terriglobia; order Terriglobales; family Acidobacteriaceae; genus DASRAA01. The sequence continues at coordinate 37,976 of CAWCMJ010000022.1, forward strand.
ATGGTAGCTCAGGGTATGAGTCAGAAAGCCTCCCGTTCAGCGCGTGAACAACTACTTCAAATTCACAACCATTGTCTTGAGAATGGGTTCAATCGTCTGGTCAAGACTGACCACCTAACGAAAGATCGCCGTCTCTGTCGGCAGCCGCCCATCCATTCGGCGCATGGATTCGACCGCGTCTCTGGATCCTTGAGGCGGAGAAGTCTCGGAAACCACCGAGTTGCTCTCGTTCATTGCAAGACCATGGGCCACGGCAGTGGGCGCGGCGGCTCTCTTACGCGGGACCGTTCTTGCTCTTTGCGGCGAGATCGTGCATCTCCTGCTTTATCTCAAGCCGTCGCCGTTCGCGGTCGTCATGGGCTTCGGACTCGATTCGCCCCCTGGCGCCGGCCCTGTATTCCTCATCCATGACTTTATAAACCGACAGCTCTTTCAAGAGATTTAACATCTCGCTCGATCCGTCGCTGCTCATGAGCCCACCTTTTTGTGGCTGGTTGGCTCTAAGGGCAGAGGTTGCAACTGCGGGCCCTTGCGGATGGCATGCACGGCGTCAGCGAAGGCATAAACTATCGTTACCGTCCATAAGTACGCTACGTAGATTCCCCAGTGCTGCATTTGTTTGGCCTCTCTGTTTCATCGATGCGTGGCACCGTTACAAATCCTCACGCCAGGAGTCCTTGGGACGTGCCATGTCCCTCACTTCACCTTCGTAAACAAGTCCTTGAGACCGACGAGAAGTGATGTCGGCAGCCGCAAAGCCCGCTTCTTTGGTTGCCTGATAGTTGTGACTTCGACTGCAACTCCAGTGCCGGCGAGGAAAGGATCGGACACGATGTCAAATCGCTCGCCATACATTTGAATCTGGTGGGCAGAACTGTAGCCGAGGTCTTTAATCCTGACGCAATCGTCGGCAGTGGAGTTATCGGTTGGTCCGTTCATGACAGTGCCTATTTCTCGTAGTGGTTGAGGTGGGTGAAGTACGGCTTTCCGTGAGGAGCATTCGGCTTTGATATCCATACGTTCATATCGCACATGCCATTCGTGTGCGAAATTCACCGATCACTCATTCACGAGGCGTGTACGCTCTTCCATCTTGCGGAGGCCGCACCGTCGCGGGCAACGAAGTCGAGAGAAGCCTCGCGCCCGGCTTTCGCTTGCGCACACTTCTCCCGACCGAGTACCACAGAGGGGCTACATCGACACGCTGATGGCAATGCCGACGGTCGGATGCCGGCGGTTGTACATGTAGTAGCCATCGTTCTGGTAGACAACATAAACGTCGTCGGTCTGGTACCAGTTGTTTGCCCAGGAATTCGGCCACGGATCAACCAGGCTGAACCAAAAGCCATCGTATTGGAAGCGCGGGAATCCGCCAACCACCATATAAGGTTGGTTGTAGATGATGAACCCATAGTTCGGACCAAAGTATCCGTTGTAACGGTTTTCAGGGATACGGTAGCCGTGGTAGCCGCCGCGCTGCTCCCAGTTCCGATGATCGGAGTGCCAGTTCTGTGAGCGATGGTTTTGCCATGCTGCCCGCTGAGCATGCTGCTGTTCCTGGGGTGTGGTGCACGGGCTGCTGCCTGGCTTGCTGGTAATGCTGGTTCTGCTGCTGGGCGCGCTGTGCTGTTGCTGCGCCTGCTGGTTGTGCTGCTGAGCCTGTTTTTGCTCGGCTTTCTGCTGGTTCTGCTGCTGGGCGTGCTGCTGTTGCTGCGCCTGCTGGTTGTGCTGTTGGGCCTGCTTCTGCTCGGCTTTCTGCTGGTTCTGCTGCTGGGCGTGCTGCTGTTGCTGCGCCTGCTGGTTGTGCTGTTGGGCCTGTTTCTGCTCGGCTTTCTGCTGGTTCTGCTGCTGGGCGTGCTGCTGTTGCTGCGCCTGCTGCTGCGGTTTGGCTTCGTTTGGTTTCTGTTGGGACTGCTTCTGCTCCTGCTTTTGTTCTTTTTCCTGGCCTTGCGCCAAGGCTGGAATCGCGGTTCCCAGAGAAATCAACAATGCTGCCGTTCCGAGAGTTGTGAGTATCTTCATTTGAATCGCCTCAGCATCAGGCTAGGCGAGACGGCGGCGAATAGCTGTACCACTTTGACCACTCGCTGTACTCCACTCTTTTCGGGTTTAGTGTTACTCCAAATCAGAACACCATGTAAATGTTTGTGAACTGAGCAATTGTGACCGGACGCGCAAGAAGCAGAAGACTGTACTAGGTGAATGTGAGTTCAGGGGGCAATCCTACGGTTCGAGCATCGACCGGGGAGCCAATCTCGAACTTGCAACTTTAGGAGGTAACACCTTTTGATCAAGAAGATCTCACTATTTTGCCTGCTGGCGCTGGCGTTGAGTACGTTTTCGATGGCCAACATCATTCCGACCAGCACCACCATCAACGGCACGGGGCCGTTCACCTGGACCTATAACCTCCAGCTGTCGAACGACCAAAACGTCAATAGCGGCTTCGCTCCGGTGTCAAACCCTGTTCCCCATACGAACCTGAGCTTTGCCGGGTTCTTTACGATCTACGATTTTGCGGGTTACATCCCAGGATCGTGCGCTGGTCCTTCCGGTTGGACGTGCACCGCCCAGTTGCTCGGTTTCACGCCCGACGATGTGGTGCCGACCGACAATCCGAATCTCTTTAACATCACTTGGGCCTACACCACTGGCCCGACGATTCTGGGCCAGCCCAGCGGCGTCGGCTTGGGCAACTTCTCAGCTCAGTCCGTCTATGACATCCCCACTCTCGTGAGCTATAGTGCGCGCGGCATCGCCAATGCCGGTCCGCAGATCGGAACAATTGCGGACAATGTTGGCAACACCCAAGGGCCATCCTCCACTCCGGAACCAGCCACTTTGGCGTTGCTCGGTAGCGGGATTCTGGCGGGCGCAATCCGTTTGAAATCCTCGTGGAAATTAAAGCGATAACGAACAGTTAGTCCTGTAGTAATGTGTGGGTGCCCTCGACACGGGGCACCCTTTTTCGTCGCCGTGAGCAATCGGAGCATCGGCGACCTTGCGTTGCCTAAGGCTTCTCAATCAGCCGCAAGTGGAATTCACCGCTCGTCTCTTGAGGGCGACAATACGAACCGGAATCCATTGCGATTGAGAGTGAAAGAGCTATGCTAGTCCTTGAACTTGCGGGTTAGGGCCAATCGACCTGGCTCACGGTGCCAATTTCTCAAGAACTTCGTCCATCCTCTCGCTTGCTGCAAGTGTGTCCGTCGCAGTCGGCTGTCATCGTTTCGCCCAGGAATCGAATTTGTCTGAGCAGAACTGCTCACCGAGCAATGTTGACCAGCTTTTGTCTCATTGTCAGGCCGACAATGAATGCGAAGTCAGGTTGGGTGACCAGCCGGCGCGCGGAAAAGGCGGAATTGCATGAAGGTAACAGCACGATCGGTTCTTTGCTCAGTAATGATGATTTCCTTTGTTGGCTTCACGGGGCTGATGTGGGGGCAGTCGTCCGATCAGCAAGAGAACCTGTTTGCCTGCAGCAATGGCTGGGACTCCTGCAACAGCTCCGCCTTGACTCAGACAGATAAGAGCGCCATGGCCAAGGCCAAGCGCGAGCAGAACATTTCTGATTGCGAAAACACTTGGACGTCATGTAATCGCTCCACTCTCAGCAAAGCGGAACTAAGCCAAGTTGACGTTGCCGTGCACCGGAGGATGATCTCCGATTGTTGGAGCGGCATTGGGCCGTGCGATCACGCCAAGTTGACGGCATCCGAAGCTGCCGGCGTTGCCGTGGCGGAGGACCAGAGAAACATCTCTGATTGCTTGAATGGTTGGTCCGGCTGCAAGTTATCGAAACTGAGCCCATCCGAGTTGAACGAAGTGGCCATTACTCAGCACCGACGTAACGTAGATGAATGTTGGGATGGTGGAGCAATGTGCGATCGCTCGAAGCTCTCGCCGGCTGAGGTGAGTGCGGTCACCGTCTCCGATCGTCAGCGCAACTACATGGCGTGCGTCAGTGGCTTCGTTGCATGTGATGCAACGTTGCTTACGCCCGACGAAAGCAAGACGATTACCATCGGCAAGAGTGCGGTTTCGCAGTGAAAAGCAAAGCTCTTACGGAAGCGGGAAAAGGAACGGGAAGAATGCACTTGTTGTCTGCCCATTGCAGCGTGTGTAAAAGTGACCAGTTCCGACCCTTGCCTCCGGAGGGTTGGTTTGAGCGAGTCGTTCTGCCCCGCATTTTCATGTGCCGGGGAGTATGTATCGAGTGCCACAAGCAACGGTATTTACCGACGTTTCAACGATGGACAACCGTCCCTAATACGTGGCGATGACGCCTGGCGGCGTGCCGTCTGGTCCCCTCGCGGAAGGAGTTTGACGTGACGTACTACAGGGTTGATTTCGTGGCGGCTAAATTCATCTCGCGCCCAGCGCGGAGGTTTGTCACCGAGGCGAAGGCAAAGCAGCACGCAAGACGAGTTCTGGGCTTGGATAATGATCGAACCTTAGCTTCAAAGGTAACAATTGTTGCTGTCAGCAAGGCCGGCATTCCCGTGTAATACGGATCAGCATTACCTGCAGAGAAGCCGGCAAACTCCCCGCTTGAAATCTCGTCGCTTTGAGTGCCCAGAAAGAAGACAGCCTCGGAGTGAAGAGCCACGTATGAGGCAGTGAATTTTCGCTTAGCGGCGACGACCAGCGGGCAACTTCCGTAGTTAAGTATTTGCAGTGGAGCCGACGGTCAATGTGAGGCATATTGACCGGCCCCGAGTTGCATCCCCTCCCGAAAGACGAGCCGACAGACGGATAACGTGCGTCCTGTGATGGAACCCTGGGGTGTTCTGTTTTGACCAGACCAATGCGGCGTGGGCGTGACATCGTAGGGATGTGGAATGCTGTTCAACCCGCGATGGTAAGGAGAACAGATGCCAAGCTGTTCCAAAGCTCAGATTCTGGTTGTTGACGACGATCCCGCCGTTCGGACGACCTTAGGGATGTTCCTGATGTCGGCCGGGTATGACGTAGCCACGGCAGACGATGGCATGAGTGCAGTGGCGCATTTGGGTAAAGCGCGTACCGGACCTGCTCGTCACGGACCTCAATATGCCGATCATGTCGGGTGTCGAATTGATCTCGCACGTGCGCACCTCTCATCCTAAGGTGCCGATTGTCGCGATGAGTGGCGACTACCTGGGGGAAGCCGTTCCTGCGGGGATCATCGCCGACCGATTCTATCCCAAAGGACAGAATCTCGAGCATCTGTTAGCCACCATCGCGAGCTTGATCGCGACCAGTCGAGCGCAAGGAAGCGCTAATCACAGCCGCACGCCGCCGGCACTGGATTCTTAGCGGCAAGGAGGAAAAATATGCTTGGAACTATCTTGATTGTTCTTCTGGTTTTGTTTCTGGTGGGTGCTCTCCCGACCTGGAATCACAGCCGCTCCTGGGGCTACTTCCCCAGCGGTGGAATAGGTCTGCTCCTTGTCGTCGTGGTGGTTTTGTTGCTGCTTGGCCGGATTTAAGTGAGCGTCGCCATACCATTCGACGACTCCCAAGCGGCTGAGCGAAAAGCAGCAGCCTCCTGTGTGAAGTCCGGCAGTGAAGGAACAACTGCCTTTACGCTGGGGCCCCAATATCTGACTCCAACAACCAGGCCTAAGGAGGAGCACATGCTCTGGACAATTTTGGTAGTTCTTTTGATTCTGTGGTTGCTCGGTTTCAGCCTTCACGTAGGAGGCGGCCTGATCCACATTCTGTTGGTCATTGCTGTGGTGGTCCTGGTCATCAACCTGATCAGCGGCCGCAGAGCAGTGTGATCTTCACGGCGGAAATCGCCCACTCACAAGTTCGTCCACAAAAACACGGTGGAATGAAAAGGAAGTGCTTTATGAAGAAATACGCAATCGGTTTGTTGACGTTATCCCTGGCCACTTTCGCGTTTGCCAAATCTGGTAAGCCAGCGACAGAAGATCGTCTGCAAGCAGCCGGCACGTCCTTGCACGAGATCATGGCTGCGCCCGACAAGGGTATTCCAGAGGAAGTGCTCGCAGACGCCAAATGTATCGCAGTGATTCCCGACATGGGGAAGGGCGGATTCATCGTCGGCGGCGAGCATGGACGCGGAGTCGTTACCTGCCGTACCAAGCCATGGCTGGAGCGCACCAGCGTTTATCTCGATCGGCGGCGGCAATTTTGGCTTCCAGGCTGGTCGTTCAGTCAGTCGACCTCGTCGTACTCTTCATGAATGACGCAGGCGTACAGAAGTTGCTCTCCAGCAAGTTCGAGCTCAGTGGCGAAGCTTCGGCTGCTGCTGGTCCAGTGGGACGGCATGCTTCGGCAGGCACCGACTGGAAGATGAATACGGAAGCTTTGAGCTATTCGCGTTCCAAAGGCTTATTTGCTGGAATCGCTGTGGATGGCGCCGTGATCCAACAGGACGATGATTCCACTAAGGCGTTTTACGGGAAGGATGTTCCCTTTGCCAAAACACTGTCTGGCGACGTGCGTGTGCCTTCTGGCGCGCACTCGTTTCTCGCGGCCGTAAGGGCTGCGGAAAGTAAGGCTGCAGCGCATGAGAACGCTGAAGCCAAGTAGTTGAACTTCGCCGGTGCGCGTGCGGAATGCGCGCACCGGCCATTGAACAAATGCGACGCTGCCGAGAGACGTATTTCGAGGATTCCCGTCCTTGGTAGCGTCTGAAATCTTGGCCAGACGATTCAGTCAGCCAGACAGGTGGTCCATGTCGTTACCAAAGACTCTGCCATTCAGAAGACCGTTGGGTATTGCAGTCCCGCTACCGCAAGCACCTGAAATCGTACCAGCAAAGCCGTTCGACGCAACGGTTAATCTTTCACTTCCCAGCCGAATCGCCATCATCGGAAATTACCTTCCACGCCAGTGCGGGATTGCCACTTTCACGACTGACTTATGTGACGCGATTTCGACCGAGTTCGGCACGGAACGGTTATTCGCACTTCCAGTGAATGATCCGGAGTCCGAATACAGCTATCCTGAGCGGGTTCGATTCGAGTTGACCGAAACGGAGCTGGCGTCCTACGACCGCGCAGCCGAATTTCTCAATTTCACCAATGTCGATCTGGTTTGCGTGCAGCACGAATACGGCATCTTCGGCGGACCGGCCGGAAGCCACATCTTGGAGTTGCTGCGGAAACTCCGCATGCCGATTGTAACCACCCTCCATACCGTTCTCGTGAACCGAATCCCGACCAACATCGAGTGATGGTCGAACTGGCCGAACTCTCCGACCGCCTCATCGTGATGAGTCAACACTCCTCGCAATTTCTTCAGGACATCTTCCAGGTTCCTGCTGCAAAGATTGACGTCATCCCTCATGGAGTTCCAAATCTCGCGTTTGTGGATCCGAACTTTCTATAAAGACCGATTTGGAGTTGGAGGCCAATCGGTACTGCTGACCTTTGGATTGCTCTCGCCGAACAAATCAGTGGAAACAGTCATACGGGCGATGCCGCGCATTCTGTCTCGAAACAGCAACGTGACGTACATCGTTGCAGGCGCAACCCATCCTCACATCAGGCGTCGTGAGGGAGACAAATACCGCGAGTCGCTGCAGTCACTCGCCAAGGACCTTGGAGTCGAGAAGAACGTCATCTTCCACAATCGGTTTGTGAGTCCAGAGGAGATGATGGAGTTCATCGGCTCAGCCGACATTTACATCACACCGTATAGAAATGAGGCGCAGGTCGTGTCGGGAACGCTGGCCTATGCCCTGGGTGCGGGAAAAGCGGTCATCTCGACTCCCTATTGGCATGCACTCGAGCTTCTCGACCAGCAACGCGGAATTCTTGTCCCATTCAACGACGAGGCTGCGATTGCAGAGCAGACCATTTGGCTCCTGGAGAATGAGGCTGAGCGCCACGCCATGCGGAAACGTGCTTACTTGTTTTCACGCAATATGGTTTGGAAGAGCGTGGCGCAGGAATACATGCGTAGCTTCCAGCGGGCCAGATCAGAGCGCCTGTGGAATCCCAGGCTGGTCAGCCCAAACCCAGCCGATGAAAAGTGCATTGAGAGTTTGCCCCCTGTGAAGCTGGACCACCTCAGTCGAATGACTGACGATACGGGAATCTATCAGCATGCAGTATTCGCGGTGCCGAATCAGCACGAGGGTTACACCACCGACGATAACGCCGGGCCCTGATCGTTTCAATCATGGTGCGAACAAATCGGGGGACAACGGAGATCTCAAGCGCGAAGACATTGGCTTCGCGATACCTGGCCTTTCTTTGGCTTGCCTTTAACTCCGCCAATGGTCGGTTTCGCAACTTTCTCAGCTATGAGCGCCGACTGGCAGGAGGCGGAGGGATCGGAAGACAGTCACGGCCGTGCTTTGTGGGCATTGGGAACCGCGATCAACCAAGCGGTCGATGAGAGTCTAAGGGGTCTTGCCGGGCGTCTCTTCGAGCTTGCAGTTCCGGCGGCGATGGCTTTTACCAGCCCCCGGGCGTGGGCGTTTTCCTTGTTCGGAATCCAGCAATACCTTGATCGCTTCCCGGGAGACCGGTCCGCACAGAGACTGAGAGATGCGCTCGCTGACCGATTGCTGAACATCTATCGGGTCACCCGCACGACGAATTGGAAGTGGTTTGAAGAGGGTTTGGCCTACTCCAACGCGCGCTTGTCGCAGGCGTTATTGTTGGCAGGCTCGCGCGCTTCGAACCAGGAATTGCTCGAAGCCGGCCTCGAGTCTTTGGGGTGGCTTGCGGGGCAACAACGCTGCTCCATGACCGGACATTTTGTGCCCATCGGCTCGCAGGGATTTTACCGAAAGACGGGTGAAAAAGCCCGCTTCGATCAGCAACCGATAGAGGCGTGTGCAACAGTGTCCGCATGTCTCGAGGCATATCGCGCCACCGGAGATGACCATTGGCGCGCACAGGCGTGGTCTGCGTTCGATTGGTTCCTCGGGGACAACGACTTGAAGACTGCCTTGTACGACACGCCACAGGCGGATGTCGAGACGGACTTCATCCTGACCGGGCCAACGAGAACCAGGGGGCGGAGTCCACTTTGTCTTTCTTGATGGCACTTTTAGAGATGCGGCAGCTTCAGGAGGTTCGCGTGTGAAACCATCCAACCTGGCCGGACAGAGATGCAATTCGAGGGCTTTCGAGCCCCAGAATATGCGGATGTCAGTTATCTGCTAGTGTGAACTCAACTATGACCTTGACCGTCGACATCATCGATTCCACCGACTCACTCCTTCATCGGCATCCTGCCAATCCAATTTTGTCCAGCAAAGACTGGCCTTACCGGATCAATAGCGTGTTCAACGCCGGGGCAACGCTGCTTGCCGACGGCTCAACCCTCTTGCTTTGTCGCGTGGAGGACCGCCGCGGCCTGTCTCATCTCTGCAGCGCGCGCTCGCAGAACGGTATCGACGGATGGATAATCGATCCAAGTCCCACGCTCATGCCGGAGCCAAATCAATATCCCGAGGAGCTTTGGGGGATCGAAGATCCGCGTATCACTTACGTTCCGGAGCTACAGCAGTATGCTGTTGCGTACACCTCGTACTCCAAAGGCGGTCCTGGAGTTTCTCTCGCTCTGACTAAGGATTTCCGAAGCTTCGAGACGATATGGCGTCATCATGTCGCCGGATGACAAAGATGCGGCTCTGTTGCCCCACCGAATCGGCGGCCTCTGGGCACTGATCCATCGACCGATGACGCCCCTTGGGAGCCCACATTTGGATTTCCTACTCTCCCGACCTGCGTCATTGGGGAGGCCATCGCGTGATGATGGAGGCGCGCAAGGGAGCGTGGTGGGACGCGAACAAGATTGGCTTGTCGTCGCCCCCGATCGAAACGGAGAGAGGTTGGCTCGTGCTCTACCACGGAGTGAAGCACACCGCCTCCGGAGCGTTGTACCGGATCGGCCTCGCCCTGTTTGATCTTCAAAAGCCGGACACTTGTCTGTTGCGTGGAGATTCCTGGATCTTCGGACCCGAAACAGAGTATGAGCGCGGCGGCGACGTGCACGATGTGGTTTTTCCGTGCGGACACACGATCGGTCCTGACGGAGATACCCTCAACATCTACTATGGTGCAGGCGATTCCTGTATCGCACTGGCCCAGGCTAGCATGCATTCAATGCTGAACTGGCTAGACGTTAATGGCAAGACGAATGATGCGGACCGTAATTTCTAATGAATAACGATACACGCGCCCAAAGCTTCGGCTCTCAGCGCTTCCGATGTTGTTTTCGCGCAAAGCGTATACTTGAGTTTAGTTGTGGAAAATAGAACCCGGCATAAGCCTCTCGTTCTCCGAAAGACATACGGGGACGATCTAACTTTCATCCCCCTCACAATATGCTGTATTGAGACTAAAATGATCGTCTCTACTTCCGGGAGATATGGCCGGCATCAGCCCACATATCTTCTCCCCCAGTCTTGAGGAAATAATGAAAAATCTTTACGTCGGAAATATGGAAGCAAGTACTACCGCGGAGGAACTTAAAGCTGCATTCGCAACCTATGGCCCGGTCGAAATGGTCAACATCATAACGGACAAGGCGACCGGAGTTGCTCGCGGTTTCGGCTTTGTGGAAATGACCGAAGACAAGGACGCACACGAAGCAATCCTGGGCCTGAATGGTTCACTGCTGGCGGGCAAAGCTATCACTGTCAATGAAGCTCGTGCAAAACGCCAATAGACTGCGGGAATAGCTTAGAAATAGCAGCACAGGTCAAATGGATCTTCCCCACCAGCTCCTGCCGGTCTTCAGGATCGGTGGGATTCCTATCGAGTTGTCGGCTCGGTCGAACCTGGATTCGGCAATAACATTCTTCAGCTCGTGGAAAGAATAGGGGCGCACCTCCTGGCCGGTTATCTCCCATGCCAGGCACGATCGGTCTGTCACAGTCTGGCCATCGATCGGTGCTGGTGGCAGGTTCCTTATCCTAATGAGATCGAGTGTTCCTGTTCCCCAGTTATGGAGCACCTACGGCAGAAAACCACTACTGGCAGATAGTCGAGCGATCGCGATTGAACTGACCTTGCAAATGTCGAATTCGGTACCGCATCCTCCACAGGTTGAAACCGCGACTCCTTCTGCTCTCAAGTGGCTAGCAGGATGCTGAAAAACCACTCCTAATCCACAGGGCGCGTGTGTTAGGAAAGCCTCATGCGAGGCACGGATCATCAACAAAGCCACATGTTCAGTTATTTGTCGCCGGAAACGCGGGTGCGGAAGGATCATCCGCTGCGGAGTGTCCGGACGATGGTGGACGAAGTACTGCGGGCACTGTCGCCGCAGTTTGACCGGATGTACGCCAGCGAAGGCCGGCCATCGATTGCGCCGGAGAAGCTGCTGCGGGCGCAGTTGTTGCAGATGCTGTACTCGGTTCGCAGCGAGCGGCTGCTGATGGAAGAGATCGACTACAGCATGCTGTTCCGCTGGTTCGTGGGGCTGAATCTGGACGAAGAAGTGTGGGATCCGACGGTGTTCACGAAGAACCGGGACCGACTGCTGGAAGCCGAGGTGGCCAAGCAGTTTCTGGCGCAGGTGGTGGAGCAGGCGCGGGCAAGGGCTTGACTTCGGACGAGCACTTCACGGTGGACGGCACGCTGCTGGAAGCGTGGGCCGGGGACAAGAGCTTTCAGCGGAAGGACGGCAAGAATCCGCCGCCGGCGGACGATCCCGGCAATCCCACGGTGAACTTTCATGGCGAGAAGCGGTCGAATCAGACGCACGAATCGACGACCGATCCGGAGGCAAGTTGGCGCGCAAGGGCGAGGGCAAGGAGGCGAAGTTGAGCTACAGCGGCAATCTGCTGGTGGAGAACCGGAACGGGCTGATCGTGAATGCCATGGTGTGGGAGGCCAGCGGGACGGCGGAGCGCGACACGGCGCTGGTGATGCTGGAACAGATTGCCGGCACGAAGCGGGTGACGGTGGGCGGGGACAAAGGCTTTGACACCGCCGACTTCATCGCCGAGTGCCGCCACATGCAGGTCACGCCGCATGTCGCACAGAATGACGGTCGGCGCGGCGGCAGTGCCCTCGACCAGCGGACGACGCGACATGCAGGCTACCGCATCAGCCAAAGGAAGCGGAAACGAATCGAAGAATGTTTCGGATGGCTGAAGACGATTGCCCTGCTGCGGAAGGTGCGGCATCGCGGGCTGTTCAAGGTGGACTGGGTGTTTACCTTCGCTTGCGCGGCCTATAACCTGGTCCGCCTGCGCAACCTGTCAGTACAGGCGGCGTAAGTCAGGGCCGAAGTGTGTCTGCTGCAGGCAAAAAGCTGCTGCAGATAGTGGAAATAAGCCAAAACGAACTCTCTCCCCTCTCGTTCGGCGACCAAGCGGAACAGAGTTCGCATCAAATCATAGGTTTTTCAGCAGCCTGCTAGAGGAGTAATGCCGAGATAGACACTACTCGCCGCAAACGCGAAACAGCTCTATGGCATCCCCCAGACGGACTACTGCCAAGAGCAATATGCCTATTGCACATCGGTGACTTTTCCGTTGACAAACGTCACCTTCATGTCGGAGTAGTAATAGATCTCCTTAGCGCCTAGTTTGACAACTTTCTGGGGCTGCCCAAAGTTTGCTACGACCTGATCCACCGTTTGACCAAGTGCTATGGTCTTGGGAGGCGCTGCCGGTGCGTCCGCTGGCGGTGGAGGTGGTGGGATAGGCTCGGGCCGAGGTTCCTGAACGGAAGCCGGCGAAGGCGAAGGAGGAATATCCGCGACGCCGTTCGGAGGGTTATCTGCCTGTTGGACCGTCACCACTTCGAAGATGGTTTTCAATACGTCATCCACCGGGGGCACGACATGTTTTTGGAATGGAATTTTGAGCTGCCCGTAGTATCGAATATCCGAGTATGGGTCGCTATAGAATCGAAAGACGACGCCGTCGTCTTTCGCCGTAAACGCGACGATCCAGAACTTTTCGCCTGCTACAAACTTGCGTTGTGGAACATTCGCTGCCGATGCTCCTGGCTGTAGTTGTGCCAGCTCTAGATCCGTAGCGAAGCCAGATCCAAAGCCGATCGAAATCTTCCCCGCCTTATAAGTATTCGTTGGCGGAACCTTCGTATCAATGCTGAACATGAGCAGCCCGTCTTTGTGCAGGACTAGAACCGAGCCCGCGGTGACGATGTCCGATCCATCAGCCGTCAGCTTGGTGAGCGCAAAGTGCGAAGTCAAGGCCGCATTCAGCGCCTGTAACGGCGGCAATGTCTGACTTCCGCTCTGCGCTGGGATCGCTGCCGGAGCAGCAGACTGGAAATTCGATGCTGGAGTTGCCGGAGCAAGGCCCGATGTGGTCCGCACCCAGCGCTTCTGTTGGCTATCAATAAAGGCATGCCCATCCCATTGTGCCGTGGCGGTCTGCGAAGAAGTGAGGTGCAAGGCGAGCGTGGGTCCGTAAAGCTCCCATGTCCCGTCGAAGTGTTGTCCGTTTTCGTCCAGGGCAAAGCCGCCATCGGCACTCAATTCAAAGTGTTCAGCAGGGTTAACGGCATTGCTCCACGTGCCGATGACCGAAACGCCGTATACCTGCGTGGACGACTGGGCAATACCTGAAACTAGCGGCAAGTACATCATTAACGCGAACAATCCGAAACGAAACATCGGCCTACCTCGCTGAGAGAGTCCCAATTACGAGTCCAATTTCCACCATCAGACTGGCTATGGATACCGAATCCAAAACGGCGGAACCCAAGGCAGGGCCGCGATCGGCGCTCTATACGGTCCAGGGACCGCGACGACTCCCCAGGGCCCAACGCCAATGGCGCCGAAGCCGAAGTACGGCCCCCGCGGGGGCGCAAGCCGTTGATCGCGCACGCTGGCCCAATCCTCGAACCCGTCGGGAGGCGGGGCCTTCTCCGCCGTGTGCTGCAGCGAATAGCCCTCGCGAAAGCGGTCCTGCAGGTTGGCATTGATGGTCACCGCACTGCCTTGTCCGGTCGCCGCCAGGGTACCCTTGCGCACGGTTGCCCAGGTCTGGTTTTCATTGGGTAAAACGTCGACGCGATAGACTCCGGGTTTCATGACCGTCAGGGTTGCATTTGGCGTGTCAATCTCATAGATTTCACCCGCGAGAAGTCGCTGTACAGTCAGGCTGACCGTGCCCTGGTTGACCTTGAACTGCACGGTACTGCGATTGACATTGGAAAGCGTTACGCTGGTTTCTGAATTCATGCGGATGAATCCGTCTCCAACGTTCAGCTCCGCGCGCGAATTCTTGTCCGTCCAGACGTCGGTGTTTGTCGGCAGAGCATGATAAAGGCTGGCGGCAACCCAATGGTTGCCTCCGCCGGCATCGATCGATACTTCACCTGCCAGATACTGCACGCGAGCGACTCGACTGGCGGCGGGGGTGCCCGTCCTGGGTCCGGCGCTGGTCCCAGCAGTTTGCGCGAGGGCCGAACCGGCCAGCGCGAGCACCACGATAAGTAGTCCATCGAGGTACTTCGGACCCTGTCGAAGCTTCACGCCAACTCCTTCCAGTTCCCGTCTATCGGGATCTCCTTGCCAGGCTGCCTGCGAGACGGTTTCATCGTTAATCGCGCACGATCTCCCCCAATAAAACCAAGGTCGCTGAAGATCACTGCACATCGGCAACCTTGCCGTCTTTGAAGACGACTTTCATGTCCTTGTAGACGTAAGTTTTCTTAGCCCCCAGGTCGATGATCTTGATCGGAGCGCCAAGCTCCGCTTTCACTTGCGCGATCGTCTGGCCCGCTTCAATCGTCGTAGTCGAGGTTGCGTTCGCGGTAACCTCCGGCGCTCTCTCTGTGAGCGCTGGTGCCGTCGGTTCCTGCTTCTGCACCTCGGCGGTAACTTCGCTCTCAGCCTGATCGGCCTCCGCCAACTGCTGGGTGATTTCCTCGGCGCCCTTCGGGTCCGCCGGCGGGGCCGCCTGCGCGTATTCGGCTTCTACCGGTGGAGCCGCCGCCGACGGGGGGAGTGCCGGAATTTGCTTTCCCTGCTTCGCCTGCAGCTCTTGCAGGCCCTGGTCGACCATATCGCGCATATGGTTCTGCATGTCCTGCAGGTCATTGACCGAGACCGTAACTGTGGAACCTTTTCGGCACTCGTTGCCACCTTTACTCGACAGAACCACGACACCCGCTTCCGTCGCATCGGGCGGCGGCGGCGACACCAACTGCAGTGCATCACCATCGCTGAGCGCGCACTCTGTCGAACTGGAAGCGTCCACGACGTCCATCGCTCCCCCAACTACAAACACATGCGGGTGACCGTCCGCCAGCAAACGCGCAATGCCGCTGGAGGCCGGATCGATGTCCTGGTGATTCGCGTTCTGCTGCGCTTCGGCGTTCTCCAGCGCAAGCTGGTTCTTGACCTCTTCGGCGATTTCCTGCTTGACTTCCGGCGTGATCGGAGCCGCTCCGTTGTCGGCGGTCACAGGGCCGGCCTGCATTTGCGCTTCCTGCTGCGCTTGATACGCCGCAGCCAGGTCGTTGGCGATGACGTAGTCTGTCAGCCACAGAGCAGCGGTGGGATAGACGGGTGCTGGGGCGAAATAATAACCGTAGTAGCCATACCACGGTACACCTGCCCATCCCCAGGAATAGTACACGGGCTGATACCACGGGTTGTAGGCCCACCCGTAAAACGCCGAGGGATAGTAACGAACCGGAGCGTAAACTTCCACATACCGTCCATGGTAGTTGTACCGGTTGTAATAGCGGTTATAGACATGCCCGTGGTAGTAGTAGCTGCGGCGCGCGAACTCGCGATTGTGATACGAATAGCTATGCTGCACATAGCCGGGACGTCCGCGTTCAGCCACGATGCGGGAGTGATCGGCGCGCTCGACTGAGACACGCTTGCTTCCGGTCAGTCCATGATGGACGTCCATTCCACGATTGGCCACGTGCACGTCGCTCACTTTGCCGTTCGCACGCTTTTGCATGGCGTCGCCGGTCTTAGCCTGGGTGAAGTGGCTTCCTGCAGGAGCAGGTTTTCCGCCCAGGCCGGAGTTGGTAGCGTGTGTTCCACCCGTGCCCGGAGGATGCACACCTCCCGGCGCTCCGGTACCACGCTGGTTCGGTTGTGCCGACCGGGCATCAGTCGGATTGTTTGTTGCTCGCGCAGTAGCGCCAGGATGGCCTGGGTTGGAAGTGCCGTGCGGCCCTCCGAGTGAGTTCGCGGTTGGACCAGTGTGCGTACCCGTGGGATTGCTTGTGGTTGGGCCCGCGTGGCCACCAGTCGGATTGCTGGTGGTTGCACCAGTGTGCACGCCGCCAGGGTTGCCGGTAGTTGGACCAGCGTGGGCACCGCTGTTGCCCGTGGTCGGGCCGTGATGTACAGCGTTCGCGCCAGATGCTGATGCGCCGCCTCCAGCCGTGGGGTGGCTGGCCCCGGCCCCAGCCCCGCCTCCTGCGTGGGCGGGCGCCGCGGGTCTGGCCGCAGGAGCTGCAGGCTTCGCCGGAGCGCTGGAAGTCTTGGTGTTTTTCGAGTCGCCGGCAAAAGCAACCATTGCCGTCAACACCAACAGGGCGAGCATCGTGGTGGCCGTTCGGGCTTTACCGATTTTGAGCGTGTGGGACGAATACATGACTGTTTCCTTTCGTCGCTGCTATTCTGACTCCTGCGGGGCCCAGACTTCCTGTGGCTACTGTTTGATCTTGCTGGACGCTTCCTGCGTCGAAACTACGTCGACATTGCTGACTCTCCCGCTTACAAATGTCACCTTCATGTCGGGGTAGAAGTCGACTTCCTTGCTGGGCAGCTTGACTACTTTCTGTGGCGGCCCAAACGTCTCTATCACCTTGTCCTTAGGCTCCCCGGCCGCGATTTCCTTTGGCGCCGGCGGAGGTGCGTCGGCCGGCGGCGGGGGAGGCGCGATAGGCGAAAGACGATCTGATCCCGGCGTTACGGATGCCATCGTCGTCGGTGCCGGTGGAGGATCAGGCTGATTTTCGGAAGGCTGGACCGTCACCACCTCAGCGATGATTTTCAGCGTATCCTCGGCGGTGAGCGCCTGCCCTTTCCCCAACGCGATCTTCAGCCGCCCGTAATAGCGACCGTCCTGATAAGGATCGCTGTAGAACGCGAGCACAACCGAATCCGGCTGGACTTCAACTCCCGTTACCCAGAACTTCTCGCCGGCGACGAATGTCCGGCTGGCCGGCTGCTCGGGAAGATTCGAACAATAGTTGGAGAGAAACGCCGGACACTTGGGCCACATACCGTGGGACAATCTTCCGCCCTTGTAGATGTTCGACGCCGGCGACGAGGCCTCGACGCTATACATCAGCAGACCGTCTTTGTGTAGAACAACCACGGATCCTGGCGTCACAATGTCGGTTCTGTCCGCAGTTGTCTTGGTGAGAGCAAATTCCGTGCTCAGCTTCTGGCGAAGTGCAAGCAGTGTGTCTCCATTCTCACCACTCGCATAGGGAGCCAAGCTTGCGAATACGGTCATCTATTATTACCAGGCAAAGTGACTTCCTCATGTTGTGCCTCCGCTACCCGCGTATCCTGTGATTGATTGCTTGACAACTTGGCCCAAAATCCGGGATTCGAGATCGATATCTAGCTCGTCTGCTTTACCGCTTGCTGGACCTCGGCTTCCGCCTGTCTTGCCTGCTGCATCTGTTTTTGCAGCTCGTCACTCGCAGTCAAATCCGGCACCGCCTGGCCATCGGGCGACTTGCGCGCGGCGGCGTCCGCCGCCGCCGGCAGTCCCTTGCTGCCCTGGTTCTGAGCCAGTGTCTGCAGTCCCTGGTCCATCTGCTCACGGAAGGAGTTGCGCATTTCCTGCAGGTCCTGCACCGCCACCTTGACCTGCGAGCCCGGCCGGCAATCCTGCTTCTTGCTGCTGCTGACCAGCACTTTGACGCTCTGATTGTCGTCGGGAGTGTCGTCCATTCGCGTCAGAACGTCTCCCGGGGTCAAGGCACATTCCGCTCCGTTGCTGGTTGGTTCATAGAGCGCGGCGAACACCAGGAACGTCCGCTGCTCAGGATCCAGTGCGTCAGGCACCTGCGCACCGGGAGTGCTGGCTGGCTGCGGCGCGTCATTGGCCGGCTCTGAAGCGGCTGCGGCATCTCGCTCGGCGGCGAGCTGCGCTTTCACTTCCTCGGCAATTGCCTGCTTCATCTCAGCGGAAACGGGAACTGCGCCTTCCGCCGACTGATCTGAGGTTTGAGTCGCACCGGGGTTGGCACTATTCGCTGCGTAGGCAGCCTGAAGGCTCTGGGCCAACAGATAGTCGGTTAGCCACAACGAGGCATCTACGTAATAAGGAGCCGGCGTGAAATAGTATCCGTAGTAGGCATACCAGGGCGCGCCGTACCAGCCCCATCCCCAATAGACCGGAGCGGTCCAGGGATAATATGCCCATCCATAGAAGGCCGGACCGTAATAGTAGGCTGGCACATAGTGATAGTAGCGTGCACCGTGGTAGTAGTAGGTTGAGTATGCGCGGGCGTATGTGCGTCCATTGACCACATAAGTCCGGCTAATATACGCGCGTCCATTTCTGGTGTAAGGGTGTTCGACGAAGCCATAGTGGTGCCCTATGGTGACCACTCTACTGTGGTCTCCGCGAACCGTTTCTATCCCTGTCCGGCCGCGCGCGCCGTAGGTGATCCGGGTGTCCTTTGCTTGTATCACGCTGACCCGTCCGGAAGATCCAATCTTGGCTACTGCCCCGCCCCGTGTTGTAATCTCCCTCATCCGGTTACTTTTGTCGTACACGACGCTTGCGCCCGAGGCGTGCGTCACTCTGGTCGTTCCGTCCGGACGCTTCTCCATGTTGTGACTGGACGCATGGCTTGTGCCCGGCATTTGGTTGCCTTTGGCTGAGGAAGACTTAGTCGAACCTTCGGGGTGGGTAGTGGGGTGCTGGGAGGCGCCTGACTGGTGAGTTGTTCGGGCGGTGGAAGGCTGAGAAGCCATCGGCTTGTTCGCCGAATGCTGCGTCGTGGCGGGTCTGGACTGGGCGGTTCCGCTCGTTGTGGTGTGCGTAGTGGGGCCGGTTGGAGAATGCGTCGTCGGCGCTGATGGCGCGTGGGTCGTTGGGGCCGGCGCGGAATGCTGAACTGGCGCGGCCGAGCCGTGCGGTGGTGCCCCTGGCGCAGAATGCGGCGCAGGGGCAGAAGCAGCGTGCTGCATCATGGCCAGGCCCGTTACGGAGGAGCCGTTATGAAATCCGCCACCGTTCAGGGACGCCGCCAGCGACGGAGCCGCCAGAATCATCACTGACAGAAGCAGCCATGCTCCCTGAATCTTGGTTTCGGCCAGAGTGTGTTTCATTGAAGCCTCTTGAAAGGACCAGGACTATTTCCCGTCTTTCACTACATAGAACGTGGTGCTCTGCAAAATTCCATACACCTCGACATGTAAATGCATTTTTCATCGAGACACCGGTTGGCCCGTGGTGTCGGGCACCTTTTCATAGACCGCGGCCGACTCGATAAACATCTCTATGAGCTGTCCAGCGTTAAACTGCAAAGCCTTGCCCCCACCGCGGCTTAAGGTGTCCTTCATGACAGCGGCGCCCATGAGGGTGTAGCGCGTACCTGAAGGGCTAAGATCGGTAATCACCAGCAATGTTGAGCCTTGGCTCTGCTTTTCAAATCCACTCACGCCGGTACCCTGGATAAGCACAACCTGGCCCTTTTGTGTGACCGGCTCGAACAAGGTGCCTTCAAATTTCAGGGTCCCGTCCGGTTTGCGCACCAGCGAGCTGATCCGCACCCATATCCGCGTGCCTGCCTCCAGGCGAATTGAAGCGGGAAGGTTGGGAGGTGGAGGGCTGGTGACTTTTGTGGTAGACCGCGGGGCGATCGGTGCATATCCATAAACCGCGGGACGGCTGGAAGCTTGTTTGCTCGGCGAAGGCGAAGCCAGGTTCGAGTCGGCAACTGCGCGCGTGCTCTGGTCTGCCAGCCCAGAGCCTGAAGGAGCCGCGGTCGGTCGGGTTTCTCGTCCAGTGGATGAAGGATTTCCAGAAAACTCGGTGGGATTGGGGGCCTTCGCCTCTGCCACGATTGGCGGGGTGTCTGCCATCAGAGCGGGCTTCGACCTTGCGGGCTGAGGCTGATGTATTTCTCCCGCCCTTGGACGCACACTCTTCTCGCCGGTTGACTGGTCGCCCGGTGCCGGGCTGGCAATGGTCTTGGAAGAAGTGTTCGTCTCTGTCTGGGGTGCTGCGGAAGTCGAATTAGCCGTCTGGTCCGAAGACGCGGGCAATGTCGCTTGGGCAGTTTCCAATGCACGGGGGACTTTTGGCGAAGGCCTTAGGAGGAGTACTGCCAAGACAGCCAATGCCGCAGCGGCGACCGCGCCGACCGCCCATTGGGTCTGCCATGCAGACCACCAATTTTTCCCGTGCGTACCTCCGTCGAGTTCTCGTTGGGAGGGGGAATCTGGATGCTCGCGTTCCTGGGTGCGGAGCAAATGCTCCATCCAGTTGACCAGCCGTTTTTCCGCGTTTGTCCACTCGCGGTCGTCTTCCCGAGCCGCCGGGGTTGCGAAGCTCACGAGGCGGGAGTGGAGTTCTCTGCATCGGGCACAACCTGCAAGATGAGCGTCGATGGCCTTCTTTTCCACTCCCAGGATACGGTCTTCGGAGAAGGCACACAAAAGCTCCGGGCCAGGGCATCTGCCCCGTTGCGCCGGGTCGTTTCCCTGAATTAAAGGCATCAGCCGTTCCAGGAAAATGTCTTCGCTCCAATTGGTCATTTCAGCTGGGACAACGTTCCTTTCATTCGCAACCACAAAGTCCTACGGCCGTTCTGCAGGTGAGACTTCACCGCTTGTACGGTGAGGCCGGTAGACGCGGCAGTTTCGTCGTAGGAATAGCCCTCAATCTTCAATTCGACGCAGCGTCGCTGTTCGGCCGGAAGGGTCTGCAACTCCTCCAAAACCCTTTGCACGGCGAGGCGCAAATCCGACGTTTGGTCCAATCCCTCCGTAGATGGCAGCTGACTCATTTCAGTTTCCTCGAGTTCCGTTTCCGGCTGCCTCTTTCGCCATGAATCGATACACAGGTTTTTCGCTATCCTCAGCAACCAGCCACCAAAGTTCCCCCCGGAAAATCGATGCATGTTCTGATAGGCGCGCAGAAAAGTCTCCTGGGTGGCATCTTCCGCAGCGTTGCCATCGGCGAAAAATCCCTTGCACGCGTAGTAGACCTGCCTGCGATACCGCGCGAACAGCTCCTCGAAGCAATCCGAGTCTCCCGTTTGTTGGAAGCGAACGACGAGTTCCTCATCGGGCAACTCACTTCGTGGCTGAACTCCTATAGACATAACGGGCGATACCGAAGAATTCCACAAATCACCGATACAAAAACATAAGGATCTTCCTGGAGACACCACTGGGCGCATCGAGAGAGGACGTACATGTACGGAGGGATCCCTAAAGGGCCAACTCAGCCATCCATCACCACCGCTGGTACAAGGGTGCCGACTGAAAACTATGCTGATTAGCTGGAGGGATCGTTCCAGACCCTCAAATCGCCCGAGACAGCCGCAAGAATAGCCCGAGTTCTTCTAGAAATCTAGCGTTTTCGTGTTACGCCATCGGTAATGGCAGGCCAAGCGCAGACAAGTGAAGCATTTACGACTTATGGAAGGGAAGTCTTAGGCAACGTGTGGTTCGTCGCACAGTCTTAACGCCTAGGATGCGGACGCCAATTACGGGCGAAATCCACTCCATTAGACTAGACGCAGCGTGGGCTGCGTCATCTCCGCATCTGCAGCCCGAGTTGGAGCTGGGAACCAGGTCAAATCAGAGATATCGTCTCAGATGCGTACGCAGCGGTGCTCGCCAAGGATACGAAGTGTCGGATCCAGAAATAACCATTTTATTTTCAGTCACGTACGGGTGATTCGCAGTCCCCAAGACCGTTGCAAGTTGTGGCAAATACTAACTTTACCAACCATCCCGATCAGCTCCTCCAACGCCCCGAACGCTGCCTCTTCGTGCTTAGTCACTGTAATGAATTCTCGGGCCGCAAGTGCATTCGAGACTCCCATCTTCATTTAGCTCGTGACGTCTCGTGTGGATGTTTCTCAGGTGCCTAGCCATGTTGGGCTTCTGCCGCCCGCTGTCACCTCTCGCGCTCCTATAGCCAGCTAACCGCGGTGGCGATTCGGGCCGATATACAAGCGGACGCGCATCTCGCGGTGAGCGAAGGACACTACGGCGATGCACCGAAAGGCGCTTTATGGGCACCAGTGTTCTGGTTGTGGATGATTCCTCGACCATAAGACGGATCATTCATCGCTGTCTGGAAAAGGCGGCGCTGGGAATCACCGAGGTTTACGAGGCGGGCAATGGTAAGGAGGCACTCGATCTGCTGGCAAAGCGGTCCTTCGACCTGGTTCTCAGTGATATCAACATGCCCGGCATGGACGGGATTCAGCTCCTTTCTGCGCTGAAGGAAAACCAGGAATGGAAACAGATCCCCGTTTTCATCATCAGCACCGAAGCCTGTGCCGAAGCCGTAATCGACGCTGTCGGCAAGGGCGCGGTGGGCTACATCAAGAAGCCTTTCACGCCCGCCGAAATTCATGATCGGCTTGCTCCGCTGCTCAGAATCTCCGGCTGATTACGGTGTACTGCCTCAAGAAGGAAGACGTGTTACGAACGCTGGCGCAGGCCATCGAACAGGCGGCGTTGGAAGTCATTGCGCTGGTGGTCGGGGTTGACATCGTCTCGGAGCCGCATGTCCGCCTGGCCTGGCGCGGCTTCGAGTCCAACATCATTTCGTCATTCCACTTGACCGGATCGATTTCGGGCACGGCCCACGTGTACTACACGGTGCCTCGGGCCAAGCGCATGCCCCGTACCATGCTGCGAGTCGAATCGCCCGTCGAGGACTGCGATATGCTCGATGCCGCCACAGAAGTCGCCAACATGATCGTTGGTAACGTCAAGACCATGATCGAAGGCCGCTGGGGGCCGGTCCAGATTGGCTATCCTGACGTCGAACTCGCCGCCGACAGCGACTTGCAACCACAGGGAATGAGCATGAGCTTTCGCTGTTGCGGCGACGTTTTCACTGTCTCGGTGGCGTTTCAGGAGGATAGCCCGCGGTGGGACAACTAGTCTCCCGGCCGGACGGCAGGGAACGTGCGCGGGTTTGGCAAATGACATGCTCCTGCAAAGTACGAATGTTTACGACTTCTAATCCATTTCCAATGCAGCCGGAGCGGCACACTCAATTGCCGATCGACAACGGTGAAAAAGGTACTCAATCAGCGCGAAATTGACGAGATCCTCGAAAAAGCCCGCGGCGCAACGGGCGATGCGGCTCCGTGCTGCGTTGAACCTTGTAATTTTCGCAACACCGGCCAAATGTCGGGTCAGCACGCCCGCTTCATGACCAGTCTCTATGAGGCCTACGCACGCTCAGTTTCGTATTCCATGGCGGCGTACTTGCGTGCCCAGTTTGACATGGTATTGGCTTCGGTCGAACAGGTGCCCGTACGCGACTTTCTGGCCGGGTTTCAGGAGTCCGGCTTTGCTGCATCACTGGCACTGGAGCCGGGCGGATCGGTGGTAGTGTTGCAGGTGGAGACGGCACTTGTGTTTCCCATCATTGACGTTTTGTTGGGAGGGTTCGGCACGCCCTCACCATCTGCCCGCGAATTGACGGAAATCGATCGGGAGCTCATGGACGGTGTCGCCCAGATTCTTGGACGCCAGCTGGAAACCACCTGGCAGCCGTTGGGTGTAAAAATCCGCTTGGATCGCCAGCAGAAGGCGGCGCAGATTCAGAACGTATACTCCGCTACCGAGAGGCTCACCATCCTTACCTTCGAAGCCAAGCTGAATGAGACGGCGGGCGCGATAGTCCTCTGCCTGCCGGCCAGCTTGGCTGGCGCCATGCTCCGCGAGATTTCTTCCGACCCGCAAGGCAGACCGAAGACGGATGCCGGCGCTCGTCCGTCTTTGCGGGCGCGTATTCTCGAATGCCGCTTCGATTCAACCGTGGGTATACCGGGCCTGAAGGTTCGGTTGCGCGACCTGGTCGGGTTACGGCCCGGCGCCGTCCTGAACCTGCGGGAGCCAATCCAGTCTCCGGCGGCGCTGATCTTGGGTGGACGCGAGTGTTTCGAGGCGCTGCCCGTGCGCAGCGGAAACCAGCGCGCGGCCCAACTGCTGCGCCCCACAGTCCCCGTCCACGGCGCGAAGGATGTGCCGTGAGTAGCGGAACCGCCCGAGCCGCGCAGGAATCGGCTGGAACGCTCCCGCCGGATGACGTCCGGCGCGAGTTCTTGCTCGAAACCCGGGAGAACCTCGACCAATTCGACCGCGACGTTATCGAGCTGGAAAGCAGCTCCTCTGCGGCAGACATCCTGCCACGAATCTTTCGTACCCTGCACACCATCAAGGGCGCTTGTGGGTTTCTGAACTTCCGCAATCTCGAAGCGATCAGCCATGCCGCCGAAGGTCTGCTGAGCGGCATGCGCGACCAAAAATTGCCGCCGAACTCCGAAACTACTGCGACCTTGCTGGCGGTGGCCGACTGCATCCGAACGGTCTTGACCAAAATCGAAGCAACCGGCCAGGAAGGCGTGGTCAATTGGCATGCCTTGGCCAATCGCATCGACTTTTTGCAGGGAGTGACCGTCGCGGGCGGCGCATGGCTTGCGGGTGAGGCTACTCCCGATGGCACGTTGGCTCCATTTGCAGTGAGCGACGCGGCCAAGCCCATTGGCCAGCTCCTGGTGGAGCGCGCCGGAGTGGATCCGGCTGCCGTATCTGCCGCGCGGGAATTACAGCGGCGTGGCGATCTGCGCACGATGGGAGAAATTCTGGTTTCCCAGGGGCAAGTCAGCTCGGCGCTGGCCTGCACCGTCATCGAGTACCAGCAGGTGGCCCGGGCCGCGACCGTTGCCGACTCCCGCGTGCGCGTCGATATTGCCCGGCTCGACAAACTCATCGGTCTCGTGGGCGAACTCGCCCGTGTGCGCGATCAGATTGTTCTGTTGTCGCAATCATCTGGCGGGGAAGGCTTGCCGGAGGTCGCGCGGTGCCTCGATGCGATTACGAGCGAACTCCAGCGCGAGTCGAAGCAGGCCCGGAGGCAGCCCATTGGCTTCCTTTTGGGACGGTTGCCAAGACTGGCGTGGGACCTTGCGCTGGCGGCAGGCAAGCAGGTCCGCCTCAAAATGGAAGGGAACGACCTGGAACTGGACAACCTCGTCCTGGAGGCGATCAGGGACCCGCTGATGCACTTGGTCCGCAATTCCATTGACCATGGCATCGAGACCCCATCGAGGAGACTGGCGGCTGGCAAGCCTCCAGAGGGCAGTCTCTCCGTTCGGGCGTACCTGCAATCCGATGAAACGTGCATTGAAGTTTCTGACGACGGGGCCGGAATTGATATCGAACGGGTCAAGCTCTCGGCTGCAGCGAAAGGACTGTTGCCCGCTCACTCGACTGGGCACATGACTCCCAACGAACTCGCCGACCTGGTTTTTCTTCATGGCGTTACTACCGCCGAGAAGGTCACCAACATCTCCGGCCGGGGTGTGGGCATGGATGTAGTCAAGGCCAACGTCCAGGCCTTGGGCGGAACCGTAAACCTGCAAACCGAGATGGGGAAGGGAACCACTGTCACGCTGCGGATTCCTCTACGCTCCGAGTCCTTGTGAGCGCGAAGCCCCTGAGATCTTACTCGTGCGCTGGTTGCGGAGTAGTCTTGGCAGGTTGCGTTCCGGCCTCCCCATCCGCGCTGGTGGTGTAGCGCACAATCACCGAGATTCGGCGGTTGCACGGGTCCTCGGGATGACCCGGATCGCGCAGGCTCTGGTCGGCGAAGCCGCGCACTTGCGAAACCTGGTCGGCGCGGATGCCGTTGGCTTGCATCAGCTGCCGGCATTGGTTGGCGCGGTTGGCCGAGAGCTCCCAGTTCGTAAAACTGGCGCTGTGGCCAAATGGCTTCGAGTCGGTGTGCCCCTCGATAAAGATCTTGTTCGGAAGTTTCCCCAATTGTCGCGCCAGCAGGGTTAGGATGTCTCGCCCGCTGGGCGTGGGCTGGGCGCTTCCGCTATCGAAAAAAGTCCCAGACTCCGACTCGCTGAGTTCGATCCTGAGCCCCTCCGAACTAATGGTCATCTCGATATGGTTCTTTAGCGCATCGAAATTCGGCATTTGCCGGGTGACCTTCTGCAACTCCTCTTTCAGTTTGGGCATATCGTCTTTGCTGAGCGTGAAGTTCTCTCCCGATCCCGATTGGTCGGTCCCGACCATCTTCGAGGTTCCGGTCGGGTCTTTGAAGTACCCTCCTACCGCCTCCTGCACCTGCTTACTGCTGTTCATAAGCCACAGCACAATGAACAGCGACATCATGGCGGTCACGAAATCAGCGTAGGCGACCTTCCACGCTCCGCCGTGCGCCTGGCCATGGCCGCGCTTCTTCCGGATGACGATGATGGGCCGGGCCGTATTCATGACCTTCCCCGCTTAGGCGGCCGCCGATTGCGCGCCCTGGTCTGACGGGCCATCGAGCACCGCGCCGCCGCGGTTCTTGCACACCTGTTCAACCTGCACAAACGTTGGCCTGACGTGCGTAGGCACCGCACGGCGCGCGGTTTCGACGGCCATGATCGGTGGACTTCCCTTGATGAACGCAACCATCAGGACCCGCAGCACGTGGTAGTACGCCCGCTCCTCCTCCGCCAGTTTCGCCAGATTACTGGCCAGCGGCCCAACGAATCCGTAGCACAACAGGATGCCCAGAAAAGTCCCGACCAGCGCGGCCGCCACCTTCTCGCCGATCTGTTCGGGTGGTCCACCCAGGGACCCCATCGTAATCACCACCCCGAGCACGGCCGCGACGATCCCCAACCCCGGCAGCGATTCCGCCATCGTAGTCAGTGCCCCAATCGAGTCACTCGACTCCTGATGACGGACCTCCATGTCCAGCTCCATCATCTGATCCAGATCGAATGGTTCAACCCCTCCGCTGATGGCCATTCGAAACGTGTCGCACACAAAGTCCCGCTCATGATGGTCGTTCAAAAACTCCGGATACTTTGAAAAGATCGCGCTCTTCCCAGGCTCCTCGATATCGCCTTCCAGCGAAACCATCCCATCCTTACGGGCCTTGCTGAGCAGATCAAACATCATCTTTAACGAGCTGAGATATCGCGCCTGGTTGTACTTCGGGCCCTTCAGTATTCCGCCCAAAGACTTCGCGATCTTCGTCAGGATCCGCAGCGGATTGGCGATCAGCAGCGTACCAATCGCCGCTCCGCCAATAATCAGTAGTTCGGCTGGTTGCATCAGGACCCGCAAGTGGCCGTGCTCCATCATGTAACCGCCGGCAATTGCCGCGATCACCACGAGAATCCCGATTATGGCAAACATGTCTTCCTCGATTTGCGCAGCCGTGCTTCCAGCCGCCCGGCCAAGCCCGCTACCCGCAATCCAGACGAGGCGGCTTCCAACCATTCATCGGCAGAAATCGTCGCTGCATCACCCCGTTCGCGACCGGACTGCGATGTCAGGGCGCCGCTTCGCATCACGACCTGACAACCCGACCGGCCCACCTGGCATGGAAAGGACCGCCAACCCTCACCCGCCCGGATCCGTATTCCCCCTGCCCGCCGCCCCAGCTCCTTGCGAAGTGATCACCAGATCGACCCGGCGGTTCATCTTTCTTCCCTGTGCCGTTTCGTTGCTCGCCACGGGGCGATAGGGGCCATATCCCGCCGCTGAAATTCGCAGAGGATCGAGGCTATAGTTTTCGACCAGCAACGTGACCACCTGCGTTGCCCGCGCCGTCGAAAGTTCCCAATTCGACTGGAATTCGTAGTTATGAATCGGTACGTCGTCGGTGTGTCCTTCCACCCGCAGGTCGAAGCCATGCGAATTAAGGACACCGGCAATTCTGGCGAGCTTGGGCAACGCGCTCGGCAACATCTTGGCCTGCCCGCTGTCGAAGAACCCAATCTCGCGCAGGCTCAGCACCAGTCCCTCCGGGGTCACGCGCATGTCAATCTCGTGTTCCCGGATCTCCTCGCCCAACACGCTCTCCAACTCGCGCCGCAACGCATCGGCGTCCACCATTCCGCCCGGACCGGCCTCGGGTCGAGGCGGCAACCCCGTCAGTGAACTCCCCGGCGGTGTGCCTTGCGCCCGGCCTGTACCTCCGTGTGCCGCGAGCGGCTGATTTCTGGCGAACGCCCCCATTTGCTGGAACCCACCCTCGATGGCAGCCGATAGCTCTGCAATCTTCTTCCTGTCCATTTCCGCGGATGCATACAGCACAACGAAGAACGCGAACAGCAACGTGATGAAGTCGGCGTACGACACCAGCCAGCGATCGTGGCTGACGTGTCCTTCTCCGCTTTGGCGTCGGCTCATGCCGCTTCCTCCATTCGCCGGCTGGCCCCATGCGCCTCGCTTTGTTGCTGCAGATAGCCCAGCAACTTGCCCTCAAGCACGTGCGGATTCATTCCTTCCAGAATCGAGATCACTCCTTCCAGCGTCATCTCGCGCAGGATTTGCTGCTGGCGAAGCCGGATCTTGAGCTTCCCGGCGCAGGGCAGAAAGATCAGGTTGGCCGCTCCCACTCCATAGATCGTGGCCACGAAAGCTACCGCGATGCCGCGGCCCACTTCATCCATGTTCGACAGGTGCTGCATCACCTGGATCAGCCCAAGCACGGCGCCGATGATTCCGATGGTCGGTGAAAATCCTCCCGCCGATTCAAAAACGCGCGACACCAGCTCCTCTTCCTCCGCCCGCGCGATCAGCTCCGACTCCATCATCTTGCGCAATTCCTCCGGCTCCATTCCGTCCACCGCCAGCGTGAGGCTTCGCTTCAGGAAAGGCTCGCGGATCTCCTCCAACTCGTTGTCCAGCGAAACGATGCCCGATCGTCTCGCTTGGTGGGCGTAACTTACCAGTTGGCGTACCGTCTGCAGCGCGTCCGAGTCTTGCTCCCGGAACACGCTGCGGAACTGCCTGGCTGCCTGTCGGACCACCGGCATGGGGAACTGCAGCATCACCGCGCCGAAGGTTCCTCCAAACACGATGATGGCGGCCGTGGGCTGCAAGATCTGCGCTACCCGGCCGCCTTCCAGTACCAGGCCGAGCGTGATGCCTCCCACCGCCAGAGCGATTCCGCCGATGCTGCTCTTGTCCAACTGCGGCTACCTTCCTGCCAGGTGTGCCGGCGAGGCATCGCACGGGCGCTCTATCGTATGGGCTGGATGGCGAGCGGGCGACGGCGGCGATGCGCTCAGCCCAACCGCGGGGCAGAACATGCCGGTCAGGACCAGGCGCCGAAACTCGATGATGAGCTCGATAATCTGGTCTACGCCCTCCATCACCACGACCTTCTCCCCGGTGCTCAGCGTGATGACCGTGTCCGGCGCAGCCTCCATGAACTTGATCAGGTCGGCATTGAGGGCCAGCGACGTTTTATTGATACGTGTCAGTTTGATCAACTTTGTCCTCCGCGTCAGATCCGGACCCTTGGCACAGGGCCTACTGCATGACATCGGCAGGGATTCGCGCAAGCATGAACCCGTCGCGCGGGTTGCGCCCACCGGCCAGCTCGGCTCGTGTTTACGGGAGGTTCCGAAGGCGCCGCCCTCCCCTCCGACTGTTCAAATTTCCCCAACTGCCGATAACTTCCTCGATTCGAAAACCACCTGCTCCACCGAGCGGTAGTGCAACGGAATGCAATGCGTTTGGCTGGCGGGCGGGATCAAAATGCGAGGAGTTACCTATGGCACTGAGCATCCTGAACAACATTACGTCCCTGGCAGCGCAAAATCAGTTGGCGATGACGGGGGCGTCTCTGAAAACCACCTTACTGCGGCTGTCCTCCGGCTCCCGCATCAACTCGGGCGCTGACGATGCCGCTGGCCTGGCCATCGCCGACGGACTGAATGCCAACGTGACGGCTCTCACCCAGTCCGCTCGCAATGCCACCGACGGCGTTGGCCTGCTTCAGGTCGCCGACGGCGCGATGTCCCAGGTCACGGCCCTGCTGAATCGCGCCGTCACCCTGGCCACCGAGTCCGCTACGGGCACGGTGAACGACACCCAGCGTCAAGCTCTGGACGCCGAATTCACCGCCATCAAGAACGAAATCACCCGTATCGGCAGCAACACCACCTACAACGGCAGCGCGGTCTTCAGCGGCGCTGCCACCGATATCTACCTCTCCGATGGCACCACCACCGGCAGCAGCCCCATTTCCGTCACCATCGGCGTCCTTTCCGACTCCAGCGTCGGCTTCACCGGTACTCCTGTCGACCTCACTGCCGACAGCCTTACCACCGCCGCCGGTGCCCAGACGGCCCTGACCGACGTCAACACCGCCATCGCCAACATCGCTGCCGACCGCGGCAACCTCGGCGCCGTCACCAACCGGCTGCAGAGCGCGTCGAACGTGATCAGCAACCAGATCCAAAACCTGTCCAGCGCCGAAGACGGCATCAAGGCTGCCGACATCGGACAGGAAGTCGCCAACCTGTCGAAGTACAACATCCTGCAGCAGACCGGCATCGCCGCCCTGCAGCAGTCCAACCAGATTCAGCAGTCCGTGCTGAAGCTGTTGCAGTAATTTTTTCGGATGGTGGAGTCGCAAGCCTCCACCATCCTCACCCCTTCTGGGTCCTCATCGCTGCGAGGTGCATTGCCGTCATGAGTTCCGTGGCCTCCGTCAATCTGAATAATCTCTACGCCGCATTCGGGTCCTCCGGCGGTGGCATCGACGTCGCTTCGGCGGTCAGCCAGATTCTCGACGCCGACCGCGCCTGCGAACGCCAATGGCAGTCGCAGCAGCAGGGCCTTGCCCAGCAGGCCTCCGCGCTCAACCAGATCACCAGCCAGGCTTCGTCCTTGCTGGACAGCCTCAACGCCCTCCAGGATCCGCTCGGCGCCCTGCTGGCCAGCAGCGTTACCTCCACGCAACCCGGCATCGTATCGGCCACCGCTTCGGCGGGCGTCGCCGCCGGAAGCCATGTTGTAATGGTGCAGAATCTGGCCACGACTGCCGCCTGGTACTCCGACTCGGTGGCGACCAGCGGCACTTCGTTTGCCCCTGACAGCTTCGATCTCACCGTCGGCTCCGGCAGTTCTCAGACCACCACCACCATTGCCGTCGGCGACGGGGTCAACACTCCGGCCGATCTCGCGCAGATACATCAACGGCCTCAATCTGGGAGTGACCGCCAGCGTGGTGACCGACGCCAATGGCGCGCGTGTTGCCCTGGTTGCCAATTCCTCCGGCAGCGCCAGCGACTTCTCCATCCAGCCCACGCCTGACACCTCGTCGTCCAGCCATGTTTACCCGCGCCGCAACCGGTGCCAACGCCTCGCTCACGGTCGACGGTGTGCCCATCAGCAGCGCCACCAATACCGTTACCGGTGTCGTTAACGGCGTAACTCTTAGCCTCAACGGACAGGCGCCGGGCAACGAAGTAGTCCTCACCATTGGCGCCGATACCTCCACCGCTCTGCAGGCGGTCAACGCCTTTGTCTCCGCTTACAACTCGCTGGTGGCGAATGTGAACACCCAGTTCGCCTACGATCCCACCAGTCAGACTACCGGCCCGCTCAGCGGAGACAGCACCATCCGCCTGCTGCAGAGTACGCTGCTGGCAGCGCCCAGCTACTCTGCCTCCTCCGGTACCTTGACCACGCTGGGCTCCTTGGGTATCACCATGAACGACGACGGTACCCTCTCGGTCAACAGCTCCACGCTTGCCGCCACCTTGCAGAACAATCCCACTGCGGTGCAGGCATTTTTTCAGGGATCGTCGTCCAACGGCTTTGCTGCCAGCCTCAAGAATTCGCTAGGCATGTTCACCGACTCCACCCAGGGCGCGTTCACCGTTGACCTGAAAAGCCTGAGCGCCGAGAATACCGATCTGCAGAATCAGATCAACAACTACGAAGATTACCTGGCAGGAGTCCAGACTAGGCTGACCGACGAATACAACCAGGCCAACATTCTTCTCCTTCAGTTGCCCGAGATGCAGAAGCAGATCGATGCGTTGCTGGGGAATAGCTCTAGTGGGAGCAACAGCTAATGACCCCCGACTCCAGCCAGCGAAGCTACCTCCGCGCCGCCGTGCCGGAAGCTTCGCCCGCCGGCCTCGTCGTCATCTTGTACGACCTCCTGGTTGACGACCTGCGCCGCGCCATCGCCTCCATGCGCGGCAGCGCCATCGAAGAGCGCTCCCGCCACCTCAAGCATGCCCTTCTCGTGCTGCAGCTTCTCGAAAGCAACCTCGACCTCGACAAGGGAGGCGCAGCCGCCGGTACTCTCTCTGCCTTCTACTCTCATCTGCGCCGCGAGATTCTCGATTCGCAGTTCCGCAGCGATCCCGCCCCGCTCGAGCGCCAGATCGCTCTCCTCCTCGACGTCCGCGAAGCCTGGCGCACAGCCGACGCCCAGACTCCGCACTGTTCAGATACCCAAGTCCAATCACACGCTGCTCCGGTTGCTTCGAATTACGACGAAACTACCTCACGCCCCGCCAGTTGGTCCGCCTGACTCGCCGCTACGTCCTCTCTCATGAATTGTTTCCGTCTCGGATTCTGATTTTGCCGTTTACCGGATTGTCCTGCGCATGTGGCCCAGATATCCGGTGGCCCACATTTGCCTGCCGTTGGCAAATGTGGGGCTTTTGTTCCGGGCACATCTCAAACCCCTGCGCAGCGGGGGTGGGGGTTTTCGTCTTCAACGGAACCCACATCGGAGTCCTCAGTTATCAATCTTACTTATGGTAAGATGCATCCATGGAAAAGGTTACCGTATCCTCCAAGGGACAGATCGCTATCCCCAAGCCGGTACGCGAGGCCCTGAACCTCAGCGAGGGCACCAAGCTCACCCTCGAAGTGCGCGGGCAAGAAATCGTGCTATCAAAGGGCGATGCCTGGCGAAAGCTCAAGGGTGCCGCCGCCGATATGGGCGACTTGATGGAAAAGTTCGCAGCCTTCCGCAGGGAGGAGCGCGAGCGTGAAGACTTGCGTCCTTGACACCTGGCCGATCCTCGAGTGGATGAACGGCAGACAGCCTGCGACAGACACCGTCGAGAGCCTGTTCGACGAATCTATCGCGGGCAGGGTGCGGCTATTCATGAGCGCCATCAACGCCGGCGAGGTGTACTGCTTCCTGAGAAAGACGCACAGCGAACGCCTGGCCGAGTCGTGGCGCGCACTGTCAGCAACCGTCCCTGCAACCATCGAAGCTCCTACCGCCGATGAAATCTGGGATGCCGCGCTGCTGAAGGGTAAATACCCGGTTGCCTACGCCGACGCATTCGCCGCGGCCCTGGCGCTCAAGTATCGCTGCCCTCTGGTGACTGGAGACCCCGAACTGAAATCGATTGCAGGCCTGGAATTGGACTGGATCGGCCGCGATACGCCGTAGTTCAGATCAACTCGCGGTTTTCGGCGCAGCAGTACCTCCAATAAGAGTGCGCGTTTATGCGGTCGCCCGCAACGAAAAGATGAACGCCAAAACCGCGAACACGCCATGCAGAAGGTGCCGTTCCAGTTGGCGCTAGGCGACCGCGAAGTGGCATCCCACGAAGTCAACGTCCGCCGGGTGCCCCAGATAACCGATTTACGCCCGGACAATAACGCTGTGGGTGCCCCAGGTTCGCGCGCGTTCTTGGCGCGCTAACCTGGGATCACTGCACCCACAACGGCGAATGTTGTAAATTCCCCCCATGCCCGCGAGTCTCCGGCGACGCCAGCAATCCGGACAGACCCTGCAGCAGTACACGCTGCCGCTGGCGGCTGGCGTCCAGGCGGTGTACAACTCCAGCGGACTGCAGTACTACCGCCACGCTGACTGGCTGGGCTCGTCACGCTTCGCCGGCACTCCTTCGGGCACGGTGCAGTACAGCTTGTCCTACGCTCCCTTTGGCGAGACCTATGCCGAGAATGGCACGATTGACCGTTCCTTCACCGGACAGACTCAGGACGTGATCGCCAGCTCGCAGGGGATTTACGATTTCCTCCTCCGCCAGCACGCCGCGTCGCAGGGACGCTGGCTGGTGCCCGATCCCGCCGGCCTCGCCGCCGTCAACCTCTCTAACCCCCAGACCTGGAACCGCTATGCCTATGTCGCCAACAACCCGCTGAGCAACGTTGATCCACTCGGATTGAAGGTTGTGCCCTGTGCGGCCGGAAAAGACCCCGGAACGATTTGCGTCGATGATCCGCAACCGACAAACTATTCTCCAGGCGGCTGGTGGGACTTGGCTTTCGAGGGTTGGACTGGAACGGGTAGCTCGCAATCCTTCTTCTGCATGCTTTTCGGAGGCTGCAGCGGAAGTAGCAGTTGGTCGGGAGGCGGTGGACAGGCCCAACCACCACCGCAGCCGAAGCCAAAGCCACAACCGAGCGCGCCAAACAGGGGGAATTGCACCTCACAGAGGATCTATTCAGGCCTCATGGGTGTGGCGAATTTGGGGATCGCGGCTGGAAAGAGTTACCTTCTACCGGGAGCGGTGGCGACTGCTGGCTCAACTGGTGTAGGCATTCCGGCTGCTGGTGTCTTAGCGGTGTACGGAACCGTCAGCATTACCGGTCAAGTAATCGCGGGAGGGGCGCAGATATATTCAGCGGTCACGGGGAACTACGGCACACCTGCAAAAGTCGCGCAGGTGGGGAATATCTTGGCTGGCCCAGCAACTGGACTTGGAACTTTAGTAATGGGGGGTAGCCTAGACACTGCCGAAAAATGGGCAAGTCGAGAGAGCTTCGCAACTTCAGCTAGCAGCTTGATTGAAGCGATCAGCAGCGGGGTCGGGCTTCCGTTGGCCGTAACTGATTACTCAACATCGTATTTCGGTACGGCTGCGGGGGGAAATCCATGTGGTGGTGGACACTAAGATGATGGAAATGTGGAAAAGCAAACCCCTCGCGCTGGCTTTGACACTTGCTTTCGCGATCGCAATAGCTGGAGGTCTTGTGGTTAAAGATGTCCTTACTCCGCGAGCGTTCGCATTGTGTTGTATTTGCTTGATGGCTGTGGCAACTGTCGCATGGTTCATCTTACTGGCACGAGCTAAGAAAGAGAACGGTATAGGAGAAACAGCAGTTTTGCCTCGTATTCAAACTCGTAAGACTAAGGCCTTCGTGCTGATAGCAGTCACGGTTCTTTTGTGCGTATCCCTATGGGTGACTAGAGGAGGGCCCCGGCTCCCCCAGTTAATTGGCGCCTGTTTCCTTATTGCACTCATCATCGGCAATTTACTGCGCAAAGCGCGATGAACAATTCGCGCGACCCACCGGATGGTACACCCTTCTCGCCCGATTTTGGCGACAGAGTGGAAGCAGGCTTCAGCTAGGATGGCACGGACAACTACACCGCGGTTGGATATCTATGGGTACGACTGATGGTTCCTTTACCGGCCAGACTCAGGACGCGGCTTTAGGCATATACGATTTGCTGTTCCGCCAGCACAGCGCGGCGCAGGGACGTTGGCTAGTGCCCGATCCCGCCGGACTGGCCGCCGTCGACCCCACCAACCCTCAGACCTGGAACCGCTATGCCTACGTCATGAACAATCCGTTGAGTGCAGTTGATCTACTGGGGCTCGCGAACGATTGCGGCGGTCCTTGCACACCTTTCACGTATTCCGCTGGTGGCTGCACGATATCTGTATCGTACATTCAGGTCAATGTCAGTTATGGCGGCAGCGACATGGAATATGACATGCCCGTCTTTGCGGGCGGTTGTGGAGACGGATCCTCTGGCCTAGGACCAGGCATGGGCCCAAGTGGTGGTCCGGTTGGCGGAGGTGGTGTTGGCGGCGGTAACGGCGGTAATGGACAACCGGGGCAGCAGCCAACGTCCAAGCCAAATGCCGCAAACAACGGGAGTTGGTGGAGTGCTCTCAAACACAGCCCTTGGGTGGTTAGCTGGATTCTTCCCATCGGTCCTGTTCCAGGTGTCGCAGGTGTCGGACCTGCAGGGAGTTTCGCCTGGAATCCAGCAACTAAAACTTTTGCGGCAGC
Organism: uncultured Acidobacteriaceae bacterium; assembly: GCA_963796615.1. Classification (GTDB taxonomy): domain Bacteria; phylum Acidobacteriota; class Terriglobia; order Terriglobales; family Acidobacteriaceae; genus DASRAA01. The sequence goes on from CAWCMJ010000022.1 coordinate 73,913, forward strand.
ATAGGCGCAGGAGCAAGTCGGCGACACTCGCCGCCGGTCCAGTCACGGGAAGAACCTTAAACGGGCAGCAAGCATCTCCGTCCCAGATCAATCAAGTATTCAGCGGATGGTCGGTAAATGGTGGAATAAACATTCCGATCGGACCAGTGCCCGTCGGCCCAGGCGTTCAAGGCAGCGCTAGAGCAGTTCCTTAGTAGTTATATCCCAGTGGGTTGAGGGGCAGTACATTGGGGTTGGCGATCTTCGCAACCCACGATGCCGCGAGCCTATTCCGACGATTTGCGCTGCAAGCTTCTGGAGGCCTACGAGGCCGGACAGGGGAGCTTGCAGGAGTTGGCGAAGCAATTTCGAGTCAGTTGGGGGTACAGCAAGAAGATTCGTGCCCAGCAGTTGCGGACGAAACGGAAGGAGCGGCCCCAGCAGCTGCGCCATGGTCCGGCCAGCCGCTTGACGCCGGCCGTGGAACAGCAGTTGCGGTCCGCGCTCCGGCAGCAGCCCGACTTGAGCTTGGCCGAAGTGCAACAGCGACTGGCGGAGCGAGCGGGCATCGGCATCAGCCGGTCGCGCTTGTGGGTATGGCTGCAGCGACTGGGCTTGCGTCATAAAAAAAATCGCTCCGGGCGCAAGAACAGGACAGCGGGGAGAACCTCTGGCGCCGGCAGAGCTGGTGGGAACAGGTAAGCGAGTTGGATCCGGTTTTTCTTGTGTTCCTCGACGAAAGCGGCGTCACCACCGAAATGACGCGCCGCTATGGTTGGGCGCCGCGACCGGAACGCGTTTCGGAAGCGGTTCCCGCCGGCCACTGGCGCACGCTGACGGTGCTGGCCGCGCTGACCTCGGCTGGCGTGCTCGCCAGCATGAGCATCGAGTCGCCCACCGATGGCGATGTCTTTCTCGCCTTTGTGGAACAGGTGCTGGCGCCGCGGCTGGAACCCGGGCATGTCGTGATCCTCGACAACCTGAGTGCTCACAAGGTTGCTGGTGTCCGCGAATTGATCGAAGTCCGCGGGGCGCAACTGCTCTATCTGCCGCCCTACTCGCCCGACCTTAACCCTATCGAAATGGCTTGGTCCAAGCTGAAACAAAGGCTGCGCGGCGTGAAGGCCCGCGTCCTGGAACAGCTCGAACCCGCCCTCGCCGACGCCTTGTCTGCGATTACCCCTCAGAACGCACAAGCGTTCTTCCGTCACTGCGGCTATGGGATACAGCAACTATGAAAATGCTCTAATGGCTCTGGAGCCGTTTATGGTCCTACGGTCGGTGTCGCAGGCGCGTCTGTGTCATCGACCTACGCAGTCTGTGCTTCTTTCTGAGGGGAAGATAGGGAGACTCCATGATACGACCGCAAGCTCTAGCGTCACTCAGCACGCTCCTTCTGCTTGCCAAGCGCAACGTTGTGCTAGGGGGAGTGCTACTGCTCGCAGTGCTCTTTCTCGCAAATGGAATCTACATACTCGCCAGGGGGAGAATGGGTCCGCGACTTACTAATCTGCCGCAGCCGAGCAAGGTTCTCCCTTACCCTTCACGACTCGCGCTCGCTGTGTTCTACCTAGCCGTGGCAACAGGATTAGTGCTACTGGTGTGGCAGTTGGGCATGGCGTGACTTGCGTGATTGAGGAGGTTTTCTTGAGACAGATAGCAGACGCCATATTCCCAGTACTGATGTTAGTGGGTGCCGTGTTGGCCATTCTTCGCCCAGTTGTCATCGTGCGATGGGCGAAGCGAGCACACCCGGACCTTCCCGAAGATGACGAACGGGTCCTGTGGATTGCGAGACTCATAGGCGTTGGCCTCTTGGGAATAGGCGGGTTCATTTTAATGATCATCGTTCGGTCGTTTTCGAGCTGAACCGTGCCGATTCTGGTGCTGATGCTGCTGATCGGGCTGTTCGCTGGCGTGTGGGGATTCCTGATGTGTTTCTTCCCCGCGCGATGGGACAAACTTACGGAGGCAATGAGCTTCGCTGGGCGGGTGGCCCACCACGGCAACTTATTGATAGCAATAAACTTACACGAGTGGGTGGCCCATCCGGCCTGATTTTGGCCGGGTGGGGTTTTTGACTTGGTAGTTTCCGCGTATCCGCACAAATCCGTGGTTGCTCCTTCTTCTCCGAGTGCTCCCTATCCTCCGTGGTGAAGGCAATGTCCTGACAACCGACAACCGACCACTACCTTTGTTCACCCATCACGCTGAACCGTGACTAAATCGCTTGGTGCCCGACGCCCGCCTGTCGTAAACTCTCCAGCGGAAGGATGAGGGAGAGCTGTCGTCCACCGAGTTGGCAGCCGGACATTGCCCCAATCCCCAGTAGGCGGTTCGACCTGTGACCGGTTCCATTCGCTGTTGCGTGTTTGCTCGTCCCGCTGCCCACACCCCCGTCCGGCCTCCAAGGGTCTTACCTAACTCCTTTATTAAGAGTAATTTGCCTCTAACTCCTTTGCTCAGAATATTTTGCGCGGAGTGCGACCCCTATCTCCAATGGAATGAGGAATTTGCAAAAACGGTGGGGGGAGGGGGTACCCATCCTGGATGCCTTTTGCCCAGAAGGGGAACTGCGTCGGTGCTACTTCAGGTAATCCAGCAGGCTCAGCGGCAGCACGCGCGCTGCTGCCGCCAGCGTTGCTTGCGCCGCCGTTTGCGCCTGCGACAGATTGGTCGCCGCCGCAGCCAGGTCCACTCCCACCAGCGACTGCTCTTCCGACTTGATGTCCACCGATTCGTTTTGCAGATAAGTTTCCTGCGTGTTGATCTGGTTGGCGGCGTTGCCGTAGAACGACCGCTGTTGCGTCAGGTAATCCATGGCCGAGCGCAGCTGATTGGTGGCCGTTCCGATGGCCGTCGAATCGCCTCCCCGCAGCGCTGTCACCAGTCCCTGCAGAGACCCGAGAATGTCATTCCCCGGCTGCTGAAACAACTGATCGCCCGGCAAGTCGACTTGGATTTCATAACCGTTCCCGATCGCCAGCGAGTTGCTGTTGCTGTTGCCGTTGTATTGATAGCCCGAGGGCGAATCGGAATTGGCCGTGAACGGCACTACGGTCGAAGCCGTTCCGCCAAACAGGTGTATGCCGCGATACGCCGTGTTGGCCTGCGACACCAAGCTCGCCAGCGTTCCAGCCACCTGTTGCGCAAGCGTCTCGCGGTTAGCGTCGGAGAGCGTTCCGTTCGCTCCTTCGACCCCGGCGCTGACCGCCTGGCCCACCTCGGAGACCACGGAACTCAGCACCGACTCCGCCGTCTGCAGCATCCCCAGAGCCGTGTTTCCGTTCTGGGTGTAGCGGTCATTCAACTCCGAGCGGCTCTGGTTCTGCACCAGCGCGGACGCGGCCGACGGGTCGTCGGAGGGCAGGTTCACCCGCTTGCCGGTCGAAACCTGGCGCAACGCCTCGGCTTGGTCCTGCTCTACCCGGTTGATGGCCGCGAGCATGTCGGGCACCCAATTCGTGTTGACTCGCATGTCCTTCAGAAACCTCCTCCGCCCGCGCCCATGTTGAGCACGACCTCGGTCAACTGGTCGATCGTCGTTATCACGCGCGCGGCCGCTTCGTAAGCCTGCTGGTAGCGAATCAGGTTCACCGATTCTTCATCGATCGAAACCCCCGAAATCGCCGACCGCTGGTCCGATAACTGCTGCAGGCTGGTCGCGCTGGCGTCCGACTCCGCCGCTGCATTGGAAGCCAACGCGCCAACTTTGAACACGATGGTCGAATAGCTGTCGTTCGGCGTCTGCCCTGACGGCAGCGCGCTCGACTCCAGATTCAGAAGTTGCGCGAGGTTTCCGTTGCTCCCTGGCGAACCATCCGAACTGGCAGCAATCGCAGACGGGTCTGTAACTGCCACGTTGATCTGGGCGGCTGCGCCTGTTCCCGAAGCTGCGGGAGTGAAGAAATCGCCTCCGGTATTCCCGTTCAAGTCCGTGCCCTGCTGGTGCACACTGTTGAACGCGGCGGTGAAGTCGCTCGCCAGTGTGTCCAGCTGGTTCAGAATGCCGGGAATCACCTGGTCCCGCGCCGCCAGCGTTCCCCCGAGAGACCCTTCGCTGAGCGCAGAGGTGATGTCTTGTCCCCCGGCAATGATGTGCTGGAAACCGTCGCTTCCCGTCGATGCCTGTAACGCAAACGCTTGGTTGCCGAGTACCAGCGGAGTTCCGTTGCCGGTCGTAACTGTGATGCCCTGCTCGGTCTGGATCACCGAGATTCCCGTGATCTCCGACAGCTGTCGGACCAACTCGGTCTGCTGGTCCTTGACTGTTCCACCGTCCCGCCCTCCGGCCTCAAGGGTCAGGAGCTCGGTGTTCAAGTCCGCGATTTGCTGGGTGAGTTGATTGACCTGGCCCACGGCCTGTCCTACGCTTGCGTCCAGCCCGCTCTGGATCTGGCTGAGCCGGGAAACCGCCGTATGGAACGATGTCGCAAGGTTTTGGCCGGCGGAGATCATTCCCGTGCGCAGCGCCAGGTTGGCCGGATCGGCCGACAATTGCGACATGCTGGTGAAGAACGCCGAAAACTGGCTGCCGATGTCCTGACCGGTTGTTGTGAATAGGAGCTGGATCTGTTGTGTCGCATTGGCCAGCGCATCCGCGCTGCCCTGTTGCGAGGTTTCTTCCTGAATGCGCAGGTCCAGTAGCTCATCGCGCACGCTCTGGAACCGGGCCAGCTGAACGCCATTGCCATACACCAAGTTGCCTTCGACGGACGGCACGCTTTCCTCGAGGACCGGCACTTGCCGCGTATAACCTGGAGTGTTGACATTGGCTATGTTGCTGGCGGTGACGTTCATGCCGCCCTGTTGCGCCATAAGCGCGTGCATGGCCGTCAGCAAGGATGTTGTGAGTCCGGGCATCGGCGTTCAAACCTCAGAAGACCACCTGCGCAGGTCGGCCGAGCACTCGCTTCCTGCGCGGCAACCGCGGAACATAGTCTGGTAGTGACGGGCCAGCAGGCTGACCGTGCGGCGGCTACGCCGTAACAGAGCGGACAGCCGGTAGTTAGCTTCGGTCACCCGGTTGCGCAGGTTTAGGATTCGCTGGTCCAAAGCGTCCGGCGTCCGGTTGATGACGCCCACCGACGCGGAGGTGAGGTCCCACTGCCGCTGCAGGTGGCCGCAGAGTCCCTCCAGCCGCGAGGTGTGTTCCTGGAACGCCGCCAGCCGGCAGTCGGCCAAGGCAAGGTTCGAGGCTTCTATTTCAAAGCACAACTGCTGCAAAACGGCCAGAAGCCCACACGGTTGCTCTCTGCAGGAGTTTGGCGGAAGAATCTCGGTCACGGTTGCGTCTCACGATCTTCGAATGACGGCCCGTCGGCGGGCTGTCAGCCAATGAAGTCCTTCAGAACAGCAGAAGCTATTTCGCGGGTGTCGATCGGGTAGTTGCCAGAGGACACGGAGGTCCGGAGGCTCTCGATCTTGTCCTGCCTTACGGCCGGGGACTGCATCGCTTGCGCCACCATCGAGCCAATAGCAACCGTTCCGCTGGACAACGTGGTCTGCGGTCTCGCTCCTTGAGCACGGGGCGTTGTGCCACCCTGGTTAGCGCGCCCGGTGGCTTTGTCGGTTAGGATCTCGTTCATGAGTGAGCCGATGCGATCAATGATCATGGTTTCCGTCTCCTTCCTGTGGCATCTTGCTTATCGGCACTTTTCTCAGATTCATTCGTCGTTATCCAAAGTTTTTTCACCGCCTCGAACTCTTTTCTATCATCGCGGGCGTTACCGATGATCCCTCCCCGCCAGCGTCCCTCTGGATCGCTGCGCCGCCATTCTGGTTCTCCAGATGGCGGGTCAACATACGTGCAATACCGATTCCTCCTGCCTTCGTCGTTGCTGTGGCCAGCGACTGCATCCCCAGGCTGAGCATCTGCTCGCCGCCTGGATCGGCCGGGTCGTCCTCATCGCCGTTCGGTGCTCCCGCAAAGGACTGTCGCGCCTGCTCCAGCCACTGGGTCAGCAGTATCGATTCAAACTCCCGCGCGGCCTGCTGGACTTTTGCAGTGTCAGGCGAGCCTTCCAGGTTCCTCGCCCGGGCGAGAGTCGCGGTTGCGCGCGACAGGGCCGGGTCGATCCCAGTTGATAACGCCATCACCGACGTGAGGTCCGGCACTAAATCACCTCCAATTCGGCGGCCAAGCCTCCAGCAGCCTTGATCGCCTCGAGGATGGCGACAATTTCCCGCGCGCTGGCATCCAGCGCGTGCAGTCCGGCGATGAGTTCTTCGACGTTAGCGCCCTCGGTAAGTCGAACGCTGCGAGGCTGCGCCTCGCCCGCCTGTAGACTAACGTTGGGCGTTGTGGTGGTGCGACCGTTGGAGAACGGCGCCGGCTGTGAGACCGAATAGCTAGTAGTGACTTCGATCGACAGGCTGCCGTGAATCACCGAAACGGGCGACAGCCTGACGTCTCCTCCCATTACGATGGTTCCGGTTCGCTCATTGACGACGACTTTCGCCCTCGGACGGTAGACGACCGCCAGATCTTGCACGCGCGAGACCATTGCGGTAACGGAGGCCGAGGACGTGGCGCCCACATTGATGTCGATGCGACGGCTGTCCAGCGCGCGGGCCACGTCCGTGCCAAATTCGCGATTGATGGCGGACACAACTTCGCAGGCCACGGTGAAGTCCGGGTCGCGAAGAATCAGCGAGACTGTGCTCATTCGATTCAAGTCGATGGCTGTATCGCGCTCGACAATCGCCCCGCCGGGAATTCGACCCACATTCGGAAAGTTCAGGGTCTTCGCGTTTCCGCCGCGTCCGGCGGTATAACCGCCCAGCGTGACTGGCCCCTGCGCGTTGGCGTAGACCAGTCCGTCCGGGCCTTGCAAGCCAGTCAGCAGCAAGGTTCCGCCCTCCAGGCTCTTGGCGTCGCCGATAGATGAAACAGTCACGTCCAACGTCATACCGGGACGGGAGAACTGCGGTAGTAACGCGGTGACAAACACTGCGGCGACATTGGCGATGCGGATGGTCGTTGGCGCGATCTGCACGCCCATGCGCCGCATGGCATTCGCCAGCGACTGGGTGGTGAACTGGGTTTGGCTGCGATCGCCGGTGCCGTTGAGGCCAACCACGATCCCGTAACCAACCAACTGGTTGTCGCGGATGCCGGCGATGGTGCTGATATCGCGCACCTGCACGCGGCGGACGCCATCCTCGGCAAAGAGCGCAGTCGATGCCAGTAGCAAGCAGATCATCCAACAGGCGAACCGTGAATATCGTGGGCTGTCCGGAATGTAGTGCCTTGTCACGATCAGAATCCAAAGAGCCACAGAATGGCCCTTGTGATGGGGTTGGGTGGCCGGGTACTGTCGGAGATGATGCCCTTGCCTTTCATTTCGATCTGGAGGTCGGCCATAGCGGTTGACAGTATGGAATTGCTGGACGAGATGTCGTTCGGCTGCACCACGCCGCGGATGATCACGGTTTCGTTCTGATTGTTCATGTAGATCTGGCGCTGGGCCTCGACTACCAGGTTCCCGTTGGGCAGCACTGCAATCACGTGGCCGGTTAGCCGGGTCGTCAATTGGGTGTTCGCCGAGGTTTGTCCCTGGCCCTTGAGCTGGGTGGAGGAGTTTGCACCCGAGTAAGGGATCGACACCCTTAGTGCCGATTTGGGCTAGCAGGCCGGTAATGGCCGACTCGGTGGCAAAGGTGCGCTGACTGTTCAGGTTGCCGCTGGACTGCGCCGATGTCAGTTCGGCGACCACGATGGTGATGGTGTCGTTCAGCCCGCGGGCCTTGAAATCGGAGGCCAGCTGTCCCAGCGGTGCGCCGGGTGACCACAAGCTGCCCAGAGTGCGACTCTCGGGTTGCACCAGAGGCTGTTGCTGTACCCGTTTTAGATACGTCTCACGTAAGTCTTGCAGTGTCTGCTTCGTCTTGCCTTGCATCCACACCGCACTCTGAAGGAGCGCGAGGGTGGTAACGAGGCGCACGATTGTAAACTTGGTGGCCCGCATGTCTTACAAACCGCCTTTCAAGACGCCGGCTTCCACAACCTCCGCCCGATAGATCTTCTTGCGATCGGTGGTGGTTACACGGATGCTCTTGCCGGCGTCGCCGTTAGCCAGACAGATGACAGGTAACTGGATGCGGACGTGCTGGCCCTCAAGAACCAGGGTAGCGGACTCGCCCGCACGGACCAACCAAGGTTGGCGAGCGGGCACGGCCGGGCCCGGCATCGATGGGCGCAACCCCGACCACTGGAGTGCGGCGTTTTCGGCTTCCTCAGGACTGGCCCAATTGATGATGGCGTAGAACGGCAGGCACTGATTGCTTTCCCGGCAGCGCAGCTTGACCTTTGTGCGGGCGTCATCCATGTTCTCGACTGACAGGACCTCGATGGACGGGCCGAAGTGACGTGCCACTACCGACGAGGGAAACACCACTTGCGCCGGAGAAACCGCGACCGAGCGGGACGACAACGCCGCCGCAACCTGCTGCGGCTCGACCCGTGCGCCTGGCGACTGGGGATGCGCCGGTGGCGATGCACCAGCCAGAATTACCAGCCAGGCGATGAAGATGGTCCGCTTCGTCATGTCCGCTCCCTCGCGCTACTGGCTCAACTGATTGAGCTGCTGAAACATCTGGTCCGCGGCGTGTACCACCTTAGAATTCGATTCGTAAGCGCGCTGCGCCAGGATCATCTGGATGAATTCATCGACGACGTTTACGTTTGCCTGTTCCAGCGTCCCCTGTTGCAGCGTGCCCAGCCCCTCCGAGCCTCCCGGGGTGGCCACAATCGGGTCGCCTGAAGCGGTGGTAGCGAGGAACAGATTATTGCCCACGCTGTTCAATCCGCCGGGATTGGCAAACATCGCCAACTGAATGTTGCCAACTTGCTGGGCCTGCGTCTGCCCCGACTCCGTCACCGACACGCTGCCGTCGGTCCCGATGGTGATACTCAGGGCGTTTTGAGGGATCGTGATGGCGGGCTCCAGTGGATTGCCGTCGGAGGTGACCACATTCCCCTGCGAATCGAGATGAAATGCTCCTGACCGGGTGTAGGCAATGTCTCCGCTAGGCATCTGTACCTGGAAGAAGCCCTGGCCTTGAATGGCCAGGTCGAGCGGGTTTCCGGTGGAGCTATAGTCGCCCTGGGCTTGCAAGATTTCGCTCGCCGTCGCGCGCGTACCCAGACCCACTTGCAGGCCCGCTGCCACCGTGGTCGATTGCGTGGCGGCGGAACCCGGCATCACCGCGTTCTGGTAGATCAGGTCGGCAAACTGCATGCGCCGCTTGCGGAAGCCGGACGTGCTGGCGTTGGCCAGATTATTGGCGATGTTGTCCAGATTCAGCTGCTGGGCAATCATTCCGCTGGCGGCGGTGAACAAGGCACGAAACATGTCTGTGCTCCTTTAGGCACTCACTCGGGGCAGTTCCTGGGCGGCAACTTTGTTGATGTCGGTGTTGAGCATGGCCAGCACCCGCTGCATCATCTCGGCCTCGCGCTGCACGCTGATGAGCTCGACCACACTGGTGACTGGATTGACATTTGAGTCTTCCAACATGCCTTGGCGGACCTGGGAATCGCGCGCCTGCGTGGCGGTGGCCATTGGTGCGGAGTAGTAGGTTTGTCCGAGGTTCTGCATTGCCGTGCCCGGGGCAAATTCGACGAGTTTCAGCTTCCCGGCCAGAGCTCCGCCAGTTGAAATCGTACCGTCGGAACTGATGGACAGCGGAGATCCCAGGACTGTGACTGGGCCATTCTCGCCCAGCACCGGGTCTCCTTCGGCGGTGACGAGTTGGTGTTTGGTGGAGACGCGAAAGTTTCCGCCGCGCGTGTAGACGTTTCCGGCGGCGGACTGTACCACAAAGAAGCCCGGACCTTCAATCGCCAGGTCATACTCATTGCCGGTACGCTCCAGCGTTCCCTGGGTGGAATCGATGCGGGTGCCGCTCAGAACGCCATAACGGTTAATCGCGTCATTCAGTGGCGACGTCGCCATGCCTTCAGCGTTTGCCATCACCGACTGGAAAACGTTGTGCCGGCCGCGATATCCGGCGGTGCTGGTGTTCGCCAGATTATCGGCGATCGTGTCGAGGGCTTGGGCCCGCGCCATCAGTGCGGTGCAGGCGGCATAATATCCGCTGTCCATAGTCTGCCTCGGCCTGGGTAGCGCAATTGGGATGCCAGTCTGGTCAGGGGGCCGTCCGCGCAATTTCAACGACATGGGACGGCGAGTCGGATGAGAAGTTAGAGGGGCATGAGAGACGGCATCGGGGCAGCCTATGGATGGCTGCACAGCCCGGGCGACTTCTCACCCCAACCCAACCTGCGGGATGCGTTCGTAGCGGCGAAAGTGCGGTAGTGCTTTAGCGGAGGAGAAACGGCCGCAGGGGCGGTGGACACTGCGTTTGCAGCGTGCCAACCAGTGATGCGCGGCCTGGTTCCGCGGTGGGTAGCAATGGTTTCCGGGTAAGCGGCCTTCCGCAGCAGATCGCGTTGGACATCTCCCATGCCACGGCAACCACCTGTTGCAGCCGTGAAAGAGGCTGGAGCGAAGCGGAAGACAGTAGCAGCGTGGGGCCGACAAAGAGCGGAAGCATCCATTCCTTGGCTATAGCGCGTCCCACCGCCGCCGCATCGTTGATGTCGATTTCGTTCGAACTCCAGCCGAGCAATGCAGGGATGCGGCCGGCCTCATGCAGCAATCCGGCGAGATAGGCATCCGGCGGGTTAATGCCGGGCAGGCGGCCTGCGATGATTTGGGACAGCTCAGCGGTCAGCCTGGCGCGCGTCCAGAGTTGCTGTGCTGCTTCGTTGCGGCGGCCAGCAGCCATGGAGAATGTCGCGGCCGTTGCGTCGCGTAGGCGCTTGCGCCCCAGGTCAAGAACGCAGTCTTTGATGCGACCGGAATGACGGTCGAAGTTTCCGGCTCCGCGACTGGTTGCGCGCAACACCTGCAAGCTGGCGCCGACGTCGTTCAGAATCACGCCGAGGATGGCCTGCAGGTTTAGCGCCGATTGTTTTAGCAGCAGATCAAGTTGCAGACGGGTTGCCGGTAGCACCGGAACCGGCGGATGCCGTTGGAAGCAATCGCTTGCGGCCACGCCTCGGCAGAGGAGGAATGGCCGGGCGTGGGCCCGGGGACTGAGAATTGTGCCGGATTCGGATGACGCCTGCATCGCTGCCGCCTGTACCCGTATATATCGGTACTGTTGGCGGCAACATCAGGCACTCAGGCGAAGAAGGGGTTTGCGGCAAACTGAGGAACCGCGGTGTCCCCGACCGCTAGCGCAAACAGCAAGTCAGTGGGATGTCCGTCCCGAGTTAGACGGGCCCAGATGTGGTTGCGGCACCGCCCCAGGCGGGCCTCGTCCGACCCAATCTGGAAGGCATAACTCTGCACGATGTTGGCCACTTCAGCCGGCGATGACTCTCGCTCAAAGCTCACCTCCAGATTACGTCCCGCCAGCCTGCGGACTTGCTCCTCGCATTCGCTGGCCGTAATGAAGCATGGCTCGGTCCGGCATCCGGTCATTTCTTCGATGGTTCGCAAGACCTCGTGCTCGATGCGGCGTACAAATCCGATGAGAAGGCGATTCGGCCGCGGCGCGTAGTGTACGGGCGCCATGGCGACCATTTGCATCAAGGCGGACGGAATGCGCGCCTCGATTTCGGAGGGCTGCAACTTCGCGGAATACAAAGGACACCCCCATTGCATGGCAACCGCAGCGGCTATCTCGCGCTCGGAGGCGAAGTGTAGTTCGCAGAAGATGTCGGCAATCGTCCCGCCATGCGCGAGTTGCTGTTCGCGCGCCGTGCGCCATTGCGCGCTGGTGATGCAGCCGCGAGCAACCAGCAACAGCCCTAGCGGCACGCGGGCGTCACGTTGGAAAGGCATTGGCGCCGAGGTACCCTGCAACGCATGGATGCGGCATTCGACTCCCTCGCGGAAGCAGTCCGCGCTGCAGAACCATTCTCCGCCCAAACGAACGCCTCCCTTGCCGGCCAGCAGTGACTTCCGTAGTCCGGTAGCGCGGCACCCTGTCCGGGCACAACGTTCTTGAAGTCCAGTCCATTTGACCAGGTGGGAGAGTTGCAAGCTGCTCATGGCTCAGTACTCCTTCCCCGAATGGGACTTCCGGGCCGAAGTGGCAGGCTGGACGATCTCCGTTACCCGCAGACCGTAGTTTCCGTCCACGATGGCAGCCTCTCCGCGGGCGATCACCCGGCCGTCGAGCAACAACTCCACGGGCTCGTCCACCCGGCGGTCCAGCTCGACCACGGAGCCGGACTTGAGGTCGAGCACCTCGCGCAGGGTGAGCTGGCGCTGACCGAAGCGCAGCAGGACGTTGAGCTCCACATCCAGGACCAGCCCCAGGTTGTTCTCGTCAGCCGGCATACTCTTGGGAAGGTTCCGCATCGTGGCACCGGTCGGATACGGCGGCGCCCCGCCGAGAACGGGCGGCAGCGTTTCGCCATGCGGAGGAGGAGTCTTCAGGGCAGAACCCTGGGTTGCGGTCGGTTGGTTCAAATCCATCATGGCTACCACCTTGCCTGCGGCCGTGCCGCTGGGAGAGCGGCGGGCGGAGGAACTTGCACCCGGCTCAACGCCGCCCGCAGCTTGATTAGAATCATGGAGTGGATCTGCGAGGCCCGCGACTGCCTGACCCCGATGACCTCCGCCACTTCTCTCATGGTCAACTCCTCGCGGTAATAGAGCGACAACAGCAACTGCTCCCGCTCCGACAGTTGCCCGATCGACTGCGCGAGTTGACCCTGCATCTCGCCGCGCAAACACAGCGTGAACGGGTCGTCCTCACTCCGGCTGGGTGCGTTCTCGATCAGGTCGTGGGTCTCCGCGGGATCAAAGGGCGCAAACGTCTCCTGTCCAAGAAGTGTGAGACCGTCGAGTTCGGACACTACCTTTTGAAGCTTGGCCAGCGGCATGCTCACGTGATCGGCGATCTCCTGCTCGGTCGGCTGGCGGCCCAGGATTGCGATCAGCTCAGCTACGGCCTCGGTAATGCGTCGTCCCTTCGCCCGCAAAGGCCGCGACGCCCAGTCCAACTTACGCAGGCTGTCGAGAATGGCGCCGCGAATGCGAAAGCTGGCATAGGTTTGGAACTGCACCCGCTTCGAGCTGTCGTAGCTGTTTAACGCCGCCATCAGTCCCAGAACACCCTCATGCACCAGGTCCTCGAGTGGGACGTGCTTGGGCAGGCGTTCGTGGATGCGGGTGGCAATGTGATAGACCTGCGGCAACTGCTCCAGAATCTTGGCCTGGCGCAGGTCCTCGGCGGGAACGGCGGATTGTGCGGCGTAGGCTTGTTCAGCTGCGGTCATGTCCTTCAACTCCGTTCTGCGCTGTAGTTCAGCGCACAACTCCCAACGACTGCACCGGCGTCATCGGGGGGATCTCGGTGGGCGCGATTACGATCACGCGGGGTAAAAAAGGTTCCAAAAGGCGCCGCAAGTGAAACCGTCCCGGTGACGAGCACAACAAAACCGGAGGCGCGCTGAGGACCTGCTCTCCGAAGAGTGTGCGCAACCCTTCCAGTACCCGGCGTGCGACGGACAAGTGCATGGCGTTAGCGGCGGTGGACAGCGCCGCGCCGTTTCCGGCGCGCTGGCACTCCTCCTCGATGGCCCCGTCAAGAGTCACGACCTTCAGCTGCCCGCAGTCGTCCAGCAGCGGACGAATCAGGCCGCGCCCCAGGGCTTGCCGCACCGACTCGACCAGCGACACCGGATGCTTGTTGGTTGCGGCGGCTTCCACCAGCGTTTCGAGGATCGTCCCCAGATCACGAATCGAAGTCTGTTCGCGCAGGAGCTGCTGCAGCACCTTCTGCAACTCGCCGAGCGTCATTAGCTTGGGTACCAGCTCCTCGACCAGCTTCGGATGCGAGCCGCCCAGGCGGTCCAAAAGGCGCTTGGTTTCTTGACGGGTCAGCAGTTCTTGCGCGTTGCTGCGGATCAACTCACCCAGGTGAGTGGCCAGCGCCGCCACCGGATCGACGACCGTATAGCCGGAGGCAAGGGCCTGCGCCTGCAGCTCCGGCGTGATCCAGTAGGCGGCGGTGTGAAAGGCAGGCTCGCGGGTTTCGTGGCCCGGCAAGGGAAGGCGCATCGGGCTGCGAGCTGAGGGCCAGCAGGGAGCCCACGCGCAGCTCCCAGCGGGCAATCTCCACCCCACGGAGGTACACAACGTATTCCCTTTCCCGCAGGACCAGATTGTCGGTGATGTGGATGGGAGGCACGAGGAAACCGAGTTGCGCCGCCAGGTGTTTGCGCAAGGCCTTGATCTTGTTCAACAACTGGCCACCTTGTTTGGCGTCCACCAGTGGACCAGCCCCAGCCCGACCTCCAGCATCAGTTCGTCCAGCTTGAGGATCGCGTCCATCGGATCGGTGACCGGTGCGGCGGCAGCGTCTTTGGCCGCAGAGTCGCCGGTCGTAGCGGTGTCAACCACACCTTGCTGGCGGCTGCGCGACTTGATGCGGCTGGCAATCAATCCCAGGCCGGCCGCAAGTGCCAGAAACGAAACCTTGGGCAATCCGGGTATCAAGGCCAGCATGCCCAGCACGCCTGCGGCGATCCACAACAACCGAGCGCTACCCAGCAACTGTTTGCCCAGATCGGCCCCGAGAGTGTCGCCCGAGGTCGCACGGGTCACCACCATTCCGCCGGCCACGGAAACCAACAGCGAAGGCAGGATGGTGGCCAGCCCGTCGCCCACGGTGAGCACCGTGTAGGTCTTCACGGCCTCGGCGAAGGGAATGCCTTGCTGAAATACGCCAATCGAAAATCCCGCAAGGATGTTGATGGCGGTAATCAGCACCGTCGCCAGAGAATCGCGCTGGCTGAAGCGGGCAGCACCGTCCATGGCCCCGCAGAACTCGGCCTCGCGAGCAATGGCCTCGCGCCGCTTGCGTGCCTGCTCCTCGTTGATCAGTCCGGCGTTGAGGTCGGCATCGATGCCCATCTGCTTGCCCGGCATGGCATCGAGCGTGAAGCGTGCGGTGACCTCGGCCGTCCGCACCGCACCGTGGCTCACCACCAGGTATTGAATCGCGATCAGCGCCAGGAACAACACGAAGCCGACCACGTAATTGCCGCCCACGACATACTGGCCGAAGGCTTCGATCACCCGCCCCGCCGCGGCCGCGCCTTCATTTCCGTGGAGGAGAATGCGGCGGCTGCTGGCCAAATTGAGCGACAACCGCAAAAGGGTCAGCAACAGCAGCAGGCTGGGAAACACCGAGAACTCGACCGGCTTGAGGATGTTCAACGCCGTCAGCAGTACCAGGACCGACACGGTGAGGCTCAGAGCCAGCAGCAGATCCAACAACAGGCTCGGAACCGGGACCAGCATCACGAACACCATGGCGACCGCCGCGGTCGGCAGAAGCCAGTCCGAACCCATTCCGCGCAAGGATGCCAGCCAGCCCGGTTTGCCGTTCATCGCCGTTCATCCGTCGGCCCGGATGGGCCGCTTGCCGCCGTCGAGCCGTGGGGACTCCGCACTCGGGCCTGGGCCCGGAAAACCAGGACGAGGATCTCTGCCACCGCGGTATAGAGCTTCGCCGGGATCGCCTGTCCCACTTCCACGGCGCGGTACAGCGCTTGAGCGAGCGGCGGGTTCTCCATGATCGGGATCCCCTGCCAGCGCGCCACTTCCTTGATCCGCTGCGCTAGCAGGTCGCGTCCCTTGGCCACCACCACTGGCGCTTCCATCTCTATTTCGTAGCGCAGGGCGACGGCAAAATGGGTAGGGTTGGTGACGACGACCGTCGCGGTTTCAGTGGCCCGCAGCGCCTGCCGCCGGCGCAGGCTACGCTGGATTTTACGGATGCGCGCCTTGGTCTCGGGGCTACCCTCGGTTTCCTTGACGTCCTCGCGCAGCTCCTGTCGGCTCATGCGCAAGTCGCCTTCCATCTTCTGCCAGTTCAGAAAGTAGTCGACTCCCGACCAGGTAAGCAGGATGATTGCCGACTTCCAGCCCACCTCGAATACTGTTGTGCTCATGAGGGACCCGAATTCGTGCAGGCTGAGGTACGAGGCTCGCACCATCTCTCCCCAGTGCTTTTGCAGAGCCTGCATGCCGACCACCAGGATGGCCGCAAACGGCAACAGCGATTTGAGCAAGGCACTCACGCTGGTGAGAGAGAGCATCTGCTTCAGCTTGTTGGCGGGACTCAGGCGATCGAGCTTCGGCGCCAGCGCGTCTGCGGCAAAGACCATGCCGCCTTGCGCAACGCCCGCCGCGATTGCCAGAACCATGCCCGCCGACAGCGCCGGCACCACGCCACGCAGAACCTCGACGGAGCTCCACGCGAGCAGGGGAGTGTCCAGGGTGATGGATTGGTTCGCAGCCACGCCGAGCGAGCGCCGCAAGAATCCGCCCCAATGAGCCAGACTTTCTTCGCCCTGCCAGAACAAGACCAGCCCCGTACCCGCCAGGGCCAAGGCGCTCGACAGGTCACGCGAGCGCGCCACCTGGCCCTGCCGGCGGGCCTTATCGCGGCGGTGCGGAGTCGGTTGCTCGGTCTTGTTTTGGTCAGCCATCGGTCATCATCTCGCCAGGTGCAAAAGCCGATCGGCATAAGTGAGGCTGTTTCGGAAGCATTGCTGCAGCAATTCGGGCCAGTACTGCACCACCCCCAAAAGCACGCCTGCACCCAAGATGCTCTTGATGGCCGGTCCCAGAAGGATGAGCGGCATCTGGGGAGACGCCTTGCCCAGCAACCCGATCACGACGTCGGCGACCAAAGTTGCCGCCACCACGGGTGCCGCGATTTGCACCCCGAGAGAGAAGACCGACGTGCCCAACCGCAGCGTCGCGGCGGCGAAGGTGGGGCTGATGCGGGACGCATCCACCGGCAGGTATTCGAAGCTCTCGGCCACCACTCGCAGCAGCGCCAGGTGGACGTTGAAGGTCAGAAATATCAGCATGGCGACCGTCTGGTGGAACAGTGCGAGCACCGTGGATTCCGCCTGGGTCTGGGGATCGAGGATGCTGACCAGCGAAAATCCCATCTGGATGCTCATCACCTGTCCCGCCAGTTGCACCGCCTCGAACAAGAGGTTCGCGGCCAGACCCAGCGCGATTCCGATCAGCAATTCGTGCAACACCGTAAGCGGCCATTGCGTCACCGTCACCCCGGCGACGCGCGATGACAGTGCCGGGTAGAGCACTGCGGTCAGCGCAATCACCAGCACCGCCTTGATGCGCAACGGCAGCGCCGCGCTGCCGAACACCGGGGCGAACATCATGAGTCCCGAGACCCGCAGCCCGATAGTCAGCAGAGGAGTGATCAGATTGGCCAGGTTGATCTCCATGGCATTCAACGCACATACTGCTGCAGGTCGCCCAGCGTCCTTAGAGCGAACTGTCCCAGGTGGCGCCACATCCACGGCATCAGGAAGAACAGTGTGGCTGCCGTGGCGAAGAGCCGGGGCACGGTGGAGATGGTCATCTCCTGCAGCGAAGTCAGGACCTGAAGAACGTTGATTAGCAGGCTGACCCCAACCACCACCGCCAGCACCGGCAGTGTGAGCACTACGACCTCCTGCAAGGTGGAGCGCGCCAGGGTCACGATCTGGTCAGTGGGCATCATGTCAGCCAAAGCTCCTCATGAGCGAACCGATCAGCAGGTTCCAGCCGTCCACCATGACGAAAAGCAAGATCTTCAGCGGCGTGGAAATCACCACGGGCGGTAACTGCATCATGCCCACCGAAGTCGTGATGGAAGCGACAACCATGTCAATCACCAGGAACGGAAGAAACAGCACCGCACCGACCTGGAATCCTGCTTTCAGCTCCGAAAGGATGTAGCTGGGCAGCAAGTACGCGTAGGGAAAGGTCTTCTGGGGTGCGGGGCGCCGGCTCTTTGGCTAAGGTCCACGAACAGCGCGACATCCTTTTCCCGCACATAGTGCAGCAGAACTTGCGCAGCGGCGGGACCGCCTGCGAGAACGCTACCTCCACTGTGGCCCGGCCCTGCTGCAGCGGTTCGACGGACGTGCGATAAATCTCCGTGGCCACCGGTTGCATGAGGAAAAAAGTCAGCACCAGCGCCAGGCCGATCAGGGTCTGATTCGAGGGTGTACTCTGCAGTCCCAACGCCTGCCGCAGAAAATGGAAAACAATCAGCAGCCGTGCGAAGGGCGTCATGCACAGCAGGATCGAGGGAATCAGCGTCAAAATCGTGAGCAGGACGACAATCGTCCACGGCACCGAGCCGCTGCCCAGTCCCGTTATGCGAATGTTATTCGCTGGCGGAGCAGCACCTCCTAGGTCAGGTTGCGTGGCTGTCGGAACGGACGAAAGTGCGGGCACGGGCCCCGCGCCCAGAGAGCTGGCCGCCGACGTAATCAAGACCAGGCAGGTTAGAAACCGTGCGGCACGGGCGAAGGTTAGCTTCATTGGACCGCCCCGCTGCTCTTGCGGCGACGCCGTAGGACGCCGGCAAACTCATCTTGTTCGTTCAGGCGCGCCAGCATGGACACGCTTCCGGCCGCGCCGCCCACTAGGAATTGCTGGCGATCGACCTCGATGATCGCCACGAATCGCTTTTCGCCCAGCGACACAGTTTCGCACAGCCCCAGCCGCTTGGAGGCCAACTGCCGCTGCCGCCTCTTCTGCAGCCAGCGCCAGGCTCGAATCGCACCGGTAACGGCGTGCTTGTAAATCCTCGTGAACCGCAACTGGGTGTCCGCAAGAACCCGCCCCTGCAGGTAAGTCAGATCGCTCAGTGGGTCGCCCGTTGATTGGCCGGAGCCAGGCACGCTTGCCTTCCTGCGGGAACTGCTGCGGCGGCGGACGCGGCGCACCGGCACGGCGGCAACAGCCGACGGCAGGCTTCCGAGAGGTGGGCCTACAGGTGCTTCAGCTTCTCGTTCATTCGTGGGCTCGCTCATGCAATCTCCGTAATCCGCACCGCCAGCCGGTCGTCGATGACCTCCAACTCCGACCAACCCACGAGTTGGCCATTGACGTAGAGCGGAACGTCTCCGTTTCGCGGGCACGCTGTAGATACCACCGAACCGTTGGCGAGATTCGAGAGGTCGCCGATGGTGAAACCGTCCAGCGGAATCTCCAAGCTCACTGTGCAAGGAAGCCAGGGCACGACCTCGGCCGGATTCGGTCCGTCGGGCATTGCCCCACTCGCATCCGGACCCGGAACCGGGCTAGTTCTTGCGATGTCTTGCCGCTGCAGGCTCATCGTGGGCTTTGGCGTCCTTTCACCCTGATGGCCATGCAAGTCGGTTGCCGCACTCATGGCTTAGTGCAGACGCCTATGCCGCCAGCGGTGACTGCGGGAAGCACCTGAATTGAAAGCAGATAGAAAATTGTGCCAGCACGGGAGGCTCACCGTGACATGAGAAGTGGATGAGACCGCGAAATGCGGGCCACAAACCCGGCGCGGCGCCGCGGCGCGGCGCCGGGTTGTCTCTCATGGACTCTTTAATCTGGTAGCTGCAACGTTTCTGCTACCGGATCAGGCCGATGGTGTCTTGCGATATGGTGTCGAATGTAGTCACCACCTTGGCATTGGCTTCGTAACCGCGCTGCGCCAGGATCATTTTGGCAAACTCCTTGGCGACATCGACGTTGGAAAGCTCCAGCGAACCTCCGGCAATTACTCCGCGACCGCCGCTTCCCGGTACGCCCACGACGGCGGCGCCGGACGACAACGTGGGCGCGTAAACGTTCGATCCCAAGCGTTGCAGTCCTTGCTCATTGGCGAAGCCGGCCACCGCGATCTGCCCCAAGGCCATCACCTTACCGTTGGTGAAGGTCCCTTGCACCACTCCCGACGAATCGACATTGAATTCCTTGAGCGTGCCACTGGCATATCCGTCCTGGCTCGTCGAAGCGGCGGTGCTGGGTGCGGTCATCTGGGTCAAGGTTGGCGTCCCGCTACTGTCGTAGAGATGCCAGGTGAAATTCAAGTCCGACGCGCCATCAGCCAGACCGCTGACCGTGATTCCCGTGATGTTGTCGGCCGGTGTCGTTAGCTGGCCGTTGGTGTCAAACACCAGCGGTGACGGACCAGAAATCACGGTTTGTCCCGAGCCGCTACCTCCAGTGTCGGCGTCAGGAATCGTGATCTGATAGCTCCAAGTGTTGGCCGCCGTCTTGGTGAACTGAAAGCTCAGCACATGGGGCGTGCCCAGCGAGTCGTAGACCGTGACCGGCGTGTTGACGGCAGCATCACCGACATTCGCGGCGGCG
This sequence comes from uncultured Acidobacteriaceae bacterium, assembly GCA_963796615.1. GTDB lineage: Bacteria > Acidobacteriota > Terriglobia > Terriglobales > Acidobacteriaceae > DASRAA01. The sequence goes on from CAWCMJ010000022.1 coordinate 94,090, forward strand.
TTCAGATTGGCATGCAACTCGACCCATGACGTCGCCGACGCAGGATTGGTGAGACCCTTGCCCACCTGTAGCGGCCCCAAGGCGGCTCCCGGGTTGATGACTCCGGCCGTGCCCGGATAACCCAGCACGAGCTGGCCGTCCTGCGTGGTCAATTCCCCCGACTCGCTCACCGTGAAGTTGCCGGCCCGGGTGTACTGCAGGACGCCGTCTTTTTGGGTAACGAAGAATCCATCGCCGGTGATGGCCATGTCCGTGGGCACACCAGTGTTGTCGAGGCTGCCATCCGCGAAGTTTGCCGCCACTGCCTCCACTTGTACTCCGTTTCCAATCTGCACCGGGTTGCCTCCCCCGGTTGAACCTACGGTCTGGTAGAACAAGTCGCGGAACGAAGTTGCTTCGTCCTTGTAACTGGTCGTGCTCAGGTTCGCCAAGTTGTTGGAGATTATGGAAAGCTCGTTGGAATGAGCGTTCAGTCCGGAGAGAGGAATCGAGAAGAGGGGCATCAGTTGGCTCCTTGGGCCGGCGCGCTGTTCGCTGTCGCCGCGTTGGAAGTGCTTTCCAGTATCTGGTGAATTCCGATGAGTTGGTCGAGCTGGTTGAGCGACACCATCTGGCCCACCATCTGTGTGGCGTCCATCGGGGCGGTCGGGTCCTGTGATTGCAGTTCGGTAATGAGCAAGTTCAGGAAGGTTGTGTCCAGGTTGCCCATCGAGTTTTGGCTGGCGCCAGCCGATGTAGAATCTGCCGCGCTGGCCGCTGAGTTTGTCGCAATTCCTTGAATTGTCATGTATCCTCCCGCTTGCTGGATCCCGTCTCTTGCCTACACCCGGACATCGAGACGGCCGTCATCGTTAACTGCCGACGGAACCATGTCCGCCTGACTCGCTTGCTGCCCGACCAAGGGTGCCACTGTGGTCGGCTGCCGCCATGCCTGTTGCTGCGGCTGCCCGCCGTTTCCGAAAAACGACTGGCCCTGCTGTTGCACCTCGATGCTGGCCTGTACCCCGTGCTCCTGGCTGAGCTTTGACTGCAAGGCAGAGACCTCACTGGAGATCGCTTTGCCCAGGTCGAGATGCTCGAGTGAGATTTGTGCTGACACCCGTTCATGGCTCATCGCCGTGTGGATGGCGACGTTGCCGAAGTCCGCCGAGCGCACGTTGAGGCTGATCTCCGATTCCTGGATGCGCTGTACCAGTCGCGCGGTATTCACCGTGACTGGCAGGGCTGTGCCGTCGGGCAAATGGCTGTTGGCTGCGTCCCGCCACGACATCGTGGTGGACTCCTGTGGTTCCGTGGCGGGCTTTGCGTCGTTCGCGCCGTCAAAGCGGCCAGTAATTCGGGCGCCACCTGCCGTTTCGGCGGTGAGGGGGGCATGCAATGATGTGGGGATTGCTTCAGGCTGCGTCGCGCGCGGCTGACTATGGCCGCTATTATTTGCAGCGAGGCGGGCGGCAGGCAGTGTATCCGGATCCCCCCGGTCGTGGTCCTTCTCGCCGTGAGACGTGGCGTGCGGCGCCGGACCATTCTGCATGCTCTTGTTTTCCGACGTGCTTCCCTCATTGGAGCCAGTTTTTTGAATCGATTTCGTTTTGCCTTCGCCAGTGGCTCTGTCGCTTACGGGAAGCGGAGGCTGAGAGGACACCATTGACTTTAGGGATTTTTCTGTAGGGGTCGCGACGGCTTCCGGCTGGCCGCTGTTCGCTTGGTGATTGGCCGACGGTGCTGGTAAGGGAATTTTTACGATTGAGCCCCCGGGAGTAGCAGCTACATCGCCAGAGCCGGCTGGCATGCCTGGCGGAGTCGCCATCCCCGGAATGCCTGAGATACCGGCGAGCGCAGAGTGCGCTCCAACTTCCTTTGCCATGTTGCAGTCGTCTGTCGCGGGGGTGAAGGTGTTTTGTACGGTTGGCGCGGCTGTAGCAACGGTCTCCAGCGCGTCCTGGCTCGAGGCTGCAAGAAGCGTTGGCGACGCAGACGTTCCGCCGCCACAATTCGTATTCCCGCTGCTCTGCGCTTCGACGGGACAATCGTTCTTGCCTTTGTTGGGTGAGATCGTGGAGGTGCCTCCTGGAGCAACGTCCATCCGCAGCACCGCGAGATCGCCAATTCCGCTTACTAAAGTTCCCATCGGCTCGGTCAATTCGCAGACCGGGTTTTCCGTTACTGAGGGGCTCCCTTTGGCCGGTAGTTTGGAGAACCCGGCTGGTACTGGCTGTGGGATTGCGACAGATCCCAGCGCGGGTGGGGAGGACTCTTCTGTTTGTGTCCGCTTACGGCTATCCGGCTTGGGGCTCTGCTGCTTCTGAGCGTCTGCCCGGTTTACCGATGCTTTTCCGCTAACCGTCGTGTCTGCAGCGGTACCCGCATGAGATGTTTCTACCGCCTGCTGCAGGCTGTCGCGAAATGTCTCACCGCCTGTCCCTGGCGCAAGTGACGAGCCGGGTTCTGGGATACTTTGCGTGGCGCTCATAACGGTGACTGGTATCACGACCGGGATGGTGCAAGTGCGGTGCCAATCCGACGCCTCCGGAGGATCGATTGGTCGCGCATCCAGCCCGTTGAAAACTAATAGGTGTTTGGTGACGTGCCGATAAAAGAAGGGTGTGATGTGCCTATAACCGTGGGCACAGTAGGCAAGGCTTGCCGGGCAAGAACAGGCAAGCTTTGCCTATCCCCGCCGGAAGCGAGCCAGAAAACGGTCGTCCGCTCTGCGCTGCTCCTGGTGCGCCAACTTGTCCTGGTAGGCCGCCTGTTGCTCTTCGAGCAACTCGCTGAGCGCCTGCCGGTTTTGTTTGGCCTGTTCGTAGATTTTCATCTGCTGGGTTCGCCGGAGATGCAATTCGGCCAGACTCGCCTCCAGCGCCTGGCCTTGTTCCTGCAGTTGGCGCTGAGTGTGTTCGCTGCAATGCAGGTCAGCCCCCACCGAGCCGCATGCCAACTGGCGTTCCCGCACGGCTAGCGCGGCGTGACGCTGGCTCCTCAGTTCCTCCAGTAGGCGGACGGCGCGCGCGATCTGGAACTGAGTCTGCTCCAGGAGGTGCAGTTCGCGTTCTTCCAGGCTCTCGCGAAGTTTCAGAACCGGGGCTAGCGGGAAATGAAAGGGCACGGCTAGCTCGGCAGGGCGAGGAGGCGTTGCAGCGAGTCGGCAAACTGCGGCATTTCTTCGGGACGCTGCTGCAGGAATCTGTTGAGCGCGGGAAGCACCTCGATCGCCTTGTCGAGCACGGGGTCCGCGCCTTTCTGGTAGGCTCCGATGCGGATCAGGTCCTCCGCATGAGCGTAGGCCGCGAGCAACTGCCGCAGGGCCTTGGCCTGTTGCAAGTGATTGGGGTCGGTCACGTTGGGCATCAGCCGGCTCAGGCTATCCAGTATGGAGATGGGGGGATAGTGATTGCGCGTAGCCAGCGCCCGGTCCAGCAGGATGTGGCCGTCCAGCAGAGACCGGACGGTGTCTACCACCGGGTCCTGCTGGTCGTCGCCTTCCATCAAGACCGTGTAGAAGGCTGTGATGCTGCCGTGCGTGAACCGGCCAGCGCGCTCCACCAGGCGCGCGAGCATATTGAGGACGGACGGCGTATATCCCTTGGCCGTGGGCGGTTCTCCCGCGGCCAACCCGATCTCACGCTGGGCCATGGCAAAACGGGTCACCGAATCAACCACCAGGAGCACGTTTTTTCCCAAGCCGCAGAAGTATTCGGCTACCGCCGTGGCCGTCAGGGCGGCGCGGATGCGCAGCAACGGAGACTGGTCCGAGGTCGAAACCACGACCACGGACCGTCGCCGGCCCTCCTCCCCGAGAATTTCAAGAAACTCTCCGACTTCACGGCCCCGCTCGCCCACCAGTGCCAATACGGTCATGTCAGCGTTGGTGCCGCGCGCCATCATTCCAATCAGGGTGCTCTTGCCGACGCCGCTGCCGCCAAAGATGCCCAACCGTTGCCCGCGTCCGCAGGTCACAAACCCGTCGATGGCCCGCACCCCACAGCTCAGCGCTTCGCGGATGGGAACACGGTCGAGGGGCGACGGCGCTGGCCCGTCCACTTGCACCGTCTTTGACGCCCGGTATTCGCTCATGGCATCCAGCGGATTGCCGGTGGCGTCGATCACCCGGCCCAACATCTCCGCGCCCACGCGCAGTGACGGGCGGGTACCCCAGGTGACGATGCGGTCGCCGAACCGGATTCCCTGCGGTCGCTCCACCGACATCGACAGAATGGTCGAACCCCGAAAGCCGACAATCTCTCCGGAATAACTTCGGCCCTGGGCGCTTAGAATCTCGCACGATTCACCCACAGAGCAAAACGGGCCAGCCGACTCAATAAGGTTCCCCAGCACCTGCTGCACCCGGCCTTCCCAGCGCAGGGTGGCGCAGCGGCGCAGCCAGTTCTCATACGGTTTGAGGGTGGCAAAGTTCATCGCGGATCCGGACGCTTGGCCAGCAGATCGAAGAAGCCGCGCTCAATTTCTTTGAGCTGCGCGTCGAGCCCGACATCGGCGGCGCCAAGCTCGGTTTCCAGCAGGCAACCGTCGGACCCTAGTTGAGAGTCTTCGAGCACTTCGACTTTCGTTCCCGGCAGATGCGCGGCGAAAAACTCCCGCCATTCGGCGCACGACTCAGGCGCCACCCGCAGCACTACGTTGGAACGCTGCTGCAGGTTCTCCACCGCCACCTTGGCCAGCGCAGCCAGCAACATAGGATCGACACGGGCTTCACGGTGCAGGATTTTCGACGCCACGGCGAGAATAAGATTGACCAGCTCCGGCTCGATCCGTGCGTAGTATTCAGACCGCTCCTGCTGGAAAGCCGTAATCACCTCGCCAAGACGTAGTTTCTCGGCGTCCAGCCGCCGCGCGAACTCCTGCTGCAATTCGCGCTCTGTGTTGCCCCGGGCTTCGGTTGCAGCCTGCCGCAACCGGGCCTCGAGTTCTTCCTCCGTGAGCGACAAGCGCACGGGAGAGTCCTCCGGCGCCGATTCGATACTGTCTTCCAAAGGCGCAGAGGCACCAGGAAGGTCGAAACCAACCTCCGGATATTCCAGCGCTGCGATGAGCATGGCGGCGCCGGACACCGGCGAAGCGCTAAACGATGTATTCATCATTGGTGTCATTTTTCAGGACCAGCTTGCCCTCAGCCTCCAGCTTGCGGGCGATGGTGACAATTTCCTGTTGAGCCTTGGCCACGTCCCGGCCGCGCACCGGGCCCAGTACCTCGATTTCTTCCTTCATCATCTCCACCGCGCGGGATGACATCGTGCGGTAAATGCAGGTTCGCAACTCTTCGGTGGCTCCTTTCAGCGCGACGGCCAGAATGCGCTTATCGATCTGCCCCATCAATTCGCGCAACGATTGTTCTGGAACTTGCAGGAAGTCCTCAAAGGTGAACATCAGTCCGCGGATCTCCAGCGACAGCTTGGGTTCTTCCTGTTCGATGGACTCCAGGATGGAGCGCGCCGTGTCCCCTTCCAGGCGGTTCATCAACTCGGCCACGCTCTTAAAGCCGGAGTACGTGCGTTGCCGCTGCTCGCCTAACGATTGCAGTCGTCGGTTCAGGATCACGGAGACCCGCTCTGCCATTTCAGGCGAAAACTGCCGCAAGTGCGCCAGCCTCTTCACGGCTTCGGCGCGAACGTCGGCTGGCAGCTTCATCAGCAGAGTGGCCGCCTGCTTTGCCTCCAGATGCCCCAGAATCAGTGCCAGAGTCTGCGGGTGCTCGCCCTCCAGAAACTTTGCCAGTTGCTGCGGGTCTGCCTGCTGCAAGGACTCCACTTTGTTGGCGGTCATCTTCTGCGACTGCGTTACCCGCTCCAGCAGGTGCCGCGCTCCTTCTTCGCCGAATGCCTTCAGGAGCAATTTGCTGGCGTAATCGGGTCCGCCTTGCGCCATATACTCCTGGGTGATGGCCAGTTGGTAATATTCCTCCAGGATCTGCTGGGCCACCTCGACGGGCACCTGGCCCAGCGACGAAAGCTCCTCGGTGATTCGTTGCACATCGTCTTCGGAGAGGTTGCGGAAGACGGCGGAGGCACCCTCCTCGCCCAGTACCGCCATCAGGATGGCGGCCTTGCGGACACCCGAGATTTGTGTTCCCGCGGGTGTCGGGTTCACCGTGGTTCCTCGCGCAGCCAAGTCCTCACCAGTTGACTGCTGGACTGCGGCTCGTGTTTCACCTTGTCGAGCACCTGTTTCTTCAGCAACTTGGCTTTCTCCGGAGGCACGGCGAGCGCCGCCAAGCCGTCGCCGGAAAGTCCCAACGCCGGTGCTTCGCCCGCGACCGAGCTGACCGACCGGCGTTTTTGTGCCGGTAATTCTTTCATCGTCATGATTGCCTGGCTCTTGATCGGCCGGATGATCAGGGCATACGTTGCCCCGAACAGCAGCACGATGATTCCATATCGCACCAGGTTCGACCAATCGTTGAGCAAAGTCCGAATGCGCTCCGGCCACGGCGGTGCCGGTAGAGGGGCCGGCACTGGCTGGTCGAAGGAAATGTTCTGGACGCTCACCAGGTCGCCCCGGGCGGCATCGAGCCCAAGGGCCGCCTGCGCCAACTCCTGCACCTGCTTTAGACCCTCGGGAGTCCATCGCTTCCGTGCCGCGACGCTCTTTCCGTTGTCTTGGCGGGTTTCCACCATGTCGTCCACCAGCAGCGCAGCCGTGATGCGGCGAATGCGACCCGCTGGCTCCGATGTCCGGCGAACCGTTTTATTGACTCCGTAGGTCGCGCTCTCAGTCTTGCTGTTCTGGTTCCCATCTCCCGTGACACTGGACGCAGCATCTGCCTTGGCTCCGGGTACATTACTCGAGGTCCCCGGCACACCGCCTACCGTGCTTCCGCCCACGCGCTCTTCCGAGCGCTGCATCGAGAGTGTGACGGTAGCTGCCGGATCGTAGCGTTCCTGGCTCTCTTCCAGCGTGCTGGGATCGAACTCCACATTAACGCTGGCGCGGAAGTGTTCCGGCCCCAGCACCGGCGCCAGTGTCGCCAAGAGCCGTTGCGTCAACTGCTCGTCCAGGCCGCCCTCCGCCGAGGCATCACGGCCCGATTGCCCGAGCGGACGGTTGGTATCGGCGTCAATCACCACCACGTTGTCGGGTGAGAGCCCATCCACGGCCCCTGACAAAAGCCGTGCAATCGAAACTTGCGCCTCGGGGGAAAGCGCGCCCCGGCGCAGTTTCAGGATCACCGAGGCCTTCGCGGTTCTCTGCCGGTCGACAAATACCGACTCCGCCGGCAGCACCAGATGCACGCGGGCCGTCTCCACATCGCGCAACTCCTGGATCGTGCGTTCCAGTTCGCCCTCCAGTGCACGCTGGTAATTCACCTTTTCGTCGAACTCGGTTTGGCCCCAAGATACCTTGTCGAAGATCTCGAACCCCAGCCGACCACTGTGCGGCATTCCCTCGGACGCGACCTCCAGTCGTGCCGCGTCGAGTTGTTCGGCAGGCACGCTGAGAGTGGTTCCCGCCTGGTCTAATTGGTGAGGGATATTCTTAGCCGATAACTGCGCCGCGATGGCTTGAGCATCAGACGGCGTCAGACCGGTTAGCAGCACCTTGTACGTCGGTGTGGCCAGCTGGCGGACGAACAGCCCCAGAAGCACCAGGGTCACCACGCCACCGCCCAGCAACACGAAGCGCTGGCGGAGGCTCAGCTCTTGCCAGAAGAGGTTGATCTGCTCGATCGCCTTGCGCACCTCGGCCATACTTTCCTAGCTCCGCCTCAGAACTGCATCTGCGAAACCTGCTGATAGGCATTCACGATCTTGTTGCGCACCTGCATCATCAGCTGGAAGGCCACATCGGCCTTCTCGATCGCGATCATCACGTTGTGCACGTCGCCCCGCTCTCCCTGCAACAGGGAGCTGATCTGCTGGTCGGAGTTCGCCTGCAACTCCTCCACCTGGTCAATGGCGCCGCGAAGCGCATCTTCGAAGCCGCCGGGGCGCTGCCCAGCATCCGGCTGAGACGGTGTCCGCGGCTCGTAAATCAGCGGTTGCACGGAGCTGCCGGAAATGGTGTTGCTCATACTGCACCTCGCCAGCGCCTGCGGGCGCCTACTTCAAGATGTCGAGCGACTGCTGGATCATCTGCTTGGAGGCGGTGACCGCCGAGGCATTCAACTGATAGGCCCGGACCGCGCCCATCAGGTCAACCATCTCCTGGATTGGATTGACGTTGGGATAGGCCACAAACCCCGAGGGGTTGGCGTCGGGATGCCCAGGTTCGTAGCGCATCACCGGCGCAGTCGTGTCTTCCGCCACCTGCACCAGCCGGACCGTGCCCGGGGTTCGTCCTGCCACACGGTTGTAACCCGCCAGCAGCAACCGGAATGCAGAAGTACCCGCTCCCGAAAACACCGCCATCTTCCGCCGGAACGGGCCTCCCTCTGCGGTGTGCGTGGTTTCTGCGTTGGCCAGGTTAGCGGCTACAATGTCGGCCCGCGCCCGCTCGGCAGCCAGCGCCGAACCGCTGATTTCCAGTGTCGAAAACAGGCTCATGATCATTTCCCTTCATTGATGGCGCTGAGCAGCCGGTGAAATTCGGAGCGCACCACCTGCACCCCGATCTGGTACTGCATCTGGGTTTCCGCCAGCAGCAGGCTTTCCCGGTCGAGGTTGACGTCGTTGCCGTCCGGGCGCTGCAATAAGCCGGACACGGTATGGCTTACCGGCGTGGTGGCCGCTCCTCCGGTGTCCATCGCCCGGTGGAGCTCGTTACGGAAGTCGATGTCCTGGGTGTGATACCCGGGCGTATCGATGTTGGCCATATTCGCGGTGATCAACTGGTGCCGGTCCGAGACCAGGCCCAGGAAGCCTTGCACTAGTTGCAGTATGGGTGTCGATGCCATGGTCAGGCGTACCTCCTCGGAGGCAGTCCGTACTCGCGGATCTTGTTGCGGATCGTGCGCACACTGAGGCCCAGCATCTCTGCGGCATGGGTGCGGTTGCCGCCGGTTTCCAGCAGGGTCTTCTCCAGTAACTGCCGCTCCAGGCTGCGCATCGGCATGCCCGGCATCAGCACTTGAAGCACATCGGCGGCTTTCTGCATCCCGGTGCTCGCCACCACCGGCGAGAAACATTCTTCATCAAGGCATCCGGCGTCGAGCTCGCTGACCGGATTCAGCGCCAGCGTCCGCCGCATGAGGTTGAGCAACTCGCGCACGTTGCCCGGCCAGGAATGCTCCATAAGCCGGGTCAGAAAGTCGGCGGTCAGGTGCGGAGCGGGCCGTCCCGACTGCGCCGCGATTTGCCTGGCAAAGTGTTCCGCCAGCACCGGAATGTCGGCGCGGCGTTCGCGCAGAGGAGGCAGGGTAAGGGGTATCACGTTGAGCCGGAAGTAAAGGTCAGCCCGGAACTTTCCAGCTTCTACCAGCGCGCGCAGCGAAACGTTGGTGGTGGCGATGATGCGCGCCTGCAGCGGCACCGTTCGGGTTTCGCCTACCCGCTCGAACTCGCGCTCTTGCAGTACTCGCAGCAGCTTGGGCTGGAGGCAGGCAGGCATTTCACCGACCTCATCCAACAACAGCGTGCCCCCTCCGGCCAGTTCGAACTTGCCCGGCTTGGCCGCGACCGCGCCGGTAAAGGCTCCGCGGGAATGTCCGAAGAGTTCGGTCTCCAGCAATGTTTCCGGCACGGCGGCACAGTTTAAGGCCACAAACGGCTTGGTACGACGCGAGCCGCTTTCGTGAACGAAGCGTGCCAGCAACTCCTTGCCTGTGCCGCTCTCAGCCTCGATCAGCACGTCGGCATCGGTGCGGGCGGCCGCCGCGGCACGCTCTACTGCCCGCAACAGGGCAGGGGATTCGCCTATTATCGGTGCGCGCTGGCCGCTCGTCACAGCCCGGCTGCACGTATTGGCTACCATCACTCGGGCAATCGCCGTCTTCAGCTGTTCAAAAGAAAAGGGTTTTACCAGGTAGTCTGACGCGCCGCCCTGAACCGCCAGCACCGCTTCCGGCACTGACCCAAACGCAGTCAGTAGAATCACTGCGGTGGCGGGCGCCGTCTGCCGGACGCTGCGCATCACGTGCAGGCCGTCGCCGTCCGGCATCCGCACGTCAGTCACTACCAGCGGATAACGGCACTGGCCGAACTTGCGCATCGCCTCAGCCGCTCCCGAGGCACTCTCTACCTGCCAGCCATCGCGCTCAAAATTGGCTACCAGCGCCGCGCGCATGCCGGGTTCGTCGTCCACCACCAATACGGATTGTGCTTGCACGGTCATGACTTGATGGGAAGCTCCAGAATGAATGTCGTGCCTCGGCCCATCTCACTTTTCACCTCGATGGTGCCGCCATGCTGTTCGACGACCCGGCGGCAGACCGCAAGTCCGAGTCCGGGCGTCTGGCCGTCGCCGCTGCATCCGGCCTCAAACACGCGGGCTTGCAGCGAGGTCTCGATGCCGCAGCCGTTGTCAGCAAATTCCACGCGCGCTCGCGCCTCCTGGCAACGTTGGGTGCGACTGGCCGTGACCCGCAGCCAGCCGCCCGCTGCTGTATGCCGGAAAGCATTCAAAGACAGGTTCAGAAAAACCTGCTGCAGGGCGTTATGGTCGCCGCAGATGACTAAGTTCTCAGCTTCCACCTGCAGCCAGAGGTCGATCCTCCGCTGCTCCGCCAGCGGACGGACAAACTCCGCGGCGCTGCTTAGCGACTCGGCCAGCATCAGCGGTACGCGTTGCAGCGTACCTCCGCTATGAAAACGGAGGACGTTGTTGACCGTCGCCGACAAGGTCCGTATCCCCGCTCGCAGTTGTGCTGCATGCCCCTGCCCACCGCCACTGTCGTCAATCAGCCCCGCGAAGAGCTCCAGGCTGGCCAGCGGGTTGCGAATCTCATGCGCCAGCACCGCCGACATTTCCGCCAACGCCAGAACGTTGCGGGCTGCCTCCCGATCCTCTTCGAGCTTCCTTTGGCTGGTCGTATCGCGCACAATCAGGATGGTTTGACGACGGATAGTTGCCTTGCCGTAACCTGCCGCCGAACCGGATGCATCTCCCGCCAGCTGCCGACAGCGCACCGCCAGCCACTGCTTCTCCGGGCGATTGGGCAGGCAAAACTCAATTTCCGTACTCGTCGGCTCAAAGTCGTGCAGAATCGCCTGCAGCTGCGCCCGGCCAGCGCCCGGCAGGTCTTCTAGGCACGACATCAGCTCGCGTCGAACACCCAGTAGCCGCCGTGCTTCCGGATTGCTCAGGCTGACCCGAACGCCATCCTCCACGACCAGCACGCCGCAGGGCAGGGAATCGAGGATCTGGCGCAGCGTCAGCTTCATTCGCGAGTTTTCCGCCCGGCTGGTACACAGCGCCCGGCTGCGCTCAGCTAAGGTCGCCCGCAGTTGACTCACTTCGGTTTGCAGCTCTTGATAGGAATGTTCCAGCCGCTCGGCTGCGGCAGCGAACTCGGAAAAGGCATCGGCCAAGGCAACCGCCCCGGCCGGAGCGGGCTTGGCGGCGCGAAGGATTGGAACGGGATGAGAAGTAGGCAACATCTGCCTAGCTTCCATGCACGAGGGATGCCAAACGGGCGAGGCCTTCACGGCTCACATAATGATGTGCTCCGGCTTGAGCTCGCGGCCGTCTTCCACCAGGATGCTGGCCCGCTCCATCACGTTGCGCAATTCACGCACATTTCCCGGCCAAGTGTGTTGCTGCAGAATCGACAGCGCCTCGGCCGACAAAACAACGCCCGGGCAAAACCTCTGAGCGAAGCTGCAGGCCAGAGATGGCAGGTCCTCGATCCGCTGGCTTAACAGCGGCAGCTTAATCGAGAACACCGCCAGCCGATAGTAAAGGTCCTCGCGAAAAGCCCCGGCCTCCACCCGCTTGCGCAATTCCATGTTGGTGGCGGCGATTACCCGCGCATCCACTCGAAAATTGTCATTGCTGCCCAGCCGCTGCACCTCTCCCTGTTCCAGAAATCGCAACAATTTGGACTGCAAAGCCAGCGGCATTTCGCCAATTTCATCCAGGAACAAAGTCCCGCCTTGCGCGGCGTGAATGCGCCCCATGCGGGACTGTACGGCGCCAGTGAACGCACCTTTAACATAGCCAAACAGTTCGGCTTCCAGCAGCGCTTCGGGAATTGCCGCACAATTGATAATTACAAACGGGTTCGATCGTCGTGGGCTCAGCAGGTGTATGGCCTGGGCCAGCAAGTCCTTTCCGGTGCCGCTCTCGCCCAGCACAACCACCGTGGTATTGCGTTTCGCCACCAGCCGCGTAATGGAGTAGACCCTCTGCATTACTGCCGAATCGCCGATCATACCTGGCAGCCCGGTGCTCGAATCGAGAGTTTCGCTGTTCGCCGTTTGCACCTGAAACGATTGCAACGCTCCGCTGCGTTCTAACTCCTCGACAGCCTGCAGCGCCAAAGCGCTGGGCGATGATGACCGCAGCAGGGGCTGTCCTGTCTGCGGGTTCACCGTGACCACATGGACATGGGGGAACTGCTCCGCTACCAGCGCGTGAAACTCGCCCGGTTCCAGGTCCGGCAGCACGGGATCTAGCAAAAGCAGGTCTCCTCCGGTCGTTTCCAATTTCAGCAGGGCGTCGGCGCCGCTTTCGGCTTCTCTGACCGCCCAGTGCGCCGAGCCCAACCGCCTTGCCAGGTCCTGCCGCAGCGCCGGGTTTGCGCTCACCACGACCACTGGTACGGTCGATACGAGACGCATCTGCGAACTGGCAGCATTTATCCGTGCAGCGCTGCTCATGCCAAAATCTCCGGCCGACCGATGAGAAATTGATGAGGGCTAGACATGCATGGCCCCCCGTCGGGACGCTGGATCATGACTGACACGCAGGGACAAACAGGCGGCAAACGGCTGCGCGTGCCACTCCAACCGGCCTCCCTGGCCTCTTGCCAATGCTTCCGCCAATATAAGAGCTGGGATGACGTTGCCCCACAACCCATGTTTCCAATCTGAGTCTTTACAGTGTGGCGCCTCGCTGCTCCACTGTCGCAGCACCAGATGTACCTCGCTTTTCCAACTTCGGGCGGCAAGCTCGATCGTTCCACCGGAGCGGCAAACCCCGACCGCGTGCTGCATAAGGTAAAACAGGCACTGCCGCATTCGCGAAGGGCAGGCCAGCACAGTGGGAAGATCTTCGGGAAAATCGATTTCAACGGCGATATGCGCCGTTTCCAGGACGCACTCAAGGTCTTCCTTGACCGTGGCCACCATCCCTGCCAGATCCATCGCTGACGGCTCTGGAACGTCGCGGGCAATCCTGACCAGCTCGTGCACGAATCCCATGGCTTCGGAGAGGCGCGATATCTCTGCCAGGGAACTGTCGATCGCGTGCTGGTATTGACTGATTGAACACGCATTACCGGCTGCAATCTCCAGCGTGGCGCGCAGCACGGTGAGCGGCTGGGTCATGATGTGCATGCCTTCCGATAAGGCCTCCAGCATATTGGGGGCGGCGCCGGCAAAGTAGCTCGTCACGGGCGTCGAATTTCGGCTAATCGTCGGCAAGCATGTACCCCACACCGCGAACCGTGCGGACCAACTTTCGTTCTCCCTCGAAATCCACTTTGTCGCGTACATATTTCACGTATACGTCGACCACATTTGTCGACGGATCGAATGGCAGGTTCCAGACTTCCTCCATCAAGATCGAGCGCGGGACCGGCCGTCCTGCATTCCTCATCAAGAACTCCAGCAGGTCGAATTCCCGTGCCGTCAGCTCAATGTGGCGGCCGTTGCGATCCACCCTGCGCTGTTCACGATTCAACACCAGGTCGGCAACCTGCGACACCCGACTTACCGGGCCGGAGCTGCGGCGAAGCAGCGCCCGTACCCTTGCATATAACTCCACAAATGAGAACGGCTTAACCATGCAGTCATCGGCGCCGGTGTCCAGAGAGAGTGCACGGTCAGCCACTCGGTTTCGGGCGGTCAACACTAGTACGGGCAGTCGCGGCTGGGTAGGCCGGATCCGCTGCAGCAGTGACATCCCATCCAGCTTTGGCAAGTTTAGGTCTAATATCACGAGATCGAATCGGCCATCCCGAATAGCCTGCTGCGCTGCCTCGCCGTCATGCGCCATGGTGACGCTGTACGACTGGTTCTCCAATTGTTGACGCAAAAGCTGCGCCAGCGGTACGTCGTCATCGACCACCAGGACCCGGCTGCCGGAGTCGGGGTGGAATCCATCGGCAATCTCATCAGTTTGCATGGCCAGATACCAACGCCGACCAAATCCGCGTACGTAAGGCACGGGAAGCAAGCGCCGTCGCCGACCGGTATGCCGGCAGGGGACATCCTTCATCCCGTACGTTTCTAATTTTCCACCCGAACGGGCCAATCGCTGCCAAGGGAATCACTAGCCGCCAAACTTTAGTTTCAACTATCGGAAACTTTAGTAACTACCATTCTTAGCTGGCCTCTGACTCAGTGCGACACGGGCGCCGTCCCGTCCTTCTGAGTTTCAAAATGGGAATAGCTTGCAGGCACGAGATTCTGAGCGTTTCCGCAGTTTTCGAAGAGAAAGTAATCTGTTGGTCCGTCCGTTGGCAAGTCTCGGAATCGCATTCGGGTGGCTGTTTTTGGTTGCGACGAAATAGCTGGGCTGCGGCGACAGCGAGCCACCGGAGACCCGCTTGCCCAACAGTGCCAGTGACAATATACGGGCGAGCACTGAGCGACCGGACTCATAGGGCAGCGACCTTTGCGGCACAGGGACCTCCGGAGTCTCCTGAGAGCCAGAAGCCACTCATTTCGACCGGGGCAACCTGCCAGACGTAACTTTCCTTGTCCCCCGCAAATCGTTCTTGGCCACACCCCACGTGCGGCGCTTAGTATGGTGTTTCACTTTGCGTTGAGTGGCTGCGTCACGTAGATATGCCAGAGACGGATTCCTTCAGTTACGCCAGCCCGGCCGCCCAACTTGTTGCATACGAATTTGCCCGCAGGTTTGAGGGTACGTATCGGATATTTCGCGCTCCGGGCCGTGTGAATCTGATCGGGGAGCACACCGACTACAACGAAGGGTTCGTGATGCCGGCCGCGCTGGGGTTCTATACCTATGTGGCCGTCGGGAACCGCAGCGACCGACGGCTCAGCGTGTATTCCCTCGACTTTAACGAGACCGTTGACCTTGACATAGCAGCCTTACCGCCTGGCCCAACCGGCCATTGGAGTGACTACGTGCGTGGCGTGGCCGCCGTGCTGCAGGCGCACGGCTTGGCCATCGCGGGCGCAAGCCTGGTCATCAAGGGCGAAATTCCCATTGGCGCCGGCCTCAGTTCGTCGGCGGCGATTGAGGTGTCCACGGCTTTTGCCCTGCTCGCCGCTGCCGGGGCCCATCTCGACCGCGGTAAGATCGCGTCGCTCTGCCAGCGCGCTGAACACGAATATGCGGGTACCCAGTGCGGCATCATGGATCAGTTCATATCAATTTTCGGCCAGGCGAATCATGCTCTGCTGCTCGACTGCCGTACGCTGGCATATGAACCCGTGCCGATTCCCGACTCCGTCCGCATCGTAATTTGCAACAGCATGGTGAAGCACGAACTGGCAGGAGGCGAATATAACCGCCGCCGCGCCGACTGCGAAGAAGGCGTGAAGCTTCTTCGGCGCAACTTGCCGACCGTCCGCGCGTTGCGCGATGTCGACATGCGACAGTTGGAGCAGTATTCCGGCGACATGCCGGAGCGCATTTACCGCCGCTGCCGTCACGTGGTGAGTGAAAATGCCCGCACCCAGGAGGCATCTGTCGCTCTTAAGAATGACGATCTCCGCCTGTTTGGAAAACTGATGTACGCATCACATGTCAGCCTCCGTGATGATTACGAGGTCAGCTGCCCCGAGCTTGACCTGTTGGTGGAGTTGGCCGCCCAGTGCGGCGGCGTCTTCGGTGCGCGTATGACCGGCGGAGGATTTGGCGGGTGCACCGTGAATTTGGTAGTGGCAGAGGCTGTCGAGTCGTTTTCGTCCGAGATTTCGCAGCAGTATCAAAGGGCGACTGGAAAGAAACCGGAAATCTATGTTGGCACGGCCTCAGATGGGGCCGCGGAAGTTGGAGCGCAACAAGCATGATCGACTTGATGCCGATTCGTGATGTGCCGCACCGCCGTTATAACCCTTTGACCGGTGACTGGGTGCTGGTTTCGCCACATCGGGCGCAGCGCCCGTGGCAAGGACAGACCGAGCGCGAGCCCGAGGAGCGCGGCCTTCGCTACGATCCCCATTGTTACCTTTGCCCGGGCAATCAGCGTGTGGGCGCAGTGCGGAATCCGTCGTACGATACAACGTTTGTCTTCGACAATGATTTCGCCGCCATGAAGCCCGACGTCTCGCCGATACGTCTCAGCGACGGTGAACAGGGGCTTTTGCTGGCGGAAGCGGAGCCCGGCGTCTGCCGTGTGGTGTGCTTTTCGCCGCGCCATGATCTGGCGCTGGCCGAAATGGATGTGCACGCAATTCGCTCCGTGGTGGACGTATGGGCCGCACAGTATCGCGATTTGGGCGCCATGCCACTCATCAACCATGTGCAGATTTTCGAGAACCGTGGCGAAATGATGGGCTGCAGTAATCCCCATCCTCACGGGCAGATCTGGGCCAACCGGACCATTCCCAACGAGCCGCGCAAAGAGCAAGCCGCGCTGGCGGAGTATCTCAATCGCAGGCACGCCTGCATGCTCTGTGATTATGTGGAACTGGAGCGCGCCGCCGGCGAGCGCATCGTATGTGAGAACGAGCACTTTGTCGCGCTAGTTCCGTTCTGGGCGGTATGGCCGTTTGAATTGCTTCTGTGCAGCAAGGGCCACGTCGCCGACCTGTCTGCGCTTGACGACGCCGGGCGAAGTGGACTGGCGGAAATGTTAAAGCGCATCACTACTCGCTACGACAACCTCTTCGAGGCGTCTTTCCCTTACACGATGGGGATCCATCAACAGCCCACCGACGGCATGCCTCATCCCGAGTGGCACCTGCATGCGCATTACTGCCCGCCACTTTTGCGCTCGGCGACCATCAGGAAATTCATGGTGGGGTACGAACTGCTCGACGCTCCGCAGCGTGACATCACTCCCGAAGCCGCAGCAGATCGGTTGCGCTCCCTCCCCGAGCAGCACTACCGTTGCAACAAAATGCAGGCGGGCGACTAGCTCGCGACTCCTTGCCCGCCCCGCCGAGTGCAGAAGATTCTCCTTGAATTGGTCGCTTCAGTTTGACCGAACGGCGCTGAGCCTTATTCGCTCCCGCCACTCTTCAAGTTCTGGCATTTTGGCGGGGAATCAAGCAAGATAGTGCAAATCCTCATCCAGGTTCACTGACCCCTATGGACATGGTACGCATTTTCGGATTACCTGCCGCGCTGCTTGATCGTAGCCGTTGTGGCTAACCGCCTTTCGCGCTGGACGCGAGTGCCCGACATCATTGTTTTGTTGGTGATTGGAGTGGGTATCGGTCCCGTTCTGCATTGGGTCGATCCCTCGAATTTGCAGAACATGACGCGCATCCTTGGCATGCTCGCCTTGATCCTCATCCTTTTCGAGGGCGGGATTGAGCTACGCCTGAAGGAAGCGATTCGATATTCGCCGGGCGGATTACTCCTGGCGCTGGTTAGCTACGGGTTGACTGTCGGACTGGTGGCTGCCGTTGCCAGGTATTCGCTGCACCTCTCATGGGTGGACGGAGCTTTACTCGGCTCCGTCTTGGGTTCCACCAGCGCCGCGGTTGTGCTGCCCGCGATCCAGCAAATGGATGCACCCTCCCCCGTCAAGATCACCCTTACCCTGGAATCATCGCTAGGCGAAATCATTGCGGTCTTGACGGTCGGTACGCTCATGGGCCTAAACAGCGGCGCACCTGTGGTGCAGGGGCTCTTAACCGGGTTCGGCCACCACGTGTTGGCCGACGTTGCCTTGGGCATCGCGGCCGGCGTCGCCTGGTGGCGAATTTTCCCGCTCCTGGCCGACCAGCAATTCAGCAACGCCTTGAATCTGGGGACCGTCCTCGGTGTCTTTGCCCTTGGGCGTTTTGCCGGTGGAAGCGGGTTGCTGGCAGAACTCGTATTTGGCTTGACTCTGGCGAATATGCCGCGGACGGCTGAAATGACGCAGAAGGGTAAGCGAATGCTGGCCTTTCATTCCGAACTCACCTTCCTCGTCCGCTCATTTTTCTTTGTTCTCTTGGGCATGATGGCGCAATTGGTGGGACGTGCCTACGTGCTGCCGATCCTCGGTATTCTGGCTGCTCTTGTGTTGGCGCGCTGGCTGGCGGTGCGCGCCACCAGTTGGTCCGTGCGTGATATCACGGCGGCTGACAAGGAGTTGCTTATGTTGATGTTTCCGCGCGGATTGATTACCGCAGTCCTTGCATTGCAAGTGCTGGCTGCCAGGGGACAGCAGTTCTTCTACCTGCCGGCAATGGCTTTCACCGTCGTGTTGTTCACCAACATTTTTGTCGTGGTGGCGCAGTGAGATCGAGGAAGGGGTCGGCTGATGCAGCCGATGCCTCGCAGGTCGTCGGCACTGCTGTCGGTGAGTCTCCTGTGCTTGAACCTGAAGGCACGATGTAGTTTCGCTGACAGAGTGTGTGGACGCACGGCGCGACTACACCATCTCCGTGCCCCACAAATCGTGCAGATGCAGCACGCCGAGAAGTGTGCCCGAGTCCGTCCACCACGGGAAGGGAAGTGATCTTCTTTCTGCTCCATGATGTCGAGGGCCCGCAATGGCGAAGGCATCCGGGCCGATGGATGTCGGGTTGCGCGTCATGCACTGTTCCGCGGTGAGGTCGAAGACTTCTTTGCCGTGCCGCTCCAGCAGCCGCCGCAAATCGCCGTCGCTGATGAGACCAGCCAGCCGTCCGTCGTCGATAACGGTGGTCATCCCCAGTCCCTTGCGCGACATTTCGTAGATCACCTGGCTGATAGGTGTGGAAGGCGATACGCAGGGCAGCGCATCGCCACTGTGCATCAGCGTCGAGACCCGGCTTAGCCGCTTGCCCAGTTTGCCTCCCGGATGCAGGCTGGCGAAGTCCTCTTCTCGAAAGCCCCGCTTTTGCGAGAGTGCTACTGCCAGAGCGTCGCCCAGTGCGAGCATGGTGGTCGTGGACGCTGTCGGTGCCAGTCCGAATGAGCAAGCTTCACTGGCGACGGAACAATCTAGCGCAACATCCGCGGCCTGCGCCAGCGTGGAGCGCCTTCGATCTGCCATTGCCGGCGAATACAGGTCGTCGCAGGTAAGACTGATCAGCCGGATTCCCAGCCGCTTCACCGTTGCCAGCAACTGTAGGATTTCTGCTGTCTCTCCGCTGGCTGAAAGCGCCACACCGCATCGCCGCGCACGATCATTCCCAGGTCGCCATGCATGGCCTCCGCCGGATGCAGGTATAACGCCGGAGTTCCGGTCGAGCTCAATGTTGCCGCCACTTTGCGCGCGATGAGTCCGCTCTTGCCCATGCCGGTCACGACCACCCGGCCCGAGCAGTCAAACAGCAATTCAATCGCCCGCTCAAAATCCGCCGCCATGGGCCCGGCGATGCGATCCGCCAGGGCATGCAGGGCCGCAGCTTCGATGCGAACGACGTTTTCGGCGGTGTTCTTCATGAGTCGGCCCTTCGTCAGGCTACTGGGTACGACTTGCCGCACGCGGGTTTCGCCGCCGTTGCTCCCTTTGGAGTGATGACCAGAACTGCCACTTCATTGGGGCCGCCGTGATAGCGGAACCGGTTGCCCGTTGAACGTGACATCCACCGCCCCGGCATTTCCCGTCCAGAAGACGATTTGGTCGTTAGCCCGAATCGTCTTCACGTCCGGAGGTCCGATGATGCCACGCACCGCGATCTTGCCGTCGGCCTTGATCGACACCCAAGCTTTGTCCCGTGGCTTCACTGTCACTTCAAATGCTTGAGCGCCAGCGTTCGAGCCGTTGCCGCACCCGAAGTATCGGCGCGGTCGCAGCGTTGTCGGCAGTCTTACTCGTGCCGGATCCGGCGGTGACGCCGTTTTGGCGGCAGACACTCAGGTCAGCCGATGGTTGCGTTCCCGGTTGCGTCACGGCGATTCCAGAGCCGGTCTCCGGCGTCGCTGCCGGCGGTCGCTCTGCCCAGTCGCTGCCGGCCCTGCTTGCGTAGTCAGTTTGCGCGGGCTCTGCAGCGGCACCGGACTGCGGGCGTCGTGCTGGCGGGCGGAGGCGTGCTAGCGGCGCGCTGGGCATCCTGTCTGGGCTCGCCGCTCGTGCATGCGGTCCTGGTAGACGTGCCATCCCCCGACTCCGGCCGCGATCACGACAAAGCAGAATCAGTACCGGAATAATGGGAAACCCAGCCATGCGCGAACCGCCCACGTCGCCATCCGAGCGATCGATGCGAGATCGCGTTTTGCTCGGCGATTACACGGGGATCGGGCATTGATTCGCCTGCCGCCTGCAGATAATCGGCGACCATCTCTTCTTCGTTCAGCCCCAGATACTTGGCGTAGGCTCGAACAAAGCCCTTGTTGAAGATGCCGCCGGGTAGCAACTCGAAATGTTCCTCTTCCAGTGCGCGCAGCAGCCGGGTCCCGATCTTGGTAGCCTCGGCGATGTCGTCCAGCGACACGCCTCTCATCTCCCGCTCCCGCCGAAGCCGATCGCCAAACGATCCCATGGTCCGCATTTCCTCGATGCTCATGCCGCGTTTGCAGCAATAGTCTCCCCTGCTCGCAAGTCATGCGCGCCGCCTTACGATCGTTAGCCCGGCAAGTTCCCAGCCTCACCGGTCGCGGCGGCGGCTACGTCTTAATTTCGAAATGGGAAGGAAACTCGTCCCACGAGTCAATCGTACTATAGGATAAGCTGCTAGTTTCCTGTAACATAGACATCGGTTCAGCGCCCCGATCATGTCTCTTCGGCGGGCGCCTGGTCGAGGATATACGGCGAACCGACGTGAGACCAGATGTAACGACACCATGACAGGTCATCGAAGATTGGCGGCACAGACGGACAATGATCGCCAGCTATACGAGTTGAAGATCTTTCATGACGTCGCGAAGGCGCTGACTTCGACCCTCGATCTCGACACCATCCTGCAAACCATCATGGAAAAGATGGCGGCCTACTTCGAGCCGGCCACCTGGTCGTTCGTCATGATCGACGAAGCCAGCAACGCACCGTACTATGCCGCTTCCGTCGGAAAAGCGGCTGAGGGCTTGGCATTCGCTTCGCCTGACCGACGGCTCCACGCTCACCGACTGGGTCATTCAGCGCGGCGAGCTGCTGGTCATTGAGAACGTCAACGCTGACCCATCGATCGATCCGGACAGCCGTGCCGACTGGTTTGAAGGTAGCTGTCCTGTGGTCTGCGTGCCGGTCATGACCGGCGGCAAGGTCTTGGGCGTTATCGAACTGGTCAACATCGATCTGAGAGTCTATGCCGGTAGCCATATGTTGCTCCAGACGCTGGCCGATTATGCTGCCATCGCCATTGAAAATGCCCGTGCGGTGCGGCGAATTCAGGAACTCAGCATCACCGACGACTGTACCGGTCTCTACAACGCCCGGCATCTGTTTACCGTAATCGCCGACGAACTCCACCGCTCCGCCCGCTTCGGTTACGAATTCACTCTGCTGTTTCTCGATCTAGATCACTTCAAGCGGATCAACGACCAGTACGGTCACATCGTCGGCAGCAAGCTCCTCGCCGAGGTTGGCGAGTGTCTGCGCGAAAGCCTGCGTTTGGTGGATGCCGCCTTCCGTTACGGTGGCGATGAATTCGCTATCTTGTTGCCGCAGACTTCGCGCGATGCGGGTTTGCACGTGGCCCGCCGCATCGCGAAGCTCTTGCACCAACGCAGGTGGCTGCGGGAAGAGGCCACGCGTGTCGAACTTTTTGCTAGCATCGGCGTGGCTACATATCCTGCTGACGGCACCACGCCCCAGGCCCTCGTGCAGCGGGCCGACGACATGATGTATACCGTGAAGCAGGCCGGTCGCGACAATATCGCCGTTGCTGGTCTCGGAGTCGTGGGTTTAAACGAAGATCGCAGCGCCGGGTAACCGCCCAGCCGCTTCACTGCGGAGACGTTGCGTCGCGGCGGCACTGTCCGCCATGTATCCGGGTTAGCTGGCGCCTGCGGATTCACTCCAAAGTCCCACACGTAGAGGTTCATTTCTTCCGGCCCCAGCATTTCTACCACGGCATACTCTCCCGGCGGCAGCGGCTGCGCCGGAGTCACTCTTACCCACTCGCCTGTTCCCAGTTTCTCCACGTTCGCCGGGAGAAAGTTGCTCTCTTGTGACGTCTTACCGGTAAAGGTGACTTTCAGGTTGCCGATCACTCGCAGGTCCTTCTTGATGTCGGCACGCACGATTCGAAACCTTCCATTGAGCGGCAGGTCATTTTGCGCACCCTCATCAATGTCAATGTAGACGGTGGGCGTCCCACTGTGCGACTGAATCCTTGCGTGCGGTCCTTTCAACTCAAACGCATGCTTGGAACTGCCCACCGGGTTTATCGCCGTCCGCAGCACGCTTTTCTTGTTGGCCGTCTGATTGAGTTCGCTGCCGTTCTGCAAGATTTCTTCCAGCTCCGGTTTCCCGTTGACTTGGTCGAGTAAAAACACTCCTCCAGTTCCTGGCAGGCGCAGCCCCGGCAGGATTTCCGGTGAATTGGCTTCCTCTCGCTCCCGGTCTTCCTTTTCCTCTGGAGTTTCCACGTGTGCGCGTGCCTTTCCCTGGCTTAGTTCGGCCTCGTACTTCTTCGTCGCTTCCCAGTCCACCAGTGACGCCGGCATGTCTTCCCATTCGTAACGCTCGGCGCTGAGGTAGTGCAGGCGGTTGCCCTGTATCTCGTATTTGATGACCATCTGATAGGAGCCGTCTTTCAGGATGATCCGCTTGGTTTGTTGCTCCGCGGTTACAGATGACGATTGCGCGGCCGATGTTCCGATTCCGGCGACCAGAACCACCACGACAAGAATCAATCTGCAACAAGTTCGCTTCATTGGCACCAGTTTAATCTTTCCCGCGGTCAACGGGGTCCGCGACTTTCCTCCCCCACGCGACTCAGGGTGGTGACCGTTATTTTTGTTGTGACGCATATCACCGCGAGACGTGACAGGCCTGGTCACAATGAGGAAATGCTCCTGCGCCTGCAGTTTCTATTGCCAACAAAACGCGCGCGCGGTGTAATCTAAAAACGAGGTAACGAATGGATAGCGCACTGCTTATTCACCGCCTGCAATTCGCGTTCACCGTCACTTTTCATTATTTATTTCCCCAACTCACCATGGGATTGGCGCCTTTGATCGTGGTCCTCAAGACGCTGGCCATCCGCACCAATGATGACGCTTACAATCAGGCCGCTCGCTTTTGGGCCAAAATCTTCGGGATCAACTTCGCCATCGGCGTCGTGACCGGCATCCCGATGGAATTCCAGTTCGGCACGAACTGGTCGCACTTCTCCCGCTTCGCCGGCGGGGTCATCGGCCAGACTCTTGCCATGGAAGGCTGCTTCGCTTTCTTCCTCGAATCTGCATTCTTGGGACTGTTCCTTTACGGCGAGAAGCGTTTGAGCAAGGGCATGCACTGGTTTGCCGCCTTGATGGTATTCATCGGCTCCTGGGCCTCAGGCTACTTCATCGTAGCCACCGACGCCTGGATGCAGAATCCCGTTGGTTACGAAAAAGCGGCCGACGGCTCCGTGCAACTCTCCAGCTTCTGGGCGCTGGTTCTCAATCCCTGGGCCTGGGTGCAGTACGCCCACAACATGAGCGGCGCCGTCATCACCGGGGCATTCGTCATGGCCGCCGTCGGGGCTTTCTACCTTGCTCGGGCAGCGTCACGTCGAGCAAGCAAAGATCTTCCTGCGCGTCGGTGTCATCGCCGGGCTCATCTTCTCCGTGTTGCAGATTTTCCCCACCGGCGACACCGCCGGCAAAATGGTGGCCCAGAAGCAGCCGATTACCCTCGCCGCCATGGAGGCCTTGTTTGACACCCAAAATGGTGCGCCGCTGGTCATCATTGGGCAGCCCAACATGGCCACCCAGCACATCGACAACCCCATCATGGTGCCGAAGATGCTGAGCTTCTTGACCTTCAAACGTTGGAACGCGGAAGTGCGTGGCTTGGATCAGTTCCCCCAGTCGGACTGGCCCCAGAACATCCCGCTGTTGTATTACGCCTACCACATCATGGTTGGTCTGGGCACCATGTTCATCGCGATAATGGTCCTATCGGCCTTCCTGCTCTGGCGAGGTAAGCTCTTCCAGTCCCGCTGGTTACTTTGGATCCTGATGCTGTCGTTTCCTTTCCCCTACATTGCCAACACCGCTGGTTGGATGACAGCGGAGATGGGTCGCCAGCCGTGGCTTGTTCACGGCCTCATGCGCACCGAGGAAGGCTACTCCAAGCTGGTATCCGCCGGGAACGGATGGTTTACGTTTCTTGGTTTTGCCGGGATGTACACCTTACTGGGAATACTCTTCCTTTTCCTCGTGCGCCGTGAGATCGAGCAGGGCCCTGATCCCGCGGCAACATCCCAACAGCCGCAACCGGGCGGGCTAACTCCCGCGGAGGTGCGATAGCCATGCCAACTCTCTGGTTCATGATTGTTGCTGTCATGGTCGCCATGTATGTTCTGCTCGACGGTTTTGACATTGGCGCCGGCGCTGTCCATCTCCTGATTGCGAAGACTGACACGGAACGCCGCACCATCCTTCGCGCCATTGGCCCCGTCTGGGACGGCAACGAAGTCTGGTTGCTAGCCGCGGGAGGAACGCTCTATTTCGCCTTCCCGCTGCTCTACGCCTCCAGTTTCAGCGGCTTCTACCTGCCGCTGATGATGGTGCTTTGGCTCCTGATGCTGCGCGGCATTGGCATCGAGTTCCGCAACCATATCCACGATGGCATGTGGACCTCGGCTTTCGACGTCATCTTCTCCATTGCCAGTGCGCTGCTGGCGATCTTCTTGGGCGCTGCCCTCGGCAATGTTGTGCGCGGCGTGCCGCTGAACGCCGATGGCTACTTCTTCGAGCCCCTGTGGACCAACTTCACCGTCGGAACCATTAACGGCGTTCTCGACTGGTACACCGTGGTAGCGGGAGTGGTGGCGCTGGTGACGCTCGTCGTACACGGCCTGCTCTACCTCGCCATCAAGACCGAAGGCGATCTCAACGCGCGTGCCCGCCAAATGGCACGGGTGCTGTGGCCGGTGCAGTTGCTGGTGACCGGCGTCAGCCTGGGAGCGACTATGTATGTTCGCCCAGGCGTAGTCACCAATTTCCTCAAGTGGCCAGCCGGCTTCCTGATTCCGGTTGTCGTTGTGGCCAGTCTGCTCTACCTCTTCGTGGCTGAGCGTAAGGGTAATGACAAAGGTGCCTTCCTTGCCTCCTGCGGCTACATTGTCGGCATGCTGGTGGGAGCAGCATTTGCACTCTATCCTCTGGTTCTGCCGGCCAGCACGAATCCCAGCTATAGCCTCACCATTTACAACACTGCCACCGGAGCACACGGCATGGCTGTTGGCCTGGTGTGGTGGAGTATCGGCATGGTGCTGGCGACCATCTACTTTGTCTTCGTGTACCGTATGTTCCGCGGCAAGGTCCGTGTGGAGGAAGGTGCCGGCGGTCACGGCTACTGAATCAATCGCACGAATAAGAATAAAACGAGAGGCTCCGGAATGCCCGGAGCCTCTTGCTTTTGCAGAACCCAACCGTCCCTACCAGACCCTGCAGCGTTTCTCTGGTGCCATCGGCTGTCCTGTCTTGCACGCGAAAGCCTGCTGGAACTCCGGCATATTCGACACGACACCGTTGGTTCGGTACTTCGTCGGCGAGTGCGGATCAGTTTTCGCTCGCATCCGCAGGTTCTCCGGACGCTCATTGCTGCACCAGCTCTGCGCGTAGCCCACAAAGAACCGCTGTTCGGGCGTCAGGCCTTCGATGGGATGTAGCTTCTCGTTTTGCGTCTCGTCACGCCACGCCATGTAGGCCAACATCAAGCCGCCCAGGTCGGCCACATCCTCGCCCAGCGTAAGCTTGCTGTTGATCTTTACATCGTCCACCACGACATACTGCGCATACTGGTCTTCGATGCACTGCGTGCGGGACTTGAACTCTTTCTCATCCCGCGGCTGCCACCAATCTCTCAGGTTGCCCTGGGCGTCGAACTGCCGGCCCTCGTCGTCGAACCCGTGCGTCAGCTCATGGCCAATGGTCCCGCCCGTGTCGCCATAGTTCGGGGCGTCATCCATCTTCATGTCGAACGCGGGAGGTTGCAGCACACCCGCCGGGAAATTCACATCGTTATTTTGAGGGTCGTAGTTGGCATTGACCGTTGGCGGCGTCAGGTACCACTCCGCGCGGTCCACCGGCTTGCCGATCTTGTTGAGTTGCCGCCGGAACTCAAACTCGTTCGCACGCTCGCCGTTCCCAATGGCGTCGCCGCGCACCACGTTCAGCGCCGTGTAGTCGCGCCAGTGGTCGGGATAGCCAATATGGTTCACCACTGCATGCAACTTCTCCAGCGCCTGCTGCTTCGTAGCCGGGCTCATCCAGGTCAACTGGTTGATGTCACGTCCCATGGCGGCTTCCACCTGTTTCACCATCGTGAGCGTGCGCTGCTTGGCCGCCGAACTGAACGCGATCTCCACATACGCCTGCCCCAGCGCATCCCCCAGCGCCCGGTCGGTGTAGCGTACGCACTGCTTCCACCGCGGCTGTAATTCTTGCTGGCCCGTCATCGTGCGTCCGTAAAAATTGAAGTCCTCGTCCACGAACTGCGTGGGCAGCCAACGCGCCTGAGCGTGAACCAGGTGCCAGCGTAAGTACGTCTGCCATGCCGCCACGTCTTCGGCAGCAATCACGGATTCCATGGCCTTCATGAACTCCGGCGCACCCACGTTGAGCGATTGCAGGTTATTGAGTCCATACGCCGCGAAGTACGCGTTCCACGGAAACGACGGACTCAGCGCCTGCAGTTCCTTCACCGTCATCCGGTGATACACGTTGTTGGGATCGCGCCGCTGCACCCGCGTCATAGATCCCTTGGCCAGCGCCGTCTCGATGCGCATTACGGTTTGCGCGTTGGCTGCTGCGACTTCTGGCGAATCGCCCAGCAGTTCAAACATCTTCTGCACGTGTGCCAGATACTTGGTGCGGATGCCATGCGATTTCGCATCGTCCTTCAGGTAATAGTCGCGATCTGGCAATCCCAGCCCGCCCTGATCTACCGCCGCGATTACCTCAGCGGAGTTCTTTGCATCCTGCTCTGACCCGAAGCGAAACAGCGAGGCACGGCCAAAGTAAATCCCAATGTCTTGCGGATGCAGATAGGCCAGCGTCGGCGCCAGGTCGGCCTTCGACTTCATCGCGGCAATGCGGTCCAGGTCCGTCTTGAGCGCAGCCACTCCGGCCCTGTTAATCGCCGCTTCATCGATGCACGCCGCGTAGTAGTCGCCGATCTTCTGGTTGATCGGACCGCGATGCGGATCATTCACTGCCGCATTTTCCAGAATGCTGCGCAGCAGGACGCGGTTTTCATCCTGCATCTTCGAATAAACGCTCCACGAACTCTGGTCGGGAGGAATCGGATTGTTCTTCTGCCAGCCCCCGCAGGCGTATGTATAGAAATCCCCGCAGGGATCGGCCGTGCGGTCCATCGCTGTCACGTCCAACCCCGGCGTGTAGGGGATCGACGCCACCTGTGCGCTGCCGGCACAAATCAGAACAGCCACCAAACTCAAACCGCTAAGACTGGCACGAAGCACAATAACCTCCCAGCAAGAAAACAACCCATCACGATATTCGGCGAACCCGGCAGTTTCAACCCATGACACCGTGCGCCCCAAACCTGAGGTTTTCAGGCTTGGGGCGCATCTTACAACGACGGAAGATCACCGAAGCCCTATACGGTCGCTACTGGAACCGCGCTGGCCGTGTGCTCTACCTCGTGGGCCACTGCAATCGAAAGCCGCCGGATACCTTCGCGAATCATCTCGGGCGTGGCGTTGGAGAAGTTGAGACGCATGTGCGAGCCAGCGTCGCCTTCCGCGAAGAAGGGCTGCCCGGGAACGAAGGCCACGTTATGCTGGATGGCGTCGTCAAATAGCCGCTTGCAATCGACGCCCTCTGGAAGCGTGACCCACAGGAACAGCCCTCCTTGCGGATGCGTCCACTTCACTTCGGGTGGGAAGTAGTCGTTCAGCGCCGTGAGCATCGCGTCGCGCCGCTCTTTGTAGCACTTGCGGATGGTCTTCACATGTTCGTCAAGGAATCCGTCCCGCGCCACTTCGTAGATCACCATCTGCGCGAACGTGCTGGTGTGCAAATCGGCCGATTGCTTCAACTGCACCAACTTGGTAATCACGTCGGGCGGCGCCACGATCCAACCCAGCCGCAAGCCCGGAGCCAACACCTTCGAGAACGTACTCAGGTAGATGACGTTGCCTAGGCGGTAGCCGTCGTCGCGCAGTACATTCATCCGGTCCAGCACTACCAGCGGTTTGATGTGCTCGCCCTCATAGCGCAACTGCCCATACGGATCGTCCTCGATGATCGGGATGCCGTACTTATCCGACAGCCAAACCAGTTGCCGCCTCCGGTCCTCCGAAAGCGTCACGCCTCCGGGGTTCTGGAAGTTCGGCAGGATGTACATGAACTTCGGCCCCGAGCGCAGAGCGCCCTCCAGCAATCGGGTCTGCAAGCCCTGTCCGTCCACAGGCACGGTGACGTACTCCGCACCCATCAGGTCGAACGCCTGCAACGCGCCCAAGTATGTGGGCGATTCCACTAGGATGCGGTCGCCCCGGTTGATCAGCAGCTTGGCGATCAGGTCCAGCGCCTGCTGCGATCCCGACGTAATTAGCACGTTGTCCACTTTGGCCATGATGCCGTACTTTGACATCTGCGCCACGATCAGTTCGCGCAGTGGCAGGTAGCCTTCCGAAGGCCCGTATTGCAGGGCCGCAGTCGGCTGGGTCGCCAGCACGCGCTCGCAGGCCTCGCGGAAGCGTTCCACCGGAAATACCTCCGGCGCGGGCAATCCCCCGGCAAAAGAAATGATCTCTGGCCTGGTTGTGAGCTTCAGCAGCTCGCGGATGATGGAGCTTTTTGCCGTCTTGGTCCGCTGCGCGTAACGATGGGCCCAGGGAGCAGCCATAGGTACACCCCCATTTACATCCCATTTTCAGACGTCAGCCGGACCGCCGTCTGTGACGCAGGACACGTCTGTGATGTTTATGTTTCACATTCGCCGACAAAATGAACCATTTGTTTCAATCTTGGCGGTCGTAGGTCTCCACCATCAGCCGAAGCCGCGCCCCGATCCCCAGCGTCAGCTCCTCCGCGCGATAACGCCAGCGCCAATTCCCCGACGATGTCCCCGGCAGGTTCATCCTTCCCTCGTTACCCACTCCCAGCACGTCTTGCAGCGGGAAGATCACTGTGTCCGCCACCGACGCCATCAGTGCGCGAATCATCACCCATTGGATTTCGCTGCCGTCGGTGCCGAGATAGCTTCGGGCGAACTCCATCTCGTTTTCCACATCCTCGGCGGTACGCACACTGTCGCCCTCGCCGGTACTGTTCCACCACCCGACGACCGTGTCGTTATCGTGGGTGCCCGTGTACGCCACGAGATGGTGCGGATAGTTGTGCGGCTTGAAGTCTGGAGCCTGTGGATCCTTCCCAAACGCGAATTGCAAAATCGCCATCCCCGGAAAACCAAACTGATTGCGCAGCCCCTCGACCTCCGGCGTGATGACGCCCAGGTTTTCCGCCAGGATCGGCAGCTTGCCCAACGCAGTCTCCACTGCCTCGAACAGCGGCGCTCCCGGACCTTTCACCCACTTGCCATTCACCGCTGTGGTCTCCGTACCCGGAATCTCGTAGTACCCAGCAAACCCGCGGAAGTGGTCGAGGCGGATCATGTCCACCATCTCGAATGCCCGCCGGAAGCGCGAAATCCACCACTTGTATCCCGATTGCGCATGTACGTCCCAGCGATAAATCGGATTGCCCCAGCACTGTCCCGTGGCGCTGAAGTAGTCCGGCGGAACTCCCGCAATCACCCGCGGTGTGCCATCCCGATTGAGGTCAAATAACTCCGGTTGGGCCCACACGTCCGAGCTGTCCTGTGCCACGTAAATCGGAACGTCGCCCATTACGCGAATGCCGTTTCGTCCGCAGTGCGCTTTAAGGTCCGCCCATTCCCGGTCAAACTCAAACTGGATGAACTTGTTGGCTTCGACCAACTCATGCAGACCGCGCCGCGCCCGCTCCATCGCTCCCGGTTCTCTCAGCGCCAGCTCCGGCTCCCACAGCGTCCACATCACGTAATTGTGGGTCTCCTTCAGCGCCATAAACAGCGCAAACTCCTCCAGCCAGGAAGCGTGCCGCTGGCAAAACACTTCGTATGTCGCAAGCTCTGTGCCATCGGCCTTATCCCGGAATCCGGTCGCCGCTTTGCGCAATAACGGGAGCTTCCACTCGATCAGCGTCCCGAAGTCCACGCTCTCGCGCGGAAATTTCGGCTGCGGGTTCAGCTCTTCAGCCGCTAGGTAACCGCGCTTTACCAGCGTGTCGAGGTTGATCAACAGCGGATTGCCGGCAAACGCCGAGAAGCACTGGTACGGTGAATCGCCGTAGCCCGTCGGTCCCAGCGGCAGCACCTGCCAGATAGTTTGTCCTGCGTCCTTCAGGAAATCGGCAAACCGGTGCGCCTCGCCGCCCAACTCGCCAATGCCGTGCGATCCGGGAAGGGAAGTCGGATGCAGAAGGATACCGCTTGAACGTGGAAAGCTCATGCTCATGGACTCACTGACAAAATGGGATGACCTGCTTCACCGCCGGGCCCCTGGGTGCCCCATCCTTTGCGTCCCGCCTTTGGGCGCAAAGGGTGGGATCTCATCCTGCGTATTCTATTTCGCTCTGCCCGGCTTCAACGTTGCGATCACTTCCGCGCCCGCAGGCAACGGGGCTGCTTCCTCAATCAACTCTGCACCTGGATCAACAACTCTCTGCATCAGCACTGCCGCCAGCGCCATGAACACTCCGCCGGCGATGACTGCCGCCAGCCGATTGTTGTTCAGTAGATGATTCATCACCCAGCCAAATCCCAACGACGCGATGATCTCCGGCAGCACGATAAAGAAATTGAAGATGCCCATGTATACACCGGTATGCTCACTGGGCAACGATCCAGCCAGCACCGAATACGGCATCGAAAGCGTGCTCGCCCATGCAATTCCAACCCCGACCATCGACAACAGCAATAGGTTTTTGTCGTGGATTACTGCCACCGAAACCAGGCCCACCGCACCGCACAACAGGCACAAGCTGTGGGTGTGCTTGCGCCCCACTATCTTAGCCATCTTAGGCAGGGCAAATGAAAACCCAAAGCACACCAGCGAGTACATCCCGAAGCACACTCCGCCCCACTCTATGCCCCGTGTGTACATAGGCGAGCTATGATCGCTGGCACCAAACACGTTGTGCGCTACCGCCACCGGAAAGTACAGCCACATGCAGAACAATCCCAACCATGTTAGCAATTGCACCGGAGCCAGTTGCCGCATGGTCAAAGGCATGTTCTTAACGGCCGTAAAGATTTCTTCCGCGTGACTCGCTAGACCTCGATGTTCCGATTTCTTCTGTCGAAACGCCGCAAGGTCGTCCGGCGGATACTCTTTTGTCGTCAGGATCGTCCACAGCACCGCACCAAAGAACGCTGCCGCTCCGATATAGAACGACAGCCGCACGGTGGTCGGAATCGCATGCGGACCATGCTCAAGGCCGACATGAAATAAATTGGTCATGAGCCACGGCAGGGCCGACGCCACCACCGCGCCCAGCCCGATGAACAGGCTCTGCATGGCAAATCCCTGCGTGCGCTGCTCTTCCGGCAGCAGGTCGGCTACAAAGGCGCGGAACGGCTCCATGCTGATGTTGATCGACGAGTCCAGAATCCATAGCAGACCCGCCGCCATCCACAGCGTCGACGACCGCGGCATCATGATGAGTGCGATCGAGCTCAGGATGGCGCCCACCAGGAAGTATGGCCGCCGCCGTCCCAGTCGAGACCACGTATTGTCGCTGGCATGGCCGATGATCGGCTGCACGAGCAGCCCCGTCAGCGGCGCTGCCAGCCAAAGGATCGGAATCTTGTCGGCCGACGCCCCCAGGTACTCATAGATGGCGCTCATGTTGGCCATCTGCAGCCCCCAGCCGAACTGAATGCCGAGGAAGCCAAAGCTCATGTTCCAGATTTGCCAGTAACTTTTTCGTGGTTTTTGAGCCATGCCGCTAACCTCGCTGCCCGGAAGCCGTCTCGTGCATCCGCTCTGAGAGAGCACAGCTTCAGCCCAGCAGGAACCGCGCTCTCAAGACTAAGGGCCTTAGCCCCGGAGGAAAATCGTTGTTCTTACCCACTACGTGCGCCACACGGATTCTAGCTTGTTGCACCGGCAGAGAACCATCCGACACTTTACTCTGTCCGCTGCCCAACCTCCAAAACTACTTGCGTCCATCGCTGACCCTCTTGCTTGGCAATTCCTCGTGCGTGGTCATACCATCGCAGCTTGGGGGAGACTGCTCCCACCGAACTCAGTCATCGAGGTCCTGCCGTGACCCATTCCCGCCGCTTTCTCGTGTTCGCCGTTGCTGTCGTCCTTTCTCTCAACTGTTTGGCCGCAGCGCCGCAGGTCACCAAGGTCGAGCCTCCCGATTGGTGGACCGGGTTTGTCTCGCCCGTCATGGTCCTTCTCTACGGCGAGAACCTGAACGACGCGAAGATCTCCGTCTCGCATCCTGGCGTCAAAATCGGAAAGATTCAACTCCAACCCGACGGCAAGCACGCCTTCGTCTGGCTCAACATTGCGAAGACCGCCAAGTCCGGCAATGTACCCATTACAATCCAGAACGCGAGCGGCACCGCAACTGTCGCGTTCACTTTGCTCAATCGCGCCCCGCAGCAGGGCCGCTTCCAGGGCGTTACCCGCGACGACGTCATCTACCTCATCATGCCCGACCGCTTTGCGGACGGCGATCCTGCCAACAACATGCCCAAAGGCGCGACCCTCGGCACATACGACCGCACTGCTCCCAAGGCCTACCATGGGGGAGACCTCAAGGGCATTCAAGACCACCTGCCCTATCTGAAAGACCTCGGCGTCACAACCCTCTGGCTCAACCCCATTTTCGACAACGACAACACCAGCGAGGGCTACCACGGCTATAGCGGCTCTAACCTTTACGCCGTCGAAGACCACTTCGGCTCGCTTCCCGAATTCGAGCAACTGGTCGCCGCCGCCCACCAGCAGGGAATCAAGATCCTTCTCGACATGGTCCCCAATCACGTCGGCCCCAAACACCCTTGGGCGACCTCACAGCCTGCTCCCGGCTGGCTGCACGGCACCACTGCCGATCACATCAGCACGGACTATGACTACCCTCCGGTCACCGATCCGCACGCGGTGGAGAAAAACTACCGCAGCGCCCTCGACGGATGGTTCGCGAATATTTTGCCCGACCTCGCCCAGGAAAACCCTCTCGTCGCCCAGTACCTGCTGCAAAATGCCTACTGGTGGATGGAAACCGGCGGCGTGGACGGCTTCCGTATTGACACCTTTCCCTATGTCCCGCGCACGTTTTGGACGACCTACCTGCAAAGCCTTCAGCGGACTTATCCCAAATTCTTTGCCGTGGGCGAGGTGTATAACTCCGAGCCGCCCATCGTCTCCTACTTCGCCGGAGGCCAAACGGGCTTCGACGGCATCGATACTCACCTCACCACGCCCTTCGACTTCCCCATGAACTCCGCCATCCGCGAGGTCGTAAACCACGGCGCATCGGCAAAGAAAATCGTGAACGTCCTCCGCCAGGACCGCCTCTATCCCCACCCCGAACTGCTGGTGACCTTCATCGGCAACCACGACATGCCACGATTCCTCACCGACGCCAACGGCTCGACCGCCAAGCTCAAGCTCGGATTTTCGTTGCTGGCCACCCTGCGCGGCATTCCTCAGCTTTATTCCGGTGACGAGATCGCCATGCCCGGCGGCGAAGATCCCGACAACCGTCACGACTTTCCCGGCGGCTTCCCCGGAGACCCGCAAAACGTCTTCACCGCCGCGGGTCGTACTCCTCAGCAACAGGAGGTCTTCGCCCACGTGCAAGGTCTGCTTCAGCTCCGCCGCGAGCATCCAGCCCTTCGAGAAGGTGAGCAAAAGCACGTAGTCGTATCGGACGACTATTACCTCTTTACCCGCGAGACCGCGGGCGAACGGCTCTTGGTCGTCTTCTATAACGGTGAGTCCGCGAAAGACATCACCGTGGATCTTACGGATACCTCCGTTGCCAACGCACGCGGCTTCGGCCCACTGAACTCAGCCCCGGCCGTCTCTCTACAGGGGACAAAGTTGCATCTCCGCCTTATGCCGCGGTCCGTCGCCATCTACAAAGTTAACTAGATTGGCAACTTTCTCTTGGCACGAAAAATACTGTCGCACTGCTC
This sequence comes from uncultured Acidobacteriaceae bacterium, assembly GCA_963796615.1. Lineage (GTDB taxonomy): Bacteria > Acidobacteriota > Terriglobia > Terriglobales > Acidobacteriaceae > DASRAA01. The sequence goes on from CAWCMJ010000022.1 coordinate 128,528, forward strand.
AAACCGCACCGTTCCCTTCGTGGTTCAAATTCCCACGACTCGGTGACGCCGGTCACTGTCGCCCTGCCATTCCATCGTTACAGTGGATACCAGTGTGGCTGGCCGTGCCGCAGTTGCGACCGGACGGACACCTGGGTTCCGGCAATTGTTTTTAAGGCCTGACGATGATTAGAATGTCAGGCGTTGCGGCACTTTAATTCTTACAAGGAGACTGAGATTCCATGAAGCGCTTTATCGCATTGTCGTTCGCAGTTGCACTGATGTCGGGTATGGCTCTGGCGGCCGAAGACGGAGCTGCCATTTTCAAAACGAAGTGTGCCATGTGTCACGGCGCCGACGGCGCCGGCAAGTCCGGCCCGGCATTAAAGGGCGTGTCGGCAGCCACGGTTACCGACGTCCTCGAGAAGGGTGGCAAAAAGGCCCCCCACGCCAAGGGGATGGCGGCTCTGACCCCCGACCAGGTCAAGGCTGTGGCCGGCTTCGTCGCGACCTTAAAGTAGTCCTGAACTTGCTGCAATAGGTAGAGCCGGCCCTCGTGGCCGGCTCTTGTCGCTACTTGCGCTACCCCACAATTGCCTCACTTTGGCAGTTGTAGGTTTCTGGTCACTCCACCCAATCCGCGATAAACACATTGGTCTCGTGCGCCACTTTTCCGTTGCGGTTCGATGCCCACACCAGCCGCTTGCCGTCCGATGTAAACATCGGGAATCCGTCGAAATCCGGGTGATACGTCACCCGCTCCAAGCCGCTGCCGTCTTCATTGATGATGTACAGGTCAAAGTCGCGCCCGTTCTTCGGGTCCGCCATGTTCGAGGCGAAGATAATCCGCTTGCCGTCCGGGTGGAAGAACGGCGCGAAATTCGCAGCCCCGTTGTGCGTCACCTGGTGCTTATTGCTGCCATCAGCGTTCATCACCCAGATCTCCAGGTTACCCGGACGAATCAGCCCCTTCGCCAGCAGCGCCTTATAATCCGCAACCTGCTCCGGCGTCGTCGGATGCTCGCTCCGGTACACGATCTTCTTTCCATCCGCCGACCAGAACGGCCCGCCGTCATAGCCCAACTCGTGCGTCAACTGCTTCACGTTGCTGCCGTCGGCGTTCATCGTGTAGATGTCGAGGTCACCGTTCCGCATTGACGTGAACACGATCTTCTTCCCGTCGCGTGTGATCGTGGATTCTGCGTCATAGCCCGGCGTGGTCGTCAGCCGTTTCGCTCCGCTGCCATCCAGGTTTGCCGTGTAGATGTCGTACGTGCTGTAAATCGGCCACACGTATCCCTGCGAATAATCCGGCTTCGGCGGACATTCCGGCGACGCCGCCTCGGTGGACGAGTACAGGATCTTCTTCCCGTTGGGAAAAATGTAGCTGCACGTCGTACGTCCTTTTCCGCTACTCACCAGCTTCGGCGTCGCCGGCTTGCCGTCCGGAGTATCCACCGGCATGGTGTAAATCTGGTCGCAGGGCACGCCTTCGCCCTGGCGCTGGAAGATCAGCATCTTGTCGTCAATGGAGAAATACGCCTCGGCATTCTGGCCGCCAAATGTGAGCTGGCGCGCATTCTTCAGGTGCTTCTCCTGCGGCAGGGTTATCGCCGCCGATTCCTGCGCCCGGGCAGAAATACTGCCTACAATCGTTGCCGTAAGCAGCAACAACAGTCCCCGCTTTCGAATGTTCAAGATGGTTTTCCCCACAATTTCGACTCTTGCGATTGTACGTCGCGCCGCCTATTTCGTCGCTGCCACCACCGCTACCCCGTAATGCGCCAGCGTCACCGCCTGTGTCGTCCCCCCATTCAGTACGTCTTGCATCTTCCCAGGCAGCTTTACCGTCTGCGGCGTCTTCGCGAAATTGACCAGCACATACACCGCGCCCTTCACCCCATATCGCGGACCCACCTCCACCCCCTCCGGAACCGGCCCCAGAGCCGCCTTCACCCCGCTGACATGAGTCATCCACCTGGCAGCGTTTGCCATGGTCTTCGGATCGAGCCATGCCCCGATGTACGTGATCCTGCCTTTGCCAACCTTCCGCGTGATCGCCGCTGGCTGTCCGTCCAGCCACCCGTTGCTCTTGCCGTAACGCATCAGTACCTCAACATCGTTGCCGTTCGCACTCAGCAACTCAGCCCACAGCGGACTCTCCCCCGCTCCCCACTCGCCCTGGACCGGTGCCGCATCCACTAGCGCGTAGTACTGTTCCACTCGCCCGCCGAGCATGTCCGTGAGCGGTCCCGGCTGCCGTTGCGGCCATAATCCGTTGTCGTCATCTTTCATGGCAGACCGCTGCCCCAGTATCAGATGCCCACCATTCTTGACGTATTGCATTAGGTTCTGCGCGATCGCATCCGACACCACATTTAGCCCCGGAGCCACCACCAGCTTGTACCCGCTCAACGAAGCTGTCGGCGGCACAATATCCACCGACTGCGCCTCTGCCCGCAGCGGCCCGTAATAGCTCAGGATCTCCTTCACCGGGTCATAATTCTTATTGTGCTTTTGCCACTGGATCGCCCACCGGCTGTCATACGAGTGCAGGATCGCCACTTCCGACTTCACCGACGTCCCCGCCAGCGCCGCGCTCGCCTTCTCAAACTCCTTGCCGATCCGCGCTATCTCCGGATACAGCGGGTCCGGCGTCCCATCCGGACCCACCAGTGTCCCGTGATACTGCTCCTGCCCGTTCAGTGCGCTCCGCCACTGCCAGTAGCTCACCGTATCAGCGCCGTGCCCGATGTCATGCCACGCCATCGCCCGCACTTCACCCTTATCGAGCCAGTTGTTGATGTCCGCCCAGTTCACGCCGCCCGGCTGCGTCTCCATCACCCAGAAGTTTTTGCCCTTGAGTCCGCGCGTCAGGTCATGCGTCGCACCGTTGCGTACGGGATCGAGGTGCCCCTGCCCAACGTAGTCATCCCACGCCGCCAAGTCCAGGTCCTGCGCCACCGTGTAATGATCGTAGCCATCGAACCATCCCATCATGTTGGTGGTGATGAACTGCCGCGAGTCGGCATTCGCTCGGATCACCTCGAGCTGGTTGTTCTGATAGCTCCTCCACGTGTCGCTCACAAACCGCATCCAGCTCAGCAGCAGCCCCGGATTGCCGTAGCCCACCTGTATCGGAATCTGGTCCCACGCAAAATACGTCTCGCTCCAATACGACGTCGTCCACCGTGTGTTCAGGCTGTCGAGCGTGCCGTAGCGTTGCTTCAGCCACTGCTGGAACTGCCCCTTGGTGTCCGCATCGAACGACACATCCGAGTACTCGTTATCGATCTGCCATCCCACGACGTTCGGGTTATGCCCGAACCGCTTGGCTAACTGCTCCGCCATCGCCCGCGCCAGCTCGCGATACTTGGGATTCGCCCAGTTAAACTGCTGCCGATTGCCGTGCTGGTCCTTGCGGCCGTCCTCCTTCGTGCGGAGTGTCTCGGGATACTTTTGCGTCAGCCACGCCGGAGGCGCAGCCGACGGCGTACCAATCACCGTCACAATGTCATGTTTCGCGGCCGCCGTAATCGCGTGGTCCAGCCAGTCGAGGTCATACTGACCTTCAGTCGGCTCCATCCGGCTCCAAGCAAACTCACCCACGCGCACCATGTGTATCCCCGCCTGCTGCATCAGCGCCAGGTCCGCGTCCCACCGCGACTCCGGCCACTGCTCCGGATACCATGCCGTCCCCAACAAAAGAGCCGGCGTCTGCGGTACCGCCTGTGCATGCATCGAGCTACCACACAACGCAATCAGGCAAGCGAGCAAGAGCGCTGAGCAATTCGAAAGTTTCATCTGTGTCATCCGTGTAATTCCTTGGTTGATTTTTTGCTGTGCGTGCCCCAGGTTCGCGCCCGTCTGTTGGGCGCTAACCTGGGCTCTGGAACTATGCCGTCCCCCAAATCTCTCCGATAATGCGCTCAAAGTTCGCCCCCAGCACCTTCTCAATCACCGCCGACGGCTGCCCCCGCTTCTGCAACTCCGCCGCGATGATCTCCATATGATCGGGCCCGGTGAGATCGGGCACATACGGGTACCGGTCCTCTCCCGGCGCGCCAATCCCCAGCTGCCTTCGCCTTGCAATATCAGCGTCAAATGTCTTCTGCTGTTCTGGCGTCAGCTTCACCTCTTCGATCGACCCATCCGACCCAATGCCGACATGGTCCGCGCCGCAAACATTGATAGCCCCCAGCACGTGATTGATCACGTGCTCCCGCGTCGGCACCGTCGGCGACGCCACCAGATACGGCATCAGGTACACGCCGAAGTATCCACCTTTGTCGGCCAGCGCCTTCATTACTTCATCCGGCTTGTTCCGCGGATGCGCATAAATCGAAGCGCACCCCGAATGGCTAATTAGCACCGGCTTCCGCGAGGCGGCGATCGCCTCCGACGTTGTGCGATAACTGCTGTGACTCAGGTCGACAGCCACGCCGATCTCATTCATCTTCTCCACCGCCGCCATCCCCGCCTTGCTCAGTCCCGCGTTCCCCGGCTCCAGGCAACCATCCCCGAAGATGCTGCGATTGTTATAGGTGAGCTGCATAATGCGCACGCCCAGCTTGCGAAACGTCTCGATACGCGACGGGTCTTCTTCCAGAAACTGCGTGTACTGGAACCCCGGCATGATGCCGATCTTGCCCTCGCGCTTGGCCCGCGCAATGTCCGACTGCAGACGCACCACCGTGAAGACTGCAGGGAACTGCTCCACCAGCGCGTCCACATACGCCAGGTTGTCGATGGTTCCCTCAAACGTCGGCCCCGAGATAGTGAAGTTAATCGCGGTGATCCCCGACTTCTTTACCAGCTCAACCAACTCGGCGTCCGGCAGCGCATCATCGCTGGTGAACGGAGCGCACAAAGTGTCAATCACCACGCTCTTGCGATACAACCCAGCGATGTCGGCCGGGAACTGCTCCACAGGCTCCGCCAGCAAACCCGGAGCCACGACGGCAACCGCTGCCGCTTGCCCCATCGTCTTCAGAAACTCCCTGCGAGTGTTGTTCTGCAACATCATGGCCACCTGACCTAACTAATCATCCGCCGCGGTCCGCACGAAGACGAAGCGCCGTTTTCGAAGTTCAACGGTATTCCGAAGTCCTTAAACTCCCGTCCCGGCAGGGACGACAGACGCACCGGCAAGGGCTTTCGCCGGACCCAGCCTACTGCACCACCTCAAAGCTCCCATGCAGCTTCGCCGTCGAATCCTCACCCGCCCACATGTCGTACACCGCCGGCTCCAGCACCCACTTCTTCTCCGACGAACTCCAATACGTGAGCTCGTCCTTGCCCACCGCGAAGTGCAGAGTTTTCTTTTCGCCAGGCGCCAGCGCCACTTTCTCGAACCCTTTCAACTGCCGCACTGGACGCGATGCGCTGCCCGACTGCTGATGAATGTACAACTGCACCACTTCATCGCCTGCAACGTTGCCCGTGTTCTGCACATCAACCGTTATCCCTACGCTTTCGCCCAGCTTCGCCTTTGCCTTATCCAATTGCAGGTTGCTCACGGAAAACGTCGTGTAGCTCAACCCGTACCCAAACGGATACAGCGGCGTGCTCTTCACATCCTGGTAGCGCGACTTGAATCCCAGTCCCGTCTCCGGCTGGTGCGTCAACGTATGCGCGTAATACAGCGGTTCCTGCCCAGCGCTCTGCGGCCAGGTCACGGTCAACTTTCCGCCGGGATTCGCATCCCCGAACAACACATCCGCCACCGCATGTCCGCCCTGCGAGCCCGGTTCCCACGCCTCCAGAATTGCCGGCACGTGTTCCGCCGCCCACCCGATATTCAGCGGACGCCCATTGATCAGCACGAGAACCACTGGCTTGCCTGTCGCCACCACCGCCTCGAGCAACTCCTGCTGACGCCCCGCTAGCCGCAGCGTGGCATTCGACGCCGCCTCGCCCGCCATCAACGCGCCTTCTCCCAGAACCATCACCACTACGTCGTTGCGCTTCGCCGTCGCCACCGCCTCGTCCAAGGCCGCTTGCGATTCCGCCGGACTCTGTGCCTTTTCGTCGTGCAACTTCACTCCCGGCAAGGAATCAAAGTTCGACGGAACTTCTCGCCGTATCGACGGTCCTTGCGCATACTCCACCTTCACTGCCGTACCGGCCTTCGCCTTGATGCCCGCAACCACGGTGATCACATCCTCGCCGCCCGTGATCATGCCGCCCCAAAAGCCCACTTGCGCTGGGCCCGAGTCCGCTACCGGACCGATCACAGCAAGGGACGAGTATTTCTTTCCCGACTTGTCTAGCGGCAGCATCGCTCCTTCATTCTTCAACAGCACCATCGACTTCACTGCAGCCTTACGCGCCAATTGCGCGCTCACCGGATCGTTCATCACTTCCGCAATCTTCGACAGGTCGCTGTACGGATTCTCAAACAGTCCCAGCTTGTACTTGGCCACCAGCAGTGGACGAACCATCGCATCCAGAGACGCCATGCTGACTTGTCCCGACTGCACCAGCTTTGGCAGCTCCTGTAGGTAGGTGTAGCTGGCCATATCCATGTTCACGCCAGCGCGAAACGCCTTCAGCGCCGCATCTTCGCGGTTTCTCGCATACCCGTGCGTGACCAGGCTCCCTACAGCCTCCGCGTCACTCACCACGAACCCTTTGAATTTCCAGTCATCCCGCAGCACATCATGCAGCAGCCAGTAATTTCCTGTCGCAGGCACCTCGTTCAAGTCCATATAAGCGCTCATCAGGCTGCCCACCCCGGCATCAATGGCTGCTTTGAAAGGCGGGAAGTACACGTTCCAGAGCAAGTCCTCGGGAACGTACGACGAGTCGTAATCGCGGCCGCCGTCTGCCGCCCCGTATGCCGCAAAGTGCTTCACGCAGCCCAGCACGTGACCCGGTGTGCCCAACTCCGGCCCCTGAAATCCCCGTACCTGTGCCCTGGCCATGATGGCGCCGAGATACGGGTCTTCTCCCGCACCCTCCACCATGCGCCCCCAGCGCGCGTCGCGCGCGATGTCCACCATCGGAGCAAACGACCAGTTGTAGCCAGCCGCGCGTGCCTCTCGCGCCGCCACGGTTTGTACTTGTTCTACCAGCGCGGGATCCCACGCCGCTGACATCGCCAGCGGCGGCGGGAAGATCGTGTGGTACCCGTGAATCACGTCGAGCCCGATCAGCAGCGGAATGTGCAGCCGCGATTCCTCCATCGCGGCCTTCTGCAGTTTGTTGATTATCGATGGATCGAAGATCCACAGCACCGAACCCGCCAGCCCTTTGCGCACCTGCTCTTCCGCCGAAGGCCTTCCGGGAAGCGAAAATCCCCCAGCCTGGTTCAGCTGTCCGATCTTTTCCTCTACGGTCATCCGCTTCAGGAGTGCGTCAGCCCGCTGCTCGGCGGGGAGAGGGTTTGCCTGCGCGTGAAGGACGCACGGAAGCGTAAGCAGAAGAGAAATCGTGGTTGCAATGTTTACGAGCGCGAGGAGGTGCAGGGTTCGGAGTCGACGGGCCAAAATGTGATCTTCCTGTATTGGACTATGGTGCCTGACGCCTGCACCAGCCCGCCATCCTAACACCTGCGCACCTTGCAAATACAAACGATTATTGTCTCGCCTTGCAGAAAGTTAGGCCGCCCGTCAGAACGGACGGCCCACGACTGTCAAAATGCTCCCACGGAACGGAGGAGTTGCCTTAGGTTTTCTGCCCGAGTCTGATCCGTGTCATCCGCGGTTGCCTTTGCCGTTGTATTTGAAACCGGCGACCGACAACTTCCTACATCGCTGCTCGCAAGTGCTTCACCGCCAGGCTATGGATCTGTGAAACTCTCGATTCGCCCACGCCCATCAGCTCACCCACCTCGCGCATGGTGAGTTCCTGCTGGTAATACAGCATTAGCACTTGCTGTTCTCGTTCCGGCAACTGCGCGATGGCCCGCTCCAGTCGCTCGTTCTGTTCGCCCGTCACACACATCGTCAACGGGTCCTCGTCCGGGGGGCCGGGAATGTTCTGTGCCATGTCCGTATCCTGTCCGTCCTCGTTCATCTCAAACTGCAGGCTGCTGATCTCCAGTCCTCGGATCTCATTGGTCAGCGCATGAAACTCTTCCAGCGTCAGCCCCATGGCCTTGGCCATTTCAGGCACCGAGGCCTTGCGCCCCAGCTCCGTCTGCAGCTTCTGCATCACCGTGTCCATCTGCCGCGACTTGCGCCGCAAATCGCGCGGGCTCCAGTCCAGCTCGCGCAGGCTGTCGAGGATCGCACCCCGAATGCGGAACTTCGCATACGACGCGAACTTCACGTTCTTCTCCGCGTCGAACTTGTTCAGTGCGTCAATCAGCCCAACCATTCCTGCCTGCATCAAGTCCTCAAGCGGAACGTGCTTCGGCAGGTGCTCGTGTATCCGCCGCGCGATGTATTTCACTTGCGGCATCTGTTCCAGAACAATCTGCTGGAACTCCTCTTCGCTGCGCTGTGTGGGGATATCAACATTCGTCGGTAGCATGCGGTCGCCTCCAATTCACGGCTGCGCCACCGGAGGAACTTCGCCGTGGCAGCCGGCCAGGGATGTCGCGCCAACTCGCGTGCAACGAATGAAGGAAATGAAGAAAAAAAGAGGGCATCACCGGCGCTGTCATCAGCGCCTATCCGTCGCATCGAGTTGTTCGCTGCTCAGTCGGGACGGCACGTCCGCCGATCCCGCCTGGTGCCGGGGGTAGGAGTCTCCGCTTCAGCCCGGAGCTGCCGGCCGTCCGCGGCGCAATGGCGCCAAACAGGGACGGACCGATCGGACATGGACGAATCGCCTCATGTCCCACGTTGTATGACTTGTAATTTAGATCGAAATAAGTTGGCGGTTAGAAGTTCTTAGGAATGGAACGCGAGTACCGCTCTCGCAGAGAGTCGACGCCGTCCGTCATCCTTTCGCTTCCACCACGCATCGCAGGGTCACCACGCCAGCCACGATGCCCGACTCCGTCGGCAGCATCTCCATCCACCCGCCGGCTGCCGCAAACGTCCGCTGCGCAATGCGCCAGTCCAGATCGCGCCCACTCGCCGCCGGCGCGCCCCTCGCGCCGTGCGGGCTCCCGCAGGCTCGAAACGTCAGCTCCACGCTGGCGGCTCCGCCTCGCCGGCCGGTCAGGCTCACACTGCCTCCGCCCGGACACTGCCGCATCAGAAATTCCACGAGATGGAAGAATCCATTGCGCAATCGTGATCGGTTGCCAAAGACCTGCGCGGGCCGGCACTTGATCGCCAGCTCGACCTGTGCCAATTCCGCCACCGGAGAAAAATCGGCCTGCAATTGTTCCAGAAGCCCTCCGAGCGCCACCGGAGCTGTCGTGTCTCCCGCGGCCGCCGCGTCCTGCAGCGCCCGCAGTTCCAGCAGTCGCTGGTGCAGGGTCTGTGCCGTTTCCCGCAGCGCTTCCATACGGTTGCGCATCTCTGCAACCGTCTTGTCCTGCCGCAGCGAGAGCTCCAACCCGCACTCCAGGGCCGTTAGCGGCTGGCTCAGGGCGTGCAACGCCTCCGCCACGAACGCCCCTTCCGCTGCCCACGAGTCTCCCGCCTTCACGCCACCGCCTCCGATGGCCCCCGCAACTCATATCCCACGCCCCGTACCGTATGAATCAGCCGGGGACTGAATCCTTCATCCACTTTCTTTCGCAGGTAATTGATGTACACGTCCACGATGTTCGTGCCCGTGTCGAACGACAGGTTCCACACATGTTCCACAATCATGTTCCGCGTAATCCTGTGGCCCGCATTGCGCAACAGATACTCCAACAGCCCAAATTCCTTCGACGTCAGCTCAATTCGCTTGCCCGCCCGCCGCACCGTCCGCTCGACCCGGTCCAGTTCCAGGTCAGCGACCTTGAGCAGCGTCGTTGCCGATACCGGCCGTCGCCGCAACAGAGCGCGCACCCGCGCCGATAACTCAGTAAAGGAGAACGGCTTCAGCAGACAGTCGTCCGCACCCAAGTCCAGCACATGCACCCTGTCCTCCAGCCGGCTCCGCCCCGTCAACACCAACACTGGCAGCGACGGCCGCTTCGGACGCACCCTCCCCAGCACCCCAAACCCGTCCAGCTTCGGCAGGTTCAGGTCCAGCACCATCAGGTCGTACTCGCACTCGCAGGCCAGCCAGCGCGCCTCCTCGCCGTCCGGAGCCAAATCCACCGCGTAGTGTTCCGCCTCTAGTCCTTTGCGCAGAAAGCTCGCTAGAGGCGCGTCGTCTTCGACCACAAGGATCCGCATGGCTAAACCCTGTCCAGTCTGTTAACGGCACTTTTGTCCCGTCTATACCCTGCAAAACTGCCAAAATTTGCCGCATATTTTCGTATTTCCTTCCCAGAAGGGGATTTTCCCATCACGGGAATACCTCCCCGCCAGTACCACTTCAGGCAAGAGATAATTCGCCGCCTAAGCGCCAAACTCGCTCTCACAACTACCTGTGACTCCAATCACAGCTTGGGGCTCTCTCTTTTGGCATAACTACACAATGGAAACTGTGGGGCCCAAGGCCAATATTCTCAAAGTGTCCGCCAAGCTCAAAAAGACCCTTCTGCGCGCCGGCACGGCTGAAACTTATCCTGCGAAGCATAGCCTGTTCCAAGTCGACCAGCAGCCCAGCGGTGTGTATCTGGTCCTGAAGGGCAAAGTTCGCCTCTCTCTGCCTGGGGTCCCCAAGCTCGACCGTGTCTTCCCACCCGGGTCCCTGCTGGGTCTGCCCGCCACGTTCACCGGCCACGTGTACAGCCTCGACGCGACCGTTAAGACCGCCGCCGAAGTGTTGCATGTTGACCGTCAAGCATTTCTCGACCTCATGTCTGCTCAGCCGGAGTTCTGCCGCGAGGCCGCCGATATCCTCAGCCGCGAAGTCACCTTCATCCAGGGGGCCCTGGCAGAGCGCCGCCGCCTCAAACCGACCGCCGCCTGAGCCCCTTGATTGCTGCTTCGGTTTGCCATAAAAACTAAGGGCGCGACTTTCGCCGCGCCCATAAGCATCACCCTTGGTTCGCTATCGTTCCTTCAAACCTGCAAGTCCGTCTTGACCTCGCAATCGACAACGGACGGCTCACAACCGATTCCTGACAACCGACAAATATCCTAGATCTGCTCCAGAGCCGTTTTCAGTAACTTCCAGAAGGTTTCCACCGTCGAGATCTGCACCTTCTCGTTCGGGCTGTGCGGGTCCACAATCGTCGGCCCGAATGAAATCATCTGCATGCCCGGATACTTCTCGCCGATCACGCCGCACTCCAGCCCGGCGTGCATGGCGATCAGCTTCGCCTGTGCGCCGAACACCTGCTCATGCGCTGACTGCAACTTCTTTACGATTTCGCTTTCCGGCTCCGGCTTCCATCCTGGATAGTTCCCGCTATGCTCGGCCTCGAATCCGCCCAGCGCGAACCCCGTCGCCAGCATCCGCGCCAAACCATTCCGGCTGCTTTCAATCGCGCTCCTTTGGCTGGTAATGATCTCGGCCGTATCGCCATTCACCGACACCACTGCCATGTTGGTCGAGTTCTGCACCAGCCCCGGAACGTCCGGACTCATCGCGATCACCCCGTGGGGTAGCGTCACCAGCAGGTCGATGATCCTTTTCGCGTCCGCCGCATCCAGCACCTTCTCCGGCACGGCCGCTTTCTCCGCCGTAATCTCCAGTCCCGGATCAAAACTTCCCAGGTCGGCTTTCCACTCCGCCGCGCACTTCGCCAGCAGCGCCTTCAGCTCGCTCTCTTTCGCCGCCGCGGCTACCAGCACCGCCGACGCCTCGCGTGGAATCGCGTTCTGCGCGCTGCCGCCGTTAATCGTAGCCACGCCCACAGGCAAGCTGCTAGTTACCGCCTGCAACGTCGTGCCCAGCACCCGCAGCGCATTCCCGCGGCCCTGGTGAATGTCCACGCCCGAGTGCCCGCCCTTCAGGCCTGAAACCTTCACCCGCCACGCCGCATCGCCCGTGGCCTTCGTCCACGCCACCTTGCGCCGCCCGATCGTCTTCACCCCACCGGCGCAGCCGATGCACAGCGTTTCCGTCTCTTCGTTGTCAAGATTAAGAAAGAACTTCGACTTCAGCACCCCGCCCTTGAACTCCGCCGCGCCCGTCAGCCCAGTCTCTTCATCGATGGTGAACACGAACTCCAGCGGCCCATGCGCGATGTCGGTTGACTCCATCACCGCCAGCCCCGCCGCCACGCCGACGCCGTTATCGGCGCCCAGCGTTGTGCCCCGCGCCTTCAACCAGTCGCCGTCGCGCCACACGTCAATCGGATCGGTATCGAAATTGTGCGGCGTACCTTCGTTCTTCTCGCACACCATGTCGAGGTGCCCCTGCAGCAGCGCCGGAGTCGCCTTCTCGCGTCCCAGATGCGCCGGCTTACGCACCACCACGTTCCCGGCGGCGTCCTGCACGGCTTCCAGCCCGAGCTTCTTGGCCTGCTCCAGCACGTAGGCACGTGCGGCGGCCTCTTTGGTCGAAGCCCGAGGCGTCGCCGCCAGCACGGCAAAATGCTTCCACAATACTTTCGGTTCCAGCCCTTCAAATGCGGATGACATAGTTCGCTCCCAACGGAAAGATTCCTCAGCCATCCTAGACTGTCGCACGCTTGCCCTACAATTGCGTGCGGTTCCCGGGGAACGGGCAGCCCACAATTGCGATGTCGGCTATTTTCGGGTCTGGCAGCCGCGACGGGAACCGTACGATTCGGACACTTTCGTAGAAGCTGCAGCGTGGAATCGTCAGCCGGGCGAAGTTGCTGCTGATCCCACGGCTGGCGCGCAAGCTGACTTATTTGCGTTCCAGTTCAATCTCAATGTTGCGATGTTCACCACGGGAAAGAGTTTGTTCGGCGCCTGACCCGACTTTGAAGTTCTTATATCCGGAGGCACTCGCCGATATCAGAATCGGTCTCATAGGGACGGTATAGCGGAAATCCCCACCTGCATGAGTGAACACCTCGACGAAGTAATCGCGGTGTCGAGCATCCTGCATCCGGATCGTTACGCCGGCAACCGGCGCATGCGTCGCAGCATCTCTGACTCGGCCGCTCAGAATGCCACCTTGAGCGCCAAGAATTACATCTACAGATGCAATGTCCCTTTTGCCAACTTGAATTTCAGGAAACTTTGCGGTGGAATCATAACCGAGCCAGAACGTCGGGTCGGGATATCCGTCGCCTTCAGCTTTGGCCCGAATGCGGTACCGCCCACGAGCCAGGAACAGGTTGAACTTTCCGGAACTGTCTGCGGCCACCCAGGGATCGCCAATGTCCCCTACCACACCTGCTACTCCATCGGAGCTTGGCTTGACCGCGATGACTGGGATTGCTTCGACGTAAGCATGTGCCGCCGGGTTCCCTGAGCGGTCACGCACCGTACCGGTCACCCTGGTTTGAGAGCTGCCGGCGAGAGTACCCCCGACCAGCAATATGGCGACCCAGATACCCCGCGTGACGCCCTTGATTCTCATAGCCCCCGCGCATCCATCGGGTTAGCCCCGCTTCACCAACAGCCCCAGCACCGGCAGTGCCATCACGACGAAAAACACAATGCCGAGCAGCCAGTTCAGCCACCGCTTCTCCGCGTGGTTCACCCAGTAACACAGCAGCGCCGAGAACAGCAGCGCCTGCGGCACCACTTCCAGCCAACCCCTGAGCTGATACCGGATCGGCGTCGTCGTGTAGATCATCCCTTCAATCGAACCCGACGCCGGGCCGAATGTGGACAGAATCCCGACGGCAATCAGGATCCACGCCATCAGCAACCACCCATGCCGCTTGCCAAACAGAACTCCACGTAACGGATAGAACACTGAAGCGAACACCACTCCGCGCAAGGGTTGGAACAGCGGTCCCGCCAGAACCCACGGGCTGGCCATCTGCTTCATGCCAGAATCAGCCTGGGCAAATTGCTCGACATAATGCAGATAGTGGGCCGCCAGCGCTCCCACCACAACGTAGGTAAGCGTGTGGCTGACAATTGTCTTCGCCGCCAGAGGTAAGAATCGCGGTTGAGAATACGACATTGACGCTCCTCGTCGGGGTCAGATCACGAATAACGAATCCGTATGAAGTTTAGTCCCTCGCACAAAAAATGCGGAGCATCGCGCCCCGCCAGTGCTCCAGGTGCGCGCCCCTGTGTTGGGCGCTAACCTGGGATTCCGATACACCCAATTTCCTTGTCATCTTGAGCGAGGCCGCCGAAGAGAATCGCGGCACACAATCGGCTTCGGCTCGTGTGGGTCTTTGGACCTTCCGCATCGTCGAACGCGTTCGGGTTCTTACGGCGTCCATTGTTATTGGCCTTCATGGTGAACGGCGCCACTTCTGCTCGATTCCGTGTGCTGTGTGCCCCGATTTAGCACGCGCGGAGGCTGTTCGCCCACATGTCCCGTGGCCTACATTCGCCTGATTTTGACAAATGTGGGGCTTTTGCTCTCGCTCTGCGTGCCCGCACGACACATGCTCTATGTCCTGCCAGTTACTCCGCAAGCGCTTTTTCCGCGACGATAGCTGCCGCCATTGCCAGCTTGTGATCGTTGTTCCAAGGCGGCCCGACAGCCTTCCGCACCTGCAGAAAGTGCGCGTCGAGGTTCTCGAAGCCCAACACCTGGCTCGCCGCCTCCGACACTTTTTTGGCGTCGTACCAGTAAACCGCCCAGCCACGCGCCTCGGCCGCTGCGGCCAACGCCTTGCGGTACATCACCCAATCGGAATTGTTCTGTGCCCAGTGATCCTGGATCCGTTCGGCAATCGTGGGCGGAAGCTCTGGGCACTGGCGAAGCGCAACGCCAAGAATTCGCGGCACCGCCATCGCAACCGCATCCAGCGCAAGCACCGCGTTTTTCTCCGCCGACGCGCGCACTCGCTCGACAAGTTCCACGGCCTTGTCGAGCGGAAGCCTCTGGCATTCACTATGGTGCGGAATCTTCGGCAGGCCCTCGTCCACAAGTTCCACCCGGCGGCGGTCGAGGAGCTTCCCCTCACGCCCCACGGTCACCAGCACAGCCCAGCCGCCATGGTCCGATACCCCGATGACACCGCAGCCCTCTGCCGAAACCATCATGAACCATTCCTCATGCCGTCCCCATCAGCTGCTCGCTGACCAACTCAGCGCGTACGACTTGGGCATGTGGCCGTCGTACTCAATCTCGCCCTCTGCCTTTAGTCCGGGCAGGCGCAGGATCTGGCGCACCATCTCCGGAATCATGACCATGCCCACGTACTTGCCCAGGCACTCATGCTCGCCATAGCCAAACGTGAAGTAGTGATACCAGTTTCTGTTTGGCCGGAACTCCTCTGGCTGCTCAAACGCCTTTTCATCGAACATGGCCGACTGGGTCAGCGCCAGCACGTTGGTCATCGGGGGAATCGTGGTCTGCCGCTCGGTACCTTTGGCGATCGTGTACTCGCACGCCGTCTGCCGGAACATGTAAGGCGAGATAGGGACAAACCGCAGCGCCTCCCAGACCATCGAGTCAAACACCGCGGGATCATCCACGCCCGCCGCGTTGCGCGCCTGCAACATCAGATCGGGACGGTCCAGCAGGAACTCGATCGCCTGAACCGACGCCTGGGCGGTGGTCTCGATCGTGCCAATCAACAATCCGGCGGCGTTTACGCCCACCCGCTTCACGTCGAAGTTTACTTCCTGCGGAAACTTGGACCGCAGCATTCGGGTGACCATATCGTCCTGAAATTCTTCGTCGGTCTTCCTGGTTATCAATCGCCACAGCTTTTTGAAGGGGGTCAACAGCGCGCCGAACTTCAGCGACAGCGCCCGCGTCAGAATGAGCGCTTCAATGTAATTGCCGAGTTTGTCGGCGGCGGCGTTATGCGAGTCGGTGATGTGCTGCCGCTCTTCCGGAGTCACCAGGTCAAAGGGCTGGTTGTAGAACGTATCAACCTGCGCCCAATACGACCACTCCATCAGTTCCTTCCGGTCCATTCCAACCAGGCCGAAATAGTCCCGCACAATGGTCGCCGGCGTCATGCGGCAGTAATCGCCCACGGCATCAATCCGGCCACCCGCAGTTGTCAACAATTCGGTGCAAATTTGCGCCACCATGCGCCGGACCTTAGGCAGGTCGTCACGGTTCAGCAAGCCTTGCATGATCGACTTCTCGCGGTAGTGCAGCGCATCATCGTCGTGCATCATGAAGTAGCCGTTGGCCATCTTCGGCTCATAAAGTGCGGCCGTAAATACCTTCGGCATGTTGAGCATCTCAATTACGTCGTCATACAGCGCAATCAGGGTGCACTCCGGCGCTACCAGCACGGGCCGGTGGGCACGTAACTCCTTGAAGAAGGCCAGCGGTTCTTCGGCCATGAACTTCCGCAGGAGCGCCAGCTTCGTCTCCTTCGGTTCATCGTCATAGCGTGGCAGGTAGCTTAGAGGTACTGTTTCCATGGTCGTTCCCTTTCACAGGCTCTTCAGATACTCCACGAGGTCCCAGCGCTGCTCATCTGTCAGAGTCCGGGTGTCGTACTCATGACCAGCATTACTGTTGGTGGGCAACGTCGTATCGAACAAGAAACCCGATCCGCCATTTGCCTCGGTCCGAAAGCCCACCTTTTTCGGGTCGAACTCACGCGAGCCGACATAGAAGGTCTTCGGCCGATAGCTCATGTCCTTGGGATCATTGGCCGTCGGGCTGGCCGGAAGCAGCAGGTCATAGAGCGTCGGCACCGACCCGTTATGCAGATAAGGCGCCGTCGCCCAAATGCCGTTGAGCGGCCGGGCCTTGTACGACCGCAAAGAATCATAGGGCGCTGCCGTTGTGTCGGGTGTGTAATTGCCGGCTTTGATCGAGGGCATGATCTGATTGCTGAAGTAAGCGCTGATCAAATCAATCGCCCAGTCTGCCCACCGGGTAAAGAACCATTTGTCCGGATCCGGGGTGGCCACCACGTTCTGTGTTGCCCTGGTCAACAACGCCGCCACCGGAGCCTTCGTGTCGAGCATGATGTCGCCGACCTCGGTCGTTTTGACGTACTGGTTTCGCAGGATGCCGCTATATCCTGTGGCGCTCACGCTGTTGTTGGCCATGGTCTGGTCGGTTCCGACCTTAGAAGCCATTTCCATCTGCGCCACCACCCGCCGGTCTGGACTTGCCCGCTCAATCTTGGCGTGACAACGGAGGCACAGGCCGTCATAAATCTTCTCGCCCCGCTGTACCCGGGCTTCATCGAGCGGCGGAAGGCCCGCCTTGGCAACTGCCTCGGTCCACCGGGGCGACTCCAGGCTCCACAGCCGATCTTCCATCCGCCGCAGGTTGTGGGTCTTAACTGATGACTGGAACTTGACGTACTTGACCCGAAGGCCTCGTCCGCCCAGCAGCGAGCGTAGCGACCACTTCGTCTTTTCTCTCCAGTCCAGGGTAGCGAACACCCCGATAACTTCGCCGGTGTTTCGCCCGATCGGCCCCACTCCGGCGTTGGCCCCGATGCCGTTCCACTGCACATAATCGTGCTGCGGAATGTCCCACAAGAACGGATAACTCACCGGCGCGCTCGGCGGATTGAAGAGCTTCCCCCAAACCGCTTCCAGTTGGTCCGGAGTGAGTATGCTCGCCAGCTGTTGCATGACCCGGTCGCGGTTCTCGTCCGTAAGCACCGGCTTCAGCTTGTCCATGACCTGGTCGAGTTGCTCAGGAGGCACTTGCCCTGCCAGCACCTCGCGCAGGGCGTTCTCATTCACGATGTGCTCCAGTACCCGGTTGTAAATCCGGCCGAACGCATCAAGGCGCGCATATCCGTAAGGAGTGTTGCTGTGGTTGATGTAGTTGTAGGCATTGATGCGCAGCGCATACTTCTCCAGGTCGGATTCGACCTCCTGCTGATTGCGGTAGCTCCCAGCTCTCACCAGCGCCGCCACCAGGCGCTGCTTCTTGTCGGGGTTATCTCGCGTCGCTTTCAGGGCCGCGGCCAGATCTTTCAAGAACTGGTCCATGTCTGCCGCCGACGGGCCGCCGTCGATGCGAATTCCCACTCCCTTGTAGTTCAGTTGCGAGGTGTGGCAGGCGGCGCAGGTAAATCCCATGTACTTCCTGCCGCGGTACGTGTCGGCTGTCATCCCCACCGGCAGCCCGTCCGGATTGCTGTGGGTCTTGTTTTGGGGCAGATAGCGATAACCATTCATGTTCTCGTCGGAACGGAACAGCTCTTGCGACTTTTCCTGCTCCAGGTACAGAAACAAGTCGTAGGGCATCAGGTCGGCGCCCTGGGCGGTGTAGTAAAACCATAGGCTGTCCGACGGCGACCAGCCTTGATCGAGATAGACGACCTTGGAGAAGTTGTCGCCGATGCGGTCCGGACCCATCACCTCGGCGCCGCGACTGGGGTCGTTGTCCATAACTGCGTAGTAGGCCGTCGAGAACCAGGTCGTCGAGTTGAGCAGCAGTAACACCACCAGCAACGCAACTGCCCCGGCTGCCCACACTCCCCACCGCTTCTTATGTGCCCCAATAAAGCAAAAGAGCTTGATTAGAAGCGTTTGCATACTGACTCTCTCCTTAGGCAATTGTGGTGATTGCGCATTGTGCCCTCCTTCCCCCGAGGCAGTCAATTCAATTCTCGGGTGGCTCGGATGGCGGTGGCCATTAGGCGCGCAGCCCCGGCAGGCAATTCTTCAATCGTCCGCCCCGTTCAGGGACATCCGCCGTCGCGGACGGCCTTAAGAGGAGGTCTTCATCTCCCCCGTCGAAAACGGGGCGACCGGCCCCTACCGCAACTCCCTCACTTCCGAACAATGCCGACGCGGAAGCCCCCGCCCACATTCATAGCGAGTGGTCCGTACTTCTAACCGCCTCCAGTAGCCCGACCAGCTCCCGTGCCGCGTGCGTCAAGTGGGTGCTCTTCCGCCTTACGAAGAAGAAATGGATCCGGGTATCTATGCCCGCCAGCCGCAACGCGTGCAGCGAACCCGCGGCGACCTCCCGCTGCACTACCGAGCGGGCCTGCACCGAAATCCCAAGCCCCGCCTCCACCGCATGTTTCGCGCCCTCCAGGTTGCCGAACTCCATCACGTTCGTCAACACAATGCCCTGCGCCCGCAAACGCTCTTCCACCACAGCGCGCGTCCCCGCGCCCTGTGCCGCCACAATGAAGGTCTCTCCCGCAAGTTCATGCGGCGCGATCCTCCGCTTCTTCGCCCAGCGGTGGCCGGGCGGCACGATCACCACCAGTTCATCGCTCATGAACGTCCGCGCCACCAGTCGCGGATCGCGCGCTTCATGGCTCACCAGTCCGAGGTCGAGCTCGTTGGCCAGCAGCTTGGCCTCGACCGTTTCGCTGAGCGATATCTGCAGCGCGACGTCCACCGCCGGATATCGCCGCCGGAACTCCGCCAGCACCAGCGGCAAGATGTACACGCCAATCGGAAAGCTCGAACCCAGGCGCAGCCGCCCGCCCCTCAGGCCCTTCAAGTCATCGATGCGCCGCTCCGCTGCTTCGATGGTGGCCATGATCTCTTGCGTCGCCTCGAAGAGCAATGCGCCCGCCTCGGTTAGCGTCGCCCTCCGGCCGGAACGGTCAAACAGCGGCACCCCGAAGTACAGCTCCATCTGCTTGATGTGCTTGCTGATGCCGGGCTGGGTCAGGTGGACGATCCCGGAGGCGCGGGTAAAGCTGCGGCTCTGCGCCACCGCCTGGAAGATGCGCAATTGGCCCAGATTTACCATAACTACAGATTATCGTTTTTATCAAAACAAGTCATTGGATTTATGTCATATTCCGCCTTACTCTGGATCCAGATCGAGGCACGAGCCGGCGCCACCAACGCCGGCCTCGCATGCGGAGGACATTATGAGCAACCTGAAATACGCCATTGTTGAAGAGGAAATGGTCACCAGCACCGTGGATTCAGTCGCCGGCGAAAAACATCCCAAACCGTTCGTCGTGGGCAAGGGGCCGCACCAAAGCGGCGATACCCTCACCCGTCGCGTGGAAGCTTCGTTGGACGCCGACTTCGCCAACGGCAGCATGCCCGCGTGATTAAGCTGCCCGCGTATTGCATCCAACTTGGTGCCCCACCCGTGTCGCCTTCTTCCGGCGACAGGGTGGGAATCCAATCTTTTAAGTTGTGAGACTTTCGAAACTTCCTACCTTTTCGCCTTTTCATCCTTCTGCGCAATTGCGTGCTTCACCAGCTTCCTGATCAGCGCGGACGGCAGCGGCTTGTCCACCGGAAAGCGAATCGTACCCTTCGACGTCGAATACTTCTTCAGCTCGTCCTGGAACGGACCCAGCAGCGTGCCGCTCATGCCAAACAGTGAGCAGTGTTCCGCAAATGCTGCATAGCCGACCAGCATTCCCTTGTACCTCACCACAGGCATGCGATAGCTGATGCACTCGGTCGCCTCCGCTGGCAGCACCGACTGAATCACCGCACGGACTTTCTTCAACGTGCTCCGTTTTGGCTCCGGCACTGCCGCCAGGTACTCGTCAACTGTCATCGGAATCGCGGACTTTGGCACCGGCTTCATTGTCCCTCCTCATCGCGGGATGGTTGCTTCGACACAGGGTATCAGGACTGCCATTCGTTCACAGGACGAAAGGGCACATTTCTCGGTACCATGATGTACGCACATGAGCGACCAGAAAAATTCGTCGGATGACAAGTCGAGCGCAATCCCTGCGTGTCAAGCGGACGCTCCCACTCCTCCCACCAAGATCCCCATCATCGAAGATGCTGAAGCCACGGGCGACACGCTCGCCGCCTACGATTACTGGCGCGCCGGCTCGGGACGAACCCAGGTGCCGGGCATCATCAAGTGCTTCGGCGCTCGCCCTGATTTCTTGCGTCAGGTGGTGGACTTCTCCAACACCATTCACTTCTCCGAAGGACATCTTTCGCGCCGCCACAAGGAGATGATCGCCAGCTACGTCTCCTACCTCAATCGCTGTCCGTATTGACTGGACAGTCATGCTTACTTCCTGCGGGTACAGGGAGCCAACGACCAATGCGTAGCCGCGATTCTCGAAGGAAAGCTCGATGAAGCCGGCCTCACCGCCGCCGAAAGCGCGCTCATGGAGTATACGAGGCTCATCACCGAAGCGGCTTACCGCTCAACCGGTGAAGATGTCCAGCGGCTTCGCGATCATCGTTGGAGCGAAGACCAGATTTCCGAGGCCGTTTACATCATCGCCATGTTCGCGTTCTTCAACCGCGTGGCCGACGCCTTTGGTGTGCCGCCGCAGCACTATCTGCAGCTCGGCAAAATGACTCCCTAGCGAACCGAAACAGCGAGTTGGACCGGGACGACTCGGTGAGATTGCTACACTCACGCTGACGTGTCATGAACCTGACCGACCGCATTTATCTCGCAGTTCACATCGCGCTGACCGTTTTGGTCTGTGCGCGTTACGACGTGGTCGCGCACAGGAGCTGGTATGTACTGTGGAACCTACTCGCCATCGCCGCCATACTGCTCACGTCTCGCAAAGCACACGATGGCCCGCTCTGGGAGTTCGCTCACAACTGGCTGCCTTTGATCTTCTTCGTGACCGTATTCGAGGAGGTATCGTTTTTGTCCCTGGCATTGCGTGGTTCATGGCAGAACCCGGCGCTCGTCGCCTGGGAGTCCGCCCTGTTCGCCGTGCCTCCGGGAGAATTTCTGCGCCGCTACTCTGCGGGTTGGTTCACCGAGCTACTGGACTTTGGTTACTTCAGCTTTTATCTGTTTTATCCCGTCATCGCCGGGGTGTTGTGGGCACGGCGCAGCCGTCCACGATATTTGGGATCGTTTCGCCGCCTGACCGACTCCCTCAGTGTGGGATACGTGACCTGCTATGCGACGTATCTTCTCTTTCCCACCCGCAGCCCATCTCACAACTCAGGCCTCGCATCCGCCGTAACGACCCGCTCGGACGGACCGTTCCACACCCTCGTGCAAGCTATCCAGGGACACGCCGGCGTCCACGGCAATGCCTTTCCCAGCGCCCACATCATGCTGGCATTTGTGGTGCTGGTCTTTGCCTTCCGTTATCTGCCGCGCCTCGCGCCGTGGCTGCTGGCCTGCGTGCTGTTGATGTCCGTGGGTGCGGTGTACGACGGCTACCACTACGCGCTCGATGTCACGGCGGGCGCGATACTCGGTATTGTCGTGGGAATATTGTTTGTCAAGCCGGCGAAAGGCAATTCGAGCGACTAAGATCTGCTCCCAACAAACAATCTGCTAGCAGCGGCCCCAGATGGGCTCACGGCCCGGGCGAACCTGCACCACACACTCCCCGTACCCGGCAATCGCTACCACTGAACTCCGGGATAAAGGCTGGGCATGCGCACAGACCGGTACAGAAAGGCATCGGCCGAGTCCATTCGCCATACGACTTGAGGATTGGAGCCGCCCGAAATCTGAATCACTCGTGACATCCCATAGTCGACGGAGCTAGAGTCGATGTCCATGCCTCCATCTGCAAATTGCGTGACACTGCCGCCCCAATTCGAGAAGAATCCCAACTCGTACTGCCAAGACACCGCCGCGGTGCGTGCCGACTCATCCACGTCGTAAATGACGGCCCGGCTGTAACAGTCTCCGACGTCTACGCACTGTTGGCCGTTAGGGTCGGGCCGTGTATCGCCGTTGTCGTAAACTGCGAAGCTGAATTTGGAGCCTTGCGTCTGCAGCAGTAGCGGAAAGTGCTGAGCATAGAACCATTGGTTCGGGTCGCCTCCCGCGATCGTGAAATCGCCTTCGGAACCGAGTCGCCACAATACGTCTCCGCTTCCCGACCCGTTGGCGTAATCGATCTTGAGGATCCAGCTCTGGTGACGCATAGACAACATTAAATTCCCATCCGGCGTTAACACGATGGCGTTGGAGTGCGTCCAGTCCGGAAAAGAGAAGGGGTGCCGATTGACATCCAGGTGATCGAACGCTCGCCATGCCCATACCACCTGATTGTTGGCGTCCAGATCGATCAGGTCGTCGCCGAGAACGGTCGTCGTCCCTGGATATCCTTGCAAATCCTGAAAGTCTTTATATTCGTTGGCCAGCAGAATCCAGTGACCATTGTCCAGCCGAAGGCCGTCGTGATGGAAGCTCGTCACTTGAAACGGGTATCCGGCTGCGGTCAGCTCGGAATTCATCTGGTCGACCGACATTTCGCGGACGATCTTTCCCGTGAGATCCACTTCCCGCACAAACCACAGGAAGTTGATCAAATAATCGCCATTGTCGAGTTGACGAACGGGAAAGGGCCACAAGTTCGCCGGGATGGTGGGATCGTAGTAGTACCAAATCACCGAACCATCGGTGTCGTATGCGACTGCCCCGACACTGGTTCCGAGACTTGAGATCAGTTCCACACCAGAACCCGCCGGCAATCCACCCGCTGGAGTAACCGTCATCGTGGGGAATGAGGCACTGGGCAGCTCACCCGTCGTGAACGTGTGATCCGTGTCATAGAGCGTATTGCCATCGGCGAGATCGACCCGGGCACGCATGTGATACGTCGAATTGGCGCGCATTCCGGCCACAAGAAACGTGACCGTGCCTCCTCCGATCGGCACCGTTTGAGCTCCAGTGCTGCGCCCATAGGTGACATCTGGGCCGAATTCGACGGTGGCCTGACCGGCATAGGGAACCATCAGCGCATAGGAAGCCACCAATGGATGTTGGGTGGTTGTGACGGTGCCGGGAGATGGCAAAGACTCGCGAGAGTTAGCGGCGGATGGGGATCCCGAACCGCACCCTGAAAGCATCAAGGAAATGACTAAAATCAGAAGAAATGGAAGAAGACGGTATCTGGACGTTTTCATAATCTTGATAGAGCACGTACCGAATTGGCCAGATATTCTTCAAATGTTAACACACTGATAGCAAGCCATATGGGCGATTGCCGCCGCGCACACGACAAGTAACCCCACCGCGACAATTGGCAGCCTCCCACCCCAACGAAGCTATCGTCGCCTGGCACTCCCCCACCATTTGGCGCTTGTGTTCTTGCCGCCAACGGGTACATAATCTCGCCCACGCCGCGCAATCTCAGCGCATTTTTCGATAGGGCGCCCGGCAACGATCTGTGCCGACGTCGGCCACCAATCACGTCGATAGTATCCGGCGCAAGAATTGAGGACACCGCATGAACTCCCGAATCCGGGCACGCTTCCTGAGCAGTAAGCTCAGCCTTCTGGCGCTGGCCATCACGATCGTCTCGGTCGGGCTGCTGTCCTCCTGTCACCGCGAACACGAGGAGGGCCCTTCCGAAATTGAAGTTGGCATGCCAGGCGTCGCCGTCGAGGCCGGCACCAAGCTTCTGATCGCCCTCCCGCTCGACAACACCGGCAAGCATGAGGCGCGCGATGTCACGGTGCATGAATTGCGTCTCGCCGGAGGCAACCGCGAACTGCCAGTCACGCTGCCCTACCACGCCGGCAACATCGCCCCCGAGGGGCGCGCGGTGGTTGACGTTCGCTTCGACGTGCCGGGACTCAATCCCTCGCACACCTACGAACTCGAAGTTGAGGGCAGCTACCGCTCAGGCAGTGGCGGTGACGAGCACGAACACCAGTTCCGTAAGCGCATTCAGCTCACCGTGCCTCCGATTGCCCCCGGGACCGCGCCGGCCGGCAGCAACACCGGTCCCACCCACAAGACCGCGGGCCCCTATCCCGCCCTGCCGCAACCGCCGCAATCGGAAAGCAACCAACAGCTGCCTCCTACTCCGCAAGGAACGCCGCAGACTCTTCATCCTCCCACGCCGAAAGGCGCGACCGTCATGAATGCCGGCAGCGGCGGTGGAGGAGCGTCCGTTGGATTCGTCATCAACTCGCAGACGCCCGGCGTGAACACCAATTTCCCGCCAGACCCAAGTGGCGTCGCCGGATCAAACAATGTCGTCTTGGCCTCGGGCAATCTCTACATCAAGTACTCCACCACCGGCGGCAGTTCGTTTACCACCATCAACAATCTTTCCACCGTCTTCGGCGACCAGCCCGACGGCGGATACTGCTGCGATCAGGTGCTGCACTACATCCCCAGCCTTGATCTCTTCGTCTGGCTGATTCAAACCAACCAGACTCTGGACTCCAAGGGCAACGTTACCGGCCACAACAGCCAGCGTGTTGCCTGGGCCAAGACCTCCGACATCGTCAGCAACTTCTACACCGCCTGGACCTGGTTCGACGTCAGTTCCACCTTCCTCGGATTGGGCAACGACGACCTCGACTTCCCCGACTTGGCCGTGTCCAATGGATTCCTCTACATCACTACCGACGACACCGTGAAGAACGGCCTCGTCGTGGCGCGCATCTCCTTCGCTGACCTGAAAAAGCCCGCGGGCAGCAACGTTACCTGGCGATTCACCGACCCCACCAAGGGCACGCAAGCCACCGGCTCGCACCTTACCCAAAACGCCGCTGGCACCATGTACTGGGGCGGCCACTCCGACACCAGCCACATGCGCGTCTTTGCCTGGCCCGACAGCTCCAACAACTACAGTTGGAACGACGTCGGCCACACCAACTACTCCAACGCCAACTCCGGCTACGTCTCGGAGGCGCCCGACGGACAATACTGGCTCGATCCCCGCGTCCGCAACGATGCTGTGCTGGGAGCTGCCTTCAAGCCCAAAGTCGGCAACCAGCAGGCCACCAATCAAATCTGGTTTGCCTGGACCGCTGGCGCTGATTCCAACTTCAAGCAGGCCTACGTCCGCATGCTCTTCGTGGACGACAGCAGCAGTTTCAACAACGTGGGCGAGTTTGAAACCTGGAATTCCGACTATGTCTTCTGCTACCCGGCGCTGGCGGTGAACAGCAAGACCTCAGAGGTCGCAACTTCGATGTTCTACGGCGGCAACGACAAGTACTACATGAACAATGTCGTCGGCTTCCCGCAGGACTTCGTCCTCTACATTACTGGTGGTAGCAACGTCACTTTCACCGCCAACCCGGCCACCAGCACTGCCTGCTTTGACGCCTCCGGCGGCAAGGTCACGGGTCGCTGCACCCGTTCCGGCGACTACCTCGGGGTTCGCCGAGTCGCCAGCAATAGCGGGTTGTTCGGCACCGTCGGCTATGAAACCAATCTGGTGGATTCCACCAAGTCCACCGACTGCCTCAAGGCGCCGGGTTGCGTACTGAACGAGCGCTGGATCGAGTTCGGGCGCCCCGACGATCTTCCCAAGCCTCCTCCCGGGCCTCCCAAATAAACTCGGCCAGTGCAAAAAGAAGCCCTCCCCGTCAGGAGAGGGCTTTCGTCTGTAACTCTTCTATTTAAATAGGTTAGGCCTTGACGACCTTGCCGCTGCGGAGGCACGACGCGCACACCCGCATCCGTTTGTTGCCATGCGCCGTCTTGGCATGTACCGGACGCAGATTGACGTTCCAGCGCCGCTTCGTGACGTTGTGCGCGTGGCTGATGTTGTTACCCGAACGCGGCCCTTTGCCGCAAACTTCGCATACTTGTGCCATTGCTTACTCCAGAAGATTCCCGAGGTGCGGGGCGAAACTCCAATTATAGCTTGCCGCCCCACTTCCGGCAACTGCAAAGCCACCCTGAACCCTGCCGCCGTAAAGCAAAAATTTCTTTCGCATTTCATCTTGCAATTTCCCATTTTGGGCATAGAATCCCCACACTGCTTTGCTGGGGCGAGGAACTTCAACCGCATTTCCCGAGAGGGCAAGCATCTTCTCCTGTTGGTTCACCACAGGGATGGCCTCCCCTTCCGATTCCGTCCCCAACCCAGCCAAGCTTTGCCGAGCCAAGGGGGGTAGGACATGTCCGCGCTGGATTCCGGGATTCTCCGCAAGTTCCGTACCTCAGTGTTCGCTGCCGGTCTCCTGCTGACGCCCGCCGTCTGGGCCCAAAGTCCGGCTCTCGACTCCCCGCACATCACGCCCCATGCCAGCGCGAAGATGTCGTCGTTCGTCCCCGCTGGCGCGTCGCTGCCCACTCTGCAGCCGCGTCCCCTGCGCGTGGACGTCAACCTCGTCCTCGTCCCCGTCACCGTGGTCGATTCCCACTATCGCCCCGTCATCGATCTTCCCCAGCAGAACTTCACCCTGCTGGAGGGTGGCACGCCGCAGCAAATCCGCTATTTCACTCGTGAAGACGGCCCCATCTCCGTCGCCCTGGTGCTCGACTTCAGCGGCAGCATGACCAACAAGGCCGAGTTCGTTATGCAGGCCGTTGACGAATTCTTCCAGAACGCCAACCCTCAAGACGACTACTACGTCATCGCCGTCTCCGATCGTCCCATCATGGTGGCCAACGCCTCGCAGTCCGAGAACACTATCCTGGCCCACCTCGCCAACATTCCGCCGCACGGCATGACGGCGCTGTACGACTCGATCTACCTCGGCGTCAATAAGCTGCGCACTTCCCGCTACAAGCGCCGCGCCATGGTCATCGTCTCCGACGGCGGCGACAACCGCAGCCGCTACACCCTCAAGGAAATCAAATCGGTGCTCGCCGAGTCCGACGTCCTGACCTACTCCATCGGCCTCTTCGACGACGTCCCCACCCCGCTGTTCAAGACGATTGAGGAGCGCTGGGGCCAAAGGTGGCTCGAAGACGTCACCCGCGTCAGTGGCGGCCGCAACATTCCCGCCGACGATCGCCGCCAGATTCCTCAGATCTCCGCCCTCATCAGCCGCGAGATGCGCTCGCAGTACATCATCGGATACCGCCCCACCGACCTCACCAACGACGGCAAATGGCGCAAGATATCGGTCAAGCTCGCCGAAACCGCCACCCCGATGCACGTACATTTCAAGGAAGGCTACGTAGCCCCGGGGCAGTGACATCGCCCCGCTGCCTTCCCACCCGCGTGACATCCTCCGAAGCGCTCGCGGTTTTTGCGAACCGAAGTCGAAGGGCTTCTTTCTGGCGACGGATGCCTCGGTCGGTCCTCCGCACGTCCACAAAAAAACGCGGGGATCATCTCCCCGCGCCACTTTCGGACATAAAAACCCTCACTGCTGATACGGCTGTGGCATCGTAGCCATCGGCTGCACCGCCATCGGCTGCGCCTCCGGCATCACGATCCACGCGATGATGTAGGCCAGAATTCCGCCCCCGCCGAATAGCGCCACAATCAGCCACACTACGCGCACGATGGTCACATCGACGTCGAAGTACTCCGAAAATCCTGCGCACACCCCCGCGATCTTCCGCTCCGGACTCCCCTTCGGCGGACGCATCAACTTCTTCGGTTCCGCCGCCGCGTAGCCCACCTGCCGCCCGCAGTAAGCGCAAAGTCGCGCATCGTCCTGAATCTGTTTCCCGCAATAGTTGCAGTACATGGTGCCTCCCCACTTGGAGATACGAATAGCATGGCAAAAGGTTCCCGCCGCCGCAAGTCCTTGTTACCCCCGGGACGTGGCTGGTGCTTCCCAATTAAGCCGCGCAGGGGCACGTCAATCGCCGAGCGGAGATTGACGCTCCGGACGGTGCCTTCAGCTGCCGACTGATGGCCGACACGTTATTGCTTATTGCTTAATTGCTAATTGTAATTGCTAAGTACTCGCCCCTACTGCACCACATACTCCTGCTTCATATACCGCCGCGCCAGCTCCGCCGACTCGGTCCCCGAGTTCGCGGCAATCACCGCCTTGTACTTCTCCAGCGCCACGTCGCGCTTGTGCATGGCGTCATACATCTCGGCCTCCTTTAACATCGCCCGCTGCTTGAAGTCCGGATCGATCGCCGTGCTCGCCGCCAGCGCGTAAGCGTCTGCCGCGCCTTGCAAGTCCCGCTGGCCCTTCATTGCCTCGCCCAACCCATACGCCGGAATCTCCATACGGCAAAACGTAAATCCATGATTCTGGCAGCCCGCGACAATCTTCTTGTAGGCCGCCACCGCCTGCGGCCCGTGTCCGGCGGCATTCAGCAGGTGGGCGTACTCGGTGGCTACCAGGAAGTTCCGCGGAAACGCCTGATACATGCCGCCCACTAGTTGCAGCGCCTCGCCGTACTTCTGCTCCCGCCGCAGGAACAGCGCCAGCGCGATCTTGGCGTCCCAAGCCACTTCCGGAGTGCCGTGCGCCGCCACGTCCCGCAAGTACTGCAGACCCTTTTCCTTGTTACCGCTCAAGCCTGCCACCGACGCCATTACCTTCACTGGCCAGCTCAGGCTCCCGATAACGTACAGGTCCACTCCCACCGACACCTTGGCGTCCACATAATTGGGGTCCAGCTCCAGCACCCGTTCATGGTCGTGTCTGGCCCCGATCGCGCTGCGCAGCGCCGCAAACCACGCGTGCTCGGCCATCCCCATATAAGTGGACTTTAGCCCCCGTGCCACCCCCCGGGCGTACAAAGCATCGACGTCGTTGGGGTTCTTCGCCAGGTATCCGTTCGATAGCTGCTCCGACCGCGCACTCAGTTCGTTGACCCGGTCATGCACCTTCGGATCCAGCGGCGCCAGGTACTTCTTGTCCAGAAAGTTGTCGCTGGCGTACGCTTCGGTGTCGAGCGCCCCAATGCGCAGCAGTTCCTTGAAAATCACCGCCGACAGCAGGTGGTTCACCGCAAACGGGTCGTCGGGATGCGCCTGCAGCGCCACCTCGAAATCCTTTACGGCCTTGTCGTAATCGAGGTTGTAGAAAGCGTCGAAGCCCTTGCGGGTGGTTGCGTCGTTGGTGCTCCGGGTGGGAACCCAGGTGGCGTTGTCCGCGCCCAAGCCCGGACGCACCACCACGCAGAGCAGCAACATCGCTGCCAGCGCCATCCATCCAACCTTGCCAGAAAACTCCGAATGCGGGAAAGACTTCATCGGGCTCGCTGCTAGCGAGTTTACCCGAAACCCAGTGGCAAATCTGCGTGCGCTTCTCTCCGCCAACTGCTCGCCTGCTGAACAGCTCGGCGCGCCTAGCTCTCTTCCGGCGGTAGCCGGAACAGATGGTTCATCGGCCCCGTGCCCCGGCCCACCGGATGCGCTGCCAACATCGCCTGCCTGACAAATTCCTTGGCCTCCCCCACCGCGGTCGCCACGTCCCGCCCTCGGGCCAGCAGACAAGCCAGCGCCGTGGCGAAAGCGCAACCCGTCCCATGGGTCGCCCGCGACTCGATACGACTACCCGAGAAAACCTGCTCGAACCTTTCTTCAGGCCCACGTAAGCTCAAGAAATCATTGGCCTCCGGCAAATGTCCGCCAGTGATGACCACGCCGCGGCCACCCCGGTCGTGCAGTCTGCCGGCTAGAATCCGAAGGACTGGCAAAGCCGCATCCCACGAGGCTGGAGTGGGAAATTTTCCAGATTTACCCGCAACCAATACACCAGCCTCGTCGAAATTAGGGGTAATCAGGCGACAAAGTGGTAAAATCTCGTCGCAAACGACCTCAACTCCCCGCTCATTCAGCAGCACCGCCCCTGATGACGAACGCAAAACCGGATCCACCACCACGTTCGTGAGTTTTGCCTCACGCAAAAAGCCCGCCACCACATCGGCCACCTCGCCCGTTCCCAGCATCCCAATCCGCACCCCGGCAATTTCGACATCCTCCGCCAGCCGGTGAAGCGTCTCTCGCACTACCGTCGGCCGAACCGGCTCAACCCCAAAGACCCCCTGCGTCGACTGGACCGTCAACGCCGTAATACAGGTGACGGCATAACAACCCAGCGCAGCCGCAGTCTTCACATCCGCCGTAACTCCCGCGCCCGACGAAGGGTCGTACCCCGCGATGCTCAGAATGACCGGCTTGCTAGCCATGGAAAGAATGTACCGCAAGCGCCAAACTGCAGCGCACCCAGCTCGCAACCTCGCCCACCAAGTCTTCCATAAGCCATTATTAATCAATGAGATATAAGCGAGTTAGCGTACTGAACTTGCACTCTCGTGGACCCTCAACCCAGCCTCTCACCCGCGCATCAACACCCCGTCTGGAACCATCAGCCAACGCCCCATCCACCCGCTCTCCCCCGGCTTATCTTGCTGCAATCACAAAGTTTATAATAAGTCAAGAACAAAATTTAAAAAATCTTAATTTCCATTGACTCCTCTTCGCCACGCTATGTAAAATTTAACAATCTGTACGGGAGGGCCCCATATTTTGAAGCGAGGTGTTTAATGCTACGAGTACTGAACCAGGCAGCCTTGGTCCTGCTTTTGACCACGGCGCTGGGCGCGGCACCCGGTAACAACAAGACACCGGACTCGAACCAAGGTATCCCGGGACAGACCCAGGGAACCATCAAGCCGATTCCGACCCGCAAGTTTCAGGTTGGCAAGGCTTCATGGTATGGAAAGATGTTCCAGCACAAGAAGACCGCGAGTGGCGAACCGTATGATATGCATGACTTTACGGCCGCTCACCGCACTCTTCCCATGGGCTCCTGGGTCAAGGTGACGAATCTGAAGAACTACAAATCGGTCATGGTCCGCATTAACGATCGCGGCCCCATGCCGAAGAGTCGGATTCTGGACCTGTCCTACGGCGCTGCCATGATTCTAGGCGTAGGCGATGCAGGTATCGCCAAAGTTCGCCTGGATGTCATCGAGACTCCGACCGTGGCCACCAACATCAGCCCGTTAGCGGCTGGAGGATCACAATAGTCCTGTAATCATAGTGCGGTAAAATGGGCCGATGCTGAACCGAGATCGGCTCATTGTAGCGCTGGACCTCTCCAGCGCTACGCAAGCCCGCCAAATCGTCGAATCCATCGGCGAATCTGCCAGCACCTATAAGGTTGGCAAGCAATTATTTACGGCCGAAGGCCCGCAGATCGTTCGCGATCTCGTCGCCTCCGGCCGTAAAGTCTTTCTGGACTTGAAGTTCCACGACATCCCCAACACTGTCGCCGGGGCCGTCGCCGAGGCCGCCAAGCTCGGCGTCAGCATGCTGACCGTCCACGCTTCCGGAGGCAGCAAGATGCTCAAAGCCGCCGCCGAAGCCGCTGCCCAGTCCGCCTCCAAGCCGATGGTGCTCGCCGTCACCGTCCTGACCAGCCTCTCCGACGCCGACCTCGCCGAACTTGGTATCACCGGACACGTCCAGACGCAAGTGCTACGACTAGGCTCGCTCGCCCGTCAGGCCGGCTGTGGAGGCCTCGTCGCCTCCGCCCTCGAAGCCCGCGAACTCCGCCGCGAGTTAGGCAACGACTTCGCTATCGTCACCCCCGGCATCCGTCCATCTAGGACTCAGGGTGCCCCACCCTTATCGTCCGCCGTGGCGGACGCTAGGGTGGGATTGGACCAGAGTCAACGTGGGGGAACAAGAACAGCACGCCCCGATGACCAGGCCCGCGTGCTCACCCCCCAAGAAGCCATCGCCGCCGGAGCCACGTACCTCGTCGTCGGCCGCCCCATCCTCGAATCCCCCAACCCCGCCCAAGCCGCCGCCGATATCGTCAACGAGATCGGCGAAGCGTAACACTCCTCTGTACGTCCGCGGAGCGCGCTCGCATGGGACGCGACATCCTCGGCGGTAACAACATCGCCGACGAGCACCACCAACTTCCGCCACATGGCCAACCTGTAGTCGGTCAAAACCTACGAAGGCGCCCACGATATCCACACTCTGATCATAGGGGAGCACATCACGGGGATGGCGGCGTTCTAAGCTGCGTAAGGCTGGCTCCCAATAATTCTTCGATGAGCGGAACAAGTCATGGGGACTATTTAGGCTTTTCGCCATCTGTCGTGGATGGCTGACGCGAAGGTCGTTCCTCGGGAGGCGATTTCTGCGGGTTGTAGGAAAAGTGAAAACGAAGCGCAAGGAAAGGACCTGTGAACTGCTTAGGCAATGGAAGGAATGGGCTTCCCGCGGTAATTCCACCCCATGCAGCCCTATCTAAGGCTGTATTTCCGGATCTATGTACGATCCGCATTCCTCCGACATGTCCGTCGGCCAAGATAGCGAATTCGATGCTGACGACTCCCGGTGTCAATTGAGGTGGACGTGCCTCCTCCGGAATCAAGCCATACTAGCTTGCTCGGATTTTCTTGACTACGTCGGATAAATACGGTCCGAAGTCGACACCCTGAGTGTTAGTCAGAACCTCGACTCCTCCAGTGGAACTTGTACCTTTGGGCGTGGTCTTCTCAGCATCAGGACGCTGCGCCAACGACATGCATACCGTCAAAACAAGTCAGAACGACGCGGCACACCAGATTTTTCGGGTCATACTCATGATTACGTCACCACCCCGGCGGGTGGCAGAGACAACCCATCTGTTTCACGAAAATGACCTCAAAGGTGCCCCATTCAAGGACGCGTCGCGGCCTTGAGTGGGGCTTTTCGTTTCGGTTAACCAAGAATCCTCGTCCCCGATACGAAAGGATCGCGCGTTAAACTCCGCAACGCCAGAACTACCGGCACCTCATTGTGCGCAAATCGCGATCGCGGTGGTTTGTCGGCCTTGCGTGTCTATGTTGTGGACCATCACGTCCCAGCCGTTATCAACGAGATTGCCATGCCCGTCGCTTGGCTCCGAGTGGAACACTTTCACCTCGTCGGGGGTTTCAATGCTGAAACCGCCCCCCAGCACCTTTTTCCCCGCGGGGCAGTCTACATGAACGCTTTGGGTTGCGCCGCCGGGCACCACGACCCTGTTCATCACGGTTTGGTATCCCGAGATTCCGCAGCCGGCGAGCATGCCGGTCATGCCAAGAACGCAAACTGCAACTACCAGACGAGTCCAACTGAGGGACTTCCAATTGTGCGGTTCCATTTTCAGCCTCCATGAGTTAGTCAAGAATCTCGATTTTGGCCCTGGAATGGCCAACAGTGTACACCCGAACGCCAGGTGCCCCAGGTTCGCGTCCTTCTTTTGGACGCTAACCTGGGCTCACGGCACCCTACTCGGCCGATCTTGAAGATTCCGCCCATGCCATCCACACTGCTGGAACTCCACGAGTCCCTACAAGCCGACTGCATCCCCTCTGATCAATGCCCGCCGTGGTGGCCATCGTGCGTCACCTTCCTACGTTTCTTCTACGGAATGTGTCTCACAATATTGATCCCCAGTCCCGGTGCCGGTTGGCTTTCTTTGTTTACAGCGACGAAAACCGCGATGTCTTTGCCGTGATGCAAGACGATTCCGCTGGAGAATCCAGCGGTGCCGCCGTCTTTCCACACGATGGGCTCCAAGCCTGACGACGGATTGGCATCGGTGACCACCCACGCCATCGCCTGATGCGCTTTCGCGGGTGCGGGCAGCGGATAAATCGGCACTTGCGCCTGTTGCATGGCGCGCGTCACGGCGGCGGGCACAGGCTTGCCCTGGACCTCCGCGTGTCCCAGGTTCGCTTCGCCGTAGCTGAGCATGTCGCGTGCCGTCGAGCGCAGTCCGCCGGCTGCATACCAGGCGAAAATGGGCCACACCGGAGCATTGTTTCCATTCTTCAAGTGTCCACGGGCCAGTCGCTGCCGCTGTTCTGGATTGGGCCGCAGTTCCGTGTCAACCATTCCCAGCGGCGTCACGATCTCGTTGTTCAGTTGCTCCTCCCAACCCTTGCCAGTCGCATTCATCACCAGGTAGCTCAGCAGCCCGATGCCCGAGTTGGAGTACTTATAAGGCGCGGGCGGCGGCACCGCCGGCTTCCAGTGCGACACCCACGTGAGGAAATCTTTCGTCGTGTAATGTTCGATGCTCCGCATTTCCAGTTTCGGCGGGAGATTTGTGGGATCGTCGGGCATGCCGGACTGAAATGACGCTAGTTGCAGGGGCGTCGCCTTTCGCGCCAGCGGCTCCAGCTTCATGTCGTCGGGCATATGCTTCTGGATCGACTCGCCCTCTTCGATCTGCCCACGCGCCACGGCGAGCGCGAACAGAGCAGTCGTAAACGTCTTGGTATTGGAGCCGATCTCCACCAGTGTGTCGGGCGTGAACGGTGCGCCGTCGTCAGTGGCCTTTCCGTAGTGGTAGAAGTAGCGGCGGCCGTGCACCGATACGCCGACGATTGCGCCTGGCACGTTAGATTTCGCCATATAGCGTCGCATCACGGTGCTGACTGCCTGGCGGACGGCAGCTTCTTCGTTCGCCGGCGCTGCTTGCGCGCAGGCGAGTTGCGCCGAACACAATGCGGCAAACACTACGGCATTCCAAAGGCAAAACCTCTTCATCGGCGAACTCCTTGGCGAGCGGAGCGCAATGGTAGCGCCTTTAACGCCGCCAGTTCAAGGGCACCTGGTCCGTTACGGCTTCATTTGCCGACGATGCTCCCTTTTGCTGGCTACCGACAACCGACCACTCGCCATGTTCATCCATCACGCGCAACCGTGACAAACTCGCTTGGTGTCCGATCCCCACATGTCGTACACTTCCACCGGAAGGATGAGGGAGAGTTGTCGTCCCAGAAGACGGCCACCTGACACTACCCCCACCTCAGTAGGTGCTTCGACCTGTGACAGGTCCTGTTTACTCTCGCAGTTTTACCCATCTCCCTTGCGACGGCCCCGTAAGTCCCCCGAAATCCCTGCCTAACTCCTTTGTTGAGAGGAATTTGCCTCTAACTCCTACGCGCACACGAACTTGCCCGCAAATTCCCCCTAACTCCATGAAAACGAGGAATTTCGGGGGGAGGGGGGAGGGGGGGTGCAAAACAAACAGGCTTCCCAATTCGGGAATTGTCTTCCACCTCGATTGCGCGCTCCAAACCCCGACTGCAAGGGCACTCGTCAGAATCGACTTGGGTTGCCGCGAAGCCAGGCGTTGGGAATGAACGACAGCAGGTACTGGTTGTCGCCGTCGGTTCCCGAGACGATGCTGGCTCCGATGACGGCGTTATATCGGGCCGCCGTACTGGCAAGCTCCTGTGCGGCGCGTCCGCGATCCAGCCGTTGCCGTGCTGATTCGACCACCGGCGCAGCCGGAGAAGTCGGATCGACCGGGGCTTCCGCACGGGCCGTCACTACGTGCACGCTGGCGGAGGCGGAAGCCGCCGACCAGGAAAATTTCCGGCCCTCGAACGAGCTCAAAGCACGGGCGATCAAGGCCGACCAGCTGCGCAACGCGACGGAGGCGAGCCGCGGGAAGATGAGTCCAGGATTCATACCAGCTCACCGATCCAGTGGCGGACATTTACCAGGAAATTCAAAACGAACTTCACCGGGTCAAAGCCGACGACCACATTGCCTCCATCGCCGGGCGCGATGGCTAATATCTGGACTGAGTTGTCATCCTCAATGTGGACGCTTGGCGGGTCGCTGGCGGCATTCACCTTGAATTGCGCGGTGAGCACGACGGTCTTCTCGGAGCCCGCCAGCATCCCTGTCATCACCACCACATCGGTGTCGAGTGACTTATTGCGGGCAATCCGGAAAACTGCGGTATGGTCGGCGACAGAGTTGAAAAAGATGCGGACAAACCCCTCATTCACCCTCAGTAACTGCGCCCACGTCGAGGACATGAGGTCAAATTGCAGAGCAGTCAGGAACGCGTCCAACAGTGGGCCGGAAATGCTGAGTTCGTTTGGAACGGCAGTGATTTCGGCCACCGGTGGGCGCGTGTCGCGCAGCTGAATCGATAGCGTGAGTTGGGAAGTGTCGCTGGCATCGGCGTCGGCCAGGGTGCCATCCGGATGCAGGCGAAGCTTCAGATCGGCTTGGTATTGATGGACGCCGTACGTCTTCTGAAAAATATCGGGCAATCGCTGCACGGCGGCATCCGGCAGCACAAGGGCCTGATTGCTCTTCACGTATGCGTCGAGCAGAAAGAACAAGACTCCCGCCACCGAGGTCTCCTCGGAGCTGACGACGATGGGCCGCAATTGGCTGGCTTGAAGATCAGACTCCGCCCATGTGCTGAGCGTACGGACAAACGACAACACCCACGCCAGCGAGTACTTGCCCTTCACCGGTTCAGCCGCGCCGGGGACGCCCGCCGGAGAATAGCGTATCTGCGCTTTCTTGCCGGCTTCGGGATTCATGACGGCGAGGAAGTCGGAATGATCGGGGCCCAGCGCCAGCAGCAAGGTGTTCTGCGGAGTGGAGTCGGCGCCGAACGCATACATGTCGAGTTGCTCGCGCGTCGGAAAGGCGACCAGAAACGATGGCAGCCGAAAGAACACCTGCAGATCGCTGATTGCCACCGGAGACAGCGGTGGTCCCAGGTCTGACACGCTGTTGATCTGGAACGCGACGGAGGCGTCGAAAATTACCTTGACCGGGTCGCTAGTGTGGAAGAAGAAAAGGATCGTGTGCGTATCCGAACGCGTGAACACCAGCCGGAAATCCACGTTCGCTGAGGGAAGATACGCCACCATGGCCTGTTCGGGTGGCAGTGACCAGCTGTCTACGAAGACGCGGGTTACGGTGCGGCCTCCGGCGGCTACGGCACTGGCCAGGTTCGCGATCTGCTCGGGAATCAGGTGAATGGAAGCGGCCACCGTGGTCGGGCTCACTTAATCTTCTGCAGAAAGTCTTCCTGATCGTCTTCCAGTTGCTTTAGGCTGGCGCACACGACGGCCAGCGCCCCAGCCGCAGCGCCAAAAGGCCGCATCGGCGCGAGCTTCCCGGTATCCACAGCGAGCCTCCATACGCCGAAGTTCGAATCATCGGCATAAGTCAGGTACAGCGATGTCGCGGGGTCTTCCACGAAGATGAGCACTCTATCCGGCTTGGCTTGGAGAATCGCCGCTCCGGTTTGATCGCCCCCGTCCACCAATTTCTTAATGGCAGCAAACACTTGACCACGCGTCCCGGCCGAGAGCATCAGCGGCACCGCCGGAGTGCTGATGGTTGTCCCAGCCGGCGTCGGCGCCGCCACCATTTCGAAGTGCACCGACTGCTGGTTCTGGACGGTCGTGCTGTTGGTGTCTTTGAAAATCAAGATGCCGACCGAGGTGGAGTCCACGCTCTCCACCGCAAACTTCATATCGGCTGAAACCTTGGCGATACGAAAAGCAGTCGGCAGTAACTCGGGGCGGTCCCTGATTTCGGCAAGATACTCGGCGGTGCGCTGGTCGAGGGTGTGCTGAGCGTTGGCGAAGCTGGTGGCAACGCCGCTGAAGAACTCATCGAAGGTGGAGGGCACGTAATCGGCGGTCGTGCCGTCGCCACCTGTGCCGCCGGGGGCGAGAGCCTTAAGCGACTTGGTCGAGACGGCAGTCGCACCACTTAAGGGCGGCAACGCCTCGACATCCGCCGCGGTCTTTCCCGCCGGCTTTTTCGCTGCCGCCTTCTTGGGTGCGGCCTGCTTCGGCTTCGGCTTCGACTTCTTATCGTCGGATGCCATGGCGAGTCCTAGGTTCCAACCGGAGCCGGCGTTGCGGTCGGAGTGGCCACCTTCACACCGGTCAGCTTTTCAATCAAGGTCTGCTGCTGGGTGTAGATCTGCTGGTCCACGGCGCTGGGATTCGACAAGGTCATCGATTTGTCGTCGATGGTCGCGGCCCGCGACAACAGGGAGTTAAGGGTCGTCTCACTGGCCGGTATCGCATGAATCACGGTGTGACATTCGGCAGCCGCCCTATAGTCGTAGCTGAATCCTACGGTAAACGCCGCGCTGACGGAAACTGCGCCGTAGTTCAGGCCAAGCGAGCCGGTGCCCGATCCCTTGGTGGATTGCGCCAGGTCGAGCTTCACGTCCAGCGTAGTCTCGGTAAACTGATACTTCGACGGCATCAGCATCACAAGGAGGTCTTTTACAAAAGCCTGGTCGATGCCGCTTACCTTTTCCTTGTCGGCCGGGGTCAACGGAGTGCCATCTGCGTGATTGGCCGGCGCCGTAAGCATCTTAACGGCGGCGATCACCCGCTCCATCGATTCCAGGTAGTCGAGGTTGAACGCTTTTTGCGCCGCGGCGATACTGAGACCCAGGCCTCCGATGATGCTGGGCACATTGCTGAGGTCCTGAATCAGTTCACTGGCCTTTGCCATGGGTGGTGTCTCCTTTAATTATTGGTGTCTGAGACCGCTGTAGGTGCGTCCGTGACGACCAGCGGATACTGCTCAACGCTTATCGTCATCCGGCTTTGATGATCATAATTGATCGAATGTCGGTGGGAATAATTGAGGTTGACGGGAAATGCCCGCAAGCTGAAGTCGACTTCGTGCTCCTGCGTCACGGTCAGCCAAAATGACAAGTCGAACGATTTCACCAGCATGCACGGCGGAGCCAGCAGCCGGAGCGGCTCGCGGAATTCCTCCGGCGTGGCATCCACCAGCGCCTTAAACTGCTCCAAGTCGGCAAGATACGCGGCGTTTTGGAGCACCTGAATTTCTACTACCTGTGCGGCCAGCGCACCCAGCAACTCGGGATTGATCTGAGATTCCATCAGGCACGAGACTTTAGCATACAAGCTCGCAATTTCGACAGCGAATTCGAGTGACCATTTGGCTGCAGTCGCATGAATTACAAGTGAGTTTGTGACGGAAATCAATACGGCATCGAATCCACTGGGATTACCGGAACGCCTTCAGCGCCGACTCCTGATCGTCGTGAACGTCGAAGACGGTGTACAGACGCGTGACTTGCAGCAGGTTGCGGACGTTCTTGTTCAAGTTCATGAGCTTGAGCTCGCCGCCCTGATTGCTGAGAGTCGTGTAGTTGCTCATCAACTCGCCGATCCCCGAGCTGTCGATGTGGACCACGCCCGCGAGGTTGAGCAGGATTTTGCGGTATCCTTCGCGCAGCAGTTCCTGGACGGAGTCACGCAGTTTGCCGGTGCCCTCGCCGAGGCGGAGCTGGCCGCTGATGTCCACGATGGCAATGCTGTCTACCACGCGGGTGCTGACATGAATCGTCATAGAAAACTCCGAAGTTCCAGGCTCGCGATAGGGCCGCGCGGCCTAAGTGTATATCCGAATCGGGAACTTTGCATTCTCGGGCGGAGGGATTGATGACCTCCCCGCGTGCTAACCTCAGCCTGTGAATTGGGAAGCGCGAGTCTGATCATGAACACACTGCGATGGGTGGCGTTGTTGGTGCTGCTGTCAGCCTCGGCGGCGGCGCAGAAGAATGACTGGCTGATCGTGCCCGGACAACGCGTCGGGCCGGTCACGGCGGCGACCACGCGCGCTGAGCTGGACGAGTGTGTTTGGCAAGGAGAACGTACGTGAGCAGAACCTGGACATCAGTGACGGGCCAGACTTCGCGAGTGTGGTGTATGGCGGCGACGCATCGGCAGCCTTGGCGATCACCTGGGAAAAGGAACATGCGGCGACGGTGTACATCTGCTTTGGCACAAAAACCGGGCCGTGCCGGTGGCGAACCGCAAGCGGGATTCGCATCGGGTTGCCCATCCGGGAACTGGACAAGCTGAACGGCAAGGGTTTTCAGGTAAGCGGGTTCGGCGAGGACCGAGGGCAGGTGGTGTCTTGGCGCAAGGGCGCGCTGCAGGAAGACCCGGCAGCGTGCGGGCACCTGGTGGTGCGCCTGAGTTCGGCGGCGGAAGCCGAGGGGCGGGACATGTCGAAGGAAGAGTCGAGTCTGCTGAAACAGGTCCAGGGTGACAAACCATACTCGTCGTCGTACGTACCGCTGCTGGAGTTGGGAACAATTGTGTCGGGGCTGGAGATGCAGTTTACTGGAGCAGCCTGCGGGAAGTGAGAACCCCGCATAGCGGCTGAAAAACAAGAGCGGCCCAAAGGCCGCTCTGTTTAGCGCGGGCAAGTTGCGCGGTTCTAGTTGGGCGACACGGACGTCCGAACGGCGAAGTGCTGCTCGGGAGCAGGCAGTCCGGCACCGGCTCCGGTGTCGCGAATGACGCGGTTAGTGTCGAAGTATACCTGCCAGTAATGCGCGTTGTTGCAATAGGGACGAACCGCCAGCACCGGACCGGCGAGAGTGAAGGTAAGTATCTCGACATCGGGCGCCGGGTCGGTGAGCACATTCGGTATCTGCGCCAGGTTTGCCTTCAGCAGCGCGATGACTTTGTGCACGTCGGCGGTGTGGTCGAGCTGAGCCTGGAGATCAACGCGGCGATATGGGTTAGTGGTGAAGTTCTGGATGATCTCGGCGAAAACCTTGCCGTTGCCGACGATGTTGCGGATGTTGTCGAGGGTGTTGATGGAGGTGACGAAGAGACCGACTTCTTCCACGGTCCCCGTGACGCCACCGGCGACGACGAAGTCGCCAACCTTGAACGGCTGAAGGATGACCAGGAAGATCCCAGCGGCAAAATTGGCCAGCAGTCCGCTCCAAGCAAGGCCAATGGCCACGCCAGCGGCAGCAATCAAGGCTGCAAGACTGGTGGTCTGCACGCCGAAGAAACCAAGGATCGCGATGACGAGGACGATGTTCAAGATTGCGCCGACAGCGTTCTGGATGTAGCGGATGACCGTCGGATCGATGTGCTGCTTGGTCATGCTGCGGCCAATTATTCTGTTGACTAAGCCAATCAGCCAGCGGCCAACGACCCACAGCGCGAGTGCGGAGACAACCGCAATGGCAAGTGAAAGCGCTAATGCCTTTCCGGACTGCATGTAGTCGGTAATTCTGAAAGTATCCATTGAAGGCTCCAGGATGTGAGGGTATTTAGGTGATTGCAGCCCGGGGGTGCTGCTTTGCGAAATCATACTATGCAGGAGCGGAAATGAGAATGGACTTGTGAAGGGCGCGAATGGGTTGCGCGGCGTCCATGGTGGCTATTCGACGGCGGATATCGCGGGCGATCGTTTCGGAAGCAGCTCACCGATGCGGCGGATTTGCGCTCCCACCAGACGGAGCTTCTCTTCGATCCGCTCGTAACCGCGGTCGAGGTGGTAGACGCGGTCGATGATGGTTTCACCATCGGCAACCAGCGCAGCCAGGACGAGCGAGGCGGAGGCGCGTAGATCGCTGGCGAGCACGGCGGCGCCACTGAGCGCGGTCTTGCCGCGTACGACGGCGCGGCGCCCGTCGATCTTGATGTTGGCGCCCATACGCACCAATTCCTGGGCGTGCATGTAGCGATTTTCGAAGATGTTTTCGGTGATGAGGCTGGTGCCTCCGGCCTGCGTGGCCAGGGCCATGTACTGGGCCTGCATGTCGGTGGGGAAGCCGGGGTACTCTTCGGTGACGATGTCGGCGCACTTCAATGGGCCGCCCGAAACGACGCGCACGGAATCGGCGGTGATGGCGACGTGGACACCGCACTCGTCGAGCTTGCCGAGCAGCGCGCCAAGATGCTGGGGATCGCAGGAGGAGACGATGAGATCGCCACCGGTGAGAGCAGCGGCGATGATGAAGGTCCCGGCCTCGATGCGGTCGGGAATGATGCGATGCCGCGCGCCGCTGAGCCGGTCGACGCCCTGCACGCGAATGGTGCGGGAACCCGCGCCTGCGATGCGAGCGCCCATCTTGACGAGCAAGTCGGCGAGGTCCACCACTTCAGGTTCGCACGCACAGTTTTCGATGACTGTTTCGCCTTCGGCGAGTGTGGCCGCCATGAGCAAGTCTTCGGTGCCGGTGACAGTGATTTTTTCGAAGACGATGCGTGCACCGATGAGCCTCTTGGCCCGGGCCTCGATATATCCGTGTTCCTGAGTGATACGAGCGCCGAGTTTCTCCAGGCCTTTGATGTGCAGGTCGATGGGGCGTGCGCCGATGGCGCATCCGCCGGGAAGCGAGACCCGGGCATGCCCGGTGCGGGCGAGCAGCGGGCCGAGAACAAGGGTGGAGGCGCGCATGGTCTTGACCAGGTCGTAAGCGGCTTCTTCGTTGACCAGGTTGCGGCAGCAGATTGTGGTGCGGTGCTGGGCGCGTCCGTAGCCGAGTTCGACTTCGGCGCCCATGGCGGC
Source organism: uncultured Acidobacteriaceae bacterium (assembly GCA_963796615.1). GTDB lineage: Bacteria > Acidobacteriota > Terriglobia > Terriglobales > Acidobacteriaceae > DASRAA01. The sequence goes on from CAWCMJ010000022.1 coordinate 171,096, forward strand.
CAGCAGGTTGCGTTCGGTGATGATGTCGCGCACCTGAGGAATGTTTTCGAGAATCACCGGTTCGTCGGTGAGTAGGGACGCGGCCATCGCAGGCAGGGCGGCGTTCTTGGCACCGCTGACGCGCACGGAACCGACGAGAGGATTGCCGCCGCGGATGACGAGTTTGTCCATGAAGGAAGTTCCAGAACTATTCTAAGCGGTACGGCGGATGAGCAGGAGGCTCTGGTCGTCGTCTTGCGAATAGGCTGCGAGGGCGGCGTGGATCTTGTGCGCGATCGACGACAGCTGGTCGTTCCGGCTCTCGCGAAGAATCGCTTCGAGTGGGTCGAGGCCGAACTCGGCTCCGGATTTATCGGAGGCTTCCAGTATGCCGTCAGTGGCGACGACCAGTACGTCTCCCGGTTGGAGTTCGACGGCGTGGCCTTTGTAAGGCGGGCCGACGAGGAGACCGAGGGGCAGTTGCTCGTCGGCAAGGCGCGATGTGCGGTTCTCCGACGCGTGCAGCATTGCGGGTTGTCCCGCGATGGCGTAGTCCACGCGGCATGAGCCGTTCGAGCCTGGCTGAATGCGCAGCGCGGTGCAGGTGGCGTACATGTGGGGCTCCTTTACGGCGGGCAGGACTTCGTTCAGGCGCTCGAAGACCGCCGTCGGCGCGGGCAGGTCGAAGAGTTGTGTCCGGACAGCGGTCTTGATCATGCCCATGAGAATTCCTGCGGGAAGGCCATGACCGGAGACATCGGCGACGTAGGCGAAGATCGAGCCGTCGGGCAGAGGCACAAGGTCTACCAGGTCGCCGCCGACTTCAGCGCTGGGGATGGAAATGCCGTAGACCTCGAGGCGGCCGGATTGCCAGTCGATAGCGGGGACAAGCGTTTTCTGGATGCCCTGGGCGATGTCCAGTTCGGCCTGCATGCGCACCGCGCGCGAGCCCTCATTTTGAATAAAGCGCATAAAGAAAACGTAGGCCAAAAAGCTCAAGACCATGCAGGCGATGGTTGCGACGCGGGTGCCGTACTCAGGGGTTGGGTGGTCGAGAGGGCCGATGGAGTGAATGGCCGTGGCAAGCAGGCGGGAGCCCGCCAGCCAAACCACGATCACAGCGGCGAGCCAAAGCCGCGCCCGGAAAAACGCGAGGATCCACATTACCGCGATCACGCCACTGAAGATCGACCAGACCGCGACCGTAATGAATGGTTTCTGCCCCTGGCTGAGGAGGTCGACAAAACATCCGATCATGCCGAAGAGGCAGAAGATGGCAATCAGCAGCGAAGTTAACCGGCTCAAAGGAACGGTGCGCCAATAGGCCCGATGCAATGGCAGCGGGGTCTTCCGAGTGAGGTAGGCGGCGATGGAGCGGAAGTCCATGGTCACTGGGGAACGAGGCCGTCCCAGATTAGCAGACTGACTTTACAGCGCTTCGACGACAGCGTCGTGGAGAAGCGGCCAAACTTCCCGAATTGCTCGCGTGCTGCGGTCGGGCCAAGTGCGGTTGGTGAGCATGGTTACGCTGAGGGCGCGTTCGGGGTCAATCCAGAGAGAGGTGCCAGTGAAGCCGAGGTGGCCGAAGGACTGCGGCGAGAAGTAGCGTCCGGAGGTGGAGGGCTCGGAGGGAGTGTCCCAACCGAGTGCCCGGGAAGTGCCTTCGGGCGAGGGTTCGCGACGGGTGAAGAGTTCCACGGTTGCAGGCTTGAAGATGGGCGTGCCGCCGCGCAGCATACATTCGGCGAAGCGCGCGATGTCGGTGGCGGGGGCGAAGAGGCCAGCGTGTCCGGCGATGCCTCCCATGGCGGAGGCATTTTCGTCGTTCACCTCGCCCTGAATGATGCGATGGCGGAAGGCGCGATCGTCCTCGGAAGGCGGCATCGTGTCTTTGGCGTCTGGCGGCGGATTGAAGCAAGTGTTTGTCATGCCGAGTGGCGCAAAAACCTCGCGGTGGGTAAAGGTGTCGAGCGGTTCTCGGGCGAGGCGTGGCAAGGATTTCGCCGAGCAGGATGAATCCGATGTCGCTGTACTCGTCTTTGGCGCCGGGGGCTGAGACTAGCGGAGTGGAGCAGGCAGCGCGGACAAGCTCGTCGCGGGTTTGGGCGGTCTCGAAAAGCTTGACGTAGGCGGGGAGTCCGCTGGAGTGAGCGAGGAGCATACGCACGGTGACGGAGGGTTGCTGAAACTCGGGCAGGTAGCAGCTAGCTAGAGTGTCTAGACCAAGCAGGCCGCGGTCGAACAAGAGCATAGCCATCGACGTGGTGGCGACAACTTTGGTGACGGAGGCGAGGTCAAAAACGGCGCTGGCGTTGATCTCAGGGGAAGCGGAGTCGTACGTGAAGCGCCCAAAGCCCTGAGAGGCGACGAGCGCGCCCCGGTGAGTAACGGCGATCGCGGCGCCGGGGAAAACGCGTTGCACAATGCCATCGCGCAGGATTGCGAAGGCCCGGGCGAATTGCAGTCCCTGTTGTTCGAAGGCTCGTCGCAGGGGAGATTCGATATGACTCGTTCACGGCAGCGGCAACTTATAATAACGTGCCGGCGCAGAACTCCGTTACGAGTGATGCCGCTGGACGTCGAATATTAGGTAGTGAACCGTCGAAAGGGCCCCTTCGCATTGATACGGAACTCGCGCTGGCTTGTGATTACAACGGCTATCGTCCTTAGCCTGCTTCCGCCTGCAACGTTGGCGCAGTCCACACTTCCTGGTGCGGCGGCGCCTGCTTCCCCGGCGTTGGCGATCGACTTGAACACCTATGCCGAGCGCCTGGCGCCCGTGGATGCCATCGTGAAGAATGCGATCGAGCGCGGGCACACACCGGGAGCGGTGGTCCTGATCGGGCACCAGGGCAAAGTGATTTATCGCAAGGCGTTTGGCAACCGGTCGCTGGAGCCGACCGTGGAGCCGATGACGGTGGACACGGTATTCGATATGGCGTCGCTCACAAAGGTGATGGCCACCACTGGCAGCGTTATGCGCATGGTCCAGTTGGGGCAGATCAAACTGAACGATCCGGTGGCGCGCTACATTCCCGAGTTTGCGCAGAACGGTAAGGGTGAGGTGACGATCCGTCAGTTGCTGACGCACTACTCTGGGCTTGCGGCCCGATCTCGACTTGAAGCCGGAGTGGACCAGCCAGTTGGAGGCCTTCCGGCTGGCCAGCGCCGAGAAGCTGATCAATCCGCCGGGCTCGACGTTCGTGTATAGCGACATCAATTTCATTGTGCTGGGCGAACTGGTGCAGAAGATGAGCGGCATGATGCTGAACCGTTATGCCGAGACGTTTGTCTTTGAGCCGCTCGGCATGACCAACAGCCGCTTCTTGCCACCGCAGTCGTGGTTTCTGCGGATCGCCCCGACAGCGAAGGACGAGCGTTCGGGCCTGATGCTGCGCGGGCTGGTGCACGATCCTACGGCGCGGCAGATGGGCGGAGTCGCGGGACACGCAGGGCTGTTCTCCACCGCGGACGACACCGCGAAGTTCGCGCAGGCATTGTTGAACGGCGGCTCGCCAGTGTGGTCGAAGCTAACGGTGGAGAAAATGACTACGCCGCAACAACCGCCGAACATGACCATACTGCGCGGACTAGGGTGGGACATCGACTCGCCTTACTCGACAAATCGGGGCGACTTGCTGCCGGTGGGGTCGTTCGGACACACGGGATTCACGGGAACGTCGCTGTGGATTGATCCGACCACCGACACCTACATCGTGATCTTGACCAATGCCGTGCACGTGAAGAACGGAAATGTGGTGACGATGCGCTCGGAAGTGGCCACAGCAGTGGCGGCTGCGCTGGAGTTGAATCCGGCGGAAGCACAGCGCATGCAGGTGGCCCGCATCACGGGATACAACGAATTACTGGCCGCTGGTCGTCGGGTCACGGTGCGTAATGGCGGGGTAAAGACCGGCATCGACGTGCTCGAGGAACGAAATTTTGATGCGTTGAAGGTGGCGGGAGTGACGAAGCCGCGGATCGGGCTGGTGACCAACCAGACCGGCGTGGATAGCCAGGGCCGCCGAACGATTGATGTTTTGGCCCATGTCCCTGGCGTGCAACTGACGGCAATCTTCAGTCCCGAACATGGGGTGACGGGACTCGCTTGATACGGGGGACATTGCGAACTCAAAAGACAGCGCGACGGGAGTTCCCATCTACAGCGTCTATGGCGAGACGGATGCGAAGAGGCGACCAACCGTGGAGCAATTGAAGAGATGTGGACCTGTTGGTGTTCGACATCCAGGACGCGGGAGTGCGTTTCTACACTTACGAGACGACGCTGGGATATTTCCTGGAGGCGGCGAGCAGGGCAGCGGAAGCCAATCGTCGTGCTGGACCGGCCCAATCCGCTGAACGGCGCTTACGTGCAGGGGCCGGTCTCGGATGCCATGCTGGAAAGCTTTGTCAACTACCACAGCGTGCCCATCCGTCATGGCATGACGATGGGTGAGCTGGCGAAGCTGTACAACTCCGAGCGCAAGATCAATGCCAGCCTGACCGTCATTCCGATGAAAGGCTGGCTGCGTGGTGATTGGTTCGATTCGACGGGGCTGCAATGGGTGAGCCCGTCGCCCAACCTGCGCAACCTGGAGGCGGCTACGCTCTATCCCGGAGTCGCGCTGCTTGAAGGAACGAACGTATCGGTTGGGCGTGGCACCGATACGCCATTTCAGATACTCGGGGCTCCGTGGATCAAACCGAAAGAGCTGGCAGCTTATCTGAATGCAAGGCTGATTGCGGGAGTTCGGTTTATTCCTACGGAGTTCACTCCAGCGTCGAGCACCGATGCAGGGAAGTCCTGCGGCGGCGTGCAGATCTTGGTGCTCAACCGCGAGATCGTGGATTCACCCGAGATGGGAATGGAACTTGCGGCAGCGCTACATCGGCTTTATCCCCAGGACTTCGACTTGTCGAAGGTGAATACGCTGCTGGCGAACATGGCGGCGTTCCAGGAACTGCAGGCGGGGCGAGATCCGCGGCGCATAGCTGAGGACTGGCGCGACGGGCTGGAGAAATTCCTGCAGGTGCGCGCGAAGTATCTGATTTATCCCGAGAAATAATAGCTACTGCTGACGGAGCTTGGGGCCTTCGAGGGTGATTTCGCGCTCGATGATCATCTCGATGGAGGCTCCTGGGTCGAGCTGAATCTCAGGACCCCGGGTGAATAGCACCGTCGCTAGGCCGAGCGCAGCTCCGGCTCCGGCACCAATGCCTGCACCCTTGCCATCCCCAGTGATGCCGCCCAGTCCGGCTCCGGCGGCGGTGGTTTTGGCGATTGTCGCCGCGTCCTTGCCTTTGCTGCCCTGTCCTTCAATGGTTCCTTCCGAGCCTTTGGTGTCGACAGTCTGCAGGCCTGGAACCTTATCGACGGCCCCGGGCAGAAGCACGGTGTAGCCGTTGGGCAGGATCATCGATGTGAAGCTGATCTGGAGTTCCGCGCGGCCTTTGACTCGTCCGGGACGGGCTACGCGGCGCACGACTCCTTGGACGTAACTACCAGCGGGGATCACGATGCGATTGTTCTGGGCGACGGGGAATGCGGTTTGTGCGTAAACTGGGTCGCCTTCCTTGGCAGTCTTGGAGGTTATTCCCTGCGTCAGCGTCAGCGGTACCTTGGTGCCGGAAGCAACTGTATAGTTGGCGCCGGGATCAACGTTGGATTGCTGCTGGGGAATGGGATTACGAGGCACGACGTGAGGCTCGTCCTGCCCGAAGGAAGCGGGCATCAGGAACAACACGATGAGACTGACGATAACGGCAAAACGCATAACACTCCGCGACGAGACAGTTTACATCTTGAAACGCACAGTGGGGGAAGAAGTCGCGCGGAAAGAGATTGTTCAAGCCGGGCATCCGTGGCCCGTCCTTTTCCACAAGCAGGAAAAGGACGGGGCTCCCAGTTATCTCGAACCTACTTCAGGTTGTACAACGCGTTGACATGCGCGGTGACGATAATCTTCTGGGCGCCAAAATCCTCCGTCGGCGCGGGTGCCGCTTCGCCGGCTCTCATGGCTGCGGGGGCAGCCATCATCACGGGACGCGGGCGCGGCTGTTCATAAGTGTCCACCGAGGCGTAGGAGAGCTCGCCGAGGGCACGACCGCCGGTTTTCGCGACTGCATTGGCTTCCTCATGGGCTCGATGCAGAGCATCTTCCACTGCCTTGATCTTGGCAGCGTCCATGTCGTCGAGAATGTAGCTGAGCGACTGATTAGAGGTGACGTCCAGATCGGTGATGCCCTGGATAAGCGGGCCGATCTTGGTGAAATCCTTGAGCTTGATAGTGATATTGGTATCAACGCGATACCCGACGAGCTTGCGTTTGGGGTTCTTGTAGTCGTACACGGGCTGTACAGAGAATGAACCGACCTCGGCCTGTTTGGGGTCGAGCCCGTTGTTGCGGAGAAGCTGGCGGACCTGTTCGGCGGCCTTGGAGGCGCGAAGGTTGGCGGCCTGCAGGTTGTCCTCCTGCGCCGAGATGTTGAACTGCATGACCGCGGTGTCGGGCTCGGCCTCATACTTGCCATCTGCTCCGACCCAGACGGTGTTGGCCATGGGGGCAAAGGAGCGGTCCTGGGCAGCCAGCGCCACCGTAGCGAACGCAACAGCGACTAAGGCCATCACACTAGCGATGCGAGTAATACACGACGTGAGTTTCATAACACCTTTCCGACGCGCGCCGGCGGAAATAGTCATCGCTCCAGATTGTACGAAACCGGCGCGATATAGGGCCGTCTCTTTTCGGGACGAGATGCGGAACCAAGAACGACATTGTGTTGCGCGCGATATTGCCGTGCGCTAAGAGGAAGAACGTGGCGATAATAGGCAAAGCTGCGGTCTGTCCGCTCAAGCCGGTCAGCGCGGCCAGGGAGCGGCTTATGCGCAAATGGTTTGTTCCACTTGCAATGTTAGGGGCCGGTGGCGTGGGTGCCTTCTTGGCCTCATCCAAAGGGCGAGAAACGCTGCGGCGCTGGCGGGCGATTTGGAATGAAGCGCCGGAGCGCTGGGACGATTGGAACGATGCCGCGCAGACGGAGCTGGACCGCATTCAGGCGACTCTGAACCAAATTGCGCAATCGCTGGAGCCGCACGGGGAAGCGGGGCGGTAAGCCTTGCTGTCGCACGAACCGAGTGCGGTCCTGGCGCGTCGGCTAGGCATCCGCAATCTCGTTGATTTTTCCTGCCATACGAATGTCACGCTGCGTGACTCCGCCGGAGTCGTGAGAAATGAGCGTGAGCGTGACACGGTTGTAATTGATCAAAATATCAGGATGGTGATTGGCGGCCTCGGCGGCGTCTGCGATCGCATTCACCAGCTTCATCGCGGCGGCGAAGTCGGCCAGTTGCAGCACACGTTCGATGGCATCGTTGCGGCGGGCCCATCCGGGCAGCTTCTGCAGGGCGAGGTCAATTTCTGACTGGTTAAGAACAACACTCACGGCAAACTCCGATCGCGTGCGGTAACTGCTAGTTTACGCCCATGCAAAACCAGGGCGGTCAACGGACATCGATCGCGCTCTTGGCATCGATGGCTTCACGAAGCGTTTGCCAGAGTGATTCGGAAATGGACATAAAGGTTTCAACGACGATGGGATCGAACTGGTGGCCGGAGTGCCTCTGGATTTCGCGGCGGGCCGACGAAATGGATTGGGCGGCGCGATAGGGGCGGTCGGAAGTGATGGCGTCAAAGGCGTCGGCCACGGCGAAGATCCTCGCCCCGAGGGGAATCTGGTCGCCCTTCAGGCCGCGGGGATACCCGCTGCCATCGTAGCGTTCCTGGTGAGAGTAAACGATGTTGGCAGCTTCATGAAGGAATGGAATCTTGCGAAGCATCTGGTAGCCGAGTATCGCGTGGTCGCGCATCTGCATCTGTTCTTCGGGGGTCAGGCGACCGGGCTTGCGGAGGATGGCGTCGGGGATGGCCATTTTGCCGACGTCGTGGAGGAATGCGCCACGAGCGATGACGCGCACCCGCTCGCTGGGCAGGTCCATGGCGCGGGCGATAGCAATAGTGAAGGCGGTGACCCGTTTCGAGTGTCCTTCGGTCTCGGCGTCCTTCAGGTCGAGGGCGTCGCCCAGGGCCTCCAGGGTGATGTCATAGGAACGTTCGAGATCGTCCTTGGCCTTGATCAAGTCGGCATTGGACCGCTGCAGCATCTCAGTGCGGGCGGCCACAAGAGATTCCAGCTTGTTCTTGTAGTCGTTGACCTCGAGTTGCAGACGGCGGGTGTGCAGAGCGCGATGCACGGAAGCGAGCATCTGCTCGCGTTGAAATGGCTTCAACAGGTAGTCGTAAGCGCCTTTGTGAATGGCGGAGAGCGCGACCGATAAATCGTCGACCGCGGTGACCATTACGACCGGCATGTTCGGGTCGATCCGGCGGACCTGGTCAAGAAGAGCAAAGCCGTCCATTCCATCCATTGTGAGGTCCGAGAGAAGCAGGTCATATCGCTGGCCATTCCGCAGCGCGGCGAGCGCTTCTTCGCCGGAGGACAGGGCCACGCAGTTGTAACCAGCGCTCGTCGTGATCGAGATGACGAGCTGACGGACGGATTCGTCGTCATCTACCACCAGGATACGTTCGTCAAAGATGGGTCTGTTAGAGCTCATGCCCGGATGCGCGATTGACCGACTTGAAGCAATTGTAACCACAGGCGACGTTTTCACTCCGCCGTAACTTGCAGCCAGCGTGAAATAGTCCAAATGGTAAATGGTCGAGCGTTCCACGTTCGTGCTGCATGTTCATACGTGCAACTGGTTGGGAAAGTTCCGCGATGATGCGCTTTTGGAGCTAACGTGATGGATGAAGGTGAAAGGGCAAGGAATGAAGTTTTTTTGACCGCTGGCTGGAGGGCTGCAGCAGAGCCACGTTTCGTGTGGCGCGCGCGCGCGGAGCGGTGGAGAGCGATGGTTAGTGCGCCTGCGAATCGCCTGCGGAGGGCGGGGGTGGCGGCTCAATCCGTCGAGACTCGACGGAACAGGAGTTACTGCGTCAGGTCGGCACGCCGAGCTTGGGCAGCAGCCACTGGGTGAGGACCAGCCAGCCGACGACAAAAAGAACGATGTAAAGCCAGTCTTGCATAGGTAACTCGGGACAACTGTTCTGACTCAAGGTTACACGCTGCGGCAGGCCTGCGCCAGCGCAGGACGGAGGCCCAACGCCGCTTTAAGGTTTGGCGAGCAGGTCGCCGACCACCTTGTCAAAGACGGAGGTTTCGGTTGCGCCCAGATATTTGCCGACAATGCGGCCATCGCGGTCGATGACAAAATTGACAGGCAGGCCCAGCACGCCGCCGAAACTCTCCGCCAGTTTGTCGTCGCCCACAGCGACCGGGTAGTTCATTTTGTACTGCTGGTAGAACTCCTTGACCGGCTTGGCGTCGTCGTCCATGGAGATGCCGATGACCTGAAAGCCCTGCGGGCCGTACTTCTGCTGCATCTCGACGAAATGGGGAATCTCGGCGCGGCAGGGCGAGCACCAGGTCGCCCAGAAATCGAGCAGGATGACCTTGCCTTTGTATTCCGACAAGGTGAGCTTCTTGCCGTCGATGTCGGTGACGGTGAAGTCGGGGGCGGCGTTGCCCGAGGCTGCGGGCTTGGGCGCCTGGGCTTTGTGGCGGCCGGCGATGTACAGACCGAGCAGACAGAGGGCGACGATGCCGTAGATCAGAATGCGCTTGGAGGACATGGTTAAGTTCTATTCGCCCCTTGCAATTGCGTAGCCCAGGTTGACCCAGTCGGTGCCGAAGTCGCTGGCCATGTAAACCACCTTCACGTTGGTGTAGCCCAGCGAGTGCAGCAATTGATAGGCGGGATGGACATTGGGGCAGTGGCCCCAGGGACAGCATCCGCAATAGAGAACGATGTAGGCGTTCTTAGGCAACGACTTCACCCGGTCGCGCAGCTTCTGCTGTCCGGCTTCGCTGGAACCGGCGCCCATGTATTCCGCGCCCGTAATGTGCGCCTGGGAGTACATGGAGCGGGGGCCGACGTTCAGGACCAGCGGCTTCTGTTTGGCGGACTTGAGCGTATGGTTCAACTGCTCAGGCGTGATGAGATGCGACTGCGGTATGAGATCGTTCGCGGGAAGCTCGCTTTGCCCGGAGCCACCCTGGAAGCCCATTGCGAGCGGACTCGAACCATCGGACAAGACGGGTCCCTGAGCGAAGGAGAGGCTGGTGAGTACGAGTGTTAGGAACGCAAAAGCGACAAGATTGCGGTACATCTTCATTGCAACTCCTGATTAGTCAGTATCGGTGCGTGGTTCATTTTCTTCCACAGCATCCAGCGCTTCTTCCTCGTCGCGCCGCAGCGGACGCAGAAGCGGGAAGAGGATGACGTCGCGGATGGAGCGTGAATCGGTTAACAGCATGGTCAGTCGGTCGATGCCCACGCCTTCGCCCGCCGTCGGCGGCAGGCCGTAGGAGAGGGCGCGGATGTAGTCGTCGTCCATTTGATGCGCTTCTTCGTCGCCCCGGGCGCGCTCGGCGAGTTGGCCTTCGAAGCGGCGGCGCTGCTCCTCGGGATCGTTGAGCTCGCTGAAGGCGTTGCCGATTTCGAGGCCGCCGACGAAAATTTCGAAGCGCTCGACCCAGTCGGCGTTCTCTTCGGGATCGCGCTTGTTCTTCGACAGAGGCGAGATGGCGAGAGGGAAGTCGTAGATGAACGTCGGTTGGATGAGGTGCGGCTCGGCGACGAATTCGAAAATCTCGGCGATGGTCTTGCCCAGTGGCGCGCTGGGATCGTACGGGATGTGCGGGTTGGCGGCGTTGTAGCGGCGCACCATCGCGCTCAGGCCGTCGGCGGTCGCGAAGTCGGCCATGGCGGGCTTCTCGCCAGCATTCTCGGGCCAGTACTCGAATGATGGCGTCACGCATCGAGAGGCGCTGGAACTTCGACCAGTCGATGTCGTGTCCGTTGAAGTGGGCGATGGGAGTGCCGTTCACGTCCACGGCGACCTGGGCCAACATGCGCTCAGTGAAGTCCATCATGTCGTAGTAGTCGGCGTAGGCCATGTAGAACTCGAGCATGGTGAACTCGGGGTTGTGGTGCGTCGAGATGCCTTCGTTGCGGAAGTTGCGGTTGATCTCGTAGACGCGGTCCATGCCGCCGACCACCAGGCGCTTGAGATAGAGCTCGGGCGCGATGCGCAGGAAGAGGTCGAGGTCGAGCGCGTTGTGGTGGGTGGTGAACGGCTTGGCGACTGCGCCTCCGGCGATGGAGTGCATCATTGGAGTTTCGACTTCGACGAAAGAGGCGGCGTCGAGAAAGCGGCGCAGCGACTGAACGACCTTGGCGCGCTTGATGAAGACCTCGCGCACGTCGGGGTTCATGGTGAGATCGACGTAACGGCGGCGGTAGCGGGTCTCGACGTCTTGCAGGCCGTGCCATTTCTCGGGCAGCGGGAGCAGGTCTTTCACCAGGAAGGTGATTTCTTCGACGTGGACGGTAAGCTCGCCGGTGCGGGTGCGGAAGAGATAGCCCTTCACGCCGATGTAGTCGCCGAGGTCGAGCAGCTTGTAGAGCGCGAAGCCCTTTTCGCCGACGAAGTCGAGCTTGACGTAGATCTGCAGCTTCTTGCCGCCCTGCTGGAGATGGGCGAATCCGGCCTTGCCCTGCAGGCGGATGGACATGATGCGTCCGGCGACGCTGACGTTGACGCGCGGGTTTTCCAGCTCCTCGGCCGTTTTGGGAAGGTACTCGTCGAGAATCTGCGGGAGGGTATGCGTGGATTCGTAACGGTAAGGGTAGGCGAGCTGGCCGAGGGCCTCAATCTGCTTGAGTTTTTCTTTGCGGAGTTCGTAGATTTTTTCGTCGAGGGCCAAAGTGCGTTCCTGTCGGTACAGATGAATCCTCAATTATAGATGGCGAACGCGCCGTTAGCGGTCAGCGGGGAGCGACGAGTCATTAGTAATTGGTAATTAGTAATTAGCACTTGGCTGATACCGTCTTTCACTGTTCGCACCTCGCCTTTCGCGCTTCGCTTGGCGCCGTTCGCTCTTCGACTTGCGGGCTTCGCGGTCGCTAATTGCGGCTAATCTCCTTCGTTCCGCCCGGTTCAAAGCGCTGGGGGCGGCGGGAAGCGAGGCTGGTGTTTGAGGCTTGCCGGATGGGTGTACCCCCCTCCCCGTGCCTCCTTGTGTTTTCAGTCACTTGTGAGAGGAATTTACTCAAACTTTGCGGAAACAATGGGTTTAATGCTACATCATAGATTTCATTAGGGTTAGAAGCGCGGTTTTGGGCACGGCGGGGGTGGCGACGGGCCTCCGCGGGGAAGGTGGCGGCGGTGAGATCCATGGCCCAGAGCATCATTCGGGCGGTGGCGAAGTCGACGCTGCTCGGTGCTGATGACGCGCATGACTTCGATGCGGTTGAGGGCAACGTCGTGCCGGTTCATCGGGACGCGAAGGCGGAGGATGAGGGAGCGGCGACGGGCGCGGGCCATGTTGTGGAAGCGCGCCTGGGCGTCGAGGTGATGGCGACAACAGGAGCGGTGGCGGACGGCGGGCTGGAGGCAGCGGCGTCCGGTGGGGAGGAGGTGGCGGCAAATGCGAATGATCGGGGCACACGAGTTCATCGAGACCTCCGGAGGTCAACGTTCAGGGTAGGGTCAGGTGCGAGGGAATTTGAAGGAAAAAGAGAGGGGCGACGAAACTAAAGTAACCAAAGCGTTCCGAAATGGGAAAAGGGGGAGGTCAGTCGGCGGACGGGAACTCTCCGCCCCTTCAACTCGCGCTCGCCCGGCCCGCAAAAGACGCGGGCCGAAGAACCTCGGCGAGCCCTCGGCGAAGGGAGGCGGAAATGGAGAGGCGCAGAATGCACCGCTGAAGCGGTGCGCCACTCAGTTGTTGCGAAGAAGTGCCGTCCCTGACGGGACTCCGGTACCCTTCGCGCGCGGAGCCGGCTCTGCCCCTTCGTCAGGGCAGGCTAGGCCGGGCTACGATTTTCGTCCTCCGGGCTGGAGCGAGGCGAGTTGTGAGTGAGTAGCGCGCGCGAGAGAGTTGACCAAAGCCCTATATATCCCAAAATCGGGGATATGTGGGCCACAGACGGTGTAGTTATTTGCAGTTGTTCACAAACTCCCACATGGCATCACGAAGTTGGAATTCGAGTCGTTTCCATTCGCTGCGTGGAGCGTTGTGAGCCTGTTTTGAGAGATTGGCAATCTTACGCAGTTCCGCCGGAGGCTCTCCCACTCCGCACAGGTGGATTCGGATGTGAGTAGCTTCGTCGAACACATTGGACGAGCCGATGATAGCATTCCGCGCCGATTCAGCAGCCAGTGTCAGCCGAGCCTCAGCTCTTGTAATTGGGGCGGTCACGCCCATTTCTCTGAACGCTGAGTCCACTTCGGCTGTCTGAATTTCAGATTCGACTGAGTTTGTAATGCCTGCCAAACGTCTTAACGCCTGCCCATCAAATCCATGCTCAAGAGCGTCGGCTGCCACGCTCGGCAACTTCCGGTAGCCCAAGTCGCCGAAGTAATAGAGAACCGCAAGGCTGTGAGGGTCGAAATCGCTCATTGCTTTCTCTTGGACGTCAGCAATTTACCGCTGCGCGTTCAGGATGTCCATGATAGCTGGCGTGATCAAGTCATATCTGACTTTAACCCGGACTCGTGCCGTGATACGGAGTGGTCGATCGAGCAAAATACGCCGCTCCGCGGCTGAGGTTGAAGGCTCGCCCAGCGCGGGCTGACGCCCACGCCTAACGGCGCGCCGCGGCTTCGCCGCGTGGATTCTGGCGGTCTCTTGTGCAGACAGCGATGACCTTTTTCTTCCAGCTTTTAGGTGTGATTAGATAGTCCCGCAGCAAATTCCACAACTTGCTTTGTTCTCGAACCGTGGTCACGGTGTATCCGCGCTTCCCCGTCTTTCCGCCTTTCTTCCATACTGAAGTCCTTGTCCAACCCTTCTTGCGGGCTATTTCCAGGGCTTCGTCATATGTGAGTGCATAGGCTACGGTCTTGGTCGAATCGGCCACTTCCCAGACGTAAACAATCAACATCCGAGGAAATCTCGCGTACTTTGGATTCAGACCAAACGTCGTTTTCGATGCCGCTTTCACTTGGATAGGACAAGCGATGAAATCACCGACTTTCTTGTCTTGGTCGAGATATGCAATGAGATCTACCCCCTTGTCGCGTTCTGGCCGCGCGACTTCAAGACCTGCCTGCAGTAACTGACCTATTAGCCAAGACCGACCAGCCAGTTCAACCAATTGCGAATCTTTGCGCTCGGGGGATTTTCGGGTCATATTCGGTCAACCCTATCGCTGTTGCAGTCACGAATCAAGCTCCTCTCGGAATTTGTGACGTGTGTCATTGAATCGGGGGGCGGGAGGCGGTATAGTTGCGCGTTCTTCTTAACGCCGCTCCCGCGTGGAGTGATACGTAAGGGAGTCGATTCATGCCGCAGAATTACGTGCCGATTTTCACCTTTGCGTTCGTGGCTTTCCTGGTGGCCGCGGGAACGCTGGGGATTTTCTACCTCATCCGTCCGCGAAAGCCCAACGACATCAAGCTGATGCCGTATGAGTGCGGCATCACGCCGTTTGACGACGCGCGCGGGCGCTACACCGTGCGGTTTTACATTGTCGCCATTTTGTTTGTGGTGTTCGACGTGGAAACCATTTTCCTGTTCCCGTGGGCGGTGCAGTTCAAGGCGCTGGGCCTGTTCGGGCTGCTGGAGATGGGGATTTTCCTGGGCATCCTGATCGTGGGGTACATCTGGATCTGGAAAAAGGGAGCGCTGGAATGGGTGTAGCTGTTGCGAGCACCCGGGGAGAGATTTTGAGTCCCATCCGTGGCAAGGGCCGCGGATGGGATTTTGTTTTTGGGGTTGGATGTGACTGGCAGTCGCTGGGTGGGAGTTTTCCACAGTTGTGATTGGAGTCACAGTTTGCCGTGACCCTCGCACGTCATAGTTAGTGATTGAAGCTGCTACAACTTAAAGTTCGCCCCGGTCAGGCTGGCCGGCGCCCATAGAGAGCCACTGAATGTCTGAAGAGAGCAAAGGACCGGAATCTGTCTCTCCCCCCAGCGGAGGGCGCTAAGGCGCCCGCGGAAGCTGCGGTTCCCGCGAAATCTGAAGTTCAGTCGGCGGCCCCCCAGGCGGCTGCTGCCGAGGTGAAGGTGCCCCCGCCAGCTGCTGCGCCGGTTGTAGCCAGCGAAACGAAACCTGCCGCCGCGCCGGTTGCAACGCCCGAGGCGAAACCGGCGGCTGAAACAAGCCCGTCGCGCCTGCCGCCGCCAAGCCCCTGCCGCTGCAGCGGGAGCGCCGCTGCGAAACCCGCTGCTCCGGCTGCGGCTGCCAAGCCTGCTGCTCCTGCGAAACCGGCGGGACCGGTGCCAGAGCCATGGGAGTCGGAGCTGGTTGCGTCGCTGAAGCAGCAGTACGGGTCGGGGATCGTCGAGTCGCTGAGCTATCTCGGACAGAAATATTTGACGGTGGACAGCTCGCTGCTGCCGGAAATTCTGCTGCGCATGCGCGACGCCGAGGGTTTCGACTACTGCGTGGACATCACCGCGGTGCACTATCCCAAGCGCGAGCAGCAGTTCGACATGGTGTACGTGCTGTATTCGTTTCCGCACAACGAGCGCATCCGGGTGAAGGCGCGGATCAAGGACGGCGAGCACGTTCCGTCGGCCGTGCCGATCTGGGAGACAGCGAACTGGCTGGAGCGGGAAGTGTTCGATATGTTCGGCATCGTGTTTGACGGGCATCCGGGGCTGAAGCGGATTTTGCTGCCGGAGGACTGGAAGGGGCATCCGCTGCGCAAGGACTACGACATCTTGCTACAGGACAAAGAGTGGGTGCAGATCAACCTGGGAATCGAGAGCGGACAATGAGCTGTGTGCGCGCGCTGGGAGCGAAGCAGGGGCTAAAGCCCGGTCTCGGTTTTCACCGCGATGCGGCACGGCTGAAGCTGTGCCGTGATACGAAACAGTCGCCAATGCAAGCTTTTCTACAACCAGTAAAGCGGTGCTCTCACACGACAATTACTGAACGGCAACGATAAGAATGAGCGATTCAACCAAACTCGATTACCTGGATCTCGACACGAAAGACGAAACCTTTCTCGACTCCACCGAGATGGTGCTCAATATGGGGCCGCAGCACCCGTCCACGCACGGCGTGTTGCGCGTCATCCTGAAGCTGGATGGCGAGAAGGTGCTGGGCACCGAGTGCATCATCGGCTACCTGCACCGCGGCGTGGAGAAGATTGGCGAGAACCGCACGTACACCATGTTCAATCCGTACGTGGACCGCATGGATTACGTGGCGGCGGTGTCGAACGGGCTGGGTTACTGCGAGACGGTGGAGAAGCTGCTGAACGTGGAAGCGCCGCCGCGGGCGCAGTACATCCGGGTGATTCTGACCGAGCTGTGCCGCATCTCGAGCCACCAGGTTTGGCTGGGGACTCATGCGCTGGATATCGGCGCGCTGACGCCGCTGTTTTATGCGTTCCGCGATCGCGAAGAGATCCTGAAGATTTTCGAGAAGTACTGCGGCGCGCGACTGACGACGCATGCGTTTCGCATCGGCGGCTGCATTTACGAGACCTACGATGGCTTTGAAGAGGACGTGAAGAAGTTCTGCACGTTCTTCCTGCCGAAGCTGGACGAGTACGAAGAGCTGCTGACGACCAACCGCATCTGGGTGACGCGCACCAAGGGCGTGGGGATTCTCAATCCGGAAGACTGCATCGCGCTGGGCGTGACCGGGCCGGTGTTGCGCGCTAGCGGCGTGAAGTGGGACCTGCGCCGGGCGCAGCCGTATGAGTGCTACAAGGACCTGGACTTCGAAATTCCGACCGGGCTGAACGGCGATACGTATGACCGTTACCTGGTGCGGGTGGCGGAGATGCGGCAGTCGGTGCGCATTCTGCAGCAGGCGGTGGAGTCGATTCCGTCGGGGCCGATCATGGCGAAGGTGCCGAAGGTGATTAAGCCTCCGGTGGGCGAGGTGTACCACTCGATCGAGGCGCCGAAGGGCGAGCTGGGATATTTCATCGTGAGCGATGGCTCGACCCAGCCGTATCGGGTGCGGGTGCGTCCGCCGTCGTTTGTGAATTTGCAGGCCCTCGACAAGATGGTGCGCGGGATGCTGGTCGCCGATGTAGTTGCGGTGATCGGAACACTCGACATCGTGCTGGGAGAGGTGGATCGGTGAAACAGTGGTCAGTTGTTAGTGTCAGTTGTCGATGAACCTTCAAGGCGAATAGCAGACTTTAATTCAAATGTTAGACGCAATCAAAACCTATTTGAGTTCGGCTGTGACGCCCGGAGAAGCCGGGAGTCAGTTCTGGGCGCTGGTGTACATCATCGCGATTACACTCGGCGTGTCGCTTTCCGTGATCGCGATGAACTGGCTGGAGCGCAAGATTCTGGCGCACATGCAGATTCGTCTTGGCCCCATGCGCGTGGGCCCGCACGGATTGCTGCAGCCCTTCGCCGACGCGCTGAAGCTGCTCATCAAGGAAGACATTATCCCCAACAACGCCGATAAGCTGGTGTTCTGGAGCGCGCCGGTGGTGGTTACGATGACGGCGTTTACGACGTTTCTTGTCGTGCCGTTCGGGCGGACGCATGCCGTGACCGATATGAACATCGGCGTGCTGTTCATGCTGGGCATATCGTCTCTGGGCGTGCTGGGCATCATCATGGCGGGATGGGCGTCGAATTCGCACTATCCGCTGATGGGTTCGCTGCGTTCGAGCGCGCAGATGGTGTCGTACGAAATCGCGATGGGACTGGCGATTGTTTGCGCGGTGCTGATGACGAGCCTGCAAACGGGCACTGGAACGCTGAGCATGATCGGCATCGTGGAATCGCAGTACGCGCAGGGAACGTGGTTCATCTTCAAGTTCTTCCCGCTGGGATTCCTGGCGTTCATCGTGTTTGCGATTGCGATGATCGCCGAGACCAACCGCGCGCCGTTCGATCTGCCGGAAGCTGAGTCGGAGTTGGTGGCCGGATTCCATACCGAGTACAGCGGGTTTCGCTGGTCGCTGTTCTTTCTGGCGGAGTACACAGCGATGCTGGCGGTTTCGTCGATTGCCGTGACGTTGTGGCTGGGGGGATGGCTGCGGCCATTTCCGAATGCACTGAGCGGTCCGACGTGGGACCTGGCGTTTTCGCTGATTCCGGGGCTGTCGGTATTGGCGATGGCGGCGGGGACGTTTCTGGGAACGATACGCATGCCGAAGATCGTGCAGATGCGCGCGCAAGCCATTGGGCTGGGCGTGTTCGCGGCACTGCTGGCGCTGGTTGGGCTGTTCATGCTGCTGCCGGGCGTGCGCGAGCGGGTGCAAGATATTTTCTGGTTCGTCGCCAAAGTGGCGTGCTTTATGTACCTGTACATCTGGTATCGCGGAACGTTTCCGCGCTACCGCTTTGACCAACTGATGAAAGTCGGATGGAAGGTTCTGCTGCCCATCGGTCTGGGCGTGCTGATTCTGACGGCTGTGGTGGGCATGCGCCAGGAACTGCTGGCGGCGATTGTGGGGGGGGCGCGGTGAGTTTGACTCCGTTGCTGCGCAAAGTTTTTCTGGTGGACCTGGTGAAGGGCCTGTCGGTCACGTTCCAGAACCAGTCGGAGAAGGAGCGGATCACCGAGCAGTATCCGCTGGAGCGGCCGGTGGTGTTTGAGCGTTATCGCGGGCAGCCGCGGCTCAACGTGAATCCGGATACCGGCGAGTCGCTGTGCATCGTATGCAATTTGTGCGCGCTAGCGTGCCCGGAGCAGTTGATCGTGGTGAAGGGCGAGCGGAATCCGGTGACCAAGCGCAAGGAAGTGGTGTCGTGGACCTACGACCTCAGCCGGTGCATGTTCTGCGGGCTGTGCGAAGAGGCGTGCTCGACCGATGCGCTGGAGCTCACGCAGGACTACGAGATGGCGCTATACAGCCGCGAGGGCATGGTGCTGGACCAGGCGGCGCTGGAGCATGGGCAGGAGCCGGTGAGGTACGCGAAGTGAAGTTGTCAGTTGTCGGTTGTCAGTTGTCAGTCGATGGGTGCGCAGAATGAATCCAGTTGCCACACCGATTTTCTTTTACGGGCTTTCGATTGCGGCGATCGTGTTTGCGATTGCGGTGATCACGCGGAAGAACGCGGTGCACGCGGCGCTGTCGCTGATCGGCACGCTGGTGTCGCTGGCCGGGCTGTACCTGATGCTGTATGCCCCGTTCGTTGCCGGCGTGCAGATCGTGCTCTACGCCGGCGGCATCATGGTGCTGTTCCTGTTCGTCATCATGCTGGTGAACCTGGACCAGAACATCCGCGAGATTCAGTTCAACAAGCAGTGGCTGGTGGGATTGATTGCCGCGTTGTCGCTGGGCGGGTTGCTGCTGTTTGTGATCCGGCAGGGAAGAGCGATCTTCCCGGTAGATCAGTTGGCAGTACTGCCGGAAGGATCGAATACGCAGATGATCGGCATCGCGCTGTACGGCCAGTACATGCTGCCGTTCGAGATTGCGTCGCTGCTGCTGCTGGTGGCGATTGTGGGCGCGGTGGTCATGGCGAAGAAGAGGATCTGAAAAACAGTTGTCAGTTGCCGGTTGCCAGTTGTCAGTTCTGAGAGGCGGGGCCGGGTTGGTGACGAATGACACGAGCGATGAAGACAAACGAAACTGACCGGGAAATTATCCATGGCTGAGATTACGACATTGCATTACCTCGTGGTGGCGGCGGCGCTGCTGATTATCGGCACCATTGGGGTGCTGACGCGGCGCAACGTGGTCATCATCCTGATGTCAATTGAGCTGATCCTGAACGCGGTGAACCTGAACCTGGTGGCGTTTTCGCGGCTGTACGGGTTGCATGGGCAGATATTCGCGATCTTCGTGATTACCGACGCCGCGGCGGAGGCTGCGGTCGGGCTGGGCATCATCATCGCCTTTTTCCGTAATAAAGAGACGGTGAATGTGGATGAGGCGGATTTGTTGAAGTGGTAAGGGACCAACAAGCAATAAGCAATAAGCAATAAGCAATAAGCAACAAGCAACAAGCAATAAGCAATAAGCAATAAGCAATAAGCAGCATAGCAGCAAAGCAATAAGCAATAAGCAATAAGCAATAAGCAATAAGCAATAAGCAATAAGCAATAAGCAATAAGGTAACCCGAATATTCTTGGAAAGATGCGGCTTCGACCGGATGCTAGCGATTGTGTGGGACAAGCTCCGGAAGACTTATTCCTTATTGCTTATTGCTGAGAGCTAAATATGTATTTTCTAGACCACATCTGGTTGATTCCGCTGTTTCCCGCGATTGGGGCGGCTTGCATGTTCTTTTTCGGACGCAAGCTGACCAAGTCGGCGGTGAGCGGCATTTGCGTGGGCATGGTGGTGCTGGCCTTCGCCTGGGCGTGCCTGGCGGTGTGGCAATACACCGGATACTCGGCCGCGGACCCCGGCAAGCCGTTCGAGAAGGTCATGTTCACGTGGCTGGGCACGGGCGATAGTGGCCTGAGTTATGTGACGAATGGCGGAACGGCCTCGTTCCGCGCCGATGCCGGCTTCATGCTCGATCCGCTGTCGAGCATCTGGCTGCTATTCGTGACCGTTTGTGGGCATGCTGATCCATATTTATTCGATCGGCTACATGGGACACGAGGGCGGGTACTACCGATTCTTCGGCTACCTCAACCTGTTCATGTTCTCGATGCTGACGCTGGTGCTGGCCAACAACTACGCCATGATGTTCGTGGGCTGGGAGGGCGTGGGGCTGTGTTCGTACCTGCTCATCGGGTTCTACTTCCTGAAGCATTCGGCCTCGACGGCGGCGAACAAGGCGTTCATCACCAACCGCATTGGTGACGCCGGGTTCCTGCTGGGGTTGTTCACCATCGCCTGGTATTTCGGCTCGGTGCAGTACACGCAGGTGAACGCGATTGCGCGGAGCGGGAAGTTCCTGATCGGCGACCCGTGGATCACGGCGGCGTGTTTGTTCCTGTTCATCGGGGCTTGCGGCAAGTCGGCGCAGTTCCCGTTGTACGTGTGGCTGCCGGACGCGATGGAAGGCCCGACGCCGGTGTCGGCACTGATCCACGCGGCGACGATGGTGACGGCGGGCGTGTACATGGTGGCGCGGTCGAATGCGCTGTTCGTGCTGGCTCCGAACGCGATGAAGACGGTGGCGATTGTGGGGGCGCTGACGGCGATTTTCGCGGCGACCATCGGGCTGGTGCAGAACGACATCAAGCGGGTGCTGGCGTATTCGACGGTGTCGCAATTGGGCTACATGTTTCTCGCGCTGGGCGTGGGAGCGTTTGCCGCGGGCGTGTTCCATGTGTTCACGCACGCCTTCTTCAAGGCGCTGCTGTTCCTCGGCTCCGGCTCGGTGATTCACGCCATGAGCGGCGAGCAGGACATGCAGCACATGGGCGGGCTGCACAACAAGATCAAGACCACGTTCGGCACTATGCTGGTGGCGACGCTGGCGATTTCAGGCATTCCGGGATTTGCGGGCTTCTTCTCCAAGGACGCGATTCTGTGGGAGACGTGGTCGCGCGAGGCGGGCGCATTCCGCTATCTGTGGTACATCGCGTTCTTCACGGCGCTGCTGACGTCGTTCTACATGTTCCGGCTGATCTACCTGACGTTTTTCGGTAAGCCGCGCATGTCGCACGAAGTGGAGCACCACATTCATGAGTCGCCCAAGTCGATGACGGTGCCACTGGTCATCCTGGCGATCTGCTCGGTGGGCGCTGGTTTTCTGGGCATGCCGGGGAGCCTGGGCGGAAGCAACCGCTTCGAGAAGTTCCTGGAGCCGGTGTTTGCTCAGGAAGCGCAGGTGATGGAAGCGGAGGGGCACGCCCATCAGGTGGCGGCCGGCGAGAAGCAGGTGGAGCACACTGATCCGCTGGAGTACATCCTGATGAGCTTGTCGGTGGGTGCGGCGATTGTGGGCTGGTGGCTGGCGAAACGTGCGTATGCGAACGCCGAGAAGGGTTACAAAGAGCCGATTCACGAAATGTCGCCGCGGGTTTACAAGACGCTGTTCCGCAAGTACTACGTGGACGAGATTTACGACTGGCTGTTTACCGGGCGGGAAAAAATCGGCGGTGTACGACTGGGCATGCTGGGGCTGGGCGAAGGCATGTGGAAGTTCGACGCCAACGCGATTGACGGGACGGTGAACGGCGCGGGATGGATCACCAAGTTTTCCGGCAGAGTCTCTGCCTGGTGGGACAAGTGGATTATCGACGGCGTAGGAGTCAATGGGCCGGCGATTCTGGCGCGGCTGCTGTCGTATCCGGTGAGATTACTGGAGTGGGGACTGGTGCAGTGGTACGCACTGGTGATGGTGGCGGGACTGGTATGTTTCGTTTTCTATTACGTGGTGAAGTGGTAAAGAAGCAATTAGCAATAAGCAGATCAGTAGCAATAAGCTGAAGCTGGATGTCCGACACGGTTGGTTGAGCGTAAAGCCTGCGGCTGAAGGCTAAGAGCCGAGAGCGAAGAGCCCAAAGCGAAAAGCTCAGAGCCAACAGCGAAGAGCGAGTATTCATGTATAACCACATACTTTCGATCATTTTGTTTACGCCGCTGGTGGGGGCGATTCTGCTGCTCTTCATGCCGAAGGAAAGCAAGAACGCGATCCGCTGGGTAGCGAACATCTTTGGCATGCTGGGCTTCGTGGTCTCGCTGCCGCTGGTTCCGTGGTTCTGGGCGCTGAAAGACCGTAGCGGCTTCCAGTTCGTGGAAGGCTCGCCCAACAACTGGATTCCCTCGATCGGCGCGGGTTACGTGCTGGGCATCGACGGCATCTCGTTCCTGCTGATTATGCTGACCACGCTGCTGGGGGCGATCTCGATCCTGTCGTCGTGGGAAGCCATTCAGGACCGCTGCAAGGAATACTATGCGTGGTTCCTGGTGCTGCAGACGGGCATGCTCGGCGTGTTCATGTCGAACGATTTCTTCCTGTTCTTCGTGTTCTGGGAGGCGATGCTGGTGCCGATGTACCTGCTGATCGGCATCTGGGGCGGACCGCGCAAGCTCTATGCGGCGATTAAGTTCTTCCTGTACACCCTGTTTGGTTCGGTGCTGATGCTGCTGGGCATCATCTTTCTGTACTTCCACCATCACATGCTGACGGGCGTGTACACGTTCTCGATCACGGAACTGTACGCCACTGCCCCGAAGATCGCTGGTCCCACGGCGGTATGGCTGTTCTTCGCGTTCTTCCTTGGATTCGCGATCAAGGTGCCGATGTTCCCGTTCCACACCTGGCTGCCCGACGCGCACGTGGAGGCTCCCACGGCCGGCTCGGTGATCCTGGCGGGCGTTTTGCTGAAGATGGGAACGTACGGCTTCCTGCGCTTCTCGCTGCCGTTCTTCCCGGGCGTGGCGATGACGCCGTGGGTCCGGAACCTGCTGGTGACGCTGTCGATTATCGGGATCATTTACGGCGCGCTGGTTTCGCTGGTGCAGAAAGACATGAAGAAGCTGGTGGCGTATTCGTCGGTCAGCCACCTGGGCTTCTGTACGCTGGGTATCTTCGCCTGCAGTCCGTTGGGGCTGAGCGGTTCGGTGATCCAGCAGATCAATCACGGCATCTCGACCGGCGCACTGTTCTTGATCGTTGGCATTCTGTATGAGCGGCGGCATACGCGCGAGATATCGGAGTACGGCGGTATTTCGACCATCATGCCGATGTACGCGACGATTTCGCTCATTATGTTCATGTCGTCGATGGGACTGCCGCTGTTGAATGGGTTCGTCGGCGAGTTCACCATCTTGCAGGGAACGTTCATGGAGAACAAGTGGTGGGCGGCATGGGCGGCTCCGGGCGTGATTCTGGCGGCGGCGTACCTGCTGTGGCTTTATCAGCGGGTGTTCTTCGGCAAGAACGAAAACCCCAAGAACCAGAAGTTGCTTGATTTGTCGGCCCGCGAGATGGCGACATTCGTTCCGCTGGTGATTCTGGCGTTCGCGATTGGACTTTATCCCAAGCCGCTGTTTCAGATACTGGCGGTGCCGGTGAATAATCTGGTGGCGACGGTGCGGCCGGATTATCCGGGCTTGACCAAGCCTGTGGTGGCGGGGGAACCGGCCAAGACGGAGCAGCCTATGGTGGCTCCGGCGGCCGAACCGCTTCCGTCGTCCGACGAGAAGGCCCCGGCCACCGCCGCTCCGGGCGGCTCAGGTGTGAGTAAGAAGGATGCGCCTACGCCGGTAAAGACGGCGCAATTGACTCCCGCGGCGGCCAACGCCGGCGCGAGGTAGGGTGAGACTGTGAGCAATTCGCTCGGCCTGTATTTTTCGAGCTCTGACTATCTGCTGGCGCTGCCCATGCTGATGCTGGCGATGTTTGCGCTGGGCATCCTGCTGATTGACCTGATGCTGCCCAAAGAGTGGAAGCAGGTGAACGCGTTCGTGGCGCTGGCGGGACTGGCTTTCTCGGCAATCGCCGTGGGCAAGCTGCATCTCGCCTATCGCATGGCCGAGCAGCGGGGCAACGTCGTCGAGGCGTTTACCGGTTTCATGGGCTCGCTGGTGATGGACCGCTTCGCCCTCTACTTCTTCTACCTGTTCCTGATTGGAGCAGCCATCGCGATTCTGATGTCGATGCGCTACCTCGAGGTTGAGCACGAGAACCACGGGGAGTTTTATGCGCTGATCCTGTTCTCGGTGGTGGGCATGATGTGCATGGCCGCGGGCTACGACATCGTGCTGCTATTCATTGGCCTGGAACTGATGGCCATTTCGACGTACGTACTGGTAGGGTTCCTGCGGCGCGACAAGCGCTCCAATGAAGCCGCGCTGAAGTACCTGCTGCTGGGCGCATTCTCTTCCGGACTGTTCGCCTACGGCCTGTCGCTCTTCTATGGCGTGACCGGTAGCACCAATCTGGGTGTCATCGCACGCAGGCTTGCCGAGGTGGTGGCGCAGCGGCCGCACGATCCCATCGTCGCGTTCGCGCTGCTGACCACGATGGTTGGCCTGCTCTTCAAGATTGCCGCGGTGCCGTTCCACCAGTGGGCCCCGGATGCCTACGAAGGCGCGCCCACGAGCGTGACCGGCTTCATGTCGGTGGCGGTGAAGGCCGCGGGATGGGCGCTGCTGCTCAGGATCTTCCTGTTCGGCCTCGGGCCGTTGCGCGCGATGTACGTGCCGCTGCTGATCGTCGTCTCCATCATCACGATGACCGTCGGCAACCTGGCGGCGATCTCGCAGAACAATACCAAGCGGCTGATGGCGTACTCGTCGATCGCGCACGTCGGCTACATGCTGCTGGGCCTGGTGGCAAGCGACGGCATCAATAACTCCACGGGCATCATGGCGATCATGATTTACCTGCTGGTGTACACCTTCATGAACCTGGGCGCGTTCGCGGTGATTACTTCGCTGCGGCGTCGCAACATCATCGGCGACGACATTGACGACATCGCAGGCCTGTACTTCAAGGCCCCGGTCGAGACCATGCTGATGCTGGCGTTCCTGTTGTCGCTGGCGGGCATTCCTCCGCTGGCCGGGTTCTGGGGCAAGTACTTCATCTTCCTCAGCCTCATCCAGACGGGGCATTACGTGCTGGCGGCACTTGCAGTTTTGTATTCCGTGATTGCGCTCTACTACTACATGCGCATCGCCAGCGCGATGATCATCAAGCCGGCAGTGAGCACCGAACCGGTGAGCGTGGGCCCGGCGATGACGCTGGCGCTGGCGCTAACTGCGGCAGGGACCATCGGCATCGGTATCTTCCCCAACTTCTTCATCAACGCGGTGAATTGGTCGCTGGGAATTATGGGCAACGCGCATACGGCGATGCTGATGCGGTAGGGCCAAGATGGCCCCCAACCGAGTCGCTACGGGACGATGACGAGCCTACGTCCGTGCGAGTCGGCACACGCCCACGCGGTTTCGATGTCATGTAGCGGTACGGGCTCAACCTTGATGTGGACCTTGTCGCGGACCGCAAGATCCATGAGTTGCTGGAATGCCGAGGAGAGTAATTCCATAGTCGGCATCACGCCCGAACCTACGATTGTGACGCCCGCGCTGCGCAAGGCCTGAGCGGACAGAGAAATAAGAGGCCCCGCGCTGTCGCCGATCTGTATGAGGCGCGTGCCAGCGGCCTGCGTGGGAAATCCCTTGCGGGTCATGGCCGCGAGGAGAAGCTCGGTCGGATGCCCCCACAGGTAGTCGAGTACGACGCCAAATCCGTCGTTTCGGCCCTCCTGTACGAACGCTTGCTCGAGTTCCTCGTCGGATGCGGCCAACGAAATGACAGAGTCAGCACCGAGTTGGCGCAGACCAGCCAAGACGTCTCGGTTACGGCCCGCAGCGATGACTCGTCCGGCACCGAGATGTTTCGCGATTTGAATTGCGAGTTGGCCGGCGACGCCGGTGGCGCCGAGGACCAAAACGCTCTCGCCCGGTACCAGCCGCGCGGAGGAAATCAACGGCAGCCAGGAAGATAGGCCGGGATTCGGCAGAGCGGCGGCAACGACGTCGTCGAGACCGTCCGGCAATGGCCAACAAAACGACCGAGGTACGACGGTGCGCTGGCACATCGAGCCGTTGGGAGGCCGTCTTACGCCGAAGAAAACGCGAGTGCCATCGTCGAGCCGCCCGACGCCCTCAACACCGCATATCACAGGTAACTGTTTCGGGCTGGCGTAGTGCTGTCCGCTGGCCAGTAGTTTGGTGGAAGGATTCAAGGCGGCCGCCGAGACATGAACGAGCACTTCTTCGTCGTTGCGGACTGGTTCGGCGAACGGTTCGAAGCGTGGCGTCGCGCCAAATCGATGCAATACGGCAGCATTCATCATGGCAATACACCCTTATTCTGCGTTTCGGATGCGCGTTGGCAGCAAGAATCTTACATCTTTAATTTTGTATAATCGATAGTTTGCACACCATCCTTGAGGTGAATCCTTTGCAGGCAGAGATTGGAATAATCGGCGGGAGTGGCCTGTACTCCATGCCGGGGCTGACCGAGGTGCGCGAGGTGTCGCTGGAGACGCCTTTTGGCGCGCCGTCGGACGCCTATGTGCTGGGCACGCTGGCTGGACGCAAGGTGGCGTTCTTGTCGCGGCACGGTCGCGGGCACCTGCTCATGCCGAGCGAGCTGCCCTATCGTGCCAACATCCACGGCTTCAAGCAGCTTGGCGTGGAGCGCATTCTATCTCTTTCGGCCGTGGGCTCATTGAAGGAAGAACACAAGCCGCTGGATTTCGTCATCCCCGATCAATTTGTGGACCGCACCCGCCATCGGGTTGATACGTTCTTTGGCGACGGACTTGTTGTGCACGTCGCGCTGGGCGAGCCAATTTGTGACGAGGCGGCGGAGGTGGTCGCGCGGGCCTGCGAGCGCGCCGGCGTGCATGCCAAGTTGGGCGGCACGTACCTCAACATGGAGGGCCCGCAATTCTCCACCAAGGCCGAGTCGAACCTCTACCGCAGCTGGGGCATGGACGTGATCGGCATGACGAACCTGACCGAGGCGCGGCTGGCGCGCGAAGCGGAGCTTTGCTACGTGACGGTGGCGATGGTCACGGATTACGATTGCTGGCATCCCGAGCACGACCATGTGACGGTCGAGCAGATCATAGGCGTGCTGGTGAAGAATGCCGAGAACGCCAGCAACGTGGTGCGCGAAGCGGTGGCTTCCATGCCTAAAGAGCGCGTCTGTGCCTGCGGTTCAGCGTTGAAGCACGCCATCATTACCGATAAGTCGAAGGTGCCGGCAGCCACGCTGGAGCGCCTGAAACTCATCGTCGGAAAATATTTCGAAACTGAAAGCAAATAGGAGTATCCGTCTTGTCGATCGTCGTTGTTGGTTCGGTTGCATTCGATAGCCTGAAAACCCCTTATGGTGTGCGCGAAAAAGTGCTGGGCGGCGCCGCCACCTACTTTTCGCTTTCCGCCAGCTACTTCACCCAAGTGCGCGTGGTCGGCGTGGTGGGCGACGACTTCTTGCCCGAGCACGAGGCGGTGATGAACAAGCGCGGCGTCGATACGCGCGGCATTCAGCGCGCCGAGGGCAAGACGTTCTTTTGGAAGGGCGAGTACGGTGAAAACGTCAATGAAGCCAAGACGCTGCAGACGGACTTGAACGTGTTCGCCAGCTTTCAGCCGCAGTTGCCGGCCGAATACCTGAATTCCGAATTTCTGTTTCTCGCCAACATCGACCCGGTGCTGCAGGCGCGGGTCCGCGATTCGATGCCCAATGCAAAGCTGGTGGGCGGCGACACCATGAATTACTGGATCAACGATCATCGCGCCAACCTCGGCGAAATGCTCAAGCGCGTGGACGTGTTGCTGATCAACGACACCGAGGCGAAGATTCTGGCGGGAGACAGCAGCCTGCCGCGCGCGGCGCGCAAGGTGCTCGATCTGGGGCCCAAGGCGCTGGTCATCAAGCACGGCGAGTACGGCGCGACCATCTTTTTCCGCGACGGTGAGTTCGTGGGCGGCCAGCATCCGTTCCGCGCTCCAGCGCTGCCGATTGAAGAGGTGCGCGACCCGACCGGCGCGGGCGACAGCTTCGCCGGCGGCTTTATGGGCTACATCGCTTCACAGGGCGAGGTCACGCGCAACGTGCTGAAGCACGCCATGTTCTACGGCAGCGTAATGGGATCGTTCTCGGTGGAACGATTCGGCACCGAGCGGCTGCAGTCGCTGACGCGCGAAGAGATTGATGAGCGCTTCAACGCTTTTCGCGAGTTGACGCACCTGGAGTAGAGTCTCGGCGGATCGGCAAAAGATTGGCCGGGCAGATGCCCGGCCTTTTTTGCAGACGCTCCAGTGCTAGCCGCGTTTGTCTTCGGGCAGCGCACTGGCGATGGCGTTGCGTACGGCGGTCATCAAGGCTTCGCGATCGGTGAAATCGGACGGCTCAATAGGAGGGTGGAAAATGACGGTTGTCGTGCCTCCTCGGCTGGCGAACTGTCCCTTTGGCCAGCACTCGTAGGTCCCCAGCAACGTGACCGGTATGACGGCCACTCCAGCTTCTATGGCCAGGTGAAACGGTCCCTTTTTGAAGGGCAGCAAGCGGCCGTCGGTTGATCGGGTTCCTTCGGGGAAGACCACCATGTTCAGCCCGCTCCGCAGCACCTTCGCTGCCGCGTGAACGCTTTCGATGGCCGCTTCGCGGTTGTGGCGATCGACGGGCACCATCTCCGCCATCTTGAGCACCTTGCCGAAAATCGGCACGCGCAGGACTTCTTTCTTGAAGAACACCGAGCAGCGCCCGGGAATGTTCGGGACGAAGACCGGCGGATCGAGGTTGGATGCGTGGTTCGACATGAAGATGTAACTGCGCGAGGTTGCAGGTTCTCCAGCCCGCGCACTTCGACCTTGATGCCAGCCACGCGTACGCCGGTGATGCCGAGCTTCATGCCAACGCGATACAGCGGCAGAATGTTGCCGGTCAGGAATGCGTGGACCATCATTACCGGCCCGACGATCAGGGTCGACACTCCCCAGAATGTCAGCATGACGATGGTTCGAATCACTGCGCACCGCCGTTTTCGTTGTCGCCGTGGATCCAGGCTTCGCGATGGGCACGCTGCTCGGGCGACACTGCGGGTGTATCCTGCAGAACAAATGCCTGCTCTTGGCGCGCCGTCAGTTTGAGCTTGACGGTGCGCTCGCGTGTCACGGCTGGCCACACGTAGTTTTACGGTTGCGCCCTCGCGCATCTTTGACAGCTCAAAATCCAGGTCCTGGTTGGCGGGCTTGCCATTTAGCTCCAAAATGCGATCGCCCACGACGATACCATCGCGCTGGGCTTCACTGTTGGCCTCGACCGTTGCCACCTCGGGCTGGCCACCGAGATTGGTCGAAGTCGTGAAGCCGGCCGTTGTGTAGCGGGCGGTGGTCTCGGCGACCTGTAGTCCGACGAAGGAAAAGAAATCGTTGTAGGGCAACTCGCGCACACCGGCCACGTAGTCGCGGAAAAACTCGGCGAAGCTCTGTCCAGTGATGGCCTCGGCCGCCTGCTGTACGCCGTCGGAGTCGGGGAAGAACAGCCCCTTCTTGGCGTAGTTGTCGTTCATCCAGCGAAACAGATCGCGCAATGACTTGCCACCGTTGGAGAGCTGGCGAATGCGCAGGTCAAGCAGCACTCCGACCACTTCACCCTTGTTGTAGTAGCTGATGCTGCGCTCGGGCGTGCGATAGAAAGCGTTGCCCTCAAACCAGGCGTCGAGGCTCGACTCCTCGACGGACTGCCAGCGCCGCGCGGGACGCGACTGCAGTTCGCCCATCTCGCTGGCCACGCGGTCCAGATATTGGCGTTCCCCGACCAGCCCAGCGCGCGACAGCATCAGGTCGCCGACGGTGCTGGTGAGTCCTTCGCTGAACCACAGCGCGCGGGTGTCCATGATGTGCTGATAGTCGATGGGCTCGAGCGATTGCGGCCGGATGCGCTTGACGTTCCACAGGTGGAAGAACTCGTGCGCGCTGACACCGGCCATCGGCATCATGTTGCTCTTAAGCCGCTCCGCATTCAGGTCGATGGCGGTGCCGTAAGCGTGCTCCATGCCGCCGGCTCCGTGCCCTTGGGGAAAGTGGTAGAGAAAGGTATAGGAGTCGAAGGGGCGGTCGGCCATCCAATCGACTTCGGCATGGGTGATGCGTTTCAGGATGTTTTCGAGCTTGGCCGTATCGTAGTCGCCCGGATTGGCATGTACCACAATGTGGTAGGTCGCTCCGTCCTGCTGGAAGTCGAAATGCTGAAAGACGCCGGTTTCTGCGGGGCTGTCTGCCAGGGCATCGTAATTGGCGGCGATGCCGACTGTCTGCTCCACCTTGCCGGCGGGAGCTTCGCCCATGACGTGAATGTCGTGCAGCGCCCAGCCGGGCGGCACGTCGAGCAACTGCACGCTCAGCTTCTGCGAGCGCGTGGACGGCGAGTACATCAGCACCATGGCCCAGTTGAAGAAGCCGTGGTCGGGGCTGAGCTGCGCCCCGAACGGGCCTCGCGGTGTCGAGATGAACGTCGTACTCGGCGACCACGCAGGGTCCGGGAGGTGTGATCCGCCATTCGCTGGTCTTGGTGTGCAGCACTGGAACCGGCTGCCCGGATGCATCCTGGGCGCGGACATTCTCGACGTTGGCGGCGAAGTCGCGTACCTGGTAGAGCGCGTTCCACACCGGCATGTCCAGCGAAAACGGTCCACTTGCCTGAGTGAATCGAATGCTCACGTGGGCCAGATGGTTCGCATTGTCGGCGAGTGAGACGAAGTACTCCGTGGGTTGTGGCTGTGCGTCGGGCGGCGAGGTGCATGTGACCTGGGTTCGTGCCCAGCCACGGGCTGGCGAGGCCTCCGCAGATTACGAGCACTGCGAGCACGGCGACTAGAAGGCTGCGAGGAAGTTTCACGCTGGCGTCGATGCCTCGTGCAATGCGTTAAGCCGAGCCGGCAGTTTTTCGTAGATGCCGCCGAAGCCGCCGTTGGAGAGGATGGCGACCACGTCTCCCTCGCGCAGTTCGGGCGCGATAGTGTTCACGATTTCGTCGGCCGAGCCGAGCAGCCGCGCAGGCGTGCCGGCATCGCGCAGTCGCTCGACCACGCGGTTCGGATCGAGCCGCTCGGCCTCGGGAATCGCGTCGGACTTGAACACACCTGCTAGCACCACCTCGTCGGCATTCGTCAGGCTCTCTGCCAGCTCGGCCTCGAAAACCTTGCGGCGAAGCGTGTTGGAGCGCGGCTCCAGCACAGCCCACAGGCGGCGTCCGGCATAGCGAGTACGCAGCGCTTGCAGAGTTCCGCTGATGGCCGTGGGGTGATGCGCAAAGTCGTCGATGATGGTGATGCCGTGCAACTCGGCTTTCACTTCCAGGCGCCGTTTCACGCTGCGGAAGGAGCGCAGCGCCGCGGCGATGACTTCGACGGAGATGCCGTAGTTCGCCGCCATCGCGGCCGCAGCCGTGGCATTCAACACGTTGTACTCGCCCGCCAGTTGCGATTCGAACTCGGCCCACGGAGCGCCGTCACGCCAAACCTTCCAGCGGGATGAGTCATCGTGTACGTCACATCAGAGATGCGCCAGGTGGAACGCTCGCCAAAGCCATAGCGCTCAACCCGGCAGAAAGCGCGCGCCACACATTCGTCCACATTGGGGTGACCGTCCCATGCAATGAGCACTCCGCGCTGCGGGATCAGGTTGACCAGCCGCTTGAACGCGGTTTTCACTTCGTCGAGGTCTTTGTAGATGTCGGCGTGGTCAAACTCGACCGAGGTCAGGATGACCGCATCGGGAAAGTAATGCAGAAACTTCGGGCCCTTGTCGAAAAAGGCCGTATCGTACTCGTCGCCTTCGAGGATGAACTCGCGGCCTGCACCCAGGGCGAAGGAACTGCCAAAGTTTTCCGGCATTCCGCCGATGAGGAAACTGGGGGCACGCTGGCCCACCGTAAACAGCCACGCCAACAGGGAGGACGTAGTTGTTTTGCCATGCGTGCCCGCCACCACCACACGCTCGCGTCCGGCGAGAAATTCGTCGTGCAAAACGCGCGCCATCGAATCGAACGGGATGCGCTGGTCGAGCACGTGTTCCAGCTCGACGTTGCCGCGCGAGATGGCATTGCCGACGATCACCAGGTCCGGCCGCGGTCGAAGGTTTTGCGGGCTGAAGGGCTGCGCCACCGGAATGTTCAGCGACGCGAGGAAGTCGGACATCGGTGGATAGGCAGCGGCGTCGGAGCCGGTGACGCGATGACCGCGCTGCTGCAACATTCCCGCCAGCGAGGCCATGGCGGTGCCGCAGATGCCGATCAGATGGATGTGTTTCTGGCTCATGATTTGTGAGGCGGGAACTCCTGCTCGATCGCTGACGGACGCCGACCAGCGTAGCGAGACGGTCGGGCCGGCATCGCAAAGTGGCATGAACTCCGAAGGGCAGCGTGATGTTGCCGCCGGAGACGTGGCCTGATTTGAGTCCATAGGCGACCGGAACGCCAAGGTCGCCCACGACTCGCTGCACGACTTGCTTGCAGCGTGTAGTCGCTGGCGCCGCGCGGCCACAGTTCGAGCATCTCGCCGAAGATCACGCCACGCACTTCGTCGAATTTCCCTGCCAGCTTCAGGTGCATCAGCATGCGGTCGATGCGAAACGCGGGCTCGGCCAAGTCTTCAATGAAGAGAATGGTGTCCCGTGTCTCGATTTCATACGGCGTACCCAGCGAGGCGCACAGCACGACAGGCATCCGCCATAAAGCATGCCCTTCGCGCGGCCGGGGACAAGCGTCTGCACTTCACTGGGGTTGAAGTCACGGCTGTAGGGCTCTCCCGACATGAACGCCGCCGTCCAGGAGGCTTCATCCACGCCATCGGGCCGGACGTCGATATTGAGCATCGGCCCATGAAACGTCACCATGCCTGCGGTATCGCACAGGTACGTGAGCAGCGTGGTCACATCACTGCAGCCGCAGAAAATCTTGGGATTCGCCGCGCACCAGGGCGAGGTCGATGCGGGGTAGCAGGTAGTTGCAGCCGTATCCTCCGCGGGCGCAGAGGATGGCCTTGATTTCGGGCCGCGCGAACATCTCGTGAAATTCATCAAGCCGACGCGTCGCACTGCCAGCGAAGTACAAATCGCGATCGAGGATCGAGGGCAGGTAAAACGGCGTGAGCCCCTTGCGCATCAGCCACGCACAGCCGGCCTCGAGCGCATTCGGGTCAATCGCGCCCGCGGGAGCGATGATTCCGACCGTGTCACCGGGCCGCAGCGCGGCCGGGCGCAGGCGCTCTGGTTGTACGAATTTGCCCATGGAGAAGCACTATCTTAAATGAAAAATTCGCCGCGACAGAGTATCGTTGCAGGCCCGTAGAGCACCAGTTCCCCCTGCCACTCGACGGTCTGGGTGCCGCCGGGTGCATGCACTTGAACTGGCGAATGAGTGCGGCCGGTATGGATCGAGGCGGCCGCCGCGGCCGACGAGCCTGTCCCGGATGACTGCGTCTCTCCCACGCCACGCTCGCAGAAGCGGACTTCGATTTCGTGCTCATTAAGGATTCGGACCAATTCGACATTGGTGCCGTGCGGAAAGTCAGAATGCACCGAGGCCTCTGCGGTCCACTTCTGCCAGCCGGGCTCAAACTCAGGCACAAAAATGACATAATGCGGATTGCCCATGGAAACGGTGATGCCGTCGAGCAAACGATCACGCAGTCTGCACTCGCTTTTCGCCACCGACCTCGGGCCGGCCCATTGCGGTGCGAAATTCAAACGTTTGGCCCACGCGAGCGATCAGGTCGCACTTCTTCAGTCCCGCGTCCGTGCGAATTACTGCCGAGTCGCGCTCGTGCTCGGCGCAAAACCACGCCGCCACGCAGCGCGTTCCGTTGCCGGAAATCTCGGCGTCGGAGCCATCGGCGTTCACCAGCCGAATGGCGATGTCGGCATCACTGGCGGGCAGCACCCACTCCACGCCGTCCGCGCCAACTCCGTTGTGCCGATCGCAAATGCGGCGCGTGAATCCGGCTATATCGACCGGAGCGTGCTCAATCGCCACGATGAGAAAATCGTTGCCGCAGGCGGTGGCTTTCACGAAAGGTATCGAAGCCATAAGAAAGACGAGTGTAGCAAAGCGGCGAGTCTGCTAGTGATTCTGCGGCGGTGGCAGGGCGCCCCTGCGGTTGCTGCGGAAGATAGCGGCCTTGGCTTGCTCGGGGACGGTGATGGTGACCATTTCCGTCAGTTCGCTGCGGTGCTCCTGCGCTGCCATCCAAACGGGGTCGCCCTTGAAGGCCACGATGATGTCAGCTTTGCCCGCGGGGTCGAGCAGCGCCCACTCCCAATCGGGATGGCTGACTTCGCTGATCACATGGCGCAGCGGGAATGCCAGCCTGCTGCAGCGCTCCCACATGCTCTCCCTCGTACATCAGCAACGTTGTGGAAGGTGGCAGGCCCACGAGAAAGCGCGCCAAGGCATCCTCCAGAACTATCCGGGTCCGGGCGTTGACCTGCGCCTCCTTCAGCGTGATGGGGACGCCTGCGTAAATTGACAGATAGCTGGCCGCGACCAGCAGCGCCAGCGCGCTTGCGGCCAGCAACTTTCGCGCCGGCCGCTTGATCCGCTCAGCCAGGAACACGCCCAGGAGCGCGGGGAACACGGCGAACACGGGCAGCAATTCCAGCCCGTAGCGGACGTTGTAGTACGAGAACGGCCACCACACCGGAATGAAGATGGGCACGCTGCCGTAGGCGATCGACAGCGAATAGAAGAGCAGCGGGACCCATAGCAGCATCCAGGTGCGATACTCGTGCCACTCCCACAAGGCAATTCCGGTGCCTGCTACGGCGAGTAAAAGCAGCACTTCGCCCCAGCCTCCCGGTCCGACATTTAGCTTCGCGGCTTTCAGAAAGTACAAGCCTGCGGTGACGATGTGGTCCTTTCCCGGATACGGCGGCGCCCCGCGCGCGGTGGTGCGCTCGGCAATGGCCTTGGCCGAGTAGGGGCCGTTGGCCCAGTCCATGGCGCGCCCAGAGACGCGATGGTTGTACGCCAGCCAGAACACCGGGACCAGCGCGTTGATCAGCAGAAACTCGGCCAGCGATTTGGCCATCCGTCGGCGTCGTTGCGCATCAGGCGTGGAACGCCACCAGCGTGCAAAAGTCCAGAGCACCAGCACGCCCATGATGGCACCAAAAAACCAACCGTCGTAGCGGGTCGCTGCGCCACCCGCCAGGACGATCCCGCATCCTTCCAGCTCCCGCTCTGCTGGACGTTCAGGCGTCGCTTCGAGTGAGAGCCCGCGCAACCATTCGTCGAAATAGACGACCGCCCAGATGAAGAACGCAAGGTACAGCGGCTCGTTCATTGCCGTGGTCTGCATGTAGAGCAGGTTGGGATTGAGGGCGTAAATCGCTGCCGCAAGATACGCTGCTGCCCGCGGAGCATGGTTGCTGACCAGCCGGAAAATTCCCAGGGAGCCGACCACGTAGGCCACCATGCTTGCGACGGAGCCCGCGACGCCGCTTACCCATAGCGCCTTGTTCCATACGAAGGGCAACATCAGGATGTGAGGCAGCGGCAGCCATACCGTGCCTAGCTGGAAGAACGACGACAGCCATGAGCGGTTGTCGAGCACGCGGCGCGCGATGTTGATGTGCGCCACCGCGTCTCCGTAGAGCAGGATCTGCTGGTGCGCGTAGTACCAGAGCAACGCAGCAATCGAGATGCCGCCGAGCGCTAGTGTGAAGAGTCCGTCCTTGCGCTGCTGTGAATAGCGCTGTTCGAGTGCCGATCGTTCAGACCGTGACTTGATTGTGGGTAGGTTCGCCAAGAGTTCAATGTACGACGAAATGAGGTGTCGGGTGAAACAGTCCGCGACTGCGGTGGCCCCAAAACGGCTGCGATGCTACTTCTCTTTGTCGGGGTCCTTTTGGTGCGACAGTCCACGCACAGCCTTCGCGATGTCCGGGAGCTTCATGAACGCATTGACCGCCCTCAGCCACTGCCGATGGTCGAATGCCGGCGACCCACTGACCATGCTGCCGGCGGGGATATCCCCGTGCGTGCCGCTCTGGGCGGTGATGACCACTCCGTCGCCTACGTTGCAATGCCCCGCAACCCCGGCTTGTCCGGCAATGACCACGTTTTTGCCGACCACGGTCGAGCCAGCCAGACCCACTTGTGCGCACAGCAGAGTGTGCTCGCCCACAACCGAGCCGTGGCCGACCTGCGTGAGGTTGTCGATCTTCACCCCGCGCGCGATGTGGGTTTCGCCGACGCTGGCGCGGTCGATGCAGGCGTTGGCCTGTACTTCCACGTCGCTTTCCAGGATCGCCGGGCCCGACTGCGTGATCTTCTCCCAGTGGTCGCCGTTGCGCGCGAAGCCGAAGCCGTCGGACCCAACTACGGCACCGTTCTGCAGCACGACGTTGTCGCCGAGCTGGCAGCCTTCGCGGACGATGGCATGCGCGTGGGCAAAAAAGTTGTTGCCGATACGGGCACCGCGATAGATGACGACGTGCGGCAGCAGCACCGCGTTGTCGCCAATCACGACGTCATCAGCAACTACTACATAGGCCCCAATGTGCGGTTGAGCGCCAATTCTCGCTAACGGCGCAATTACGGCCGTCGGATGAATTCCGGGAGCATATTCCGGCGCCTGGTAGAAAAGGTCAATGGCGCGAGCGAAGCTGAGGTATGGGTTCTTGCAACGAATAAGCGGAGTCGCGACGGCAGGGAAGTCCTCGGCGACGATGATGGCGGCGGCGGTGGTCGATTTGGCGGCGGCAGCGTACTTCGGGTTGGCCACGAAGGTAATTTGCCCGGCGACCGCCTCTTCGATACCGGCTACGCCCGTAATTTCCGTTAACGGGTCGCCATTTTCCAGCGATGCATTCAGCGCGGTCGCGATTTCGCCGAGTTTCATACGATGGCTGTAGCTTTCAAGATTGAGCGGCAGCGTTGCAAGAAGTACCCCGGTTCACGATCATGTGAACATCGGCACTTGGCGGGTGTCGTCGGGGTGCCGTCCGCGACGCTGCGATTTTCTTTCGCCAATGACCGACAGCACCGTCATCTCCGCCAGGGCGCTGCGCGGTACGAAGATCCGCTGGGTGTTGGACTGGGTGTCGGGAGGAATGACCGAGAATCCGTCGGCGCCGTCCTGCACCAGGTCATTGGGCATCATGCCTTCGATGATTTCATTGTCGCGGAAGCGGAGCCGCACCCACAGGCCCTCCGTCCGCGGCCGCGACGTGAAGGTCTTGCGGGTCAGCGACTCGGAGTCGCCGAACTCGCGGACGAAGTAAATCCCTTTCACCTCACGCAGTTCTATCGTCACAACGTTCCCCGCAGTGTTAAGCACCTCGACTTTGCCGTCGGCAATGAAGGCGTTCGACACGTAACCGTTGACCGTGTCGCGGTCCATTTTGCGGACGATGACCTTTTTGTGCGTGGTGCCCATAGTTCAGACGGGGCGAAGCTGGCGGCCCGAACTCCGATTGTCGCACTTTTGCAGAAAAAGTTCCCTAAGTAACGTAGTTTGTAGCCAAATCGTCAACGTTGTGTTATTGTCAGCTTGCAGCGAACCCGGTGCACAGCGCTGTAACTATATGCCTGAGAGTAAGTTGCACAGGCCTTGACAGCTGAGATTCCGGCATTTACGGCGCCGGCGGCGGGGTGAAAGAGGTAGTGTAGCCGCAGCGCATCCCCGTGCGACCCCGAATCATTTTCGGCTAACACGCTTAGAGTCATACATTTAGATGGCAGACTACATCTATAGCATGGAGACCCGGCTCACACCGGACCAACAACGCGGTGTGAACCTGATCCAGGAAATAGCCCGGCACGCGGGGCTAAACCTCTACCTCACCGGCGGAACCATTCGTGACCTTATTTCCGGGTTCCCCATCCGCGACATCGACCTTTCGGTTCAGGGTAATCCCCTTAAGTTACAGAAAGAACTGGAGAAAGCGGGTATCTCCGTCGAGGGCGTGGAAGAGGACGTGCGGAGTCTGCACCTGCTGCTGCCAGGGAATATCAGAGCTGAGCTAAACCTCACCCGTTCAGACACTTACGACAAGCCTGGCAAGCCCCCGACCATTACCCCGGCCACCATCAACGAAGACCTGCGGCGGCGCGACTTCACGGTCAACGCCATGGCCCTGTCGCTCAATGAGGGATCACGGGGGCTGTTGCTCGATCCCTTTAATGGCATCGCCGACATTGAGGCCAAAGTCCTCCGGGTGCTGCACAATTACGCTTTCCTGGAAGATCCCATCCGGCTGGTGCGCGCCACCCGGTTGAGCGCGCGCTTCCACTGGCCGCTGGAAGAACGGACGCAGGCGCGGTACGACGCCGCCAAGGAAAACAATTACATCGAATTTCTCGGGAAGAGCTCGATTGGGGCCGAACTGGAGCAGTTAGCCCACGAAGAAGACCCCATCACCATCATGCGGGCGCTGGAAAAAGAAGGCTGGCTCAAGGTCCTGCACGCCCACCTCAGCGTGGCCAAGGCCGAGGCCAGCGATTTGGGACACGCCATCAAGCTGCGCCAGACGCTCAATGACCTTGGCTACTCGCCTGAGACCGGTCCCATCACCATGTACTTGCTCACGAAGAAAATGAGCGACAAGGATGTGTCTGAGATCCAGCGCATGATCCCGCGTCGGGACTTCGTGAATAAGTGGAAGCACTTGGAGCACGATGCGCACGAGTTGGCCAAGAAGCTCAGCGGCAAAGAGGCGGCCAGCAATTCCGGCGCATGGAAGCTTCTCAGCGCGACTGCTCCCGAGCGGATATTGTTTCTCAGCCTGACGACCCGCCAGTCTGCAGTGGACCAGAAGCTCAAGAACTTCCTGACCAAGTGGCGGCAGGTTCGCGAAAAGCTGCCCTTCGCTGAGATGGCGGAGATGCGCATCACGGCCCAGCTCCCCGAGTATCAAAAGATTCTGGACGAGGCTTTCCTGTTGTTGTTGGACGGCAAGCTGCGTTCGCATAACGAGATCGTGAACTTCTTGAAGCCATACGAGCCGCCACCGCCGCCACCGCCACCGCCGCCCAAGCGGGGAAGAGGGAAGGCTGCGGCTGCGGCTGAAGTCGCGCCCGCCGCTGCACCCGAGGCTACGGGACCGGCACCGGCGAAACGCGGCAGGAAGCCTAAGGGAGCCGCTGCGGAGCCTCTGGCTGCAGCGGCTGTAGCGGCGACGGTTGCGCCCCCAGCCAAAGGGGTAGCAGCGGCGAAACCTGCAGCCGAAACGAAGCAGGCGCCAGCGGCGAAGAAAGCTGCCAAGGTCGTGCCGCCGCCTAAGAAAGCTGTCGCCGAAAAGAAGAAGCCTGCGCCGAACCAGAAACTTGCTCCGCCGAAGTCCAAGGTGCCGGCGAAAAAGGCCGCCGCGAAGAAGCCCGCGCCTCAGAAGCCTGCGCCGAAGCCGAAGAAGGCCGCCAAGAAGAAACGTTAACTCCTTGGCTACCCGGAGGCGGGTGCAGTCTGGGTAGCATCGCCCCGGTAGTACCCTGCCGACATTGACGTCGCGGCCCACCTTGGCATATGCTTGGTATATGCCAAAAACCGCTACTGACTCCGAGCGCCACGTAAAGCTCTTCAAGAACGGACGTAATCAGGCGGTGCGAATTCCCCGCGAGTTCGAACTTCCTGGCGACGAAGCCGTCATGCGCAAGGACGGCGCGCGCCTCATCATTGAGCCCAGGCCTCCGAGGTCTCTGCTTTCTGTGCTCGCGGTTCTTAAGCCGATCACCGAGGACTTCCCGCCCATCGCTGACCCGCTGCCTGGCCCAGTCGATCTGTGATGCGCTACCTGCTCGACACCAACATCGTGTTTGATTTAGTTCGCAACCCGCAAGGAAGCGTGGCGCAAAAGATCCGTAGTGCCGGAGAACACCGGGTCTGCACCAGCATCATCGTTGCCTCTGAACTACGTTACGGAGCGGCCAAACGACAATCTCCGCGTTTAACAGCCCAACTTGAGGCGGTGCTCGGAGCAATCGAGGTCGTGCCTTTTGAACCCCCCGCCGATGCTACTTACGGTAGCCTGAGGGCACGGCTCGAAAAGGCTGGCCGACCGATTGGCGGCAACGACCTATTGATCGCCGCCCACGCCCTTGCCCTTGGCTACACCATCGTGAGTGACAATGAGCGCGAGTTCGCGCGAATCCCCGGTCTCGCCCACGAGAACTGGCTGCGGCAGCCCTGATTTCTTTCCTCTGTGTCTTTGTGCAGCTGTAGTGAGATTGATTCTTCCTCACTCTATAATCGTGGGTTGCCAAAACTGCACCGACACGAGGCTAGCCGTTGGCGTATAGCGACTTGAGGGAATGGATCTCCGCGCTCGACAAAGCCGGGGAACTGAAGCGGATCAAAGCGGAAGCCGATCCGATCCTGGAAATCACCGAGATCACCGACCGCGTCTCCAAGTGGCCGGCATACGGGAAGTACGGCGCGGGCGGCCCGGCGCTGTTGTTTGAGAACGTCAAGGGGCATCCCGGAGCGAAAGTCCTCATCAACCAGTTTGGCTCCGAACGGCGCATGAAGCTGGCACTCGAGGTCGATTCGCTCGACGAAATCGCCACCCGCATCAAGATGTTCATGGAAGTGAAGTCGCCGCAAGGGTTGCTCGACAAGATCAAGATGCTGCCCATGCTGGCCGAGATGGGCAAGTTCTTTCCCAAAGAAGTCGCTACTGGCCCCTGCAAAGAAGTTATCCGCAAGGGCGACTTTTCGCTGCTGGATTTTCCTATCCTGCAATGCTGGCCGAAAGACGGCGGACGCTTCATCACCCTGCCGTCGGTGATTACCCGCGATCCGAAGACCGGCAAGCGCAACGTCGGAACCTATCGCATGCACGTGTACGACGAGCGCACAACCGGCATGCACTGGCAGCGCCAGAAGCACGGTGCCGAGCACTATCGCGAGCAGATGCGGCGCAAGGTCGCCGAGGGCTCGCCCGAAGGACTCGCCGCCGCACTCGACCTGATGGCGCAATCAGGCGGTGGCGCCCGCGTCGCGGAGGGCAAGCAGGTTGCAGGGCGCATGGAAGTCGCCGTCGCCATCGGCACCGATCCGGCCATGATGTTTTCGTCCATCGTGCCGGCTCCGCCTGAGGTTGAGGAGTTCATCATCGCGGGCTTCCTGCGGCAGAAGCCGGTCGAACTGGTGAAGTGCGAGACCGTGGACCTGGAAGTTCCGGCGCATTCGGAGATCGTGCTGGAAGGCTACGTCGAGCTCGACGAGCTGAAGATGGAAGGCCCCTTCGGCGATCACACCGGCTTCTACACGATGGAGGACCTGTATCCGGTCTTCCACGTTACGTGCGTCACGCACCGCAAGGACCCGATTTACTCGACTACCATCGTCGGCAAGCCGCCCATGGAAGACGCGTGGATGGGCAAGGCCGTGGAGCGTATCTTCCTTCCGCTGATGCGGATCACCATCCCAGAAATTGTTGACGTGAACCTGCCGGTCGAGGGCGTCTTCCACAACCTGATGATCGTGTCGATCAAGAAGTCGTACCCCGGGCAGGCGCGCAAGGTGATGAACTCCATCTGGGGCATGGGGCAGGCCATGTCCACCAAGTGCATTCTGGTGGTGGACGAAGGCGTGGACGTGCAGGACATCGGCGAGGTCACGTTGAAGGTGCTGAACAACATCGATCCCGAGCGCGACATCCAGTTCACGCTGGGCCCGGTGGATTCGCTCGACCACGCCTCGCGCCTGCCGGATTACGGCTCCAAGATGGGCGTGGACGCGACGCGCAAGTGGCCGAGCGAGGGATTCACCCGCCCGTGGCCGGACGAGATTACTATGGACGCGGAGACCAAGCGGCGGGTGACGCGAGCGGTGGAAAGAGTTTGGGTTGGAGTAAAAGATGTAACTGGCAGCTGGTGACTGGCGAAAAGTGAGAAGGTAAAAGCTTTCACCAGCTACCATCTACCAGTAACCAGGCACCAATTGTCAAATCGCATTTGAGGTAATTGTCATGATGAACCATCCTGATCGCACCGAATACGCCGATTTCTATGCCAAATATGTTTCGCTCGTGCCCGACGGGCCGATCGAGGAATTCCTGCTGAAGCAGTGGGACGAACTCGTGGCAGTCATCCAAGGCGTGCCCGAAGACGAAGCCAGCAAGCCGCCGGCTCCGGGTAAATGGAGCGTCAAGCAGGTGCTGGGCCACCTCTGCGACACCGAGCGAGTGATGTCGTACCGCCTGATGCGCTTTGCTCG
Organism: uncultured Acidobacteriaceae bacterium; assembly: GCA_963796615.1. Taxonomy (GTDB): domain Bacteria; phylum Acidobacteriota; class Terriglobia; order Terriglobales; family Acidobacteriaceae; genus DASRAA01. The sequence continues at coordinate 213,733 of CAWCMJ010000022.1, forward strand.
CGGCGACCAGAAAGAGCTGCATGGCTTCGAGCAGGACGACTATGTTTCCGCCGGAGACTTCAACAGCCGCGTCCGCCACGATCTGATGGTCGAGTTCAAGAACATCCGCGGCGCGCTCCATTGCGCTGGTGGGTTCGATCTTCGCCCGAGGACGAAGTACGCACGGGCGTCGCCAACGGCAAGACGGTGTCGGTGCGCGCGCTGGCGTACATCATTGCGGGGCACGCGCAGAACCACCTGAACATCTTGAAGGCGGCACGAAAGTAAGGTCGCCGCGCAACGGCGTGAATAGCGCTTCGGGAATTCAAAAGCCCCGCCGTAGCCAACACCGGGGAGTGGGCACCCAAGCTAATTGGTTGGCCACCCGCAAGACGGGCCGGCATGGAAGGAATTTACAACATTAGCCGTGTGGAGTGTCGTGACCCCGGGTCAGCGTCCAAAGGCGGGACGCGAATCAAGGGTACATCGAGCCAGAAGAATACAATTGCGTGATTTCTTTTCGGCAACTGAATCGAACGGGCCCCTCGCGCATCATTCCCGTGTGATTTAATTCGTGGCCGCACATTTGTGGCCATACATGAGGAGTGAGTCATCATGAATCGGGTGCCTGATGAAGAACTGGTTCTTATACCCGGCGGGTCGTTGATCACCGCCACGCCTGAGGCGGGACGAGCGCTGGCGATGATGATTGCTCGCCACACGATCCACAATATCCAGCCGGACCTCGAGGTTTTGAAGGGTGGCAGGCCGAATTACGCAGCGAACCCAGACAGTCTCATCGCTGCCAGCCAGGTCGTGGCTATCGAGTTTCAGACGATTGCCGCGGCGAACAATTACTGGCGGAAGTGAGCCGAGGCCTGCTCCGGCGCCTGTCACTCGGGATTGATATACTGTTTTCTCGTATGGGAATCGTCAAAAACATCGCCGCCATCGCCAAGGGCATGAGCATCACCTTCGGCGAGATGTTCAAGCCGACCGAGGTCGAGAATTATCCTGACGGCCCGGGGCCGAACCGGGGAGCCATGTTCCAGGAGCGTTTCCGCGGCATGCACGTGTTGCAGCGCGACGAAAACGGCCTGGAAAAGTGCGTGGCCTGCTTCCTGTGCGCGGCCGCCTGCCCGTCGAATTGCATTTATATCGAAGCGGGCGACAACACCGAGACCACGCGCATCAGCGGCGCCGAGCGCTACGCCAAGGTCTACAACATCGACTACAACCGCTGCATCTTTTGCGGCTATTGCGTGGAGGCCTGCCCGACCGACGCCATCACCCACGGACACGGCTTCGAGCTTGCCAGTTTCAACGCCAGCAACCTGGTATATCGCAAAGAGCAGTTGCTTTCCGGCACGCCGGCGCACATGGGTGCGAACGCAGATTTACAACATCGAAGGCACTGGCCGGCTGATGCCCAAGCCCGCACAGTTCAGCTCAGGAGCGGATGTTCCGCCCGGCACCTAGACTGGCTTTCAAGCCGAATTCAGGGGCTGCGGCGCAATCCGCAGCCCTCGTACTATTTGCGGTTCAGCGCGGCAGCATTTCTCCAGTGGGCTTCTGTAAGCCGCCGTTGGATGCTGCAAGCGCATACCTTAATCCCTTGGAAACTGCGATACTTGGAAGGCAGGCAGCGAAGAATCACATGAGCGATTACCTCAAAGCCGTACGAGAGCGAGTCGTTATCTTTGACGGCGCGATGGGAACCAATATCCAGCTCCGCAACCCAGTGTCGACGATTTTCGGGGCAAGGAAGGCTACAACGAAATGCTGGTGCTGAGCCGGCCCGACATCATCCGCGACATCCATGCGGCGTTTTACGAAGTGGGATGCGACGTGGTCGAGACCAACACGTTCAACTCCAGCCCGATGGACATGGTCGAGTACGACATGCTGGACCAGGTGCGGTCGCTCAATGCTGCGGCGGCGAAACTCGCGCGCGGCGTTGCCGACGACTATTCGTCCAAGGGACGCAAACGCTTTGTTGCGGGTTCGATGGGGCCGACGCGCAAGCTGCCCTCGCTCGGCCACATCACGCTCGATGAGATGGCCGCCGGCTACGCCGAGCAGGCGCTGGGGCTGATCGAAGGCGGCGTCGACGTGCTGCTGCTCGAAACGTGCCAGGACATCCTGCAGGCCAAGGCCGGGCTGGTCGGCATCTTTGATGCGCTGAAGAAGTCGGGCAAGAACATTCCGGTACAGGTGCAGGTCACGCTCGATACCGGCGGCACGATGCTGCTGGGTACTGAAATTGGCGCCGCGCTGACCACGCTGGAGATGTTCGACGTGGCTGTGATCGGCATGAACTGCGCTACCGGCCCGAAGGAAATGAACGACGCGGTCCGCTACCTTGGACTGAATTCGCCGAAGCCGATCTCGGTGCTGCCCAATGCCGGTCTGCCGCAGAACGAGGGCGGTCATGCGGTGTACAAGCTGCAGCCGCAGGAGCTGGCGGACTATCACAAGCAGTTCATCACCGAATATGGCGTCAACGTCGTGGGCGGATGCTGCGGCACGAGGCCCGAACATCTCAAGGCGGTTGCTGAAACGTGCGCGAACCTCGACGCCGTCGAAGCGCGAAGTCAAGGCGATCGGCGCGGCAGCGAGCGCCTATTCTATGGTGCCGCTCGACCTCGATCCCAAGCCGCTGGTCATCGCCGAGGAGATGAACACCACGACGCGCGTCGAGCACTTCAAGAACATGGTGCGCGCGCAGGACTACGACGGCATTCTGGCGCTGGCCAAGAAGCTGGTGAACGAAGGCTCGCACATGCTCGACCTGTGCTGCGCCATCGTGGGCGAAGACGAGAAGGGCTACATCAGCGCCATCCTGGAGAAGATCGCCACGCGCGTGCCGGCGCCGATCCTGGTCGATTCGACCGAGGCCGACGTTGTGGAGGAGGCGCTGAAGCGCATTCCGGGCAAAGCGATCATCAACTCCATCAACCTGGAAGACGGCGAGAAGCGCACCTCGAAAGTGCTGCCGATGGCAAAGCGCTACGGCGCGGCAGTCATTGCGCTGACCATCGACGAAGACGGCATGGCTCTGACGGCGGAGAAGAAGCTGGCCATCGCCAAGCGCATCTACGACCTGGCGGTGAACAAATACGGCATTCGACCCGTGGATTTGATTTTCGACGCGTTGACGCTGCCCATCTCCACCGGGCAGGAAGACTACCGCAACGCCGGCATCGAGACGCTGAAAGCGGTGAAGGCGATCAAGACCGAACTGCCACTGGCGAAGACCGTGCTTGGCGTCAGCAATATCTCGTTCGGACTGAACGCCTATGCGCGGCGTGTGCTGAACAGCGTGTTCCTGCACGAGGCGGTGAACAATGGCCTCGACATGGCCATCGTCAACTACAGCAAGATTTATCCGCTGTACAAGATTCCCGAAGCCGAGGTCGATCTGGCGCGCAAGTTGATATATTCCGACCGGTCGAATGGCGATCCACTTCAGGTTTACATGAAGAGCTTCGAGGGATCGAAGGGCAAGGAAGAGACCACCACGGCGCACGTGGATACCCTGTCGGTCGAAGACAAGCTGAAGTGGGCCATCATCAACGGCGAAAAGTCGATCGGCATCGCGGAGCAAGAAGTCGCTCGACGAGGTGCTGGAAGAGGCGCTGGTTGATTATTCGCCCCTCGATGTCATCAACAACATCCTGCTCGACGGCATGAAGACCGTCGGCGAGTTGTTTGGTGCGCGCAAGATGCAGTTGCCTTCGGTGCTCGACTCTGCCGGAGTGATGAAGGCGGCGGTGGCCTACCTCGAGCCGAAGATGGAGAAGAAAGAGGGCAGCCAGAAGGGCACCATCGTGCTGGCCACGGTGAAGGGCGACGTCCACGATATCGGCAAGAACCTGGTGGACATCATCCTCACCAACAACGGCTTCAAGGTCGTGAATCTGGGCATCAAGCAGCCGTCCGACGCGATCATCAACTCGGCGCAGGAGCACAAGGCCGATGCGATCGGGCTGAGCGGCCTGCTGGTGAAGTCGACGCTGGAGATGAAGTACGTGGTGCAGGACCTGCAGCACCAGAAGCTGGAGTTCCCGGTCATTTGCGGCGGCGCGGCGCTCACGCGCAAGTACGTCGAAGACGATCTTGCGCCGCGAATACACCGGGCGGCGTCTTCTATGCCGACGATGCGTTTGCCGGACTGCACTTCATGGAGCGGCTGTCGTCGGCAAATGGCGAGCGGGCGGCCTGCATCGAAGAAGGACGGACGATCAAGGAGTTCGTGAAGAAGACTGCCGACGATCGGAGACGCTCGGCCGGCGACCGAAGCCGAGCATCGAGATCCCGCCTCCGCCGAATATTCCGCAGCCGCCGTTCTGGGGCATTCGTGTGCTCAAGCCACAGGATTTCGATTTGCACGAGATCTTCCCCTACATCAACGAGACGGCGCTGTTCAAGAACCAGTGGCAGCTCAAGACCGCCTCGCAGGAAGATTACGCAAAGCTGGTAGAGACGAAGTACCGGCCCATCCTGAAAGAATTGCGAAGAGGAGGTCATCGCCTCCGGCTGGTTCGAGCCGAAAGTCGTATACGGCTATTTCGGCGCGCAGAGCGAGGGAAACGACACCATCGTTTACAGCTTGCCCGAGGGTTGGAAGCAGGGCGACCCGGTTCCGGCCGAGACTTTGCGTTTCACGTTCCCGCGCCAAACAGCGCCTGACAGCCGCCATCTCAGCATCTCGGACTACTTTCCAAGCGAAGGCTAGCGGCCAGATGGACGTAATAGCGCTAACCTGCGTGACCATCGGCGCGCGCGCGTCGCATGAAACACAGAAGCTGTTTGAGGGCGGCGAATACACCAAGTACCTCTACCTGCATGGTCTTAGCGTGGAGACCGCCGAGGCACTGGCGGAAATCACCCACAAACGGGTGCGCGAGGAACTTGGCTTCGCGGGCGACGATTCGCCGCGCATCAACGACTTGTTCCACCAGAAGTATCGCGGCTCGAGATACTCGCCGGGCTATCCGGCGTGCCCGAGCCTGGATGACCAGACGAAGTTCTTCGAGCTGTTGCATCCCGACGAGACGATCGGCGTCCATCTGACGACGGGCTTTCTGCTCGATCCCGAGCAGAGCACGTCGGCGCTGGTGGTGCACCATCCGGCGGCGAAGTATTTCGTAGTGTGAAGCTCAGCTACTGAAAGCTAACGTGCTCGAGCACTGCGCTTGACAGCCGCGTGACTTTGTTCCCTGAGTGTTGCGGGTGGTCAGCATGCTTGTCCTTGTTGGCCACGTAGCGGCCGACCAGGAAGCCCAAAGTCGATCCCACAAAAACGTCGGAAGGGAAGTGCTGGCCGCCGGTAACGCGGGTGGTCGACACAGCTGTCGCCATGCCATACATTGCCAGTTGCACCGGCCATTTCGGATATTCGTGGGCGATGACCGAGGCGAGCGTCCACGCGAACGCCGAGTGCCCGGAAGGGAATGATCCGCTGCTAAAGTTACCGGCAAAGAACTTTCCATCGCCATTGCCCATGTACGGACGCTCGCGATTGAAGATCAGCTTCATCGAGCCGTAAAGCAGAAAGCTGTCGACGGCGGCTTCGGCGGCGAGTACTCCGGTCCGCTGGGCGTGCTCATCGTGGGTGAAGAGGCCGGTTAGGTAGATGCCGCCTGCAACCGCCGCAGTCCCGTAGGTGCAGGCATTAGCGATGTTCGTGCTCGTCTGGTGCCAACTCGGCGAAACCTGCTGGACGACGGACTCATCGTTGGCGATGAGCACTCCCGTGCCGGTCATGACAGCGGCGTTCCAGTAGAGAGTCGTATTTCGGAATGGTGTGTCGGTGCCGAACCCCAGCGCTTGTGTCTCGAACGGCGCCTTGACTAGGTGCCACTCGTCCTGGCCGATGGTTTTGGCTGCCTCGGCAAGCCCATGCTTAAAGGTAGTGCGCTGAGGCGACGCCGTCGAAGAGGGCGCATTGGGGAGCGGCGCCTGGGCTGCAGGTTCGGGAGTTGGCGCCTGCTGTGCCACGGACGAAAGAGTCAGTATGGTCGCAAGGAGTAGCGCCGAGGCCGCACTGGCCCCATGCCGAGCCTGGCGGCATATCGTCTCCGGCAAATCGTCATTGCGAGCGAAACTTGAAGTTTCCACGAGTGCTGTCCCAGTGCGGCGCTATGGGTTGTTAACACCGTCCGCTCCGCCTCCACTCGTTATCACTGCGCTATTGTCAAAAGGGTTGGAAATGAATGCTTTACGGGCACATTGCGCGTTTGTGCGCTGTGACCAAGCCGTTGTGACGTATGCCACAGACGGTCGGGTCACTCCCCCGCAGAATCAATGGTAGAGGATTCCCGATGTTTCCCATCGTCGCAACTCGCCAGGTCGCGCGAGGTATCAAACTCTTCGAAATTAAGGCGCCGCGGATTGCCAAAAAACAGCGTCCCGGCCAGTTCGTCATCATCCGGCTCGACGACACTGGCGAGCGCGTCCCCCTCACCTTGGCCGACGCCAACCCCGAGGCTGGCACCATCACCATCGTCGTGCAGGGCATCGGCAAAACCACCATGCTGCTGAACATGCTCGAGGTAGGCGACTCCATTCTCGACATCGTAGGGCCGCTGGGCAAGCCCTCGGAAATCGAGAAGTTTGGCACCACGGTCGTGGTGAGCGGCAGCGTGGGCACGGCGATGGCCTATCCCACGGCGCGCGAGTTGAAGCGCGCGGGGAACAAGGTCATCTCGATTGTGGGCGCGCGCAGCAAGGACCTGCTGGTGCTGGAAGACGAGGTTCGCGAGGTCAGCGACGAAACTTACGTCCTGACCGACGACGGCTCCGCCGGAGAGAAGGGTCTGGTCACACAGAAGCTGCAGGAACTGGTGGATGCGGGCCTGGTGGATTACGTTCTGGCGGTTGGGCCAATCCCGATGATGCGCGCCTGCGCCAACGTTACCAGTGCCAAAAAGATCAAAACCATGGTCAGCCTGAACTCCATCATGGTGGATGGCACCGGCATGTGCGGCGGTTGCCGCGTGCTGGTGAACAACAGCAGCCAGTTCGCTTGTGTGGATGGCCCCGAGTTTGACGCCAGCCAGGTGAACTTCGAGGTGCTGATGCAGCGCAACAACATGTATCGCGAACAGGAAAAGCAGAGTATCGAGCAACTGCAGGCCAATCCGGACTCGAAGTTACGAAGCATCGCGAGAACATCCACAAACATGAGTGCGCCGCGCTGGCGGCGGAGGTGGCCCATGAGTAACAGCAACAATCCTCTGCCGAACAAAGAGCGCATCAAGCTGCCGCGGCAGAAAATGCCCGAGCAGTTGGCGCAGATCCGTGCCCATAACTTCGAGGAAGTGAACGTCGGCTTCACGCCTGAGCAGGCGCGGCAGGAATCGCTACGCTGCATCGAGTGCGGCAAGCCCGGCTGCATGGACAAGTGCCCGGTGTCGGTCGACGTGCGCGCCGTCATGGACTTGATCGTCCAGGGCGACTACATGGGCGCTGCTTCCAAGGTGCGCGAAGACAACGCGCTCCCGGCGATCACGGGGCGGGTGTGCCCGGTGGAGGATCAGTGTGAATCAGGTTGCGTGCTCGGCAAGAAAGGCGAAGCGGTTGGTATCGCCTACCTTGAGCGCTTTGTAGCCGATTGGGAGCGCGAGAGCGGCAAGTTTGGCTTGCCCAAGCAGGCGGCACCGACAGGCAAGAAGGTCGCCATCATCGGCAGCGGCCCGGCGGGGCTGGCTTGTGCCGGTGACTTGGTTCAGATGGGCCATAAAGTACACGTGTTCGAAGCGCTGCATGAGTTGGGCGGCGTCCTGATCTACGGAATTCCTGAATTCCGCCTTCCCAAAGACATCGTGGCGCACGAAGTGAACGCGCTGCGCCAGCAGGGCGTGGAGTTTGAGACCAACGTCGTGGTGGGCAAGACGGTCACCATCGACGAGTTGTTTCACGAAGAAGGATTCGATGCGGCATTTGTGGCGACCGGCGCTGGCCTGCCGCGCTTCCTCGGCGTTCCAGGCGAGCATCTGAACGGGATTTACTCGGCGAACGAATTCCTGACCCGCGTGAACTTGATGCGCGCGTATCGCTTTCCGGAGTTCGACGAGCCGCTGTATCCCTGTAAAGACCGCGACGTGGTGGTAATTGGCGGCGGCAACACCGCGATGGATGCGGTGCGCAGCGCGCTGCGGTTGGGCGCAAAGTCGGCAAGCATCCTGTACCGCCGCACTGAAGCCGAAATGCCCGCCCGTGTGGAGGAAGTGCACCATGCGAAGGACGAGGGGATTCGCTTTGAGATGCTGGTGAACCCGGTCGAGTTCCTGGGCGACGAAAAAGGCAACCTGACGGCGGTTCGCTGCACCCGCATGGAGCTGGGCGAGCCCGATGATTCCGGGCGCCGCAGTCCGGTGACGATCAAGGGATCGGAGTTCGATACGCCGTGCTCTGTGGCGATCATCGCGGCTGGGACTTCCGCGAATCCGTTGATCCAGTCAACGACACCGGGATTGGCGGTAACCAAGCGCGGCTACATTGCGGCCAACGACGACACGCTGGCAACCTCCAAGACGGGCGTGTTTGCCGGCGGCGACATCGTGACTGGCGGTGCGACCGTGATTCTGGCGATGGGCGCAGGACGCAAGGCGGCGAAGTCGATTAACGAGTATCTGAAGGGTTTGGATGGTGCGGCGGTGGAGACAGAAAAAGTCGCGGCCAACTAACAACCCCGCTATTTTATGCAGTTGTGTGCGGCTGTGAATGCAGCCGCATGTTTTTTTCTGCGATGTCCCCCGCATAAATGCGGGGGCTCCCTCCGACGCGTGCGCTGAAGCGCACGCAATCGCATCGTGCTACACCCAGAGTCCGGCGGTTCCGCCGACCCATTCCAGATCGCGGTTGTGGTCCACGCCCATCATCATGCCGCGGCCCATGCGGATCAGCGGGAGAACAGGTGTCAGCTCGCCGCCCTCGGGCCAGACGTACATGATGCGAGTTTCCATCTGGGTCATGCCGTGGGGCGTGGCGATGACGGGCTCGAAGCGCAGGCGCTCCTGCACGATGTAGTTGTGGCGGTCGGCGGCGGGGATGGCGTCGATGTCTGCCTCAGTTGGGGCGAATTTGATGCCTGCTCCCGCGAACGAGTACAGCGGCTTGAGGATGTAGTTCTCGTTGTCCTCAGGAATGGTGGGATTCTCGTCGAGAAACCACGTATCCGGCACGCAGGGATGATTGAGGTAGGGAATTGAGAACTTGCTGATGCGAAAGTACCAGTTGGGATGCCCGGCCCACTCCACGTCGAGCGGCTCGCGGATGTCGAACGGCAAATTGATGCCCTTCTTCTCCAGCTCATCCACAATGCAGCGGTTGTAGATGCGTTGCACTTCGATCTCTCGGCCATCTTTCGTGTAGTAGAGCTTGCGGCCACGCTTCTTCAGCGACAGCACATCCACGATCGCGATTCCCAGTTCTTTCTGCGTTACCAGGAAGTCGGGCAGGGTCTTCTGATTCTGCGGATCGATCTCCATCAGGATAACGTTCTCGGGATCGTGGCCACCCACGATTAGCTCGCGCATCATCGTGCGGTAGGTTTCGTGATTAAATCCACCAAGGTAGATACCGAGGTTCTTCGGCAGGCCGTAATGGTCGATGTAAAGCTGCGCCGACAGCGGCTGATATCCGTAGAGTGTGGGGAAAGCCTGCAACTCCACCAGCTTGGGATCGAGGCCACCCTTGTGGTTGCGCACCAACCCAAAGTCCACCGAAACGAACATCGGCTGCGGTGATTCGTTGGCGACGTTGTACTCCGGCGGAACCGTCTTGTCAGAGACGCGCAGGTATTTTGGGTTTGTTAGGAGCTGATGGGTCAGGTCGTGGCCGTACTGCGCCATGCGGTCGAGCAGGTCCTTAGGAACGAAGCATGGCGTTTCCGACACCCGAAACTGCACCGGGGTCCCGCAGAGCCGCCCCAGGGTGTCGAGAAACCCCTGGTATTTTTGCGGAGTAAAGTTGCGATTGAACTCCTCGCGCAGCTCTGGAACCATGCCTATGCCTCGATTAGGAAGTGACCTTTTTCCATGATCTGCTCACCGTCAACCCAAATGTCGAACTGGGTGCCGACGACATCAATATGCGTGCAGGAATACCACTTCGCGCCGGTGTGATGGCCGTACGGATTTCCGAACGCGATATGCAGGCCAGGGAATTTCTCGTCCTGCAGAATGTTGCCGCAAATGCGCTTCAACTCAAGGTTGGTGCCGATGGCGAACTCGCCCACCAGGTCGCTGTTCTCGTCCGTGTGGGTGTAGTCCCAGAATTCCTTCTCCAGTGCCTTGTTCTCGCTGAACACCTCGGTGATGCGATTGCCCTTGATGCGGATGGTCAGCGGCTGGTTCTTCAGGTCGGGATACTTTTCGCAGAGGTAGTCACCCACCACACCGTCCACGACGTAGGTACCATTCACTTCGCCCGGTGTGGTAAAGATTTCGCCGCCCGGCAGGTTGCCCCACTTGTCCGGACTGATGATGCCGCTGGTCTTGATCCACTTGTAGTTCGGGTTCAGGTCGGCAGTGAGGTCGCTGCCGGCAGGGTTCTTGGCGCGCACCTGCTTGGCCTTGCTAACGATCTCAACGACCTTCTTGCTGAGGGCATCCACGCGATTGAAATCGGCGCGCATGCCTTCCAGCATGATCTCGTGGCTGATGTTCACCATGTGGGCGTGACGCATGCGCCGGCGATTGACGATGTCGGTCATCTCCATGCGCGACTTTAGCTCGTTCTGCTGCACCCGCACCGCAAAGATGCTGACCTGGCTGCTCTCCATATCTTCGGCGACTTCGGGGGGTAGGGCCGTCAACGGGCGCTCCGCGATTTCTTCCAGCACGAACGACTTGAAAGGTGAACCGACCCTGGCCAATTCCCTGACGATGCTGGCGGCGATCTCCCGATTGGCGTTGTCGGTGATCACGGTGACCTTCTCGCTGGGCTGCACGCGCAGGCAAGTGTTCACGGCGTTGTAGGCGCCGGGCGAAAGCTCGGGGTCAAAAGGAGTGGTGGACAGATCAGTCAGCAATGGTGGTGTCAAGCAAATCCCTTTCTCAATGCGCCGGAAATCCGGCAAAATTCTCGCAACGGGCGGCGACTAGTCGAAGATGCCGACCCGCGTTTCAGCCACGATGTAATCCACGACCTTCGTGTAATCGCCGGTCTCGTGGTAGACCTTCAGCTGGCGGTCGGCGCCGCTTCCCATCTTCAGCATTTCGTGGATGTAATTGATTTCGTCGCGCGAGCCGAGTTCATCGACTACGTCGTCAATCAGTTCCAGATATTCCAACATCAACTTGCGGATCGGGACTTCTTCCTGCTTGCCGAAGTCGATGAGCTTGCCATCGAGGCCATAGCGGCAGGCCCGAAACTTGTTCTCGCTGATGAGCGCCCGCCCGTAAATGCGGTAGCTTTTATTGGACGCGTGCAACTTCCAAAGCATCGCCGCCGTGGCTTGGATCAGCGCGGCAATTGCCAGCGTCTCGTCGAGTCGCATCGGGATGTCGCATACCCGCACTTCGATGGTCTCGAAGAACGGATGCGGGCGGATGTCCCACCAGATTTTCTTGCCGTTGTCGATGCAGTTGGTCTTGACCAGCAGGTTGACGAACGTCTCGTAATCGGCCCAGTTGGAGAACACGTCGGGGATACCGGTGCGCGGGAAGCGCTCAAACACTTTGCTGCGATAGGACTTGAAGCCGGTCTCCATGCCCATCCAGAACGGCGAATTGGTGGAGAGCGCAAGGATGTGCGGCAGAAAATACCGCATCGAATTCATGATGTGAATCGCGGTATCGCGGTCTTCGATGCCGACGTGCACGTGCAGTCCAAAAACCAGGTTGGCCCGCGCCACAAGTTGCATGTCTTCGACTACGCGGTAGTAGCGCTCGTCGGGATAAATCTCCTGCACCTTCCAGTCCGCAAAGGGATGCGTGCTGGCTGAGCCTAGTAATAGGCCGTTCTGGTTGGCGAGGCTGATCATCTCGCGGCGCAGGTTGAGCATGTCTTCGCGGGCTTCCTTGATGTCGCGGCAAACCTTGGAGCCGACTTCGACCACCGCCTGGTGCATCTCGGCTTTCACTTTTTCCGCGATCTTCAGTTTCGCCTTCGAGAGAATCTCCATCTGAATATGGGAGCGCAGATCGCGAGTTTCCGGATCGATGGTCTGGTATTCCTCTTCGATTCCGATGCTGAGGCTGGGCCGCTTCATTCCATTACCCCTTAGTCGCGCTCTTGGGAACGCTGACGGACTCTGCCGCTTTCGATGCGACCACAGGCTGTCCTGCCAGGAAGGTGCTCCAGCGGTAGTCCTTCACCTCGCCGGTATGTTCCTTCGCCTTGCGGATGGCCAATTCAGCTACGGCGTCCACGATCCAGTGGAAGTTGTCTTCGCCGACCGAGTTGATGTCAGCGTCAGGGGCGGGGTTCATGAAGTCGATGGCGTACGGAATGCCGTCTTCACAGGCGAACTCGACGGTGTTGAGATCGTAGCCCAGCGCCTTGCAGAGAGTGATGGCGTCTGTCTCCACCCGCTGCAGCAACTTGGGGTCAATCGCAGGGCCGTTCTTGATGTACCGCTCGTGGAAAGGCGCAGACGGGTCGTACTGCATAATGTGCACTTTTTCCTGGCCTACGACGTAACACCTGAAGTATTCCTTGAACTTTACGCCGCGCTGCAACGTCATGCAAAGATCGCGGCTCTGGTCATAGGCCTTAAAGAACTCGTCCGGGTTGTTGACCTTGTACACGTCCTTCCAGCCGCCCCCGTCAAACGGCTTCAGGAAGGCCGGAAATCCGACGTAGCTGAAGATGCTGTCCCATGGCATGGGGTACTGCAGGTTCCGCATCGAGCGGTCGGTCGTGCCCGCGGGATGCTGCTTGTGTGGCAGCAGCACCGTCGCCGGGATGGCCACTCCCAGCTTGTCGCCCAGGGCGAAGTTGAAGAACTTATCGTCGGCGCTCCACCAGAATGGGTTGTTGATGACCGTCGCGCCCGACAGCACCGCGTTCTTCAGGTATCCGCGGTAGAAGGGGATGTCGTGCGAAATACGGTCGATGATGACGTGATATGGCGAAGGCTCGGCCATGCGGACCTCGCCCACCGAGGCGAGTTCGGCCTGGATTCCGGGCACGTTCATGTAGTTGATCTTGTCGACCAGGGCGGGTGGAAACGTGGTCTCCATCCCAAAAATGATGCCGATTTTCTTCACAACTGCTCCTCTGCCAGAGCGGGAAATGCCTTCGCTACCGCTGCGACCACTCCATTAAGATGACCCAAGAAAACAGCGCCGGACGCGCTTGGTGGTGTATCTATTTTATGGGATACAAGCGGGTTTGACCATGTCAAAGCGGCCCAACCATCGGGCATTGGGCCGCTTGGAATGACGCCGTCAGAATCGGATTCCATCTCACAAATACAGCCGCGCCATCGGCCGCCACCACGGCCAGTCGTGATAGCTCTGGTCGCCCCACACCGCGAGCTCATGCCGGATGCCCCGGCTACGCAAAATGGCCGCGAACTTCTCGTTCCGCTCCCAGCACATGTCCCACTCGCCCGTGGCCAGCACGGTGCGGATGTGGTTGTACCGCCATCCGTCGGTGCAGTTCGCCAGGAAATCGAGCGGGCTGTTGAAATACACGTCGTCGCTCCACCAGCCGTCGAGGAAGCTCTTGATGTCGTACGAGCCGCCCATGCAGATGCAGGCGTTGACCATCTCAGGATGGCGAAAGGCGAAGTTCACCGCGTGATACGCGCCGAAACTGCATCCGGTCACGGCGGTGTAGGGCGTCCAGTTCCGGTCCCACATCAGCGGGAAGACGTCGTTGATGAGGTAGCGCTCGTACTGAATGTGGCGCTGCACGCGCCAGTACGGATGCGCCCGCTTGTTGTACCAGCTCTCGCTGTCCACGCTGTCGACGCAGTAGATTTGCAGCTCGCCGTTGTCGATCTTGTCGCCGACGGCAGCGACCATCTTGTTGTCCTCGTACTCGTAGAAGCGCCCTTGCGAGGTCGGAAACACGAGGATCTTGCGGCCGGCGTGCCCGAACTGGAGCAGCGACATGTCGCGCTGCAGGTCTTTTGACCACCATTTGTGAAATTCACGATGCACGATGATGTGCCTTTCAGGAAAGAAATTTGCTGGAACGAAATCCGGCTTGCTACTCTAAGGAACCACTTCGCGTGACCGGCAGGCATGATGCTGCGACCTGTTGTTCAGGGAGCGGGTGGTAATTCCATTTTACTAGAATGTCCAGCGAACCGTTCCTAAGCCCAAATGCCGATTCTCCGGTCCCAGCAATGAGCCAGTCCTCCGGCCCCAGCAGCCTGCAATCTCGGCTGCACCTCCACACCCAATTCGCCTCGCGACTCATCGACGAAAAGCACACGTTCATCGTGTATGTTCCACAGGCGTTCAACGACGATCCCAACCGCTTCTTTCCCGTCCTCTATCTCCACGACGGACAGAACCTGTTCGACCCCGAGACCTCATTCATCAAGGGCAACTACTGGCGCGTAGGCGAAACCGCCGACGCCATGATCGATTCCGGCGAGGTTGAGCCGCTGGTGATCGTCGGCATTTACAACACTGGAGTGAAGCGCATCGATGACTACACGCCCGTCGAAGACCGGCGCCTCGGCGGAGGCAAGGCCGACGCCTACGGCCAGATGCTGGTGGAAGAGCTCAAGCCGTTCATCGCGCATCGTTACCGCACCCTTGCTGGTGCGGAGAATTGCGGCATGGGTGGATCGTCACTTGGCGGACTGGTGACTCTCTACCTCGGCATGCGCTATCCCGACGTTTACGGCAAGCTGGCGGTGCTTTCCCCATCGGTGTGGTGGCGCGATCGCGTGATTTTGAAGTATGTGGACCGGATTCCCCACCGGACCGGCCAGCGCATCTGGCTCGATATCGGTACCAACGAAGGCCGCCGCGCCATGCCCGACGCCCGCGCTTTGAAACGCCTGCTCCTCAAGAAAGGATGGCGCCTGGGCAGGGACCTCGAATACCGCGAGATCCCCGGTGGCCAGCACAGCGAATACGCATGGGCCGAGCGGGTGGGCCCGCTGCTGAAGTTCCTGTTCCCGAGACGGGGATAGATGCACCGGCTGGTTCTCGCGTGCTCACATGAGGTTGCCACTGCGAGGCTCGGGGCACGCGAAATTACCGATGACATCCGGGTGAACGGGTGTACAAATGAAGCTCATGAGCGGTGTGGCTAAACGTTTTTCTGTCTGCGGTTTGAATCGGGAAATGTCTTGCCCCGGGCCGCCTGCTGTGGGCATGATCCGGACGGTCCCCTGATGTTACGAGAAGAAGCACTGGAATTTGTGCGCCAGTTAGAGGCAGCGGTCAATGTCCACGACACCGCGAGACTGCTGGGATTTTATGCCGACGAGGCCGTGACCGTGAGCCCTGTGTTTACCGGAATCTCGGGCCGCGCGGCCATCGGCAAGAGCTGGGACGCCATGTTTTCCCTCTTTCCTGACTGGACGGTTGCCGTCACCGACGTGCTGGTGGACGGCGACCGCATTGCCTTCATGGGGACCGCAGGCGCCACGGATCAACATGGCTGGTTCGGGGAGCCCGCTACCCAGGAGCGAATTGAATACCGGGCCATCATCATATTGACCATGGCTCACGGGAAGATTGTCCGCGACGAGCGCATCTACGATTTGGCCAGCGTACTGCAACGCCTGGAAAAGACGCGGCTCGACAAGGAACTCAGGATGGCCGCGGAAGTTCAGAGGGTGTTGCTTTCTCGCGCGGTACACTCAACTCGCTTTTGTGTGGCGGCGGGCGATTCCATCCCCTGTCGCGCCATCGGCGGAGACTTTTTCGAATTGATGGAATTGCCTTCGGGCGACTTCGGCATCGTCCTCGGCGATGTGGCGGGTAAAGGGCCCGCAGCGGCGATTGTAGCCGCCATGATCCAGGGAATACTCGCGGTCGCGGTGCAAACCGAACGCAGCCCCGCGGCCGTTCTCACCCACCTGAATCGCCTCTTGCTTAGCAGAGGACTGGAGCCGCGCTTCGCCACGGTGTTTTTCGGCGTATTGTCGCCTGACGGACGATTCGTCTATTCCAACGGCGGCCACAATCCGCCAATCCTCTTGGCGCACGATGGCCCCTGCCGGCTCACCGTCGGCGGCTCGATTGTGGGGGCATTCGAAGCGGCTTCGTTCCAGGAAGAAACCGCATACTTCCGTGACGGGGAATGCCTGATTGCGTTTTCCGACGGCGTCACCGAAGCCAGTGATGCCGCCGGCCAGGAATTCGGTGAAGAGCGTTTGCTCTCCTTCGCTGCTTCCCGTGGGGCACACCCGGCGCCCGATTTGCTTCAGGCAATTCTGCAGTGCGTACAGGATTTCTACGCGGGCACGACTCAAGCTGACGACATCACTCTGGTCGTAGCCCGGTTCCAACGATCATAGCTCGGCGTGGTGCCGGCCACGAGACAGTCGCCAAAACAGCACCGGCGGGGTTTACCTTACCGCCGAAACGTACTAAATTTCCTGCAAGTACCTGCCCAGCCTGATACGCCGCCGGTTGCGAATCCGACGAGCCAGCCGCTGGGCTGCGAGGTCCCATGAAGCTGGATTGGTTCGTGAAGTCGCTGCTGGTCGTTATCGCGCTGCTCCTAGCCGCCGTGGCTTTTCGCCCGGTGGCACATCCTCCGTCGGTTCTGGCGCAGAGCGGGACGGCTTACCCGTTTTTCATCGAGCAGGGAACAGTTTCGCTGAAGAAACCCGATGGCAACGTCACCTGGGGCAAGGTGGTGATCGATATGAGATCGGGCGACGTGTGGGGATTCCCCATGAAGGCGCAGAACACGCCATACCCGGTTTACGGCCAAGGCGACACCGCCAAGGTTTCGCATCCGATGTATCTGGGTAGAATGGCCTTCGACGAAGCCGTGCGGCAGTAGCCGGGGTTGGAACTACCGTCGCAAGCGAGGATGCGATGAAGCGCATGAGAAGACTTGTGGCCGCTTGGATTGCGATATTGGTGCTGGCAGTCGCCGGGGCGCTGTCGGCGGCGGAGAATACCGCCACCGCAAACACCCTGACCGTCAGCGTCGATGGCAGCAAGCGTTGGGTTGACTCCGGCATGGATGTCACCGCCGGCGACAAACTACACATCACCGCGACCGGTACCGTTGACTTCAGCGACAAGAAGGGCGTTACCCCCGCCGGAGCTCCCCGCGAATGGAAAGACACACTGCGCGACCTTACCGTTCCCAGCGCGGGCCGCGGAGCGTTAGTCGGGCAGGTCGGCAATGACCGCGCCGCTACGCCGTTTGCGCTGGGAGCCGACGGCACGGTCACCATCGTAGTCAGCGGGCGCCTCTATCTCGGCGTCAACCAGGACTCGTATTACAGCGCGACCGGCAACTACGACGTTCACATTGACCGCACAGCGGCACCTAAGGCCGCGGCCACGCCCAACAATTACAACTTCCCGCCGCTCTACAAGCTCCTGGACGCCAAGCTACCCTATCGCGTGACCGACCAGGCCGCGCCCGGCGGCAACGAGGGCGACTTGGTGAACTTTGTCATCGTGGGCAGCGAAGAGAAGGTTACCGCCGCGCTCAAGTCAGCGGGCTGGGTACTTCCCGACAAGACCAACCAGCAGGCCGTAGTGAGCGCCATTATCGCGACGCTAAACAAGCAGGCCTACACTACTGTCCCCATGAGCACGTTGTATCTGTTTGGACGCGGCCAGGACTACGGCTATGCCCGCGCCGAAGCCGTGAAAGTCATCGGCGAGCGTGACCATTTTCGCATTTGGCAGACGCCGTTCAAGGGACCCAACGGTGAGACCCTGTGGGCTGGCGCTGGCACGCACGATATCGGCATCGAAAAAGACCAGCGCAAGGAAGGCGCGATCACCCACAAAATCGATGCCAACGTCGATGGCGAGCGCGACTTCATCGCCGATACCTTAAAGCAGGTGGGAGCCGTGCAAGCCACCGGTTACCTGGACCGTCCCAAGCAGATCAAAGAGACCAAGACGGCCACGGGCGGCGAGATCAAGAGCGACGGCCGCACGCTCGTGATTGTGCTGAAGTAGCCATGCCCGCAACGTACGACGGCCGGGCTCCCATCGGGAGTCCGGCCGTTGACTTCCAGACGAAGGGATAACTCTTAGTACGTGGGAAGCGCCGAGCCCGCGTCGCCGAATTTATACGAGCCCAACATCTTGAGGTAATTCCCACGCATGAACGCCGTGGGATTCTGGATGTTGACCATGCTCATGCTGCCGCGCATCTGCTTGATGGACTGGTACTCATGCTCGTCCATCCAGCGCTCCATGCCCGCCAGTACCACGCCGATGTGCTCGATGCCGTACTTCAGCAGCGCCGAGGTCAGCATCGCCACGTGCGCTCCCGCCATCATCGACTTCAGCACGTCGGTCGAGTCATGCACGCCGCCGGTGATGGCGATGTAGGTCTCCACCTGGTGATACAGGATCGCGGCCCAGTGCAGGCGCAGGCGCAGTTCGTGCGGGCTGCTCAGCACCAGATTGGGCGTGACCTCCAGTTCCTCAAGGTCGAAGTCGGGCTGATAGAAGCGATTGAAGATGACCACACCGTCAGCGCCCGCTTCCGAAAGCCGCTTGACGAAGTTTGCCGTCGACGTGAAGTACGGTCCGAGCTTCACTGAGATGGGAATCTTCACCGCCTTGCGAACGGCGCGTACCAGTTCGCAGTAGCCTAATTCCAACTGCTCCGACGTGATCGACGGATCGGTCGGAATATTGAAGATATTCAGCTCAAGCGCATCCGCGCCGGCCTCTTCCATGTACTCGGCGTAGCGCGTCCAACCGCCGCGTGAGTTGCCATTCAGGCTGGCAATCACGGGGATGTCCACCGACTTCTTCGCCTTGTGCAGGAGCTCCAGGTAGCGGTCGGGGCCGATTTGGTACTTCGGCATGTCGGGCAGATAGCTACGTGGACTCGGCATAGCTGTTCGTGCCGTATTCCATCGCAGCGTCGAGGTTTTCGCTCTCCGCTTCGATCTGCTCTTCGAAGAGCGAGTACATGACGATTGCGGAAGCGCCGGCGTCACGCAGACGCTCAAAGTTCTCCAGTTTTTCGGTCAGCGGCGAGGCCGAAATTACGACCGGATTTTTCAGCTTCAGTCCGAGATAGTTGGTTGAAAGGTCGATCATTGATTTCTCTCCTCGCTCCTTGCCGTTATTTCTCGAAGCTCATAGCGGCCATGTGCTGGTACAGCTTCCAGCGCTCGTTGACGTTGTCTTGCGCCTCGCGGAGTAGAATCTTGGCCTCCTCGGGGTCGCTGTTGACCAGCATGGTGTACCGGGTTTCGTTGTAGATGTACTTCTCCAGCGGAATGCTCGGTGCGCGCGAATCCAGTTGGAACGGATTCTTGCCTTCCTTGGCCAGCGCCGGGTTGTAGCGGAACAGCGGCCAGTGCCCGGACAGAACGGCGTTCTTTTGCTGCTCGATGCCGAACACCATGTCATAGCCGTGCGCTATGCAATGGCTGTAAGCGATGATCAGCGACGGCCCATTATGCGCCTCGGCTTCCGCGAAGGCCTTCATCGTCTGGCCGTCGTTGCCGCCCATGGCAATGTGGGCCACGTACGCGCGTCCATAGTTCATCGCCATCATGGCGATGTCCTTCTTGGGGATGCGCTTGCCGCCGGCGGCAAACTTCGCCACCGCGCCGAGGGGCGTGGCCTTCGACATCTGTCCGCCTGTGTTCGAATACACCTCGGTGTCGAGCAGCAGGATGTTGACGTTGGCGTCGGAAGCCAGAACATGGTCCAGGCCGCCGTAGCCGATGTCATAGCCCCAGCCGTCGCCGCCGATGATCCACACGCTCTTGCGGACCAACTCGTCAGCCACCGCCAGCAGGTCTTTCGCCGCCGCTGACTTGTGGCCCGCGAGCTTGGCCTTCAGTGCTTTCACCCGCTCGCGCTGCGCGAAGATGCCGGGCTCCGTGCTCTGATCAGCGCTCAGGATTCCAACTGCCAGTTCTTCACCGATGCTCGATGCCATCCGTTGGACCAGCTCTTCGGCGTATTCCTTCTGCTTATCAACCGCCAGGCGCATGCCCATGCCGAACTCGGCGTTGTCTTCAAACAGCGAGTTCGACCAGGCCGGGCCGCGTCCTTCCTTGTTGACGCTGTAGGGCGTCGTCGGCAGGTTGCCGCCGTAGATCGACGAGCAGCCCGTCGCGTTGGCAATCAGCGCGCGATCGCCGAACATCTGCGTCATCACCTTGATGTAGGGCGTTTCGCCGCAACCGGAGCAGGCTCCGGAGAACTCGAACAGCGGCTCCAGCAACTGCGCGTCCTTCACTTGCGTGTGCGAGATGGTCTCGCGCGATAGCTCCGGAATCGATAGGAAGTACTTCCAGTACTCGTTGTACTTTTCGCGCAGCGGAGGCTGGGCTTCCATATTGATAGCGCGGTGCTTCGCCTCGCTCTTGCTCTTGGAGGGGCATACCGCCACGCACAGGCCGCAGCCGGTGCAATCTTCCGGCGCCACCTGCAACGTGTACTTCAGCTCGCTGAACTCGCGCCACTTAGGAGCGGCGGTCTGGAAGCCGTCAGGCGCGTGATTGAAGGATTTCGGGTCGTACACTTTGGCGCGAATGACGGCGTGCGGGCACACCAGCACGCACTTACCGCACTGGATGCAAAGCTGCTCGTCCCACACCGGAATCTCCAGCGCGATGTTGCGCTTCTCCCACTGCGTGGTAGCCGTGGGGAAGGTGCCGTCGATCGGCATAGCGCTGACCGGAATCCGGTCGCCGTCGCCCGACATCATGAGCGCTTCGACACTTCGTACAAACTCAGGCGCCTCGGCCGGAACCACCGGGCGCACCTCAAACTTCGAAGTGATGGCGTCCGGTACTTTGACTTCGTGCAGGTGCTCGAGTGAAGCGTCAACCGCAGCGAAGTTCTTGCGGACTACCGATTCGCCGCGCTTGCCGTAAGTCTTCTCGATGGAATGCTTAATGCTCGCGATAGCCTCTTCGCGCGGCAGCACGCCGCTGATGGCGAAGAAGCAAGTCTGCATGACAGTGTTGATGCGTCCGCCCATGCCGGCAGCGCGCGCCACTTCCACCGCGTCGATCACGTAGAACTTCAACTTCTTCTCGACGATTGTGCGTTGAGCCGAGCGCGGCAGATTGTCCCACACCTCGTCGGGGCCGAATGGGCTGTTCAGCAGGAACACCGCACCCGGCGTAGCCTCCCGCAGCACATCCAGCCGCTCCATGAAGCTGAACTGGTGGCAGCCTATGAAGTTGGCCTTCGAGATGAGGTAGGTGGAGCGGATCGGCTTCTTGCTGAAGCGCAGGTGCGACGTGGTGACCGCGCCCGACTTCTTCGAGTCATACACGAAGTAGCCCTGCACGTGCAGGTCGGTCTCTTCGCCGATGATCTTGATGGAGTTCTTGTTGGCGCCCACCGTACCGTCTGCGCCCAGGCCCCAGAACATCGCGCGCACGGTTTCCGCGTCTTCAGTCGAAAAGTCCGGATCGTAGTCCAGGCTGGTGTGCGTGACGTCGTCGTTGATGCCGATAGTGAAGTGGTTCAACGGGGCCGCTTTGGTGATCTCTTCGAAGACGCGCGCCACCATCGCTGGGGTGAACTCCTTCGACGACAGCCCGTAGCGTCCGCCGATCACCTTCGGAAAACTTGCCAGCGGACACTTGCCGGCGGTGAACCCCTCGGTCAGGGCGGTGATGATGTCCTGGTACAGGGGCTCGCCGATGCTGCCCGGCTCCTTCGTGCGATCGAGAACCGCAATGGCCTTCACCGTCTTGGGCAGGGCTTTCAGGAAGTGCTCTACGGAGAACGGCCGGAACAGGCGTACTTTCAGCACGCCGACTTTTTTGCCCTTGGCCGTAAGCGCGTCCACCGTCTCGTGCACCGCTTCAGCGCCCGAGCCCATGATGATGATGACTTCCTCAGCATCCGGAGCGCCCACGTATTCAAACAGGTTGTACTGCCGGCCGACGACTTTCGCGAACTTGTCCATCACGTTCTGCACGATGGTCGGGCAGGCCAGGTAATACGGGTTCACCGTCTCGCGGCCCTGGAAATACACATCGGGGTTCTGCGCCGAACCGCGCAGCACCGGATGATCGGGAGACAGGGCGCGCTCACGATGAGCGCGAACCATGTCGTCATTGATCAGGGCGCGCATGTCGTCTAGCGTGAGCTGTTCGATCTTGGCCACTTCATGAGAGGTGCGGAAGCCGTCAAAGAAATGCGCGAACGGAATGCGTGATTCCAGCGTCGCGGCATGCGCGATCAGGGCGAGGTCCATGGCTTCCTGTACCGAGTTCGACGACAGCAGGCCGAAACCAGTCTGCCGGGTGGCCATGACGTCCTGGTGATCGCCGAAGATCGACAGTGCCTGCGCGGCGACCGATCGGGCGGCCACGTGAATCACCGCGCTGGTCAGCTCACCCGCGATCTTGTACATGTTGGGGATCATCAGCAGCAGGCCCTGCGACGAGGTAAACGTGGTGCCCAGCGCGCCAGCCTGCAATGCGCCGTGCAGTGCCCCGGCGGCTCCACCTTCGCTCTGCATCTCGATGACCTTGGGAACAGTTCCCCAGATGTTCTTTTCGCCGATCGACGACCAGGCATCGGACGACTCGCCCATAGGCGACGACGGGGTAATAGGGTAGATGGCCGCCACTTCACTTACGTGGTACGCCACATAGGCTACGGCTTCGTTGCCATCCAGCGTTACTTTCTCTCTCGCGACCTTGCCACTGCCTGCTTTGTCGGCGCTGGGAGCTGGCTCTTCGGTATTGATACCCCCGCGTGACTCGGATTCAATCCTGTCCTCAAGCGAGGCAGCCGTATTAGCGTCATCAGTTCTTTTCACGTCTGTTGTCCCCCAGACCGAGCTGAGTGCCCGATCTGTTATGTGGTTAGATAACCGTTAATGTTCAAGATAGCGGTCAAATGCCCGGCAAGCTGTGACCGGGGTACTTACAACCCTGTGATGTACGTCACATACTTAAGGTCGAAGCGCGTGAAAGGGGAACGGACAAGGCGGGACTGTTTCGGGGGCGTCTTACGTAACGTGCTGAATTGATTGCTTTTGACAAGTGCTGGTTGGGACTCACCCACTGCGGGGCAGTCTCTCGGCATTTGCAAATTCTCTGAACCGTGACTGCCTAGGGTCCAACACTGGTGGCGGTCGTTCCCGGGCTCACGACCAAAGGCCGCACCGGCGCGGGACAGCAATCGGCGAGACAAAAGTCGGGATTCGCCGGGTAGATACCCACCGCCAGCCGTCCCGGAGCGTCTCCCAGGCGTTCGACTACCAACTCCCGCACCATCTGCACAAACTTCGGATGCGTACCTGCCGTCGCCGCCCGCTGCAGGCTTAGCCCTAACTCCCGGCACAGGTCTGCGGCTTCGGTGTCGAGGTCGTACAGCACCTCCATGTGGTCAGAGACGAAGCCAATGGGAGCTACCACGACGTCGGTTGCGCCCTCGGCGTGTATTGCCCGCAGGTGGTCGAGGATGTCAGGGCCCAGCCACGGCTGCGAAGCGGGTCCGCTGCGGCTTTGGAATACCAGCGGGTCAGCCTTGCGGCTCAGCGCCTCTGAGATCAGCCGTGCGACCTCGAGCAGTTGGGGCTGGTACTGACAGCTCTGCGCCATGCTAGTCGGAATGCTGTGGGCGGTGTAGGCAATGCGAGCGGACGAGCGGCGCTCAGCGGGAATCCGACTCAGCGCCGCGTGCACCTGCTCGATGTTCGCTTCGACGAACAGCGGATGGTTATGGAACACGCGCAGCTTGTCCACCACCGGCGCCCCTTCGCCCACGGCGGCCTGCGCGGCCGCAACGTTTTCCCGGTACTGCCGGCAACTGGAGTACGAACTGTAAGCCGAAGTGGCAAAGGCCAGCGCGCGCTTCACGCCGTCAGCCTTCATCTGGCGCATTGTGTCAGCCAGCATGGGATGCCAGTTGCGATTGCCCCAGTAAATCGGGAGGGTGATGCCGCATGCTGCGAACTCCGCCGTTAGGGCCACAATCAGCGCGCGGTTCTGATCATTGATCGGGCTCTTGCCGCCAAAGTGGTAATAGTGCTCGGCCACCTGCAGCATGCGCTCGCGAGGAACGTTTCTTCCGCGCAGCACATTTTCGAGGAAGGGAAGTACGTCCTCCTTTCGCTCGGGACCGCCAAACGAGACCAGCAGGAACGCGTCGTAGTTCATCGCCACCTATTGCGATTACTTTTGCAGTTGCGCCAAGGCCGTCAGCACCTGCGTGCTGTGCTGATTGATGTCGGAATCCACGTCGGGGTATTCCTTCACGATCTTCCCCTGCGGGTCGATGATGAACGTGTGGCGCTTGGAAAACTTCACAAGCCCAAGGTTAGTGAGCGATCCGTACTCTTCCGAGACCTTGTGCTCGTTGTCGGAAAGCAGCTTGAAGGTCAGTCCTTCCTTGGTGCAGAACTTCTGGTGCGATTCGGTGTCGTCCACGCTTACGCCGAGCACGACCGCGTTGGCGGTCTTGAACTTGTCTTGATCGCGCTGGAAGTTGTGCGCCTCAAGCGTGCAGCCACTCGTCATATCGCGCGGGTAAAAGTACAGCACCACCCACTTGCCGCGGAACTGCGATAGCGTGATGGGATTGCCGTCCTGCGACTTGAGGGTGAAGTCAGGTGCGGCTGTACCCACTGCCGGCGCCGTAGCCGCGGACGAGCAGGCTGCCAACACAACTGCCAAAGCGAGGGTTGATGCAACGAACGCAAATTTCTGCAATGTCATTCGATCATATCTCCACCGCGATTTGCCGCATCGCGAAGTCAATTGGATGCCCACCCTAACGTGAGGATTCGCCTGCTCCCTAACTCGTACCGTGTCTTGCCGGAATGTTCCTCCCAGTTAAATCGGCCGCCGCAATCGTATCCTTCGCTCAAATGCTCATGCCCCGCCGTCACAGCCGTCTGCATGCTACGTCACAGCAGCCGCGGTCAACTCTGGCTACAATCCAGTGTCTGGGTGTATGCGCGTAAGCGATGCCGCCAGCATATCTGGTTTGCCCCAGGGAGGCCCCATGAAGCGACCACGAGTAAGGACGTTGCTGTTGCAGCTCGGTTGGTTGTTGCTCGTGAGTAGCTTGGTTTGGAGCCAGCAAGCGCCCTCGTCACCGATCACCCTGAAGGGGCCAAGCATGGCGGCTGTGAAGTTTCCTCATTCCGCTCACATGCGGGTTGCGGGAAAGTGCGAGGTCTGCCACCACTCGTCAAAGCCCGAAAAGCCCTTGAATTCACCTCAGGAAGCCTGTACCGACTGCCACACCAAGCCACCGACTCCGCCCGTAAAGGTCGGCTTGCCGGCCGCATTCCACAACGCCAGCGCGACCTCCGGGCTCTGTATCAAGTGCCACAAGACCGAGAACCTCGAGGGGAGGGCAGCCCCAGTGAAGTGCGCCGGTTGCCACAAGAAAGACGCATCCTAGATTTCAGCGGCCCATCGCTGCATCTTTCGCGTTCTGCACCATCTCGGCATAAAACTGGTTCACGCCGTTGAACATAATCTGGATGCCGATGCACACCAGGATGAACGCCGAGAGGCGAATCAGGATGCTGGTGCCATTCTTGCCAAGCAGCCGCTCCAATCCATCCGAGAAGCGATAGCACAGATAGATCGTGATTCCAATGAGCGCGACCCCGAGAGTTGCTGCAATCGCGCTTTCGAGGTGCTGCATGTGCGACTCCGCATGCGCGTTCCCGCCCAGGGTGAGGGCGACCGCGATCGACCCCGGGCCCACCGTAAGCGGCATCGTCAACGGATAAAACGCCTGCGACAAAATGGTCTCGCTGCTGGGCTGAGCTTCCAGGTTCCTGTCCGATACATTGCTCTGCTGGTTCAGGATCCGCCACCCCGAGATCATCACCACCAGCCCTCCGCCCATCTGCACGGCTCCGATGCTGATTCCGAAGAAGTCTAAAACGTAAGAGCCTACGAACAGCGACGCAATCAAAAGCGCCATACCGTTGACGGCGACCCGCATGGCCATGATGCGGCGAATCGCCACATCGTAGCCAAACGTCATGGAGGCGAAGATCGGCGCCATGCCGAAAGGGTTCACGATGGGCAACAGCGCCGCATACACCAGCAACATGTTGCGCACGAGGGGAATTGTCGAATGCATATGGGGCTACAGAATAGCCGAATTTTCGGGCGTCTGCGTGCCCGCGATTGGCGTCCTCGTCGGGTTGACCGGGGCGGAAACTCCCGATTGAATAAGTTAGCGACTCACAGCCGCCTTGGATAAACAGAAAACGGATGGCCATTAATCCCCGCACTTACGGTGCCATGCAGATGCGACTGCGCGAGTCGCTCGTCACTCGTACGCTCGTCCTGCCTATCCAGGAGTTTATCCACATTCAGGGCATCAGTAGCGTATTCCTGCTGGTTGCTGCGATTGCGGCGCTGGTCTGGGCCAACTCCCCCTGGCGCGATTCATACCACCACGTGTGGGAGTTGGAACTGACGCTCTCCAGCCTACGGCTTCCTGTACACGAGTGGATCAACGACGCCCTGATGGCCCTCTTCTTCTTCCTCGTGGGAATGGAGATCAAGCACGAAATCGCCCATGGCGAGTTGGCTGACATCCGCAAGGCGTCGCTTCCCATCTTTGGTGCTCTCGGTGGCATGATTGTTCCCGCGCTGCTGTACGTCGCGTTGAACTACGGTCATCCGGGGCAGCACGGCTGGGGCATTCCCATGGCGACCGATATCGCGTTTTCCTTGGGAGTGCTCGGGATGGTGAAGGGAATTCCATCCGAACTAAAGATCTTTCTTCTGACCCTGGCCATTGCCGATGACATCGGGGCGATTATGGTCATCGCGTTCTTCTACACCAACACTCTGCATGTGGAGGCATTGTTTGTGGGGGCATTGCTTCTGCTGGTTATGGTTGGTCTGTACCGCATCGGAGTTACCCGCTCAATCGCCTACGTGGTGCTGGGGTGCGCCTTCTGGCTGGCGATTCTTCGTTCCGGCATTCATGCGACCATTGCCGGGGTAATCCTGGGGTTCCTGGTGCCGACGAGCCCCCGACTTTCACTGGATCAGTTCCAGGAAATCGGCGCCGAGATGATGCAACGATTTCGTCAGGCCCAGGCCGACCGGGACTCGCACACTGCCAACCGCCTCCTCGGTAGCTTCGAACAATTGCTGAATGCGACCGAAGCTGAATCCGAGCGGCTCACCCGCCAACTGAACGACTGGGTTTCGTTTCTGGTTTTGCCGCTGTTTGCCCTCTCGAATGCCGGAGTCACGTTCTCGCGTGGAGCCTCGCGGGGTTTGCTCACCAGTCACATTGCCTGGGGCATCGTAGTGGGGCTCGTGCTGGGAAAGCCGTTGGGCATTGTGGGCTTTAGCAAGCTGGCCGTAAAGCTGGGACTGGCCAAGTTGCCAAACGGCGTCAACTGGCTGCAGATGTCGGCCGTGGGAATTCTGGCCGGAATCGGTTTCACCGTGTCGATATTTATCAGTTCTCTCGCGTTCGCCGACCCCGCCCACCTGATGGAGGCCAAAGCCGCTGTCCTCGGTGCCTCGCTGGTTGCGGGAATAGCCGGCTACTTTGCCCTGCGGCATGAAGCGCGAATGCCCGAACCGCACGAGTCGGATGCCGTGGAGATCTAAGTTGATCCTGCGGTACCCGTCGGTAAGCCGGATGCGGCCACTAGGTTTGTTTTTTGCGCAAAAACTGCACCTCGGCTGTTAATCTTGTCGGTGCAGCAAAAGCCGTGCTTTACCAGCAAGTACGTCCGCATTTCGCGGGGTCTTGCAATCATACGTATTCCAGAAGAGGAGAAGTTTATGCGTTCTCGGATCGCGTTCGCCTTGTTTGGCGTGCTACTCGTGATGACTGTGGTGGGGTGCAGTAAGAAACAGGAGGCCACGCAGGCGCCACCGGCCTCGACCGAACAGGCTGCTCCGGCACAAGGAGCCCAGACGGAAGCACAACCTGCCGGCACTCCGGCAGCCGCTCCGGCGGGCGCTCCCGCCGAGGCCCCTGCAGCCGCTCCAGTCGCGGAGCAGGCTCCCCCTCCTCCTCCTCCTCCACCGCCAATTGTCATTCCGGCTGGAAAGACCGTGACCGTGCGGATGGCCGAAGGGCTTAACTCCAAAACCACCCAGGACGGCCAGACCTTTACCGGTACTCTAGCCAACGGGATTGCAGTGAACGGTAAGGTTGTAATTCCGGCTGGCTCGGGAGTTACCGGTGTCGTATCCGAAGCTAAGTCGGCCGGCAGGTTCAAAGGCGAAGCCATTCTCGCCATCCGCCTGACTTCGATCAACGTCCACGGTGCGCCCATGCACGTCGGCACCGATGA
The DNA here is from genome assembly GCA_963796615.1 of uncultured Acidobacteriaceae bacterium. Taxonomy (GTDB): domain Bacteria; phylum Acidobacteriota; class Terriglobia; order Terriglobales; family Acidobacteriaceae; genus DASRAA01. The sequence goes on from CAWCMJ010000022.1 coordinate 242,092, forward strand.
ATACTGCGTGACCCAGAAGGGTAAAGGCAAGCGCTCCGCCGTCATGATCGGTGGTGGCGCGGGCGGCGGCGCACTCATTGGCGGACTTGCCGGCGGCGGCAAGGGTGCTCTCATCGGAGGGCTGGTCGGCGCAGGTGCCGGCACGGCGGGCGCGGCCTTCACCGGCAATAAGGAGCTGACGATTCCGGCCGAGTCGGCGGTCAGCTTTAGAACTACCACTTCGATCACAATCCAGCCGTCGGAGTAACCGCGGACGGTTTCGCCGAGCGGTATTGCTTCAAAACCTGAGGGGAGGCATAGGCCTCCCCTCAGTTCTTTGCGTCAAATGGCACTTTGGAGACTTCGTCAGGGCTTCTTTGCGGCCTTCATCTTTTCTCGCTTTTCCGCCGCCCAATTCTCTTTGTTCACCTGCCGGCTCCGGCCCAGTGCCAGCGCGTCCGCCGGTACGTCGTCGGTGATGCACGAGCCTGCCCCGACATAGGCGCCCTTGCCGAGCTTCACCGGAGCGACTAGCGTCGAATCGCTTCCGACAAACACGCCGTCCTCGATCAGCGTCTGGTGCTTGTTCACGCCGTCGTAGTTGCAGGTGATTGTGCCGGCGCCGATATTGACCTTCTCGCCAATCACGGCATCCCCGAGGTAAGACAGATGGTTGGCCTTCGAGCCTTTGCCCAGCTTGGTCTTCTTGGTCTCGACGAAGTTCCCAACATGCGCATCTTCACCGATCTCGCTTCCGGGACGAAGATGGGAATACGGCCCTAGCTGCGCGCCATCGCGAATCGCCGAGTCCTCCATGATGCAACCCGGACGAACCAGCACCTTGTTGCCGATCTCGCAGTTGGTGATCACGGAATATGAGCGGATCCGGCAATCGGAGCCGATCTTCGTCTTCCCGATGATCTGCACAAACGGTTCGATCACCGTGTCGGCCCCAATCTCCACGTCAGCGTCAATATCGCAAGTGTCGGGCCGAAAGATCGTGGTGCCCGCTGCCATCAGCTCCCGCGCTTTCCTGGCCCGCAACTTGATATCGAGTTCCGCCAGTTCCATGCGCGTGTTGACACCGAGAACTTCGTTGGAGTCCTCCGCCTTGAGCGCAACCACTTTGTGGCCCGCCCGCCCGAGCAGTCCCGCCATGTCCGTCAGGTAAAACTCACCGGCCGGGTTCTCGGTCGTCAGTTTGTCGATATTGGTAAAAAGCGGTTCGATCGCAAAGGCATAGATGCCGGAGTTGATCTCGCGCTGCTCGCCCTCGTTGTTTCGCAGCGCCTTCTGCTCGACAATCCGGTCAACCTCATCTGTCGGCATTAAATCCTTGTATTTGCGAAACACCCGGCCGTACCCGGTCGGGTCTTCCGGTTCCGCTGTCAAGACAGTCATCGCCGCCTGATTTTCAATGTGGAAGCCGCGGACCCGCTCGATCGTCTCGGGCTGAATCAGCGGAACATCCCCCGACAATACCAGCACGTGCTCAAATCCGCGCAAAGCCTCGCGCGCCTGCATGATGGCATGGCCCGTCCCTCGTTGTTCAGCTTGCTCCACAAAACGAATACCGGTGGACTCTAACGCCGCACGTACCCGGTCGGCCTCATGACCAACGATGGCGAAGATATCTTCCGGCGAAACAATCTTGCCGGCGGCCGCTACCACGTGTGCCAGCAGCGTCTTGCCGGCAATCTCATGCAATACTTTCGGATGCCGCGACTTCAGGCGCGTGCCTTTGCCCGCAGCGAGAATGGCAATCGCAAATCCTGCACGTACGTTCGGGCCGGAAATGTCTGGGACAGACTTCGGGTTGTTCATAGCTTTCAGGGTATCAAGAGACGGTCAGGCGCGCTGTGGAGTGGCGACTATCGGCGCTTCGTCTGATTCCATCATCAGGCGCAACAGGTCATGCGCCACGTGGTGCGTCTCGTGGCGGGCGATCAGGCCCTCGTTAGGATCCAGTTCCTCGGCCAGGTAGTCTCCAAGGATTGGCTTCACGCCCAGCGTCTCAATGCCTTCGACATCCACTACGATCTGTGACTGCTGCTTTTCCTCATACTTCTTATGCATCTTGGCCGAGGCCGGCGTCTGGTTGACCAGGGCATAATCGAAAAACTCGTGGCGGGCGTGCTCGTAGATCGCCTCGATGTGCTGCGACGCCGTCAGGTTCAGGCTTTCGTTGGCCTGCGTCATCAAATTGCAAACATAGACCTTGGTGGCGCGTGAGTCCTTGATGGCCTTGGAAAGACCACGCACCAGCAGGTTCGGCACCAGGCTGGTGAAGAGCGATCCCGGACCGATCGTGATTAGGTCGGCTCCCTCGATGGCCTCCAGCGCGGCTGGAGCCGGCTTGGCGTTAATCGGCGCCATGCGCAACTCAGTGATGCGGCGCTGGCTGGCCGTGATATTGGTCTCTCCCCGCACCACGCTCCCGTCGTCCATGACGGCGTAGATCTGCGCGTTGCTTGTGGTTGCCGGAAAGATGTTCCCACGCGTGGCGAGAATGGCCGATGCGTGTTTCACCGCCTCGCTGAAGTCTCCGGTGATGTCCGTCATTGCCGACAAAAACAGGTTGCCAAAGCTATGGCCTTCCAGCCCTTCGCCCGCCTTGAAGCGATATTGAAACAGCCGCGACAGCAGCGCTTCCTTCTCGGCCAGGGCGGCGATGCAGTTGCGAATATCGCCGGGCGGAGGCACGTTCAGTTCCTTCCGCAGGCGCCCGCTCGATCCGCCGTCATCGCTTACTGTCACTACCGCCGACAACTCGGAGATGAACGGCAGCACCCGGTCGTAGCTGCTCTCGCCCGCCAGGACAACGTGCTGCTTCAGGCCATGCAGTAGGGTGGAGAGGCCTGTGCCTCCTCCCATCGCGACAACCTTGATGGGGCGCACGGCGGCGGACTGTGAATGCCCGGGCATGACTCTGCGTGGGTTCTAGAAGTGCCAGTTGTGCGGATCCGACGTCTCCTCCGCACTGGTATCAGGATATAGCAGTTCGGTGAAGCGGGGGTCGTCGGACAAGTCTTTGAAGTCGGAATCGTTTCTCGCCTGATAGCGGTTCGCCGGGTTCAACCGAATCGCCTCGCTCAGCCCGGAAATGGCGTCGGGGAAGTGTCCCATCAGGCAGTTCAACGCAGACGCGCCATACCACACGAAATCCAGCTTGGGGTGCTTTTGCGTCAACTCATCGAAGACCTCGCGCGCGCTTACGTAGTCCCCGGAATTCATCAGCGAAACTGCGTAATCGTACCGCTCCTCCGGGTTCTTAAACGTAGCGGAGTCGCGGTTGATGTGCTGATTGCAGATGTTCAGGTGGGTCGCGGCCCGGTCAGCCAGCTCTGAACTCGATCCAGACGCCACTTTCTCCAGGCACGCTTTGGCCTTGTCGTACTTGTGCGCCTGCAACGCCTTCAGTCCGGCCTCGTAGTTTTGCACAGCCTGTGCAAAACGAGGGTCATCCCCCAGTTTTACCGGTTTGGCCGCCGCCCTGCGCTCGTCCTGTGCTGGTCGAGATGTTTTCAAGTCGTTTAGTTTCTTATTCTTCGATGCTGTTTCCTGAACGTTTTTTGGCTCTTTTTTCTTCATCGATCAACGTCCTTTGAGTCGTCAACGTCAGGCAAACCTTCGGTGCTGTGGAAATCCCACGATATTACAGGCTGTTTGTGCTGAGTTATACCCGCATCCTGCGATGGCGTCAACTGAGAGTCTCTTCCAATACAGGATGAGCCTGAAGGCGAAGTCAGTTTCCAATACAAGATGAGCCTGGGGCGGGTGGCATGCTGAGGATTGACAACCAGTGTGCACGAAGCTGAGAAACTAAGCCTGGATCAGATCGAGGCTTTTCTAAACGCCAGCGAAGAGATCCGCTTCGAAGGCGAAAATCGCAAGCAGGTTTACGGCTGGGTGGAGCAGGTTCTGCGCCACCAGCAATATCCGAAACAATCCCGCAAAGCCCGCGGCTTGGTGCGGCGTTACCTGGAGAAGATGACCGGCCTGAGCCGGGCCAGATGACGCGGCTGATCGCCCGCTATCGGGCCATCGGTGAGCTCCAGCCCGCCCCCTATCGACGGCACCGCTTCCCACAACGCTTTACCTTCGCCGATATCGAACTGCTGGCCACCGTCGATGAGGCCCACGAAACCTTGAGCGGACCTGCCACCCGACGCATCCTCGAGCGCGAGTTCCAGGACTACGGTAAGCCCGAGTACCAGCGGCTGGCCTCGATCTCAGTGGCTCACCTGTATAACCTGCGCCACCACCAACGCTACCGGCAGCGTCGCCTCAACTACACCAAAACCAGGCCCACAGCGGTCAGCATCGGCGAGCGCCGACGGCCCAATCCGCAAGGCCGAGCCGGCTATTTGCGCGTCGATACCGTGCATCAGGGCGATCGACCGGGAGCCAAAGGCGTCTACCACATCAACGCCGTCGATCAGGTCACCCAGTGGGAGATCCTGAGCGCCACCGCCCGCATCAGCGAAGTTTGGCTGGAGCCCGTGCTGGCTGCCCTGCTACGCCAGTTCCCCTTCCCCATCCTCGGCTTTCACTCCGATAACGGCAGCGAGTTCATCAACCAGACCGTGGCCCGTCTGCTGAATAAGTTGCTCATCGAGCAGACCAAAAGTCGCCCCCGGCACAGCAACGATAATGGGCTAGTGGAAACCAAAAATGGCGCGGTCATCCGCAAGCACATGGGCTACGGCTACATCCAGGCTGAACACGCCGAACCCATCCAGCAGTTCTACAGCGCGCACTTGAATCCCTATCTGAACTACCATCGCCCCTGCGCCCAAGCCGATATCGAAGTCGACGCGAAAGGTCGTCAACAACACCACTACCGACGCTATCAAACCCCGCTGGAGACCCTGCTGGCCCTCCAGCCCGCACCCGTTCTACGCCAGGGACTCACCGTCGCCGTCCTCCAACGCATCGCTGCTGCCGTCAGCGATACCGAAGCCGCCCAGCGCATGCAGCAAGCCAAGGCCAAACTCTTCGAGCGGTTGCGACAGCCGGCGGAAGGGCCGTGGAAATGACGGTGCATGCAAAACCCTGCGGGTTTCGCACCCACCTTGGAAATCGCTGCGCGATTCCCACATTCCCACCGCTCCGACGGCTGCTAGACTCGTTCAATACAAATCAGGAAAGGAGCTTTCCTCCGCCATCCCCTCGGGCTCACTTCAGGCTCATTCTTCAATTGGAAAAGTTCTGAGGTCACGCTGGCGTGAATCGCATCTCAGTTCATGCTGGACGCCGATTCCAGGTCAATCGCCTTCCACTCGCCCTTAATGATTCCGGCACGAATCTGCGCCGGTGTCTTCTTCTGTTTTGTCTGCTGGTAAGCGTAATAGAGCTCCTTCATGCAGATCCCGCAGTGCGCCCCGTGCTCCGATTCGAAACAGGTGTGCAGACTGGTATGCCCGATCCGTTCGCAGTAGCAATAGCAGGGTAGCTGGCTGATCACTGCCGGTATCTTCATTGCCAGCTCGTATGCGTGTACCTGGAACGGATACTTGAAGTTCTCGCCTACTCGCAGGTCGGACGGCAAAATCGGAAGCAACTCTCCGGCTTGAGGAGGTCGCGAGTTGTAGGCCGGGACGTGATCTCCCTGGGCAAACGCCACCACCGCGATTGCCAGCACCAATGCGGAAACCAATAGCTTGTTCATGTGCAGGACCTCTGTAGAAATTCTAGTCGATAACTTCACACTCCCCAACCCGGGGACAATTCCCGTCATCGGCAGACCAAGCCAAACCCGTATTCACTATAATGAAACCTGGGGCGGCAGCCGGGCAAAGACCGCTTTGGCAGAAGCCCTTGGGAGCAGCGAAACATTCATGAATTCTACGTTGTCGAGATGGCTGCGCGACATCCTCATCTCGCTCGCCGTCTCGGCGTTCTTCATCGTTTTTCTCTACCAGCCCGTAAAGGTCGAAGGCACCAGCATGATGCCCACGCTCCAGGACCAGGAGCGCGTATTCATCAACAAGTTCGTCTACCGGATCGAGTCCATTCATCGCGGCGATGTGGTCGTTTTTCGCTATCCCCGCGATACCTCGAAGAGCTACATCAAGCGGGTCATTGCTCTGCCGGGTGATCACGTCCGCATTGACGACGGGCTGGTCTACGTCAACGGCCATCTGACTACTGAGGACTATGTCCCTTCCAAGTACGAAGACGTGCGCTCCTACGCCGAGACCGTAGTGCCGCCGCATTCTTACTTTGTCCTCGGCGACCATCGCAATCTCTCCAACGACAGCCGCGACTTTGGGCCTGTGGACGAGAGTTTCATATACGGCAAGGCCGTCTTTGGCTACTGGCCCATGGCGAAACTCGGCAAACTGCGCTAACCTGCACAGGCTTGCTGGAGGCCCTTCATGAAATTGTTCTCGTCGCTTCTCTCTCTGCTCCTCTTTCTGAGCACTATTTCGTTCGCCGCCCATCGCGACCCGAAAGTCCTCATTGACGCCGAACACGCCTTTGCCAAGGCCACCGCCGAGCGCGGCGTGGACGGTTGGATGGAGTTCATGGCGCCCAACGCCGTCGAGCTTTCCGCTGAACCGCTGGTCGGCCTCGACCAGATCCGCTCCGGCATGGGCAAGCAGCTCGGTACACCCGGATTCAAGCTCACCTGGGAGCCGACCAAGGCCGAATTCCTCGGCGATGGCGATATTGGCTTCGTCGTAGGCCGATATGAGGCCCACCACACCGGCGCTGATGGCAAACCTGAGGTCACGAAGGGCACCTATCTCACTACCTGGCAGTTGCAAAAGGACGGTTCCTGGAAGGTGGTTTCCGACATCGGCAGCCAAGATCCTCCCAGCCACTGAGAGTCAAGCTCGCCGGTTTGTGACAATTGCGTTCCTTTGGGAGTGCGAATTCCGTTTTTCGTCCCTTATGTCGTGCCTCATTCCCTGCTAAAATCGATAAAATCCACTCCCCGGAGAAACGATGCAGGCTATCCTTGCGCTGGAAGACGGACGCATCTTCCACGGCAAAGGCTTCGGCGCCAAAGGCGAATGCTACGGCGAAGTTGTTTTTAATACTTCCATTACCGGCTACCAGGAAATCTTCACCGATCCCTCCTATGCCGGACAGATCGTAGTTCTCACCAACCCCCAGATCGGCAACTACGGCACCAACTCCGAAGACAATGAGGCCACCCGGCCGTACATTGAGGGCCTCATCGTCCGCGAGTTCTCGCGCGTCAGCTCCAACTGGCGCTCGCAGGAGGTCGCCGAGGAATACCTCGAGCGCTATAAGATTCCCGTGCTCGCCGAGATCGATACCCGCGCGCTGGTGCGCCATCTTCGCACCTACGGCGTCATGCGCGGCGTCATTTCCACTCTTGAGTTCGATCCCGAGAAATTGGTGGCCAAGGCGCGCTCCATTCCTAAGATGGACGGCACCGACCTGGCGAAAGAAGTCACCACGCCGCGGGTCTATCAATGGGAAGAGGGCGTGCGCTCCCACGAGCCGACCGAGGTCGTCGGCGTAAAAGACAGTGAGCCCAAGCACCGGGTCGTGGCCTACGACTTCGGCATCAAGCAGAACATCCTGCGCCGGCTTGTAGGCGAGGCCTGCAGTGTGACCGTCGTTCCCGCCACCACCAGCGCCGAAGACGTACTCGCCATGAAGCCGGACGGCGTATTTCTCTCCAACGGGCCGGGCGATCCCGAACCCGTCACCTACGCCCAGGAAAACATCCGCCGCATGATGGGCAAAGTCCCCATCTTCGGCATCTGCCTTGGCCATCAGTTGATCGGAATTGCGCTGGGCGGCAAGACCTACAAATTGCGGTTCGGTCACCACGGCGGCAATCATCCGGTGAAAGCGCTCAAGACGGGCAAAGTCGAAATCACGGCCCACAACCACAACTTCGCCGTCGATCCCGACTCGCTCAAGCAAAGCGAAGTGGAACTGACCCACATCGACCTGAACGACAACACGCTGGAAGGCCTGCGCCATCGCTCTCTGCCGCTCTTCAGCGTGCAGTACCACCCCGAGGCCGCTCCCGGCCCGCATGACTCGCATTACCTCTTCAAGGACTTTGTGAACATGATGGAGCAATGGAAGGGGTTGAACTCTCGACCCCTGGAGGTGGCAAGTCCGAAGGTTGTGTGGGGCAAGCTGGAGAAGTATCTCCCAGTCGAGTTGTCACACATCGATAATCTTCAGACGGCTATCCCGCGGATTGCGAAAGACGAGCGACTGATACATGAAATCTCAGCCGCTGTTCGGATGCTTCCGACGAAGCACACGCTCTTGTCAGGGGGATGCGCGGGAGTTGAAGCTGCCCGATTCCAGTATCCACCTCGTGCTGACTTCGCCACCTTATTGGACTTTGAAAGAGTATCGGGATACGACTGGACAGATGGGCCATATTCTGGATTATGACGAGTTCATAAAAGAACTGGATCGAGTCTGGCGCATCTGCTACGACGCACTCGTGCCCGGAGGAAGGTTGATTTGTGTGGTCGGCGACGTTTGCCTTTCTCGTCGCAAGAACGATGGTCGCCACACAGTCGTGCCATTGCACGCCTCCATCCAAGAGAGTTGCCGGCAGACTCGGTTTCGATAACTTGGCTCCGATTATTTGGCACAAGATTGCGAACGCTGCCTACGAGGTTGAGAATGGATCGGGTGGGTTTTTAGGGAAGCCGTACGAACCGAATGCAGTTGTGAAGAATGATATTGAATTTATATTGATGGAACGTAAACCAGGTGGCTACAGGGCCCCGGAGCCTGCAACCCGCATCCTTAGCGTGATCAGCGCTGATGATCATAAGACTTGGTTTCAGCAGATTTGGACAGGGCTTACCGGTGCATCAACCCGGAATCATCCTGCACCGTATCCACAGGAACTTGCGGAACGTCTTGATCCGCATGTTCAGTTTCGTGGACGACACCGTCTTTGATCCTTTTATGGGTACGGGTACTACGTCGGCAGCGGCAGCGATGTGCGGGCGAAATAGCATCGGTGTCGAGTTGGACCCACACTACTTTGAAGGCGCTGTCTCAAGGGTGCAGCAGACAATTACGTCGTTGTTTCAGAAAATGACTATCGAAACAGGCGAGGTTGCCGGGCATGGTTTCTAGTCAAGACTTGGATCAGAGGCTGCAAACGGCGATCAGAGCGTTCTGGTCGATTCGCGATCAGCAGGCAGCCAAACAGGGTGGAAGGACTGGAGCGCGAGACACCGGAGCCCGGGCTGCGGTGACAGGTGGCGCCCAGATGAACGGGTTTGTCTCAGTGATCCGCGACCTACTAGAAGAGAGTGGGCTCGATAAGCCTGTCATCTTTACCGAGCGCTCTGTTGAGCTGCCGGGATGGTATCGACCCGAAAAGAAGTGGGACTTGTTGGTGGTTGTCGACGGTTGTTTAATCGCCGCAATTGAATTTAAGTCCCAAGTGGGGGCATTCGGTAACAACTATAACAATCGCACAGAAGAGGCACTCGGAAGCGCTACGGACATATGGGCGGCTTATCGTGAGGGGGCATTCGCTCCTTCAGGCCGACCATGGCTGGGGTACGTGATGCTTTTGGAAGACGCATCGGGGTCGACGTCGCCCGGTTCGAGCGCGAGAGCCACATTTCAGGGTGTTCGAGGAATTCAGAGACAGTTCGTATGCCAAGCGGTACGAGATATTACTTACCAAGCTGGTGAGAGAGCGCTTTTATGACTCGGCATGCTTTCTCATGTCGAATCGGGAAAATGGGCGCACTGGTCAATACCGTGAACCGTCGGAAGAGTTAGGGTTTGAGCCGTTCATCACCTCTCTAATGGCACGTGCCATTGCGTGTGAGGAAGAATTCATAAATACATGCCACGCCGCAACGACATCGCGAAGATTCTCATCATCGGCTCCGGTCCCATCGTCATCGGCCAGTCTGCCGAGTTTGACTACTCCGGCGCTCAGGCCTGCAAGGCGCTCAAGTCCGAAGGCTACGAAGTAGTGCTGGTCAACTCCAACCCGGCCACCATCATGACCGACCCCGAGATGGCCGACCGCACCTACATCGAGCCGCTGACGCTCACCTATCTGGAAGAAATCATCCGCGTCGAATCCGAGATGCTCGCGGAGAGCGGACATCCAGGGCTGTTCGCGGTTCTCCCGACCGTCGGCGGCCAGACGGCCCTGAATCTCGCTGTCGCTCTGGCCGACAATGGCATCCTCGAAAAGTACGGCGCGCAGCTTATCGGCGCACAACTCGGCGCGATTAAAAAGGGCGAAGACCGCCTGCTCTTCAAAGACGCCATGACTAAGATCGGCCTCGAAGTGCCGAAGTCCGCGCTGGTAAACAACCTGCGCGACGGCCTTGACTTCAGCGGCAAGATCGGCTTCCCGGTCATCCTGCGCCCGTCATTCACCCTCGGCGGCAGCGGCGGCGGCATCGCCTACAACCGCGAAGAGCTGATGGAGTTGCTCGCCCGCGGACTCGATCTTTCTCCGGTCCACGAAGTGCTTGCTGGAAGAGTCGGTCCTCGGCTGGAAGGAATACGAACTTGAGCTGATGCGCGACCTGGCCGACAACGTCATCGTCGTCTGCTCCATTGAAAACTTCGACCCTATGGGCGTGCACACCGGCGACTCCATCACCGTGGCCCCGGCGCAAACCCTCACCGACCGCGAATACCAGCGCATGCGCGACGCCGCCATAGCGGTCATCCGCGAGATTGGCGTCGAAACCGGCGGCTCCAACATCCAGTTTGCCGTCAACCCTCAGAACGGCCGCCTGGTTGTCATCGAGATGAACCCGCGCGTCTCGCGCTCGTCGGCTTTGGCGTCGAAGGCCACCGGATTTCCCATCGCCAAGATTGCCGCCAAGCTGGCTGTCGGTTATACGCTCGACGAAATCACCAACGACATCACCCGCAAGACTCCGGCTTGCTTCGAACCGACACTCGACTATGTGGTCGTGAAGATCCCCAAGTGGCAGTTCGAGAAGTTTCCCGGTGCCGACGAATCGCTTGGCCCGCAGATGAAGTCGGTCGGCGAGGTCATGGCCATTGGCCGCACCTTCAAGCAGGCGCTGCTCAAGGGCGTGCGCTCGCTCGAAACCGGCAAGCGCATCGGCTCCGAGAAGATCGAACCGCGCATCCTGATCACGCGCCTAGTCACTCCCCATCCCGAACGGCTGCAATACATCCGCTATGCACTCTCGCAGGGTATGACCGTCCGCGAGATTGCGCAGATGACCAACATCGACCCCTGGTTCCTCTACCAGCTCAAGGAAATCTCCGACGAGCAATCGAGCCTGCCCGGCCTCTCTCCCGACATGCTCAGCGCCCAGCAGCTTTTCGAACTAAAGCGCGTGGGTTTCTCCGACGCTCGCCTCGGCCAGGCGTTTCAACTCGGCGACGGCAAGGGAATGCTCGAGGCCGTCCACCAGCTTCGCGCCAAACACGGCGTCCGCCCGGTCTATAAGCGCGTCGACACCTGCGCCGCCGAGTTCGAGAGCTTCACGCCCTACATGTACTCGACCTACGAAGAAGAGGACGAGGCCACGCCCACCGACCGCAAGAAGGTCATCATCCTCGGCAGCGGGCCGAACCGTATCGGGCAGGGAATTGAGTTCGACTACTGCTGCTGCCATGCTGCTTTCGCCCTGCGCGACGACGGTTTCGAGACCATCATGGTCAACTGCAATCCCGAGACCGTCTCCACCGACTACGACACTAGCGACCGCCTCTACTTCGAGCCGCTGACCTTTGAAGACGTCATGGCGGTGTATGAGCACGAAGCCGCCGCCGGCGCGCCCATCGGAGTCATCGTCCAGTTCGGCGGCCAGACCCCTCTCAACCTCGCGCTGCCGCTCAAAGCCGCGGGCGTGCCCATCATCGGCACCTCGCCCGAGAGCATCGACCTCGCCGAAGACCGCAAGCGCTTCGGCAAGCTGCTCGAAGAACTCGACATCCCTCAACCTCCCGGAGCCACCGCCGCCAGCGTCGAAGAAGCTCTGGCCAACGCCAATCGCATCGGCTATCCCGTTCTGGTCCGCCCTTCCTACGTGCTCGGCGGACGCGCCATGGTCATCGCCTACGACGACGAATCCGTCACTCGCTACATGAAAGCAGCAGTCGAGTACTCGCAGGAGCGCCCCGTCCTCATCGACCACTTCCTCGAATCCGCCACCGAAGTCGATGTTGACGCTCTCTCCGACGGCGAAGACGTCGTCATCGGAGGCATCATGCAGCACATCGAAGAGGCCGGCATCCACTCCGGCGACTCCTCCTGCGTGCTGCCCTCCGTTGATCTTTCACCTGAAGTTCTCGCCACCATCCGCGACTACACCTTCCGCCTCGCGCGCGCTCTCAAGGTCGTCGGCCTGATGAACATTCAGTACGCCATCCAGCGCGACAAGGTGTTCGTCATCGAAGTCAATCCCCGCGCCTCGCGTACCGTGCCCTACGTCTCCAAGGCCACCGGCGTCCCGCTCGCCAAAATCGCCGCCCGTCTCATGACCGGACGCAAACTCCGCGACTTCCTCCCCGAAAACGTCGAGCGCGCCACCGACCTCGACACCGGCAACTGTTTTTACGTGAAGTCGCCCGTCTTCCCCTGGGGCAAGTTCCCCGGCGTCGACACCGTCCTCGGTCCCGAGATGAAGTCCACCGGCGAAGTCATGGGTGTAGCCGACAGCTTCGGCGAGGCTTTCGCCAAAGCGCAGGCCGCTGCCGGAGAAGTCCTCCCCACCCAGGGCCGTGTTTTCATCAGCGCCAACGACCGCGACAAGCCGTACGTTGCCGACCTCGCCAAGAAGTTCGTCGAGCTCGGATTCAGCCTCGTCGCCACCCACGGCACCGCCAAGCTGATCGAAGACGCTCACCTGCAGGTCGAGCGCGTCTACAAAGTCAAAGAAGGACGCCCCAACGTCGTCGACCTCATCAAGGGCGAGCGCATTCAGCTTGTCATCAACACACCGCACGGCCCCGATCCATGGTTCGATGAGAAAGCCATCCGCCGCGCCGCCGTGACCGCTCGCATCCCGACCATCACGACTCTCTCCGCCGCGCGTGCCGCCTGCGAAGGCATTGCAGCCCTGCAACGCGGCGACGTCAAGGTGTATGCTTTGCAGCGACTGCACGCGGATCGTGCCCCTGCGGCAAAATAGGAGATGTACGGCAAGCGAAATCCGCCGGTGACTTAGCTAATCGCTAATCACCAATTACTAATCACCAGTTACCAGTTGCCAGTTACCGGTGTCCGCCATGTTCTTACACGGAATCTTCCCCCCCATCACCACCCCGTTCTACCCTGACGGCTCCATCTACCACCGCAAGCTCGAGCAGAACGTCGAGCACTATTCGCGCACCCCCACCGCGGGCATCGTCGTTCTCGGCTCCACCGGAGAAGCCATCCTCCTCTCCGACGACGAGCGCCGGGAAGTGCTGAAGACCGCGATTGACGCGGCTGCGCCCGACAAGGTCATGATCGCCGGCACCGGGGTTGAGTCGGCCCTCGAGACCCTGCGCCTCACCGAATACGCCGCCTCCATCGGATACGACGTCGCCATGGTCCGCACCCCGCACTACTACAAGTCGCAGATGGCCAACCCGTTGAATATGCTGGCCTTCTACCGCTTCGTCTGCGACCGCTCGCCTCTGCCGGTCATCATCTACAACTTCCCGCAGGCCACCGGCTACGACATCCCCGCCGAGCTGGTCATCGAGCTCGCCGGGCACCCCAACCTCATCGGCATCAAGGAGTCCTCCGGCTCCATCGAGAAGGTGCAGAAGATGGTGGAAGGCACCCGCCACATTCAGCGCAAAGCCACCGTCACCGAGACCTTCTCCGCAGTTACCGGACGCATGCTGCAAGGCGGCCGCGGCTCCCGCAAGCTCCGAAGGTGGCGCGCTGGTTTCCATCGGAGGCCCGGCTAACAGCCGAAGCGCTGCTCCCAAGCCCTCATCCGCAGCGGTCAAAGTGGTGGGTTCGCTGAAGACACGCCAGAAAGAGGTTGGATTCCAGGTTCTCGTCGGAGCGGCCCAGAAGCTCGCTCCCTCGCTCGATGCCGGAGCGGTCGGCGCCATCCTGGCCTTTGCCGACTGCGCTCCCACTGCCTGCTATGAGATCTATGCTGCCTGGAAAGAAGGAGATACGGCGCTTGCCGCCGAGAAGCAGGAGCGCATCGCGAAGGCGGCGGTTCGCATCGTAGGAGAGCTCAGCATCCCCGGCATGAAGTACGCCATGGACTTCAACGGCCTCTACGGAGGCCCCCCGCGCCTCCCCCTGCTCTCCCTCAATGGGGACCAGAAGGCCGAGGTGGAGAAGCTGCTGGAGAACATTCGGAACTAGGGTTTGGGCTGGCAGCGGAGGGCGGCAACAGGAGCCACATTATAACGCCAGTTATAATGCCGTTTTTTGGCCGAAAAAGGAGCCGCGGGAGGGTCGCACCGGGTCGCCGGTGGGAGTCGGATTCCGGGAGGGGTGGCGGTCGGGCTGACGCCCTCGGGGAAGAGTGTCGTCGGCTGAAGCCGACTCGGGGGATTGTTCGACGCTTTCCTTTTTGTCTGTCATCACGAGGTCGCCTTGGCGACCGAGGGATCTGCTTTCGTTGGGACCACGACAGGCTTGAGGAGTTCGATGGGTTTGCCCCAGTCTTCGGCCAGGTCGTCCCAAGTTGGGTTTTCACGTTCGATTAGCGCGACACGCTTGGCGCGGTCCCAGCCTTTGATTTCCTTCTCGCGATGGATGGCGGCCCTGACGTACTGAAATTTCTCGTAGTGCACGAGTCGATTGATTTTGTACCGCTGGGTGAAGCCCTCGATTTCGCCCGCCTTGTGCTGTTTGACTCGCCGGTCGATGTTGTTGGTGACGCCGGTGTAGATGCGGCGCGACTTGCTGGACATGATGTACACGTAGAAGTGGTATTCGCGGGGCATAGGGTGTTGGCTGGTGAGGGGAAAGCAGATCCCTCGCTTCGCTCGTGATGACAGCTCATAAAGATTACAGCTGTGGATGGGGAGAGTCTGTGATTTAGAGGGCGGTCAAGTTACGAAAGTAACCAATCATGATAGCGGTTGAGTTGTCAGCGAAAATCAAAAGACCCACCCGGCCAAAATCAGGCCGGATGCGCCACCCGCCAAGTCACATTGGCTTGCCTGGACGGATGTTGCGACTGACTTCCTTCTGAATTTCGATTTCGGCGATACGCGCCCTCTGTTTGCCGAGATATTCCCGAACTCCTACCCAATCGAACGCAACCGGCTTGCCCGCTAAGGGGCTGTGTTGTGAGTCAAGATAGTTCAAGAAGAGAAGCATCCTCGCAGCTCGGTCTGCAATGCTCCGACTGTCCCCGATTTGAGCGCGGGTGTCGCGGTCTACGATCGGCGTGTCCACGACCATGGCATCAACGTACGAAAAACGACCAACAAGTTCCTTGTACGTGTAGGAGCCTACCGAGGTAATCCTGTACGCCGCCACCGGCCCCTCGGAGAACTTGAGGCTCGCTTCGAGCAAGCTCTTCTGAACAGAACGCTTTAGCGCAAACTCAATCTGGGACGGCAAGAAGCCGAGCGATTGGCAGAATTGATGGACTTGCTCGGGCTCAACATAACCGTCCGTCGCGCCAGCGCTCCCTTTTCGTTCCACAAATGCCAGTATATTCGGCACGATGAAATGCTCGCGTCCGTCTGGCGAAGAGATGTCAAATAGATTTGCGACGGGCGAAGCAGTTGGGTCATAGTGCTCAAAATCTCCGAAGATGACAGCTCGCATGAATTCGTGGATCGGAATCGTATAATGCCCCGGGCTTGAAAGATCATCAGGATCTTCTCCGCATTAACATGACCACTTCCGATGAAGGAGACGAGGAAGTCTAAAGCGCGGCGGGTGTTGCCGCCGCTCAAGTTGCAATGAACTCAACCAGTTCGCGGCTCTTGTCGAATGATGTAATTAAGACTTCGACATACTTCAACAGCGAATCAGAGTGGAGCGACAACCCTGGCGGTAGAGCAGAAAAATGGCCACTTTCCCGAATTTGCTCAAGCACGAATTGCAGCCGCAACGTGATCACAAGGTCAATTCGAGGAGGCGCAATCGTGAACACTCGAGGCTGATAAGCCGCCAGCACGCCCTTTATTCGCGAGCTATAAAACGTTTCTGGACGGAGGCATATGAACACGGCGACTGGCCAAGTCTCTGCCAAGCTCTGTCCAATGAGGAAAACGCGATCTTGGAATTCCGTGGGCCTTTGATCAATGTTGTCAAGGAATATGACGATCTGTCTCTTCCGTGCTTTTGAAATGTGCTCTAACGAAGCGCGTAAGTGTGCGGCCCGGTCAACGAGTTTACCCTGCAGAAACTCGATTTCCTTTTCGGCGAAAAGGTCTGGGTTTGTAGTCGCAAAACGGCCGTAAATTCCTTTCTTAAATCTAGCCAATTCGCCGTGGTATACGCCTCGCACAAAACCGTCTTCTTCGATGTCAGTGTGGTGGTCGGACGAAAGCTGGGCGGCACATCGACGAAGGACGAATCCCTCCAGGTCCTCCGCAATGGCCGGTTCTTTGCCGAAATCTACATATAACGATAGGGCGTTCTCAAAGACTTCTTTCGCCGCGACTTTTATGAGATGCCGGATGAATATACTTTTCCCGACTCCGACATCTCCGAGCAGGACTATTGCCCTGCGTTTGAGGCTTGCTGCGAGGACGTCGCTTCCAAGTCCCTCGTCAAGTCCAGCCTTCGTCAGTGCTGGCTGGAGGCTCGGTCCCCCGAGCTCTTTCTCGAACAGCATCGAGTATCTCGCCTGCAAGATCTGTTTGCTTATCAGGGAGTATTGTGACAAGGCGCCACTCGGGCAATAGCATCGTTCGAGAAATTCTTCTTCTAGCTCGGGCGCTCGAACTACGTCTTCGATAAAGAGACCGCCCAGTATTTTTAGCTCCGTTTGGAACGGATTCCGGTTTTTAAAACCCGGGTAGTCGGGTATCCGGGACGATAGCTTTTCCGGTGGCGGCTGGACGCTCTCGGCGCGGAGAGTTGTATGAAGGTTGTAGGCGAGAACCCCAGGGCGGGATAGGTTATCCCAGAGATCTCTGAAATTGCCCAGCATGTCCTCAAGCGAATTAAAAACGAGACAGTCTCCCTCCATTGTTGGGATCCCGTCCGGGCGGCTTCCGAGGAATGCAATTACTTGGTGGCCGTTGCACACGGCGCCGAGGGGGATGCTCCGTTCATGGCAGTAGCCGACCGCCTGCTTCACCGCGGCATCAACCGCTTTGTCTGCTTCGACGAGCGTGGCAATCTTGCACACCCGTCTATTAAAGCCAGCTGGTAGCTCGAAATAGACGCCCTCCCGTTTCGCTTCTACAACAAACTTCCTTGGAGTCAGAAAGACGTAGTCGGTGAAAGTACCCTGATAGTGCTCCTCACTGTGACAGTCCTCTCGAAGCCAACCAAGGCAGTCAAAAAGTAGCTTGTCGATCAGGTGGAGCCTAGTATCGGCCTCGTTTCGCTGCAGTCCGACGTAATTTGTTGCAGCCCATTTAACGAGTTTCTCGATCTCAGACTTACCCTGTTCGAAGTCAATAGGCATTAACGCGCTCCAGTGTAAATCGCACCAATGGACGACTTATCATAGCGCTCTTAAAGCGGGTTGTAACGAGGGGATGGTCGGGCCGGGTGCCCCAAGTTCGCGCCCCTCTTTTGGGCGCTAAACTTCAACCCAAACCCCCGCGCGCTTATCACGCTGCTCCGTGACGCACGTCCTAGTCCGGCCCTTGCCCTCGTCTTACACTCCCCCAAGTAAGCAGCAGGGAGATTCTTGTCTCTGCCGCCTGCCGCCCACCCGGGCCACCCCCGGGCGAGCGCATAAGTTCTTTGTTAAGAGGAATTTACCCGTAACCCCTTTGGGCAGAGGATTTTACGCGCCATGTCCCCCGTAAGTCCCTTTAGAAAGAGGATTTTACAAAAATAGGGGGGGAGGGGGGTACCACCCGTTATCGGACATAGTCCCATTTTGGAACTCACCGCCTTTCGCTTTTCCCGCCTCAAAATTTCCTTCCAACCTCGCACCAAATCCATAACCTTTCGCACCGCAATCTCGCCTTCCAGCGACTATATTGGCAACGATGCCTTCTCTCGCACTTTCGGACCTCATCGGCGCGAATGTCTATGATCCTTCCGGAACTTCTCCGGTAGGAAAAGTGCGCGAAGTCGCGCTGGTGCCGCAGGAAGATCCGAACCGCGTCTCCGGATTCGTGGTGAAGACGCGCTCGGGCGCGCGATTGCTGGCGATTGGATCCGTCGAGTCCGTCAACGGCGGAGTGCGCGCGGACACGCTGGCGGCGGATTGGACTCCGTACGCGAGCGGCGAAGGCATGCTGCTGCTGGAGCGCGACCTGCTCGACCAGCAGATCATTGACGTCTACGGCCGCAAGGTCGTGCGGGTGAACGACGTCGATATTCACCAGGAAATTGGACACGACCACATCGTGCTGAAGCTGGCGGCGGTGGATGTGGGCGCGCGCGGCGCGATCCGGCGGCTGCTGCGCGGCGTGGTGCCGATGGCGGCGCTGCGTCCGATGATGGAGAAGATTCCGCCGCGGATGATTCCGTGGGAGTTCGTGGACCTGATCGAGACCGATCCGGCGCGACGGGTGAAGCTGAAGATCTCGCTGGACAGGCTGGCGAAGCTGCATCCGGCGGACATTGCCGACATTGTGGAAGACCTGGCTCCGGCGGAGCGCGAGGCGGTGTTCGAGACGCTGGACGAGGAAGTGGCGGCGGAGACGCTGGAAGAGCTCGATCCGAAGATGCAGGTGTCGGTGCTGAGCTCGCTGGACTCGGAGCGCGCGGCCGACATCGTGGAAGAGATGGACCCGGACGCGGCGGCGGACGTGCTGGGCGACATGCCTCCGGAGACGACGGAAGAGATTCTGACGGAGATGGAGCCGGAAGAGCGGGCCGAGGTCGCCGAGCTGATGTCGTTCGAGGAGGACACGGCGGCCGGGCGCATGACCACCGATTACATGGCGCTGAAGTCGGGGGCGAAGGTGGCGGACGCGATCGAGATGCTGCGGAACTTCGAGGGCGGGATCGAAAGCGTGAGCACGATCTACATTATTGGCGAGCGGGAGAAGCTGCTGGGACAGGTTCCGCTGTCGAAGATTGTGCTGGCGACGCCGGAGACTCCGCTGATGCTGCTGAGTTCGGGGCATATGTCGACGATTCATCCGGGAGCGGATGAAAAGGAAGTGGCGGAGATGTTCGACAAGTACAACCTGCTGACCCTGCCGGTGGTGGATGACGAAGGCGTGCTGACAGGCGTGATCACGGCGGATGACGTGATTAATATGCTGCGGGCGAAGCTGTAGGGGAGTAGCCGGGGCTAAAGCCCCAGGTTTTATGTGGCGCCGGGCGGCACGGCTAAAGCCATGCCCTGATACGAAGCGTCGCGGAAGACTGTGCTGAAGCGTCGCACTACGCTCGAGCCAAATCAAAAATCCTGTAGCGTGGCGCAATTTCCATTGGCCGTTTATTCTGAACGGTACTCTCCAACTCATCGCAACATCCGGTGTCATGTCTGAAACTCGGCGTCTGAAAATCTGGAGGATTCGCCTGCTGATGTTCCTGGCCGTAATCGGGCCGGGATTCATCACGGCGAACGTCGATAACGATGCCGGGGGGATCTATACCTACTCGGCGGCGGGGGCGCAGTTTGGCTACACGCTGCTGTGGGTGATGATTCCGATGACGATTGCGCTTGTCGTGGTGCAGGAGATGTCGGCGCGCATGGGCGCGGTGACCGGCAAGGGCCTGAGTGACCTGATCCGCGAGGAGTACGGGTTCCGCATCACGTTTTTTATGATGCTGGGGCTGATCATCACCAATTTTGGGAACATTGTGGCGGAGTTTGCTGGGATCGCGAGCAGCCTGGAGCTGTTTCATATCACGCGTTACATCAGCGTGCCCGCGGCGGGGGTGCTGGTGTGGTTCATGGTGGTGAAGGGCAGCTATAAGAGCGTGGAGAAGGTGTTTCTGGCGGCGTCGTTTTTCTACTTTGCGTACATCATTGCGGGAGTGATGGCGGGGCCGAGCTGGAAAGAGGCGTTTGTCGCGACGTTTAAACCGCCGACGCGAGCGGCGTTTCACGAGACGGGATACATCTACATGGTCATCGGCGTGATCGGCACGACGATTGCGCCGTGGATGCAGTTTTACCTGCAGTCGTCGATCGTGGAGAAGGGGATTACGGCGCGCGAGTACAAGGCATCGCGGTGGGACGTGATTCTGGGATGCTTCTTCACCGACATTGTGGCGTGGTTCATTGTGGTGGCGTGCGCGGCGACGCTTTATGCGCACGGGGTGCGGCAGATCCGCGATGCGGCGGATGCGGCGCAGGCGTTGCGTCCACTGTCGAATGAGTTTGCGTACATTCTGTTTGCGGCGGGGCTGTTCAATGCGTCGATCTTTGCGGCGTCGATTTTGCCCATCTCGACGGCGTACACGGTGTGCGAGGGACTGGGATTTGAGTCGGGCGTGGACAAGAAATTCGGCGAGGCCAAGGTTTTCTACTGGCTGTATACGCTACTGCTGATCGCGGGTGGCGCGGTGATTCTGATGCCGGGGATCCCGCTGGTACGGATTAGCATCCTGTCGCAGGTGGTGAACGGCATTGTGCTGCCGTTTGTGTTGATTTTCATGCTTCTGCTGGTGAATAAGAGCGAACTGATGGGCCCGCACGTGAATGGGACCTGGTTCAACGCGATTGCGTGGGCGACGACGATCATCATGATCGTGCTGACTGTTGTGTGGCTTATCTCGGGCGGGGGGACTTAAAGCAGTTCGCCGGCGGAGAGGCGAGAGACGAGTTCCTTGTCGGCGTCGAGGAAGTCGAGGGAAGGCAGATCGGCGGGACTGACCCAGCGGATGTCGCGGAAGATGCGGTTTTGCAGCTCATTGTCGAAACGGTGAACGGCGAAGAAGCGGAGATTGACGGAGTTGCCGTTCAGGTAGGTGTGCAGGACCTGAGTGATCTCCGGGCCGATCTCGGCGTGGATGCCGAGTTCTTCGTCGAGTTCGCGTTGAAGGGCCTGGGGCGGGGTTTCACCGGCTTCAATCTTGCCGCCGGGGAATTCCCACTTGAGCGGCAGCGCCTGGTGCTCGGTGCGCTGGCAACATAGGATCTGACCGCCGCGCAAGATCAACGCAGCCACGACTTGTTTGGTCAAGTGAAGCTCCTCAAGTGCACGAGAAGTTATCACAGCGAGGCTATCACACGGCGGCAGGCTCTCCGAGGCAACGAATGCCGTGCGGGCGCGGGAACTGAAGTGGATGTAGTGCCCAGGCGATGGCGTGCAGACCGTGAAGCAGGCTCGTGGCGGGCGTATTGAGCCACTCGTCGCTGATGCAGAAGAACCGTCCTGCGCGCACGGCGGGGAGGTCACTCCAACCGCGTTGCTCGACGATCTTTTCCAGCGGCACGCGATCTCCGGCGCCGCACCAGGCGGCGATGAGGATGTCGGGCGCAGCCTGAGCGACGGCCTCGGCGGTGGTGGGCTTTCCAGGCTCGCCAATGAAGATGCCGCCAGCGACGTCCACCAATTCAGACACCCAGGGCTGCGAGGCGATGATGGGCTTGCCCCACTCCTCGCAAAATACGAGGGGCTTTGGTTCTTCACCAGGGCACGAAGAGCGGACCTTCTCGATTTCGTCCGTCATGGCTGTGATGACCTTTTCACCAGGTTCGGGGGCGCGCATGATTCCTGCAATCGTAGCTATGTCGCTGTAAATATCGGCTAGCGCGCGAGGTGCAAGTCCAAGAAAGCGGATGCCAGCCTTCAGGATTTCGCCTACAGCTTCGATCTGGTAGGGCACCGAGGCGAGCACCAGGTCGGGCTTGACGGCAAGAATCTCGGCTGCCTGCACGGTCCAGGAGTCGGAAACGACGATGCGAGAGCCGTCAGCGACTTCGGGGCAAACGTCAGCGCAGTACCTCGTGCAGGCCACTACGCGGTCGAGCATGCCGATGTCTCGCATGGTGAGGGTCGCGCTCGGCTGGAGGCAGACGACGCGGTGGGGAGTGAAGTCCGAGGACATGGGTGAAGTTGATTATATTGTTGAGGGAAGCAATCGCCCGAGGTGTTCATGTATTCGCCGCAGGTACTCGATCATTTCGAACATCCGCGAAACGCCGGAGAAATTCCGGATGCAGACGCGCGGGTGCGTATCGAGAATCCTGCCTGCGGAGACATCCTGGAATTGTCGGTCAGGATGCAGACCGGGCGGATCAGCGAAATTCGTTTTCTTGCGAAAGGATGCGTTCCGGCGATGGCGTGCGCTTCGCTCATTACTGAGCTGGCTTTGGGGAATACGCTGGCCGAGGCCCGGGCGATTCGCCGAGAGCAAGTCGTGGAAAGGCTCGGGGGGCTGCGCGAAACATCAGGTCATGCGGCGCAACTTGCGATTGACGCACTCCGCGCCGTAATCGAGAAGGCGAGCCCTAATGAGTAGGCACTGCTTGGCATTTGCGCTCGTGGCGCTCGGGGTGTGGAATCCAGTGTCGGCGCTGGCGCAATACAACTGCATCCCGGCGGAGAATCCTCCGAAGCTTCCGGCTACACGAGCGAGTGGACGATTTACTACTCCTGCTGCGCCGGTTCGGGTCCAACTTTCGGCGGGGATAGCCGATAGCTGGAAGCCGACGCGGCATGAAGTCGGGTCAGTTGCTCCGGGGACGATGGTCGAGGTGCTGGAGGATGTGATCGTGGTGGACGCGCCGGACATCGTACGGGTAACCGTCCCCATCGCCGGGTTAAAACTCAAGGAGGGCGACACAATCCTGCGATACGCGCGGCTGGGGGAAGGCTTAGCCGACCTCTGGACAGAAAACTGTTGGTACAAAGGCGTGAACGCCGACTTCATTGTCGAGCCTGATGGTGCGGGCTGCAGCGGCGGCGACTGCTCGGCGAAAGTGACCAAGCTGGGCAGGCAAATGTGGTGGTTTCGCATTCGGCTGCCCGGCGGAAAAATCGGCTGGACGTTGAGCCAGGCGCTGGATCTTTCTGCGGGCGGCTAACGAGGCTGCCGTTTTATTGAGGAAGGCGCACGCCTCGCGGGCTAACGCGCTCTCGGCAGGAAACAAATAAAGGACCCTTTCGGCACGACTGAAGTCGTGCCCTGATACGAAGCCCGGCGGGAGTGAGTTTTCCCGCAACCTCTAAAGCCATGCCCTTCGGAAGCGTTCTCGGAAGGGAGCTTTTCCGTAAGCTGTGAGCCTGTGCTGGTTCAAGGCGCATTCGAGTGACGACTTCTAGACCGTTTCCGCTTCCAGTTCCTCTTCCAACAATTGCTTGTCGTGCAATTCGGTGTAATAGCCGTTGCGGGCGACTAGTTCGTCATGGGTGCCGTACTCGACGATCTGGCCATCGCGCAGCACGGCGATGCAGTCCGCATTGCGGACGGTGGAAACACGATGGGAAATAAAAATAGTCGTACGACCTTGCATGATCTCGCGCAGGTGGTTGAGGATGCGGTCTTCGGTTTGAGTATCGACACTGGCGAGCGCATCATCGAGGACCAGGATGCGGGGATTACGAATGAGGGCGCGGGCGATGGCAGTGCGCTGCTTTTGTCCGCCGGAGAGGGTCAGGCCGCGCTCGCCGACGAGAGTGTTGTAACCATCGGGGAAGCTCTCGATGTCGGAGGCGATGCTGGCGGCCTCGGCGACGCGGCGCACGTCGGCATCAGTAGCATCCTGCACGCCGAAGGCGATGTTCTCGCGGATGGTGTCGCTGAAGAGAAATGTCTCCTGCGGGACGAAGCCGATGTTCTCGCGGAGGACAGCCAGAGGGAATTCGCCAATCGGCCGGCCATCAATCAGAACGCTGCCGGGTTTGGCGTCGTAGATACGCGGAATTAGCGAGACTAGGGTCGATTTGCCGGAACCTGTGGGGCCGACGATGGCGAGGCTCGTTCCGGCCGGGACTCTCAGGCAAACGTCGTGGAGGACGTCGTCGTCGCCGTGGGTGTGGTCTCCCGCAAGTTCCGTTGACCGCAAGGTCTTGCCGTAGCGGAAGCTCAAGTTGCGGAACTCGATGTCTCCGCGAACCTCCTGCGGTGCTCCGGTGACGGGAACATCAGCGTCCGTGACCTCCGGCTGCTCGGCGAGGATGTGGGCGATGCGATCCAGCGACGCGGTGCCGCGCTGGAAGATGTTAATCACCCATCCCAGGGCGATAATGGGCCAGGTCAACTGCACCATGTTGGTGTTGAATGCGGCGAAATCGCCAACGCTAATGCGGTGCTGAATCACCTCGCGTCCGCCGACGAAGAGGACGATGACGACGGCCACGCCGAGCAGGGTCTGCAGCGTGGGCCACAGCATGCCCATCAAGCGCACGAGACGGAGGCTGCGCGCGATGTACTCCTGGTTCGCACGCTCAAACAGTTCGATCTCGGCCTCTTCCTGGACATAGGCGCGAATGAGACGGGCACCGGAGAAGTTCTCCTGGGCGCGGGCGGAGATATCGGAAAACATGGCCTGGATGCGCTCGAAGCGCTCGTGAATACGGCGGCCAAAATACTGCACCACGATGCTGAAGATGGGTAGCGGCAGGAACGCGAACAACGTGAGCCGGGGACTTATGCTCAGCATGAACACGAGCGAAACGGCGGTGAATACGATGGTGTTGGCGGTGTACATGATGCCGGGCCCAACCAGCATGCGTACCGCATTCAGGTCGTTGGTCATGCGCGCCATGATGTCGCCGGTGCGGGTGCGCTGATAGAAGCCGTAAGACAGGCGCTCGAGATGGGCGAAGAGATCGTTTCGCAGGTCGAATTCGATCTCGCGCGACACGCCGATGAGGATCCAACGAGTCAGGTACTGGAGGATGCCTTTGGCGACGGCAATCGCCAACAAGTAAAGGGCATACTTAAGCAGAGTGTAGCGGGTGATATGGGTGTTCAAGGCCTCTACTGCATTGCGGATCACCAGCGGGAAGAGGATCCAGATGCCGTTGTGGCACAGCACGCACAAGCCGCCAATGACGAAGGTCTTGCGGTATTTCTTCAGGTACGGCGCCAGTGGTCGGAGGGTGTTGAACATGGAGTTTAAGAACGGCGCCAGGGGATCATCGCCGTGCCGAAGTAACTTAGATGATGGTCACGGAGAAGCGATTCTTCCGCGAGTTTTCTAGGTCGGCACCCGCAAGACCAGGTATCCGCCAGCCAGGGCGAAAATTACGTCGGGCGCCCACGCGGCCAGCAACGCGGGCAGTTGATTGGCGTTGCCCATGGCTTCAAAGACGCCAGCCGTGACCCAATAGACAATGGCGATGGTCAGGGCGATCGCCACGCCTGCGAGCGCGCCGCCACGGCGGCTCTGTGCGGAGAAGGGAATCGCCAGGACCGCCATGACGAGCGTGATGAGTGGGTAGGCGATTTTCTTCTGCAGTTGCACCTTCAGTCGGACGGTGTCGAATCCGCTCTGGCGCAAGTCGCGGATATAGTTGCTGAGTTCCTCGTAGTTCATCTCCGAGGACTGGCGGACTTCTTTCTTGAAGTAGCTCGGGTCCTCGTCCAACTCCTTGAAGGTGGAGACGTCATAAGTGCGGTATTCCTGAATGGAAGCGCCGTTCAGGGTGCGCACCCATCCGTTTTCGAAGACCCACTTTTTCAGGCTGGGCTCCCAGTGCGCGCCGTCGGCGTGAATGCGCCGCGTGAGCTGGAAGGTCGCGGGGCTGAACTCGAAGACAGAGATTCCGCCGAAGCGATCGGTGTCAGGGTCGAACGCCTGGTAGTAGTAAATCTGGTTGGACTTGCCAAAAATCCACTTCCGATCGGCCTGTAGATAGGTTTGCGGAGGCTTGCCCTTGATCTGGTTGCGCAGAACTTCCTGACGGCGGTTGGTGTGTGGAATGTAAACCTGGTCAAAGATGAACAGTCCCAAGGCGAACCCGGCGGAAAGCACAATGACGGGCAGGGTCGCGCGGTAGATGCTGAAGCCGGTGGCCTTCATCGCGGTCAGCTCGCTGGATTTCTGCAGCAGGCCAAAGGTAATCAGCACCGCCAGCAAGACCGACATTGGCGCCATCAGGTAAACCAGCGACGGAGTGAGGTTCAAGAGATACTCGGCCAGCAGGATGAACGAGACCTTGTTGCGGACGATGTCGGTCAATAACTCGAAAAAGGTAAAGACCAGCGCGAGCATGAGGAAGGTCGCCATGATCATCGCCAGATACAGGGCGAAGTCGCGCAGAATCATGTTGTCGAGGATGAGCGGGAAGCGCGCGCCGTAGCGACGTTTGGGGCGGCGGCTGGAGTTTGTCATCCAGCCACGGTCGCGCACTCCGGGAAGATGCTGGCTCCAGATGCCCAGCGTCCGCCGTACGGCGGCTGCGAAGCGGTTCAGCACACTGAGATCGAGCGGCATGCGGTCCACGCGCCAGAGCAAGAACAGTCCGCAGAGGAAGAAAAAGGCGTTGCCCGCCCATACACCAAACCATGGGCTGATTTTTCCCTGACGCGCCAACGAAACCCCGACCAGCGAGAACAAGTAGTAGATGAAGACCAGAACGATGGTCAGGACGAATCCCGTGCTGCGACCGCCCTTGTGAGCCGAGAGACCCAGCGGGATTCCCACCAGGGCCAGCACCAGGCAGGCTGCGGGCAGTCCAAAACGGCGGTGGAACTCGATTTCGTAGTAACGCGCTTTCAGGAAATCGTATGACGATGACACGGGATCGATCTTAGCGAGAAATGCGCCAGTAGCGCGTTCCTTGGCGGCGTTGCGGAGGAGGGCGTGAAGGCTGAGCTCCGCCACAGGCTCCAAATCGCGGACGGCGTGGTCGGAGGAACTTGGAAGCTCCACCGGCAGGTCAGTGGACTCGAAGGTGGTGATCGAGTACTGGTCTTTGGCCTTCGGGATAAGTTCCTGCTGGGTGCCGTCTTCAAGATGAAAACGCATCTTCTCGGGTGACTCGCTCAGCAGGGCGCCGCGCTCGGCAAGGGTGATTTTCGGCGATGAAGGGTCGGAGACATCGGCTAGAAACACGCCACGCCAGAGCGACTGTCCCTTGGCGGGAATAGCGTCCTGGACGTAGAGGACGTGGTCCTTGAAGTCCTCGTAGAACACGCGAGGCTGGATTTCGAAGGACGCCTGGGAGGCCTTCAGGTGTTCCTGCAGCGCGCTCAGTGCTCGGGCCGCGCGCGGGGCCAGATAAATGCTGTTGAACATGCCACACATCCAGGCGGCAACCGCAAAGATCGACACCACGCGGACGAACATGCTCGCACCCATGCCGCTGGCGCGGATGGCGGTGACTTCACTGTCGGCTGCGAGGCGACTGAGTCCGATGAGGATGCCCACCAGCACGCCCATGGGCAGCGTGATCATGAACGTGGTGGGCAGGGTGTAGAGGAAAATTTCGGCTACGCTGGGAAGGGGCGCGCTGTTGCGGACCACCAGCTCCAACAGCTTTCCGAGGTCTCGCATGAAGATGATGAACGTGAACAGCAGCACCCCGAGCAGGGCGTGGGAGCTCACTTCCTTCAGGATGTAGCGAGTCAGGATACGCACAAGTTGTTAGTGTAACCAAACTGGCGCGACGCCGTAACCGCAAACGCCAGAGGGTAAGTCGCTGAAAGCGCAAGTCCCTGATTGTGTAGGTACACGGTGGTGGATATGTGCTACCACCAAGGTGTCACGGCCGGTTTCAAGTGCCACTTCAATTTCAGTGAAATCTCCTGTTAAACTTGTGCGGCGTCATAAGAGCGTAATGAGCGATTCCGGCCCTAAAATCCGACTGGTGCTGCTGTGGCACATGCACCAGCCGTTTTACAAAGACATGCTGACTGGCGAGTATCGCCTCCCCTGGGTGCGTCTGCACGCGCTGAAGGACTACTACGGCATGGTGAAACTGACCGAGGAGTTCCCGGAGGTTCACCAGAATTTCAACCTGGTGCCGTCGCTGGTCGCACAGATACAGGATTACGTGTCGGGCGAGGCCCACGACCCGTTTTTCGACCTCATCTCGAAACCGGCCAATGAACTTACGGCTAAGGAATGCCGCTTTGCGCTGCAGTACCTGTTCCAGGCCAATCCGGTGAACATGATTGGCCGCTACCCGCGCTACCGCGAGTTGTGGGAGCGGTTCCGGGCAACCGCCGACCGACCGGAGGGCCCCGCAACGTACTTTGTCACGCGGGACTACGCCGATTTGCAGGTGCTTTCGCAACTGGCATGGTTTGACGAGTATTTCCTCGATGATCCGGTGGTGGCTGCGCTGGTTCGCAAGGGCGAAGATTTCGACCGCAATGATCAGTTGGCCGTTATTGCCAAACAGCGCGAAATTCTGGCGCAGGTGATCCCGGCATATACCACCGCGGCCAAACGGGGCAACGTCGAGCTATCTACAACGCCCTATTACCATCCGATCCTGCCGTTAGTGTGTGATACCAACGCGGGTGGGGACTCAACCCTCGGCCTGCCGTTGCCCACGCGCCGTTTCCGCCGGCCGGATGACGCGGCATTGCAAGTCCGTCTTGCGATGGACGCACATGAGCAGACGTTTGGTGTTCGCCCGGTGGGCCTATGGCCTTCGGAAGGCAGCGTCTCTGAAGAAGCTCTTGCTCTTGCTTGCAAGCAGGGTGTGCAGTGGATGGCGACCGACGAAGGCGTGCTGGCGCGCAGCGTCGGGTACAACTTCACGCGCGATGGACACGGCCGTTTGCACGGCGACAGCGCGGAGATGCTGTACAACATCCACCGCTACGAAAACGGAGACACGCGGATGCACATGGTTTTCCGCGACCATACTCTCTCCGATCTGATTGGCTTCGTGTACTCGGGGATGCCGGCGCAAGATGCGGCCAACCACCTGTTGCACAGCATTCGCGAAGCCGGACGGCCGGTGCTGGAGCGCGGCAAAGACGCGGTGGTCGCGATCATTCTCGACGGCGAAAACGCCTGGGAATACTACCCGCAATCGGGACGCGAGTTTCTGCGGCGCTTTTACGATGGACTACAGCGCGATCCAATGATTGAGTCGGTTACCCTCACCGAGGCCATCGCGCGCCACAAAGAGTCGAACTTCCACCGGCTCAACCGGCTAGTGCCGGGTTCGTGGATTAACGCCAACTTCAACGTGTGGATTGGCGCTCCCGAGGACAACAAGTCGTGGGACCTGCTCTCAGAAGCACGGGAGTATTACGACCGCAACGCTGACCTCGTGTCCGAAGCGCAACGCAAGCTGGCATGGGAAGAGCTGCTGATCGCCGAGGGCAGCGACTGGAACTGGTGGTACGGGCCGGAACACCATTCCGCTAACGACCGCGACTTCGACGAGTTGTACCGCAAACATTTGTCGAACGTGTACACCGCTCTCGAAGGGGTGCCTCCCGAGGAGCTGACGGTGCCCATCGCCAGCGGCTACATGCGTCCCAGCTACCATCCGCAGACCGCTTACGTAAACGCCACGGTTGACGGGTGCGAGAGCGGATACTTCGAATGGATGGGCGCGGCGAGCTACACCTCCGACCAGCGAACCAGCGCCATGCACGGCAAGCAGTTCCTGCTGGATGCCGTGTATGCGGGCGTCAACGAGGATTCGGTTTCAGGGCGCCTCGATTTTCACGAGGCGTTGCCCGACGGCGCGTACCAGATCATCGTCCACTTTGAGGTAAGCCGCGATACCGGGGAGCGCAGGAGCGAGACGAGTTCCTATCGCCTGGTAGTCGATGCCCAGGAACAGAAGCTGCTGCATTGGGTGCTGAGCAACGGCGACGAGCGCAATAGGATTGCCAGCTATTCCGCCAACAACGGGAACACGGGCACGCGCGGCGTGGAAGTGGCCATCGGTGAAATCTTCGAGATGCGGGTGCCGTTCGACACGATCGGCGCCGCGCACGGCAGTCGCATTCGTCTGCGCTTTGCCGTATGGCGCGATCAGTTGCCGGCGGATTCGCTACCGTTGGAAGGCTGGATCGATCTGCACGCGCTGGCGGAAGAAGAGATCGAGAGCAACCTGTTCAGCTTCTCGCCGCGGTCGTCGTGCTCTTGAGCGGTGTTGGCGCCTAACCTCTACCCGAAGTTCCGTCCGGCCAATAAACCGGCCAGTTCCGCGACTTTGCCAATAATTCCAAGTCGGAATTGGGATTGATGCAGAACGGGTCACGGGCAATTTCCAGCATCGCCTGATCGTGGATCGAATTGCCGAACACTCCATGCACTGGCTTGCCGATTACCTCACGGATGGCCACCGCTTTCAAGTGGTCCGTAGGTACGCGCTGGAGCCGGGACGTGGCAAGGCCGGCTTGGGTGTGCACGCAGGCGGCAAGGACCTTGTCGGGCTCGATCCCGAAGCGCTTGGCTCCGGCTTCTACCACCCAGATGTTCGTGGATGAGACCGCCCAGAGCTCGCAACCCGCTTCGGCCAACCTCTGCGTGAGTTCTTGCATCTCGGGGAAGATGCGGCGCGACACTACCTCTTCGAAAAATTGCTCGGCTGCCGCATACAGTTTCGTGACCTCCATCCCGTCGTGCATGGTGACCATGTCTCCACACATGGCGAGTTCATCGACCACACCCGCTTCGTAGAGACGGTAGCGCTCGACAAATGGCGCGGCAACTTCGCGACTGACGATGCCGCGCTCGATCTCCCAGTAAAAGAAATCGCGCCCCGCATCGCCGCTCCAGAGAGTACCGTCGCAATCGAAGACGGCAATCTCCGGACGAAGTGCCAGTACCGACTCGACGAATTGCGTGGCCTGATGTTGCTGATGGAGGACTCAAAACGTGGTACCCGAGGCGATGGTCTCGGAGCGGAGGAGCCGCGCGTAGTCCTCGGGGCTGTCAATGTTGGCCACCACGCGTTCGTCGGTCACGGGGACATACAGGATGTGTTGGCGGTGCTGGTGCTCGACCTCGCGCGCGGTCGTACAATCAGGGGCGCGGAGGAACTGTTCGATCATGTCGCGGCCGATCAGGATGGGATGGCCGTGGAGCTTTGCGGCGTCCCGAGAAAACTCCGGCACGACGGCCCAAACATCCGGTTCCGATTGCAAAAATACCGAGCGTAACGTCTCGAGCGTGGCGGCCAAGACCGGCGGGCGATCCACGGGACAGAGGAACGCGGCGTCACGGCCTCGGTTCAGAACATCCTGTATACCGTCTTGAATAGAGCTGAACTGACCGCGCTCGGGGTGGGGGTTCGTCACCAGGAATGCGTTATGCGCATCCGCAATCGGCTGCAGGTTTTCGGCGTTTTCTCCGGCGACCACCAGGACCAGATCGCAATGCGATTGCAGCAGGTCGATCATGGCGCCGAGGAAGGTGTTGGTGGCCGGGGTGCCTTCGGCCACGGGAGGCCAGGGCAACAGCGCCTTATCGCGTCCCATGCGAGTGGAGGAGCCCGCCGCCAGTATTACTCCGCATATGCCTGCTGCGCGTGCCATGGCTTGAAGATACCAAAGCGAGCGGATGGCCGCCACTTTGCGACGAGCCGGTTAAAGCTCTTCGGCTGCTTTTTCGACGACGTCCTGGGCCTCGTGTGACGAAGACCTTTGCCGCACATATTGATAGGCCTTGCTGGCGACGCCGGGAGTTGCATGGCGGCGAACGGCAATCATTTCGGCGACGATAGAGACAGCGATTTCTTCCGGCGTGACCGCGCCGATTTCCAGCCCAACCGGAGCGTGGACAGCGGCGAACTTCTCCGCCGGGATGCCCTGCTGCTCCAGTTCTTTGTAGATGGCGATGGTCTTGCGACGCGAGCCGATCATGCCGAGATAACGGGTGTTCAGGTTGACCGCCCAGCGGAGGATGCGCATGTCGTCGCGATGTCCGCGAGTGACGATCACGATGTAGGCCGACTCGGGGATGTGCAGGTCTTGCGTGACACGGTCGAAGTCGTTGGCGATGACCTCGCGCGCATCGGGGAAGCGCTCGCGGTTGGCGTAGCTCTCGCGGTCGTCAACCACGACGACCTCAAAGCCCGCGATGCCGGCGATTTTGTAGAGGTTGTAGGCGACGTGTCCGGCGCCGAAGATGTAGAGCAGCGCGGGCGGCAGAACGGGCTCGATGAAGATTTCCAGCGTGCCGCCGCAGACCAGCCCGGTGTCGTACTTGGGATCGTTGTTGAGGTTGAAGGAGAGCGTGCGCGGTTTTTCTTCTTCCATCACTTCGCGAGCGGCCTGCCAGACTTCGGCCTCGACGCAGCCGCCGCCGATGGTGCCGGCGATGGAGCCGTCATCACGCACGAGCATTTTGGCGGTCTGGAACGAGGGGATGGAGCCGCGGACGGTGGTGATGGTCGCAACGGCGCCGCGACGTCCTTCGCGGCGGAGCTGGACGATTTGTTCGTAGATGTCCATACGAAACTAGCAGTATTATTGGTTGCTTGGCGGAGTAAGTCAAAAGTGTCTCGCTAAGTCAAGGAACGCTGGTGGAATACGGGCTTGAAGTCGAGTTGATATGGTGCGACTCAGATGTGCTGGAGCTGCAGTTACGCGCGAGAAGCTCGTCATTCTGCGCGGCAGTCGACGTGTATGTATCCGCGGATCAATTGATGGAAATTGCGTCAGAGCTAGAGGGTTTTCCCCGAACTCCGGCGGACACCCGCCAAGTGCTACTCGGTGGATTCGGCGTTGACTCGGCCGGAGGCGCCGCGAGCCTGAGATTCTTTTGTGCGGATTCGAGTGGGCACAGCTTCATCGAGCGCGAGAATGGAATCTGCTGAAGCACTGGCTGGAGTTGTTGAAGCCTGCCGGATTCTGGTTCCGGTTGAGGGAACTGCCATCGACCGGTTTGTGCAGGAACTCAGAAGGATCCCAGAACGATCAAGCGCATGGCGGAAAGGCTCACAGGGCGCGACGGCGCACTTGTATTCGAGATTTCTATCGACCGAAGAGATGTTGCGAGAGGATCGAAGCCGATAGGCAGGTACCCATGAAAGCCGTTCGCATTCACGAATTTGGTGGTCCTGAAGTCCTCAGGTACGAAGACGTTGCCGATCCCGAGCTGCGCAAAGATCACGTGCTCATTCGGGTGCGCGCCTGTGCGCTGAACCACCTTGACCTGTGGGTGCGCAAGGGCCTGCCGGGAGTGAAGCTACCGCACATACTGGGCAGCGATATCGCGGGCGAGGTCGCCGAGTGCGGGGAGTACGTCACCGACCTTAAGCCGGGGACTCGCGTGCTGCTGTCGCCGATGCTGTACTGCGGGCATTGCGAGCAGTGCTACAGCGGACGGCAGAACTTTTGTCCGAAGTTTGCCGTGCTGGGCAACAACGCCGAAGGAGGGAACTGCGAGCTCATCGCGGTGCCGCGAGCCAGTGTGTTTCCGATTCCCGATTCTCTGGGTTTTGTTGAAGCGGCCTCGGTGCCTCTGGTGTTTCTTACTGCCTGGCACATGCTGGTGGGCAACGCGAAGCTGCGGGCGGGGCAGACGGTATTGGTGATGGGCGCGAGCTCCGGCGTGGGGTCAGCGGCCATCCAGATCTGCAAGATGCTGGGCGCGACGGTCATCACTACCGCGGGCGACGAGCACAAGCTGGCCAAAGCGCGGGAACTGGGCGCCGACTTCCTGATTGATCATTACAAGCAGAAGATTTCCGACGAGGTGAAGCGCATCACGAGCAAGCGCGGGGTCGATGTTGTTTTCGAGCACGTCGGCACGGCGACATGGGCGGAGTGCATCAAGTCGATGAAATACGGCGGCACGCTGGTTACCTGCGGAGCCACCACAGGCTACGACGCATCGCTTGACCTGCGGGTGCTGTTTGCGCGCCAGCTCTCGTTTCACGGATCCTACATGGGAGGCATGGGCGAGCTGGAAGAGGTGCTGAAGCATGTGTACTCCGGCAAGTTGAAGCCAGTGGTGGACAAGACTTTTCCCCTGAGTGAAACCCGCGCGGCCCATGAATACCTGGCAGGGAGCGCCCAGTTTGGCAAGGTTGTGCTTACAACCTGAGCGACGCGGATCGCAATGTCACAATCGCCCGCACCATACATCATCCGGCCAGCCACACTGGACGAGGTGCCCGTGCTGCAGACCCTGCTTGCCGAGTCGGTGCGGGTGCTGCAAGCCAGGGATTATGACGAGGCGCAACGCAAGGCTGCCATCCGGCTGGTGTATGGCGTCGATACCCAGCTGATTCGCGATGGCACGTACTACGCCGCCGAGCTTGACGGCCAGATCGTGGCCTGCGGCGGCTGGAGCCGGCGTCGCACGCTCTTTGGCGGCGATCAACACGTCGCCAGCCGTCAGCCCCAGCTACTGGATCCGGCGAAGGACGCGGCAAAGATTCGCGCCTTCTTTGTGCGGCCGGGATGGGAGCGGCGAGGCATTGGCAGCGCGCTGCTGCGGGCGTGTGAGCAGGCGGCTGTGGCCGAGGGGTTCCGGAGTCTCGAAATGGGCTCCACGCTGACCGGAGTTCGCCTGTATTCCGTGCACGGCTACCATGAAGTTGAACGCATCGAAGTCCCGCTGGACAAGGGCTTAACCATGACCGTGGTGCGCATGGCGAAGTTAGTAAATTCTCCTCGGTAGCAAGGCGGCGGGCGGTCCGGCTGAATCATCGTGGGTCGGCATGCCATCGAATGTAATAGGTATAATGACAGCGATGAACTCCGGCACACGTATTCCCAAGTTCGAGAATCCCGAGCCCGGCTCGGAGCGGTTTGGCAACCTCGGCGGATCCGAGGAAGAACGCGCCCAGACGCTGCGCATGACGTTCGGCGGACAGCAGCATGAGGGCATCATCCTGGCGTCGCTCGACAGCGTCGTCAA
This sequence comes from uncultured Acidobacteriaceae bacterium, assembly GCA_963796615.1. Taxonomy (GTDB): domain Bacteria; phylum Acidobacteriota; class Terriglobia; order Terriglobales; family Acidobacteriaceae; genus DASRAA01. Next base: position 276,813 of record CAWCMJ010000022.1, read on the forward strand.
CTGGGTGCGCAAGAATTCGATCTGGCCGATGACCTTCGGGCTGGCCTGCTGTGCCATCGAGATGATGTCGATGGGCGCGTCGCGCTTTGACATTGCACGCTTTGGCGCCGAGGTGTTTCGTCCTTCGCCGCGGCAGTCGGACCTGATGATTATTGCCGGCCGCGTGTCCAACAAGATGGCCCCGGTCATTCGCGAGCTCTATCAGCAGATGCCGGAACCGAAGTGGGTCATCTCGATGGGCGCGTGCGCGACTTCCGGTGGCGTGTTCAATAACTATGCGCTGGTGCAGGGCGTGAACCAGTGGATTCCGGTCGATGTGTACGTTCCCGGATGCCCCCCGCGTCCGGAGCAGCTCATCTACGCGATCATGCTGCTGCAGGACAAGATCAAGAACGACAAGGGATCGTTCAAGCGTGCTCTGAATCTCGGCTAAGTTTCGTTCTCTCCTTGTAAGCGCTCGCCGCGGCGGGCGCTTTTTTTACGCGGAGGGTGACTGAATCTCCGGCGCGTAGAATCCATCCAATGCCTTGGTTCGCAATGGGCGGCAGAGGAACACGCCGACTACGATGCGAAAACACAGTGCCCGGCAAAAAGAATAGGACCGTCACGCGATGAAGATCGGCATCACCTGTTATCCCACGTATGGCGGTAGCGGCATAGTAGCCACCGAACTCGGACTGGAGTTGGCCCGGCGCGGGCACGAGATCCACTTCATCTCCTACTCGCAGCCTATCCGTCTTTCCGTGGCTGAGCCCAACATCCACTACCACGAAGTGGAAGTCTCGCGGTATCCGCTGTTCGAATATCCGCCTTATGACCTGGCTCTGGCGACGCGCATGGCCGAGATTGCCGAGGTGTTGCACCTCGACCTGTTGCACGTGCACTACGCGATTCCGCACTCGGTGAGCGCCATGCTGGCGCGCCAGATGCTCTCGTGCGATACCCATCGCAAGAGCCGCTACCTGCCCTATGTGACAACCCTGCACGGCACCGACATCACGCTGGTAGGGGCCGACCCGTCCTATTTGCCAATTACCCGCTTTTCCATCGAACAGAGCGACGGCGTGACCTCGATTTCGCAGTATCTCGCGAAGCGGACGCTCGAAGTTTTCGGGATCACCAAGCCCATCAAGGTGATTCCCAACTTCGTGAATTGCGATATGTATCACCGCACTCCCGAAATCATGCAGCAGCGGTTGGATTACGCCAAGCCGGACGAACGATTGCTAGTGCACCTGTCAAATTTCCGTCCAGTAAAGCGAATTCAGGATGTCATCGAGATTTTTGACCGCATCCAGAAGCAGATTCCGGCCCGGCTGATGATGATCGGAGACGGCCCCGAGCGGGCCAGCGCCGAGTGGCTCTCGGTGGAGAAGGGAATCCACGACAAAATCCATTTCATGGGCAAGCAGGACCGCATTTACGAGAAGCTTCCGCTGGCTGACGTCATGCTCATGCCGAGCCAGTTGGAATCGTTTGGACTGGCGGCGCTGGAAGGCATGGCCTGCCAGGTTGTGCCTATCGCCACCGATGCGGGCGGCGTGCCGGAAGTGATTCAGCACGGCAAGACCGGGTTCCTGGCTGCGGTCGGCGACGTCGATGCAATGGCGGAGTACGCCGTCGAAATCCTTTCGGACGAGGAGCGGCTGCAAGACATGGGAGTTTCGGCGCGCGCCCTGGCGCAGGCGCGCTTCTGCGCCACCAAGATCATCCCCATGTACGAGAGTTACTACCGCGAGGTGCTGGAGCGGGCTTCGTAGATCGCTCCGGCAACGGAGCCGCCCAGGTCATCGGCGAACAGCACTGGCAACATCAATCGCACCAGCGTGCCGCGTCCGGGCTGGCTTTCCACCGTAATCTCAGCGGCATCGCCGTACACCACCTGCAGGCGCTCGGAGACGTTGGCCATGCCAATGCCTGTGCCCGACGAGTCGCTGGTACCCGACGGCGGCATGCCGACGCCGTCGTCTTCGACCTCGATGACGATGCGGCCGTTGGAGGTACGGCTTCGAAGGAAGATGCTGCCGCCTTCGACCTTGTCGGCGAGGCCATGCTTTAGGGCATTTTCCACGAGTGGCTGCAGAATCATGCTGGGCACAAGGTGGTCGAGTGAGCTTGGTTCGAGCTCTTTGACGATCTTCAGCTTGTCGCGCCCGAAACGTACCACTTCGATGTCGAGGTAGTCGTCAAGAAATTCCACTTCCTCGCGCAGTGGTACGAACGAGTCGCCTTTACGCAGCAGGCGGCGCAGGATGTTGCTCAGTTTGACGATCATCTCGCGCGCGGAGTCGGGATCACGCCGCACCAGCGACGAAACGGAATTCAAGGTGTTGAACAGGAAGTGCGGGTTGATTTGGTTTTGCAGCGCTGCCATGCGGGCCTGGAGCAAGAGGCGCTCCTGTTGTTCCAGCTTCATCTCGATGCGGACATTGTTCAATACCTTGAGCGCAATGGCCACGGCCATGACGGTGCCGGCATAGACCGCCAGCTCGACTCCCCAGTTATCGCTGTCGAGCGCGAATATCCGCCTGGGAAACGCGCGGTGGAGCTGGATGCGCACAAACTCCAGAGCCAAAATCAGCAGCAAGAACGACGTTTGCCAGTCGATCAACGACTTGCGAATACTGCGGCGAATCCAGTGGTAGATGCTCAGGTCAAACAGCGGCGAAAACGACCACACCGCCTCACGGTCAGTGGCCACGTGGCGCAGTAGTCCGGAGAGGAAGCCGGCCAGCACGTTCATCGGTAACGCCAGCCACTCACCTAACAGCAGCGAAGGAAGGGAAACCAAGATGCCGCCCATCGTCCCCGCAGCGCGACCAGCGATGACGCCCATCAGGATAGCCCCCTCGAACGACATATCGGCCGAGTAGAAGGGGCGGACCCAGCCTCGTGCGAGAACACCGAGGGCAATTGGGATGCCCATGATCAGGACGACTTCGATCTTCTCGCCCAGCGTGCGTTCTTCGCGGAACAGCAGCACCCGAAATCGCCGGGCGCGCACCAGCACGCTGCTGATCGCAGCGGCCACGCCGAGGCGGATCAGCACGGCAACGAGAATGACCTTGGAATCCAAATTTGACCTGCTTCAGGCGAGTTGCGGCCTGACTTATCCTATCGCGGCGGCGGCATCCTGCAGGGCCTGTTCGGCGGACGCGGCATCGGGCGCTCCGCCCTGCGCCATGTCGCGATTGCCTCCGCCGCGCGTGCCCAACTTCTGCATCGTCTCTTTCATTAATGCCCCCATGTCGCTGCTCAGACCGGAGGTCTGAGCGAAGACGAGCGAGGGCTGTGCGCCGCCGCAGCCCAACAGGGCTTTTGCCTTGTCGAGCCGTGTCAGCTTCTGCGCCAGCATCTTGATGAAATCGAGGTTGCGGTCGGGGAAGAACTCGACAACCAGTTTCTGTCCGCTGCCAGCGGGACGCTCCTCGGCTGCGCGCAGCAGGTTCGACGCCTGCAACTCCGCCACCTCTTCGAGCAGCTTGTGCTGGGACTTTTGCGCGGCTTTGGCCTCGTCCAGCGACTTCCGCACTTGCGCCGGCACTTCCCAAATCTGGGTTGAAAACAGAGAAGCCGCCTCGGTGAGCGTCTGGAAGTCGCGACGCGCGGTGGCAACGGCCCGCAATCCGCAGACGAACTCGACCCGCACGCCTTGCTTCACCTTTTCGGTCTTGCGCAAGAGGATCGAACCGATTTCCCCTGTACTGCGCACGTGGGTGCCGCCGCAGGCATTCAGATCAAAGCCGCCCATGTCGATTAGGCGCAGTTTGTCGCGCACCGCCGCTGGAATCTTGCGCACCCCCATGCTCTTTGCCTCGTCCGGAGTGGCATAGCGAATCTCGACCGGACGGTCCTCAGCGATGGTTTGATTGGCCAAACGTTCGGCGGCTTCCAGTTGCTGAGCGCTGACCTTGTCTGTGGCCAGGTCGATGGTGCAGCTCTCGTCGCCCATGTGGAAGGACGCCGTCGCGAAACCGAAAAGTCGCTCAAAGGCCGCCGACAGAACGTGCTGGCCGGAGTGTTGTTGCCGATGGTCAAGCCGGCGAGCTGCGTCAATCTGTCCCCGCACCGTGGCTTGCGGCTTCAGCCAATCGGCAGCATGTTCTACGCGGTGCCACACGTCGCCGGTCTGCTCGTCTTCCAGGACGTCAGTGACCCGCAAGCCCTCGCCGTTCGCCGGAGATTCGAGCGCTCCGGTATCGAAATTCTGACCGCCGCTTGTGGGGTAGAAGGCCGACCGGTCCAGGCAAACGAAGACACCGGCCTCACGGTTTTCGACGGCGGCAACCGCTGCCTCGAACTCCAATAGGGTTGGATCGTCGTAGTACAGGCGTTCGGTCAAACGTCGCTTCTCCCCGGCTCCGCGCTGCGGGGCGGAGCCACCTGTGGAAAGGATACATGGCTGCCGATTGGCGCGCAGCCGCCCTGCTGATTCGTTGCCGCAAGTGGTATTATCTTTTCTGCCCCCCGCAATGCAGAGCTAGTGGTGTGCCTGTCTTGGGCCTGCCACGCTTTTCTGCAAGTGCTCTGTGATTAGTCGTGTCCGTCTGGAATTTTGTAGTGCAGGGCCTATGGCCTTACCCGTGCAGTAGATTGGAGTCTTTCCCATGAAGACGTTGAAAGAGTTTCTCGCGATTCTCGTCGCTGGTGCGACGATGATGGCCACCAGCCCCAGTGCGCTGGCGATGCCCATGTACGAACCTCCGTATCAGGAAGCCGACCAGGCGCCCCTGACGTCGGCTGACATCGACGCAATCGTATCGCCGATCGCGCTGTACCCCGACCAGTTGATCGCGCAAATCCTCGGCGCGGCGACCTATCCTGACCAGGTTACTGCGGCCAGCAATTGGGTCAACAGCAATGGAGGCCTGAAAGATCAGGCGCTCATGACGGCGGTTGACAAGCAGCCGTGGGACCCCAGCGTTAAGGCGCTGACTCAGTTCCCGACGGTGCTGGACCAGATGGCGAAAAACCTCGCCTGGACTTCAGCGCTTGGCGACGCGGCCTTCAACCAGCAGAAGGACGTGATGGACGCGATCCAGCGCCTACGGAAACAGGCCAAGGACGCTGGAAATCTGAAGACGACTCCGGAAATCAAGGTTGTGCAGGAGAGCCCGCAGACCATTGTGATCCAGCAGGCCAACCCGCAGGTGGTGTATGTGCCGTCGTACAACCCAACCGTGGTTTACGGCACTCCGTACAATCCCCCGGGCTACAGCACGGCGGCGCTGGTTACCACCGGCCTCATTTCATTTGGAGTGGGAATGGCGATCGGCGCTTCGATGAACAACAGTTGCTGCGGCTGGGGCTATTACGGCGGCGGCTGGGGTTGCAACTGGCACGGCGGGAACGTCGTGTACCAGAACAACGTTTACGTGTCGCGCAGCAATACGTTTTACGGCAACAACCGGTACAACAACAATCCGTACTACCGGAACAACAACCGGCCAGTCCCCTACAACAATAACGGTCGCTATAACAGCAACAACAACAATCGCTACAACAACGCCAGCAACAACAAGGCGGCGTGGAGCGGTAACAAGAATAGCGGCAATCGCAACAGCGGCAATACCGTGAACAAGGGCGGCAACACGGTGAATGTCAACGGTGACGTGAACGTTGGCGGCAATAAGAACCGTCCCGGAAACAACAGCAACGCGAACAATCGACCCAACCAGGGCACCAACAATCGGCCGGGAAATAACAACAACGCTGGCAACCGTCCCGGAAATAACGCCAACACCGGCAACCGTCCTGGCGCTAGCACCAACAATCGGCCCAGTTCGGCGGACCGCGGCTACGGAAACCGTTCCCAGGGTGGCGGCAACAACAGCGCCATGTCGGGTTACAGCAAAGGCGGCAACGCCCGCGCGGACTCGAATCGCGGCAAGCAGAGCATGGGTGCGTCCAAGCCCGCGGCGCAGAGCCGTCCCGCTGCCAAGCCGGCCGGAGGCGGAGCCCGCAAGCGCTAGTCCGCTCGCCTCGGCCCCGTTGCCATCGTGTTGAACGCTGCATAGCCCTGATGGAGATTGGAAATGTCGATGATCACGAAGAAATACCGGAAGGCCCAGACTTGGGCGGTGGTTGGAATTGCGTGTTTCATGCTGTTCTCGCTTGCGAGCTCGGCGCAAGAGGCTGGGCAGAAGACATTCGCCTCGCCCCAGGACGCCGGCAAGGCCCTGTACGATGCCGCCAAGGCAGGCGATACCGCCGCGATGGAGGCCGTGCTGGGCGCCTCGTCCAAGCCGATTATTTCCTCCGGCGACGCGGTCCAGGACAAGAAGAACCAGGACTTTTTCACCGAGCGGTTCGAGCAAATGAACCGCTGGGGACTGGAAACCAATGGCGAACAGACGCTGTTCATAGGCGCCGACAACTGGCCTTTTCCCATCCCGCTGAAAAAGGCCGCGAACGGCGAATGGTATTACGACACCAAGGCCGGCGCTGAGGAAATTCTCTATCGACGCATCGGCAAGAATGAGTATGCCGCTATCCGCGTATGCACGGCTCTGGCTGACGCGCAGGAAGAGTACTTTGCTGCCCTGCACGACGGCAGCACAGTGCACCAGTACGCCCAGAAGTTCATCAGCGACGAGGGCAAGCAGAATGGCCTCTACTGGAAGACTGCCGAGGGTGAGCCGCAGAGCCCCATTGGCCCGGTCTTCAAGTACGCCGCCGGCGAAGGCTACACCAAGTCCGGCGACTCCTTCCACGGATACTTTTTCCGGCTGCTGACCGCCCAGGGACCTGACGCCCCCGGTGGCGCCAAGAGCTACATCAAAGACGGCGCCATGACCGAGGGCTTCGCGTTTGTGGCCTATCCAGCGGAGTACCGCAACTCAGGCGTGATGACCTTCATCGTCAATCTGAACGGCGCAATCTACGAAAAGGACCTGGGCCCCAAAACTGCGGACCTGGCCAAGGCCATGACGGCGATCAATCCTGACAAGACTTGGCGGGTGGTCAGCCTCGAAGCCGAGGACGAGGCCGAGGAACAGTAGTGTTTACCCGCGTTACCGTTAGTAAATCAGCCCCGCTTCGGCGGGGCTTTTCATGAACCTTTCATACCGCCGTGCTAATCTAAATAAGTAGCTGCGACCCGCCCTGTTTGCGAATTTCCGCAGTCCCAGACAAATCATGATTTCAGTCAGTGCAGTTTCCATGCGCTACGGCGCAAAAGTGTTGTTCGATGATGTCTCCACCGCGTTTACCCCGGGGAAGCGCTTCGGTCTGACCGGTCCCAACGGATCGGGCAAGTCCACGTTCATGAAGCTTCTGACCGGCGAACTCGATCCGCAGAAGGGAAGCGTAGTTCGCCCCAAGAAGTTTGGTGTCCTGAACCAGGACCAGTTTGCCTTTGATGCCTTTCGCGTGATCGACACGGTCATGATGGGCAACAAGCGCCTTTGGGCCGCTTTGCAAGAACGGGACCACATCTACGAGAAGACTGAGTTCACCGACGAAGACGGAATGCGCCTCGGTGAGTTGGAAGGCATCGTTGGCGAAGAAGACGGCTATTCCGCCGAGGCAGACGCCGCGATCCTGCTCCAGGGCCTCGACATCGAAGACGAGCTGCACGAGCGGCCGATGAGCGAACTGCAGGGTGGGCAAAAGGTCCGCGTCCTGTTGGCGCAGGCGCTGTTCGGGCACCCTCAGGCGCTGCTGCTCGACGAGCCGACGAACCACCTCGATCTCGACTCGATCCACTGGCTGCAGGGTTTCCTGAATAACTACGAGGGCGTGCTCATCGTCATCTCACACGATCGCCACTTCCTCAACAGCGTATGCACGCACATCGCCGACATCGACTACGAAACCATCATCACCTACACCGGCACCTATGATGAGATGGTCTTGGCCAAGACGCAAATCCGCTCGCAGATCGAGAGCCAGAACGCGCAGCGCGAGAAGAAGATCGCTCAGTTGAATGAATTTATCGCGCGCTTCTCGGCGGGCACGCGCTCCAGCCAGGTGCAGTCGCGGCGCAAAGAAGTCGAGCGTCTGGCGGTTGGCGAACTGGCGCGCTCCAACATCGCACGCCCGTTTCTGAAGTTCGAACAGAAGCGGCCCTCGGGTAAGCACGTACTCGAACTGCACGGCGTTGATAAGTCGTACTGCGACAATCACGTGCTGCGCGGGTTCACAGCCAACGTCAACCGCGGGGAGAAAATCGCCCTGGTGGGCCGCAACGGAGCAGGGAAGACTTCGCTGCTCAACGCCATCCTGGCCAATTCGCCGACCACGCCGGAAGCCGAGCTGCGCAAGACCAGCGGCTATGACGGGCCGCTCATCGACGATGGCAAAGTCATTTGGGGGCACGAGGTATCGGTAGGATACTTCGCGCAGGATCACAAAGCGCTGATTCAGCCGGGCATGACCGTTGCTGACTGGCTGCATCAGTGGGAGCCGGGCGCGGCGTACGAAGAGATTCGCGGGCTGCTCGGGCAGATGCTCTTCCAGAAGGAAGACGGTAACAAAAAGACCGACGTACTGTCCGGAGGCGAAGCGGCGCGGTTGCTCTTCTGCAAGCTGATGCTGCAAAAGCCCAACGTGCTGATCTTCGACGAGCCGACCAATCACCTGGACCTGGAGTCGATCAATGCGCTGAACATAGCGTTGCAGCGCTTCCAGGGAACCGTGCTGCTGGTTTCGCACGATCACGACCTGATCGACGAAGTCGCCACTCGTATCTGGCACTTCGAGCACGATCACACCATCACCGACTTCAAGGACACATACGAGGAATACCAGGCGGCCATCGCAGCCTGATCGTCTTTTCTGATGGATACAGAAGTAAGGCCTCGCATTCCAGCGAGGCCTTCTTGACGATGTGGCTAGACGAGATTTAATCGCCCGCGGCCATCTCCGGCTCGGGATACATTCCCGGCGACGGCGGAATTTCAAGGTCAGGCATCGGCTTACCCGCAAACAGCAAGCGACAGGGTTTCGCCAGCCAGCTTGCGATCTTCGTCGAACGGGCCATCCGCGCGCTGTCGGTGGTGATGCCGGTGTCGGCGTACATCTGTCGATAAATCTTGGAAATCAGCACAAACGCGGCGCGCGCCTTCACCGACTTCAAGAAACTCGACCTTCTCCAGATCGAATCGAAGCTGTAGAACTTGTCCCAGACGGCTTGCGTACGCTGCCGTACTTCATCGGCCGACATGGTGGGATGAAGCCCGAAATATTTGGGCCGTGTCTCTTGCGGAATCAGCCAGCGGCGGGTCAGCGGGATGCCGTTCACGTTCGCGGTCGTCACATCGACGGTCTTTTCCCACTTGGCGAAATCCACGGTGCCGGGGAACGGCGTCAGAATGACGAACTGTGCGAAGGTCAAGTCGGCGGCATCAGCTAGCGCCGCGGTGGCGTCAAAGGTCGAGGGTTTGTCGCTGGGCAGGCCGAAGATAAACGAGCCCAGAACGTGAATGCCGTGGGCGCGGAAATTCTTCAGCCGGTCGATCAACGCCTGGCCAGAGAGATTGAAGTCTTTGTACACGTCTTTCAGGCCGTCGGGAGTGACCGCTTCCACGCCCACCAGCGCACCCAGTATGTGCGCCGATTTCATCGCATTGAGGAACTCGTCATCTTCGGCGGCCTCCATGGTGATCTGGGTGTAGAAAACGGTGTCTTTGGGCAGTTGCGCCAGGCGAGCCATCAGTTCGAACCGTTCGGCGCGCACGGCCTTCAGTTGCTCCAGGTGGGCCTTGTTCTTCTGGCGGCCCGCCAGTTCGAGGTCGGTCAACGTGACGGGATAGAAGTTATCGTCGGCCAGCGCTATGAAGCGGAAGCCCTGCCGCCGCAACTGCACGATTTCTTCGACCACGGCATCGGCGGGTCTCTGGCGCGGCTTTTGTCCGTCGGTGCGCCATACTGAGCAGAACGAGCAGTGCTTGGGGCAACCGCGCACCGTCTGCACTGAGGCCCACATGTAACTCTTCCGGGGAATCAGGTCCCAGCGTGCGGCGGAGAACTGGTCCGCGTCAATGCGCCCGCCTTCGTAGATCGATTTTGGCGTACCGCTGAGACAGTCGGCGAGCGCTTGCGCCCAGACCACGTCGCCATCGCCCTTCACGACGGAATGAGCGCCGCCGAGTTCCAGCGCTTCTTCCGGATATAACGTGGCATGAATGCCGCCGTAAACGACATAGGCTCCGCGGGCGCGCGCATCGCGTCCGACTTCATAGCCGCGCAGCGCATTGCCAGTGTGTACGCTGATGCCGACGATATCTCCGGGCTCTATGGTCGCCGGATCCAGCAAGGCCAACGTCTCGTCGACCAAAACGGGGTCGCCATAAGAACGCGGAGTGGCGCCGGCGAGCACGTACAGCCAGCGAGGAGTGATGACGGCGGTACCAAAAGAAACATGGCTCGGGTTGATCAGATGAACCTTCACGCGCGTATAGCTCCCTTCGAGGGTGCCAGGGCTCGTCAGCCAGGCGCGCGCTGAGGTCGCAGAGGGACGCTCTTGAAAAACGCCGGAGTCAGACCGGGAAATGGGTTACGTCAATTCCACGGGCAACTCTCGTGGGCAGTAGGGTCTCATATCCTCCAGACGGGAAACTGTGCAATATTGCTCACTTTGCAAAATATTCACAAAATAGAATTGGCAGGAGAGAAGGCTCGAGAACCCCGGACCGCTGGCCTAAGCATAACAGACAGCGAAAGGCCCCGCATCGCTGCGAGGCCTCTGCTTTCTCGGTTAGCTAATTGCTAATGGCTGCTGCTTAGTACATTCCGCCCATGCCGCCGCCGCCGTGAGGCATCGCCGGTTCCTTCTTCTCTTCCGGCAACTCCGCGACGAGGGCTTCGGTGGTGAGCATCAGCGACGCGATCGAGCCTGCATTCTGCAGGGCCGTCCGGGTCACCTTGGTCGGATCGATAACGCCAGCCTTGACCAGATCTTCGAACTGGTTGGTCTGGGCGTTGTAGCCGAAGTTGGTTTCCTTCGACTCCTTGATACGGCCTACGATGATGGCTCCCTCTTCGCCGGCATTGCCAACAATCTGGCGAAGCGGCTCTTCGAGTGCGCGGCGCACGATGTTCGCGCCGATCTTCTCATCGCCTTCCAAGTCCAGCGCCGCCACCGCGTCAGCGCTGCGCAGAAGTGCCACGCCGCCGCCCGGGACGATACCTTCCTCGACTGCAGCGCGGGTGGCATGCATCGCGTCTTCCACGCGGGCTTTCTTTTCCTTCATTTCGGTTTCGGTCGCAGCGCCGACTTTGATTACGGCAACTCCGCCCACCAGCTTGGCCAACCGCTCCTGCAACTTCTCGCGGTCGTAGTCGCTCGTGGTCTTTTCGACCTGGCTGCGAATTTCCTTTACGCGGCCCGAAATGTCCTCTGCCTTGCCCTTGCCCTCGACGATGGTCGTGTTGTCCTTGTCGATGGTGACTTTCTTGGCCTGGCCGAGATCGGTCATCTGCACGTTCTCCAGCTTGATGCCGAGGTCTTCGGTGATGGCCTTGCCGCCGGTCAGGATTGCGATGTCCTGCAACATGGCCTTGCGACGATCCCCGAAACCAGGGGCCTTCACGGCAGATACGTTCAAGGTGCCGCGCAGCTTGTTGACCACGAGGGTCGCCAGCGCTTCGCCTTCCACGTCCTCAGCGATGATCACCAGCGGACGGCCGCCCTTTGCGATCTGTTCGAGCAACGGTAGCAGGTCCTTCATCGACGAGATCTTCTTCTCGTGGATCAGGATGTAGGGGTTCTCCTGCACAGACTCCATGCGCTCGGGATCGGTCACGAAGTACGGGGACAGGTAGCCGCGGTCGAACTGCATGCCTTCGACGACTTCCAACTGTGTCTCCATCGTCTTCGACTCTTCCACGGTAATGACGCCGTCTTTGCCGACCTTCTTCATCGCTTCCGCGATGATCTTGCCGATGGTCTCGTCGTTGTTGGCTGAAATCGTGCCAACCTGGGCGATCATGTCGCCGGTGACCTTCTGCGACAGCTTGTCGAGGGCGCTGCCGCTGCGGTTGCCATCGTTGTCGACGGTACCGCAAACCGCGGTAACGGCCTTCTCAATGCCACGCTTCAGGGCCATCGGGTTCACGCCGGCGGCAACGGTCTTTACGCCTTCGCGATAGATCGCCTGCGCCAGAACGGTCGCGGTGGTCGTTCCGTCGCCGGCCACGTCCGAGGTCTTGCTGGCGACTTCGCGCACCATCTGTGCGCCCATGTTCTCGAGCGGGTCCTTCAGCTCGATTTCTTTGGCTACGGTGACGCCGTCCTTGGTGATGAGCGGCGAACCGAACTTCTTCTCGATGACTACGTTGCGGCCCTTGGGGCCGAGGGTGACCTTCACGGCATCCGCCAGGACGTTAACGCCCCGCAGGATGGACTGCCGCGACTCTTCCCCGTGCAGAATCTGCTTTGCCATTTTTTCAATCTCCTTGAAATCAGTTGTCAGTGGTCAGTTGTCAGTTGCCAGAATGCCGTGGCAGCCGCGACTGACGGTACTTACTTCTTCGCCAGGGCCGGCTTGGCAGCGCCTTCCAGCACGCCGAGGACTTCTTCCTCGCGCATGATCAGGAAGTCTTCGCCGTCGATCTTGATCTCGGTGCCGGCGTACTTGCCGAACAGAACGCGATCGCCCGCTTTCACCACCAACGGGAAGACCTCGCCCTTGTCGTTGCTCTTACCACGGCCGACGGAGATCACTTCGCCTTCCTGCGGCTTGTCTTTGGCACTGTCGGGAATGATGATTCCACCCCGTGAGGTTTCGGCCTCTTCCACACGACGAATCACGATACGGTCATGCAGGGGAGTTAGCTTGGTAGACATTCTCTGGTACTCCTTTCAATCAGTTGGTTCGAATTGGATTGCGATAAAGTCTGGCCGGCCCATTTGCGGTTTCTCGATTGGACACAGCACTTGCATCAGCTTTGGGATCCTGTCTCATTTCAGACCTTGAGGCTCAGAAGCAGCCCGAGACGGCTGCTAGCACTCAAGCCCTACGAGTGCTAATGTACCCCGAAAGCCGCACAAAAGTCAAGTCAGATATGAGTGTGGTTCACTCAAATTTCAAAACTGAGACAACTTGCTTAATTACAGCAGCTTCGATGCTCTGTGCCCACCTGACCGGGAGCTAACGCACTAACTCCACGTCTGTGGTACTGGTTCATATTCCAAAGTTGCATTATCGTTCGCGAAGGTGTATGGGTTTCATAACGGTATGAGTCTGTCCGCCAACTGGACGCCATTGTCCGCTCGGAGCATTACGTTAAGCGCAGCGTTGGTGTGTTTTGTCGGACTCGCGGCGGCGCAATCACCGCCATCAGTCGCTCCCTCTGTCACAACCCAAGCCGCATCGTCAGGTCAAGACGCCGCTGCTCCTTCCCAGGCACAGCCCACAGGCAATACCCGGACGGCCAATGTTTCGCTAGCCGAATCGCCACAAGCTGGAGCTGCAGCGCCAGCCACAAACAGTGTGCCGGGCAAGCCTGATTTGCCACCGCCGCCAGCGCCAACGGCTCCGCCCACGGACGAGCCCGCCAAGTACGACGTCACCATGATTGGGCATCGAAACATAGGTGGTGGGTTGAACTTCTACTCGCTGGAGCGCGAAATCGCCGTCGGGCAAGACCTGGCGAAGCAGGTGGAGCAGAGTTCCAAGATGGTCACCGATCCGGAAATCACGACCTATGTGAACCGCATCGGTCAGAGCCTGGTTCGCAACTCCGATTCTCGTGTGCCCTTCACCATCAAGGTAATCGACAGCGGCGAGATCAATGCCTTTGCGCTGCCCGGAGGCTTCTTCTACGTGGACAGCGGACTCATCCTGGCCGCGGACAGCGAAGCGGAATTGGCGGCGATTATGGCCCACGAAATCGCCCACGTAGCCGCACGCCATGCCACCAAGAACATGACCAAGCAGCAGATCTGGAACATGGCCTCGATCCCGCTGATGTTCGTAGGCGGGCCGGCCGGCTACGCGATTGCCGAAATAGCCAGCATTGCGGTGCCTATGAGCTTCCTGAAGTTTTCCCGCGACTCCGAGCGCGAGGCCGACATGCTGGGTCTGGAATACGATTACGCCGCAGGATACGATCCGCAGGCATTTATCCAGTTCTTCGAACGGCTCAAGGCGCAAGAGAAACAGAAGCACAACAAGATTGCCAAGCTGTTCTCCACCCACCCCATGACGGCGGACCGCATCACCGCGGCCCAGGCGGAGATCAGTAAGTATTTCCCGGACCGCGAGAGCTACTTGGTCGACACCAGCGATTTCGAAGCCATGAAGGCGCGGCTCATGTCTCTCCAGAGTGGGCGCCGCTCAAACCCAGACGATCCCCCCAACCGCCCGGTCCTGCGCAAGAATACGGAAGATGACCAAGTTTTCAGTGCCACCACGGACGGCAAAGCCCCGGCGGCTGCGACCACCACCGATCCCGCCGACGAACGTCCCACCCTGAAACGCAGCGATCCCACCCCCGACTGATCCAGGCATTGCAGCCCGGCGCGCGCCTGCCTAAAATAGCCACATGAGAAGTCTCATCCGTCTGACTTGCGTTCTGGGCGTTGGATTGATGGCCCTGTCGGTATTCGCGAAAGACAAGAGCTCTGCCCCGGAGCAGATGGCGAACCTTCACTTCACGGTTGTGAAAGACGACAACAATAAACCGGTTCGTAATGCGAGTGTCGTCCTGCACCTGGTAAACAAGGAGGGCCAGCAAGAGAAAGGCGGCTTCCAGCTCAAGACCGATAACGAGGGCAACGCTGCGACCGAGGGCATCCCCTACGGCTTGCTCAGGATTCAAGTGCTGGTTCCCGGCATGCAGACCTTCGGCGACGACTACCAGATCGACAAGCCGGATATGAACATCGACATCCGTTTGAAGCGGCCCAAGGCTCAGTACTCCATCTATGACAACACGAAGAAGAAGCAGCAGCCGGCCGCGGCGACCCCTTCGGCCGAACCGAAACCCAATTGAGCCTCTGGGAAGCCAAAGACGAAAGCCATGACTGAAGCCAAAGCCATCTGGACCGACCAAGACCGGTTTCTGGGGGAAGCCTCCACCGGCCATGCATTGGTGATGGATGCTGGAGACGTGAAGACAGCCAGCACACCCATCGAGCTGACTCTGATTGCGCTGTGCGGCTGCACCGCCAGCGACGTCGTCGGGATCCTGCGCAAGAAGCGGGAGCCCTTTACCGGCCTCGAGGTGAAGGCCCAGGCCGAGCGGGCCGCAGACCACCCCAAAGTTTTCACACAAATCACGCTGGTGTATCGTGTCCGCGGCAAGGTCACGCACAAAGCCATGGAAGACGCCGTGCGGCTTTCGAAAGAGAAGTACTGCTCAGTCTCGGCCATGCTGGAAAAGTCGGCGAAGATCGACGTTCGCATCGAATACGACGAGTAAAACCGACCCGTTCAGCGTTCTTTGCCAGCGGCGCTCGCCTGCCAAGCGGTGAAGAGCGAATGACTAGCTGCTTTCTTCGTGCGCTCCGTCACAAGTATCTAGGCCGCGCGTCACTGCGCATGGCAGTGACTGCTCTCAGAATGTGAACTGGATTCTTACGGCCCATGCCAAAGAGTCGCGCAATCTCGAGGAACAAGAAAATGAGCACACTTACCGTATCCGCTCCGGCCAAGTTGAACTTGGCCAAGCGCATGTCGCGTCTCGGCACCGAGACCGCCTTTGAAGTCCTGGTCCGGGCCCGCGCCCTGGAAAAGCAGGGCAAACATATCGTCCATCTCGAAATCGGCGAGCCCGATTTCGACACGCCCAAGAATATCGTTGAGGCCGCGGTTGACGCTCTGCATATGGGCTACACGCACTACGGTCCGTCCGCCGGACTGCCCGACTTGCGCGAGGCCATCGCAGCAGATGTCACCAAGTCCCGTGGCGTGAAATTTACCCCCGAGGAAGTGGTCGTTGTTCCCGGCGGCAAGCCCATCATCTTTTTCACCATGCTGGCGCTGGTGGAAGAGGGCGACGAGGTCATCTATCCCAACCCGGGCTTCCCGATCTACGAGTCGATGATCAATTTCCTCGGCGGCAAGGCCATTCCGATTCCGCTGCGCGAAGAGCGCGATTTCCGCCTCGACGTCAACGAGTTAAAGAGCCTGATCAACGACCGCACCAAGCTGATCATCCTCAACTCGCCGCACAACCCCACCGGCGGCGTGCTGACGAAGAACGACATCTACGACATTGCCGCCGCCATCGGCGACCGCGACATCATGGTCCTGAGCGACGAGATTTACGGACGCTTGCTGTTTGAAGGCGAGCAGTTCAGTATTTCCGCGGTTGAAGGCATGAAGGAGCGCACCATCATCCTCGATGGCTTCTCCAAGACCTACGCCATGACCGGATGGCGCATGGGTTACGGCGTAATGCGCGCCGACCTGGCGACCCACATCGCTCGCCTGATGACCAACTCCAACTCCTGCACGGCCAGCTTCACGCAGGTCGCGGGCATCGAAGCTATTCGCGGCGACCAGAGCGAGACCGAGCGCATGCGGCTGGAGTTCCAGCAGCGCCGCAATGTCTTCGTCAACGGCATCAATCAGATCAAAGGATTTTCGTGCCGGCTGCCGAAAGGTGCGTTCTACACTTTCCCGAACATTACGCAGACGGGCTGGGCATCGAAGAAACTGGCCGACGCGCTGCTCGACGAAGCTGGAGTCGCTGGGCTTTCGGGAACCGCATTCGGCGCGTTCGGCGAAGGCTACCTCCGCTTCAGCGTGGCCAACTCGGTCGAGAACCTCCAGAACGCCCTCGACCGCATCGACCAGTGGACGAAGAAGAACTTGTAGAGCCTCCTTGCTGAGGTTCTGGGCCCGCTCGTTCCTGAGCGGGCCTTTTTTCTCCGACCAATCGAAGTCGCCGGCGATTTCCGCCGATCCCGCTCCATACCCGGTTCCGGATCATCCCCCGCTTGTGGTGGCCCATTCGAACCGTGGTTTAGCTGGTTACTTGGCAAGCTGATTTTGTGTCTGTGTCCGCCCTGTTCGAGGTATCATGCTGCAATTCACGAGGACGCAAAGTAAGTGGCTGCCACCGGGTCTCCCCAATCAACTGCTCGCACTTTCCGCTTCGGTCCCTACGAACTTTCCGAACGCGACGGAGAACTCCGCAAGCACGGCATTCGCATCAAGCTGCAGGACCAGCCGTTTCGCGTGCTGGTCGAACTTCTCGCCAACGCCGGGACCGTGGTGTCGCGCGAAGAACTGCAACAGCGTCTCTGGCCCGCCGACACCTTCGTTGACTTCGACACCGGCCTGAATAACGCCATCCGCAAGCTGCGACAAGCGCTCAACGACGACGCCGACAACCCCCGCTACATCGAGACACTGGCGAAGCGCGGCTACCGCTTTGTTGCGCCAGCGGCCGTCACCGGACCGGTGCAGGCCGTGCAACAGGCGGCGGTAGGTGGGGAAGGAGCAGTCACTCAGCCCGCCGCAGTCGTAGCGATCGATTCCCCACCGTATTGGCGGAACAACATTCGACTGTGGCAACTGCTTGCGGCGGGAGTTGTGCTGCTTGCGCTAGGCATCGGCATCGCATGGTGGTTGCGTCCCACAGCAGCGCGAGAGGCGAGAGAGCAGAGCATTACCGCCAATCCGCCGGACGCGCCCGTGACAGGGGCGGTAATTTCGCCGGATGGCAAGTACGTGGCTTACTCCGACTCGACTGGTGTTTACATCCGGCACATTGAGAGCGGAGAGACGCGGCCCCTGGAATTGCCCAAGGATTCTCAAGCGGTTCCCACGGGTTGGTACCCCGACGGCACGCATCTGCTATTGACTATGGCGGAGAGCGGGCAGGAATTTCCCGGACTTTGGAAAGCCTCGATTCTCGGGGGCAATCCCACGGTGCTAATGGAGCAGGCCAGCGGAGGAGTCGTCTCTCCAGATGGCTCGAAGATCGCATTCTTGCGCGCCAATGGGGCTGCCGTCGGCGTTTGGGTTGCGAGGAGCGATGGAAAAGACGGTAAAGAAATCGTCACCGGCGTGGGACCCAAAGAGATATTGAGTACTGGAGGCTGGTTCAGCATCCCGCAGTACGAAGGAAGCTGGGCGCCCCGCCTGGCCTGGTCGCCGTCGGGACGGAGGATCGCCTTTGTCAGCAATTCTTGGAATGCGTACGGGGACCCCGAGGAAAGCACGAAGATGACCCTCCGCACGGTGGATGTCGAGGGTAGGGCCCCCAACAAAGTCATGGCGTCAACCAAATTGCGACCGCCTCTGGCTTGGGCCCCTGATGGCCGCATGCTGGTCACCCAAATCGAGAGTTCAGCCAACGGAACCAGCGATATGGGCGTGTGGGCGCTTCGGGTGGACGAGAAGACCGGGACGGCGCACGGAAATCCCGTCGTGCTCACTCGCGGAGCCGGGCGTATCGGTGGCCTGAGCGCCAGCGCAATCGGCAAGCGGCTGGTGCTATGGAGAGCCAGTACTCAACCGCAAGTCTTTATCACACAATCCGCCGAAAAGGGCGATCAACTCGGCGCTCCCCGCCGCCTCACCCTCGACGAAAGCGGTAACATCGCGTCAGCCTGGACGTCGGATGGCAGCGCGGTGCTGTTTGCTTCGAACCGCGGCGGAAGTTGGAAGTTTTTCGGCAGGCCATCGATCAAGTCACGCCCGATGTGCTTTCTCGAGGGCGGTACACAATTCGTTCTTCCACGCTTGAGCCCGGATGGCTCGCACATCTTGTACGAGATCGGGGAGGAGGCCACGGGCGGCGGCGGAGCCAATGGATTCGCCAATATCATGGCGATGCCATCGCAAGGCGGCGCGCCACGGCGGGTGCTGCAAATGCAATACCTCTACAACCATCAATGTGCGCGAAGTCCATCCAATGTGTGCGTACTCAATACTCAGCACGGGAGAACCGTCCGGTTCTTTACCTTCGATCCCGCCACGGGAACAACCCAGGAATTAACGAGCCTCCAATTTGAAGGCGAGGCGGTGAACTGGAGCCTCTCTCCAGATGGGCAGATGCTGGCCTACGTGATTTCCGGCGGGGAGCCGAAGGTCACCTTCATGGATCTGCACGGTCAAAGCAAGCACGAAGTCGAACTCAATGGGTGGTCTCGCGCGAACAATGTCGATTGGACCGCGAACGGTAAGAGCGTGTTCGTGATCGCGCAGAGCCCGAGCGGGGCTAGCGCCGTGCTGGAGGTTGATCCCACTGGTAAACATGAGGCGCGGCTCGAAGGCCAGAAGAATGTCCGCTTCTACTGGGCCATCCAGTCGCCCGACGGCAAGCACGTGCTGCTGGAGCAACTTACCGGCGAGAACAACGTGTGGATGGTGGAGAACTACTGAGGGGGAGTTGCAGAGGTTTCGGGACAAAGAAATAAGGGGCGTCCGCCGTGGCGGACGCCCCGAGTATTGGTGGGTTGGGGAGGAACTTACTTGCCGGCGTAAGCCAGGACGATCATGTCCTCGGGGTGACTGCCGGCCCGGGCCAGTTCCATGGCGCGCGGGCTCACCATCGGATTGCGGGCCACATTGTCGCCCTTAGTCCAGACCTGCACCAGGAAGTACTCGTCGCCGTAGCGGTGGAACACCAGGCGGCTGTTCGGTGAGGGGCTGCCAGTGTAGTTCGGCAGGTCATTGACCGTGAGAGTGTGCTTGCCGTCGGTGCTGGTAAGGCGAATGGCACGTTCAGGCGTGACGGAGAGAACGTAGTACTCACCAGCCGGGAGAGTGTGGTTGTCCGCCGCGAAGGAGAAGGGGATGTCCACTTTCATCAGCGGTCGGTTCTCCATCTGGGCGAAAACGGCGGTGGTGGCGGCGAACAACAGGCTAACGGCGATCAGGCTGCGAATGTTTTTCATGTTCCTCACTCCAGTGGCCGGTGATTCCGGCGAAGTGAGGCCACTTTCCCGCGATCTTCGCTCCCGCACAATCGTCTGAGTCTAATTTGCCTCTGCTTCGCGTCTGTTCATGCAAGGCATTGAAAATTAAGACTTATAACGGATTAGTAGATATAGGCAGCAAGGCCCGAGCCCGCAGTCGCTTGCCAGCCGCCGTATCGGAACAACTCCGCGTCGGTTTCGGACACAACGACTTTTCGCTCGACGCTCCCCGAAACGGGCCGTCCGCGATTGATTCTTGCCGTGCTCTGGCCACTGGCAGCTGACTACCGCCTTTTCCCATTTCGGAACCAACTGGTTACTAAAGTTTTTTCGCCCTCACGATTTCTAGTGACGACTCGTTTGCCCCGCCCCACAATATCCTTGGCGCCGGATTGGGTTCCGGTTCTGACATCTGTCGGCTGATATCGGCAGCCGGCAGTTGGGTAGGATTAGTGTTCTTTGACATAGGGAAGAAGTAACCCATTTGTTTGTAATACTTTGCGTGTAAGTACTTTTACTTGTAATAAGTTACGTATAGTCATGCAATAAACCCTTTGTTTTCAGGATGGGTGGGGGGGAGGAGGGATCCATCGCGCTTGGACGTTCCAGTCTTGGGCAATCCATTCGTTAGCGTGATTCTCGGCGCGAAACGCTACAATCACCTTCGGAATGAATGCCTCGACCCCGTTGCGAGTCTTCGCCACTGCCGACATCGGCGACCGGGCATTCGAGCGCTTGCGCCAGCGCGGCTACCTTGTTGAGATTTACCCCCATCCCGAGCCTCCGCCGAAAAGCCTGATCCTCGACAAGGTCCGCTCTGGAATCGATGGCCTGATTACGACCCTGCGCGACAAGATCGATGCCGAGGTTCTTGCGGCCGGGGAAGGAACGCTCAAGTGCGTGGCGCAATACGCCGTGGGCGTCGACAACATCGACCGCGCCGCCGCCAATCGCTTCCGGGTCCCGTTCACTCACACGCCGGATGTTCTGACGGAAGCGACGGCCGAGTTCGCTTTTTTCGCGCTCGCGGCTCTCTCCCGCAAGCTTTGGACGGCCGAAAAGCTGGTCCGCGAGAACCGCTGGGGATATTGGCATCCCTACCTGCCATTTTTGGGTGACGAGATGACGGGCAAGACCATCGCCATCATCGGCGCGGGTCGCATCGGGCAGGCCCTGGCGAAGAAATGCAGCGGCTTCGACATGAACGTATTGTGCTACCACCCCAGCCGCCCCGACGAAAAATTCACCGTCGCGCTGCAGGAGGTGATGGACCTTCGTTTTCGGAACGCCCTGCAGCGCGAGCGCACAACAATCCGCTACGCGTCGCTCGAAAATGCGCTACATCAGGCTGATTACGTGAGCATTCACGTGCCGCTGATTCGCGACGGAGAAGGGAAGCATCCCACGTTTCAACTTTTTAATGAAACGACTTTTCGCATGATGAAGCCGACCGCCTATCTGGTGAACACCGCGCGCGGCGCGGTGATCGATGAAGTCGCATTAGTTCGCGCTTTGAAAGAAAACTGGATTGCCGGTGCAGCGCTCGACGTGTTCGAGACCGAGCCGTTGCCTGCCGATTCTCCGCTGCGCGATCTGGATCTCGAAGATCGCTTGCGCTTGTATCCGCACTTCGCCAGCGCGGGACGCAAGACGCGATTGTCTGTCGATCCGAACGGCGGAATGGCTGGCCGCTGCGTTCAGGGACTGATCGACGTGCTGGAGCAAAATTACGGCGGCGACATCCAGAAGATGCCGTTCGTGGCGAACAAGGAAGCGTTTCGGTAACTAAGAACTCGCATCAGGGCATGACTTCAGTCGCGCCGAAACGTCGCTCTCTTTATTATTTGGCTGCGGACTTTAGTCCGGACGGGCTACTTCTCGACCAGCGCCGAAACCAGCGAGTCAAAAATCTTCACCCCGTCGGTCATGCCCAGTTCCGGTTCGCTGGCGCGCTCCGGATGCGGCATCATGCCCAGAACGTTGCGCCCGGCGTTGCAGATGCCGGCGATGTTCTCGATGGAGCCGTTGGGATTTGCGTCGGCCGTCACCTCGCCAGTCGGCGTCACATAGCGGAAGATGATGCGCTCCTGGTCTTTCAGTTCGGCGAGCGTCTGGTCGTCGCAGAAGTAGTTGCCTTCCATGTGACCGATAGGAATCTGCAGCACCTCGCCTTTGATCAACTGCTGCGTGTAAGGAGTGTTGGTGCTCTCCACGCGAATGTTCACCGGCTTGCAGATGTACTTCAGTCCTGCATTGCGCATCAGGGCTCCCGGCAGAAGACCGGACTCGCAGAGAATCTGGAAGCCGTTGCAGATGCCGAGAACCAATCCGCCGTCGGCGGCGAACCTGCGCACCGACTCCATTACAGGAGAGAACTTGGCGATCGCCCCAGTGCGCAGATAGTCGCCGTAAGCGAATCCGCCAGGAACAATGATGGCGTCGCATCCCTGCAAATCCGGCGAGTCGTGCCACAAAAATGTTACAGGCTGCTTGGAAACCTCGGAGATCGTCCAGTACGCATCGTGGTCACAGTTCGAGCCGGGGAAAATGATGACGCCAAACTTCATTGCAATGCGCTCCAGGCGGGAATTCAAGCCCAGTGTAGCATGGGAAATGCGGGCCTCCCGAAGGCTGCATCTAACAGGTTATGGAGTTCTCGCGGCACGTCAACATTACCGGCGGAGCGTTGCGCGACTGGTTCGTCGGGCAGTGCTATGACTCCCTCGCAGTCGGACTGTTGTGGTGGCTGGGGCTGACCTACCTACACGATCCCCCTGGCGCCCTTTTGGGCAGTTCTCGCGGCGTTCTTCCAGTTCATTCCGCACTTCGGCCCGGTCGTGGCGTTGATCGGACCGGCGGTTGCCGCTAGCATCGCCGGAGGCCTTGAATCGTTCCTGTGGGTGCTCGCGCTGTTCGGGCTGATCGCCGTGCTGGATGGCCTCCTGCTCCAGCCGCTCATCATGAAACGCAGGGCCAAGGTTCCCATCTGGGCTTCGCTGATCGTGCCGATTGTGCTGAGCCTGATGCTTGGTTTCTGGGGACTGCTGCTGGCTGCGCCGTTGCTGGCGGTGATCTTCGCCTACCGCGCGGTCGCGCGCAAGCGCGCCGCAGAAGCGGCGGCGAGGAACATGCCGCACCAGACGCCTCCGGGCCAGGAGATCACTGGCGGCGTGTTGCTCACTCCGGAGAGATTCGACGAGTTCCGACGAGCCGTCGTAACCGGTCCCTCTGCTCGGATTCCAGTCCTGATTTCCACATCATCCGCGCATACAATAAACACGAGCCAGCGAAGGTCCTCAACGAATGTCTGAGCAATTCGTCCATCTGCACCTGCACACCGATTATTCCATGCTCGACGGCGCATGCGACACCACCAAACTCGTCAAGCGCGTCAGGGAATTGGACATGCCCGCCGTCGCCATGACCGATCACGGCAACATTTTCGGCGCGGTCGAGTTTGCCAACGCCGCGAAAGAAGAGGGCGTGAAGCCGATCCTGGGCTGTGAGCTTTACATCTGCAAGAAAGAAGACCATCGCGCCGCGCCCGAGGGCGACAGCTACAACCACCTCATCGTCCTGGCCGAAAATGACGAAGGCTACCGCAACCTGGTGAAGATTGCGTCGGAGGCCTCTCTGAATGGCTTCTACTACAAGCCGCGGGTGAGCAAGCGGTTCCTGGCCGAGCACTCCAAGGGGCTGATCGGCCTGTCGGGTTGCCTTAAGGGGGAAGTGGCCGAAGAGCTCACCTTCGAGCACTACGACAAGGCGCGCCAGGCGGCTGCTACGTTTGGCGACATCTTCGGTAAAGACAACTTCTTCCTCGAGATCCAGAATCAGGGGCTGCCCGAAGAGGACCGCATCCAGAGCAACCTGCTGAAGCTGGAGCAGGACCTCGGCATCCCGATGGTGGCGACCAACGACAGCCACTATCTGTGTGAAGACGATGCCCACGCTCAGGACGTGATGGTCTGCATCCAGACCGGCAAGTCAATCAACGACACCAATCGGCTGAAGTTCGCCAACAACCAGTTCTATGTGAAGAGCTCTCCCGAGATGGCGAAGGCGTTTTCGGGGTATGAGCAATTCCTGCGGCGCACGCTCGCCATCGCCGAGCGCTGCAACACCCGGCTGGAAAAGGTCAAAGACCCGTTTCCGCAGTTCGATGTGCCGGCAGGCTTCACGATTCCTGACTACTTTGAGCACGTCACGCGCGAGGGCTTCGCCAAGCGGCTGAACCTGCTGCGCGAACTCCAGACGATGGGCCGCCTGAAGCACTCGCTCGAAGACTACGAGCAGCGCCTGACCCGCGAAATCGGCATCATTCGCCAGATGCAGTTCGCCGGGTATTTCCTCATCGTGTGGGACTTCATTCGCTACGCCAAGGAGCACGACATCCCGGTCGGTCCGGGCCGCGGTTCGGCCGCGGGCGCGCTTGTCGCCTACGCCCTGGGCATCACCGACATTGACCCGCTGCAAAACGAGCTGCTGTTCGAGCGGTTCCTCAATCCCGAGCGCGTCAGCCTGCCTGACATCGACATCGACTTCTGTATGAACCGCCGCGGCGAGGTCATCAACTACGTCACCCAAAAGTACGGACGCGACCAGGTGGCGCAGATTATCACCTTCGGCACCATGGCCTGCAAGGCCGCCATTAAAGACTCCGGCCGCGCCATGGACATCCCCTATTCCGAAGTCGAGCGCATCGTGAAGATGGTGCCGCCCACGCTGAATATCACCATCGACAAGGCGCTGGAAGACTCGCCGGGACTGGCGACGGCCTACCAATCGGAGCCGCAAACCAAGGAGCTGATCGATACCGCGAAGAAGCTGGAGGGCCTGGTTCGTAATTCCGGGGTACACGCCGCGGGCGTGGTGATTTCGCCGCAGCCACTGACCGATCTGGTCCCGCTGCACCGCACCAAGAACGACGAAATCGTCACCGCCTACGACATGAAGGCGATCGAGAAGCTCGGCCTGCTCAAGATGGACTTCCTCGGGCTGACCACGCTCACCATCATCGACGATGCCCTGCGACTCATCCAGCAAACGCGCGGTGAGAGGCTGGTCCTCGAAACTCTTGCACTCGACGACTCGGTCACTTACGAAAAAGTCTTTCACACCGGATTGACCTCAGGCGTGTTTCAGTTTGAATCGCAGGGCATGCGTGACGTGCTGCGTCGCTACAAGCCGACGACGGTCGAAGACCTGACGGCGTTAAACGCACTCTACCGCCCCGGGCCGATCCAGGGCGGCATGATCGACGACTTCATCGATCGCAAGTGGGGCCGCAAGAAAATCGAGTACGAACTGCCGGAGCTGGAGACGATGCTAAAGGAGACCCTCGGCGTCATCGTTTACCAGGAACAGGTGATGCAGATCGCTAATCGCCTGGCGGGTTACTCCCTCGGCGAAGCAGACCTGCTGCGCCGTGCCATGGGCAAGAAGAACGCCGACGAGATGGCCAAGCAGCGCGAGCGCTTTGTAAAAGGCGCGCTGGAGCGCAAGCTTCCCGAAAAGAAGGTCGGCAAAATCTTTGACCTGATGGAGCAGTTCGCCGGATACGGATTCAACAAGTCGCATTCCGCGGCCTACGCGCTGTTGGCCTATCAGACCGCGTATCTAAAGACGCACTATCCGGTGGAATTCATGGCCGCGCTGCTGACGTCAGTTTCCGGCAGCACCGACGACGTCGTGAAGTACATCAACGAGTGCCGCGAGATGGGCATTCCGGTTGAGCCTCCCGACGTGAATGTCAGCGCTGCCAATTTCACGCCGCATGGTGACGCCATCCGTTTTGGCCTGTCGGCGGTGAAGAACGTTGGCCACAACGCCATCGAGTCCATCGTCTCAGCGCGCAAGGAAATCGGCGCATTCAAGTCGATCTTCCAATTCTGCGAAAAGGTGGACCTGCGGCTGCTCAACAAGCGCGTCATCGAATCCCTGATCAAGGCCGGCGCGATGGATGCCATGGGCCGCCGCTCGCAGCTCATGGCCGTGGTTGACACGGCGATGGAGCACGCCCAGAAATCGCAGCGCGACGCCGCCATGGGCCAGCACGGCCTCTTTGGGGTGTTCGCCGACGAACCGGCAACCCAAGGCGAAAAGCCCTTGCCCAACGTCCCCGAATGGGACGAGCACCAGCGGCTGTCGGCCGAGAAGGAAATCCTGGGTTTCTACATAACCGGCCATCCGCTGGAGAAGTATCGCGACAAGCTGCTCGACTTCAGCGCGCTCACCACGGAAGATCTCGGCCAGATGAAGTCTTCTACTGGCCGGGATGAAACCGTCCTGGTCGGCGGCATTCTCAAGGCGGTGCGCGTCTCCAAGTCGAAAAAAGGCGATCTCTATGGCCAAGGCCGCTTGGAGGACATGATTGGCTCGGTGGACGTCCTATGCTTCTCCGACAACTTTAAGCGGCTGTCGGAGAAGCTCAAGCTCGACGTGCCCGTGCTAGTGAAGGGAAGCGTTCGTATTGAGGAAGGCTCCAATCCCAAGCTGATGGTCAGCGACATCACGCCGCTGGAGGATGCGCAGCCCAAACTCGCCCGCAGCCTGCGCATCAAAATCCCCCTGGAGACCGCATCGGCGGGCACAATCGATGCGCTGCACTCCATCTGCACTGAGCGCAAAGGTGAGGCCAAAGTGCTGTTCGACCTGGAGCGCAAGGGTGACTTCACCGTCGTGATGGAGGCAGAAGGCTATAATGTGTTGCCGGACCGCACATTCATCAATCGCATCGAAGAACTTTGCGGCCGCGGTAGTGTACGCATCATTGACTAGCGCCATCATCGAGACAGACCGAGCCCATGGACCCTGCACCCAACGCGCAAGCTGAACTGCAACGCATCGAGCAGCAGATCGAGCAACTGCAAGGCGCTGCCACTAACAATACCGAAGCGCTCCAGCAACTTGAGGACCTGCAGCACAGCGTCGAGGCGCTGCGCCGTCAGGTGTCTGGCCAGCTCACGCCCTGGGAGCGCACCGAGATGGCGCGCCATCCCATGCGGCCGTACCCACTCGACTACATCGAGCGCATCTTCCCCGACTTCAGCGAGATTCACGGCGACCGCGGCTTCGCCGACGACGCTGCCATGATCTGCGGCATGGCCCGCTTTCAGGGCCGCGAGGTCGCTGTTCTTGGCACCCAGAAGGGCCGCGACACCAAAGCGCGCGTCTATCGCAACTTCGGCCAGCCCAATCCCGAGGGCTATCGCAAGGCGCTGCGCTTCATGAAATTCACCGAGAAGTGGAACCGTCCACTTATCGCGTTGATCGACGTGGTGGGCGCCTATCCCGGCCTCGGAGCCGAAGAGCGCGGACAAGCTGAAGCAATCGCCCACAACCTGCGCGAGATGGCGCGGCTAAAGGTGCCGTTTGTCGCCATCATCACCGGCGAGGGCGGTAGCGGAGGCGCGCTGGCCATTGCCGTCGCCGACCGCGTGCTGATGCAGGAAAACAGTATCTATTCGGTGATTTCGCCAGAGGGTTGCGCTTCCATCATGTGGCGCGACTCCGCCAAGAAAGACATCGCCGCCACTGCACTGCGTATCACAGCTAAAGACAATCTTGAAATGGGCTTCTGCGACGAGGTCATTCCCGAACCGCCGGGAGGCGCGCACAACGACTACGACGCCGCTGCGGCGTCGGTAGCCGAGGTGCTGGAGAAGCACCTCAGTGAGTTGGAGAAGCTGCCGCTGCAGCAGTTGCTCGATAACCGCTACAAGAAATTCCGCAATATGGCGCAGTACTACACTCAGGTTTAGCGTCGAGTTCTTTAGGGCTGGCTTACAATATCCCGAAGACTTGGCGGACGGAGTTTTGCGATGGCGACTGACCGAATTACGATAGATCCAACGGTAATGGGCGGCAAGCCGTGCATTCGAGGCATGCGTGTCACCGTGGGCATGATCGTAGGTATGCTCTCCGAAGGTCACAGCATTGCCGAGGTACTCGAACTGTATCCCTACCTCGAGGCCGAGGATGTAGCCCAAGCGCTCTCGTACGCCGCTCTTAGATCCGAAGAACGGGAAATCGAGCTCAAGCGGGCGTGAAGATTTTGATTGACATGAACCTATCGCCCTCCTGGGCGAAAGTGTTCCAGCGCGAGAACTTGTAAGCGATCCACAGGAGCTTGGTGGGTGCCGCGACTGCACCGGACAGTGAGATCCTCGGATGGGCAGCGGCCAACGGGTTCGTGGTGTTTACGCACGATCTCGATTTCGGCGCTCTGCTTGCTTCCAGGGCCCATCGCGGCCCTAGTGTGATTCAACTCAGGTCACACGAGACGTCTCCCGCTAAGGTTGGACAGTTTGTGGTTCAAGCAATTCAGCAATTGCGCGAGGAATTGAGCCTTGGAGCTCTCGTCACGGTTGATCCTCCGAGATTGCGTGCTCGGATTCTGCCGCTCTAGGGCCAGACACTGCGGCCCTATTTTCTGGAGAGCACCAGCTCGGTACATCCTTCGCGTGACCTGCAGTTTCCGCCGGGCGCCTACTGGCCTATAATGATCGCACCCCCGACGCCATCGTTCTTGTTGCGTGGGGCAACCGAATCAGGGGATTTGATGGCTACAACTGAAATAGCAGTACACGGCTCGGCCACGTCCGCCGACCGCAAGCCTATCGTTAACGACTTCAGCATCCAAGTAGCAACCGCCAACGGCTCCGGATCGCAGAGCGCCAACTCTATCCTGTTACGCTCTATTTTCCAGATGGGTGTGCCTGTCTCCGGCAAGAACCTATTTCCCTCGAACATCGCCGGACTGCCGACCTGGTTCACCATCCGCGCCAGCAAGAAGGGCTACATCGCGCGCAAGAAGGAAATCGACTTCGTCGTGGCGATGAACCCCGAGACCGCGCGCGAAGACGTCATGAACCTCGCGCCGGGTGCGGCGGTGCTTTACGACGAACCGCTCAAGCTCAGCGAACTGCGCTCCGACCTGGTCTTCTACTCGGCGCCCTTCGACAAGATCGTCGCTACCGTTTGCCCCGAGGCCAAGCTGCGCAAGCTGGTGAAGAACATGATTTACGTCGGAGTCATGGCGCAGTTGCTCAACCTCGACATGGCCGAAGTGGAGAAGGCGCTGCGCAAGCAGTTCGCCAAGAAAGTGAAGGCTGCCGACCTGAACTGGGGCGCGGCCAAGGCTGGCTATGATTATGCCGCCACCTCGCTCACCAAGGCCGATCCGTTCACCATCGAGCGCATGGACAAGACCGCAGGCATGATCATCATCGACGGCAACTCGGCGGCTGCGATGGGATCGATGTTTGCCGGTGTCACCGTCGTGACCTGGTACCCCATCACGCCTTCGTCGTCGCTGGTGGAAACCCTCATCGATTACATGAAGGCTTATCGAATTGGCCCTGACGGAAAAGCCACTTTCGCCATCGTGCAGGCGGAGGACGAGCTCGCCGCGATCGGCATGGTGCTAGGCGCAGGATGGGCCGGTGCTCGCTCCATGACCGCCACCGCCGGGCCCGGCATCTCGCTCATGGCGGAGTTCGCCGGCTTGGGCTACTACGTCGAAATCCCCGGCGTCATCTGGGATGTGCAACGCGTCGGCCCCTCCACCGGGTTGCCCACGCGCACCTCGCAGGGAGACATCGAGTTCGTAGCCAAGCTGTCGCATGGCGACACCTTTCACCCCATGCTGATCCCGTGCTCGGTCGCCGAGTGCTTCAGCATGGCGAGTGATGCCTTCAACCTCGCCGAATTCCTGCAGACGCCGGTGTTCGTCATGAGCGATCTCGACCTCGGCATGAACAACTGGATGTCAGATCCGTTCGAGTATCCGGAAACGCCCATCAAGCGCGGTAAAGTGCTGTCGAAAGAAGACCTCGACCGCCTCGGCGGCTTCGCCCGTTACAAAGACGTGGACGGTGACGGCGTGGGCTACCGCACGCTACCAGGCATTGATCACCCGCAGGGGGCGTGGTTCGCCCGCGGCAGTGGACACAACGAGAGCGCCAAATATAGTGAGCGGCCCGACGACTACCAGAACAACCTGGACCGTCTGCGCCACAAGTTCGAAAATGCCCGCACGATTGTGCCCAAGCCGGAGATGGTCCGCAACGATGGTAACGACATCGGCATCATCGCCTACGGCACCTCGCACCACGCACTGGTAGAGAGCCTGGACCAGTTGCAGAGCGAGCATGGCGTCAATGCCGATTACATGCGCCTGAAGGCCTTTCCGTTCACTCCCGAGGTGTTGCAGTTCATCACCTCGCACAAGCGGATATACGTCGTGGACCAGAACCGCGACGGGCAGATGCTCAACCTGCTGAAACTCGACGTGCCCGCCGAGTACGTAGCGCGACTGCACAGTGTGCGCCACTACAACGGACTACCGCTCGACGCGCGCTCCGTCACCGACGACATCATCTCGCAGGAGGCCAAGTAAATGGCTGCCACAGCTACACCGCAACCGAAGACCAACCACATCGGCCTAACCGTGATTGACTACCGAGGCGGCAAAACCACGCTTTGCGCCGGATGCGGGCATAACGCCATCTCGGAACGCATCATGGACGCCTTTTACGAGATGGGCATCGCGCCGGAGCGAGTCGCGAAGCTGTCGGGTATCGGATGCTCGTCCAAGAGCCCGGCCTACTTCCTGGGTCGCTCGCACAGCTTCAACTCGGTTCACGGACGCATGCCATCGGTGGCCACGGGAGCGGTTCTGGCCAACCATCGCCTGATCGCGCTCGGTGTTAGCGGTGACGGCGACTCTGCCTCCATCGGGATCGGGCAGTTCATGCACCTCATGCGACGCAATCTGCCGATGATCTACATCATCGAAGACAACGGCGTATACGGCCTTACCAAGGGACAGTTCTCCGCCACCGCCGATCTCGGCTCGAAGCTGAAAACCGGCGTCATCAACGACCTGCCGCCGATCGATACCTGCGCGCTGGCCATTTCGCTGGGCGCGACTTTCGTGGGCCGGTCGTTTTCCGGCGACAAGCGCCAACTGCATTCCATGCTCAAGGCGGCACTCTCCCATCGCGGCACCGTGATGA
This sequence comes from uncultured Acidobacteriaceae bacterium, assembly GCA_963796615.1. Taxonomy (GTDB): domain Bacteria; phylum Acidobacteriota; class Terriglobia; order Terriglobales; family Acidobacteriaceae; genus DASRAA01. The sequence continues at coordinate 307,656 of CAWCMJ010000022.1, forward strand.
TCGACGTGGTTTCGCCCTGTGTGACCTTCAACGACCATGAAGGCTCCACCAAGTCGTACAAATTCATGAAAGACCACGAGGAACCGCTGCACGACATCAATTTCGTGCCGTCGTTCCAGGAGATTGATGTGGATTACGACCCCGGCTCAACCGTGAACGTCACCATGCACGACGGCTCAGCCCTTCGCCTGCACAAAATCGAGGAGCATTACGACCCGACGAACAAGATTAGCGCCATCAAGCGCATTATGGAGTCGCAGGAAGCTGACGAAGTGCTGACGGGCATCCTTTATCTCAACACCACGGCGCCCAACTTCATCGATATGCTGAACATGACCGACGAGCCCCTTGGCACCCTTCCCGAGAGCGTGACCCGTCCCTCACGCAAAGTGCTGGAAGAGTGTATGGAAGAGCTGCGGTAAAGCGTTTGATGCAGGTGCAGACGCACTCCACGCGGAGGGCGTTTTGCTTTGGCGCGGGTGACGTAAATTCGATTGTGTAAAAAGCGAGAGGGTGTAAGTTGGCTTTGGCCTCACGAGCTCAAGCCATTCTCACAAGGAGACTTACACCCATGGCGAAGATTACACCCATCACCGAGCACTTCCAACACTTCCTGGAGGAGATGAAAGAGAGTTTCTGGGGAGACGTATACGGACAGACGAAGCTGGCGTGGAAGCGATTGTTCGAAGCGGAGTCAGAGCGGCTGCGGGATCGCTACAGCGGCTGGGCGGCTTACCAACGCAGCGACGGCCCGGGACGCGATTACCGCAACGGCTACTACGAGCGGGATTTTGTGACCCGCTTCGGGACGCTGCGGCTGCGCATTGCGCGCACCCGGGAGAAGACTTCTGCCGCCGGGGCTGGAGAAGTTTCAGCGGCGGGCGCCGGAGCTGAGCCTGCTGATCCGGGAAGCCTTTTTGCGCGGCATCTCGACCCGGCAGGTGGGACGGGTGGTGGCCACGCTGAGCGGCGAAGTGGTGAGCGCGCAGACGGTGTCCCACCTGGTACGCGATCTGGACGCGGCGGTGCGGCAGTTTCATCAGGCGCGGCTCAGCGACGACTGGGCGTATCTGTTTTTGGATGGAGTGAGCCTGCGAGTGCGGCGGCCGGCGGGACGGCAGCGGGTGCACATGCTGGTGGCCTACGGAGTACGCCGCGACGGCAGCCGCCAGCTGCTGGCCTTTCTGCGCACCCGGGGCGAGAGCCAGGCCGACTGGGAAGCGCTGTTGCAGGACCTGTATCGGCGCGGCTTGGAGGGCCAGCACCTGCAGTTGATCGTCACCGATGGTTGTGCAGGACTGGCGGCAGCGATTCAGACGGTCTATCCGCGGGCGCCGCATCAGCGCTGCTGGGTGCACAAGATGCGCAATATTCTGGAGAAGGTGCGGCAGTGCGATTACGACCAGGTCAAGGCCGATGCCCAGGCCATCTATCGGGCCGACGGCCGCTCGCAAGCCCAAGTGGCGGCCCGCGCTTTCGCCCGGCGCTGGCGCGCGGACTATCCCCGAGTAGTGCGACAACTGGAGGCGGATCTGCCGGAGTTACTGGCCTTTTTCCGCCTGCCGCGTCATCTGTGGAGGAGCCTGCGCACCACCAACATTATCGAACGTTGTTTCGTGGAAGTGCGTCGTCGTACCCGGCCCATGGTCTGTTTTGTCAACGTGCAAAGCGTGGACCGCATCATCTACTCCATCTTCCAGCGCTTCAACCTGGAATGGAAAACCCGCACCCTCCGCGTTTTTACACAAGCAGCTTGACATCACCTTTGGCGCGGAGCGCTGGCTTGCCGAACCGCCATGGGATAAGATTCCGCCATGGCGAAGAACCAAGGCCAATTCGAAGTTGCCTGTCCCTGCTGTGGCGCACTGCTGAAGATCGACATCGAAACCAAGGCAGTCATTTCGCACATCCCCAAGGCCGTCCCGAAAACCTTCAACGATATGGAAGAGGCGGCGCGCGCCATGAAGGAGCGGGACAGCCGCAAAGAGTCGATCTTCCAACAATCGGTGGAGGCGCACAAGAACTCATCGGACTTGCTGGAAAAGAAATTCCAGGAAGCCCTGCGCAAGGCGAAAGAAACCCCCGATACCGGCAAGCCGCTGCGCGACTTTGACCTCGACTGATTCTTGCCGTGAAGCGCCCTCTTCTGCTCGGCCACCGTGGCGTGCGCGCCCTCGGCCTGCGCCGTTTGACAGCCGGCCTGCCGGAAGAAAACTCGCTGAGGGCATTTGAGTACGCGCTGGCCCACGGCTGTGACGGCTTCGAATTCGACGTACGCCACACCCGCGACGGCCACAACGTCCTCTGGCACGATCCGGAGCGGCAGGATCTGGAGATTGCGGCTACCGATTATGCCTGCTTGACCGACCGAACCGGCATCGGTCTGACTCTTTTCGAAGATGTTCTGCAGCAATTTGCTAATCGCGCCTACCTCGACATCGAGCTGAAAGTCGCTGGCAGCGAACAGGCCGTTGTGGCCGCACTGCGCGCCACGCCGCCGAGTCGGGGAATGATCGTGTCCTCGTTCGTGCCGGGTGTGCTTGAACGGTTACGGGAACTCGCTCCCGAACTTCCCCTCGGCTTCATCTGCGACCGCGACGACGCGCTCTCACGCTGGCGCGACTTGCCGATCCAGGTACTTTTGCCGCACTTCAGTCTTGTTCAGCGGAGTCTCATCGCCGCAGCGCATCAACGCGGGCTGCAGATCATGACTTGGACAGTAAACGACGCTCGACGGATGCGCGAGCTCGCCGAGTGGGGTATCGACGGCCTGATTTCTGACGATCCCCAGCTCTTGCATCAAACGTTTCATTCCCACTGACAGCCGTGTAGCGCAAACCGCAACTCGTCATTTACATTGGTTGCGATGCCCACCACAGGCGAACGATTTGAGCGCGCCGTCTCCATCATGGCCCGGTTGCGCGCACCCGGCGGATGCCCCTGGGACCGCGAGCAGACTTTCGACACCATCAAGCCTTACACACTTGAGGAAACCTACGAAGTCATCGAGGCCATCGATGCTCGCGACTGGTATGAGCTGACGGGCGAACTCGGTGACCTGCTGCTACAGGTTCTTTTCTATTCGGAAATGGCCGCCGAAGAGCAGCACTTCACCATCGACGACGTACTCGACCGCCTCTCCAACAAACTGGTGGACCGCCACCCTCATGTCTTCGGCGACGTGAAAGCCGACACGCCAGGCGAGGTTGTACGTAACTGGCAGGCTCTGAAGGCCGAGGAAAAAAAGAAGCGCCAAGAAGAGAGCGGCGAGCCCGCCAAGCACGGCCATCCCGACTCCGTGCTGCACGGTGTGACCTCCAGGATGCCGGCGCTGATGGAGGCTCACAAGATCAGCACGCGCGTTGCCCACCTAGGCTTCGACTGGCCCAACATCGAAGGCCTGTTCGACAAGCTCAACGAAGAAACCGCCGAACTTCGCCGCAATCTGGACGACTACCCCGATCCTGGCCCGCAACCGCAATCCTCCGCCGCCGTCGCCAGTGCCCGTGGCGCCAAGATTCCCGACGACCTGCGCGGACGCCTCGAAGACGAGGTCGGCGACCTGTTCTTCGTGTTGGTCAACATTGCGCGCTATCTCACGCTCGATCCCGAGTCGGCCTTGCGCAAGACCAACCGCAAGTTCCGCCGCCGCTTCGAATATCTGGAGGGCAAACTCCGCGAGCAGGGTCGCCAACCCATCGATGCTTCGCTTGACGAAATGGAAGCGCTCTGGCAGGAAGCCAAACAGCAGGAGCGCACGTGACCTCCGACCAGCTCGTCGTCCGCAATTGCACCACGCTGGAGGAGTTTCACCGCTGCGTCGCTCTACAAAAAGACGTCTGGGGCTTCAGCGATGCCGAACTCGTGCCTTTACGGATATTCTCGCTTGCGGCCAAGATCGGCGGCCAGGTCGTGGGCGCATGGGACGGAGAAACGTTTGTGGGCTTCGCCATGGCCATCCCCGGTAATCGCTACGGTCGCCCCTATCTGCACTCGCACATGGTGGCCGTGAAGGAAGGCTATCGTGACGCCGGACTGGGGCGAAAGCTCAAGCTCTTCCAGCGCGACGACGCCATCGCCCGCGGTTACGAACTGATGGAGTGGACCTTCGATCCGCTGGAGATCAAGAACTCCTATTTCAACCTGGAGCGGCTAGGCGCGATCGCGCGCCGGTACAACGTGAACCAGTACGGGATCACCAACTCGCCGCTTCAGGGGGCATTGCCCACCGATCGCCTGGTCGCCGAATGGTGGATGAACTCGCGGCGCGTTACATCGCTGCTGAGCGGCGATCGTCGTGCCTTCTCGGTAGAAGACCGCGTTGCAGTCCCACGCGAGGTTTACGCATGGAAGGCCGATCCCGGCACCCGCAGCAAGGCGGAAGACCTGCAGGCGCGCAATCGCGAGGACTTGCAATCGGCATTTTCCCGCGGCCTGTCGTGTCTCGGCTATGACCGCGACGCGCAGGGCGATGGCTGCTTCTTGCTCGGGCGCTGGGACGAGGACCTGTCGTATGCTCCAAATTCCTGATTGCGAGAGGTACGCGTGAAAATCGAGGCCATAACTCTCCGCGAATTGCAGATTCCGCTGGTCCACTTTTTCGAGACCAGCTTCGGCCGAACTTACGACCGCCGCGTCCTCCTGGTCACGCTGCATTGTGAGGGCCTCGAAGGCTGGGGCGAGTGCGTCGCCGGCGAAGAGCCCTATTACTGTGAGGAGTACATCGACGGCGCCTGGGACGTGATTGTCCGCTACCTGGCGCCGAGGTTGCTGGGCAAGACACTGCAATCGGGTAGGGAAGTGCCCGGCTTGCTCGCCCAGGTGCGCCAACACCGCATGGCGAAAGCAGCCCTGGAGAACGCCGCCTGGGACGCCGAGGCCCAGGAAAAAAAGCTGCCTTTGTGGAAGTTGCTGGGCGGCTCACAGCGCACCATCAACTGCGGCGTAAGCATCGGAATACAGGATTCACACGAACAGTTGCTGCAGAAGATCGAAACCGAAGTCAGCGCAGGCTACCAGCGCATCAAGCTCAAGGTAAAACCAGGCTGGGACGTGGAAGTGCTCGAGAAAGTCCGCTCCCGCTGGCCCGACATCCTGTTGAGTTGTGACGCCAACTCTGCCTATACGCTCAACGACCTCGACCACCTCAAGAGCTTCGACCGCTTCAAGCTCCTGATGATCGAGCAACCGCTTTGGAACGATGATTTCTACTTCCACGCCCGGCTGCAGAAATCCATCCAGACCGCCATCTGCCTCGACGAGGCCATCCGCAGCCCACGGGACGCCGAAGCCGCCCTCGAGCTCGGCTCCTGCCACATCATCAACATCAAGGTCGGACGCGTTGGCGGCTTTACCGACGCCATCGCCGTACACGATGTGGCCCAGCGTTTCGGCATACCGGTCTGGTGCGGTGGCATGCTCGAATCGGGCGTCGGCCGCTCCCACAACGTGGCACTCTCCACGCTTGCCAACTTCAAGCTGCCGGGAGATGTTTCCGCCTCTAGGCGTTATTGGAAGGAAGACATTATCGAACCGGAGGTCGAAGTCTCACCACAGGGCACGATTGCCATCACCGACGAGCCGGGTCGCGGCTACGATCTGCGCCCCGGCCTCATCGAGAAGCTGACCGTGCGCCAGCAGACCTTGAAGGCGTAATCTCCACCCATGCAGCGTCAAGTGCGTGCCGAATTGTTGGACGATGACCTCGGCACACCGGCCGATCTCGCCGATTCACTGCGCGACCTGAACCACGTTAACGACTGGTTCGGTGGAACGCGCGCCACTACCCACCTGCTGCGACGCGTTGCCGACAAGAGCGGTGCGACGGAGCTGTCGCTGCTGGAAATCGGCGCCGGCCTCGGTCACGTGCCGCTGTCGGCAAAGGAACGCCTGGCTCAAGGTGGTCTCACATTTCGAGTTACTTTGCTCGACCGCCTCTGGACCCATCTGCCGCGCAACGGCGTACCCGCCGTCTCCGGAGACGCGATGCAGCTACCGTTTCGCGACGGAGCTTTCGACGTGGTGAGCTGTTCGCTCTTAGCGCATCACTTCGCTCCTGACGTGCTCCCAGACTTGTGCGGAGAGGCGCTGCGAGTAGCCCGCCGTGCCGTACTGGTCAACGATCTCATCCGCAGCCGGCTGCATCTGGTCCTCGCCCACGTCGTCCTGCCCATATTTCGCAACCACATCACTCGGCATGACGGGATCGCCTCTGTTCGCGCTGCCTACACCGTGGCGGAAATGAAGTCACTGCTTCGTCAGGCGCCGGCCCGCGACATCGAATTCTCCCGGCACTTCCTGTTTCGTATGGGCATTATCCTCTGGAAATGAAGTTTGCAGGGTCTCGGCTTGAGGCGCCGTGATTCGTTCGTGGGCTTTGCTGCAGGATCGCGACTACCGGATCACCAGCACTTCGCGGATATTGTCGCGGCCTAAGAAGAACTTGATCGAGTTGAAATCGTGGAACAGGTTTTCCACGTGACGGTTGTTAAAGACGCGCTGCAGCTTGAACGGCGCGGCTGGCTGTAACTCCAGCGTGTCTTTCGACGCGATGTTGTAACGGTAGAACGGAACCTCGGCCCCGGCATCTTTGGTATGGAAGAACGAAAACAGGATTGCTCCCGGCTTCATCCCGACATGGACCCGTTCGATCACCGGCTTTACTAGTGGCTCCGGCAGATAGTCCGCCAGGTCCCAGAACAAGACCGCATCGAACTCCTGCCGCTCGAAGCGCAGGTTCTCGTCGAGGAAGCGGTTCACGTCGATGGTAGTTCCGCCCTCAGCGTTAGACAGGAGCAGTGACTTATCCGACGACAGGCGCAGCAGGTCTTCCTGGTGAAAACGGTGCCCCAGTCCAATGAAAAAGGTGATGTTGGCCGGCGAGGTCGAACCCAGGTCGAGCACGCTCAACCCTTCTTCGCGTGCCATCCATTTGATGAACTCACTGAAGCCGGTTGAGCGCCGCTGCACGCGTTCACCAGAAATAACTCTACCCGGAGTTTCCTCGTGGCCAGAGCCGCCGAAAATCCTGTCGAACACGCTGGGCGCCATGTCGCACCATTGTAAGTCAGTTCCGCGGTCACGCCAATTTTGCCGAAGTCCGCAGCATCAGCGCATAGGAAACGGGACGCCAGTCGGCGTCCCGCTGACTAACAAAAAATTAGTCTAGAACTTCTTGGCCTCAATCAGCGACCCCTGCGCGGTGGTCGACGTCACCGGCGCTGGGGCTGGTACGGCTGCAGCGGGCTTAGGCTCTACCCTCGCCGCCGGTTCGGTCTTTAGAATGTCGATCGTCCCCTTGAAGTACGCGCCGTCTTCGATGGCCACCCGCGCGGTGGAAATATCGCCTGTCAGAGACGCGCTCTTGCGCAAGTCGACCCGGTCGCTGGCCGTGACGTTGCCATCCACTCGGCCGTGCACAATGACGTTGCGTGCCTCTAGATTGGCGCGCACGCGGCCGTTCGGGCCGATGGTAAGGCTCTGCCCGCGCAGCGAGATCGAGCCTTCCACCTCGCCGTCGACGTACAGATCTTCACTGCCCGACAACTCTCCCCGTACGATTACCGACTTGCCAATGGTCGCAACATCCACAGATCGCGGGGCCTCCGCACGCGGCGGCTCCAAGGGCCGGCTCAAGGGTGACGCCGGCGTTTGCATCGGTCTTGGTGCACTCTGTTCAGGTGTCGTCACTTCATCTTCCTTGCGTGTTGATTTCCACATAGGGCATGGCTCCGTTTGCACTCCCAAGCGGCCAATCCGCTGTCAGTTGGACATTTACCCCGGTTCCAGACCGCTGCCAAGAGCATACAGAACTAGCGTCGCACGGCCAACTTTTTTCCACGGTTCAGGCCACGTCGGGGAGTGACTAACTAGCATCGGCTCATCACCTTCCGACGCCGGGTATCGGTTCCCCACGCTCCCGTATAATGGACGGTTCATAGGTCTCTTGCCGCAGCACTCCTGCTAGCAACCCGTCATCTGCCGGCCAACGCCGCGCACTAGGCTGGTAACCGGCATCCCGGAAGGCTAATCCACCGGCGCGAGACGAAGGACTCATTCCCATGACCGAAATCGAACTCATACTGGCGCGCGAAATCCTTGACTCCCGTGGCAATCCCACTGTTGAAGCCGATGTCATCCTCGAGAGCGGCGCCCGTGGCCGCGCCGCAGTTCCCAGCGGAGCCTCCACCGGCGAGCATGAGGCCGTGGAGCTGCGCGACGGCGACAAGACACGTTTCGCCGGCAAGGGCGTCCTCACGGCCGTCGATAATGTTAACGAGATCATCGCCTCTGAGCTCGAAGGCATGGACGCCAGCGATCAGCGCGAACTCGATACAGTGATGCGTGAACTCGACGGCACGCCCAACAAGGGCAAGCTGGGAGCCAACGCCATCCTGGCCGTCAGCATGGCTGCTTCGCGAGCCATGGCCGACCACCTCGGCATCGAGCTGTATCAGTACCTCGGCGGATTCACCGCAAGCCTGCTGCCCACGCCCATGATGAACATCCTCAACGGCGGCGCCCATGCCGACAGCAGCGTCGATTTCCAGGAGTTCATGGTTATGCCGGTGGGCGCGCCTTCCTTTGCCGAAGCGCTGCGCTGGGGCGTCGAGACCTTCCACACCCTGAAAGGCGTGCTCAAGAAGAAGGGCTACAACACCGCCGTCGGTGATGAAGGTGGTTTCGCGCCGTCGCTGAAGTCCAACACCGAAGCCATCGAAGTCATTCTCGAGGCCATCACCCAGGCCGGATACAAGCCGGGTGAGCAAATTGCCATCGCGCTCGATCCCGCAGCCAGCGAATTTTACGACGCCGACAAAAAGAAATACGTCTTCAAGAAGTCCGATAAGAGCGAGCATTCCAGCGAAGACATGGTCAAGTTCTACGCTGATTGGGTTCGGCAATATCCCATCGTTTCTCTGGAAGACGGCTTGGCCGAAAACGATTGGGACGGTTGGGCGAAACTCACCGCTGAGTTGGGCAAGAAGGTTCAACTGGTTGGCGACGATATTTTCGTCACCAACATCGACATATTTCAGCGGGGTATCGATTCCGGAGTGGCCAACTCGATTCTCATCAAGCTGAACCAGATTGGAACGGTCAGCGAGACCATCGACGCCATCAACCTGGCGCGCGAAAACGGCTACACCGCCGTCATCTCACACCGTTCGGGCGAAACGGAAGACACCTTCATCGCCGATCTCGCGGTCGCCACCGGCGCCGGCCAGATCAAGACCGGCTCGGCCTCGCGCACCGACCGTATCGCCAAATACAACCAGTTGCTGCGCATCGAAGAGGAACTCGGCCCGGCTGCCCGCTTCAATGGCCTAAAGGCCCTGAACTATCACGGCGATCTGGCACAGAAGAGGTAACCCCTGGCACAAGACGGTTGTGGGAGTTGGCAAACGAACGTACGTTGAGGTTTGCCGGATCAGGGATAGGCTCTCCGGTGGCGGAAGGCCTATCCCTTTCTGGCCAGCACCAGTTCGATTCCCCGGAACACCAGATCCAGATTCGACCCGGTCAATCGGCCCACTCGTTCGGTCAAGATGGTCTTATCGATCGTTAGCATCTGGGAGACGTTGGCGACCGAGTTCTTCGGCAATCCCGTCGCTTTCGCTGAAAGGTGCACATTTCCAGGCATGAGGGCCCACTTCACATCGCTTGTGAGGGGAACACAAACCACTGTCGCTATGCGACTGCGATTGAACGAGTCTGATTGAACAATGAGGACCGGTCGCCGGAATCCTGGTGCCGACTTTCGTGGAGGCTGCAATTCCGCCCACCACACCTCGCCTTGCGAAATCACCATTCGCTCCGCGCTAGGATAGTCCGCGCTACCGAGGCGGCGAAGGCATCTTCTTCCGCCTTTTCAACCTCGCCGCAGGCTTGGTTGATCGCCTCTACAACTTCATCGGGCGAGTGGCGGGCCACGTATTCTCGCAGGGCTTCGCTGAATAGCCGGCTGCGGGACTGCTTGGTGCGCCGCGCCAGCCGCTCTGCTACCTCGAACACGTCATCGGGGATCGAAACTGCCGTTTTCATACCAAAAGTATAACCGCCGCTTCTTGGGGTTGCAAGTTCCCTGACGTTGCATTCACAGCCTCCCTCCACAGGTGGCTGCTAAAATCGAATTTCTACACGGTAACTGACGGCTGATAGCCGACCACATACTCCCGTCGATTGTTATAATCAGGCACGATGAAGGATTCGGAGATCATTTTCGCGGTCCAGGAAGCAGCCGAAGGCGGATATTGTGCCACAGCGCTCGGGCATCCGATTTTCACTGAGGCCGAGTCTGTGAACGAGCTGCGCGACGCAGTACGCGATGCGGTTCGCTGTCACTTTGATGCCAATCAGCTACCGGCCGTCATTCGTCTTCACTTCGTTCATGACGAGGTGATTTCGGCTTGAAGCTGCCGCGCGACCTAGGTGGTTTGGAGCTTGCCAAACTCCTTCGGCGCTATGGATACGCGATAACTCGACAAACCGGCAGTCATCTTCGCTTGACATCGCAATTTCGCGGTACAGACCATCACATAACCATACCCGCGCACAACAATCTCAAAATCGGCACTCTCGGTGCCATTCTGACCAACGTGTCAAGTTACCTGGAAATCTCTCGCGCTGATTTGGATCGGGAGTTATTCGAAATTTGAACTACTTACTTCTGCGCGCATTTGGCAAGCATTGAGGAAAGCATGACTCGTCCCAAACCTCTCGTCTTAATCATCCTCGATGGCTGGGGCTATGCCCCGCCGTCCCCCGCCAACGCCATCTCGCTGGCCCACAAGCCCAACTACGACAAGCTGCTGGCGGATTTTCCCAACACCCTCATCCACACCAGCGGGCGCTACGTCGGCCTGCCCACCGGACAGATGGGCAACAGCGAAGTCGGCCACCTCAACATCGGCGCCGGTCGCGTCGTGTACATGGACATCAGCAAGATCGACGTGATGATCGAAACCGGCGAGTTCGAAAAGAACCCCGCGCTGCTCGACGCCATGACCAAAGCGCGCACCGGCGACCGCCGCTTGCATCTTTTCGGCCTGTTATCTGATGGTGGCGTTCACTCGCAGCAGGCCCATCTCTACGCGCTCCTGCGCATGGCCAAGCAAAACGGCGTGGAGCGCGTGTTTGTGCATTGCTTCATGGACGGCCGAGACACGCTCCCCACCAACGGTGCGAAGTATGTCGAGCAGCTCCAGAAGAAGATGCGCGAATACGGCGTCGGCAAGATTGCCTCGGTCAGCGGGCGTTACTACGCCATGGATCGCGACAAGAAGTGGGATCGCGAAAAGAAGGCGTTCGACGCGATGGTCTTCGGCGATGCCGAAGGCGGACGCTACGCCGATCCCGTGCAGGGCATCAAGGAGTCCTACAACCGCGGCGTCACCGATGAATTCATCATTCCGTTCGTCGTCGTTGACAGCCGGGGCGAGCCTGTCGGCACCATTCGTGACGGCGATGTCTGCATCAACTTCAACTTCCGCGCCGATCGTGCCCGCCAAATTACCCGATGCCTTGCGCGCAACAGCAACTTCACTCCGCTCAACGGCTCAGAACTCGAAGGCGCTGCCGAACTCGACGCGATGATTCCGCGGGACCGCGTTCCCAAAGACCTGACCTACGTCTGCATGACGCGTTACGACAAGCACTTCACCCTGCCGGTCGTATCGCCGCCGGAGTCGCTCGGAAACATCCTGGCGAACGTCATGGCCGACCACCACATGCGCAACTTGCGCGTGGCGGAAACCGAGAAGTACGCTCACGTTACCTACTTCTTCAACGGCGGCATCGAGAAGCCGTTCCCCGGTGAAGACCGCGTGCTGGTGCAATCGCCCAAGGTCGCGACCTACGATCTCAAGCCCGAGATGTCCGCGCAAGGTGTTGCCGACGCCGTCATCAAAGCCATCGAAGAGAAGACCTTTGACGTGATGGTGGTCAACTTCGCCAACGCCGACATGGTTGGCCATTCCGGCAAGATTCCCCCAACCATCAAAGCTGTCGAGACCGTCGACGCCTGCCTCGGCCAAATCTACGCCGCCCTCAAGCGCGTCGGCGGAGCGATGATCGTCACCGCCGACCACGGCAACGCCGAGCAGATGATCGACCCTGCCACCGGCGGCCCGCAGACCGCTCACACCACCAACCCGGTGCCGTTCATCGTTGTCGCCGAATACGCCGTCCCGAACGGCGATTTCAAAGGCGACAAACGCCGCTTCACCCTGAAGCCGGACGGCTCGCTGCAAGACATTGCGCCCACCATGCTGGGCATCCTCGGCATACCGCAGCCCAAAGAGATGACCGGCCACGACCTGCGAGTGATTCCAGAAGAACCAAAGCTCTGAAGAGTCCCTGATACGCGTGCCCCACCCGTATCGTCCTTCTTTTGGACGATACGGTGGGAATGTGTACCCTTTACAAGTTTTTTTCTATTCACTATTCACTATCCACTACCCGCTACCCACTATCCCCTGACCTGTTACACTGCATCCGCCGAATGACCGCCGCGAAATCACCACCATCGGAAAGCTCTTCCCGCTGGCACGCCGTCGCCGCCGGATTTCTTGGCTGGACCCTCGACGCCTTCGACTTCTTCGTCGTCATCTTCCTGTTCGATACTCTGGCCCAGCACTTCCATGTCAGCAAGGCCGCCATTGTTCTGTCCGTAACCGGCACTCTGGCCATGCGCCCCGTCGGAGCGCTCATCTTTGGCATGATGGCCGACCGTTACGGTCGCCGCCGCCCGCTGATGGCCAATGTCATCTTCTTCTCCACCATCGAGTTGCTGTGCGGATTTGCTCCCAACTTCACCGTCTTCTTCATCCTGCGATTGCTGTTCGGCATTGGCATGGGAGGCGAGTGGGGCGTCGGCGCCTCGCTCGCCATGGAGCACGCTCCCGTAAAATGGCGCGGCGTACTCTCCGGAATCCTGCAAAGCGGCTACTCCAACGGATACCTGTTGGCCGCCATCGCCGCCCGCGTCGTGCTGCCCAACTTCGGCTGGCGCGCCATGTTCTGGGTCGGAGGCATTCCCGCGCTGCTCGCCCTCTACATCCGCACCAAGGTCCCGGAATCAGAAGCATGGCAGCAGCATCGCGTGGCCCGCACCATCGACGGCCCCAAAATCGCCATGCAGCACAAGCGCCTCGTGCTCTACATGATTGCCCTGATGTTCCTGATGAACTGCCTCTCGCACGGCTCACAGGACCTCTACCCCGACTTCCTCAAGCATGGACACGGCATCCTGCCCAACACAGTCGCATACATCACGATGTTCTACAACGTCGGTGCCGTGGTCGGCGCCATGATCTTCGGACTGCTTTCGGAACGCATCGGACGCCGCTACAGCATGTTGTGTGCCCTCGTGCTCTGCCTCCTCATCATCCCCGCATGGGCCTTCGGCGGTACCCTCATCGTCCTCGCCTTCGGGGCCTTCGTGATGCAAATGGGCGTTCAGGGTGCCTGGGGCATCATTCCCGTCCACCTCAACGAGCTTGTACCAGGATCCGTGCGCGGCCTGCTACCGGGCTTCACCTATCAGATCGGCATACTCTTGGCCGCTGCGACTCCTACCGTCGAATTCGCTCTGCGCGACCGCCTCGGCTATCCCTGGGCACTGACGTCCTTCGAGCTAATCGTGATCTTCGGTCTGACACTATTGCTGATTTTCGGCCGCGAAAATCACGGAAGGAGCTTTCTGCGTGAGGAAGTCGGTAGTGCCGGCCTTCAGGCGGGCGTCTAAATCGGTTCGATTTGTTCTCTGACAACTGACATCTGAGAACTGACAACTGAATTGGAGCGGGAGACGGGAATCGAACCCGCGACCAACAGCTTGGGAAGCTGTGACTCTACCACTGAGTTACTCCCGCTCAGGACGGCAGACTGCTTGAGTTTAACACCGCCGCAAAATCCCCCGCAATTCACCGCCACCGTGTCGCACGATTCCCACAGCCAGGTTGACCGAGTTGGTACAGGAGTGCCCATTTAGTCAACTCTTGTTGTTGACTGGGCCCGCCGCTGCTCTATGATGTTTCAAACATTTACCGAGAGTTTTGTTTCGGGATCTTCGACTTGCAGCAGACCTTTACATCCCGCGATGTAGTGCAACTGACCGGCATCAGCCTGCGCCAGTTGCAGTGGTGGGACGAGCGCGGTATTGTCGTTCCCGCTCGCGATGGCCATCGGCGCGTCTATTCGCTCGACCACCTGGCCGAAGTCGCCGTAATCTGCGAACTTCGTGCGCGTGGTTTTTCGCTGCAAAAAATCCGCCGTGTCATCCGATTCCTGCAACGTGAACTCGGCAAGCGCCTGGTGGACACTGTCAGCTCGGCTTCCGAGTATCACTTGCTGACCGATGGCCGCCACATTTTTCTCGAAGACTCCGCCCGCGGCGTTGTGGACCTGCTGAAGAACTCGCGCCAGCCCATGCTGGCCGTCTGCCTCAGCGACACCGTGCAGCGCATCGTCGCCGGAATCAAAGTTGCCAGGAAGCAAAACGCTTCTGCGCGTCATCTCATTGCGCAGCGGCGTCGCAAGGCTTCATAGGTTTGAGCAAGGCCGGATCACTCCGGCGAAGGAGGGCACGTGATCGGAGAACTGAGCATCTTGAGCGAATGGATCCCCGAACAGATGGAGCCTGGTACCATCTTCGTCCTCGAAAACGCGGGCGACGTTGGTGATAAGGAGGACCCGTATTGGGCTGTGCTCTCGTGTCCTAAGTGCGGCCAACTCGGATTGGTCACGCGCAAGCAGATCGCAGGATTGCTGCCTGTTATCTGTGGCTCCGACAAGTGCCCCGCGCAGTTTTTCATCCGCGACGAGCAGATCGTCCTGCGCAAGGCCAGTTAGGGCAAGCTGGAGACCCGGAAGTTTCGCGATACACGCAATCGCCGCCGGCGACTCGACCGGCTGGCAGAAAACTCGGCACGGCTTCGGAGGCTGCTGGAAAACTCATAATCGCCTTGTCTTGCGTCAGGGCACAACTTCAGTCGTGCCGCAAGACTTTGAAGACACGGTGGGGCTTTAACCCCTGCGATCGTTTGTGCCTTACGAATTGATTTTTTCAGCAACCACTTCAGCCCGCGGAAAATCCGTTCTTCGGACTTTTTCAGCAGTCTCTTCAGCCGTGGCGTTCTATTTTGTCAGCAACCATCCCTGGCCCACAATCGGCGCGGGAAGAAACGTCAGCGCTAGCAGCGCCAAGGCAACCATCGTCAGTGCCCACCTTCTTTTATCGAGCCCCGGCCACGGCGCTACCGCAGGATGTCGCCAGCCCGTCGCCGCCAGCAGCACCGCCCACACCAGCCACCCGATCCAGAATATCGAAAGTATGGCCAGCACACCCACCGTGGCGATGGTTACAACTCGATGCGTCCGAGGGGCCACGGCGTAAAGAATGTGCCCACCATCTAACTGTCCGCCCGGTAACAAATTCAATGAAGTCGCAAACATTCCCGCCCACGCCGCCACGGCGATCGGATGCAGGGCAAGATGCGACAACGGAACCGCGTGCCGACTTCCTGCCGTGACCAGCCATCGGCCGAACTGGAAGATCAAGGGAAAGCCAATGTCGATGCTCTCTCGGCCCATGCTCGGCACGAGTGGCCGCGACAGCGCCAGCCCGAGCAGCAGCACCGGAAGCGCCACCACGAAGCCTGCGATCGGTCCCGCCACGCCCACATCAAAGAGCGCCCGCCGCGTTCGAATCGGCGACTTGATCCGAATAAACGCACCCATGGTCCCAATCAGTGTGGGGGCCGGTATGAAAAACGGCAACGTCGCATTGATTCCGTACTTTTCGCACCAGAGAAAATGCCCCATCTCGTGCGCCAGCAGGATGGTCATCAGCGCTGCCGAAAAGGGGATGCCCATCAGCAGCCTGGCGGGATGCGCCCATATCCATCTCGGGCTGAACAGCGGAATGAACTCGTTGCCGAGCGTGAATGCGGGCAGGCCGTGCAGGAAGTTGTCGTAGAGTTGCGCGCCTACGACCAAGGTCGTCAACAAGGTCAGCAGCAGCAACAACAGATGCAGCCAATACGGGCGTTTTTCGCGCCGCGTGACCACCAGTACTTCGGGGCGCGTCGGTACCTCAAAGGTGTAAGTCAGTGGCTGCGAGGGATCGGACATCGTGGTTGAAAGTCGTCTGGGCTTGGCGCTCCGCAGCCGTCTCGGGCCGGCCGGTACCTCCAGGAGAACCGTCCCAGCGCAACCAGCGGCAGCCGGTGCCGGCTACTCGATCGACTGCAGCTCTTTCCCCGGCTTGAAGCGCACGGCCTTTCCCGGAGGAATGTTCACCTCTGCGCCGGTGCGCGGGTTGCGCCCAATGCCGGTCTTGCGCGGACGAACGGTGAACACGCCAAAGCCACGCAACTCAATGCGGTCGCCTTTGGCCAGCGCGTTCTTCATGCTTTCAAACACCGTCTCCACGGCCATCTCAGCCTTGGTCTTGGTTACACCAGTCTTCGTGACAACCTCGTTAATCAGATCCAGTTTGATCACAAGTGGCTCCGCCTTGTTCGTTCCCCGGGAACCGCTCAGCCCGAGCGCTGCAGAGATTCTACCCGACCTTGGCCATTTCCGGTAACCCTTAGTTTGCGTTGAAGTTAGAAATTACGTCGCCGCCCTCGCCAGCCGTTCCCGCCCATTGTCAACCGAGGCCGCCATTCCGTAAGATGGCCTCACCGTTCCACGCATCTGCGAACGAGTCCGGCCCACCCGCCGCAGCCAGGAGTCCCATGCCCATTCTGAGTGACCGTTGGATCCGCAAGATGGCCCTCGAGCACGACATG
The DNA here is from genome assembly GCA_963796615.1 of uncultured Acidobacteriaceae bacterium. GTDB lineage: Bacteria > Acidobacteriota > Terriglobia > Terriglobales > Acidobacteriaceae > DASRAA01. Next base: position 324,452 of record CAWCMJ010000022.1, read on the forward strand.
ATCAGCCCTTTTTCCGAGAAACAGGTCCGCGAAGGCGTCATCTCCTACGGGTTGTCCAGCTACGGCTACGACTTGCGGGTTGCCGACGAGTTCAAGATTTTCACCAACGTCAACAGCACCATCGTCGATCCCAAGAAGTTCGATGAGCGCTCCTTCGTAGCCTTGAATCCGACGTCTGCATCGTTCCGCCCAATTCCTTCGCCCTGGCGCGCTCCGTGGAGTACTTCAAGATTCCCCGCGACGTGCTGACCATCTGCGTCGGCAAGTCCACTTATGCCCGCTGCGGCATCATCGTCAACGTCACTCCCTTCGAGCCCGAATGGGAGGGCTTCGTCACCCTGGAAATCTCCAACACCACGCCGCTGCCCGCGCGCATCTATGCCAACGAAGGCCTGTGCCAGATCCTCTTTTTCCAGGGCAACGAGCCCTGCGAAATCAGCTACAAGGACAAGAAGGGCAAGTACCAGACCCAGACGGGAATCGTGCTGCCGAAACTGTAGAGCAGCCGTAGTCGTTTTTGACCTGTCAAATTGAACTTAAGATTTGCCGAACCGGAGTTATAATCCAGCCCACATATGCCACTAGCCGCGGGCACTCGGCTGGATTCGTTTGAAATCGTCGCACCCTTGGGTGCCGGCGGGATGGGTGACGTCTATCGCGCGCGCGATGTCACGCTCAAACGCGACGTCGCAATCAAGGTCCTTCCCGACTACTGGTCACGCGATGCCGAACGTCTTCGCCGCTTTAAGCAGGAAGCTCAGGCCACCGCCGCCCTGAACCATCCCAACATCGTTTCGATCTTTCACGTCGGCCAGTTCGATGGCTCACCGTACCTCGTCACCGAGTTGCTGCACGGCGAAACCCTGCGCGAACGCCTTCACACAGGCTCAATGCGGATCCACGAGGTGCTGGACAACGGCAAGGAGATGGCCCGTGGACTCGCCGCTGCTCACGATGCCGGAGTCGTCCACCGCGACCTCAAGCCGGAAAACATCTGGGTGACGAAAGACGGGCGGATCAAGATCCTCGACTTTGGACTGGCCAAGCTCGATCCCGTCAGGCCAGCCGGTAAGGACGCGGAAACCGTCGGTCTCGAGCCGCGGTCCTATCCGGGGCAGGTACTTGGCACGGTCGGCTACATGTCACCCGAGCAGGTGCGCGGACAGCCCGCCGATGCCCGCAGCGACATCTTTGCCGTCGGCGTGATCCTGTATGAGATGCTCACCGGGAAGCCACCTTTTCGCAAGGACACGTCGGCCGAAACCATGACGGCTATCCTGAATGAAGATCCGCCGCCTATTTCGCAACTGTCCTCCACCACGCCTCCCGTCCTGCAGCGAATAGTCAGTCGCTGCTTGATGAAAAGCCCCGAGCAGCGCTTCCAACATGCTGCCGACGTGGCATTCGCTCTGGAAGCAATGTCAGACGCAGCTGGGGCCTACGGTTCGCGCGATGCACAGTTTGTGCCCGTAAGAAAATGGTTGTGGCTGGCAGCAGCGGGTGGTTCCATCGTAATCGCCGTTGCCCTACTTTGGCTTACACGTTCACCGGCAGTTCCCGTTGTGGAGGAGGTTATTCAGATCACAAATGACGGGATTCCCAAACAGGGGCCACTGTTGACCGACGGAGCGCGCATTTATTTCAAAGAAGGTGCAACCGGGAGCTGGAAAATCGCTCAGGTCTCAGCTGCTGGGGGAGAAACCAGCGAAGTGGTGTCGAGGCTGCAAAATCCACTCGTTGAGGCGTTGGCGCCTGATGGATCTTTCCTGCTGGTAAAGGTGAACACCGCCAGTTGGGGCGGACCGGGAGAGTTGTGGTCGATTCCACTTCCAACTGGGGAACCTCGACCCTTCGGCAACATTCTCGCACGCGAGGCGGGATTTTTCCCGGATGGGCGTCTAGCGTTCACGCATGGTCCGGAACTCTCCATTGCCGACTCCAACGGCTCCAACATTCACAAGTTACTGACCAGCCCTGACTCACTCTTCTGCCCGCAGGTTTCTCCCGACGGTAAGCAGATTGTTTTCCTCGAGTGGCCTCTGGTGGGAGATTCGACCACCATCGCGGAAGTGGGCGCTGATGGTGCCGGAGCCCAAGACATCCTCAGGAGTCATCCGGGTGAGACACTGCGGTGTGCCACCTGGTCACGTGATGCTAAGTACCTTATCTATCAGGCGAATCATCTCGGCAACTCTGACATCTGGTTAAAGCCTTTGCGATCTTCGCTGCCATTCGGTGATCGAAAACCGATTCAGCTTACGAACGGCGCCCTGTATTTCGAAGAATCAGTTATGAGTAAGGACGGTAAGCGCATCTTCACCATCGGCACGAAGCTGCGCGGTGAGGTTGTGCGGTACGACATGATCTCCAAGGAGTTCGTGCCATTCCTATCGGGTATCTCCGCTACCGATATCAGCTTCTCGCGAGACGGCAACTGGGTTGCGTACATTTCCCACCCGGACCGCAACCTTTGGCGCAGTCGCGCCGACGGTTCAGATCGCCTCCAACTCACCTTTTCACCGATGGAGGTTCAGTTGCCCGTCATCTCACAGGATGGAAGGCAGGTGGCATTCCGCACGTCGATTGACGAAGTCTATGTCATCGGAATCGACGGTGGCCCGCTCCGCAAGATCAATGTGAAAAACGCACTTACCGGAACCCTATCTCCCGATGGCAACCAGATGGTGCTTTCGATTTACGGTGAGGGCGCGCACTTGGGCGAAAGAGGCGAAATCGGGCTCGGTGTGTTCGATCTCCGGACTGGCGTGCTGTCTCCCATCCCGGCGTCACGAGGCATTTTCGGCGCCTTCTGGGTGAATCCCGATACCCTTGTCGCGGTGACGGATGACATGAAGAAAATCATGTCCTTCGATTTCCGGACCGCCAGATGGACTCTGTTAGCCTCAGGTCATATCAACAATTGGATGCCTTCGCCGGATGGCAAGTACATGTATTACGCAACCGCCGGATCCGAACCTGAGGCCATGCGGGTTCGCATCGCGGACAAACACTTAGAACGGATCGCCAGTCTGAAAGATTTGCGCCGGGTGGTGGAGCACGGGACACAAATATCGGTCGCGCCTGACGGCTCTCCAGTCTTCACCCGCGACATCGGATCGCAGGAAATCTACTCCCTCACCGTGAAGTGGCCGTGATCGGAATTTCCCGGCTTTACTCCACAGCAAAAACCGCGCCAAAAGGCGCGGTCGTCGTCTTTCTCGAAACTGCTGGGCCAGCTTACTTTCCGTCGCCCTCTTCGCTCTCTTTGTACATGAACTTGATGCTGGGCTTGTAGATGAGTAGGTTGGGCTCTCCCACCCGGTTCACCTTGAGGCAGTACTTGTCGTACCACTCGATCACGCCGTGGATCTCCTCATCGTCTTGCAGCACCAGCACCATCGGCGTCTTCGACTGCATCTGCTTCTGGTAATAAAAATTCTCGGCGTGGGTCTGCTCCGGCGGAGCTACCTTCTTCCCGTTTGCCGGCCGTTCAATACGCTCGGCCCGCTCCCTTCGGTCGCCGTTCTCCGGACGATGGTTCTCGGTGCGATTCAAAGACGGACGAATTAAGCGGCGATTGCCAAACGACTCGGAGTCGGAACTCCGGCCGACGATGGTGGAGCCAATTGAATCTTTCATGGCGTTTGCTCCTATGACTTGCACACCCGCCCGGCATGTAAACGCACCAGCCGCAACAATCGGATCTCGGTCCGGTGAGACTCTGGATGTGAGATTTCCAGCACGTCCTCAGGTGTGACTTTGGCGATACCCTAACACAGCCGCACGGGCAAAACAATGAGATGCGTCACAATTCCTTTGCCGGAACTGGTTTAGCGCTCCAGCGAGGTGGCAAAGGCGTCCAGGGCCAGCGTTCTCAGCAGGTTGCGGCGCATGCCGCTCTCCAATTCGCCCAATCGGTTGGCCGCTTCCACGATCCAGCCAAACTCGACCTGCTCGGCCATTTTGCGCAACTGTGCCTCGATATCGATGTTCCGCACCAACTCCGCCGTGCCGGATTTCAGGAACAGCATGTCCTCCAGCAGCGCGTATAACGTCCGGATGGTCTGCTCCGTCTTGGCCTTGCCGTCTGCGCCGCCACGGTAAGAGTCCGTCGCTCGAAACAGATCACTGTGGTCTTTCTCTCCCATCGCCGGACCCAGAAGTGTCAGCGCGTCCTGCCGGGCGGCAAGATATCGGGCAAGGTCGAAGCTTCGTGCTCGTCCCAATCCGCCGCCGCAAAGACGGGCGACCAGAGAACGCTCGTGCGGCTTGAGGTCAGGGCGGTTCGCTGCCAGGTACGTCTCCACCTCTGTCACGGTAAGTGCCGCCAATCGAACCTGCATGCAGCGTGAGCGAATGGTCGGCAGCAGCGCGCCCGGATTGTCGGTCAGCAGGAAGATGGTGGCGAAGTCGGGCGGCTCTTCCAGAATCTTCAGCAGGGAATTCGCCGCCTCTTTCATGAAGTCGGCCTCGCTGAAGATGTACACCCGCTGCCGGCCTTCGGCGGGACGGTAGTAGATCTCGTGGATGATGTGGCGCACCTGGTCCACCTTCACCAGCATCTGCGGCGGATCAGGCGGGATGACCGTGACATCGGGATGCGTCTGCACCAGGATGCGGGTGTCACGCTTGTCGGCGTCGCGCATGTTCTCGCGGGCTTCGACCGCTTCGGCAAAGCGCTCCTCCAGCGCGTCGGCCTGGGCGATGCGGGTGCAATTGCCGCAGATCCCGCAGAAGTCCGGAAGTCCGTCGGTCGAGGGCGACTGCAGGCAGTTCATCGCCTTGGCCACCATCTGTGCCAGCGTGAACTTGCCCGAGCCTTGCGGCCCCGACAGGATGATTGCGTGAGGGAAGTGGTCACGCGCCAGCATCTCGCGCACATTGCGCACTACGTCGGCGTTGCCGTGGAAGTCAGCGAAGGGCATTGGAGTCTCGTATTCCGTCGCGCCGTGACGGCTGCGCTGGAGCATTGGGCGTGAGCAGGCGCGCGCGCACGAAGCTCACAATCTCCGGGTGAACGACCTCGGCGGGACGGCGCGCATCGACCATGGCCACGCGCTGCGGTTCGCGTTGGGCAATCGCACGGAAGGCTTGCTGCACGCGGGTGAAGAACGCTGCACTCTCCTGCTCGAAGCGGTTCTCGTCCGGTTGCGCGCCGTCGGTGGCGACCTTGTTGCGGCGTCGTGCGCGCTGCACGCTATGTTCTACGTCCGAGTCCATCAGGATCGTCAGGTCGGGCCATAATCCGCGGCACAGCACTTTGTGGAGCTGCAGCACTGCTTCGCTGCCTAGCTGTCTTCCGCCGCCTTGATACGCTTCGGTGGAGTCGGTGAAGCGGTCGCATAGTACCCAGCGACCAGCTTCGAGTGCAGGCTCGATGACCTCTGCCAATTGCTGGGCGCGCGAGGCGAACATCAACGCCATTTCGGCCATCGGATCGAGGCCGGCGGTGCGCGAGTCCAGAAGTACGGCGCGAATACGCTCGCCAATCTCGGTTCCGCCGGGTTCGCGGGTGGTGAGCACATCGATGCCTTCGGCCCGCAGGACCGCAGCCAGCTTCTCCAATTGGGTGGATTTGCCGCAGCCGTCGAGTCCCTCGAAGGTGATGAACTTCCCGCGTTTGGCCGGATAAGTCACGGGGCCATGATATCAATTGGTGAGCCGGGCTCATGCTTCGCCCAGACAGACAAGTTCCGCGCTTCCGGGTCATTCTGCTGATAGCTCATCAGAAGGGAATTGCTCGCATGATTGAGAGACTGAAGGAAACCGGCGGCTGGGCGTTTGGCTTCAAGGTCACCGGGAAAGTCACCGCAGAAGACATCAAGGGATTTGAGCCGCAACTGGAGTACGCGATTGCCGAGCGCAAGAAGCGTCCTTTAGGCATTCTGGCCGACGTGACCGAGATGGACAGCCTTGACCTCGCGGCACGCTGGGAAGAGTTGCGTTTCCTGCACAAGTATTCCGACCATATCGCGCGCGTTGCGCTGGTCGGGGCGAAACCGTGGGAGGAAGTTGTCTCTACTTTCGTCGGCGGAACCGTCCTGTTCACAGCCGAAACTCACTATTTCCATCCCAACGAAATTCAGCAAGCATGGTTGTGGGTGAAGACGGCCAAGCACGCTGACGATGTTCCGGTGCGTACGATTTACCAGGGCGGAATCTGGCGCGATTATCAGGAAGAGTTCAACCTATAGTTTCGCCGCAGTGAATTTCAAGGCCGAAGCGCTGAATGCGTTTCGGCCTTTGTTTATGAGGCTATTCTTCGCTCACGCCTTCGAACAGGTCGGTCTCGAATTTCGCGTTTTGCGGTTCGCGCGTCGCGGCAAGATGAAACATTTCGTACGTGGGCATGTTGCCGAGATTTTTTCGCAGACGCTCAAACAGCGGGTTTTGCGACTGATGTTTTCTGAACGCCTGGTTCTTCCGCTCGAACCGTTCGGCACCAACTTCGACCCGCGCCGTGACCGTCGGCGGCGAAGTCGGCATGCGGTCGGCGAGCTTGAAGTCGGCCGTCGCGTAATAGAGCTTCTGCGCCGCATGCAGTTGCAATCCAGAAGTAAGTTGTTCGGGGTAGCGATCGGGGCGCCCGGCCCAGTGGAAGGCCTGAGAGGCGAAGCCGCCAGCCATGGCGTGATCGGGGTGGCCAGTGAGGCCGCCGTCCTGGCCGAAGGTGACGACGATGTGCGGGCGAAGGGTGCGGACACGCAGCACCAACTCTCCGACGACCTCCTGGAAATTGGCGCGGTCGAGTCGGCTGTCGGGGTAGCTGAGCACCTCGCCATGGCGGATTCCCAGGAACTTGCACGAGGCATGGAACTCGGCGGTGCGTATCTCGGCCAGCTCCTCGTCGGTTCGGGCGGAGCCGCGATTGCGGGCGGCCGTTCCGGCAGTGAGACAAACAACCGAGACTTCGACGCCGCGATCGGCGTAAAGGGCAAGAGTCCCGCCGAAGGCTCCAGCTTCGTCATCCGGATGCGCGGTGATGCAGAGTAGTCGGAACATAGCTGAAATTCAGAGTAACGCAAGAGCCGCTTCCCATATTGGGAATGCAGGGTGGGAGGTACCCCCCTCCCCCCCTCCCCCTCAAATTCCTCGTTATCAATAACATAGGAAAAGTTTCCGCGCAAATTCCTCTTGCCAAAGGAGTTAGAGATAAGTTCCTCTGCCGAAAGGAGTTACGGGGAAGTTTCGCGGGGCGAAGAGGCCTACGGGAGGGTGCTCGAGTGCGCGGGCAGGACATTAAGAGCCTCCAAGACAGCAACTAGCAGCTAGCGACTAGCAACTAGAGAACATGCCACGGGTCAATTACGCGGCGAAGTCAGACAGCGTCCTAGCGGGCGAGGTTCGCCCACGGGGTAAGAGTGGCATGGGTTCGAAAGGCTGTCAACTTACGAAAGTACCCAAATTATGGAAACTTTCGTAACCAGCAAAACTGACAAAAGGCAAAAGCAACATCCACCACAGAGACACAGGGGCACAGAGAAGGGTCAGCAAAAGTCCCGGTCTTGCTGGCTATAATCAGCGAACCGAACCTGGGGGTGAGAATTGAGGCGGACGGGTGGCAAGGCGCAATGTGGCGGAGGTGTGACCTGGCGCAGTGGATCGTGGCGACTTCTGATCGCAGGGTTGCTTGTGGTTGCGGCGTTGGCGATGCCGGTTGGCGCGCGGGCAGGCGACAAGAAGTTTCTCTGGGTCTCCGACATTCACTTCAATCCCATGGCCGATGCGGCGCTGGTCACTGAGCTGGAGAAAGCTGAGCCGGCACAGTGGGAGGCGATCCTGGATCGCACCACGCCGGGCGGGTTCAGCCCATACAAATCGGACACGAACTGGTGGCTGCTGAAGTCGGCGCTGGAGCAGTTTCCGAAGACCGAGCGGCATCCGGCGTTTGTGATGGTGACGGGAGACCTGCTGGCGCATAATTTTCCGGCGACGTTTGAAAGCGCGACCCACGATGAAGACCAGCAGCATTATCGGGCGTTCGTAGTGAAGACGGTCGAGTTTCTGGGTCTGGAGCTGCAACGGAAATTCCCGGGCACGAAAATTTTGTTGACTCCGGGGAACAACGACAACGATTGCGGCGACTACAGCATCGAGGCGAACGGCGACTTCCTGAACAATACGGCTGCGCTGGCGCGGCAACTGGCGGGCGGCGACGAAGGGTTTACGACGAGTTGGGAGTCGCTGGGCAGTTACAACGTGGCACATCCGACGGTGGCGGGGACGCGGATCATTTCGCTGAACAGCATTTTTCTCTCGCAGAAGTATCAGGCGCTGAGTTCGGCGCAGGGTTGCAAGCCGGTGACTTCGACGGCGGCGGCGGAGCTGATGACCTGGCTCGATCATGAACTGGCGGCGGCGAAGCAGGCGAATCAGAAGGTGTGGCTGATGTTTCACATTCCGCCGGGGATTGATGGGTACGCATCGGCGATGAAGCGGAAGCAACTGGTGAGCGGCGGCGCGGCGGAAAATGATGCGACTTGCACGCAGTCGATCGTGCCGATGTGGAGGACGGAGTGGACGGCGCAATTCGATGCGCTACTGGTGAAGTATCAGGCCACTGTGACTGCTGCGTTTGCGGCACACACGCACTCGGATGACTTTCGCGTGACCGGCGATGAGTTCGTGCTGATGAACCCGGCGATTTCGCCGGTGTACTCCCAGAACCCTGGGTTTCGGGTGGTGAGTTATCGCGGTGATGGCTCGGTCACCGACCAAGCCACCTACTACCTCACGAACCTGCCGGCCGCGAGTGCCAAGGTCAAGGGTCGATGGAAGAGGGAATACCAGTTCACCCGGCAGTGGAAGACGCGGACGCTGGACACTGCGAGCTTGAATCGCGTGTACGAACAGGTGGTGGCGAGCGAAACGGCACGCGGGAAGTGGCTGAAGCTGTATGCCGTGTCAGGCCCGGCGGAGGAGGGGGAGAAGCCGATTGTGCGGGCACTCTATTGCGCGGCGGAGGGGCTGAGCGTGGAGGGGTACAAGCAGTGCTGGTGCGGGCAGGAGTGAAGTTGGTGGCTAGCGGATGGTGGATAGTGGATAGGGCGAAACGGTTTGAGTGCGCGGGAGGATCAGCTCGACGCGAAATTTTATCTTCGTGCCACCTACCCAAAGCAACTCTGTGCTAGTCTGGCGAACAAAGCGACACTTTTCAGGACCGCCCGGACTACTGCAAGTGTTGCCTTTGTGGGGAGAACAAGGAACCAATGGGCCCGAGTACGCAGCCGAAGAATCCCAAGCCTTTCTTTCATGTCATTTTGCTCGGCGCCGGGATGGCTCTGGTCGTTTTGCTGGGTCCGTCGTTGCTCTTTGCGCAGGTGGACAGCGCAAACTCTGCGGCGTCAAGTGAAGTGCAGGGACGCTCGTCCGATGCAAACATGACGGCGAGCGAGCAGGCACAGAATCCTGTCGCGAACGGCAGCATCAGTGGAACGGTGCTGGATGTGACGGGAACGCCGGTTTCCGGCGCGCAGGTGAGGCTCACGCGCGAGGCGGCAACACCGGTACAGGTGAGTGTCACCGCCGCAGACGGCCACTTTTCGTTTAGCGACGTCGCGCCGGGAGCCTTCGATTTGAGTATTGCGCTGGCGGGCTTCAAGACGAAGACCGTGTCCGGGACCGCGCCGGCCGCGGGGGGCTACATGGTTCCGACGGTCACGCTCGATGTGGCTGCGGTGGTCACGGACGTGAGCGTGCGGCTTACAACGGAAGAGATAGCGGCGGAACAGATCAAAGTGCAGGAACAGCAGCGCCTGGTGGCGGTGATTCCCAACTTCTACACGAGCTATGTGGCTGACGCCGCGCCCATGAGCGTGAAACAGAAGTTTGGGTTGGCGTGGAAGGCGGCGATCGATCCGACGTCGTTTTTGATCGCCGGGATTATCGCGGGAGGGGAGCAGGCGGACAACGCGATGCCGGGCTACGGCCAGGGCGCGGCGGGCTACGCGAACCGCTTCGGTGCGGCCTACGGCGACTTTTTTATCGGGACGTACATCAGCAACGCCATCCTGCCATCGATTTTGAAACAAGACCCGCGCTATTTTTACAAAGGCACGGGGACCATCAAGTCGCGCATTCGTTATGCCCTGGCGATGTCAGTGATCACAAAGGGCGATAACGGCAACTGGCAACCGAACTACTCGGGGATTCTGGGGAGCCTTGCGGTCGGAAGCATTTCCAACTTGTATTACCCCGAAGGCAGCCGCCACGGATTTAGTACGACGCTGAACAATACGCTGATCGGGATTGCGACGGGTGCAGGGTTGAACATCCTGCAGGAATTTGTGTTTCGCAAGTTCACGCCGAAAGCGCCCAAGGTCATTCCTCCGACCTCATAGACACAATTTATTTCGGAGCCGGTTTCAGGACGACCAGGCTGCGCTCGTCACCGGCGATGATGCGGTTGAATTTCCGCAACTCGTCGGCATCGCTGGCGGGCACACTAAGCTGCTTGATCTCATAGCTGCGGGTGTAACGAATTATGGGCCCGCTTACCTCTGTCTTGGAGTGGTAGCTGCCGAAGGCGTAGTCGGCGTTGACCGGCGCGGGCAATTCATCGACGATGTAGCCGGCGGGCAGGGTGATCTCAAAGTTATCGGTATCGAGGGCGGGGCCGGGGAATTCGACAGGAAATTGGCGGGGCTCCTTGGTTTCGAGGAATCCCATGGCCTTGGTGCCGAGAACGCGGGGACGCACCAGGATGAGGTCGCCCGCCGTCTTGGTGTAGTTGGGGGCATCGAACGAGTACTTGAAGCCAAAAGGCAGATTGGTCTGCTCGAGGTTGATGATGCTGGCTTTGAGGATGTGAAACGTGGGCAGTGAGTTGGCCAGCAGGCCTTCGATGGGCTTGATCTGGTCGCGGCTGGTGGTGGCAGAAAGCATGGCGTGGCGCTCGAAACTAGCGCGATCGCCGACGCGGAACTCCTGGACATCGCCCTTCAGGGTGCCGGCGGGATCGAGAGTGAGCGTGGCAGAGCGCTTGATGCCGTTCGTTGCTGGAGCCTGCTCGGGCAACTCGACCAAATCGCCGCCGTCGGGTGTGACCAGCAAGGCGTAGTTTTCCTGCAAATTGCCGGAGAGTTGGCCGAAGGGAGTGAGGGGATTGGTCGGATCGAAAAAGAGGAGCCTGCCGTACTTGGCGTCGTTGCGGACCGCGATGAGGGAAGGATCGTTGAGGTCTGTGGGGAGCTTGATGGCCAAAATGGCGTGATTGAATCCGCCGACGTGGGCGGCGGTGGACGCGGTGACAGCACCACGGCGGGTGTTGATGACGACGTGATAGGAGTCAATCCCGATCTCGTGCAGCATGGCCGCCATCAGCGTGGCCTTGTCTTTGCAGTCGCCATAGCGATGGGTGTAGACCTCCGAAGCAGGGTGGGGCTGCCAGCCTCCGATGCCGAACTCAATGGCGACATAGCGGATGTCGTGCTGGACGAAGTTGGCGATGGCCTGCATTTTTTTCAGGACGGTGGGAGAGCTTGCGGTCATGGCGAGGACCGCCTGCTTGATTTCCGGGGAGGCATCGCGACGGCCCTGAAGGAGATTCACGTACCACAAGCCCATCTGCTGCCAGTTGGAAAAGCCTTTTTGCCCGGGGCCTCCGGGAGGGAAGAAGGAGACGATCATCTGTCCGGCGACACCGGCCATGGGCGGCATGTCGATTTCGGGGCGAATGCCGGGCACGTCGCGGAGCGTCCATTGCCATTGATTGGTGGAGGTTTCGGCAGGCTGGACCTCAGGATGGTTGAGCCAGGTGGCGCGGTATTCCCACTGTGAGGGAAGCGACAGCGAATAATGCTGCTCGATGGCGGGGATTTCATCCTGAAAGCGCCACGAAGCCTGGAAGAGCAAGGGCTGCTCTTCGGTGTCGTACTCGTAGCCGACGACGTTGCCGGGATCGCGAGCGGGAATCTCCAGCAGTTTGTACTTCACGTCAGTCATGAGTTCGCCGTACTCGATGCCGCGGGGAGAGACTTCGAGGGCATCCTTGTCTCCGACGTCGTAGTCTTTGCCCTGCTGGGGAATGCACCAGCCGTGGAGATTGGAGACCTTCTTGTGGGCGTTCAGCGGGACCGCGACGATGCCGTACTCGCGGCCGCCGGGGCGGAGGATTTTGTAGGCAGCGCGGACGTGTTCCTTCACCTTGTCGGCGGAGACGATGGTGAGCGTGTCTTCGGAATAGAGCAACACGGCATCGGTCTTTTCGTCGTGGGCGGGCAGGGGCGCGTTGACCAAGGCGTGCAGCCATGCGGGGGCGTCTCCCGCGTGTGCCAGGGGAACGGCGGCGAAGAGGCAGAGAAATCCTGCCAGCAGGGCTACGGCCAGTGCCGAGCTACTTGACCGCTGATGTTGCGGCGGGTTGCAAAACGACCTGCTGGTCATCGCTGGTTTTCACCCCCTGAAAGAACGTTCGTAGCGCCGGGTAGTATTTCTTGTCCAAGAGCAGGAAATCAACGGTCATGGAGCGTTTGAGGCGCAGACTGCCGCTTTCGTTGGACGCGGTGAGGGAGTAAGTGATGATATGACCGTCCTGCTTTTGTTCGGGCGGGAGGGTCCCGATCTGCCAGCCCGTGGGCACGGTGACCGCAATGTTATCGGCCTGCTGGAAGGGGAAATCCATGTAGATGGGATGGGTGCGGTCGGCGTGTTCGAACAGGTGCTTTTCCTGGGCAATGAAGAGGCCGACAGGGAGCAGCACGCGATGTCCGGTCGGCGACGCCCAGTTGGACACCTTGAGGCTGAACTCGGCGACGAGGGGCGTGGCGGAGTTGTTCCAGTCCGGCTGGTTGGTGAGAGTAGGATCGCTGGCGACCGGGATGGAGCGCTGGACGGCTTCCTCGAGGAACTTCTTCCGGCCGGCGTCATCTTCATTCCGCTCCTCGTTGCGGCGCCGCACGGCTTCGAGTCCGGTGTAAGTAATGGTGAGCTTGCCGTCAAGGTCGCCGGACTCGTTGAGCATGAGGCTGGCGTTGCGCTGGACGGTGGAAGCGGATGAGGGAGGCAAAGGGGTCTGGATGAAGGCGCCGCCGTCCTTTTCGAGGCGCAGCCCCGCGACGCCGGTCTCGTACCAGGGGAGCAGGCCAAAGGGGGTAAACTTCGCGCCGGGGTCGCAGAAGATATCCTTACCGTTCAACTTGACGACTACCAAATTGGCATTCAGCCGGTGAGCGTCCACCTCAACCTTGGGGCTGAAGAAGTAATTGCTGCGGCTGGCGACCCAGACACCGTCGGCTTCCATGCCTGCCGCCCGAACCAAAGCGAGATACAACCAGGTCAGCTGTACGCCGCTGCCGTAGCCACGCGACCAGATGTCCTCTGCGTTGGACGACTTCTTGGGCTGTTCGCGCTTCGCTTCCTGCTCGGTTTTTGTCACCTCGTAAGAGGTGTTGCGCAACTGCTGGACGCGGTAGTAGAGCTTCTTGAGCTTTTCTTCGGGCGGGTCCTGGGGCGTGACGATCTGCGCCACCGCCTGCTGCATGGCGTTGCGCTTGTCAATGAAATGTTCCAGGTCGGCATACCACCTCTTGCCCACACTCTTCCAGTAATTATCCGGGTTCTGATCGTTGGGGTCGTCACTGTAGATGAAGTCGACGCGCGACTTGCAGCTCATTTTCCGGTGGCATGAACTCTTCGGTCTGGAAGGCTGGGATGTTGCGGGCTTCCAGCCGGACAACGTGGTCGGCTCCTTCCTTGGGCTGGTCGGTGCCGGGGGGAAGACCCTGCCACATCCAGCGCACGCTGAACCGGTTGTAAGTGCTGTTGTAGGGCCTGAGGGTAAAGACGGCATGCTTGGTGAACAGGTCTTCGCTCAGGATCCAGTGCGAGTCGTAGATCAAGTGCTCGGTGAAGTCGTACGTGTAGCTGTACTCGATGATGCTTCCGGGTTGCACGTCGGAGAGGGTGAATGTCTTAGCCAGATATTTCACGCCCCTCGACTTGGCCAGGGACTTCTCGAAGACCTTGCCGTCGAAGTTGGCCATAGTGCCATCGGGGCGGATGGTGCGGGCCTTGACGTTGACGACATTGTCCTGGCCTTTGACGAACGGGATTTCGACGTTGGCGTACTTGCGGCCTTCCTCGTTGAAGATCTTGATGCGGACGAAGTTCTCTTCATGAGACGTTGTTCCGTTGTCGTCGCGATCCACCTGGCGATAGAGAATGATGGCTGGAGCTCCGGGGGCCAGGGGTTCGATCTTCATGGCGAGATCTTCGGGAGAGACCGGCGGAATGCCGGCAGTTGCTGGAATGGAGAGGAAGGCAGCGCTGCACAAAATAAGAATTAACAGGTGCAGGCGTGGGACGAAAAGACGGCGCATAAACAATACCCCCTGAGCTTGCTGAGGCAAACGCCGCCTTTCTAAAAAATCAAGCGGCAGAAAACCGTCTGCAGTCTTTAGTAAAACCCGACATGGTACATCCTAAGTGCCTAGGAAACAATACTTCAGTGTCGTGGGTCACAGGGATTGTGTGACTATTTACCCCGGAGCACGGACCGCTGGAGAGGGAAGGCAGTGGGGGAGCAGGAAGGGAGAAGCTGAATGTGCGAGTACTGCGCAGGGAAGCGCGTGGGTTTGGCGAGCTGCAAGCGGTGGTAGTGGGGGCAAGAGTAGCTTCTGGCCTGCGGCTCGATGGTGCTGGAGATTCTCGGTCCCGGGTTGTCGTTCGCCGCGGCAAACCATAGGGGCGGGGTGTAGTCTTCTTTCAACCAGCGTCATTGAGCAGACTGAGATATTGGCGATAGGCCAATCGTGCGTTGATGAAATCGGAGTGGGTGAGTTGCAATTCGTTCGCAATCAGTCGAATCTCGCGCTCCTCCACGCTGGAAATCGATTCGTCGGCAGCCGCCACCGCAAACAGGCAGTTGAGTAACGAAAGCTTCTGTTCCTGGGTGGCCAACTGATTGAATTCGTCGGTGACCAGGAAGTTCTCTGTGCCGCCGAACAGTGTGGCTTGGGTTTTGGCGATTTGCACGGCCAGGATCGCCTGTTCTTCGGAGAGACCGCTCAGGCTGACGACCAGCTGCTCCATCTTTCGGGTCTCGACGTCGCTGATGTTCATGTCGGCGCGAGCTACGCGGCTTAGGATGTAAGCGAAGGCCGCGATGTACTTGGCGCGCCCGGGTTCGAGCTCGTCCAGGGCCTTGACGATTTTGCGGACGGTGTCGGTTTCGCTTTCGGTGCCAGCGGTTGAGTGTTGGCGGAACCGGTCGAGAAGTGCTGTGATGGACATGACCCTCATGATAGCCCGGTTGAGGCTCGCTTCTCAGTCGGGGGCGACGAGATGTAGCCGTAGCCCATGTGCTTGCGGATGACCGCGCCATTTTTGGTTTCCACTAGCCCATTATCGTTGCTGTGCCGGGGGCGACTTTTGGTCTGCTCGATGAGCAACTTATTCAGCAGACGGGCCACGGTCTGGTTGATGAACTCGCTGCCGTTATCGGAGTGAAAGCCGAGGATGGGGAAGGGGAACTGGCGTAGCAGGGCAGCCAGCACGGGCTCCAGCCAAACTTCGCTGATGCGGGCGGTGGCGCTCAGGATCTCCCACTGGGTGACCTGATCGACGGCGTTGATGTGGTAGACGCCTTTGGCTCCCGGTCGATCGCCCTGATGCACGGTATCGACGCGCAAATAGCCGGCTCGGCCTTGCGGATTGGGCCGTCGGCGCTCGCCGATGCTGACCGCTGTGGGCCTGGTTTTGGTGTAGTTGAGGCGACGCTGCCGGTAGCGTTGGTGGTGGCGCAGGTTATACAGGTGAGCCACTGAGATCGAGGCCAGCCGCTGGTACTCGGGCTTACCGTAGTCCTGGAACTCGCGCTCGAGAATGCGTCGGGTGGCAGGTCCGCTCAAGGTTTCGTGGGCCTCATCGACGGTGGCCAGCAGTTCGATATCGGCGAAGGTAAAGCGTTGTGGGAAGCGGTGCCGTCGATAGGGGGCGGGCTGGAGCTCACCGATGGCCCGATAGCGGGCGATCAGCCGCGTCATCTGGGCCCGGCTCAGGCCGGTCATCTTCTCCAGGTAACGCCGCACCAAGCCGCGGGCTTTGCGGGATTGTTTCGGATATTGCTGGTGGCGCAGAACCTGCTCCACCCAGCCGTAAACCTGCTTGCGATTTTCGCCTTCGAAGCGGATCTCTTCGCTGGCGTTTAGAAAAGCCTCGATCTGATCCAGGCTTAGTTTCTCAGCTTCGTGCACACTGGTTGTCAATCCTCAGCATGCCACCCGCCCCAGGCTCATCTTGTATTGGAAACTGACTTCGCCTTCAGGCTCATCCTGTATTGGAAGAGACGTACCTTGCGAAATCCAGTAAGTTCCGCGATAATAGTTCTTTGCCTCCAGCAGCGGGGGTCCAACGGGTGCTATCTGGCGCTTGTTTTGGGGTGTGGAGCGAGCAATCGCTGGCATATCCGTCTCGCCTGAGGGAAAAGCTGTGCCGCATGCGGCTCCCTGAGTCAAGCTTCTGATTTTGATGGCTTTGGCGCATGAGCTTGTGCGCGGAACCCTGAATTGCAGGAAAGGAACTACCTTCTGTGTTAATGATTCGTCTCTCGCGCCGTGGTGCGCGCAAACAACCGTATTACCGCATTGTCGTCATTGAGAAAGACCGCGCCCGTGATGGCCGCTCGGTGGAAGTGGTGGGCACGTATAACCCGCGCACCAATCCTGCCAGCGTGCTGTTGAAGAGCGACCGCATTGCTTATTGGACCGGCAAGGGCGCCCAGTTGTCAGACCGGGTGAAGAAGCTGGTGGACAAGGCTGCGGCGGCTGCTCCGGCGGAGACACCGGCGGCGTAGCGTCCATAAGACCAGGGTTAGCGCCCAAAACCGGGGCGCGAACCCTTCGACAAGCTCAGGGCAGGCTCTGGGGCACCAACAGGGAGATCGCAACCATGGCGACGACAGCGGACATTCCCGCATTGATGGCGCACCTGGCGAAGGCGCTGGTGGATGCGCCGGATGAGGTCGAGGCGGAAGCCTTCGATGAGGGTGGCCAGATCGTAGTGGAGCTGGTGGTGGCCGAGGAAGAAGTCGGCAAGATCATCGGACGGCAGGGACGCATGGCGCGCAGTTTGCGGACCATCATGGGTGCGGCCGCCTTGAAGACGCGCAAGCGCTACCAGCTGGAGATTGTCGAATAGCTGCATTCGTCACCATCGCGCGCGTGCTGGGGCCGCAGGGCCGGCGCGGCGAAGTTGCGGCCGAGTTGCACACGAGCTTTCCGGAGCGCTTTGCCGAACGGCATGAGCTGTCAGGGCTGGCGCGGGACGGCAGCCGCCGCGAGTTGCAGCTTGAGGAGCACTGGTTCCACAAGGGACTTGTGATCCTGAAGTTCGCCGGCGTGGAGAGCATCAGCGACGCCGAGCGATTGGCCGGAATGGAGTTGCAGATTCCGGCCGAGCAGCGCGCCGAGTTGGAAGCGGGCGAAGCGTACGTCAGCGACCTGGTGGGTTGCTCCGTCATGAACGGCGAGGCGCTGATCGGCACGGTAGCGGATGTGCAGTTCGGAGCAGGAGAGGCTCCCCTGCTGGTGGTGAAGCGTGGCGAGCAAGAGTTTTTGGTGCCGTATGCCGAGGCGTTCCTGAAGAACGCGAATTTGGCGGCGCGGCGAATTGAGTTTGAGTTGCCGGAAGGGCTGCTGGAAGTGCAGTCTCCATTGAGCGACGAAGAGAAGCAGAGGCAGAAGCTGGAAGCGGACGAAGCGCGCGCGGCGGGTGAGCGGAAGAAGCGATAGGCGCTGAAGGGTACTTCGCAAGAAAGCGGTCCTTCGACTCCGGTTCGCAAAAGGCGCAAACCTCCGCACAGGATGACAAGGTTTGGTAGTGATGTTCCCCGTGCACCCAGGTGCGAAGGGGAGGCCGGAATGAAGTTCGAGATCCTGACGATTTTCCCGGACTTTTTTCGCGGGCCGCTGGATTACGGCATTGTGCGCAAGGCGCGCGAGGCCGGGCTCATTGAGATTGCGATTCACGACCTGAGGGCGTTCACGCACGACCGGCATCGCACGGTGGATGACCGTCCATTTGGCGGCGGCGAGGGGATGGTGCTGAAGCCGGAGCCCATCTTCGAGTGCCTGGAAGCGATTCACGTTGCATCGCGCGCGGAGAGGTTGCACGACAAGGCGCGCGAGACGGTGGTGCTGCTGTCGCCGCAGGGACAGATGTTCACGCAGAACGTGGCGCAGGAGTTGCTGCAGCGCGAGCGCGTGGTGATGATCTGCGGGCGCTACGAAGGCGTGGACGAGCGAGTGAGCGAGCATCTCGCGGACCGCGAGATTTCCGTCGGCGATTTTGTGCTGAGCGGCGGTGAATTGGGAGCGGCGATCATCGTGGATACGGTGTCGCGGCTGGTTCCGGGAGCGCTGGGCAATGCGGCGTCGGCGCAGCAGGAGTCGTTTACGAAGGATGCGGATTCTTCCCACATTAGCCAAAAGAAGGCGAATGTGGGGCACCCAGGTGAGCCGCCGTCGTCAACGTGTGGGTCGGGCGGATTGCTGGATTATCCGCATTACACGCGTCCGGCGTAGTTTCGCGGACTGCCGGTTCCCGAGGTGCTGGTGAACGGGAACCACGATGAGATCAGGCGCTGGCGGAGACGCAAGGCGCTGGAGAAGACGCTGGCCAACCGTCCAGACCTGTTGCGCGGGGTGGAGTTGAGCAGCGAGGATCGCAAGATTTTGAAAGAGATTGAAGGGCGGGAGTAGTAGATCCCACCCTGTCCGCATAGAACGCGGACAAGGGTGGGGCACCGAAAAGAGTTTTTCCCACAGATTTGGTTGTTGAGAGAGTTTAAGATTCAGGCCGCCGCGAGGCGTGCGACAAGAGAAGGAAGAAGAAAAATGTCGAATTCACCGATTATTGACCGTTTGCTAGCCAAGGCGCAGCGCACCGATCTTCCGGCATTCAAGTCCGGCGACACGGTTCGCGTGCACGTGAAGATTAAAGAAGGCGACAAAGAGCGCGTGCAGATTTTCGAGGGCCTCGTGATCGCGAAGAGCAAGGGCTCGCAGCCCAGCTTTATCGTCCGCAAGATGAGCTTCGGACACGGTGTGGAACGTATCTTTCCGCTGAATGCGAAGGTCGTGGACAAGGTGGAAGTGGTGCGGTCGGCACATGTTCGCCGCGCCAAGCTGTTCTACCTGCGCGCACTGCGCGGCAAGGCTGCCCGGCTGCGCGAAGTGGATGTGCGCACCAAGAAGGCGTAGTAATTCAGTGGATAGTGATTAGTCGATAGTGGATAGAAAATGCTCAGAAAAGCCAAACTGGTTTTTCTGAGCCGGTGACACCCGCGGATGCTACATAAGGAGCATGCCCATCGCGTCTCGCTCGGCGAGCGCGGTGGGTATTTTGTTTTTGGAGCAAATGCAAAACGAAGCCCCATACCTCGCGCGAGGGCATGGGGCCTGGTTTGCGCGCCGGTTTCTGCGCGCGACTTCGTGCCTTGGGGGGAGGGCTGGTTTTTTCCGCTTAAACCTTCGTCGCCAGTTCCAGTAACGCGACGGCGGTGGCCATCCAGAGGGCGAAAGCCGCTGTGTTGAGGGCGACGCGGACCGCACCGCTGTCGATCAGCCAGTTGTATTTTGCGTCCATGGTTGTCTCCTTTGTGTGAGGTGTGCGTCCCGGCTGGATTTTGGCCCGTCCGGTTGTGCATCTGTGGCTATATACGGACGAGGCGGGAAAAGGTTCCCTGGGGGACCGGCGAAAAGCTGGGCAAAACAATAGTTGGCGAACAGCGGTGCTACTAAGCTGTGGGAAGGGTCTGGAACGCTCTATTCCTCTTGTGCGGCAATTTCAGAGAGCTCCCAATAATGGCTGCGCAGAGTGGCGGGAACTCGGACTGTCGTGCCGGTCAACATGCTCTTCAATTGCAGCGCATTGACCGCGGCCTTGCCCTCAAAGTGATTATTGGTCACGACGAATGTCTTCTGCGCCTTGGCGGCAACCGCGTCCACACGTTCCTTCCACTTCTCAAGCTCGGGCTGCGTGTAGAGGTAGTTATAGCGGTCGGCGCCGGAGTCGCTGTCGAACCACTGCTCGTAGTTGCGGCCGTGGAGGCGCACGTACCCGATAGCCGAGGTCACCTCGGCACTGGGAGTGACGGCCTTACCCAACAGAGGCTGGTCGATGTTGCAGAAGGCGACGTGCTGCTGGGCGAAGTAGCGCAGCGTGCCTTCGTTGGTCCAACTGTTGTGGCGGACCTCGACGACGAGCGGATACTCTCGGAATTTCTCGATGACGCTGTCGAGGTAATCGCGGTTGCGGTCGGTGTTCTTGAACGAGATGGGAAACTGCGCCAGCACCGCGCCCAGCATGTTTTCTTCGGCGATAGAGTCGAAGCCAGCCTTGGCCCAGCGTTCGTCGTTGGGGCCGATGTGGATGGTGTCGGCGGAGGTGCCTTCCACCACTGCGATGGGGGAGTGGGTGAAGGCGCGATTGAGCTTGGCGGTGAAGAGGAATGCCGGGTTGGCTGCGCGCGCTTTGCGGCACCAGAGCTTGCCCCATTCCGGCTTGATGTGGCCGTAAAACGAGGTGTTGATTTCAACCATATCGAAATACCGCGCCATGTACTCGACAGGATGCTGCGATTTCTTGATTTGAGCGGGATAGACGATGCCTTCCCAGTCTTTGTAGGACCAGCCCGCGGTGCCGACGAAAATCTGCGATGACGAACCCATCGGTGCTCGCAGGGTAGCACAGCGGGTGAGGGGATTTTTTTGCCGTGGTGAGTGCAGTTTTTCGCGGGACGGTACGAGATGTGACTTGCGTCACATGCAGCTGTGACGCTGTCTCTACGGCGCGGAGGCAGGCTGAGGTATTTCTAGTTTCGCAAGCAAATCCATTCTGTCCGGGAAGCAGAAATGACTGAGCAAAAAAAGAAGTGTTGGCGCGAGAAGGTGACCGCGGAAATCACGCTGGGGCACGTACAGGCATTCGCCGAAGAAATGGGGACGAAAGTCACGGAAGCGCAGGTGGCGGCGTTCCTCAACCAGAACGGCTGCGCCCAGGGCCTGTGGATGCACATGATGCAGGCGGGCGAGCAGTACATTAAGGCAAATCTCAAATCTGAAGTCGTGTTCCTCCCCCAGGACAGGCCGATCGTGGCGCAGACCGCGACGATCCAGTAGGCCTCGAGCCGGCGGCAGTCGCGATCGCCGCCGGCAATTCCATCAATAGGTGACGAACAGAAGCCAGTACACACCGCCAGGCTGGCTGGCGCTGGTGGCGAAGCATACGCCGAACGAATAGGGCCCGGCCATGGGCTGAGAGAGGATCGACCGCAATCCGGCGGGTAGTTGCTTCAGATCGGTGGCGGTCCAAGCAACGGCGGAGCTGCTGCCGGGAATGTCGCGGGCAGCCTTGGCGTCAATCTTGTCGTCGTGGGCCATATCGCAAGCCATATGGACAAGTTGAGTGCGGGGCTTCCGCTTCGGAACGGGAAGACCGCGCGCCCGGACAAAGTCGTTGATCGCCTGCTGTACAACAGCGTCGGCCTCGAAATCGGAGTAATCGGGGAGTACGCTGGCGAAGTCCTCGGTGATGTAAACACCGCCGGCGCCACGAAGTACCGAGATGCCGACAGCGTTAAATGCTGGGTTGAGGATGTTGGCGCGGTGCAGCGGGGAGTTCATCAGCGCCACGTGGGCCGCTTCGACGTTGGCATCGAGCGCGATGTTTTCGCCGTCATGGTCGCTGCGCACATTCTCGGCGTGCAATCGGAGGATGAGGGGATCTTCGCCGGGGAACTGATGGGAGAGCTCTTCGGATTTGACCATCCAATCGGTGTGCTTGTGTGCCGCGCGGGCGAGGCGTTCATCAAGCGTAAATGGTTTCAGGCCGGCGGTGTCGCGTTCCTGATTCAGCAACTCAAGGAGCCGCTGGGCTCCCGCGGTGTCTACGTTGTCCTGGGCCATGACGGGAATTGACGCCGAGAGGAACGCGGCAATGCCCAGAAGCGCCAGGCCAAACCGTAGCGTCTTTACCCGAACTACGCGAGTGCGAGGGCGAGTCGTCATCTCAGTCCATTAGACGCTTGTTGTCGCGCTTCCGTAACCATCACGTGCAACTTACAATACAGCAGCGGTAGAAAGGTTTCCGAAATGAACGCTGTTGTGGTGATGATGCTCACGCTTGCAGGGTTGGTGATTGGCGCGGCCGTGGCCTGGCTGGCGGCGCGGGGACAGTCGTCGGCGTTGACACAACGCAAGGCCGAGTTGGAGCAGGAGATCGGCGCGGTGCGGTCGCAGTTGGCACAGGCACAGCAGGAGAATGCCGACGCGCGAGTGGCCAAGGCCGTGGCGGAGCAGGCGCTCACCGATGAGCGCACTAAGGCAGCAGAGAAACTGGAAGAATTGAGGGCGGCACGCGCAGAGATGGAGGCGCAGTTCAAGGCGCTGGCGTCCACCGCGCTGGAGAGCAACAATGCCAGTTTCTTGCAGCTTGCGAGTTCTGCGCTGGAGAACTATCAGACAAAGGCAGTCGGCGAGCTGGCCCAGAAGGAGCTCGCGGTCAAGAACCTGGTCGATCCGATTGCGCTCTCTCTGCAACAGATGAATGAACAGATTCAGGCACTGGAGCGCGCACGCAGCCAGGCGTACGGTTCTCTGTCAACACAGGTGGTCTCGCTCACGGAAACGCAAAAGGCGCTGCAAATGGAGACCGGCAACCTGGTGAAAGCACTGCGCGATCCGCAGACTCGTGGGCGATGGGGCGAATTGCAGCTTCACAAAGTCCTGGAATTAGCGGGAATGCTGGAGTATTGCGACTTTGAGGAACAGGTCTCCGTGTCCTCCGAGGACGGACGGCTGCGGCCCGACGTGGTGGTCCGGTTGCCCGGCGCGAAGAACATTATCATTGACTCCAAGGCGCCGATTCAAAGCTATCTGGATGCCCTGGATGCGACGAACGACGAGGCGCGCGATGCGTGCCTGGTGGATCATGCGCGGCAGGTCAGGGCCCACATGGATGACTTGGGAAAAAAGGCGTACTGGAGCAAACTTCAGCCGACACCAGAGTTTGTGCTGATGTTTATACCTGGCGAGGCTTTCTTTCGCGCCGCCGTCATGGCTGATCCGGACTTGCTGGAGTACGGCGGTGGGAAAGTTCTTCTCACCTCTCCGATGTCGTTGATCGCCGTACTCAAGACGATTGCCTACGGCTGGAACCAGAAGAACCTGGCCGACAGCGCGAAGAAGATCAGCGAGGCGGGCAAACTGCTCTATCAGCGGCTGGCCGTGATGGCAGGACACTTTGAAGATCTCGGCAAGAAGCTGGGTGGCGCGGTGGACGCCTACAACAAGTCGGTGGGGTCGATGGAGCGGTCGGTGTTTCCGGCGGCGCGCAAAATGCCGGAACTGGACCGCTCACTCGCCGCAGCGGACTTGCCCGACCTGAAACAAGTGGAAAAGATTCCACAACAACTGGAAGCGCCGGACTGGCAGCAACGGACGGAGCCAGCGTCGTTGTTGGGCGAGCCACGCGATGAGGCAGGGAGGTAGCCATTGCGCTTTGACACTGATTTTCCGCGGCTGTTATCATAAGAGTCTCGACGGAATATTCCCTTCCAACCAACGTCCCCGTCGTCTAGCCTGGCCTAGGACATCGCCCTTTCACGGCGGTAACACGGGTTCAAATCCCGTCGGGGACGCCAAATCTTTTCAGAGACTTGCGGCTGATTTGGTCAGTTTCCCGCGGTACAACGAAGGTACAAGTTGTTTTCGGCCTGATCATCCCCACCACTCGGCTTTGCGCGGCCCTCTTATCCGGGCTCAAAGCTTGCGTGTAAGTGTCCAGCGTCATTCGAGACGTAGAGTGCCGCAACAGCTCCTGCACGACTTTCACGTCCTCTCCGTTGCTCTTGAGCAGCGTTGAGAACGTATGGCGAAAGGTGTGCCGGCCGATTCTCTTGTTGATGCCGAGTCGCTAGGCCAATGGCTGGATATGGTCACGCTTTACGGTGCTCAGCCGAACCGGCTGCTTCGCGCGGCAGCTAGGTTTTGCCGATGTGAATATTGGACAGAGACTGAAGCAATCCAAAGATGTTCAGGAGCCACAGCACCACAGCTATGACTACGACGGCGTTCAAGATTGATTTGATGAAACCCGCCATGGGGGCAAAGCGATTCACCAGCTACAGCAGGATTCCGACAACGATCAGGGCAATCACGACTTGAAGTAACGGCATGTTTTTGCCTTTCTACGTAGGAGGAACGCCGCGACGCTGATGCAATCGTGCCAGCACGTCTTGTTCGATCTGCCACAAGCTAGACGACATGGCGCTCCGTGTATGTGCACATCTGCTCACATCTTCTGTGAAGGGATCGAAGCACACTCTGCCGGGCCTGGCAGCCATGCATTCAACTGGACGCGAAGTATTTCGCCGTTCATCTGGCAGCGATTGTTGTTCTCGGATGTCCACGCCGCTCGGGCGCCTCTGGCCCCGATATGCAACCTCGGTCCACGAGGCTTGGCGCTTCCGCTCACATCTGCGGATGAAGTGAGCAGTTCTGCTCAGGATTGCGAGCGCACACGGACCTAAGAAGTGAAGAAGAGGTAGATGATCCGAGACACCACCAAAAAAATGAAGGCGGGCACGTGTCGGCTGTGCTCGCCTCTTTGAGTGTGTCCTAATAGAGTTTGGTGGTTTGATAGCTGTGGAGCAGTGCCGCCGTTCGTCTGGCTGGCATTTGCCGAAAGCCGCCTGTGCCGGCTATTTGGTAGTCAAGTCCGCTAGCCTTTCTTTCAGCTTTACAACGGCCTCCTTGGCATTGCCAATCCGCTGTTGCACCTTGCCGACATGTTTCTCGGCTTTCCCCTCGGCTTTCAGCTGGCGGTCATTGGTGGCCTTTCCGACCTGCTCCTTGATGGTTCCCTTTACTTCGTGGAAGCTCCCCTTGAGCTTGTCTTTCGTGCTGGTTTTCATATGGCTCCTTCGCCGTCGTCAAGTTCAGATTGCCCCCTTCTGAATCTTTTCGAGGCTGTCAATTTTGTAATCCTGCAGCGTTCTGAGGTCTGAGCAGAATTGAACATGCGTGGATTGGTCCGCGGCTCCCTCCCAAAATGGGCAAAGGACGACACCGAGTTTCTTTGGTATGGGTGGCGCGACAAAAGCGCAGCCCGGGCAAGAATCGTGGGATGCGAAAGGCGATATTTGTTAGTTACAGCAAGCTGACAGTCGTGACGTTGACATCGCAACGCGACCAATATCGCGATGTGTCCTTTTCTGCACAGAAATGAAGTTGTTCGGTGACTAGCATGTGTTGTGTATCGTCAGCTGTCGCTCCGAAGTCGTGAAGCAGAAACGGCGCCTCCAGATGACGAAACCGAATGCAAAGGCAACGATCAGGAACCATCACATTATCGCGGTTCGAGATTCCATCTCGAACTCATTGAAGGAGAAATATGAAAAGCTCTCAGATTGTCAGTGGCCGTGCTGCTCACTGTTTGCCCTCGGGATCATGGCGGGATGCTCCGGGACCACGAAGTCGCCTGAGGTGTCGGACAGTATTCGTAAATCGCTCGATCAAGCGGGCTATACAGACGTCTCCGTCAGTCAGGATCGCGACAAGGGAGTCGTCACCCTCGGCGGAAAAGTCGCCAGCGAGAACGACAAGTCACAAGCGGAATCTCTGGCGAAGTCTTTGGCCGGTGGCCAGGTTGTCGCGGACCAGATTGCCGTCATTCCGGTGGGCATTGAAAAGGATGCCAAGGCAGTGAACTCCGATCTAGACGATGGCATCGAGAAGAACCTTGACGCTGCGCTGATCCAGAACAGCCTGCACGACAACGTGAAATACGAGGTGAAGAGCAACGTCGTCACGCTGAGCGGAGTAGTCAATTCGCAGTCTAAGCGCGACCAGGCCGAGACGGTTGCAGCGGCCGTGCCCAATGTCAAGCAGGTTGTGAACGAATTGCAGGTGAAGAACCAGAAAGCGAGTTCCTCCCAATAGAAGATGTGGCGCGGTTTCCACATTGCCAGTCGATTGTGAGGCAACGGACTGACTGAGATATCGAGCAACAGACGTGGCCGGCAGGGAGATGCAATCGCATTCGATTGGACTTGCATCCGCGATAGGCGGCCTGACCAATGACGCCCGTCCGCTGCTCATGCCGACAAGCTGGATCGTGGTGGGAGCGGTGGTGGTGATTGGAGCGGGGATTGTGGGCTGGTGTGTTGCTACAGAGCAACCCGAGTCGCCGAACGAAGACTGTCACCGTTGAATCGAGAAGGAGATGCAATGTCATTTGGACTTTACTCGGCTGGATTCGCAATCGTGATCATAGGACTGATCTATGGCGCGCACTTGATGCACGTACCGACACACTGGATTGTGGTTGGCGCAGCCGTGCTGCTGGGGGTCGGAATCTTATCTGGTGTCAAAGCCACGCGTCAGAAAGATCCTACGGAATAGGGGGGTACTGTGCGCTGGGTTCCAGCCGTTCTGCGGTCGGACGGAGCAATAGTGACCAGCTTTCGACATCAAGATCGCTGGATACTCGGCATGAGGCAAGGAAAGTTCGCGACCCTGAGCTCAACTGTTAGCAGACGCGAATGATTGAAGGAGTCTTCGATGAATCTCAATCTGATGGATCCAAGACTAATTGTCCTGGCAATGGCCGTATTGGTTCTTGTAATCGTCGTCGCCATTGTCCTGTACGCGCGGAAACGCAAGAAGACTACGGCAGGGCTGCGAAACCGTTTCGGCCCTGAATACGACCAGGCTGTGAAACAACAAGGTTCTGAACGCAAAGCCGAAGCGAAACTGGCGGACCGGGAAGCGAGGGTTGGCCTGCTCAAAATCCGCGATCTTGACTCAACGGAACGTGAGCGCTATCTGGCCCAGTGGCAGGCAGTGCAATCCCGTTTTGTCGATTACCCGAACGGTGCGGTAATCGAAGCTGACGAGTTGGTGAATTCGCTGATGCAGACCCGTGGCTATCCTGTCACTGATTTCGATCAGCGCGCGGCGGATATTTCCGTCGATCATCCCCGAGTGGTGGAGAATTATCGCTCAGCCCACAACATCGCATTGCGGCTGGGAAGAGGCGAAGCCAGCACTGAAGAGCTGCGCACCGCGATGATCCACTACCGCTCGCTCTTCGACGAACTGGTGCAATTGCAAACAACGGGGGACAAGAGAGTCGCTTAAGACGAGAGTCTGTGACTCTTCGGAAACAGGTCTCAATTCTCACTTTCTACGGAACAGAGGAGACAAACTTTATGAAACCGAGCACGGAAGACAAAACAACAGGCAAACTCCACCAGGTCAAAGGGACAATCAAGGAAAAGGTCGGAGAACTTACCGCCGATCCAGATCTGGAAGCTGACGGCAGAGCCGAAAAGAATGCCGGCAAAGCCCAGAACTGGGTAGGCAAGGTTGAAAACCTTGTCGGGGAATGAACCGATCAACATCGAACTTGCAGGAGAGAGAGGGCAATACAGAATGACACGATCAGTGTTGGAACGAGCCAGCGAACAAATTGCAGAAACCGCGCACAAGGCCTCTCGGGCGACATCTGCCGTCGCGGATGCGTTCGAGGACGGCGTGGAAGCAGCCAGGCGTGCCGCAAAGCAAGGCGGCGACGCGGCTGAGGAGTTTATGGACGACACAACCAAACGTCTGCAGCGCCATCCCGTTGAGACAGTTGCCGCGACATTCACCGCAGGCGTAGCCGTCGGAATATTGATTGGCTGGATGGTAAAGCGAAGGTAGCTTGTGCAGCTAAGCGAATCCTAGAGATAAGGGCCCAGTGTGCTGGGCCCTCTTTTTGTGCATCCAGGCATGTGCGGAGGGCCCCTCAAACTTGCATTCTGAAGCCTTCGCGGCAGAACTGCCTGCAGCGGAGCGACCAACGTGGCCGTAATAGGGCGGCTTCGATATCGGTCAAAAGGATACAGCTATCCGCTGGTCCTGCGCCTAGCCTTAGGCTGAGGCAATTCCAATGAAAGCACTTAGAACTCTCGGTACCGCAGTCCTGTTGATGTCCCTCGGGGCCATTGTTCCTGTTTTTGCGCAGCAGGAACACGAGCAAGACAAGCCAGAAGAGAAGCAGCAACAGCAACATGCTCAGCCGCAGCAGCGCGCCCAACCGCAGCAGGCCAAGCAGTCGAGCGAACCGACGCAGCATCAGCAGGCCAAGCAGCCGAGCGAACCAACGCAGCATCAGCAGGCCAAGCAGTCGAGCGAACCGACGCAGCATCAGCAGGCCAAGCAGCCGAGCGAACCAACGCAGCACCAGCAGGCCAAGCAACCCAGCCAGAATAAACAGCCGGAGCAGCAGCAGGCGAAGCAGCAGAGCCAACCGAAACACCAACAGGCTAGGCAGCAGCCCGTGCAGCACACCCAGGAACAGCAGCATGCCCAGCAGTCGGCATGGCAGGGGCACCAATCACAAAATTGGCAGACTGACCACCGAAACTGGCAACAACGCGGCGGCTACCACGGCTACCGCATCCCTGCCAACCGTTACAACGGATACTTTGGCCCGAACTATGCGTTTGTCATCTACAACCAACCCTATATGGTGGTTGGCGGATTCCCGCGCTTCCAGTACGGCGGATTTTGGTTTACTCTGGTTGACCCTTGGCCGAGCTCTTGGGCAAACGACTGGTACCAGACCGACGATGTTTATGTCGTCTACTCTGATAACGGATACTACATGTACAACCAGCGGTATCCGGGTGTCGGGATCGCAATTAGCGTTTCGATGTAAAGCCCGGACGAAGTAACACAATCAGGCTGCAGCCTACCCATGCTGCTGAAGGTGGTAGTGTCGGGTAAGTTGCAGCCGCTCAAACTGGTGACCCATCGCTTCGCCATGAACTACATTCTGAAAGCCTACGACACATTCAGAAATCCGGCCGCGGAAGGTACGCTCAGGGTGATTGTTACCAATGGCGATGCCAAACGATGGGGCCATTGCCATCAGTTTCAGCCTTATCACGGCAGTCAACGTCTCATGTGACTATATCCCCGGCAATGCTGGTCTGAATTGACCGTACTTGTTTCTCCGCGAGTGCCATGATGCAGGTATGACGCAGAAGATGGCAAACAAGAATGGATTCACCCGAGCAACCCTCGCCGACATAGCGAAGGAGATGGCAAAGCCCCGCCTGGCGGAGTCTGTCCGCGAGGCTACTGAGATTGCTGAAGAAGAAGACCTGCGCTCACGGCGGCTACCTGCATCTCAGGATAAAAGCGAGACTTAATGCCAAATCAAAGCCAGGCAGATACGACAATGGTTTGCCAATCAGCGAACCTGCAGTCGCTCGCAGTCGAAAGCGAACCTTACTTTAGGAATTGGCGCTCGCAGGAGACTGTCGAGAGCCTCGGCCTTAATCGCTGAGTTCGAGCCAAGGGGATGGAACCCATTCTTCCCGACACATGGATTCAATCAATACCCAACCGAAGAAGGTCTAAGCATGCCTGCCGGCAACATTGAACGCCATCGCACACAACGGATCGGCTGGCTGCGCGCGGCGGTTCTGGGCGCAAACGACGGCATCCTGTCCACCTCGAGTCTGGTGCTCGGTGTCGCTGCCGCGCATGCCAATCACCGTAGCGTATTGGTCGCAGGGGTCGCAGCCTTGGTGGCTGGGGCCATGTCGATGGCTGCGGGAGAGTATGTGTCGGTCCACTCCCAGGCCGATACTGAACAGGCCGACCTCAAGCTCGAACGCGCGGAGCTTAGCGCTGACTCCAAGGGAGAGCACAAGGAATTACAGGCAATCTATATCGAGCGTGGGCTTGATGCTCCTCTAGCGAAGCAGGTTGCCGAGCAGTTGATGGCCCATGATGCGCTGGGCGCCCATGCCCGCGACGAGTTGGGCATCTCCGAAACGCTTCGTGCGCGGCCGATTCAGGCGGCATTGGCATCGGCTGGCAGCTTCGCCGTTGGAGCCTTACTTCCTCTTATAGTCACTGCGGTCGTCCCGGAGGCAGAATTGATCCCACTGGTGGCATTGACTTCGTTGCTGTTCCTCGGGCTTCTAGGAGCGCTGGCTGCACACGCGGGTGGCGCAAGGGTGATCGTCGGCGCAATCCGCGTCACGTTCTGGGGTGCGCTTGCTATGGCGATCACCGCGGGTGTCGGTTGGCTATTCGGAACGGTGGCATGAGAGCGGACGATCGGAGAACGGCCCGGTTCCTTGCCTTTCATACCCTTCCCACATGGCACTCGTCAGAACGGGGCACGTAACCTAGCTTCGTGGTTTCTCGTGGCACAAGGATTACCCGTGTCCCAGCGTGCTTAAGAGGTTCCCACGGTACATGGAGAGCGACCGCTGCTCACTAAGTTCCTTTATTTGCAATTCGTTAATGCCCCTTCGCGGCGGTAAGACCGGGTCAAATTCCGTCGGGGACGCCAAAATTTACGAAATTTGGAAATATTGCTCGGTGACTGTGATGCTTCCCTGCGGTGATTTTAGGGAGTGCCCTGGCGGTCGAGGTCGAGGTTCAGTTCGAGCACGTTGACGCGGGGTTCGCCCAGGAATCCGAACTCGCGGCCTTCGGTGTGAGCGGCGACCAGCTGCAGCACTTGCGACTCGGAGAGGCCGCGGGCACGGGCAATGCGCGGTACCTGAAATTGCGCAGCGGCGATCGAGATGTGAGGGTCGAGACCAGACGCCGAAGTAGTTACTAGGTCCACTGGAACCGGAACGCCAGGGTTTTCGGCCTGTAGGGCCTTCGCATCCTGCGCGACTCGAGCTATGAGGGCCTTGCTGGTGGGACCCAGATTGGTTCCACCCGAATTCGCCGCGTCATAGCCCGTCCCCGCTGCCGACGGCCGGGAGTGAAAGTAGCCCTGGCTGGTAAACGGTTGGCCAATGATCGTCGAGCCTACGAGCTTGCCGTTTTCGCTGATGAGCTGA
Source organism: uncultured Acidobacteriaceae bacterium (assembly GCA_963796615.1). Lineage (GTDB taxonomy): Bacteria > Acidobacteriota > Terriglobia > Terriglobales > Acidobacteriaceae > DASRAA01. The sequence continues at coordinate 355,314 of CAWCMJ010000022.1, forward strand.
CCGTTGGCTTTGCGCGGAAATACGACCCGGGCGATTCCGGTTACCACCAGGGGATAGATGACCCCAAGCAAAATAGTGGTGGTGAGGGTCATCATGACGGCGATGAGAAGGTTCTTTTTCATCGTGGACTCCTAAGCCAGGCCCATGCGAGTGATCAGCATGTCGATGAGTTTGATCCCGAGAAACGGGATAATGATGCCGCCGAAACCATAAACCCACAGATTGCGGCGCAGCAGTGCGGCCGCGCCCATGGCTCGGTACTTCACGCCCCGCAGGGCGAGCGGGATCAGCGCGATGATGATGACGGCGTTGAAAATGACGGCCGACAGCACGGCCGATTGCGGAGTGCGCAGGTGCATGATGTTTAGCGCGTTCAGCACCGGGAAGGTCCCGGCGAACATCGCCGGGATGATGGCGAAGTACTTGGCCACGTCGTTGGAGATGGAAAATGTGGTAAGCGAGCCGCGCGTCATCAGTAGTTGCTTGCCAATTTCGACAACCTCGATGAGCTTGGTGGGGTTGGAATCGAGGTCGACCATGTTGCCTGCCTCTTTGGCAGCCTGTGTGCCGGTGTTCATGGCGACGCCGACGTCGGCCTGAGCGAGAGCGGGAGCGTCGTTGGTGCCGTCGCCGGTCATGGCGACGAGCTTGCCCTCGGCTTGTTCGCGCCTGATGAGGTCCATCTTGTCGCGGGGCGTGGCCTGGGCGAGGAAGTCATCGACCCCAGCTTCGCGGGCGATTGCAGCGGCCGTCAGCGGGTTGTCACCGGTAATCATGACGGTGCGGATGCCCATGGCGCGAAGCTGGTCGAAGCGCTCGCGCATGCCGCCCTTGACCACGTCTTTCAGTTCGATGACGCCCATCGCGCCGCGGGTTTTCTCGGCGACGACGAGCGGTGTGCCGCCGGAACGGGCGATCTCTTCTACCGTGTCGCGGACCTGGACAGGAAACTGCATGCTCTTCTGCGATAGGTAATTCTCGATGGCATCGGCCGAGCCCTTGCGAATTTCAAATCCATTCATGTCCACGCCCGACATGCGGGTCTGGGCGGTGAAGGGAACAAAAGCCGCTTCGTGCGAGCCGAATTCGCGGCCGCGCAATCCGTACTTCTCCTTGGCGAGCACGACGATGGATCGGCCTTCAGGAGTTTCATCCGCCAGCGACGACAACTGCGCCGCATCCGCCAGCTCGGCTTCAGTGATGCCCGGAGCGGGAACGAAAGCGCGACGCCTGACGGTTGCCGAAGGTGATGGTGCCGGTCTTATCGAGCAACAGCGTGTTGACGTCGCCTGCAGCTTCAACCGCCCGTCCCGACATCGCCAGCACGTTGTGCTGGATCAGGCGGTCCATGCCGGCGATGCCGATAGCCGAGAGCAGCCCGCCGATGGTGGTGGGAATCAGACAGACCAGCAGCGAAACCAGTACAAACACGGTCTGCGGTGAGCCGGAGTAGATAGCGAAGGGCTGCAGGGTTACGACGGCCAGCAGGAAGATGATCGTCAGTCCGGCAAGCAGGATGTTGAGCGCGATCTCGTTGGGCGTCTTTTGCCGTTCTGCGCCTTCGACCAGGGCGATCATGCGGTCAAGGAAGGTCTCGCCGGGATTGGAGGTGATCTCGACCTTGATGTGGTCAGAGAGAACGCGCGTGCCTCCTGTAACGGCCGAACGGTCGCCGCCGGCTTCACGAATAACGGGGGCGGATTCGCCGGTGATCGCTGACTCATCCACGGAAGCGACGCCGTCGATGATCGTGCCGTCGGAGGGAATGAACTCTCCGGCTGAAACCAACACGAGGTCGCCAGAGCGAAGCTTCGCGCTGCTGACCTGCTCGACGCCGCCACCTTTCAGCAGGCGGTTGGCGAGGGTTTCGGAGCGCGCTTTGCGCAGCGTGTCGGCTTGCGCCTTGCCGCGGCCTTCGGCCATGGCTTCGGCGAAGTTGGCGAACAGCACGGTGAACCACAGCCAAAGCGTGATCTGAAGGTTGAACTTGAAGTCTGAGCCGCCGCGGAACAGCAACACCGTGGTGATCACGCTGCCAATCTCGACCACGAACATGACCGGGTTGCCCATCATCTTGCGCGGGTTGAGTTTGAGCAGCGGATCCAGAAGGGCGCGCCGCACGATCTTCCATTCCCAAATTGCTTTCTTACTGGCCATGCCTGAACCTCAGAAAGTCTTTCCAGCACCCATGAGAAGGTGCTCCAGAATCGGTCCCAGGCTCAAGGCCGGGAAAAACGTGAGTGCGCCGACGATGATGATGACGCCCATCAGCAGCACGGTGAACAGCGGCGAGGTCACTGGGAACGTGCCCAGCGACGGCGGCACGTATTTCTTTTGCGCCAGGTTGCCTGCGATGGCCAGCATCGGGATGATCATGAAGAAGCGCCCTATCAGCATGGTGATTCCGCCCGTGATGTTGTACCAGGGCGTATTTCCGTTAAGTCCGGCGAAGGCCGAGCCGTTGTTGGCGGCCTGCGAGGTGAAGGCGTAGAGCATCTGCGTGAGGCCGTGCGGTCCGGGATTGGAGATGCTCGACGTGCCGAAGCTGGCAACCGAAGAGATCCCAGCGAAGATGAGGATGACCAGCGGAAAGACCAGCGCCACCAGCATGGCCATCTTCACGTCGTAGGCCTCGATCTTCTTGCCCAGGTATTCCGGCGTACGGCCCACCATAAGGCCAGCGATAAACACGGTCAGCACGATATAAATGAGCATGCCGTACATGCCTGCGCCGACACCGCCGAAGATGACCTCGCTCAACATCATGTTGACCAGCGGAACCATTCCGCCGAGCGGAGTGAACGAATCGTGCCAGCCGTTGATGGCGCCGCAACTGGCGTCGGTGGTGGCGGTGGCGAAGAGTCGCGGTGTCGGCGATGCCGAAGCGGGCTTCTTTGCCTTCCATGTTGCCGCCCGGTTGCAGTCGCGCTGGCGTGCTGGTCGACTCCCGCCAACAGCGGATTGCCACGCGCCTCGGCCCAGTAGGCGACCGAGACTCGCACAGGTAAAGAGAATGGCCATCGCCGCCCACACCGCCCAGCCATGGCGCTGCGATCCGGTCATCCGCCCGAGCGTGTAGGTGAGGCCGGCGGAATGGCGAAGATGCCGAACATCTCGATGAAGTTGGACAGCGGGGTCGGATTTTCAAACGGATGGGAGCTGTTGGCGTTGAAGAAGCCGCCACCGTTGGTGCCGAACTGCTTGATGGCTTCCTGCGAGGCGACCGGGCCCTGCGCGATGGTCTGCTCGGTGATGGTGTCCATCACCGGCTTACCATCTGGCGTCGACGGCGGGCTTTCCGTCGGCGCCGAGGTGCGGAACCTGCTGTGGCTCAAGCAGCTTCACCTTGTCATAGGGGCGCAGGTTCTGCACAACGCCCTGCGACACGAGCAGCAACGCCGCGACACAGGCAAATGGGCAGCAACACCCACAATGTGGCGCGGGTCATGTCGACCCAGAAATTGCCGATGGTCTTCATCTCCGCCGTGCGATGCCGCGAATGAACGCAATGGCCAGCGCAATGCCCACCGCCGCCGAGATGAAGTTGTGGTAGGCGAGTCCGGCCATCTGCGTGAAATAGCTCATCACGATTTCGCCCGCGTAGTTCTGCCAGTTGGTGTTGGTGGTGAACGATGCCGCGGTATTAAACGCCAAGGTCCGGCGGAATCGCCGCAAACTTCTGCGGATTCAGCGGCAGAAAGCCCTGCACGCGCTGAATCAGGTAAAGCAGCAGCATCGGCACGACGCTGAACAGCAGCATGGCAACGGCATATTCGGTCCAGCGCATTTCGTGGTTTTCATCCACGCCGGTTAGTCGGTAGAGCAGTCGCTCGATCGGCCGCAAGTACAGGGTCGAGAAAGGTCCGCTCGCGGTTGAAGACGCTTGCGCCATGAACACCCCGAGCGGCTTGGTCACCAGGAGGATCGCCAGCAGGAAGAACGAGATTTGCAACCAGCCATTGATGGTCATATCAGAACTTTTCCGGACGCAGCAGGGCGTAGAACAGATACGCCATGGTGAAGGCGGTGATGATCAGCATGACGACGGATTGCGGGGTCATAGGAAGCTCCTTACTTGACGCGATCGCAGAAGCGTACATAGGCGACCGATAGCAGAAAGAAAAGTGCAGTCAAAGCGATCAGCATGATGTCTCGCACGGTATTCCTCATTTCCGTCATGAATGGTAGAGTTCGTCGTCTCGACCGAGCGGTACAGCCGGGTCGTCCGCAGTGGCCCTTGTAGTAGAGACGCGATTTGATCGATAAACAGAGCCAGCGGGGGCTCGGTGAAAACTCACCAAAATGTCCTGCGGGTGGCGTGGAGCAGCTGCTGCATGTCTTGCCCATGGGGCCGTGTCCGGGGTGAATGCGCTACCCGGCTTAACGGTGCGCGCAGGATTTGCCAGCGCATGCCGCCGCCGGCGACCGTCGCGATAAAGCTTCGTGAGCACAATCAGGTAAAAACCAACGCCCCAGCCGCACAGAACGATGAACACGTGCATAACGCCTCCCGCCGTGTTGCTCCACTTCCATTGGACTGGGATGGAGCTAATGGCGGGCTAAGGGCGAAATAAAGAGTTGGTAAAGGTCAATCGCCGGGTTCGAAACGATAGCCCACCCAGCGTTCGGTAAGGAGATAGCGTGGTTCGGCGGGGTCTGCCTCGATTTTCTTGCGTAATTGCCCGACGAATACCCGCAGGTATTCGGGCTGCTCGGTGCTGTTCGCGCCCCAGATGGCGGCCAGTAGAGTGCGGTGGGGAACGACACGGTGCGGATGTTGTGACAGATAGAGAAGCAGGTCAAATTCCTTCGGAGTGAGCTTGAGTTCGCGGCCCGCCACCACGACGGTGCGGGTGGCAAGATCGATGCGGAAATCGCCGGCTTCGATGAGTTCGGTTGGCTCCTGCGATTGGGGCGCGCGGCGCAAGTTGGCCCGCACACGCGCCAGAAGTTCGTTCATGCTGAAGGGCTTGGTGACGTAGTCGTCGGCGCCGGCATCGAGGGCCTCGATCTTCTGGCGTTCCTGGTCGCGCACCGACAGCACAATGATGGGGAGCTGCGATACTGCCCGCACGCGGCGGCACAGTTCGACGCCGTCCATGCGGGGCATCGAGAGATCGGTGATGAGCAGGTGCGGCGACCAGTCTTTCATAATCTCGAGCGCCATCTCGCCGTCGTTGGCGACGCGAATTTCGTATCCCTGCGCCACCAGCGAAGTGCGCAGCACGCGCGTGATCTGAGGCTCGTCATCGACCACCAGAATGTGGGCGATGTTCGCTCATTAGCGTTCTTCCTGGGTCACGATGTGGACATCGACTGTGGGAGCGTTCTCCAGAAACCGGAGTATGGCCTGCATATACAGGTACCGCTGCCAACCGGTCCTCGCCGAGCGGCCAAATACACCTGCGTGATGTGGTTCTCTCGGGCAAACTCGGCGACCGCCTCGGCCACGGTTTTGCCTTTAATCTTCGCCACTCGCGCGCCCAGGTTTTCCGCAAAGCGAATGTTCTCCGCCAGCGTCTTGCTGTCGTCGGACGCAAACGAGCGCCCGGTGTCAACATAGCAAACGTAGAATTCGCCCTGCATGCCCTGCGCCATGCGCGAGCCCCGCGCGATGAGGTATTGGGCCGCGGGATTGGAGCTGATGCACACCAGTATGCGCTCGCGCACACGCCGACGGTTCGGTGATGTCTTCTTTTTGCAGGAAGGCGTCGAGACTGCGGTCGACCACCTGAGCCACCTGCCGTAGCGCCAGTTCGCGCAGCGCAATCAGGTTGCCCGGACGGAAGAAATGCGACAGCGCCCTCTCGGCGCGCTCCATGGGATAAATGTCGCCGCGCCTCATGCGTTTCTGCAGAGCCTGCGGCGTGACGTCGGCAATCACGATTTCGTCCACCCGCTGCATGACCCAGTCGGGCACGGTCTCGCGCACCTGCACGCCGGTGATCTGCAAGATCGTGGGGCCGAGGCTTTCGACGTGCTGCACGTTCATGGTGGAGAGCACGTCGATGTTGTTTTCCAGCAGTTCGATCACATCTTCGTATCGCTTGTGATGTTTGCTGCCTTCGATGTTGGTATGCGCCAGCTCGTCGACCACTGCAACGGCAGGCTTGCGGGCCAGCACGGCATCCACATCCATCTCCTCGAAGACCGTGCCTTTGTATTCCAGCTTGCGGCGCGGAATGGTTTCGAGCTTGGCCGCGAGTTCGGCGGTGGCCTTGCGCCCGTGCGTCTCCACTACCGCGACCACGACCTCTTCGCCGCGGCTGGCGCGCCGAATGGCCTCGCTCAGCATGGAGTAGGTCTTGCCGACGCCGGGCGCATAGCCGAGAAACAGCTTGAGGATCCCCTGCGACTTCGACGGCGCAACCTCGTCCAGCCACTGCTCGGGAGTCTTCTGCATCGCCTGTATTCTGCGTGCAACTCGAAGATTTGTCACGCGGCGTAAAATGCTGGCGTGTCTCCTGCGATGCGAATTTCAATTTTGCGCTACACCGGGATGTTTGTAGCGTTGAGCGTGTTGGTGGCGCTCGGCCGATACTTCGACATCAACCATGCGACGGTCGCGCTTCTTTTCCTGATCGCGGTGTTGTTTGTTTCTGCCTACTGGGGGCTGCGTTTCGCCGTGGTGCTCTCGTTTATTGCCACGGCTGCGTTTAACTTCTTTTTTCTGCCGCCGCTCTACACCTTTACGATCGCCGAACCGCAGAACTGGATTGCGCTTCTGGCATTTCTGGTGACTGCGCTGGTGGCCGGCAATCTTTCCGAAAAGGCCCGCCGGGAGGCTGAAGAAGCCCGCCTGAGGCGGCAGGAGGTCGAGCGCCTTTACGCGCTGAGCCAGCGGCTGCTGACGTCGGAAAACCTGGTCTCGCTCATGAACCAACTTCCGAAGATACTGGTTGAGACTTTTCGCTTTCGGCGGCCGCGCTGTATGTTGCCGACCGTGCGGCGGCGTACCGCTCAGGTCCGGAAACGGTGTTTGACGAAGACAAGCTGCGCTCGGTGGCGGCCCGGGGCGATCTCATCCTGCAGGATGAAGAGCTGAGTTACGTTGCGTTGCGGGTGGGTGTGAAGACCGTGGGGGCGCTTGGGATTGGTGGCGGAAACCTGTCGCGCGAGTCGCTGGAGGCCATTGGCAGTCTAGCGGGCCTTTCGATTGAGCGGGCGCGCGCCGTGGAACAGCTCACGGCCAACCGCGCCGCCCAGGAAAGTGAGAAGCTGCGCTCCGCCCTTCTGGATTCCGTCACCCACGAGTTTCGTACGCCGCTCACCGGCATCAAGGCCAGCGTCACCAGCCTGCTTTCCACTCCCGGTCTGGGCGACGCGCCCCGCCAGGAATTGCTCACCGTTATCGACGAAGAAACCGACCGGCTGAATCGGCTCGTGGGCGAGGCCGCCGAGATGGCACAGCTCGATGCCGGCATGTTCAAGCTCAATCTGCAACCGCACGACATACGCGAGGCTGTTGAGCCCGCGCTCGACGCCACCCGCCAGCTCCTGGCCAAACATCCATTGGAGGTTAGCATAAACAACGATCTGCCACCGGTGAACATCGATGTCGAGCGCATTCGTGAGGTCGTCGTGCATCTGCTGGAAAACGCCGCCAAGTACTCGCCCGAAGGCTCGAGCGTGCGCCTCACTGCCGGGCGCCAAGGCAGCAAGGTCGCCGTGAGTGTGGCCGATCGCGGGCCGGGTATCGATGCATTCGAGCAGCCGTTGATCTTTGAGAAGTTCTATCGTGGCCGCAGCCAGCAATACACTGCACACGGCACGGGCATGGGGCTTGCCATTGCCAAGGTGATCGTGGAAGCCCACGGAGGCACGTTGGGCGTGGTCAGCCAACTGGGCAGGGGCTCGGTGTTTTCGTTCGAGTTGCCAGCGCACGCGGAAGTGCCGCGCCGCGCCGAACGGAGCGCCGCTCGCTAGCGCAGCAACGTGCGATCGTCGGACAGACTGGGGCCTAGTAGAGACAATCGTTCTCTAGCAGTTTTGCTAGTCGCCGTCGCCGGTCCAGAACGCTACACTGGTTCGGGATATGGCAAATTCCGCAAACAAACAGCAGCGATGCTCGGGCGCGCACCCGGGGTTCGTGTGTCGCGGCAGAGCAATCACTCAGAACAAGAAATGTTGCAACTCGGCAGGAAGGAAGATGCTATGCGATATATCACGATGTCGACTTTGAAGCGTCATCAATCGGAGATGGCGCTGGCAGGGCTTTTGTTATCCATGGGGGTAATGCCGGCGGCGGCGCAGCAGGCAAACTGCCCCATCGGCTCGCCGTGCGCGACCGCAACCATTAACGGCGAACAACTTCCGGCACCGGCGCCGAAGTTTGGCGGCGTAATCAAGGACGACGCCCTTCAGTCCAAGGCCTGGTGGCCGCCGCGTGTGGTGCCGCCCAAAGGCGCTCCCAATGTTCTGCTCATCATGACGGACGACGCCGGCTTTGGCGTACCGAGCACATTCGGCGGCGTGATCCCGACGCCGAACATGGACCGCATCGCGGCCATGGGACTGCGCTACAACCGGGTGTTCTCCACGTCGCTGTGCTCGCCGACGCGCGCCGCCCTCATCACTGGGCGCAATCATCATTCCGTCGGCTTTGGCGTGATTGCCGAGCAGGCCACCGGCTTCCCCGGCTACGACAGCGTCATCGGTGCGGACAATGCGACGATCGGCCGCATCCTGCGCGACCACGGCTATGCGACGAGCTGGTTCGGCAAGGACCACAACACGCCGGCGTACCAGGCCAGCCAGGTGGGGCCGTTCACTCAGTGGCCGACCGGCATGGGCTTCGACTACTTCTACGGTTTCGTCGGCGGCGACGCGAACCAGTGGGAGCCGAACCTCTTCCGCAATACCACGCAGATTTATCCGTGGATTGGTCACGAGGGCACGCTGAAGATGGACCGGTCGGATCCAAAAGCGGAGGTCTGGCCAGTCACCGGCACGGAGCCCTCCTGGAACCTGGTCACGGCGATGGCCGACGACGCCATCGACTGGATGTATCGCATTCATCAGACGGACCCCACCCAGCCGATCTTTCTCTACTACGTGCCCGGCGCCTCACACGCGCCGCATCATCCGACGAAGGAGTGGGTGGACAAGATCCACGCCATGCACTTGTTCGACGACGGCTACGAGAAGCTGCGCGAGCGCATCTTCGAAAACCAGCAAAAGCTGGGCGTAATCCCCAAGGGCATGAAGCTGACACCCTGGCCTGCCGACATGCTTACGCCATGGGACAAGCTCACGCCCGAGGCAAAGAAGCTCTTCATCCGGCAGGCTGAGGTGTTCGCCGCCTACGTGGCCTACAACGACTACGAGATTGGCCGGGTCATCCAGGGGTTCGAGGAGCTGGGAAAGCTCGACAACACCCTGATCATTTACCAGAACGGCGACAACGGCACGAGCGCAGAAGGTGGACCGGAAGGCACCTATAGCGAAGTTGCGTTTTTCAACGGCTTCCAGCCGCCGGTGGACGTCCAGATGAAGTTCTACGACGCCTGGGGCACCGAATTCGCCTACAACCACATGTCGGCGGGCTGGTCGTGGGCGTTTGACACCCCCTTCGACTGGTTCAAGCAGAACGCCTCCCGGTTCGGCGGCACCAACCAGAACATGGTTGTCGCGTGGCCGGCGCGCATCAAGGACAAAGGTGGGCTGCGCGAGCAGTTCATCCACGACATCGACGTCGTGCCGACGCTCCTCGAAGCCACAGGCATCTCCGCGCCGGAATACGTGGACGGCATCAAGCAGAAGCCCATCGAGGGCACTAGCTTCGCCTACACGTTCGAAGCCGCCAACGCCAAGGCGCCATCTCGGCACAAGGTCCAATACTTCGAGATGATGGGCCAATGGGCGACTCTATGACGACGGCTGGCTGTTGAGCACCAAGCCCGACCGCGCGCCGTGGGACGCGTTCAGTCCAGCCAACCCGGACCCGCTCAACAACCAGGTGTTCCAGCTTTACGACCTGAGCAAGAGCTGGAACCAGTACGAGGATATCGCCGCGCAGCATCCGGAGAAGGTTGCGGCGATGCGGAAGCAGTTCGTCGAGGAGGCGAAGAAGTATCAGGTGTTCCCGCTGGACGCGTCGGTGGGAGCCAGAGTCGCGTCTCCGCGGCCGAGCCTCACCGCCGGCCTCTCTGAGTTGGTCTACACGCGACCGATGACCGGCGTTCCCCAAGGCGATGCGCCGTATCTTCTCGACACCTCCTACAGCCTCACGGCGGACATCACCGTGCCGCAAGGCGGCGCCGAGGGAATGATTGCGACCTCAGGCGGACGCTTTGCGGGATGGGGTTTCTACCTGCTCAAGGGCAAGCCCGTGTTCTGCTGGAACATGCTCGATCTCGAGTGGGTGAAGTGGGAAGCCCCTGAGGCGCTGACGCCCGGCCAGCACATCGTCGAGTTCGACTTCAAGTATGACGGACTGGGCGTCGGCACGATGGCGTACAACAACTTCTCCGGCATCGGTAAGGGCGGCACCGGCACCCTGAAGGTGGACGGCAAAGTGGTTGACACCAAAAGGATGGAGAAGACGATCCCCATCATCCTGCAGTGGGACGAGAGCTTCGATGTCGGCTCGGACACGATTACCGGCGTCAACGATGCCGACTATCTGCCTCCGTTCCCGCTGACCGCGAAGTTCAACAAGCTGACGATCAAAATCGACCGTCCGCAGTTGTCGCCCGACGACATCAAGAAGCTGGAGGCGGGCATGAAGAATGCCGCCATGGGCATCCAGTAACGTTATTTCGGTAATGACCCGCAACTCGCAAAAACCACGCCAGCGAATTGCTGACGTGCCATCAAAGGGGGCAGCTCGCAAGGGCTGCCCGCAGACGCCAGTGGTCCGCATGTCCCCTCCCTTCGGGATATGTGGGCTTCTCCTTCCCAATTCGGGAAATTTGGTTACCTTCGTAACATCGCGGCGAATTTTTCCTATCGCATTCCCCAGCACGTGGCCCTACCCTGATCGAATGACCCCGCGGAGGTCGCAATGAGTTCACACTTGATCATCCCTCCCTGCCGCCGCACTTTTTCCAACGGCCGCCACCGCCAAGGCCCCGCCGTCCGCGGACGCGCCTGCTGCCGCCATCACCTCGACGCCCGCACCCGACTCCACAACATGGCTCGTGCCCGCCGTCTCGCCTGCATCCCTCGCCTCCGCGTTCCCATGGACCGCCACGACCTCGCCATGAACCGCGCCGAATTTCTCCGCGTCATCAACATCGGCAGCGTCGATTTCGCCACCGCCCGCTTGATGCTCTGGGCCATAGATCTCACCGCCGCCGTTCTGCCCGCCAAGCCGGCTAACCGCCCGCGCCGCGCCCATAAACCCAATGTTTCCTATCATGTAACTCTAAACCCTTTGCTTTCCCGAAGCTGCACAAAAACCCTCTCGCAAGTGCCTGAAAACACAAGAGGGAGAGGGGAGGGGGGTACCCCCTCCGAACAACCAATCCTGCAATCCCCTCGACTTCGTTCTGGACAGTGCGCATGACTTGTCACTCCCTCATCCCGTCGGAGCAGGTAGAATTCCTCGACTGCCTCTGCAGGATGCGCCGGATAGATATGCGACTTCGTTGCTTGGCCTCGATCTCGTGGTTACTGCTGCTGGCCGTGCCCCTCTATGCCCAGAATCTCTCGCCCCGGGCGTACGTCATAACCCCAACCCATGCCAACGCGGTGACGGTGACTTGGTCGTATTACGACGGCGGACTGGACTTTAACGGTACCGTCCCGATCAAGGATGCTAAGGGAACCTACAACGTTCCGATCTTCAGCTACTACCACGCTTTCAACTTCTTCAGTCGCTCGGCCAACTTCAATCTGTCGCTGCCGTATGCCTTTGGGAATTTCACTGGCGAACTCAACAATCAGCAACGCTCGGTCTATCGCTCCGGGTTGCTTGATTTCAGTGGCCGCCTGTCGGTCAACCTCTACGGTGGGCGCGCGATGCCGGCGCAGGATTTTCGCAAATGGAAGCAAAAGGTCCTGTTGGGCGCAAGTCTGACGATAGTCGCCCCCACTGGCCAGTACGATCCCACCAAGCTCATCAACTGGGGCATCAACCGCTGGGCCTTCAAACCGGAGTTCGGCTACTCGCAGCGCTGGGGCAATTGGATTCTCGACGGCTATGCGGGAGTGTGGTTTTATACGATCAACAACGCTTTCTACAGCATTCCGGTTCCGCAGCCTCAAACCGAGTCGCCGATCGGCAGCCTCGAAGGGCACCTGAGCTACGACATCCCGAAGCTCAAGGGATTTCGCCGGGCGCGGTTGTGGGCCTCGTTGGATGGCAACTTCTGGTGGGGCGGCATTACCGCTGTCAACAGCATTCGCAATCTCGAGACCAGGCAAACCAGTTCGCGAATCGGCGGAACGGTTTCTCTTCCGGTTACCAAGCGCCAATCGCTGAAAGTCGCCTACAGTGACGGCGCGTACGTTCGCTTCGGAGGCAATTACCAGAACGTCTCGGTCGCCTGGCAGTACTCGTGGATCGGCCGGCCATGACGGCCCGGCTCCAGCCTGATGCCGGCCGTTTAAGATGCAGAGGAATCTTCTTCGGCCCGGCGTATGGGAAGCACGACAGTGAATACGGTCCCTTGTTCGAGAGCGCTCGTCACCTCAATCGTTCCGCCATGTGATTCCACCATGCGGCGGGCTAGTGACAAGCCCAGTCCTGTGCCGTGGCCTTTCGTAGTAAAGAAGGGACGGAAGATGTTGGGAAAGTGGTCCGGAGCAATACCCTTGCCCTGGTCGGCGACGGTGATGTCAACCGTGTCGTCGTCGATCTGCCGCACGACGACGCGTACGATGCCCGGATTCTCCATGGACTGAATGGCGTTCAGCAAAAGGTTCAGCATGACCTGGTTGATTTGGCTGGGATCGTGTTCCACCAAGGGCACGGCGTCCTTCACTTGAAATTCGATGTTGATTCGCTTGGTGACCGCCTGCTGACGAGCGAACATTACGGCATGTTCGACGGTGCCGACGATGTCGGTGACGCGGAACTGCGGCGGCTTGGGGCGTGCGGTGTCCAGCAACTCGGTGAGAATGCGATTGATCTGCACCGCTTCCTGCTTGGCGTCTTCCATCACAGCGCGCGCCGGGCTGGTGTCGGGCAAATCGCGGCTGGCGATGTCGAGGACGCCGGCGATTCCGGCCAACGGATTACGAATCTCGTGGGCCAGTCCTGCTGCCAGTTCTCCCAGGGTAGCGAAATGCTCGGCGCGCGACATCTGGGTCTGGTGCAGCCGTTGGATTTCCTCGCGGCTGGCCTTCAGTTGCGCCACCATATCGTTGAAGTCACGACCCAGGTCGCCAATCTCGTCGTTGCGGTCGGCAAAGTCGACGGAAGCATCGAGGTCGCCCATCTGCACGCGCGCGAACTTCTCCTGCAAGTCGATCATCGGCCGGCGCACCATCACCGCCAGCACCATGAGCACAGCCACGCAAATAACGATTGCGCCGGCGGCCGCTACCGCAATGACGTCATTGCGCGGCCCCTGCGCCAGTGACGACGCAACCAGCATGAACAACAAAAGTCCGTTTAGCAGCACGACGGCGATCGGCAATACGGCTTTCAACGCCCAATTGATGTGCCGCCTTCTGGAAGTGAGGAAGGATGAGCCAGCAGCGTCGGATGCAACCTCGGGAAGCGAGCGGGTTGGGGGAGGTGACTGCAAAACGTGAGCAACCGTAACACGCGGCTGACGGCTATCGTATCAACAAAATTCCAGGCTGGAGGAGTTGAGAGCGGCTTCGGAGGACAGCCTCCAACACCGTTGCAATTCCTGCAGCCTGGATGGTCCTCAAGCGTATGCGTGTAAGCCGGGAAGCAGATACGTAACGCCGAGGAAAGTGAAGATCACAACACCGAATCCCAGAATGGCGAAATATGCAGCGCGACGGCCACGCCATCCGCGGGTCACGCGCATGTGCAAGTAGCCGGCGTAAACCAGCCATGTTATGGCCGCCCAGGTTTCCTTGGGATCCCAGCTCCAGTAGGAGCCCCAGGTACGGTTGGCCCAGTAGGCTCCGGAGGCGATCATGGCGGTCAGCAGCGGGAAGGCGACGCAGATGGTTTTGTAGGTGACCCGATCCAGCACGTCAGCGCTGGGCAACAGGCGCTCAAGGTCGTTACGCCGCCACAGCAGCATCAGGTAGAGCAGGGAAGCGAATACTCCGCTTACGAGTCCACCCAGAATAAAAGGCGAAGCTGCCAGCGCGGTCGGATAGAGGCCTTCCTGGAATGGCGACGCATAGCTGGCGTCGCGGACGCGCAAAATGAATGCCCCGAGCACCACGACTTGCAGCAACACTCCGATGAAAATCGCCTTGTTTGCGATGCCATAGTAAGCATCGTTCTTTTGCACGCGGGCCAGCGCGTAGAACGCTAGCGGAACCAGAGCGGCCACAGCCGCCATGACGAAAAGCCAGCCAAGGTCAGGTACGGTGACGAACAGGCGGACGCCACGCCCAAGGAAGACATCGCTCTTCTCTTTTGCGTCCCAGGCGGTGACGGAGAGACCTCCCCACTTTTCGAAGCGGGTGGCGACGACGGCAATGTAGATCGCGCTGACCATCGTACTGGTCAAGGCCAGGAAGGTTTCCGTCGGGAAATGGTCTCGAATGAGGAACATCATGGCCAGCGCGAAACTCACTGCGCAGGCGGCGTAGCTCAGCATGGCCAGGGTGACGTGCACATGCAGCCAAGTGGACTGAAGCGCTGGAACCAGGGGGCGTACTTCCGAGGGCAGAAGCTGCATCAGGATGACGCAGACTACAGCCAGCGGCATGGTGATGCTGCCAATGATCTTGACTCCAAGCTTCTTTTCGGTCACCAGCGTGAGTCCGGCCACCGTCCATACGAAGCTCAGCAGCATTTCATAGATGCTGGCAAAGGGTGGGCGTCCAGCGAGGTACCAGCGGTGTGCCACCGCCAGGGTGTTGGCGGTGAATCCGATAGCGGTTGCCAGCGACGCGAACTTTACGTACTTGAGAACGCCTGAAACGCCAAAGCCCATGTAGAGGGCACCAGCGCCCGCGTAGAAAATCAGCGCAACATACAGCAAGTTGCTTTCGTTATAGATGGGTCCCGCCGATTTTGCGGCCCCCAGCAGGGCGGTGATCAACAAAAATGCCACGCTCAACCCGACCAGGACTAGCAGTGCATTACCGCCGGCGGTATTGGCGGTGGCGGGCGGTTCCATTTGTACTACGCGTGCTCGTGTTGCCATCATCTATCTCCTGAGATTGCCCCTCGCGGATGATTACCGGTTCTGAACCAACTCCAACTCAGTCGATTCTTCGTGACTTTGCGCAGAGCGGGGGACGATTAGCGCGCGGCCTAATTCCGCGCGGATTTCTCCAACTAACTCCTCGAACTTCTGTTGGAAGCGGTCCTTGTTCTTGTTGGACTGGCCGCCAACCCACAGCATCAAGCGGCCTTCAGCGTCGGGCACTGCCGTGACCCAGACGCGCATGTGTACCATGTAGAACGCCACAAACAGTCCGGCGCCCATCAGAATGCAGCCCGCCCATACCAGCCACTGCCCGGGCTCGTGGGAGACTTCCAGGCCGGTGAAGTAGCCCATCTTGATTTCGCGATACTCGAAACGGTAGCCGGCGTCAGCGCCCTGGCCTACCTTGTCGTAGGCAGGAAAGAGCCACTGCGTAGCGACGGCATCAATGCCTGCCTTCTTCACGTCCAGACGGAAGGCTGGGTTTACGAGGTCGTCGGAACGCTTGAATACCTGGTTGTCGCGGATGAAGAAGTCGGGAATGAACTGGGTCAGCGTGACGGTGGTGTTGGAATCCAGCGCGAACGGCGTGTCCATCCGCAGCGTGATTTCGCGGGACGAACCGCCTTCGGCCGACGCCACGACCTTCAGGCCGTCTACTTTGCCGGTTGGGCCAAAGCTAGCCTGGTAGAAGCGGAGTCCGCGATGCACCAGGGGATCGTTGACCACGATTTCCTTCTGCTGGATTTCCTTGCCGTTCTCGACCACGGCGAGTTTTGACCACCACTTGCGCGGTGAACCGTCGGCGTAGTTTTCCTGTCCCGCGTCGTAGCACTTGACGCCGAAGGGCAGGACTTTTTTCTGGCCGGTGCGGGTTTCGATGACATTGCTGCTCTGTCCTGGCTGGAGCATCAGGTAACCGCTGTAGCCGAGCAGCCCGTCCGTAATGCCGCCTGCGAAGATCAACAGCAGGCTGGCGTGGATGACGTACACCGCCATCACCGAGAAGCGGTGGCGTTCCGAGTACAACGAAGTCTTGCCGGCATCGACGATGCGTTCCACCGGCCATCTCTTTTTTTTCAGCGCGCGCTGCGCGGCGTTGATGCCCTCCGTGGCGTCCTTGATCGGAAATTCCACCTTGGTTGGCAACGCAGAGCGAAAATGCGAGTCGGTCTTGCGATACGGCCGCGCGTAGAAACGCCACGAGTTGGGGAAGCGATCAATCGAGACGAAGATAATGCTCAGGCTGAGCAATCCGAGCAAAGCAAGGAACCACCATGCATGGAAGATGTCGGTGAGGGTTAACCGGTCGAGCAGTTGGAGCGTACTCGGCGAGTACGCCGCCTCGAGCTTCGCCACATCGGTCGTCGGCCGCTGCAGTATGAACGTTCCGAGAGCGGAGGCGATCACGACCAAAAGCAGTAAAATGATGCCCGTGCGCAGATTCGAGAGAGTTTTATAAATTCGTTTTAGTATCGATGGCATGGTGGTTACCAGGAGCACTCCTGACGATTCCAAGCTCTAAGTGGCACGTTGGGAGCCAAACTCAAGCTCGCCGCTAAGTTATTGAATTCAATGATTGGAGTTTTTGCGATTGTGACAAGCGGCGGTTCGCGAATTGGGCCATATCACCCAAGTCAGTGATTAAACGGCGCACCCCGCAGTGCGGCTTTGCTGGGTGTGGCTTGGGGGCCCGTTTTGGCGCTGGCAAGAGGCGAAACTTGCCCTGAGTGGGCGGGTTTTGCTGCCGTGTAGTCTGAACTGCCTCGGTGGGACGCTCCTTCACGCCGTAAAAAAATCAGCCCAGGTTCGGCGCAGGCTCGCCGGAGGTGGCTGTAATGTCCAAAACGTGCTGGAACGAAAAGCGCTTACTGGCCATCAGCAGGGCTGCGCCATTTCACGGCTCCAATGAGCGGGAACACCCAATTTGGAAGCCTTCTATGAAACGCTGCCGACCCTGTTATCGGGCGTCCCATAACTATTTGTTGTCATATTTTTCAATGACTTAGCATGATTACGAAGTCCCTCCTGAGGAAATGTTGGCGAGTGCGGCAATCATCGTGCACATATGTACTAGCTAGTTGGAGGCGGGTGTGACCAAAGCAGTACGGTCAATTTTGGTGATGGTTTAGCGCTGAGCCCGATTTCTCTTTTGGCGGCCATTCACCCAGTCCCCCTCGACAAAGAACACCGACTCTGCCAAGTGTATCGAATGCCACGAAGATAAAGCCAAGGGAAAGGTTGTTCATGCCGGCGGTCACTGCAGGTTGCATGACCTGCCACGAGATCCGGGTGAACGAAGGATGTCACTCGCGTAAAGCTCATCACGACCACTCCGCAGGCACTGTGCGTGACCTGCCACGCCGACAAGAACGCGGCCGATCTGAAGGGGACGGTTCATCCTCCGGCCATCCGCGATTGCTTGAAGTGCCACAGCCCGCACACTTCTGACAACAAGTATCTGCTGATCAAGACCGACTCGGGCGACAAAGGTCAGAATCTTTGCCTGACTTGCCACAACCAAGGCGTCGACGTACCGAAGAGAGGCAGCCGGCACCCGGCTCTCGACATGGGATGCGAAACTTGCCACGTCACTCACAAAGTCGGCGACCCGAGCCAAGGTTGAATTCGAGTATCACCTGACCAAGGCGCCTCCGGCGCTGTGCCTCGACTGCCACGATGCGACGTCGGCGGACTTGGTCAAGGCGCACCAGGGCCAGCCGTTCGCTACCGCCAACTGCGTGCAGTGCCACAATCCGCACCAGTCAGCTCAGCCGCATCTGATGCAGACCTATACGCATCCACCGTTTGCCGGTGGGCAGTGCGACACCTGCCACAAGCCGGCGAAGGACGGCAAAGTTGTCCTGACGCGAGACCCGACGTAAAGGCCATTTGCGTGACCTGCCACAGCGACCAGGCCGAGAAGATCGAGAAGGCGAAGGTCCAGCATCCGGGCGCGCAGGGCGATTGCACGACTTGCCACAATCCGCATGCCGGGCGGTCGCCGGGATTTCTGCAACCCGACCCAGTCAACGTATGTCTGAGTTGCCATACCGACATCGCGGAGTTGGAGAAAAAGGCGGTCCACCACCAGCCGGCATTCCAGCAGGGATGCGCTATTTGCCACGAGCCGCACGGCAGCAGACAATGCGAAGCTGCTGCGTGCCAATGGCAGCGCACTCTGTCTAGAATGTCACGGGCCCGATTCGAGGCCGCAGCTGGTGGAATCCGAGCAGGTGCTGACCATTTTCAACGGGCAGGTGAAGATTGCCGGAGGACTATTACAAGAAGAACCGGGTCGTAATCATTCCAGTGAAGTTTGGGGTGGGCCATCCCGTGATGGGTCACCCGGTGCAGGACGTCATGGATCCCAGCGATGCCACCAAGGTGAAGATCCACATCGACTGTATGACGTGCCATCAGCCGCACGCTTCTACGCAGCCGGGGCTGCTGGTAAATGATCAGGCCGACAACATGGCTTTCTGCGATACGTGCCATAAGAACCGGCTGGAGATGAGCAAGTAGAAGTTTCATGGAGAGGTTTGAGATGTTGAAGTTTAACCAGGATCGGATGCGGAGCGGCTGGGCGCTGGTAGTGCTGATGGCGCTGTTGGCCCTCGTGGCTCCGGCGTCACTGGCGCCGGGGCAAGAAGAAGAGCCAGCCGCAAGCAACCAAGCCGGCGGAGCTGTCCGAAGCCGCAAGTTGATCCTCACCAAGCTGGTGTGGCCCGCGACCGCCGAACATCGGGCGGGTTCGCTATCTCATCTTACTTTGCCGGGATGAAGCTGGACTACACTCCCGCTGACCAGCAGCCGAAGCAGAAGGCTACGTGGATGGACCGCCTGGCTGGCGTGCAGCAGACCCCGAACGGCAAACTGAAGGCGCTCCCGTTCCAGTTGCTGGCGCCCTTATGGAATGGCAGTCGGTCTCCAAGGGCGAACTCTACGTGGCCGATCAGAAGGTGGGCGCGACCTTCATCTTCAACACCGAAACCAAAGACACCACTCTCATTCGCAACGGCTACGAAGCGAAATTCGGGCTGATCAACGCAGTGGCGATCGACGATGACGGCACGCATCTTCATTACGGACGGCAAGCTGCAGCGGGTGCTGATCTTGAACAAGAAGCACGAAGTAGTGGATCAGATCAAAGAAGGTCTGGTTGATCCCGGTTGGGATCGCGATCGATACCGAAAATCGCCTGCTCTACGTGGTCGACACCCAGCAGGACCAGGTGCTGGTGTTTGACGCTGACAACCTGAAACTGCTGCGCCGCATCGGCACCGGCGGCAAGAAGCATGCACTGACGACGCCGGGCGATTTCGCCGCGCCGCAGGGCATTGCGCTGGACGAAGACAACAACGTTTACGTCACCGACACCGCTGAACAACCGTGTGGAGATTTTCGACGCCGATGGCAAGTTCATCAGCCAGTTCGGCAGGCATTGCGACGGCTTCGGATGTTTTGCGCGGCCCAAGGGCATTGCGGTTGATAGCGATGGGCACATCTGGGTGGCCGATCCCATGCTCGACCTGCTGCAGATCTTTGACCGCGACGGGCAGTTGCTGGCCTTTGTCGGCGGGCACGGCGATCTGCTGGGGCAGTTTTCGTCACTGGTCGGGGTCAGCCATCGACCGCAAGACCCACCGCGTATTCACCGCCGAGCAGTATCCGGGACGCGTGCAGATGTTCCGCTACGTCACCGATGCGGAGGCCGAGGTGTTGAAGAAGGAAAAGGAAGCACAACGCGGCGGCCGAACGGGCCGCAAAGGATTCGTCACCGACGCCGCAGACTGTCGCGGCTCAGCCTCCGAAGACCGAGGTGAAACAGTGACACAGGTTTGGCCGTCCCCGGGGATGGCCAAACCGGGGAGCGCAGAGCGACCGCGACTCTCCGGGCTGTACATAGTGGTACCCCATTAATTGTTTACTAGATCTAGTGAAAACAGGAGGCCTTAGGGCTTATGAAGAAGATCACGTTAGTTCTGCTGGCTGTCACGGTCGTATTTGCGATGTCCGCGATGGCCCAAATCCAGAACCCAACTTCAGACGTGTTGGGTGCTCACCTTAACTACGGTCGCGGCTGCGCCGCCTGCCACGCTCCGCATAGCGGCGCGCACGGCAACGGCATCGCGACTACCGACACCGCCTCGGGCAATATCGCACTGTGGGGTCAGGACGTTGCACCCTCTTTCGGTAAGATCCATGATCACCGGCCAGAGCGAGCACGGCAGCTACACGCTACGTTCTGCCCTCGACTTGGGACGACATCCGACCCGGATAACCGCCAACACGATGACCTGCCTTAGCTGCCACGACGGCAACTACGCCACGGGCGCAATGATGAAGAACAAGGTGTATGAGACAGTACCCAGCACCTACGCCAGCAACAACATTCCCACTCTGCTCGGCAACGATGGGACCAGCACCGGCGACTACCTCAACGATCACCCGGTGGGCGACAACGCCATCGTTAGCTGCGGCGGCTACCTATGACTGGGATTGCACCATCTCATCCAACGGCGCGATCAGTCCCTGGCCCGAAGATGACGGAGTTCAAGGCTAACTATGGCATCTTCGTTTCGACGAAGGCCTACAACAGCCCAGCCGACGGTTCAGTGCACCACCTGCCACAACCAGCACCTGATGAACGTGGTTACCGTGACTGCCAACGAACTCCGGCCTGACTGCCGGGCAACTACGCCACGATGTTCTTCATTCGCGCTCCGTACAACCCGGCGAGCGGAACGGCTGGTTCGAACCAGACCGCCCAATTCTGCCGTCAGTGCCACGGTGGCGAAGCCAACGAAATGAACGGCGGCGACTACCATTCCGACCACTGTTCTAGCCTGATTGCTTTTTCCGGGGAGAGAGCCACTCTCTCCCCGGTTTTTGAACCGCACTTAGTGACAAAGGATGTAAAGATACTATGAAGTACCATCATAACGTCTGCGTCTGCATCTTGCTCTCTCGTTCGGCGGCAACAGCTCAAGTCGCTTCCCACGCGCCTACTGCGATCGCCCAACCAGTCTCGGCGACATCAGCTGCCCAGCGTTTCCGGCAAACCCGTCGCCCGGGTAAACGGCGTGGTGCTGACCGATCGCGACTTATTGCAGGAGGAATACAACATTTTCCCGTACGCCAAGCAGCACAACGGAGAGATCCCGGCGGAAATGGCGCCCGGCATCCGCAGTGGCGCGATGGACATGATCATCTTCGAAGAACTGGCCTACCAGCAGGCCGTGAAGATGAAAATGACAGTCCCGGCGGCAAAGCTGAGCAAGGCCGAGGCGGACTTTCGCAAGCAGTTCGAGAGCCCAAGCCAGTACCGGCATTACGTGCAGTCGGAGTACCAGGGGAACGAGCAGTTATCTGCAGGAAAAAATCAAGCGCTCGCTGTTGATCGAGCAGTATCTGAATGCCGAGGTGGACAGCAAGTCCAAAGTGACGTTGGCGGAAATGAAGGCCTACTACGATAAGAACCCGCAGCGCTTCCAGTATCCAGAGTCGTTCGCCATCCAAACGATTTCCATCATTCCGCCGGAGAATGCGACTCCCGCCCAGTTGAACGACGCTCGAAAACGTGCCGAGGAAGCCTACAAGCAAGCCAAGACCACTAAGACTGCTGAGGAGTTCGGGCTCCTGGCCGAGAAAATCTCAGAAGACGACTACCGCGTGATGATGGGCGACCACAAGTGGGTGAAGCGTTGCCAAGATGCCGCCGCAAATGTTACAGCCGGCCCTCACGATGCAGGCCGGGCAGATGAGCGATCTGATCCAGGTGGGCCAGAACTACGTGATCTTCCGCATGAACCGGCACATCCCGCCGGGCAAGGTGAAGTTCGAGGATGTGAAGGCCCAGCTGCAGAAACAGTTGGAGAAGGACAAGACCAACCAGGTGCGTGCCGCGCTGGGCAAGAAGTTGCGCCAGAACGCCAAGGTGGAAACGCTGTAGAGCGTGGCCGTAAAGGTTGGTGGGCAAGTGCTGAGCGGAAATCGTAGCGCGTGGATAGTCCTGGTCGGGGTCGTGCTCCTGGCGACCCCGCTGCTGGGTCAGATTCATGATCGGGAACGACCTGGCCATGCGACTCAACGGCACCGCATCCTTCGGTTACAACGGCACTTATGGCAGCGCGATCGACTCGAACCATGGACTCGGGTTCGGGGGCGTGGCTGGAATTTCAGGTTTCTACCATAATCCCAACTTCCTCTCCTTCAATATCGCCCCTTATTACAACCAGTCACGCAGCAACTCAACCTTCGGATCGGTGACCGACGCCAGCGGGGTAAGCCTGTCTACGGCGATTTTCGCGGGTAGCCGCTTTCCCGGATCAGTTAGCTACACTGCCGGCTTCAACAATACCGGCAACTACGGCGTGCCGGGAATCACCGGGCTTAACACCAATAGCAACAACCAGAGTTTTGCGGTCGGATGGAGTGCACTTTTGCCCAATCTGCCGAGCTTAAATTTCGGCTACCAGCAGGGCAGCGAGAACTACTCCATTTATGGCAGCGACCAGACGGGAAATTCTAACTTCCGCTCGTTCAACGTAAATTCCAATTACTCCATTGCCGGTTTCAACCTGGGTGCGGGCTTCAGCGACGGTTCTTCACACGCGTTGATTCCGGGAGTCCTGATCGACGGACAGGAAACGGAGTCCACTTCCAATAACAAGAATGCCAGTTTCTCCGCGGGGCACAGGCTCCCATGGAATGGAAGCTTTTCGAGTACATATAACTGGACTGACCTCAACTCCGACTATCTTGGCTATAAATTCAATGGAACCATCGACCGAGTGTCGGCCACAGCCGGAATCAATCCCACTCAAAAGCTGAGTTTCTCATTGGGAGCAGACTACACCGACAACCTGAGCGGATCTCTCTACCAGGCAATCTTTCCGACCTCGGCGGGACAGGGCGGTGCGAGCCCTGGAACGGCGACAACCGCGCAAGCTGGAGGCGGGTTTGCAACCGGGACGACGACACCCAGTACCGAGCTGAATGTCTCTTCCCATGCATGGAACGTCCTACTCAACGGCTCATACTCCTTTGCTCCAAATCTGCAGGCGAATGGAGAGGTGCAGCGTAGGGTGCAAACCTACGCCGGCGCAAATTATAGCGACACCCTATATGGCGGGGGTGTTCGATATATGCGCCAGATTATGGGTGGCTATCTTGGCGCGAACCTGAATGTATTTGACAGCGTGATTGACAATACAGGTTCAAACTCACTAGGCTATAACGCCAACGCAAACTACAATCGGCGGATTGGCGCATGGCAGGTGGGCGGCTATTTCAACTATGCCCAAAATGTGCAGACCTTCCTGGTTACCTATAACAGTTCGTATTACAACTTCAACGGGACAATCGCCCGTCGATTTGGGCCGGTGTATTGGAGCGCCAATGCCGGAGGGGGGAGGATCGGACTCTCGGCGGCGCCGGGGTCGGACGCCAGCAGCCAAAGCTATAGCACCAGTATCGGCACCAATCGCCTGAGCCTGACCGGCACTTACAACGATTCGAATGGCAATGCTCTGGCTGGGGGCAACGGATTAATCCCCACGCCGCTTCCGCCGATTATACCTCCGGAGCTGCTGGTGTTTTATGGTGGCCAGAGTTATGCGGTGACCCTGTCGGGATCCCCTGTGCGGCACATGTCGGCATCATTCAGCTACGTGAACGCGAAGAACAACACCACCAACCAGGGAGTGACCTCCTGGAATAAGCTGGAAGAGGAGAACGCTTTCCTGACCTACCAGTTCCGACAACTCGGCATCCAGGGTGGATATACTTACTTCAACCAGGGGTTCAGCGCTTCCGGTCAGCCGCCGGCTTCCGTCTCGTCCTTTTTCATTGGAATCTATCGATGGTTCAATTTCTTCTAGCCAGGATGTGCGGGATCCGTTTGAGGTTGGTGCAATACGCCATTCTGGCACTCATGCTGGCGGCGCAGCCCGGCTGGGCGGCTACCAAAGCCACGCCCAAGACGACACCTGTCGAGGTCCCGGAGTTGTTGCTCGACGGCGGACGCAAACTCAGCTTCGAGCGGAGCTTCAGCACCGACCGCGACGTGAAGACACGGAAGGGTTTCTTTACCAAAGTATTCGACTTCGTGGTCGGCGCGCCTGACCTGCATTTTCTGGTGCGTCCTTACAGTGTCGTGGCCGACTCGCGCGGGCGCATCATTGTGACCGACCCCGGGGCGCAGGGCGTGCATATTTTCGATTTCGGCCAGCAGAAATATAAGTTCATCGAGCGCCGGGACAAGCGAAAGGACGCCATGCTGGCACCGCAGTGCGTGGCCGTCGATGCCCAGGACAATATTTATGTCACCGATTCAGAGTCGGGAAAGATATTTGTCTTTAATGCCGATGGTAAGTATCAGCATGCGCTGGGAAGCTTGAAGGGCGGAGAAGGATATTTTAAGCGGCCGACGGGCATCGCCGTGGACGCCGCCGCCCAGCGGATCTATGTGACCGACACCTTGCGCAACACGATTTTCGTGACCGACATGAACGGCAGCGTGCTTAAAACGATCGGGCGCAACGGCATAAAGGACGGAGAGTTTAACTTCCCGACCGAGCTTCGGCTGGATGGGCAAAGCCTGATTGTTGTGGATGCTATGAATTTCCGGGTTCAGGCGATGGACCGCTCGGGAGAGTTCCAATTTGCCATCGGCAACATCGGGGACGTACACGGAACGATGTTCCGTCCGAAAGGAATCGGCATCGACTCTGAGGGGCATTTGTACATCGTGGATGCCAACCAGAACCTGGTGCAGGTGTTTGACCGCGAAGGCCAGTTGCTCTATTACTTTGGCCGAAAAGGGACGGGCTTCGGAGACTTTCAGCTCCCGACGGGTCTGTTTATTGACCAAAACGATCGGGTGTACGTGGTGGATTCCTACAACCACCGGGTACAAGTGTTTCAGTACCACGGCCTGAGGCCGGCCAAAGGAGGACTGCAGTGAAGCGGCGGTTCCTTCTGGCGGGCATCCTGGTGTTGGCGTCAGCCGGCATCGCACTGGCGCAGATTACGGGAGACGTTATCGGCATGCACGATCTCAGTCCCGGCAGCATCTCGCCCATCCAGGGGCCGCGCCCCGGTTCGTGCACCTACTGTCACGTGCCCCATTCTGGCAACGGCAACATGGCCCCGCTGTGGAACCAGAAGCTGTCGACGGCTACCTACGACACGTATACCAGCACGACTTACGCGCAGAAAAACAATCCGCAGATGCCATTGGGCAGCGATAGCGGACTCTGCCTGAGCTGTCACGACGGTACGGTCGCCGTGGCGGACACGGTGCTGTTTGGTCAGATGTCCACGAAAGGCAACTGGATTCCGGGCGACGAGTTCGGAACCCACCTGCAGAGCTCGCATCCTTTCAGCCTGGTGAAGCCGCTACAGGACGACATCGACCTGTTCGCTAGTCTGGCCGCCATTGGCAAAACCGGCGATCCGACAGGCGCAGTGAAGTTGATCTTGGGCAACGTGGAGTGCACTTCGTGCCACAATCCGCACGTGCAGGCGATTGACAAGGTCTCCATCAACTTCATGGTGAAGGATGGCTCAAATGGCCAGATTTGCCTGGCCTGCCATGATCCAAATCGCACCAGCGTTGGCGGCAACAATCAGGTGAACCCGCTTACGGGATGGGCCATTGGGGCCCATGCGATGGCTCCGAATAAGGTTGCGGTGTCTGGCAACCTCGGGATCTATGGTACGGTCAGCGGAAATGCCTGCTCTTCGTGCCATTCGTCGCACAATGCGTCGGGACCGGTGCGGTTGCTGCGCGGCACGAATGAGCAGGACTGCATTGCCTGTCACTCGAGTGGATCGGTGGTCTCCCCGGCGGCCCCGGATATTTACTCGGAGTTCAAGAAGATCGGACATCCGTTTCCGAACGGAACGAACACGCACGATGCAGCTGAAAATGCACTGCTGAACAATAATCGCCATGCCACTTGTGTTGATTGCCACAATGCGCATGGATCGCAGCAAGTGACTTCCTTCAGTGTCCCCCCGCTGGTCCGGGTATCGCAAGCCGGAGTGGTGGGCATCAAGATGGATGGGGCGACGATTATCAATCCGTCCGTAAACGAGTACGAAAACTGCCTACGCTGTCATGGCTACAGCTCGGGGAAAACCGTCAATTTGTTATACGGGTACCTGCCGCAGCGTGCTGCGTCCGACCCGTTGAACGTGATTCCGCAGATGGGCTCCACGGCCAAGTCGAGCCATCCGGTAATGCACACCCGAAGCAGCGGTCTGGCACAACCCAGCCTGCTGCCTACCATGCTCGATTTCAACGGGGGCACCACCAACGGCCGGGCCATGGGCGCCCAGATATTCTGCACCGATTGCCATAATAGCGACGACAATCGCGAGTTCGGACGGAGTGGTCCCAACGGCCCTCACGGCTCGAAGTGGTGGCATATCCTTGAGCGGGATTACGAATCCAGCCAGGCACCCGGAGGACCGGGTACGTTGATCACTATTAACCTGAATCCGCAGCCTGATCTCGGTGTGAACGGACCGTACGGGCTGTGTGCGAAGTGCCATAACCTGAGCACGGTGATGACGCCACAGTCTTGGGTTGCGCACAGCGCCCACGTCGTCACCGACGGATTCTCTTGCTCCACGTGCCACACCGCGCACGGCATGAGTGCCACCACCGCAAATCCCACCGGTCAGCGCATGGTCGATTTCGACTTGAACGTGGTGGGCAACGACATCGATCCGCATGGCACGAAGTGGCCGATTTCCTACGATTCCGGCTCCAATTCCTGCGTTCTGCAGTGCCACAACACGGCCCATGACCCTGGCGGCGGAATCCGGACGCTCGCAGCCGGCCAACAAGGTGCGAGCGCCGTAAAGAAGAAGTGATGTCGGCGATGGGTGATCAGCCGGCACCGGATTCCAACTGCCTCAGCGCCGCGGGAGGGCCTCGGTCAGTCCCTCACTCACCCTGGTACGACGCTTTTCCTTTGCGCGTTCTCGCTCTGCTGGGTTTGCTTTGTGCAGCGCCTGCCTACGAGCGCTTTCATCTTTCTTCTCTCGGTAACGCCGACATCTGGTGGCATCTCCGTACTGGCCTATGGACGCTGCAGGAGCATGCCATACCGCGCGACGGCCTGTTCTCCCTGCACGAGAAGTTGTCATGGGTCGATTCCAGCTGGGGATTCGATCTACTCACAGCAGCGGCTTATCGAGTCCTGGGCTTGCGTGGCTTACCGGCGCTGTTTATGGTTCTGCAGGCCGGAGTGGTGGCCGCGCTATTCGTGTTGGCGCGAGGCCCGCGCAAGAATTTCTGGCCCGCGATTTTCCTGGTCGCAGTCGCGCTGTGCTGCATTTCGCCATTGCAACTTCGGCCGGCACTCTGTTCGATTATGTTTTTGTCGGCCGAGCTGGCAATGCTCTTCGATGTCCAGCGGACCGGCGATTTGTGGCCGCTCTATGTGTTGCCCGTTTTGTTCGTCGTGTGGGTCAACTTCGATGGGCAGTTCAGCTATGGATTACTCGTCCTGGCTTTGTTCTGTTTAGACTCGATAATCGAAATGTTTCTCCCGAGAGCTGAAGATACAGCGTCGAAGCCCAGCCTTCGCGAGCTTCCCTTAGTTCGGCTCGGAGTAGTGTTCGTGGCCTCGTGCCTCGCGACGGTGGCGTCGCCGTATGGCTACCGTTTGCCTCAACTAGTATGGCGAAGCGCCTCGAGCACCGCCGTGGACAGGTATCTGGCCGAGTTTCACTCCCTGCGCTTTCGCCAACCGCAGGACTACCTGCTGCTATTACTTGCGATGACGGCTTTCTTGGTGCTGGGCCGCCGCCGCTCCCGCAAACTCTTCGCAATATCCTTGCTGGTGGTTCTTTCCATGATTTCATTTCGTTTGCAGCGCGATAGCTGGCTGGTCGTGGTTGCTTCGGTCGGGATCATCGGCAATGCGTTGGCAATCTCATATTCCGCGGAGGTGCGGGACGACGATCGACGAATCAGTCGCAGCGAGATAATGGTAGTCGTAGGCCTTGTTGTGGTCGTGCTGGTGGCGTTTACGCTCACTATCCCCGCCCAACCGGAGACGCTACTGGCCAAGGTCAGTCAAACTTTTCCGGTGCGAGCCAGCGATTTCATTCGCCGCAATCGGCTTTCGCAGCCACTATTCAACACTTATTCCTGGGGTGGATTCCTGACCTGGTATCTGCCAGAATATCCCGTTGCCATCGACGGCCGGCTTGATCTCTACGGCGATGCGGTTAACATTCCGTATTTCGAGATGACCCTTGCCAAAATTCCTCTGGAGTCCAATCCTGACTTTGCCCAGGCCCAGACCATTCTTCTCGAAGCCAACTCTCCCATTGCGGAGGCGCTGGCGACCGAACCCGAATTTCGAGTGGCTTACCGCGACGATCAGGCCATGGTCTTGGTCAGACGAGCGCTGCAATGATGCGATGCCCAATTCTGTTTGACGCCGTTACCCGTGGCTTGTTTCGAACTGACGGGACGGGCAGCGGTCACACTACGGTTGGGCAAAATCTTTGGCAGGAGAGCCGCCTCGACTCGATCCCTCGGGTTTCGTGGTGGCGGATAGCGGATTTCGGGATACTCGGTTTGTGGATGGCACTGGTTGGGTGGACGTTCGGCACCACAAGAAGCGGGCGGACGAAGCCCAGGCATGGCTGATTGCCCGCGATCTCGATCTCCATGCCATCTGGTTTCGGGAACTGCGGACTACAGCAATTCCTCAGTCGGTGTAGCCCATAGGGGAGCCGCGGTGCCGCCGTCCCGCCGGGGGGGGGCGGCTCCCTCCAAAAGGCCATGCTGGACGCGGCGCTAAAGCGCCGCTCTACCATAACTGCCACAGGCTATAACAACTCCGAAACTGCTTTAAGGATCGCCGGGTCTTGGGCATACGATCCTCTGGTTCGCGCAACGAGTCTTCCGCCCACCCTACAATTCGATCAGTTATATTGTCGTGGGTTTCGCAACTGCGGGAGTTGCCCTCCTGCTCTTCAAGTCACCCTTCCCGCGAATCCTGCGTTGGCTTCCTCAGTTCACCTGCTTCTTGGTGTATCAGTAGGTGGTGATCGCCCGCTCCGACAACTGGCTGAGTCGGGTCGAGCCTCGAATGGACGAACTGGGATACCGCTTGGAGCACGTCTCAGACGGCTATCAAATCTACAAGCGCGGAGTATATGTGCGTCAGGTGTACCTGATTTTCCGGCGAGAGAGCCCGTAATATCCGAGCGAAGTAGGGAAACCCTACTGACGCACAAAGACCGTTGCCAGCCCATCCTCATAGACCTTGCGGAAGCGGGGATCAAACTTCAGGGCCGAGGCCAGGCCATCTCGTTCGCGCACCAGGACAATTCCCGATTCGTTCAATACGACATCGGTTTTATACTCGGCATCGCCGCTCTGTACCTTCAAGAACTCCCCGTCCAATTGGTCGCCGTAAAGGTCGTTTCGTCCGTCGATTGAAACTGGGTACTGTGGCATGTACCACATTAGGAAGCCACCCCAATCGAAAGTGTTGTAGATCGGTCCCGGGAACTGGTTTTTTCTTAGAAAGTTGATGGCATCGACTGGAAAGGTCGCACTGATGGCCCGGTCGAGGCCACGGGTAGTAAAACCGGCTCCGCCGGCTAACAGCAGCAGCATAATGGCAACGCCGGCAAAGACTCCGGTTAATTCCAGTGCACTCTCTCGCTCCTCGGGTTCGCCGTGCTCTGCGAATATCGCGGCGACGCATGCCGCCGCCGGAATACACAGAAACCAGGCATCGCGCATGGTGCGGAACGCCAATACGCTGGCGATCACCATCAGCGCGAGTTTGAACAGGTCAATTTTTTTCTGCCAGCCAATCGCCATGAATCCTGCCGCGCCCAGCAGCAGTTCCACGTAATTGCTGTAGTGCCGAAATCCGAGAGGTTGCAATTCAATGATCATGGAGTAGGCGAGCTTGGCTTGCGAATATTCGAGGACGACCCCGTACACGTGATAGGTGTTCGGTCCGATCAGTGTTGCCAGTAAGCAGGCTGCCAGCACCCCGAGCAGTGGCAGGGACGGCAGAGTTGTGGGCAGCAGAAAGCTGGGCGCGATTCCCCGCGACTTGGCAATGTGCTGCGCGAGAGTGATCGCTACCAGGAGTCCAACCGGCAATAGGCCGTAGATGAACTGGATATGCAAGTTTGCCCACAACACGAAAATCAGCGGCAGCCAGTACAAGGTTTCCACCCGACCCGTGCGG
Organism: uncultured Acidobacteriaceae bacterium; assembly: GCA_963796615.1. Lineage (GTDB taxonomy): Bacteria > Acidobacteriota > Terriglobia > Terriglobales > Acidobacteriaceae > DASRAA01. The sequence goes on from CAWCMJ010000022.1 coordinate 385,816, forward strand.
TTGGCCTCCAGCAGCAGCGCCAGAGTCACACAAAACAGGACGATGGAAAAAAACACAGGCCGAGGCATCAGGTTGAACAGGAATGCCGAGCACACGATCACTGCCAGTGCCAGCGACAGCCAGAATCGTCCCGATACGTGCCGGAGCATCCAGTAAATCGCGTAAGCGACGGCGACGGTCAGTAGGGTTCCGTACAGTCCGATGCCAATCAACCCCAGCCACTTGTAAGCCAGTGACATCAGGACTTCATAGCCCCAACTGTAGGCGACCCAGGGACGATCGGCGGCAGTACGCGACAGAATACCGTTGTGGGGGACGGCGAGCTGGGCGATGATCCAGTCGCCCACCTTCAAGTGCCACCAGATGTCATTGTCGAGAACGCAGAACTTCAAAAAAAAGCTCATGCCGCCGACGGTGGCGAGAAATCCGGTCAGACCGAGTAGTTGCACCGGCCGGAAGCGCAGCAGTGCGCGCAGTTCCTGCAAGATGCTCATTCGTCAAAACTCAACCGGAAAAACATAGATGCGCAGCCTCGGCCGCCACATTGGCACGTCCCGCTGACGGTCACTTTGCAGGCTGCCCGGCTTCGTGCGATTTCATGGGTACAAGCCTCAGCCCGCTGGAGTGCTCGCCGGCACTTCCTGCTTCATGGTATTCGCCATCTTGATTGACCGCCCAAACGTCATACAGTTCCCGGTCTGCGAGAATGTTTCGCGCCGCCAGCATCGCGGTCATCATGGCGTGGTCCTGATTATTGTACTTGTGCATGCCGTTGCGGCCCACCAGGTGAAGCCGCTCGTAATGTCCTGCCAGGCATTGTCGTATGGTTGCGACGTGGCTCTGGTAGGTGTCGTCGTATACCGGATACGCCTTGCGCTGGCGAATGACGCAACCGTCCACTACATCTTCTGCCGACCCTAATCCGATTTGCTGGATTTCCTTCGTTGCCATCGCTAGCAGATTTTCGTCGGATGTGGTCCACAGACCGTCACCTTCAAAACAAAAGTACTCCAGGCCGTAACAGCAGAAAGCAGGGTCCGGAACCATCTCTGGCGACCACGACTTGTAATTCTGCACCCGGCCGACTTTGACCGACGGATCGTGAATGTAGATCCAGTTGTCGGTGAACCGGTCCTTATCGCGCAAGATGAGTCCAATGGTCAGGAAATCGCGATAGCGCAAGGACCGCGCCGCTTGCTGTGCCGCGGGTGGAGGCTGAGGTTCCAGTTGCGCGATCAACTCCCGGATTGGCATCGACGATACGAGGTGTTCGCCCACATACTTTTCGATTGTTCCATCAGGCGCTCGGGCGTCAACCGTCCAGCACTTCGTCAGCGGGTCAAAGCGGCATCGGGTGACTGTTCGGCCCAGAAGCACCTCTCCACCCATGCCGCGTACCTTGTTGGCGCACGCGTCCCACATCATGCCCGGCCCTTGTTTTGGATAGCGAAAGGTATCGATGAGGGACTTGACTACGTCCTTGCGGTCCTTGGGCTTGCGCTGCGGCAACAACGCGTGCCTGACGGCCGATCCCAGCGAGAGTCCTTTGATGCGCTGCGCTGCCCAGTCGGCCGAGATTTCACGGCAACTCATGCCCCAGACCTTTTCCGTATACGTCTTGAAGAAAATCCGGAACAGCCTTTCCCCAAATTGGTTGACGACCCAGTCTTCGAACGTTTTGGGATTCGGGGTGGGTCGTATCCGGGCCGCAGCAAACGAAGCCAGGCATCGTACGGACTCAACCGGCCCCAGTTTTGTGAGCGCTTCAAAAGGTTTCAATGGGTAGCTGTAGAACTCGCCGCGATAAAAGATGCGGGACGACCGAGGCCGTTCCAGCATCAACTCGCCGGCGATCTCCGTCCACAAATCTTCCACTTCCCTTGACTTGGAGAAGAAGCGGTGGCCGCCGATGTCGAAACGAAACCCTTTGTAGTTGACCGTTCGGGATATGCCGCCGACGTAATGAGGGTCACACTCCAGCACCACGACCGGCTCGCTCTGTTTGGACAGTTCATAGGCCGCTGTCAGACCCGCTGGCCCGGCGCCCACGATCACCGACTTGTAGACTTTGGGTTCCATTCCGACTGAGCGTACCAATGTCTCAAAGCACGTTGCGTTCCAAACATTACCACTCCTAACTTGCTGAGACCACTTGTCAACTTGCCCCGGCTCTCCTCTGGAGCATTGCAGGCTGCGCTAAATGCCGGGAAAGTTCAAGTGAAAATGCAATCTCACGAAAATCCCAGCCGTCATGGCGCAAGGAAGGACCAAAACGAAGGCCGAAACCCGGTCCGTGCTGCTGAACCAGGCCGAGTTCGGCCCAATCCCAAGAATCTACTTCAGGAAACCGCGGATTGGACCTTCGACCCGCGCCAAATCACGCTTTTGCTGTGGGCAAACTCGCCCCGCCACGCTCCATGCTGGAACCGGGAATCGGCTAACCTACTGTAAATAAATGCTGTAATCACCGAAGCGGTGCGGCTGTGATTGGCATTACGCGTGCACTTAAGTACTTGGTTCTTCTGCGCGGAGTGGCTTCCCGACCGCTCCGGAACGAAGTTTTAGGAGTGAATAAGAGATGGACAACGAGCCCCTACAACCGATCATTCCGAGCGCTCACTGGACGGCGACTCAAACCGCAGCTATGGCGGTCGTATGTCTCTTCGTCGGTCTGTTGGTGGGTTATTTCTTACGCGGCTCGGCCAAGCCTGCGGAGCAGGCAGCGCCCTCCTCCGCCGAATCGCAGCAGGCTACAGGTATGCCGCCGCACGGCACGGGACAACAGAGCATGCCATCGCTGGAAGACATGAAGCGCATGGCCGACAAGCAGGTCGAACCTCTGCTGCAAAAGCTGAATTCCGATCCCAATAACGCGGAGTTGCTCAACCAGGTTGCCCTCACCTACCGGGCCACCCATCAGTTCAAAGAGGCGGCTGTTTACTACCAGAAGGCGTTGGACGTTGATCCCAAGAACGTAGCCATCCGCACCGATCTGGCAACTTGCCTTTATTTCACGGGCGATGTCGATGGGGCCATCGCACAACTGCAGAAGTCGCTGAGCTACGACCCCAAACACGCTGGCACGTTGCTGAACATTGGAATCATCACCTGGAAAGGCAAAGGGGATGTCGACACCGCAGTTGCCTATTGGCAAAAGCTTTTGAAGCTTCATCCTGATTTTGAGCAGAAAGAAATGGTGCAACACCTCATCGCTACTGCCACCCAGAGTAAGTCGAAGACCACGGTGGCCGACCAACAGCCAGTCAAAAACTAGATTAGTAAAGCAATTCCGGATCTCTGCTCGACTGCAGTGCTTCGTCTTCCAGTAACTTCAGAACGCCACGCCGCGCGGTCTCGCTCTCGCTGCCGATGCTCGGCTGCTCGAGTTCTTCGAAGTAGCGCCATGCACTCTGCGCCGGAAGTGGATTGCCTTGTCCGTGTGCTTCACCCGCTGCCTCGCAGAGTAACGCGAATGCCAGACTCTGGCTCATGCGATGCAGCAACTTTCGCGCATAGAGCTGTGCGTTGGCCTCATCCCGCAGCGTGACGGTCATCGCGTCGGTATCGGCTTGCAGCCTTCGGCTTAGGGCCCGGCTATGTGCGCTCAATTTCTCGGGCAGGCGGTTGATTACGTCCAGCACCCGATCCCGATACTTCTCCCAACCTTGATAGCGCGGAGACAGCAAACGCAGCAGCTCCAGAGCCTGTATGTTCGCCGGGCCCTCCCACACGGTCAATACTTGCGCATCTCGCAGCAAACGCGCCATCGGATAGTCGCTGGTGTAGCCGTTGCCGCCGATCAACTCCAGCGCGCTCCGCGCCGCTGCGATGGCATATTCGGCCGTCAAATATTTGGCAAGTGCCGTGGTGAGGCGCAACCAGGTGCGATGCTCCGCTTTCCGCTGCACGACGTCAAAGGCGATGGCGGATTCGAATGCCAGGAGTGCGCCGGCTTCGAACTGCACCCGCAGGCGCAGTAAATCGTCCTGCACCATCGGAAACTCTTTGAGCACTTGCCCAAACGCGCGGCGGCTCCCCGCCCATGCCAGCGCTTCCTGCAACGATCGCCGCTGGATTCCCACCGAGCCCACGGCATTGTGTACGCGGCTATACTCCAGCGCCTCCATCATCAGCTTGAATCCCATCGGGGGCGGTGCTATCTCAATCGCCTCGGCGCCGAGCAAGTCGATTTCGCCCGTTGGCAGCCCCTTGGTGCCCAACTTGTCTTTCAACTTGCGAATGCGGAAATGATTTGGCCGTCCGTCGTCGAGGTGGCTCGGCACCAGATAAAGTCCAAGGCCCCCAGATCCGGCAGGTGCACCTTCCGGCCGTGCCGTGGCCACAGCAAGTCCGCTGTTAGCGTTGCTGGCGAACCATTTCAAGCCGTGCAGCGCAAACCGGTCTCCGTTCGCGACCGCGACTGTTGTAGTGGCGCCTACATCGCTGCCGCCATGCTGCTCGGTGGCCCAGGTGCCGCCGGTCTTGGTGTGACCATCCATGCGGATCATGTCATTGAGATAACGCTGGCTCACCGTGTCCGACGCGTGCGAACCGAGTACATACGCAACCGCACCCGTAAGCGTCACTGGACAATGCAGACTGATGTCGGCCTGGGCGAGCAGGAAACCCATGGTGAAAGTCAGAAGGTGCGGCGCATTTTCGACATACGGCAAGCCGATGATGCCGCGGCGGTACAGTTCCTGGTGCTGCTCTTCGTACCAGCGGTTGGCCACGATGCGATTGACCACTTCGCCGTTCCGGTCGTAAGTCTCGACCGCCGGCGGCGCGTACCGATCCGTGTAATTTGCCTGCGCATCGACTTCGGTCAATACCCAATCCCGAAATCCAGATAGTTGAGTGCGATACTCGGCCATGCGCGGTACGCGCGCGACCAGCCAGGGTTCCAGGTAGGAATCAAAACTGCGAGGGCTGTTCATAACTGCCTCGAGTGGCGGCGTTGCTCCGTCACCCAAAAGCTTAAACCCTGCGTTGTAGCGTGGCCACCTGGGTTCATGGCGCGCGCCGCGCGTCCGTGATCGCATGGAACCCTTCGCGGCTTCCAATTACTATGAGAAAGGTTTCCCTCGGAGTAACGCATTGGAAGTCAACGGCAACAATTGCAGAATCGAATCAGAAGTTCGGCATCCCCGGCACTTGCCCGCGTGTCAGCGGGCAACGGCGACCTGCCTCGCGTCGTTGTTTCCGCACCGCATTCCCGTGGGGAAATGTACCTGCACGGCGGCCACGTCACTTCATGGGCGCCCACAGACGCATCCGACGTCTTCTATTGCAGTCCTAACACCATCTGGCAAGACAGCTCCGCGATTCGCGGAGGCGTCCCAGTCTGCTTCCCCTGGTTCGGCGATAAGGCCAGCAATCCCGCCGCGCCGGCCCATGGATTCGTCCGCACTAAAGCTTGGAGCCTGCGGTCCATCGAGCAGGTCGGCGAAGATGTCGCCGTCAGCATGTTCACCGAAAGTAGCGACGACACCCGCAAGTGGTGGCCCTTTGACTTCCGTCTCGTTTGCCGCGCCACTTTTGGCGCACAACTAAAGTTGGAACTCATTGCCACCAACACCGGGGCCGATCCGTTCTCCTTCGAAGAAGCTCTGCACGCCTACGTTGCCGTGAGTGACGTCCAACTCGCAACCGTGCGTGGCCTTGACTCAACTCGCTTCATCGACAAGGTAGATCACCTGACCGAGAAGACGCAGTCGGGCGACATTCGGTTGTCTTCCGAAACCGATCGGGTTTATCTCAATACCCGGCATGACATCGAAGTCATCGACCCTGCTCGCGGCCGTCGGATAACTCTCCACAAAGAAAACTCCGCCACCACCGTAGTGTGGAACCCCTGGGCCGAGAAATCAGCCGCCATGCGCGACTTGGGCGCCGGTCAGTGGAGGCACTTCGTCTGCGTCGAAACCAGCAACGTCGGCGCATTTGCGGTGCGGCTTGGCCCCGGAGAAACCCACACCATGACTGCTCATATACTCTGCGAGTAACCAGATGAAAAGCTATCGCAAAGAATTATGGTTCGACATTCCAGCCCGATTCGGCCTGGTCAACATCACTCCGCAGGTGGAAGCCTGTCTCCACGACAGCGGAATCCGGGAAGGAATGGTTCTGGTCAATGCCATGCACATCACCGCCTCGGTGTTTATTAACGACGACGAGTCGGGACTCCACCACGACTACCAGGTGTGGCTCGAGAAACTTGCGCCGCACGAGCTGGTGTCGTCGTACCGTCACAACCGCACCGGTGAAGATAATGCCGACGCGCATATGAAGAGGCAGATCATGGGCAGGGAAGTCGTGGTCGCCGTGACTAACGGAAATCTCGACTTCGGTCCCTGGGAACAAATCTTTTATGGCGAATTCGACGGCCGCCGCAAGAAGCGGGTTCTGGTCAAAATTATCGGCGAATGACAGGTTGTCGTCCCATTAACGGAGACCGACAGTGATCATCCTTCTTATGGGAGTCAGCGGCGTGGGCAAGACCACGGTTGGCCAGGCATTGGCGCATGAATTGGGCTGGCCTTTCGCCGACGCCGACGACTTTCATCCCGCCGCCAACGTTGCCAAAATGCGCGAGGGAATTCCGCTGACGGACGCCGACCGTGCCCCATGGCTGCATTTGTTGCGCGCCGCCATTGACGAATGGCTTGCCGCCCAGCAGTCTGTGGTGCTGGCCTGTTCTGCGCTGAAGCAGGCCTACCGCGAGCAGCTTATCGCCGGTCCTGACGTGCAGCTGGTCTTTCTGCAGGCAGACATCAGCCTCATCGCCGAGCGCATCGCGGCCCGTCAAGGGCACTACATGAATCCCGGCCTGCTCCAAAGCCAGTTCGACACCCTCGAGATTCCACCGGACTCGCTCTCGCTTGACGCCTCGCAGCCTGTTCCCACACTGGTCGCCGCCATCCGGGCATCATTCGGAATCTAGGGCAGGTTCAATCCGAGCGGTACAGCAACGGGTGTAGCACGCCTTTCGAGGCTGCGGAAGAATTCCCAAATGCCGGTCGAGCCATATCGGCCCGTCTGACGGGTGGTCAGAGAAAGTGGCATGAGTATCGCGGTACCCCCTCCCTTTCCTCCATGCAGAATCAATAACTTAGGAAGCAATTCGCGAGCAAAGTTCGCAAAACAAAAGAGTTATAGGTACATCATTACAAACAAAGGAGTTAGATCGCGGTTTTAGGGTGCTGGGGCCGGAAATCGGGCTGCGATCTGCAATCCCGAGCAACGTATTATAAACAAATGAGTTACTTGTGAAATACGATTATCAAAGAGCTCGGCTGGCAGGTCTCTCCGCTGGGGAGGAGCCTCGTCTCGGCGCGTGCCAAGCAAGCCAAGTTCAGAAATACAGCACCGGGTGCGTCTGGGCCAACGAAAATCAGCAAGGTCTTGTTACGAAAGTAACCGAATTGTCCCGAATCGGGACGGTTGGCGGGGAGGCTGCGAGAATAACGATTGGACGAACCTGCGCCGCTGCCGACAATCCTGGATTGAAATTGCGCGAGTCGCTGGCGCTGCGCAGCGCGACGAGGCCACAGTGCCGGCCCGTTCCTTGCATGCTACGCTAGAATGACCCCGGCGAGCCGGAGCTGGAATCCGGCTGAAATGGTGTGCTGCTTCGCTTTTTACGGGGTGTTAATAGAGCGGGCATATCGTAAACGCGGCGTTCCAATTCGAAATTGGTCGAGGGTTGAAACCGCGCTCGCATCCCGACCGAAAGGAAGTCCTGCATGAGCACCGGCATTGTGCCTCTCTCTCAGCGCCCGGCGTGGAAGGCGCTGCAGTCGCACTATCAGGCGATTCGGAATGAGCACCTCCGCCAGTTTTTCGCCGACGATCCCGAGCGGGGAGTGCGCCTGACCCTCGATGCTGTTGGGCTTTTTCTGGACTACTCCAAGAACCGCGTCACCGACGAAACCCTCCGCTTGCTGGTGCAACTGGCGCGCGAGTCCGGCGTGGAAGAACGCCGTGACGCCATGTTTCGCGGCGACAAGATCAACGTCACCGAAAAGCGTGCAGTCCTTCACGTAGCGCTGCGTGCTCCCAAAGGCGAGGTCATCAAGGTGGACGGCGAAGACGTCGTTCCCGGCGTCCATGCCGTGCTGGATAAGATGACCGCATTTGCCGATCGCGTGCGCAGTGGCGAATGGAAGGGCCACACCGGAAAGCGCATACGTAACGTCATCAATGTCGGCATTGGCGGCTCCGATCTCGGCCCTGTCATGGCCTACGAGGCGCTCAAATACTACAGCCGCCGTGACATGACGTTTCGCTTCGTCTCAAATGTTGACGGCACTGATTTCGCCGAAGCCGTTATCGATCTTCATCCCGAGGAGACGCTCTTCATCATTTCCTCCAAGACCTTTACTACGCTCGAGACCATGACGAACGCGCACACCGCGCGTGAGTGGGTGCTGAACGGCTTGGGCGGCGACGAGAAGGGAATCGCCAAACATTTCGTGGCTGTCTCGACCAACGACGCCGAAGTCGCCAAGTTCGGCATCGACACCGCCAACATGTTTGGTTTCTGGGACTGGGTGGGCGGCCGCTACTCGATGGATTCGGCCATCGGCCTGTCCACAATGCTAGCCGTTGGGCCCGAGAACTTCCGCGCCATGCTCGACGGCTTCCACCAGATGGACGAGCACTTCCGCACCGCTCCCCTGGAGCAGAATCTGCCGGTGCTGATGGGCCTGCTCGCGGTCTGGTACAACGATTTCTTCGGCGCTCAAACCGTGGCCGTGCTGCCCTACGAACAGTACCTCAAGCGCTTTCCTGCCTATTTGCAGCAGTTGACCATGGAGAGCAACGGCAAGCAGGTCGTGCTCGACGGCTCCCGCGTGCAATCCGACACGGGCCCCATTTACTGGGGTGAGCCCGGAACCAACGGACAGCACTCGTTCTACCAGTTGATCCATCAGGGCACGCGCCTCATCCCCTGCGACTTCATCGCCTTCGGCAAGCCGCTGAACGCGATCGGGCGCCACCACGATTTGCTTATCTCCAACGTGTGCGCTCAGGCCGAGGCGCTGGCTTTCGGCAAGACGCCGGAGCAGGTCAAGGCCGAGGGCACGCCCGACTGGCTGGTGCCGCATCGCGTCTTCGACGGCAACCGTCCCTCGAACATCATCTTTGCCGAGCAACTGACCCCGCAGGCACTCGGACGACTGGTCGCACTCTATGAGCACAGTGTCTTCACTCAGGGTGCAATCTGGGGCATCAACTCGTTCGATCAGTGGGGCGTCGAACTGGGCAAGGTATTGGCGCAACGCATCATTCCGGAACTCGAAAGCCCGCAGGAGCCGCCGTTGCACCACGACAGCTCCACCAATAACGTAATCCGGTACTACCGTAAGCTGAAAAGCATCTGACAGTTTTATGAGCGCAGGCGGCGTGCCGTCAGCCTCCAGAAAAGCTAAGGAGAAATCGATGCAACTTGGAATGGTTGGTCTGGGAAGAATGGGCGCTAACATGGTGCGCCGGCTGATTCGCGGTGGCCACGAATGCGTGGTCTTCGACGTGTTCCCCAAGTCCGTGCAAGAACTTGCGGCCGAAAAAGCCACGCCCTCCTCCTCGCTGGCAGACCTGGTCAAGAAGATGGCCAAGCCGCGCGCCGTTTGGCTCATGGTCCCGGCTGCCGTAGTCGACAAGACCATCGCTGACATTCTTCCCAGCCTCGAAGCGGGCGACATCCTGATCGACGGTGGCAACTCCTATTACATTGACGACATTCGTCGCGCCAAGGAGCTTGCGCCCAAAGGCATTCACTACGTGGACGTGGGAACCAGCGGTGGCGTGTGGGGACTCGATCGAGGTTACTGCATGATGATCGGCGGCGAAGATGAAGTCGTGAAGCATCTCGATCCCATCTTGGCCACGCTCGCCCCCGGGATGGGCGACATCCCGCGCACCCCGGGACGCGAAAAGATTGGTGGTACCGCCGAGCAGGGCTATCTGCATTGCGGCCCCAACGGCGCCGGTCACTTCGTCAAGATGGTGCACAACGGCATCGAATACGGTCTGATGGCCGCCTACGCCGAGGGCCTGAACGTGCTCAAGAACGCCAACGTCGGCAAGCAGCAGCACGAGGTGGACGCCGAAACCACTCCGCTGCGCGATCCCGAGCACTACCAGTTCGATCTCAACCTGCGCGACGTGACCGAGGTATGGCGTCGGGGCAGCGTCATCTCCTCGTGGCTGCTCGACCTCACAGCGTCCGCGATGGTCGACGATCCATCGCTTACCAAATTCGCTGGCCGCGTGTCTGATTCCGGCGAAGGCCGTTGGACCATCAAGGCTGCCATCGACGAAGGTGTGCCCGTGTCGGTTCTGTCTTCCGCGTTATTTGAACGGTTCAGCTCGCGCGGCAATGCCGACTTCCAGGACAAAGTGCTTGTCGGCCATGCGCTTTGGTTTTGGCGGGCACTTGGAGAAGAAAGGCTAGCTTCACTGCAACAGAGAGGTCATGAACATGCAACTCGAAGTGCTTCCTGATCCCGCGGCGGTCGCAGCGCGCGCGGCCGCCATCATTGCCCAGCACGCACGCGCTGCCGTGCAAGCACGAGGCCGTTTCTTGATCGCCGTCAGCGGCGGGCACACTCCTTGGGTCATGCTGCGCGAGTTGGCGAAAGAAGAAGTGCCCTGGGAGGGTGTGCACGTTCTGCAGGTGGACGAGCGCATCGCGCCCGCCGGCGATCCCGACCGCAACCTCACGCACCTGCGCGATACCTTGCTGCAGAACGCCCCCATCGAACCGTCGCATATCTACGCCATGCCGGTGGAGAATCCCGACTCGCAGGCCGCCGCAGCCGAGTACGCCCGGACCATCGAGCAACTCGCGGGTTCGCCGCCAGTCATCGACCTCGTCCACCTCGGCCTCGGCCCTGACGGTCACACTGCTTCACTCGTTCCCGGCGACCCTGTGCTGCAGGTCATGGATAAAGATGTCGGGATCACCGGCGTCTACATGGGGAGAAAGCGCATGACCCTCACCTATCCGGTCATCAACCGCGCCCGTCACATTCTCTGGGTCGTCACCGGCGCCGAGAAGGTCAAAGCCCTGTCGCAATTACAGGCCGGAGACACGTCCATTCCCGGCGGACGCGTCAGCCGCGTACAGGCGCAAGTCATCGCCGACCAAGCGGCCACAGGAAAGTGAACCGGACGGTGGAAAAAACGCGGGTGCGACTGGTTGGAAGGAAGAAATGGTAGGCACGAGGAGACTCGAACTCCTGACCTCTACCGTGTCAAGGGCTGGTTAACCAATAGAATCAATAACTTACATGACACGGGTCGCAATCCTAAGTCATTGAAACCACAACTAAAGCACAATAAGACGTCTCTTATTGTGCATGGACTGTGCACAAAAACAGTAAGCCGTCACGGTCTCGCCAGATGACGTCCTACCCCTATACAAAATACAAATGCATGACACCGCTTGCGAGTGGTCGCCTACCCTTACCTTGAGATTGCTTCCCGTTTGCCCACCATCTACGACCTAAGCGCGAGCGGAGGTCAGCACGTGCACTTCGACGGTTTGCCGACTATACGACCAAGTGGATTTTCGCCGCGAAATGAGCCCAATAGCGTTCGTAGACCCCGGGGCGTTTTTCAGGATCTATCAATCCGTTCTGGAACGGAGATCTCTTGGGTGATCCAATCGTATTGCTTGATTGTTGGAGAGAATTGAGTTGTCGGAATCGATCATCACCCCCAAACGCGCGCCACTTTGGTTGCGGCACTGGGGCATGCTCAGGTGATAGGCGGAAAGCACTAGTCGTAGCGACAATGCCTCATTCGATTACTATGCCGCTCGGGCGTGCTCGCTGGGTCTTAGCGCCGCCCACGAGATCTCATGTACGCTCAACCGATTCTTGCAGGCGACGATGCGCTTTTGAGTTGCTGGCGCTTGCTTGCGGTCGAAGAATAGCACAGTCGACCATCCCCATTCCGCCTTGCACCGACCGCCTAAGGACGCCAGATGTGCCCCTTTTTCGTGCATGATCCAGGCTATTTCCATGTCACGAATACTCCGACAGATACGCCAAACATGACTGCCGTTGCGGCCCATCCCATAACCCGCAGGTACACTGGTATCGTGAACTTGTCCATTACTTGAGTGCTTTCCGCCATGTGCATGATAACCGCCATCAGGGGCGCAGCCAGAATGCCGTTTAGGACCGCGGCCCAGAACAGAGCTCGAATCGGGTCGATGTGGAGGAAATTGAGGCCAACGCCGGCCAGTATGGCCACGTGCGATCGTCACGTAGAATCCGGGAGCCTGTTCGGGCTTCTTCTCTAAACTGACCGGCCACTTGAAGGATTCACCCATGGCGTAGGCGGCCGAACCCGCCAGAACTGGTATCGCGAGCAGGCCGGTACCGATGATTCCGCAGACGAAGAGTCCCGCGGCCCAGCGCCCGGCCAGAGGCGCCAATGCCTGTGCGGCTTGCGCCGCCGTGGCGACTTCTTTGTGGCCTCGAGCATGCAGAGTAGCTGCACTCGTAAGGATGATAAAGAACGCGACGAGATTGGACAGTGCCATACCGACATACGTGTCGGTCCGGATGCGTTCTAACTGATCCGGCGCTTGTCGCGGCGCGTGTTTGAGCGCCTTCTCCCCGCGATTCTTCTTGACCTCTTCCGTCTCTTGAGAGGCTTGCCAGAAGAACAAGTACGGGCTAATCGTAGTTCCCATCACTGCGATCAGTCCTGTCAAGTAATCCTTACTCCACGACAATCGCGGAAGGACGGTCGCAAGCAGCACCTCCGACCACGATATCCGCACGAAGAAAGCAGTGGCGACATAGGCAAAGAGCGAAAGCGTCAGCCATTTCAAGTACTTAACATAGGTTGAGTAAGGCACGAGGATCTGCAACAGCAATGAAACTATCCCGAACAGCAGCGTATAGACCCATGTCCTCGCCGGCAGTAGTAGCTGGGCAGAAGCGCCCATCGCGCCAATATCAGCACCGAGATTGTAGATATTGGCGGCAAGAACCAAAGTAACCGCGCCATGAAGCAGGCATCTCGGATAATGCCGTCTGAGGTTGGCAGAGATGCCGCAGCCCGTAACGCGGCCAACACGTGCGCTGATCTCCTGGATCGCCGCCATTAAGGGATAGGACAGGAGCATCGTCCAAAGCATCCCATAGCCAAATTGGGCGCCTACTTGGGAATAGGTAGCGATTCCACTGGGATCATCATCGGACGCGCCAGTAACGAGCCCTGGCCCGAGTACCGCTAGAGCACGCCGAACCTTGCTCCCTAATTCCTGTTGATGGCCCTTTCCACCTGCGACTTCCCCGATCGGTTTCCATTAGCTGGAGAAGTGTTTGCCCGTTTCACCGAACGTTGGCGCGTGGTTGCCATGGATCGCGGATCCTCCGCTCGTTGTAGATAGGCGGCTTACACGAAATATTTCTCGATCAGGCCTTCTTCGGGCTTCTCAATGGACGAGCGCATTATTGCCCAAGGTCAACGACCTCTCTAGATCCTAAAGCCACAGTGAACTTCGGCATGCGCAGTATGCCCAGACATTTCTTGGGCTACTGTCTCGCTCCGGATGATCGAACTGTTGAACGTCAGGGGAATGCCAGACAACGCCTCCCGCAAATTCCAATAGAAACCGGGAATCTGAAGGGCGTGAGGGGCAGACGACTGGTTGGTCGACGCCCCACTCGGCGTTTTCAGGGAATGACTAAGGCTTCTCCTTCGGGGGCGGGGCTTGGTTCTTGTGCGGGGACTGCTGTTTGGACTGTAGCTGCTGCTGTTGTCGTTCCTGTTGTTGCTGTAAGTGTTGTGTCTGTTGTTGGTGCTGCTGTTCCACCTGTTGCTTCTTAGCTTGGTCAGCCTTCTGTTGTTCAAGTTGCTGGTGCTCACGATCCTGCTGCTGCTGAAGCTGCTGTCGTTGCTGGTCTTGCTGGGCGCGGAGCTTTTCCTGCTGTTGCTGGTACTTCTGGTCCAGCTTCGCGTTTCCCGTGTTGGGCGCGGGCGGAGGAGCGGCTGGCGGTAGGTCGTTAGGATGCACGGCAGCGCTGGGGCGAGGAACATTGCTTTCCGGTCGCTCGCTGGCGGGAGCGCCCTTTGGTTCCACCGCGGCTCGATTGCCGGAAGACTTAGAAGACTTATAAGTGCCTCCCGCCTGTGTGGCCGGAACGACTTCGCGGTCATGAAATGCTCCGGGTTTGGGCGTTGCCGCAATCGGTGGCTTGCCCTGGTTCACCGAAGCGCGCAGTTGCGGATTCGTCCGCGCCATTCTGAATCTGTTGCGTCTGAGCTGACACGGGCGGAATATGTTTCTCCCGTGCAGCAGCCTCTTGCGCCGCGGTCGGACGCGCATCGATTCCTCCATTTCCGCCGTTATAGCTGACGCGAGTCACCCTCGTATCGTTGATGACTGTTGTGTTGTAAACATTGTGAATGTTCGTTACGTTGACGTTATTCACCGCTCGGTTGTAGTAAAAGTGTCCGTGGTCCCATCGCCCGCCTTGATAGCCCTCTCCAAAATAACCGTAGCCGTAATTGACGCCGCCATAGAAGCCCACTTGAGGGCCCCAATAGCCCGTATGGAATATGAAGCCTCCTCCTCCCCACCCCCACCAACCCGGGGTCCAGAAAAGGCCGACTTCCGGAGCCGATACCCACGTCCCTGGCACCCAGTAGTAGTCACCAAAGTCGGGGTCGTATGCCCAGTAGCCGGGGGTCCAGATATAGCCCTCGGCTGGGCAAGGAGGCTGCACATACACCGGCAGCGGAGGCGGGGCGAACGAAACCACTACGCCGATCTGTCCAAATGATTCGGCAGTAAGCGCTAGCATCACCACGGCGACCCAAAGAATTCGGTGAAAGTTCGTAGTCATTGAATTCTCCTTTTGCCTCTCTCATCCATCCTTCGCTTGCCCTGCAGTTACTCCGGCTGTGCGGGAACGAGAAGCGCGAATTTCGTCTCTTATCGTCGGCGCCACTCATGGGGACTTTGCGAACTCCGAACCAACCGCGTAAACGAATCCAGTTAATCGGCCGCACTGGTCGCTTTGCAATTAGATGAGGCAAGGCGCTCTCGGACGTTGGCATTGAGTTCCTGGGCCTTTTCCGCGAGTCGCCTCCGAGTGTCCTCCCCGTTAGCCGGGGCGACTAAGAGTCCAACACCTACTCCGACTCCCAGCCCGGCGGCAAAACGAAGCACATTCCAAACGGCGCGATTGTCGTCGCGGCGGAGAGCTCTGGTTGCTTTTTCGAAGTTCTCACTAGCAATTTGGTACTTCTCATGCGCCAAATCACGAAGATCGTCAACCCGGTCCGAGACTCGCTCCCGAACGCTCTTTCTAGCGCGATCGGATTGATCCAGTACGAAAAGGCCGGTGCCGAGCGCGACCTTAAGAACGTCCTTCATCTTCATTTTTTCCTCCGTCAAGTACGCAAAAACTCACGAATAAGTTGAAGGTGGTGCGTCTAGAGAGCCGCCCGCCGTCCACTTACCAGGTTGAAAATTAGAGTTATGAGGGCCAATAGCAGCAGAATGTGGATAAAGCCCCCCAGAGTGTAGGACGTAACCACTCCCAGCAGCCACAGAACCAGAAGGATCACGAATATCGTCCAAAGCATTTCAGCTCTCCTTTCCCCTTTACTACTGCGCTATCGCGGTGGCGATCATGCGTATAAGCGAATCTCGCTACCGCGGCTCGTTGCTGTACACACGGTAGCAATCTGGAACCGCGCTCCGCCATCGGGTCAATCCCTTAGCACGAGCCAATAAAGTGCTTGCTTCTATTTCGATCAGGCGCATCGCCGCATCCTTGGTTACAGAATACAATCAGATGCACATGACGAACATTCGTTGGACGATGGCGGCCTGAGCCTTGCAGCCCGCGCAGTTGTGCCCAGATATTCGACTCTCTCCGGCAAGGCTGGATACCGAATCTAAGGAGATTGCCTGATGTCTTTTCGCGCGTTGTCATGGTCTGTTTAGAATGCTGTTCAAATGCCTTTCGTCGAGGTGGTGCTGGTCCCGAGGTCGTTCCAGCGGGTTGGGAGATGGCCCGGTGCTGCCGAACTAGGCGATCGGCTATCCACAGTGTGGTAGAGTTTTTGCGCTTACTCGGGCGCCCAGGTTATGTGGACACTTTCGCCAAAGTCATACAAATCGGCCTTCGCGGTATTGTTCGCGATCCTGGTGGGCATCGGAATCACCTCGTACGTGATGTCTGACCGTTTCGCGACCAGCGAAGAGTTGGTCATACATACCCATGAAGTGATTTTCGAGCTGAAGAGTTTGTCCGGCAATCTCACCGCAGCGCAAAACGCGCGCAGGGGCTTTGTAATTACTGGAGATCCAACGCTCCTCATCGACTATGACGAAGCGATTCAAGGGTTGCCGGACAACCTTAAGCGCTTACAGGTCCTGACGGCTGACAATTCCTTACAACAGCAACGGCTCGCCCAACTCCAGCCGCTGATTGCCGAGAAATTGGCGAACTGGAATACTTCCATCCAACTTTACCGGCAAGATCCATCGGCCGTGGAACAGCAGAAAGAGTTCACCCTCCAAGGCAGCCTTCAGAGTGACAAAATGCGCACGCTCTTCGACGCCATGGAACTGGAAGAGAATCAGCTTCTTCGTGACCGTTCCCGCGTCTCAGTCGCCAGACAGAGCAAGGCCAGGATAATCCTGGTGCTGGCCTTCTTGGTAGCGTCCATGATGTTGGTGTCCTTGTTCTTACTGATGAGTTCCGAAGTCACGCGAAGAACCTGGGCCGAGCTGCAAGCCAGGGACAATGAAGAGAAATACCGGTTGCTGGTCAATGGTATCCAGGACCACGCAGTAATCAGAGTGGATCTGGAGGGACGGATTACGACCTGGAACATGGGAGCGGAGCGTCTGTTTGGGTTCCGCTCTTTGGATATCCTCGGAGAACCCTTCCACCGGCTTTACAATACGTGCGAATCGGATACGCCGCAGCGACACTTGCGCACCGCCCTTGAACAAGGCCATGTGACAGATGAGTGCGAGCAGGTTCGAAACGACGGGACCCACTTTTGGGCAACTGCCGATGTCACCCTCTTGCGAAACGAAGAGGGTCAACCGCGAGGCTATGCGGTGATCACCCGCGACATTACCGAGCGGAGGCAACAGCGGGAAGAAATCGAGCAGCGGGAAGCGCAGCTCAATGCTTTTTTCTCCAACGCTCCGGTGGGGCTTGCAATCATCGACAAAGACCTTCTCTTCCAGCGCATCAATGCTCCCTTTGCCGAGCTCAATGGGTTGGATTCCCGCGACCAAATAGGCAAACCCCTACGGGCTGTTATTGCTGATCTTTCGCACCAGATTGAGCCCCTCCTTCGCCAGGTTGCCAGCACCGGTGAACCGCTGCTAGCACAAGAAATCAAAGGGCCTATACCCTCCACCCCCGGCATGACGGGATGGTGGTTGAAGTCATTCTTCCCAATTGCGAAGGATGGCGATGTGGTGACTCAAATGGGAATCGTTGTCCAGGACATCACTGGACTAAAACGGGCGGAGAACCTGGTGCGACGCTTGAGCGGACGCCTGCTCCAAGTCAGGGACGATGAGAGAAGGCGCTTGGCGCGTGACCTCCACGACTCCCTTGGGCAGACGCTGACCGCGATAAAAATGAACCTCTCCTATCTTGGAAGGGACACCTCCAATCTGGATGAGCGAGGAAGCAACGCTGTGGCGGAGAGCATGGAACTGGTCGCAAGCTCCTTGAAAGAGGTCCGCACGCTTTCCCATCTGCTGCACCCTCCGATGCTCGACGACGTCGGTTTGTTGGCGGCGATACGCTGGTTCGCCAATGGATTTTCTCAGCGAAGCTCGATTCGAGTTGATCTGGTCTTGCCCGATGACTTGCCAAGACTCTCGACGGAGCGTGAGACCGCAATCTTTCGAGTTATGCAGGAGAGCCTGACTAATGTCCACCGTCATTCCGGTAGTAACACGGCGACGGTCCGCCTCGAGCGGGAAGGTGATTTGCTTCACATGTACGTGACTGATCAGGGCCACGGTATATCTCCCGAGAAGTTGTCGTTCCATCAGGAAACCGCGACAATTGGGGTCGGGCTACTTGGCATGCGCGAGCGGTTGCGCCAGCTTCAAGGCCAACTCGACATCGGATCCAGCAGTCAGGGCACAACGATTCACGCCATAGTTCCATTGAGCGAGGTTCCATGAACGCATTGCGGGTACTAATTGCCGATGATCATGACATAGTTCGGAAAGGCCTGAAACTGCTCATCGAAGAGCACGCGGGCTGGCAAGTCTGCGGCGAGGCCCGCTCCGGGCGCGAGGCCGTGGACAAATGCACACAATTGCATCCTGACGTCCTCGTAATTGATGTCAGTATGCCTGACCTGAATGGTCTCGAGGCGACTCGACAGATTCGCAAGGCGTGCCCCAAGACCGAAGTGCTGGTGATCACTCATCATGATTCCGACGAGATGGCGGCGGCGGTGATGGATGCGGGAGCGCGCGGTTATGTTCTCAAGTCCGACTCAGACACCGACTTGGTTCGTGCGGTGGAAGCGCTGAGTCACCACAAACCGTTCTTCACCTCCCGCGTTACCGAGATGTTTCTCGCCAATCGTGGGAGCCGGGTGACCGACCCAGCCGAGATGATGCGCAATCGCCTGACCCCGCGAGAACGCGAGATCCTCCAACTTCTGGCCGAGGGCAAGACCGCGAAAGAGGTGGCCACGATTCTGGGAATCGCTGTCAAAACATCCGATACACACCGCACCAACATCATGCGGAAGCTCGACATCCACTCAGTTGCCGAATTAGTGCGTTATGCCATTCGAAACAAGGTCGTGGAGCCTTGAATTGCAATATACGTAGATAACCGTATTGGCATCGGCGCAGTGATGGGTTCCAATGAAGTGGGCTTTCCGGGCATATGTCACTTTCTCGGGTATTACTTGTTGACGATCACTCCTTCGTACGGCGCGGTTTGCGCACGATTCTGGAAGCCACCAATCACTACGAGGTATGCGGCGAGGCTGCCAACGGTTCTCAAGCGCTGGAAATGGCACGCCTTCTCGCCCCTGACATAGTGATCCTCGATATCTCGATGCCTCCGCCCAACGGACTAGAGGTAGCAGCACAGCTCCGCCATTCACTTCCCAACACCCGAATATTGCTTGTCACAATGCACGATTCTGAAGAAATGCTTCGTGCGGCAGCAGCGACTGGCGCGTCTGGGTTCTTGCTGAAATCGGATGCAGAGGAGCTCCTGATGGTCGCCTTGGACCGGCTTGAACAGGGACAATCTTTTGTAAGTCCGGCTTTCGATCCTGAACTAACCAAGCAGCTATTTCAATAAACAATCGTCAAGAATCTGCTTCCTAGAGTGAACCCGCCCGGTTGATCCCATGCAGATGCGACTACCGTCTCTTACGGGATTTTCGTTCTCCAGATACGGCCACGACCTGATGGCTGTAACGATTTATTCAACCTAGCATTGGCGCAGTGCCTTGATGTTTAGCCAGCCAGCTACGGCTGGTGCCGAAAGCGACGCTCAAGCTCGCTTTCGGAGAACAGGAGACGATATGTCGAAACGACGTTTGACCTTTCAAATCGCACTCTGCTGTGCAGTTTTGTTCGTGTTGTCGACGATAAACCTGGCATGGGCCGAAAACCGCCAGGATGAAGTAGACCGGGTCAACGCCTCAGGCGTGGTCCTGAATGAAATTATGGCGGCCCCGGACAAAGGGATCCCGCAGGAAATCATGGACAACGCAGTTTGCGTTGCCGTTGTCCCGTCGCTGGTGAAGGGTGGCTTCATATTTGGCGCTGAGTACGGAAGGGGCGTTGCGTCATGTCGCACTTCTGCCGGGTGGAGTGCGCCCGCGCCATTCATGGTCGCCGGCGGAAGCTGGGGGCTGCAGATCGGAGGTGAAGCGGTCGACCTGGTCATGCTGGTCATGAATCACGACGGGATGGAAAAGCTTTTGTCCAGCAAATTTAAGTTGGGTGCTGATGCATCGGTAGCTGCGGGTCCCGTGGGGCGCCATGCAGAGGGCGAGACAGACTGGAAGATGAGGGCCGAAGTCTTGACGTACTCCCGCGCCCGCGGAGTGTTCGCCGGCGTGACTGTGAATGGCGCGGTCATCCAGCAGGATGATGACGCCACCCGGGCCTTATACGGTCACCAGACCTCGTTCCGCAGCATCTTGCAGGGAAATGTTACGGCCCCCAGCGGCACTGGGACCTTTCTCGCGGCAGTGAGAAAGTTCTCGGCCAAGTCCGAGGCAGCCAAGCTGAATGAACACAAGGCCGACGGGCAACAGTAGCGCACGTGGGCTGGGGCGAACCAGGCTGCCGTCACTAGCGTGAGTCAGCCGATCGCCCCGCCTTACCAGTCACTCACGGCATCGGTTTTGCGGAACGATGAATGATGGTCGGCGGGGAAAATCGATTGGGAGACCCGTTGCGACCGAAGGAGTGCAGACGTGCTTTGGACAATTTTTGTGATTCTGTTGGTGTTGTGGCTGTTGGGTGTTGTCACCTCCTACACGCTAGGCGGCTTTATCCACATCCTCTTGGTGTTGGCGTTAGTCGTCATGCTGATTCGCATTATCCAGGGACGCAGTCCTGTCGCCTAGAAGCTCAATCACGCAGGTGATCCATGCACTGCCGTCATCATCCATTGCGCGGGCTGTTTTTGCTCTTCCTCCTGCTCGCCCCCAACATGATGTCGGGGTATTCCACACTCACGCACGAGCAGATTGTCGATCTGGCTTGGCCTGACCGAATCGAGCCTCTCTTGCGTCGCCGACTCCCTGATGCAACGGAGGATGAGAACCGGTGAAGTCACCATCATCGCTAAGGAATCGAGCCTGCTCGTCGCAAGCAAACAGTATTTCCGTGCCAACTTCGCGATCGATGCGAGAACGAACTGCGAGGCGATCTCCATCTCGCCAAAAAAGAAAACGGTCGACCTGCGCAATGTCTTAATCGGCAGGCAAATGTGACGAAAGTAACCTAAGTTTTCCCCAAATGGACGGATGGCGGGACGCCTTCAAGAATATCGGCTGGCGCAGAAGGCAACCCTTGCGCCCAGGGCGGGCTGGTAGTTTTGCGCAGTACTCGGTCCAGAACTCCAGCGCGATGACAGTTCGGCGATCCCTGCGGCCCGCATGAACGGCTTGCACTCTGAGCTCAGCGCGGTATTGCCTTGGATGGGCACGGGACGGACCAGCGGATTGAACCAGCAGATGGACCGCGGTATCGGCAATGAGGGCCCGAGACCCGCTACGCAGGTGGCGTGGCCCACATTTGCCCGCTCGCCTCGGCAAATGTGGAGCTCGTGCCGGACCACCCGATCGGTGCCAGGAGTCATCGCGAAATAGACCGGCGGACTCCTTGCGTGAGTCCGCCGTGTTTGTTCTGTAACCCATTCGAGATTAGCGACTGGGGCGGTTAGGCTGGGTGGTTGTTAAGTTTTTTCCGCAGCACTCCTCCCAGCAGAGTGAAGCCACCGCCCACTAACGCGAGCGTTGACGGCTCCGGAGTGACAGTAGGTGCGTATGCGAAGCCGTAACCGGCCGTGCCATCCTGCGCCGATACAAAACCGTTGGTGTAGGTCAGCGCGCTCGATTCGATCACCAGCCACGGCGTAGTTTCTCCGGGAGCAATTTCATTCGACGCCGTGTAGTTGAAGCCGATCACAGCGCCACTCACGCTGCGATCAATACTGTCGGGATCATGCATACCAAACGGGTCGGTGCCAACATCCACCATTACACCGGCGAAGTTGTACATCGAAAACCGCTCGTTGGCGTGAGGTCCGTTATTGGTGAACTGGTACACGAAATCGAGACACCCCGCGCACCAGGTATTGCCGGGGTCGGCATAAACCCACTGCGTGTAGTCAGTCGTAAACGTCGGGGTTGAAATCGTGCCGGATGTCGATGCTAACAGTGTTCCCCCAGGGAAGAGTGCGCTTGAGGGAACGGAACCACCATTGTTGAGTATGGAAGCGTGGGCGAGAGGCACCAGCAAAAGCAACGCCAGAAAACCAACCAGGTTTGCCGGCAGTTGTTTCTTGCCACTCGTCTGCGTCGTTCTGATCATCGGAATCCTCCAAGAAAAGTCGGGCCGGAGCCTTCCTTCGATTCGCAGGCAGGAAGAATCTCGAATTCACGAATCGAGCGGGCGAACATGTCGATACGCAAGTGTGGACTTCTTACTATTTTCCCGAGGTTCGGCCCGACTGCCTCACTAGATTAGGGAAAGTTAAAGCGGTGGAACATCGGGAGAATACCCTACGGCAAGACGGAAGAATACTTAGCAGCGGGTGGTACACATTTGCCCGCGTTGGCAAATGTGGGGCTGTTGCGTTTGCTCGGATCGAAGCAATCCAGCCGCAAAGCGGCATGAGCATGCATACTAATTCCACAATCGGTAGCGTAATTCGCTCGAGTGCTTTCATTGTTGGATCACCTTGCCAATTGAGTTTGAAAATCTCACGGACCAAGTTCCAGTGAGCAAGTCCGTGAAGCGTTGGCCAAGTGCAACTGCAGACTGAAAGCGCGCAAATCAGACGAACTGTGCATCCCCGCGGTTGGATTGCCGTCTCTTAGCTCGACGTCCCACCTTTGCGGAAACATAGGCGGGCTACACGCGTCCCATCAGCAACAGGATGACCAGAATCAACACGATGAGACCGAAGCCTCCGCTCGGGTAATAGCCCCAACTGCGACTGTAAGGCCAGGTGGGCAATGCACCCAGCAGCGCCAATACCAAGATGATGATCAGAATTGTGAGCATGGCATTCTCTCCTTTTGTTATGCGAGTTAATTGAAACTCGCGTTAAGTCTTCAACATGGGGGAAACGATTCACCGCGTCTCGACTGAAACGCGCGGTTGACCCATGCGCCGAACCATCGCTGAAAAAACGGAACTTGGCCGCGGCTAAGCTGTTGCATCAGCCCTCTCGCCATTCTGGGGAAATCTTCCCGGTCAACGATGACATCTACGTGCTTTTGCAATTGGCCGGGAATCTGAGCGTCATCGACGATCAGCACCACCGGGGTCGTGGCCATTCGGAGCTCGATGAGCGCTCCAATGCCCGGCCCGCGATTCGTGACAAATTGCGAATCGATGCAGATTATGTCCACGCGATCGGACTTCATTGCTTCTGCGGCCTGCTGCTCTTCGGAGGCTGTAATCACTTCGACCCCTGCCGCAGCCAGATCGTTACGCCGTCGGTTGGATCTGGCGGCATCGTTGTCAACCAGCAAAATCTGCGTGCCCATCGCGCCTCCGCTAGGCTGTGTGCAGCCTTGTATTCGCACTTTACGGTGAGACCGCCGGCAGGTACATACGGCGCATTCCCTAGCGCGCCGACACTATTTCCCTTAGTGGCTTTCGGTGCCCGCTGACGAGTTGTCGGAATTGTCGGCCCTTGTTGTCGAGTGCCACCACTAGGTGGAGGGGTCAGACGCCGGCGGGATTTTCATCCTGCCGACGTCTGCCGTGGTGGGCGGGACATCAAGGTGAGGTTCGGGCGGAACAACTAACTGCGGAAATCACTGCCGCTAACGGGGATCACGATATCGACTTTCGCACCTGCCAACAATCGGGTGATTGCCTTAGATACGGGAACTACACCGCGTATCTCTGTCTGCCGATGCTATCGCAGCCTCGCGTGGCCACTTTACTTGCCGGCACGATGGCCCTTTGCCTTGTGTTCTTTCATCACCGTTCTCGCCGCCACTTCCTTCGCACGTTTGCCGTACCGGCCTGACTTTTCCGCGCTTTCCTTAATGTGTTCGTATTGCCGCTGTTCCTTGCTTCCTACTCCCTTAAGATGTTTTTTGCCTGGCATGACGTCTCTCCTCCTCTTCGCTCAATCGATACTTGCCGGAATGGAAGTGAGCCGCTTTATTTGCGCTCTGCCGCACCGATTCCCCCTCCGCTAAGGTCGAGCGTACTTTGCGTTCTTAGACTACGCACTCAGTTTCTAGCCGTAGTGCGTGCTTGTTTTTCCCCTGTAACCGCGAGGGTCGGAGTGTATCTCGCACTCAAACCCTAGTGGCACAGCATGCACCGCAGTCATTCCCGGCGTTCAAACGTACGCCTGAGGATTATTCCCACGTCCGCTACCAGAAATACCGGATATCCAGGCCTGTCCGGGAGATCTACAGTGGAACCCAGTAAGTCCGCACTACAGATCAAAAAGGAGAAAACGATGAACTCAGATCAGCTAGAAGGCAAGTGGAAGCAGTTGAAGGGATCCGTGAAGGAGAAGTGGGGCAAACTGACCGACGATGATCTTGACGTGATCGCCGGCAAGCGCGACCAGTTGCAGGGAAAGATCCAGGAGCGGTACGGCGTCACGAAAGAAGAAGCCGCGAAGCAAATCCGGGAATGGGATGAGGCTTCGACTCGCGACACGGACGCTACGCAGGTTCGCCGGGCCGGCTAAACTGGCTCGAGCTTGGGGCTTAGTTAGAAGCGTACGTTGATGGAATGGCGCCGCCCATCTTGCGGTGGGCGGCGCCCCACATTTGACCCCCCAATGTTCGGCTGCTTACAACAAGGCTCCGTGCTGGCGAATCGAAAACTTCGCCATCGCACCTCCAAGCAAAGACACGGCATCTGCATTACCAGCAACAGAAGCTTAGGACTTTGATAGAAGGCCGCCGTGTAACTCGGACGCAGGAGAACATCGGACCTACAAATCAACCTACTGCTGCTGCCGGGGTGCGCGCTGGTTCTCGGCTCGGCATGGAGTTTTGCGCCGACCACGATGCTGTGGTCACCTTCATTGTGTGTACAGTGCTGGAAGACGGCACCCCGTGGCGCGAATTGCCGGGCTGTAAGGAGTCCTGCACCCGGACACGCTACCGACTGGTCCCGGGCGTGTGGTAAGGCCGGGCGAGCTTGTCTATGACCGCATTGGCCACATCCGTCGTGGTCAAGCAGCCGCTGACGTGAACGTGCGCGCGCGGACTTCCTTCAAACGGCACGCACGGCCCTTTCCGGCGCCGGCGCTGCAGTCCGCCGCTGCCCTGCACGATTCACTGATTCGCACAGTAGCTGAAACGGCGTTTGGGGAAGCTTCGCCGGGCCGCTCGTGAAGTCCACTTACCTCAAGTTGACGGGAAACGCCCCAATCGCGGAAGTGGATTCCGGGGGTTGTCGAGAAGTCAGCTTCGAGAAAGAGTGGAACATCATCCCCCGGTTCGGCGCGCTTAATGGAGCCATTTGGAGCCTCGCGGAGCGAGGTCACAGGAGCTAAGTGATTGAAAGAATGGTAGGCACGAGGAGACTCGAACTCCTGACCTCTACCGTGTCAATTTTGAGGTCACACACCTAAAACCCTTTCCTTATCTAGCTTTTCCGCATTGTAGATACCGCAAAAACGGCCCAAAAACACCGAGTTTTGATGGCGAGTTGATGGCAGGTTTGCTCCACCGCGCCTGGCAAACACTTCTGCGAGAATCCCTCGGTGGGGAGAGGAGGCGCCAGGCGCTGGGATAACTTCCGGCTCGCCGACTTGCCGATGATAGCCACTTCCACGAAATGCCGACTTCTCGCTCATGTGGATTTGACCGTCATCACGACATCACTCAAATGCCGTCGGCTGACTCCACCGCTTCGTTGAGGGAGGTAGATCGCCGATCACCATTGAGAATTGAGGACCAGAGCTAAAGCAAGACGTTCGGTGGGCTTGTGGGCCCGAGGCTGTCACATGCCTTCAAAGCCGGCGGCGAAAAGACCCCGAAATATCGGGGAATCCCCGAACACGGCGCGGTGCGCCACGTCACTGACCCTCTGATAGCCTCTTGCATACTCTGTTCTTTGGAGCTGTTATCCAACACGCCGTCGGTCGATCGCGTCCAGTTCGAGACGCTGCTGTCGGACATCTCTGCACAGCTGATTGCCGTTGGCTCTGAGCATCTCGCCGAGACCGTCGAATCGGCCTTGGAGACCCTGCGCCATTTTTTCCAGGCGGACCGCTGTGACCTGCTCTCCGTCAGCGACGATCTCTCCAATGTCAATGTGGCTTTCGCCTCGTACGGGCAAGGTGTGCGCCCCGTATCAACTGAACTTGATATCGAAGTTTCGTATCCCTGGGTTAGGCTCCGGGTCGTTTTCGACCGAGAGTCAGTTGCATTTTCGCGTCGATCCGACCTGCATCCAGAAGCGGTCGTGGATCTCGCCAGCTTCGAGGCAATGGGAACAAAGTCGTTGCTAGCGATACCGATCGAGGTGGGTCACAAAAGGCTGCATTTGATCATGATCAGCTCGGTCCGCCAGGAATGTGACTGGCCGGCGGAGTACGTCCCACGCCTGCGACTGCTCGGCGAGATGTTGGTGAATACGATCGAACGATGCCGCGCATCGGATAGAGCTCGCCGACAAGCTGTCCGGGTTGAGGCCGCAGTCGATGCCGCCGAACTGGGATTCTCGGAGTGGAGCTCCGGGACAGAGCCGCCATTTCTGGACAGCCGTCTGCACGAACTTCTCGGTATTGGCGTCGATGAGATGGCGAACGGCCTAGCATTGTGGTTTGCGCGCATGGATCCGGAGAGCCGACCCATTGTGGCCGAGCTCCGCCGGCGCTTGTTGGCGTGTGAGATCGAGCGGGCAGCGGTCGAGTATCGTTACGAGCATCCTCAACGCGGCACGATATTCCTGCGGCACTGCTCGCGCTACGTCGAAGGAGAGCCGGGTCAGGGAGTGCGGCCGGTTCGGCGTCGAGGATGTCACGGAACGAAGGCGGGCCCTCGACGACGTGCAGCGCCTGCGCGACAGACTTGAGCGTGAAAACACCTATTTGCGGCAGGAGGCGAAGGTCCGGCTTGGGTCGGAGCGCATCATTGGCCGCAGTGCAGCTATCCGGCATACGTTCGCGCTAGCAGATCAGGTGGCGGGCACGGATTCCACCGTCCTGCTCCTGGGCGAGACCGGCAGCGGCAAAGAGCGGTTCGCATCCTATATCCACGAATGCAGCCGGCGCCGCGATCGGCCCATGGTGAGGGTCAACTGCTCGGCCATTCCCGCGACGCTGATCGAAAGCGAGTTGTTTGTCGTAAAAAAGGGGCACGGGGGCGGGTTTTCCATCCAGGTTGGCGCTTCGAACTGGCCCACAGCTCGACGCTCTTCCTCGATGAAATCGGAGAACTCCCCGTTGAGGTTCAAGTGAAGTTGCTTCGTGTGATCGAGGGACACATGATCGGAAGACTGGAGTAATCCGAAGATGCGGTCCACGTGTGCATACGCTGCCACACACAGCCATGTGGCCGCCGCTGTTCGCGATGGCCACTTCCACGAGGACCTCTATTACCGGCTGAACGTATTTCCCATTACAGTGCCGCCGCTGCGCGAGAGGCCGGATGATATCCCGCTGCTGATCGAAGCCTTCGTTGATGAACTCTCCGCGACGATGGGCAAGCGCATCGAGAAAGTTGATCCCGCGACCGTGGAGGCCCTGGCTGCCTATGCATGGCCGGGCAACGTGCGCGAACTGCGCAATCTGGTGGAACGCGCAATGATCATGGCGACTGAACCAGTTCTGCGAATCTTTCCGCCCGAAACCGAATTGTGTGCGAATAGCTCGCAGACGGATTTGGCCTCGTTCGAGCGGGCACACATCTTGCAAGTACTGCACGACACCGGATGGCGCATTCGGGGCGAGTACGGTGCCGCCGCCCGCCTGGGCTTGAAACCCAGCACGCTCGAGTCGCGCCTCAAGAAGCTCGGCCTGAGCCGACCGGGGAGCCACCTGCAACACTAGAGTTGCGATTCTTGCCAAGTAGCGCATCCTGCGACAAGGACCCACAAACATTCCTCGACCGCAGTTTCGTGGATTCCCCGATATTTCGGGGGCATTCCCTTGCTTTCCCTGAATGCAAAGCTGAAGCCACTTTCCCGCAAATCCAATGAACGCCTCACGTTAGAGCAGTTCCGCTCTTTGTTGGCCCAACCGGCATAGCACGTGCTCCTTATTTGGACTTGATCCAGCTAATGGTCAGGATGCTTGCTCGTCCGAACGGCGGTCCGCAACTCGTGACGGCGTTGCGGTCTGTGATGAGGCCGGCCCAGCAAGGACATGGGTGTTGCTTCGCACAGATCTACCGGCCGGTGAATGACGACAGCCGGATCGTGTACATCGAGGAATGGGACGATCCCAAAGAGTTGCGTGAGGAGTTTGCATCGTCGCGGTTTCTTCGTTTGCTCGAAGTGCTTGAGACCGCCGCCGAGCAACCACTGGTGGAGTTCAGGATCATCGCGAAGATACATGGGCTCGAGTACATCGCCGCAGAATTCCCTTCTTCGCAGAGCTCCGGTGATCACTCACACGAACAGGCGGCGGGAAGCCCCAAAGCGCTTTGCTAATGCGCCTCGCGATCTCACAAAAAGTAATTGACCGCTCGGATGAGCGCGGAATGCTGGAAGTGAAGAGGAGTCAGCAATGAGTTTCCTGGAGAAAGGTATATCGAAGCAACTGCAGGTTTTCGGCGGAGCGCTGCTGGTCGCAGCAGCCCCAGCCATGGCACAGCAGGTAACGGGAGCTCCCGGAGCGCCTAACGCAACGACAACCGTCGATGGCAGGCAGCTTCCTAATCAACCGGGGCGCTTCGGTGGCGTGATCAATCGCAGCGCAGCCGACTCAAAGCCGTACTGGCAGCCGCAGATCGTTCCCCCGAAAGGTGCTCCGAATGTTCTGTTGATCATCACCGACGACGTCGGTTATGGCGCTCCCAGCACTTTTGGCGGCGTCATTCCTACCCCGGCGCTTGACCGGATCGCCCAGATGGGTCTCCGCTACACCCAATTTCATACGGCCTCGCTCTGCTCGCCCACGCGGGCGTCCCTCATCACCGGTCGTAATCATCATTCGGTCGGGTTCGGCGTCATCGGCGAGATGGCGACAGGATATCCCGGCTATGACAGCGTGATTACCAGGGACCGGTCCACAATCGGTCAGATCCTCAAGCAGAACGGCTACGCTACTTCCTGGTTTGGCAAGAATCACAACACGCCTTCATTTCAATCCAGCCAAGTCGGCCCGTTCGACCAATGGCCCATCGGGATGGGCTTTGAATATTTCTACGGATTTGTCGGGGGCGAAACTAATCAGTGGCAGCCCGACCTCTACCGCAACACCACGCGAGTATACCCCTACGTTGGCAAACCGGGGTACAACCTGACCACCGACATGGCGGATGACGCCATCGCGTATCTCAACGAGATCAACAGCATCGATCCCAACAAGCCTTTCTTCCTGTACTACGCCCCCGGTGGCACTCACGCTCCGCATCAGCCAACACCAGAGTGGATTGAGAAGTTCAAGGGCAAGGTCCACATGGGCTGGAACAACCTCCGCGATCAGATTTTCGCCAACCAGAAGAGACTGGGTGTCATTCAGCAAGATGCGCAGTTGACGCCCTGGCCTGACGATCTATTGAAGAAGTGGGATGACCTCTCGCCTGATGAGAAGAAGCTCTTCGAGCGGCAGATGGAAGTCTACGCAGCCTACCTTGCCTACACGGATTACGAGATCGGCCGCGTCATCCAGGCTGTCGAAGACATGGGCAAGCTCGACGACACGCTCATCATTTACATCAGCGGCGATAACGGCGGAAGCGCGGAAGGTTCTCCTGTCGGCACGCCCAACGAGATGACTTTCTTCAACGGCGTGGACGTTCCCGTCCAACTCCAGCTCGACAAGTATTACGACGTTTGGGGATCAGACAAGACCTTCCCGCACATGGCCGTAGGCTGGACTTGGGCGATGAACACGCCCTTCAAATGGACCAAGCAGGTGCCTTCATACTTTGGCGGGACGCGGAATGGCATGGCCATTGCGTGGCCGGGTCACATCAAGGAAGCTGGCGGCATCCGTACCCAGTTTCACCATGTTGTAGACATCGTTCCGACAATTCTTGAAGCCACTGGCGTTCCCGCGCCTGAGACCTTGAACGGGATTCGCCAAACTCCGATTGAAGGAGTGAGCATGGCTTATACCTTCGATAAGGCAAACGCATCCGCGCCTTCCAAACACACCACGCAGTACTTCGAGATGATGGGGCTTCGTGCTCTGTATCGAGATGGCTGGATCGCATCCACCCTGCCTTACCGGGCTCCCTGGGACGCGACAAACAGCCACCTGCCGATATCGTGAACGGTGTGACGTGGGAGCTATTCGATCTCACCAAAGACTGGACGCAAAACAACAATCTTGCAGCATCCAACCCGGCAAAATTGAAAGAGCTGCAGGACCTGTTCTGGGTCGAGGCTCAGAAGTACCAGGTGCTTCCTCTGGATGCTTCGGCGCTGGATCGGTTCATTGTGCCCAAGCCGAGCATCGTGGCTGGTCGAACCGAGTTCACCTATCCCGGCCCAATCGTCGGTATTCCACAGGGCACAGCGCCGAGCGTTCTCAATCGCTCCTTCACCATCACTGCGAATGTGGAGGTTACAAGCAGTGGCGCGGATGGCATGCTCGCGACCGCCGGCGGACGCTTTGGCGGATGGGCATTCTACGTACTCAAGGGAAAACCGGTGTTTACCTATAACCTGCTCGACCTGAGCGTTGAGCGCGTCGAGAGTAAGCAGCCCCTTTCGAGCGGGAAACACACGGTTGTATTCGACTTCAGTTACGACGGTCCCGGTCTTGCCAAGGGCGGTATGGGTGTAATCACCATCGACGGCACTGAGACTGCCAGACAGCAGATCCAACACACGATTCCCTTTTCCCTGGCGAGCAGCGAAACCTTCGACGTCGGATCAGACACAGGAACCGGGGTCTACGACAACGACTACCAGCCGCCGTTCGCATTCGCCGGAAAACTAAAGAAGCTCACGATAAAGCTGGGGGCGTCAGGGATGACGGCGTCGCAACAGGCGGAGGCCAAGGAAAGAGCTGCCGCAATGCAGGACTAGGCGCGCGCTTCATCACCGACGCCTTTCGCCGCGTAGTCCCGGCTCTGGCATGTAGGAAGTTGTGATCAAAGGAACAGCTTCGTGAATGAACTGTATCTTCCATCGAACTATTCGCTAAGAGGTCAACTTATGAACAACGGACTTACGCGCAAATCAATCATCAGCATCTTCCTGCTAACCGTAGGGCTTTCAGTTGCTGCACTGGCCCAAGCACCTCCCATCAGAGGCGTCTACACCCCAGGCTTCAGCGCAACGAATTCAGGCGTCCTGCCGGGCCCGGGTCTGACCTACTCCAACACCTTTCTGGGATATTCGTTTGACAAGGTGGTCGGGCCCGATGGCAAGACGGTCACGCGCGCGCCCAGTGTCGGAGTGCTCATTGACATCAACGCCTTTTTCTACGTTTTCAAAAAGAAGATACTCGGTGGCAACTTCGCGATGGCTGCCGGCCTGCCCATTAGCAACTCATCGATTAGTTCCATCCATCTGGGTGCCGTAGCGGGCGGCGCGGGTTTCTCGGACTCCTTCTATCAGCCACTCACCATGGGATGGCACCTCAAGCGGGCCGACATCATTGCGGCCTATGCGTTCTTCGCTCCGACCGGTCGATTCACTCCCGGAGCGACCAACAATGTCGGCACCGGGCACTGGACCAACGCGCCGACCGCGGGCGAGACAATTTATCTGACGAAGAACAAGGCAACTGCTCTTAACGCTTACCAGATGGTGGAATTCCACACCCCGCAAACGGGAACCAATATCCAGGCGGGATCAACCTTCGACCTCGATTATTCGCTGACTCAGGTTCTGCCATTGAAGAAGGATCACAGTATTCTGTTTCAACCAGGTTTGATCGGTTACGGTCAGTGGCAGCTGTCCAGCAACAGCGGTCCATCGATCGATCCCATCGTCGCCGCGTCCACCCATTATGTCGTCAATGCGATGGGAGTGGGCGCGAACGTCATCCTTCCAGCACGCCATGTCTTTCTGGGCGTCAAATGGTTCAACGAGTTCGGGAATAGGATTACGACAGAGGGGCACTCGTTCCAGATCAACGGCGCAATCACGTTCTGAATCCTGGAGCGCCACCGGCATGTGGGAGATCACTCCTATGAAGTCGGCCCGGCATCCGGCCACCGCACTGGCAGCGTCACTTGGACGCAAAACGGCGATACCGTCGATGTGCCGATCAATGCAGATCAGTCGGATTAAACGCGCTAGTGTAGTGCGTCATGCAGATTGCCGATTATTCTGAGCGGCGCGGGCGCGTTTAACCTTCTCCAGGATGTCGCTGGCCTTGGCGGTCCAGATGAAAGGCTTTGGGTTGTCGTTGTGATGGTCGATGTAGTCGAAGATGGCGGTGATCAGTTCCTCGACGCTACGAAAGACCCCGCGGCGGAGACGGTTTTCGGTCAGGTCGCGGAAGAAGCGCTCCACCATGTTCAGCCATGAGCAGCCTGTAGGTGTGAAGTGCATGCGAAAGCGGGGATGGCGGTCCAGCCAGCGCCCGACGCGGGGATGTTTGTGGGTGGCGTAGTTGTCCACGATCATGTGGATCTGCTTGTCTTGGGGAATGATGTCATCGATGGCGCGCAGGAACTTCAGCCACTCCTGATGACGGTGCCGGTCGTCGCACATGGAAATGACCTGGCCTTCCAGGGCATCCAGCGCGGCAAACAGGGTGGCCGTTCCGTTACGCTTGTAATCGTGGGTCATGGTGCCGCAACGGCCCTTCTTCAGCGGCAATCCAGGCTGGGTGCGGTCCAGAGCCTGAATTTGGCTCTTCTCGTCGGCGCACAGGACGATGGCGTGCTCGGGTGGATTCAGATACAGGCCGACGATATCTTCCAGCTTCTCCTGGAACCGGACATCGCGGCTGAGCTTAAAGGTCCGCACCTGATGCGGCTTCAGTCCATGCGCACGCCAAATGCGGCGCACACTGGCCTCGCTGATGCCCGCCGCCCGTGCCATGGTACGCGTCGACCAGTGTGTGGCGTTCACCGGCTTATTGTGCAGCGTCATCTCCA
Source organism: uncultured Acidobacteriaceae bacterium (assembly GCA_963796615.1). Taxonomy (GTDB): domain Bacteria; phylum Acidobacteriota; class Terriglobia; order Terriglobales; family Acidobacteriaceae; genus DASRAA01. The sequence continues at coordinate 418,774 of CAWCMJ010000022.1, forward strand.
CCACTCGCTTCACCTTCCGGTCCGTGATCGTGCGTGGCTTGCCGGGTCGTGGTGCGTCCTTCTGCAAGGCCGCAACGCCGCCCGCCAGGAAGCGGTTCCGCCAGCGCGCCGCCTTCTCCGGCGTCATGTTCATCCGCCCGGCAATCTCCTTGTTCTCCAGCCCGTCTGCGGCCATCAGCACGACCCGCGCCCGCTCCACAACCCGTGCAGGTAAAGAACGTGCTCGTGCCATCCGCTCCAAGGCTTCGGTCTGTTCCGGGCTCAGCGTAACTGCGGCGGCGATGCGCATACCCTCTCGTCCTCCATAGTATTGGACGCGCATCGAAGATAATCGTTACTACTTACGACGCACTACACTAGCATCCGTCGAGTCCGAGTTTCCTACGCCATTCGGAGCCTCGCGGAACGAAAGCCAGTAAAGAAATGGTAGGCACGAGGGGACTCGAACCCCTGCCCTCTACCGTGTCAATTTTGAGGTCACACACGTAAAACCCTTTCCTTATCTAGCTGTTCCGCATTCTAGATACTGCAAAAGGGGCCCAGAATCACCGAGTTTTGATGGCGAGTTGATGGCAGGTTTTGCTCCATTGCTCCCAGAAACATTTTTGCAGGGTCCCCTTGGCTGAGAGAGGACATGGCGTCAATTTCACGCCAACTATCCGAGGAGCGAGTTGTGCGGCGTGTGTACTAGTACGGCTTCGCTAGTCCGATCTGCGGAGCACGCACCGGCTTCGCCATACCGTAAAAGATCACGACGCCTTGCCCGCCGCAGCGCGTCGATAGCGCCTCCTTGGGAGTGCCGATACAGCTGTCGATGTCCTGCCAGTTGTTCATCACCCAGACGTTCCCCGCCGGGTCGATGCCAAGATCGGTCTGCATCTGCAAGCCGCCACCGACATAGCCGCCAGGAGGAGAAATCTGGTCCCCCGTGTGTATGCCGGGCGGGCAGTGCTCGGTCCGCACGCCGCATAGCTCCACGATCGGGCTGCTCGGCATCGCGAAGTTTGAAATCCAGGCATTGTCGTTGCCGTCCAGCACTACGGCCCAAGGGCCCGGAAGGCCGCCGCTCTTGAAAGGTGACCCCGGATATGGCGTACCGTCAGGGCGCAGCAGTGTGACGCTGCCACCGTTCATGGTGCCTCATTGCTGCTCGGACATGGTCTTCGTCAGGTAATCCGAAGCGGCCGCAACTCCTTCGGCCTTCAGGCGCACCGCCATGTCAACCAGGTGAGCCATTCCCAGCACGCCGGTGCCGAACCGGTTGGTGACCCACACGTTGCCCTGGCCGTCGATGTTCAGACCGCTGTTGTTGATTCCGGTATCGAAATTCTCGGCCTTGGTCGGGTCAGAGGCGGGAAAGCGGGTAACGTGTGGAAGGCCGCTATTGGAAACCCATATCCGGTCTTGTTGATCGATAGCGAGATGAAACGGAGCCATGAACGACTTGCACGGCTCAGCACTGTCGCCCTCGCAGACGATCCGGCCCTTCGTTATGTCCCCTTGGGGGAAGTAGACGAGCTGTCGTTTCTCAATCCCCAACACCCAGACGTCTCCCTTCGGCGTCACGATCACGCCTTGCATCAGGCCAAGACGACCGCCGAAGTTGATTCCCTCAGGCGGCGTCAGATGCTTCCCGTTCTTGTCGAATACGGAAATGGTCTTGCTGCCATAGGTGGTGAACCACGCGTTGTCGTGGGAATCGACCGCAGCGCCAAAGGTGCCTCCTTCCATGCCGCCGCCGGTAAATCCCGTGGTGATCGGCGAAAGCGGTCGGCCGTTCGGCGCGAACTTGGTCGCGTGTCCCTGCCACAATGAGTCCTGTCCCTGCCAGCCTGTGGTGAAGTTGTCGCCGACCCACAGATTGCCTTCGCTATCGAACATGCATTTGCCACCCGCAACATACCCACCACCGGTGAACTTGAGCGGAAGCACCCAGGCACTAGGCGGCCAGTTAAGGTACGGCATGTATGGAACTTCGAGCATGTGATTGCTCGGCGACACTGAATAGAATTGGCGAAGCAGCGCGAAAAGTTTGTCGGGCTGGTGCCAGGGGAAAAGTGCGATATCCTCGGCGGCACTTAGGGTATTTGTTGGAGCGCTCCAACCCGGCGGTGTAGCCGCTTCGAATAGACTGCTGCAGGCATCCGCCTTAACCCGATTGACGCACGCGGAGAGCAAGTCGGCCAGCGTGGCGAAGTTAGCCATCGTCGGCGTTTGGCCGCTGTTGAGCGGGTCCTCGATGATGTCGCCCCATCCGCCTGTTTCCAAGTCAACGAAGTTGGGCACATTGCCCGCCGCAATGCGCAGCTGCAGTTGTGCGCCCTTGATCGTCATGCCGTCGATGATTTGTGCGTGCGTCCAGACGGACGCGATGGTGGTGAACTCATTAATGACCACGCGTGCCGGCGGCTTGCCGCCCACCACGGCCAGCAGCGCGATCGCCGGATTGTTGCCACCTGCCTCGTTTCTCGCAGGAATGCCTCCGCCTGCCGTGAGGTAGAGGCTCGAGTCGTCCGGCGCTCCCGAGGTGCTTACTTCAAATCGGCCTTCGTTGTCGGTCTTGGTTTGCGCGAGCTGCTTGGGTGCGTCAGAACTTGCAGCCCAAAGTGTGACCGTGGATTGAGCGATAGGAGCTCCTCCGCTTATCACTTGACCTTTTATGTCGGCGGCGAAGACCCGAGTTGCCAAGAACATTCCTGAGATGGCAAGGGCAGCCAATGTCAACTTTACAGCGGTTGTCTGAGAGTGCATTCCTTCTTCTCCTTCAGGCTACCGACGGGTGCCGCCGCGAAGACACTAGGCGCGACGAGGTTTACATGTGGGAGCAGTTTTGCACCAATTCTACGTGAGGTCTGCTGTAGGGCGGAAGAATAGCTGGCGAACAGGCCAAGTCGTACGTAATCAGGGTCTGGGCCGGGCAAGACCCAAACGACGCCTGCTTGCCCCTAACGTCAGATGAAGCGAATTGAAAGAAATGGTAGGCACGAGGAGACTCGAACTCCTGACCTCTACCGTGTCAAGGTAGCGCTCTAACCAACTGAGCTACGCGCCTGCCGATTGGCTCTCATTATTCTAGCTGCGCCAGCGAGTCGGAGCAAGTGCCGCCGGGGCCGCTGCTCGCCATGCGAACGCTCCCTTGTGCAAACGGATCTGCGGTTCGCGGTCCCGGCCTTCCAGCACCACGCTCACCACATCGAACCGGCAAGCTGGCGGACGTTCTGAACGTATCTGCCGAACGTAACGGCGCGCCACTGCCCGGATATGACCGCGCTTGGCCGTATCCACCGCAATCTCCGGCGGGACGAGCCCGGCCCGCGAATGCGTCTTCACTTCGATGAAGCACAGCTTGCCATCGTCCCATCCGATGAGGTCGATTTCTCCGTGCTCGCCCTTGGCGCGGAAATTCTTTGCCACAATTCGATAGCCGAGCCTGCGAAGGTAGAAATACGCCTCCATCTCACCCCATCGCGCCGTCGCCAGGTGCTCCGGCACAGAGCCACCAAACAGCCGCGCCCCCTGTCGCAGGACTCGGGCAACGAGTTGGGTCAGCGACGTCACGGTTTTTCGAACGGGTAAATCAACGCCGTCTAAAATATCGCGCCCGCGTAGTGCTTTGCGGTGACTCGAATCACACTACAAAGTGTGGTACCCGCCGACTTTGCTGGCCGCTGTTGCCAACTGGCGGTATCAACCCCGACAATCTATATGGCCGTGTTGCAACCTGTTGTCTGATGTCGTACCAGTGACTGATTTCGGGAGTCGCACGAAAGGTGAGTGGGGTGAAAAATCAATTCTGGACGGCGCCAAACCAGCTCACCCTGCTGCGTCTCATCTTCATCCCTTTCGTCATCACCAACGTCCTCGACGACAACTGGCATTGGGCGCTCGGCCTGCTGGTTCTCGCCGGCCTCAGCGACGCGCTCGATGGCTGGCTCGCGCGCGTCCTCGATCAGCGGACCCTGCTTGGCCAGTATCTCGATCCCATCGCCGACAAGCTGCTCCTGAGTTCGTTGTTCCTGGTGCTGGCGATCGCTCACAAGATCCCCTGGAAATACACGGTGCTGGTGCTCAGCCGCGACGTCTGCATTCTGGCCACCTGCATGGCCTTGTACGCGACCGTAGGATTCCGCGACTTCCGGCCCAGCATCTTCGGCAAGATCAATACTGTCTGCCAGATCGCTGCGGTCTTCTTCGTCGTGCTGTCGCAGGTGTTGAACGCTACCGCGGTCGTCATGTTGAAGACCTTCTTTCTGTACGCCACCTTTGCTTTCACTCTCTTTTCAGGTGTTCACTACATCCTGATTACCGGCCAGCGTCTGCGCGAATACAACCAGAGGTTGCCAGCCTCGTAATGTCGGTTGCGCTCCCACTCCAGACATCCGCCGCCGGCAACCATCGCTGGAGGGTCATTGTCGCCTTCGCGCTGGTCTACGTCTTCTGGGGATCGACCTACCTCGCTATCGGGCTCACTTCTGCCGAAGGCATTCCGCCGCTGGTCATGTGCGCGATGCGATTTCTGATCGCCGGTCCGATCATGCTGGCGGCTTGCGCACTCACTGGCCGGACAGTCCGCATCACGCGCCACGAGGCTCTCCGCTTGGCGGCCATTGGCGTACTCCTTTTGGTCTGCGGCAACGGTACGCTGGCTTGGGCTGAGCAGTACGTCCCGACCGGCTTTGCTGCGCTGATCATCGCCGTCACGCCAATATGGTTTCTCGTCCTTGAGACCTTTGTGTTCCGTGGCGATCGCATGTCGGGCCGCGGAACAGTCGGCCTCGTCATGGGCGTTCTCGGCATTGCCATCCTGGTTTGGCCAAAGATTGCGCAGCGCGACACTCTGGGGACGATGCAACTGCTTGGCTCGGTGAGCCTGCTGTTCTCGTCATTCAGTTGGGCCGTCGGCTCGGTGTTCTCGCGCCGATGGCAGATGAAGGTTGACCCGCTTGTCGCGACCGGCTGGGAGATGCTCTTCGCCAGCCTCGTACATTCCGTGTTGGCCTTCGCAACCGGACAATATCACCGCGCGGTGTTCAATCATCGTGGCGTCATGGCCGTTCTCTACCTCGTTGTCTTCGGCTCGTGGATTGGGTATTCCGCCTACGTGTGGCTGCTCAAGCACGTTCCTACGCCCAAAGTCGCTACGTACGCTTACGTCAATCCGATTGTTGCTGTCATTCTCGGATTCATCGTGCTGCGCGAACGTTTCGACCACTTTATGCTCGCGGGAACCGTGGTCATCACCGCGGCTGTCGCGCTCGTCACCACCGCCAAAGTGCATCTCGCGTCAGAACAAGAGCACGCTGGCGAAGGCCTTCCCGAACTTGAATCGGAAGTCTAAGTCCGCCTACTTCCGCTTCCAGCGCACGCCGTCTTTCGTGTTTTCCAAAATGATGCCGTTCTCTGCTAACTGATTCCGGACCGCGTCCGAACGTGCGAAGTTGCGTGATGCACGGGCCTGCGAATGTTCCGCCACCAACTGCTCGACTTCGTCATCCGATAGCGCCGCCGCCTTCGCCATCTCGGCGGCCGCCGCACTGATCTTGTCGGCTTTTCCGTCCGCGGCGGCCCACTTCACGATGCCCCGCACTTTCGCCGCGTCATCGTCATTCAGAACCGCGAAGATTTGGTCGAACTGCTCCAGCACCCGCAGCACCTGAGCGACATCGTCCTGCTTTACCTGACCGCCATCGAGCGATGCATTCACGTCGCGCACAAGATCGAACACTGCGCCCAATGCGCGGGCGGTGTTCAGGTCGTCTTCCATTCCGGCGCGCATTTCCGCCGAGGCCTTCGCTGCCAATTCGGCCACCACAGGATTTGATCCCGATTCAACCTTCGACGTCTCCAGCCGCAGCTTGAAGTTGCGCAACCGTTCCACCGAATTCGCCGCCTGCGTCAGCCCATCGAAGGTGAAGTTCAACTGCTTGTGGTGCGGTACCGACATCAGCAGGAAGCGAATCGACGACGGCTTGTGCCCCATCAGCACCAGGTCGCGCACGGTAAAGAAGTTGCCGGCGCTCTTGGCCATCTTCTCGCCCTCGACCAGGAGAAACCGAGAGTGGACCCAATACTTCACGAAGCGCTTGCCCGTCAGCGCCTCCGACTGAGCAATTTCGTTCTCATGATGCGGGAAGATCAAGTCTTCTCCGCCGCAATGAATGTCGAAGCTGTCGCCGAGATACTTCATCGACATCTGCGAGCACTCGATATGCCAGCCGGGACGGCCGGGACCGATCTCGGTCTCCCACTGTGCCTCGCCCGGTTTGGGAGCTTTCCACAGCGCGAAGTCGCGGGCGTTGTCCTTTTCGTACTCGTCCACGTCGACGCGGGCGCCGTCGGTCATGCCGGCGAAGTCCTTCTTGGAGAGCTTGCCGTAGTCGGGGAACTTCGCGATACGGAAGTAGTAGGAGCCGTCTTCGGCCGCGTAGGCGAAGCCCTTGTCGCGCAGTCGGGCGATGAAGTGCGCCATCTCCTCGATGTGCTCGGTCGCCTTCACGATCAGCTCCGGCCGCTCGATGTTCAGCGCCGCTGAGTCCTCCAGAAAGGCGTCGGTGTACTTCTGCGTGTATTCCTGCACCGTGACGCCGTCGCGGGCGGCGTTGCGGATGATCTTGTCTTCCACGTCGGTGATGTTCATGACGTGCTTGACCTTGTAGCCGCTCTGCTTGAGGAAGCGGCGCAGCACGTCGACGGCGACGAAGGTGCGGAAGTTGCCGATGTGCCCGTAGTCGTAAACCGTAGGGCCGCAAGCGTACATGCGGACCAGGTTGTCTTCGAGCGGTTGAAACTCCTCGAGCTTGCCAGACAAAGTGTTGAAAAGATTAAGCGCCATGAACCTTCCCTGAAAAAGTGCGCGATACCTGATTGTAGGGAACGCCACCAAGAACAGGCAACGAGCCGGTGCTGTTCCGCCCATCCCGTTGGACGTTTGCCCTCGAGTTGTCATAGAATTCCGTCACTCAAAAGCCTTTTCAGGCTGGGGAGAAACAACGGCAGACATCGCATTTCGGGCTGAATCCTGTACCTTGGCTGAGCCGCGAGATTGCGTGCAATCTTCGTCGAACCACGAGCCAGGCGCCCCTCCAGATCAGCACGACTGCTGATGAAAGCCAGAAATTCAGGGTGAGGACTATGGACTCGAGGGCAAACTCACGAGGCTGCCTATGGGGAGTGCTGCTTGCCTGCTGCACTTTGTTCGCCCCGCTGGCATTTGCGGAGCAAACCATCAACGGCCAGGTGCTCGGCGGTGGCGCACCCATCGCTAACTCCACCGTCACTTTGTGGCAAGCCAGCGCTGCCGCTCCCAGGCAGCTTGCGCAAGCGAAGACGAATACCGACGGCCGATTTCAGATTCACAACGCCAGCCAGGCCAGCCGACACCAGCCTCTACCTCATCGCCACCGGAGGCGTGCCCAAAAATGGAGGTGGCGACAACCCTGCCATCGCGCTGCTGACCATACTCGGGACCAAACCTCCATCGACCGTCACGATCAACGAAATGACCACGGTCGCATCAGTCTGGACAAACAATCAGTTCCTCAACGGCCCAGCGCTTCAGGGTCACACGCTCGGTCTCAAGATCGCGGCGGGGAATGTGCCGAGCTTTGTCGATCTCCAAACCGGCGGATGGGGCTCGACGATTCAAGACCCACTGAATAGCGTTCAGACTCCCACCATGGCCAACTTCGCAACCTTGGCCGATGCGCTCGCCACCTGCGTCATGAGGCTCCAAGGCGATTCGACCTGCGGCAAGCTCTTCGAGGCCGCAAAAGGTCCGAAAGGAAATACGCCCACCGACACTCTCACCGCGGCTGAAGCGATTGCACGCTATCCGTGGTATCAGCCGAAGCGCGTGTTTGACTTGCTCGATATGTATCCCATACCCGGCGGCAAAACCATGCGCGTCGTTCCTTACATGCCGTATCTTACGTTCCCGCCCAGCGCCTGGGTGATACCCCTGAAATTTACCGGTGGCGGTTACGTTGCCGGCGGCAAAGCGATGTTCGACAGCGGAGGCAATCTTTGGGTCGGCGATAACTTCACCGTCGGCTGGCAGGCGCAAGACTCCTTGTGGCAGGGCAACGCCACCAAGTTCGACCCCAATGGAAAGCCACTCTCACCGATTACGACGGGCTTCTCCGGCGGCGGAATGCAAGGTGGGACCTTTGGCGCGGCCGTCGATTCGCATGACAACGCCTGGCTGACTTCTTACGGCGGCAAGTGCATTACGGTATTCGATAAAAACGGCAAACCACTCACCCCTCCTGAGGGCATAACCTTCAATGGCCGGCTCGGATTGATGCAGGGCGTCATCGCGACTCCCAGCGGTGACGTGTGGGCCCTCGGCCTTTCGAAAAATCAGCTTGTTTTCTTTCCCAAGGGAGATTGGAACAAGGGTCGAATCATTTGCGAAGGCCGCGATGTAGCTCCCTGTAGTTCATTTCTCGGTCCCTTCCACCTCGCCATCGATCAGCAAGACCGCATTTGGGTGAGCAATGCTCTGGCCGGACATGTTGTCCGTTTTCCTGCCTCCGATCCGAGCAAAGCCGAGAAGTTCGAAACCGGTTGGAGCAACAGCGGAATGGGCATCGACAGCCAGGGCAATGTTTGGGTCACCAATCGGCTGGGTAACTCGATACGCGGCGGAGCCATACTGGCGCACACGCTGGAAAAGCTGAAGTTGGGTGAAAACGGCGACGAAATCTTGACGAAAGCTATGTCCCAGCAAACCGGCGGAAGCGACGGTGGCAGTGTGACGCTGTTCCGCCCTGACGGCAGCCAGTATCCCGGATCTCCTTTCACCGGAGGCGGGCTGCCTGGTCCGTGGGCCGCGACGATTGATGGCGACGACAATGTCTGGATCTCCAACTTCGCCATGAAAGACAGCCCCATCACCGAGCTGTGTGGCGCGCGTACGGAGAACTGCCCGCCAGGATTCAAAACTGGCGAACAAATTTCGCCGCCCGGCGGCTATGTGGGTGGAGGCTTGCAGATGCAAACCGACCTCGCCATCGGACCCGCGGGCGACGTCTGGGTGATGAACAACTGGCAGGACATCGATAGCTGCTTCTCCGGGGCGCCGGAGGCGGTTTCGACCCGCTGCGGCGGCCAGGGCGTGACCATATTTTTCGGCATGGCCAAGCCTGTGCGCGCCCCGCAGATCGGCCCGGCGAAACCTTATTAACGAATCCGGCTTAGTTCGCGCAGCCCTTGAGGCGGGGAACGAAGAGCGTTTCCCGCCGTCCTGATTATTTCCTCGCGCTGGTTGCCAGCGACGAGCTTGAAAGGAATTGAAATGATGAAACGAATTTTGTTTTCGACGCTCCCCCTGATTTTCTTGATCAGTTTTTCGGCAATCGCGCAGCAGAACCTGACGCTTGTCGTAGCCGGCCAGCCGGGCCAGATTCCGATTGTCCAGATAAACGGCAAGTCTTATGTGGACATCGACGCACTGGCACGCCTCACGAACAGTTCCCTGAGGATCAAGGGGAACCAGGTCATCTTGACCCCGCAGAGTCCGACGCAGAGCACGCCGACTGCAGCTACCGAGCGTTCGACTGCTGACGGGCGGCTAAAGCTCGTCGCCGACAGGGAACAGCCGGCGGATACGGACCCTTCGGCCCCTCCTGATCCGCAGGCGAAGCCGGCCCCTACCGACCAGAAGCCTGCCGCCCTAAGTGAGGAAGCACAAGCGGAAGCCTTGCAGAAGGCGGTGCAGAATCCGGTAGCCAGCCTGATCAGCGTACCGTTGCAGAACAATGCGAATCTCGGTTACGGACCGTTTAACCGCACGCAGGATGTGCTCGAAATTCAGCCAGTCATACCGGTCAAGCTCAGCGACAAGTGGAACCTGATCACGCGAATCATTCAGCCGCTCGTCTGGCAACCTTACCCCAACCAGAACAGCGGCGGTGAATATGGATTGGGCGACATGAACCCGTCGTTCTTTCTGTCACCCGGCAAACCCGGCAAACTGATCTGGGGCGCTGGACCGGCGCTGGTCATTCCTACAGCGACCAGCCCTATTCTCGGCCAGGGCAAGCTCAGCATGGGGCCCTCCGTGGTTCTTCTGACCCAGCCGCCTCACTGGACGCTTGGGGTGCTGGCAAATAACGTGTGGTCCGTAGCAGGTTCGGGCGGCCGCCCACCTGTGAATCAAATGCTGGTGCAGTACTTCATCAACTACAACCTCAAGAACCACTGGTACCTGCAGATGGCGCCTATCATCACCGCCGATTGGAGGGCACCCGACGGCAACGTCTGGACGGTGCCGGTCGGCGGCGGTGTAGGAAAAATCATGAAGCTGGGCTTTCAGCCCATCAACTGGCAATTGGAGTTTTATGGCAACGCGGTGCATCCCATTGGAACCCCGTCGTGGACCTTCCGGGCCCAGATTGCATTCTTGTTCCCCAAGCTCTCGCCGGCTGAGAAAAAAATGCTGATGGAGGAACAACTCAAAAAGCTCGAACAACAAACGCAACCACCAAAGAAATGATGACCTCCTGGCCTATCGGCTGGAGCAGTTTCGGAGTTGTTGTTGCCTGTGGCAGTTATGGTACAGCGGCGCTTTGGCGCCGCGTCTACCATGGCCTCCTGGAAGGAGCCAGGTTTTAACCCGGCGGCACTCCGGCTCGGCTACGGGATACACCAAGCAGAGAAATGCTCTAGTTGCTATTCCCTCTGTGCCACCGTGTTTGTGTCGTGCGCCCTCTCGCCTTCCCGTTTCGGGACTTGCGCCTGCTTTTTTCACTTTTCTCTTGACATCGACAAATCTTCAGGCGCAAGGTAACCACTTGGAGGTTACCTAAGCTCGGACACTGTTCGACTTTGCCGAAGCTACACAACGGCCTGTACCAACTCCCGCTTGGCCTTTTGCGACGAGCGAATGGCGAAAAGCGAATAGCCCCGTATTTGGGGAGGCATTATGTCCTATCTTTCTTTGCTGCCATCTCAAGGCTAATGGCCAGCCTTGCGGTTCTCCCGCCCTTCGCGATCCGCGCTTCTGCTATTGCCACCTGGATCCTGTCTCCTGCCGCCTGAACGCCCCCTTGGGACATGCTTTTTGCGTCCACCGGGTGGCCCGAGAACGCGATTGCACCATGCGCCGGCGCTCGACTACAAGCAAACCCGTGACCTGATGACTGCCCGCTAACTCCAATGGAATCAGGATCTAACCAGCAACTCCTTTGGATAGAATATTTTAGCGGGAATCGCGCCAGCAAGCCACATGTTTTCAGGAACTTAGGATAAAACATGGGGGGGGGGGGCTAGTCCAGCGGCGAGGTGGTGAGGATGTCTGGCAAAGCAGACCGGATTGACCATCCAGGGCGAAGAGACAGCTTGACCAAGTGTCCTCCCTGCGATACCGTTCCGAAGGAAATTGGCGCTCCGCCGCCTAAAAAGGAGAGTTTATGGTCGCTCTATTTGCGCTATGGCTGCCGATTGTTCTGTCGGCGGTGATTGTGTTTTTTGCCAGCTTCGTCATGCACATGTTGCTGAAGTATCACCAAGGCGATTACAAAAAGGTGCCCGACGAAGACAACATCAGCGCCGCGATACGCAAGGCGGGTGTCGCGCCGGGCCTGTATATGTTCCCGCACACCACGCACGCGGAGATGAAGTCTCCGGAGACGGCGGAGAAATTCAAGCGCGGTCCGGTGGGGACGCTGAATGTTCGTCCGAACGGGCCGGTCGTGATGGGCAAGTTCCTGGGGCTGTGGTTCGGGTACTGCCTGATCGTGTCGTATTTCACCGCCTACGCTACGGGCATCACGCTGGCGGCGGGCACGCACTACTTGGTGGTGTTTCGGGTGGCAGGAACGGTGGCGTTCATGACGTACGGGCTCAGCCAATTGGCGAACGGGATCTGGAAGGGCGAGCCGTGGGGCATGGTCATCAAGGAAGTGATCGATGGACTGGTGTACGGGCTGCTGACGGCGGGGACGTTTGGGTGGCTGTGGCCGCGGTGAAGCAACTAGCAATTAGCAATTAGCAAAATCTGGAGATGCGGGACGGTCAACGCAGCCGCGAGGCCGTCGGCATCGGGTCGAATGGCAGCTTCTGCAGCTTGGCGAACTTGGCGTGTCGAAGGATGAATCCGGAGATGGCGTCTGATCGTGATGGCCGATTCGTGGTTGTTATCAGTTCGCTAAGAGGTTGATTTGATGGTGCGGCACGGATAGACTTTGCTGCACCGACAAAACCGCACTGTGAGGTAAGACTTTTAGTTTCATCTGACGAAAAACTGTTCCCTTCTTGGTCGGAAACCAAGCCGCCGCAACCCGCACTGTGCCAACACCAACCCTGAATTATTTGTGAGGACACTCAATATGGATTTTGGAGCAGGATTTCGTAACGTGACCCTGGGAGCGTTCACGGTCGCCAGTTTTTTTGCCGGTGGAAACGCGAGCGCGCAAGTGGTTACGGGAACGTTGGGTTCGGCGGACGCCACGACCACCATTAGCGGAAAGCAACTTCCGCCACCGCCTCCGAAGTTCGGCGGGGTAATCACGGAAACCTACAAGACTTCCAAGCCGTGGTGGCCGCCGCGCGTGGTGCCTCCCAAAGGCGCGCCCAACGTACTACTCATCATGACCGATGACCAAGGCTATGGCGTGCCGAGCACATTTGGCGGCGTGATTCCGACGCCGAACCTGGACCGCATCGCCAAAGCAGGGCTGCGTTACACGCAGTTCCATTCGACGGCGCTTTGCTCGCCGACGCGGGCGGCCTTGATCACAGGCCGGAATCATCATTCGGTCGGCTTCGGTGTGATTGGCGAGTTGTCCACCGGATACCCGGGCTATGACTCGGTTATCGGGCCGGAGAGCGCCACCATCGGCGAGATCCTCAAGGAAAACGGATACGCGACTTCGTGGTTCGGCAAAGACCACAACACGCCGGGCTTCACGTACAGCACCACCGCAGGACCGTTTGACCAATGGCCGATCGGCATGGGCTTCCAGTATTTCTATGGCTTCCTGGGCGGCGAGACCGACCAGTGGACGCCGTATCTCTTCCGCAACACGGAAGCGGTGTATCCGTGGGTGGGCAAGAAAGGCTACAACCTCACGACGGACCTGGCCGACGATGCTATTCGGTATTTGCACGACTTGAACGCGGCTGCGCCGGACAAGCCGTTCTTCGTCTATTACGTGCCGGGAGGCTCACACTCGCCGCACCAGCCGACGCAGGAATGGATCGACAAGTTCCACGGCAAGTTCGACATGGGTTGGGAAAAGCTGCGCGAGCAGATCTTTGAAAACCAGAAGAAGCTGGGCGTGATTCCTCCGGGTACGATGCTGACGCCGTGGCCGGACGGACAGGCAGAGTACGGAGGAGCCAAGCTGCCGCGGTGGGACTCGCTCAACGAGGCGGAAAAGAAGATGTATGCGCGCCAAGCTGAGGTCTTTGCCGCCTACACCGCTTATACCGACTACGAGATTGGCCGCGTGATTGACGAAGTCGAGAAGCAGGGCAAGCTCGACAACACGCTGATTATTTACATCGATGGCGACAACGGCACCAGCGCCGAAGGCACGGTGTACGGCACGTTCAATCAGTACACGGCGTACAACGGCATCATCAATATGCCGGAGGTCAAGCCGGTGCTGGCGATGAACGCATTGCACTATAACGATTGGGGCTCGGACAAGACGTACCCGCACATGTCGGTGGCCTGGGCGTGGGCGTTTGATACACCCTTCAAGTGGACCAAGCAGGTGGCCTCGCATTTCGGCGGGACCCGGCAAGGGCTGGCGATTTCCTGGCCCGGCCACATCAAAGATCCGGGTGGGATTCGCACGCAATTCCACCACGTCATTGACATTGTCCCGACCATCCTCGAAGCCGCCGGCATTCAGGCGCCGGAGGAGGTCAACGGGATCAAGCAGAAGCCCATCGAAGGCTTGAGCATGACGTACACGTTTGACTCGGCCAATGCGAATGCGCCCTCGAAACGCGACACGCAGTATTTCGAGATGGTCGGCAACCGCGCCATCTATCACGACGGCTGGGTCGCCGCCACCACGCCGCCCTCTCCGTCATGGGAAATGGGAACGGGCAAGCAGACGGACCTCAGCGACTACCACTGGGAGCTCTACCACATATCCGAGGACTATTCGGAGTTCAACGACCTGGCCGACGAAGATGCCTGACAAGCTGAAGGAACTGCAGGCGCTGTTCCTGAAAGAAGCCGGGAAATACCAGGTTTTCCGCTGGATAACTCGGGCTTCGTGCGCGCGTTGACGGCACGGCCGAGTGCGGTGGCAGGGAAGACGCTGTTTTCAACTACACCGGCGTGAATCCCAACATTCCGATGGGGAATGCTCCGAACACACTGGGCCGGGACTACACCGTCACCGCGGAGGTAACCATCCCGAGCGGCGGGGCCGAGGGAATGATCGTCACGGCGGGCGGCATGTCGGGCGGCTACGGGCTGATGCTGAGTCCGGGCGCAAGCTGGTTCTTCAACAGCAACCTGATCAAGCACATCGAATTGGGCTTGTTGGCTTTCGGATTGCTACTGATCTTGATAGGCACAGCCGGTAAGTGGAGAAAGCGGTTCGGCTACGCATTCGTGGTGGTCGCGGCGCTCGGGCTGGTGCTGGCGTTCGCCACCGAGGCGTTCCACATTGGGCGCGGGCGGCCGGTGTTCGTGTACAACTTCCTGGACCTGGAGCGGTCCCGCTGGGAAGGACTTTCATCGCTGAGCGAAGGTAAGCACACCATCGTGTTTGACTTTAAGTACGACGGACCGGGCCTCGCCAAGGGCGGCACCGGCGTGCTGAGCGTGGATGGCAAGGAGGTCGCTCGCAAGACGATCGAGCACACCATTCCGTTTCTCATGCCCGCCGATGAGAGCTTCGACGTCGGACTCGACACCCGAACGCCGGTGGACTTCAACTATGACATGCCGTTCAAATTCACCGGGGCAATCGACAAGCTGACGGTAAACCTCGGTCCGTCGCAGTTGTCGGCGGAGGACCAGAGGAAGGTGGACGACGCCATGGCCAGGGTCAACAACTAGGCGGACGTGTCGTCCCTCACTGCCCAGTGTTGCCGGCTCCCCACCGGCAGCGCTGGTTCCAACCCATTACTTGCAAGTGTGCAAACTACGAAAAGGATGACGAATATGAAAGCTAAATTTGCCGTTGGTGCGATGCTGTTATGCGTCGCTTCCACCCTGGCGGTCGGCCAGCAGGTTTCCGTTAACTATGACCACAACGCGAACTTCACCCAGTACCACACCTATGCCTGGGGTTCCAACAACAAGAACGAAATCCGCAACTCGATCCTGGCGCAGGTGGCGCAGCAGGACATCGACGCGGCCATGCAGGGAAAAGGCCTGCAAAAAGTGCAGGAGTCGCAGAACCCGGACATCATCCTTACCGCCAGCGGCGGCGAACGCGAACAGACCTCGTACAACGCATGGGGCATGCGCGGAATCGGCGGCGGTATGGGTGGAATCAGCCCCCAGCAGAACGTCGAAGCGACGATGGTCGTCAGCCTCTATGATGCCAAAGGCCAGTCGTTGATTTGGCGCGGTATTGCGCAGAACACGCTGAACAACAACGGCAACAAGAACCAGGAAATGGTGCAGAAGGCCATCAACAAGATGTTCAAGCAGTGGCCGAAGCAGTAACGAGCGGCTCGGTTCGCGATGACGACAAAAACGCTGGTGAGGGTATCGGCGGCGATCGAGGCGGCAACCGGAGTTGCCTTGATCGCCGTTCCTGAGTTGGTGGCCCGTGTGCTGTTGGGCGCTGACCTGACCGCGAGCGGCGTCGCAGTGGCGCGAGTGGCAGGATTTGGATTGTTCGCGCTGGGCCTTGCGTGTTGGCCGGGCGAGGGCGATGCAACTCCATCGGCTGTTCGGGCGCTCGTCGCCTATAACCTGCTGGCGGGCCTTTATCTCGGCTATCTTCGAGTCGGTGGAGGTTTTGTCAGTTATCTGCTGTGGCTGGCGTGCGCGCTGCATCTTGTTCTGGGGTTTCTGCTGCTATGGACGGCCTATGGAAGCGCGCGCAGCGGAGTATCGCCGGGAAGTTAGCGGTGAATGACTGATTCTCGGCCTGCTGGCCAAGGGATGTTTGACTGAAGGCGGCCGCGGTAGGCTTAGTGGTCGAAGTCTTCGCCGAGGCGGTCGAGGGCGGCCTTGGCGTCTTTGTTGCCGTGGAGGGTTGCCGTGTCGTACCAATTCACGGCCTTCTGGACGTCTTCCTGAACGCCGGCGCCGTTTTCGTAGGCGCGGCCAACGTCATACATCGCTTCGGTGTTGCCGGCGGCGGCAGCCTTCTTGTACCAGAGCAACGCTTCCTTGTCGTTCTTTTCCACGCCTGAGCCGGTCGCATACATTCGGCCGAGGCGCACCATGGCGGAGCTGTCGCCTGCTTCGGCAGACTTGGTAAACCAAGTGACGGCTTGCGGGAGGTCCCGGGGAGCGCCTTCGCCACGCTCGTAAGCTTCGCCCAGAAGTGCCATGGCTTTGGCATCGCCGGCCTGCGCCTTTTGGTAGGCCTCGGCAACCTGAGGACTGAGACCAGCGGGCGTTGCTGGGGTAGCTAGAGCCTGAGGCCGGGCTGGTTGCGAGGTCGGGGCGGGTGACCGCGTCGAACCGGCCGAAGCGTTGGAGTCGGTGCAGGCCGAAAGGGCGAGCAAAGGTAACGCCAAAGCCGCTGTCATAAGCCAGAGGTGTGTGGCTCGCGAGGGTCGAAAACAAAGGTTCGTTGGATGAAGCATACCAAGGCTCGAACGGAGTGGACACAAGTTTGGTTGTTTGAGTGCTTGCCGTGCTTTTCTTTCTATTTTACGGCGAAACTGGGGCGGTTTCCAGCGCCTCGCACCGAAGGTAGCTGCGGGTGAGTCGTATAGTAAGAAAATGGAACGAATCCGAGTTGCCTCTTTGCAATACTTCATCCGCCCGGTGCAGACGTTCGGCCAGTTTCGCGACCAGGTGGAAGCGCTGGTGGATACGGCAGCTGACTACAAATGTCACCTTATGGTTTTCCCCGAGTACTTCACTGTGCAATTGCTGACGCTGGGGAACGTAAAGCGGCCCATCCGCGAGCAGATAGAAGACCTGGCGAAACAGGTGCCGCAATACCTGGAACTGATGGAGGGACTGGCGCGGAAGCATCGGATGTATATCGTCGGGGGCACTATTCCGGTGATGGACGACGCCAACGGGCAGATTTACAACGACTCGTATTTCTTCAGTCCCACGGGCAAGATCGGGGTGCAGGGCAAGTTGCACATGACGCGGTTTGAGAAGGAAGACTGGAAGATCTCGCCGCGCTCCAAGCTGAAGATTTTCGAAACCGGGTTCGGCAGGGTGGCGATTGCAATTTGCTACGATGTGGAGTTTCCGGAGATCGCGCGGGTGGCGGCCCGGAACGGGGTGCACGCGCTGGTGGTCCCGAGTTGCACGGACGACCGGCAGGGGTTTCTGCGGGTGCGGTACTGCGCCCACGCGCGGGCCATCGAGAACCAGATTTACGTGATTCCGTCGCACACTGTGGGATCTTTGCCGATGGTGCCGGCAGTTTCGCTGAACTACGGCCAGGCGGCGATCCTCACGCCTAGTGACTTCTCGTTTTCGCGGGACGGGATCCTGGCAGAAGGGCATCCGAACCAGGAAATGATGGTGATCGGAGAACTCAACTTGAAGACAATCACCGACGCGCGAGAGATGGGAACGGTGCTGCCTCTGCTCGACAGCGCACGCAGCGCGTCGGTGACTGCCGATCCAGAGGTCGTGATTCTGTAATGGCGACGGACCGCCAAATTACGGTGCGCAACACGCTGCCTACGGATTTTCCGGGGATCATTTCCCTGTGTCAGGACGTGTATCAACCCGGCGCGCCCTGGCATGAAGACCAACTGAAGTCACATCTTCGAGTATTTCCCGAGGGCCAGTTCGTCGCGATCGACGAAGCTTCGCAACAAGTGGTGGGAATGTCCGCGAGTCTGATTGTTTTCTGGGACGACTACGACATGCAGTCGAGCTGGCGGGATTTCACGGACCATGGCATGTTTACCAACCACGATCCGGTTCACGGGCGGACGCTGTATGGGGCGGAGATCATGATTCGTCCGTCGATGCAGGGTTGCGGCATCGGCTCAAAAGTCTACCAGTCCCGAAGGGACTTGGTGCGGCGATTGGGACTGCTACGGATTCGCGCGGGAGCAAGGTTGCGAGGCTATCACGCGCATTCGGCCCGCATGAGTCCCGAGGAGTACGTGATGGCGGTAATTCGAGGCGAGTTGAAGGACCCCACCTTGAGTTTTCAGCTCAAACATGGCTTTCATGTGATCGGGGTGGTTTCCGAGTATCTCCGGCACGACCCCGAAAGTTTGGGCCATGCGGCTGTGATCGAATGGACGAACCCCGAAGTCGCCAAGGCTGAGGATTATTCCGGCCGGGACCTGCGCTATCAGGTAAGCGGCGCAAATAGTGCAGGTAGCTAGGCCGCGATTGCACTTTTTGCAGACGGTCTGGGATGGCGAGGTGGGCTGCCGCACGGGCACGCCGATATGCTTCTCAGAAGCTGAACCTGAGCTTTTTGGGGGTTACGCTGGCCCACAACGGCGGATATAATCAAGGCAGGAGTTTCGGTGTGCCCCAGCGCATTGTGAGTTCGAGGATGACCGTCGGAGCGGCTTTTGTCTGCGTGGGCGGTGTCAGTCTACGCTCGGCGTGGTCGCGTCCTATTTCAATGCGCGCGGACTCTAAATTCGCCCCCTGCATGGCGCGCCCCAATCTCTTCTCCGGCGACTAGCTAACGCAATCATTTGTAACCAGGCTCGGCCTCGGTTTCCGGTCGCGAAGTAAGCGACAGACTAACCGCTGGCAAGCAAGAAATTCGGCACGTCCGCCGTGCCCCAGCCATTTCGCAGGAGACGACCATGACCACGAATACCCTCACGCCAGTTGCAGGACCGAAGATCAAGACCGCCCTACCGGGACCGAACGCCAAGCGTGTGCTCGAAGGGGATCATCAGTACATTTCGCCGTCGTACACGCGGTCGTATCCGCTGGTGGCGAAGCGCGGACGAGGCGTGATCGTGGAAGACGTGGACGGCAACGAATTCCTGGACTTTTCGGCGGGCATCGCGGTGACTTCGACGGGGCATTGCCATCCGGAAGTGGTGGCGGCGATTCAGAAGCAGGCAGCCGAGCTGATCCACATGTCGGGAACGGACTTTTATTACGAGAGCATGGTGACGCTGGCGGAGCGGCTGTCGAAGATTGCTCCGATGAAAGGGCCGCACAAGGTTTACTACGGCAACTCGGGCGCCGAGGCGGTGGAGTGCGCGCTGAAGCTGGCGCGGTACCACACCAAGCGGCCGCACGTGATTGCGTTCCTGGGAGCGTTTCACGGGCGCACGATGGGAGCGCTGTCGCTGACGGCATCAAAGCCGCAGCAGAAGCGGCGGTTTGCGCCCATGCTGCCGGGCGTGACGCACGTGCGTTATCCCGACGTGTATCGCGGGTGCGTGGGCGGAGCTCAGGAAGCTGAGGGATTCGCGCTGGGCTGTGCGCGCTACATCGAAGAGAAGCTGTTTAAGACCATCCTGCCGCCGGAGGAGGTGGCCGCTATTTTCGTGGAGCCGATTCAGGGCGAGGGTGGATACGTGGTGGCTCCGACGGTGTTTATGCAGGAGTTGCGCAAGATTTGTGATCGGCACGGGATATTGCTGGTGGCAGACGAAGTGCAGTCGGGCATGGGCCGCACGGGCAAGTGGTGGGCGATTGAGCACACGGGCGTGGAGCCGGACATTATCTGCAGCGCGAAGGGAATCGCAAGCGGCATGCCGCTGGGCGTGACCATGAGCAAAGCGGAGATCATGGACTGGGTTCCGGGATCGCATGCGTCGACATTCGGTGGAAACCCGGTGTCGATCGCGGCGGCGCTGGCGACGCTGGACGTACTGGAGCGTGAAGGCGTGAAGAATGCCGAAGTGGTGGGCAAACACATGCTGGAGCGCATGGCGGAGTGGCCGCGGACGCTAGACCTGGTGGGCGACGTGCGGGGACGCGGGCTGATGCTCGGCGTCGAGATCGTCACCGACAAGAAGGCGCGCACGGCAGGCCCCGAGCAGCGCGATCGCATCGTGGAACTGGCGTTCGAGCGCGGGGTGCTGCTGCTGGGTTGCGGGCCGAACACGATACGGCTGGCGCCGCCGCTCATCGTGAGCAAGGAGCAGGCGGACATTGCGCTGAATGTGCTGGAAGAGTGCATCGGGATCGTGGGCAAGGAAAAGCGGTAGAGGTTGTTCCCACCCTGTCGTCCGCGAAGGCGGTCGACAAGGGTGCGGCGCCCAAACTGCCGGGCACCCAATCCTTTGGGCTGAGGCGTCCGGATGGCGTAAGATATGCGAGGCGTTTCGAGGAGACCAATCCACAGTGCCAGAGCTTCGCAAAGATCCCATCGTCGGGCGATGGGTGATCATATCGAGTGACCGGGCCAAGCGCCCAACCGATTTTGTAAGAGAATCCGTCAAGAACAAGGGCGGGTTTTGCCCGTTCTGTCCGGGCAACGAGAGCAAGACGCCGTCGGAGGTGCTGGCGTACCGTCCGAATGGCGCGGGCCGCGACGCGCACGGCTGGACGGTGCGGGTGGTGCCGAACAAGTTTCCCGCGTTGCAGATCGAGGGCAGCCTCAACCGCTCGGCCGACGGCATGTTCGACAAGATGGCCGGCGTGGGCGCGCATGAAGTCATCATCGAATCGCCGGACCACAATGCCACGCTGGCCACGATGCCGGAGAAGCGGATTGAAGACGTGCTGTGGGCGTTTCGCGACCGTATCCTCGACCTGAAGAAAGACAAGCGCTTCAAGTACATCATGGTGTTCAAGAACCATGGCACGGTCGCCGGGGCGACGCTGGAGCATCCGCACGGACAACTGATTGCCTTGCCGATTGTGCCGAAGCACGTGCTGGAAGAGTTGGACGGTGCGAAGCAGTATTACCAGTTCAAGGAACGATGCGTGTTTTGCGACGTCATCCGGCAAGAGACCGACGAGGGCGTGCGGGTGGTGGCGGAGAATGAAGGCTTCTTGACGCTGGCTCCGTATGCGCCGCGGTTTCCGTTTGAGACGTGGGTGCTGCCCAAGAAGCATGAGTCGGCGTTTGAGAACTCGTCGTCACAGACGTTCGAGTCGCTGGCGCGAGCGCTGAAGAACCTTCTGCAGCGGACGGACGCAGTGCTGGATTATCCGGCGTACAACCTGGCGATCCACACTCAGCCGGTGCAGGAGGGACCGATGGACCATTACCACTGGCACATCGAGTTCATGCCGCGGTTGACCAAGATTGCGGGCTTCGAGTGGGGAAGCGGCTTTTATCAGAACCCGACGCCGCCGGAAGAGGCGGCGCAGTATTTGCGCGAAGCGAAAGTGAAGACGGCGACGCCGGTGACGGTGGGATAGGTCTTCGTCGCGTGAAGTAGAGGACGGCCGTGCGAATTTTGCTGGTATTTGTCGCGTCCTTGTTGTGCATGGTGTCTTTAGCGTCAGCTCAGGACACCATTTTTGTGAGTTGTTGGACCGGCAAGCACTCGGAGATCTACCGGAGCACGAAAGTAAAAAGCGCCGTCGTTTCCTCAGCAACTGGCGAGCGTGCATACGCTACAACGGCTGCCCGTGCCGACACAGGCAACTGCTCAAACGTGACCCAGCTTTACGTCGCCGGACAGGCTGGGGAATTCCGCAAAGTCTTCGAAGCACGGCCAACTGAGACCGACGCTGGCAACGGAATGCGGCTAATCGGGTGGGACCGTCGGGGCGGCAAGCTTCTGGCGGAACTAGCCCGATGGCCGTACGGTTCGGACATTGGGATAACCAAGGAGCTGATCGTGTATGACGCGAGATCGAGCAAGGTCTCGCACGTCGATGTTGAGGCCGCCCTGTCGAAGTACTTTCGAGGGGATTGCGCGTTTGAGTTCGAAGCGAAGGCATGGCTCGGGGCAGGTGCCGCCATTGTAAGAGTGCGCGAGTACAAAGATAACTATTCAGACGAGACGGTTAAATCGTGCGTGCAGCGACCGACCGAGCTAATCGTGGACCTCGCAAGCGGAGCCGTTAGCCCAGTGCCTGGCAGATGAGACTTTCAAGCCAATCTGGTCATCGCGGGATGGTTACTCCTGGCGGTCCTGAAATTCTTCGTACCAGGCCATCTGGATGGCTTCGAGCTTGGACTCGTTGGAGGCCTTGGGGTCGCCAGTGAAGTTGGAGAGTTCCGTGACGAAGCGATGGAGGTCGGTGAAGCGGACTTCGAGCGGGTTCTGCTCGGGGAACTTCTCCGACAGTTCGATGCCGATGTCTTCGGCGCTGTCCCAGGTGAGTTCGTGGGGCATTAGTGGCCTGCTCCTTCAGAGACGTAGTTGCGGTTCCACGACGGAATATCGACGACGATCTCCCCGGGCTTTTCGATGACGGACTGGCAGCCAAGGCGCGACTCGAGTTGCAGGTCGGCGGCCATGTCGAGCTTGTCGGCTTCGTCGTCTTCCATCGGGCTGAGAAGTTCTTTGCCCTTCTTGACCACGACGTGGCAGGTAGTGCAGGCACAGTTGCCGCCGCAGGCGTGCTCGAGGTGGAAGCCGAAGTTCATGGCGACATCGAGCAGCGATTGCGGCTTGCCGTGCTCCTGGTAGGGCAGCTTGCCGTGTTCGAACTCGAAGGTCTTGTTCTCGGGGAGAAACGTGACCTTCACCGTGTTGGTGCCGGGAGCGTCGATGGTGGCGGCTCCGGTGGATTGGGATTTTTCGTCGGGCATAAGGTCCTCAAATCTAGTGCGGCGGTTATCGCCGCGTTGTGCAGCGTAGCAATTAGCAACTAGCAATTAGCAATTAGCTAAAACCTTGCGCTAAGCGCGCCTCCAACTCTTAGCTTTCGATCTCAGCTTTGGCGATGGGATGCGGCGAGGCGGGGCCTTCGCCCACGTCGGCGGTCTCCATCGTCTTGCCCTTGAGCGCGGTGGTAACCGCGGTGTCCATCATCAATTCGGCCAGATGCATCGTTGCCTGGTTGAGAGCATCAATGGCGGTGCGAATGGCCAGATAGTCGTCGCCGGGCGTCACCGCTTTCAGAGCGTTTTCCAGCTTGCCGATGTCATCGCGTTCGCGCGTGGTCAGTTGCCCCCACGCGGGGCCTTTGCGCGCCTTTTCCAACGCGGCAAGAATGGTGTCGGCCTCGATGCGCGCTTCGACAACCTGCCGCTTCTGGAAATCCTCTTCGGCGTAGTCGAACGATTCGAGAATCATGCCCTCGACCTGTTCGTCGGTAAGGCCGTAGCTGGGCTGCACTTCGATCTCGGCGGCCTTGCCGCTACGAGCTTCGCGCGCCGACACGTGCAGGATGCCGTTGGCGTCGAGCAGGAACTTCACTTCGATGCGCGGCAGTCCAGCTGGCATGGGTGGAATGCCTTTCAAATCGAAGCGCGCCAAAGAGCGGCAGTCTTTCGCTAGTTCGCGCTCGCCCTGCACGACGTGAATGGCGACGTTGGTCTGGCCTTCGACGCCAGTGGTGAAGTGCTCCGTCGCCGACTCGGGAATGGTCGAATTGCGGTGGATGATCTTGACCACGCCTCCGCCGAGCGATTCGATGCCGAGCGAAAGCGGCGTAACGTCGAGCAGCAGCATTTCTTTTGTGGCTTCCGAGCCTCCGCCGAGAATGTTGGCCTGGACCGCCGCACCGAGCGCGACAACTTCGTCGGGGTTGAGGTCGGCGTGGGGCGTGCGCTCGAACTGCTCTTCGACCAGCTTGCGAACTAGCGGGACGCGGGTGGAGCCGCCGACCAACACGGCTTCGTCGATCTGCTTTGCGGTGAGGCCGGCATCTTTCATGGCCTGGCGGACGGGGCCGATGGTGCGCCCGACGACGGGACGGATGAGCTGCTCATACTGCTCGCGAGTGATGGTGCGCTGGTAATGCTTGCCGCCGGGGAGTTCGATGTCGAGCTTGGCTTCGTTTTGCGAGGAGAGAGCGATTTTGGCGTCGATGACTGCCTTGCGAATCGTCTGCACGGCCTCGCCACTACGGCGCACGTCCATGCCGAGTTCGCCTTGAATGTCGTCGAGGGCGATGGCGATGAGCAGGTTGTCGATGTCGTCACCGCCAAGGTGGGTGTCGCCGTTGGTGGCGATGACCTCGAAGATGCCCTCATGCAATTTCAGGATCGAGATGTCGAAGGTGCCGCCGCCGAGATCGTAAACCGCGACCGTCGCAGTTTCTTTCTTGTCGAGGCCGTAAGCCAGCGATGCGGCTGTCGGCTCATTGACGAGGCGCAATACTTCCAGTCCGGCGATGCGGCCGGCATCTTTGGTGGCCTGGCGCTGAGCATCATTGAAGTAAGCGGGCACGGTTATGACGGCCTTAGTGACCGGTGCTCCGAAGTAACGCTCGGCGTTGCGCTTGAGCTGGCGCAGGATGAATGCCGAAATCTCCGGAGGCGTGTAGGTCCTGTTGCCGAGCTTGATGCGCAAAACTTCGCCAGCGGCGAGGTCGTCGGCGAGACGGAAAGGGAAGAGCTTGAGCTCGTCCTGAATGTCTTCAACGCCGCGTCCCATGAGGCGTTTGACGCTGTACACGGCGCGCTCGGGCGTCTCGATGAGATATTTGCGGGCGGCGTTGCCGACGATGATCTGGTCGCGCTCATCGAGGGCGACGACGGAGGGCACGAGGTTCAAGCCGTCTTCGCCTGGGATGACGACGGGGCGGTCGTTCTCCATGTAGGCGACGAGCGAGTTGGTGGTGCCAAGATCGATGCCGATGATGCGTTCAGTGGCCATGGTTTAGCTTTCCAGCACCTCGTCGACCTCGCGCAGGAGGTTGCGGATGTAGGCGCGGCGGTTGAGGATGGCCATCATCGCTTCGCGCACGGCGGCACGATCGCTTTCGGTTACGTTCTCGCCGGAGCCGGCGCGATCGACCAGGGCGTCCGACTGGTTCCACGCGGCAGACAGTTCCGCGAGCATGGAACTTTGCTTTTCAGCGAGATGCTTTTTGGCGTTGTGCAACTGGCGAACGAGCGCCGGATCGTCTTCACCCATCTTCTTGTTCATGCGCAGCTCTTCGAGTTGCATGTTCAACTCGAAAACTTCTTCGAGCAGGTCGGGCGGGACCACTTGTTTCTTGGCGGCACCGGTCTTGCGGGCCTCGTCGGTGGCGGCCTTGGATTGCTCTTCCATCTGAACGCCCTGCAGCCGGAGCAGATATTCGGTGCGGGAGACCGGGTCTTTCAGCGTGCGATACGCGTCGTTGAGCTGGGAGGTCTTCTCCAGGCTCCACTCCTGTTCGCTGCTGTTGGCTGTGGCGTTGATGTCGGGATGGAGCTTGCGGCTGAGGGCGTAGAAGTCGCGCTCGAGCTGAGCGGTGTCGAGGTTTAGCTTGTAGGGCAGACCGAAAAAAGTGAAGTAATCAACCGGCGCCGGAGGCTGGACCTTGCCACACTCCTGGCAATAGTGGGCGGCGCGCATGGCTCCGCATGACCAGCACTCGGTGGTGACGGGCTTCGACGGGGTCGAAACCAGCACGCCGGACTTGTCGAAATTGTGTGCCGAAGCCATGTGTCTTCTCTCGAATCCATGCGGCGCTGAAGCGCCGACTTATGAAACTGCTGTCTCTGAAGAGACTCGGAATCATCGTCCCCTCATCGCAGTGCGAGCGTTTCGACCAGTCGGCGCATCTCGCACCGGCCGCATCGGAATCCCGTGAACTGTGCGAGATTTCTTACGAAAACGACGTGCCGCAGCCGCACGATTTCTTCGCATTCGGGTTCTGGAAGACGAAGCCCTGGTGCATGAGGCTTTCCTCGTAGTCCAGAATCATGCCGTGCAGGTAGATGAACGACTTTGGATCGACAAAGACGCGGACGTCGTCATACTGGAAGACGCGGTCGCGCTCGCGCGGCTGGGTGTCGAAGCGAATGTTGTAGCTCAGACCGGAACAGCCGCCGCCCTGCACGCCAAGCCGCAAGCCGCCCTCGGACGGGGAGATATTCTCCTTGGCCATGGCGGTACGTATGCGGGCCAGAGCCTTGTCCGTGACTTGAATGCCCTTGGCCGGTGCCGCCGGAGCCTGCGCCGGATTTTCAATGTTGACCGTAGTCATCGTCGTGATTCGCGGCGTCGCGCGGTAAGGCGCGGCACCGCTCTCCCATGCCAGTTTACGCCTGCTGCGCGGCGACCGAGGCCGTCTGTTCCTGTCCCTGCTTCTTCTTCCAGTCACCGATGGCTGCGCGGATGGCGTCTTCGGCCAGCACCGAGCAGTGGATCTTGACCGGAGGAAGCGAAAGCTCCTTCACGATCTCTGTGTTCTTGATCTGCAGGGCTTCGTCCACGGTCTTGCCCTTTACCCACTCGGTGGCGAGCGAAGACGACGCAATCGCCGAGCCGCAGCCAAAGGTCTTGAACTTGGCGTCCTCGATGATGTTGGTCACGGGATTGACCTTGATCTGCAGCTTCATGACGTCGCCGCACTCGGGCGCGCCGACCAGTCCGGTGCCCACTTCGGTGCTGCTCTTGTCGAGCGAGCCGACGTTGCGGGGGTTGGTGTAGTGATCGAGAACCTTGTCGCTGTATGCCATTGTGTTTCTCCTAAATTCATTACCGCAGCGGCTAAAACCGCGTTTCTAAGAACCTCGGTCCGGCACGGCTGAAGCCGTGCCCTGATACAAATCCTTCGCGACGCAGCCACCCTACGATCTTTGGAGACGCGCCGCCTGCAACTAGTGGGCCGGTTCTGCCGCCCAGACAACCTTCGATAAATCGACGCCTTCTTTCGCCATTTCGTACAGAGGAGAAAGCTCGCGCAGGCGCTTCACGGTATCGACGACGCGCTTGGCGACGTAATCGACCTCGGCTTCGGTGTTGAAGCGGCCGAGACCGAAGCGGATGGAGCTGTGCGCCAGGTCATCGCCCGCGCCCAGCGCCTTCAATACATACGATGGCTCAAGCGTGGCCGAGGTGCAGGCCGAACCGCTCGACACTGCGATGTCGTTGATGCCCATTAGCAGTGACTCACCTTCGACATACGCGAAGCTGATGTTCAAGTTGTTCGGCAGGCGGTGCTCCACCGAGCCGTTGATGTAACACTCGTCGAGCTGGCCCATGATGGCGTCTTTCAGCCGGTCGCGAAGCCCGGCCATTTTCTTGGCCTCTTCGACCATTCCCAGGTTTGCAATTTCGCACGCTTTACCAAGTCCGACGATGCCGGGGACATTCAGAGTGCCGGAGCGCATGCCGCGCTCATGGCCGCCGCCATCGATCTGCGCGACCAGTTGGACGCGCGGGTTCTTGCGGCGAACGTAGAGGGCACCGACGCCTTTGGGCCCGTACAGCTTGTGCGCCGTGATCGAGGCGAGGTCAACGTTGTCCTGGATGACATTGAACGGGACTTTGCCGATGGCCTGCACCGCGTCGGTGTGGAAGAGCACACCGCGTTCATGGCACAGTGCGCCGATTTCGCGGATGGGCTGCAACGCGCCAATTTCGTTGTTGGCGGCCATGATGGTGACGAGAATCGTCTTGTCGTCCATGGCGCGCTTGAGATCTTCGAGGTCGATGCGGCCGTCCTTCTGCACCGGCAGGTAGGTCACGCGAAAGCCATACTTCTCCAGGCGCTTGCAGGTGTCGAGCACGGCCTTGTGCTCGGTTGCCTGGGTAATGATGTGGTTGCCCTTCTCGCGGTACATTTCGGCAACGCCCTTGATGGCGAGATTGTCGCTCTCGGTGGCGCCTGAGGTGAAGATGATTTCCTTCGAATTGGCGCCGATGAGCTTGGCAATACGCTCGCGCGCCTGCTCGACGGCCTGCTCGGCGACCCATCCGAACTCGTGGTTGCGGCTGGCGGCGTTGCCGAAGTACTCGGCGAAATAGGGCAGCATCTCTTCCAGCACGCGGGGATCGGTGCGCGTGGTGGCGTGGTTGTCCATGTAGATGGGAAGTTTTACGCCCGCGGGCAAGTTCTCTGCGATGACATTCGTGCTCATAATTGCCGTAGTCTCCTAAACTTGTTCTGCCTTGCTGGACGGCCACCCGAGGGTCACCAGTTCGGGCGATGTTTCCGGCTCGGGCTCCGTCATGTCCCAGATGGTTAGTTTGTTCAAAACTTCTTCGATGGTGCGGCTGACTTTGCGCAGCGGCTCGCGCACGGTGCAGCGGTCGCTCTGATCGCAATCTGCGGTGGCCGAGCTGCACGACGTAATAAACAGCGGGCCCTCGATGGCGCGGATCACCTCATAAGCCGTGATACGGCGCGGATCGCGCGACAGGGTGTAACCGCCATTGGTGCCGTACTGCGAAGTGAGCAGCTTTGCCTTGGTCAACCGCTGCAGGATTTTCGCCAGCGCTTCCTGAGGAATGCTGTACATCTCCGCCAGGTCTTTGGCGCTGCACGCCCCCAAGTCGGCGTGCTCGGCGAGATGCCGCATGGCAATCAGGCCGTAGTCCGCTTTTTTGGTGAGCTTGAGCATAGCGATTCTCAGTACGTTTGACGCATTGCCGACTAAATTAGTCGCAATTTGATTTTAGGCATCCGTGGGTCAGAATGCAAGCCTTTGCAGTCAAGGTCGAGAATTTGCAGTGAGTGGTAACTCCATGAGGCTAAATGGCTTGTTGATTGGCGATAAAAATCGTCGGATATTTTTTCCGGAACGTGGGAGATATGCGACCATTTTGGACCGTGCAAGAGGAATTCAGGAGAATCTGACATGACTGAAGTCTGCGATGTGGCCATGGTTTGCGAGCGAGTTTCCGCGGGGCAGCGAGTGGTTGGAAGGCACCTTGTCGGACTGTAGAACCTGTCGACGCGGGTACCGACGTTGTACAAACCGGCGTGGCGGCGTGAGCGGCCGTCGTTTGCGGATGCTCGCGACCTACGATTAGCGAATCGATTGGGTGAATATGCACTCGGGAAGTTCACCCAGCGACCGAAGTGAAAATGAGGCGCGATCAGACGCGGGCGCGTCGTCGTCGCCGAAAGATTTTTACATTTGAACAGCGGGAAATGCTTGACTTCGCTGCCGGTCGGGCTAAAATACCGCTCAATTCTCAAGTGCCCGAGGGGTTCGGGCAAAGCGCTATGAATTACATCCAGCCGACGAACCGAAGCAACATCTATCCCCAGAGCGAGGCCATGTCCCAGACGTGTCGTCATCCTCGTGTCCAAGTGGTGTCGCGCCACGAAGACGCGGAATTCGTGGAGTGCCTCGAATGCCGCGAGATCTTTGAGTCGAGCGAATTCCGCGACATGGACATCGAAGCGAAGATCCCCACCGAAGAAGAATAGGCCCCCTGTCGAACAAGTGGAAGGTTGCGCGAGAGGGCGGAGGTGTGGCTGAAGGCCGCTTTTCGCTGTTCGTGGCGCTAGCCCAGTCGAAGGCCAGGATCGGAGGAAAGGTCGGGTCCGGCAAATTCTCCTGCGAGGAAGCGCGGGTAAGCGGCAGCGGCGATCATTGCAGCGTTATCGGTGGAGAGCTTGCGCGAGGGAAAGAGCACGGGGACCCCTTCTTCTGCTGCACGTTCAGCGAAGGTCGTGCGTAGTTCGCTGTTGGCGGCGACGCCTCCGGTGACGAGCAGCGTGGCGACGCCGAAATCAACGGCGGCAGACAACGTCTTACTGACTAGGTCGTCGACCACAGCGCGTTGAAATGAGGCGACGAGGTCGAGTGTCTGGCGGTCGCAGGCGGCGAGGTAGTCTTCGGCATTCGGTTTCGCGATCGATTGCATCGCTTCGCGACGGCGCTGGATGCTCTCGGCCAGGCTGTGGACCTCGACATAGCGCAGCACTGCCGTCTTGATGCCGCTGTAGGAGAAGTCGGTGCGGTGCTCGTCAGGCGAGTGGCGGTTCTCTGGATTGCGGTCGCGATGCTTGATCTGGGCGAAGGGAAACTTCACCGCGTGAGGATTGCCATGTTGCGCCAGAAAGTCGATGACTGGCCCACCGGGATAGCCCAGTTCAAGCAACTTGGCGACTTTGTCGAAGGCCTCGCCGGCGGCGTCGTCGCGGGTGTGTCCGATGTTGCGGTAGGTCCAGCCGGAGTCGTGACGCTCGGCAAGATAGAGGTGGGTGTGGCCTCCGCTGACAACAAGGGCGAGCACGGGGAATTGCAAGTCGCGGTTGCCGTTCTGCCGCTCTTCGAGCAACACGGCGTGGATGTGCCCTTCGAGATGGTTCACGGCGATAAGCGGCTTGTCGGCGGCGAAGGCGAGGGCCTTGGCGTAGCTGAGTCCGACGAGCAGTGCACCTGCGAGACCGGGGCCTTGCGTGACGGCGATGGCGTCGATGGTGGCGTACGTCTTGCCGGCGTCTTCGAGGGCCTTTCGGACCACGGGCACGATGGCGCGCAGGTGTTCGCGCGAGGCCAACTCGGGGACAACTCCGCCGTAAGGCTGGTGCGTCGCGATCTGCGAGTAAACGACGTTGGAAACGAGTTCTTCGCCCGAGCGCACCACGGCGGCGGCGGTTTCGTCGCAGGATGACTCGATGCCGAGGATGTAGGTGGAGGGCACAGTTTTATTGTACGAGGGTGGCGGGTGGTCGAGTGGCAATCAGCAATAAGCAATTAGCAATAAGTAAAAAGCGAAAGCGGTCTCCTTTCTCAGCGTGTCGAAGTCGAGAAAGCCAACGGGCTACAATCTCCTCATCCATGAAACACCACGCCATCGAGGTAGTGCGCGAGATGCGTCGGCACGGCTTTCAGTCGTACCTGGCAGGCGGATGTGTGCGCGACATGCTGCTGGGGCTGGAGCCCACCGACTACGACGTGACCACCGACGCGACGCCGAATGATGTGATGCGCATCTTTCCGGAGACGTATGCGGTGGGGGCGCAATTCGGTGTGGTACTGGTGCCGGTCCCGAAAGACGGGCGCGAGTTTGATCCGGTTGGAGCGCCGCATCCGGTGGAAGTGGCCACGTTTCGTAGCGACGGGATTTATTCCGACGGGCGGCATCCCGACAAAGTGCAGTACTCAAAGTCTCCGGAAGAAGATGTGCAGCGGCGCGACTTCACGATAAACGGGTTGCTGATGGATCCGCTGGAGGGGAATCGCGTGCTTGATTTTGTCGGCGGGCGCGCGGACCTCGAGGCTGGAATCATTCGTGCGATCGGCGATCCTGAGCGGCGGTTCCTGGAAGACAAGCTGCGCCTGTTGCGGGCGGTGCGGTTCGCGGCGCGATTTGGATACACCATCGATCCGCCGACGTTCGGCGCCATGCAAAAGCTGGCGCCGGGCATTCACCAGGTGAGCCGCGAGCGGGTGCGCGATGAGCTGGCCAAGATGCTTACGGAGGGTCACGCGCGGCGGGCGTTCGAACTGCTTGATGAAGCCGGCTTGCTGAAAGAAGTGTTGCCCGAGATACCGAAAATGCATGGCGTCGAGCAGCCGCCGCAGTTTCATCCTGAGGGTGATGTGTGGATCCACACGATGATGCTGCTGGAGCAGTTGCGCGCCGGGTGTTCGCGGACTCTGGCGTGGGGAGCGCTGTTGCACGACGTGGGCAAGCCTGCGACGTTTCGTGTGGCGCCGGACCGCATTCGCTTTGACGGGCATGTGGAAGTCGGGGTGGCGATGGCGCATGAGATTTGCCGTCGCCTGAATTTTTCCAATGACGACACTGAGCAGATTGAGGCGCTGGTGGCAAACCACATGCGCTTTAAAGACGTGGAACGCATGAAAGCTTCGACGTTGAAGAAGTTCGTGCGGCTGCCGCGGTTTGATGAGCACATGGAGCTGCATCGAATGGATTGCCTAGCGAGCCACGGAGGGTTGGAGCTCTACACCTTCGTGGCGGAGAAGCTGCGGACGACTCCGCCGGAGGAAATTCGTCCGCAGCCGTTGCTGAGCGGGCGTGAGTTGATTGAGTTGGGTTACAAGCCGGGGCCGCGGTTCAAAGAAATCCTGGCGGCGGTGGAAGATGCGCAACTTGAGGGCAGGTTGCGCAGCCGCGACGAGGCGGTCGCGTGGGTGAGGGCGGAGTTCGAGCGGGAAATCGTCTAGAATCAAAGTTCACACCATGCAGCAGGCGCGCGGAACACTGCGAAAAATTTTTGCCGAGAAAGTCTGCGGGCCGGCGGGCGAAGACGCTCCGCTGCTGGCCTGGCCGGTGGTGTGCGGGGCAACCGTGGCGGAGAAGACGCGCGCGTTGAGCTTTGTGGACGGCGTGCTGATTGTGGCGGTGCCCGACACGGCCTGGCGCAAACAATTGCAGGGGATGTATCAGCAATATCTTGCGGGATTGAACCAGCTCGCGGGGAAACAAGTGGTGAGCATCTCGTTCGTAGTGGCGCCGCAGGCCGGCCGGTCAATTGTGGAATCGCGAGGACAGTAAGACATGGTTTCGGAAAAGGACGTTTCCTACGTCGCGGATTTGGCTCACCTGGAGCTCACAGCCGAGGAACGCGCGCGCATGCTGAAAGACCTGAATTCGATTCTCGGATACATCGAGCGGTTGAATCAGCTCGACACGGCCAACGTCGAGCCGATGGCGCAGGTGGCAAGCCGTTACGGCGCGGGAGCGGCTGGTGGCGATGCCATGCGGCCGGATGAGCTGCGTCCGTCGCTGCCGCATGACGAGGCGATGAAGAACGCTCCGCAGACTGACGGCACGTTTTTCAAAGTGCCCAAGGTGATTGAGAAATAGGAACTGCACGGCAGAATCCAGGCCCCTTCAAAACATGACGAATCTCGACATACTGACAGTAGATGCAGCGCGGACGGCGGTGCTGGAGAAGCAGTCGACGGCGACGGCGCTGGTGGACGCGTTCTACAAGAAGATTGAAGCCGAAGACCCGGCGATTGGCGCATACCTGACGCTGTGCAAGGAACGCGCCCATCGCCAGGCCGAGCGGGTGGATGCGCTGGCGGACAAGGGCGACGCGCTGCCTCCGCTGGCGGGCGTGCCAATTGCGATCAAAGACGTGCTCACCACGAAAGGCGTGCGGACCACCGCAGGGTCAAAGATTCTCGACAACTTCATTGCTCCCTATGATGCGACGGCGGTGGCGCGGCTCGAAGCCGCAGGCGCGATCGTGCTAGGGAAAACCAACTGTGATGAGTTCGCCATGGGTTCGTCGAACGAGAATTCGGGATTCCATCCGGTGAAGAACCCGCGCGATGTGACGCGGGTGCCGGGAGGCTCGTCTGGCGGATCAGCAGCGGTGGTGGCAGCGGGAACGGCAGTTGCATCGCTGGGCACAGATACCGGCGGCTCGATTCGGCAGCCAGGCGCGTTCTGCGGCGTGGTCGGCCTGAAGCCGACGTACGGGCGAGTTTCGCGGTACGGGCTGATCGCCTTCGCGTCGTCGCTGGACCACGTTGGGCCGTTCGGCAAGACGGTGAAAGATGTGGCGCTCATCCTGCGGCAAATGGCGGGGCGCGATCCGATGGACTCGACCTCGGCAGACTTGGCTGTGCCCGATTACGCAGCGGAAATCGGCAAGCCGGTCACAGGGCTGCGGATCGGCGTCCCCAAAGAGTATTTCGCCGAAGGGCTCGACCCCGAAGTGCGGTCCGCTGTTGAAAATGGCATCCACGAACTAGCAAAGGCGGGCTGTGAAGTGGTGCCGGTATCGCTGCCGCACACGGAATACGCGATTCCGACGTATTACCTGATCGCGACGGCGGAAGCTTCCTCGAATTTGGCGCGCTTTGACGGCGTGCGCTATGGCGTGCGGGCGCGCGACGCCAAGACGCTGGCGGAGATGTATCGCAAGACCCGCGACGCCGGATTCGGCACCGAAGTAAAGCGCCGCATCATGCTCGGAACTTTTGCATTAAGCACGGGATATTACGACGCCTATTACCTGAAGGCGCAGAAAGTGCGCAGCTTGCTGGCGCGCGACTTCGACGAGGTATTCGCCAAGGTCGATGCGATTGTCACGCCGACCACGCCAACTCCGGCGTTCAAGCTGGGTGAGAAGGCGGACGATCCGCTGGCGATGTACCTCGCCGACATCTATACCGTGACGGCGAACCTGGTCGGCGTGCCGGGAATTACAGTGCCGTGCGGCAAGAGCAGGGAAGGGTTACCCATCGGGATGCAGATTCTGGGCAAGCACTTCGACGAGGCGACCGTGCTGCGAACGGCGCACGTGGTGGAACACGCGCTGGCGGCAAGCCTGGCCTAAACGGGATCGTAATACCGCTCGCCGGCACACGAGCGGCAGAGAATTACGCCGTCGCGGCGCACTTCGCGCTGGAAGTTGATGCCCTCGCCGCATTGTGCGCAGACGATGCGCTCGCCCTTGTAGCCTGGAAGTTCCACCGGTGGAACCGAGACCTTCACCCACTGCACCGTGAATAGGTCGTCGTTGGGCATCTCGCGGTAGGCCAGCATCTGCTGCTGGTTCTTGTTCTCGATTTCGGGATGCATCTGGCGGGCCAGCGCCTTGGAGCTTTCGCGGGCGGCGAGGCGAACCGCGCGGCCTGATTTAAGGTCGACGAACGTGGCCGCAACCTTACCCCAGTCGCGGAACTTGAGGGCGCGCTTGCCCAGGCGGCATCCGGTGACCACCGAGATCGCGTCGGTCATGCAGCGATCGATTTCAACATAGGTGACCAGGCGCTTGCGGTCTTTGCCATAGGGATCATCGAGCCCTAGCAGTTCGAGGCCGAGCATGGCCATGCGAACGCCGAGGATCTGCCCGGCGCACAGATGGCCATGGGCGAGTTCAGCGTCATGAAGCAGTTCGTCGAAGGACTTCAAGGCCTGTCCTGATCCCGCTTTGCGGGACGAAGGGTGCCGACAGTTTACTTCATTCCTCGGCAGGGGTGTCGGGCGTGACGTCTGCAAATCGGCCGTTGATGTCCACCGAAAGTTGCTCGCCACCCAGGGGAGAGAAGACGACGCGGGCGGGATTACGCTGCCAGAGCGGCGCTTCGCACACGGCGTTTGGAAATTCGCCTCCGAGCTTTTCCAGCGTCTTTTTGTAGAGCGGTTTTTTGGTGGTGATCTGGGCAACGATGGCGGAGACGCGGTTGCCGTCGTCGGCGACGCCGCAGTAAGCCGCGTAGTCGCGATACCAGCTCACGTCGGAGTAGTACGGGTCGAAGTCCGGCAGCTTGATTTGGGTGATGTGCCCGGTGCTGCGATCGACCAGCAGCCAGCCGCCGCGTTGCCACAGCCAGCGGGCGGAGGACTCGGTGGGCAGCGAGTCATTCACACGATAGGCGCGGCGGACGACGAAGACGCGGTCGGTGACGTCGTGCGCCGGGCCGGTGGTGTACTCCTTCAGCTTGGTGTCGAGGAAAAGAGGTCGCACCGAGATGGTCAAGCTTTTCTCTTCGGAAGGGCCCAGCAGCATTTTCACCGTGGTGGGTTTGCCGAAGCTCATCACGTGGGGCTTCGACGCAGAGTGAGCTATCGGAACGATGGTGAGTAGAGCAGCGAAAATATATATGTGGCGCATTTGCCGTCAGCGTAACGCGGCTTCGGAACGGGCGCAAATTACGAAAGTAACCACCTCGGAAGACTCGACGGATGAACGAATTACGGCTCCTGTGACTTACAATGTGCACGTCTTCTGATCGCCATGAGCCGACCCACCCACAGCATCGTTATCCCTGCCTACAACGAAAGCGAGAGGCTGGGCATGTCGATTCCCAAGGTGCTCGACTACCTGCGGGAGCGCGGTTGGCATGCCGAGGTCATCGTCGTCAATGATGGTTCCAGCGATGACACCGCTGGCGTGGTGCGGCGGTTCACGGCCTCAGATGGAATGGTCGTGCTGGTAGAGAATCCGGGGAATCGCGGCAAGGGGTATAGCGTTCGCAACGGCATGCTCCATGCACGCGGCGAGATGGCGCTGTTCACCGACGCCGACCTGTCCTCCCCGATTACCGAAGCCGATAAGCTTTTCGCGGCGCTGGCTGCAGGCTCCGACGTCGCCATCGGTTCACGCTGGCTGCAGCGCGAGTTGCAAACCGAACGCCAGCCGCGGCTCCGCCAATTGTATGGACGGCTGTTCAACTTGGGCTTGAGAATAGTGTTGGGACTGCGCTTCAAAGACACGCAGTGCGGCTTCAAGGCTTTTAACCGGCGGGCGATTGAAACAGTGTTTACGCGGCAGCATATCGAGCGCTGGGGATTCGACCCGGAACTGTTGTTTCTGGCCAAGAAGTTTCGGCTGCGGACGACCGAGGTCCCGGTGGAATGGGCCCACGATCATCGCTCGAAGATCAATCCGCTTCGTGACGGGCTGCGCATGGGTGGGGAAGTGCTCAAGATACGTTGGAATGATTGGCTGGGGCGTTACCGGAAGCCGGCATTTGCGGTGGAAGAAATGAAAGATACGATGGCCGCCGCGGCAGGCCTGAAATTGTAAGCAGTTGTGTGCGGCCCTCACGGGGGCTGTGATTGACTTAGAAATTGCACGGCAAGTGGGGCCGTGTAAGGTTTACAAATTCACTTAAAATTTGCAGCTTTCTGGCGAGCGAAACATCTTTTCGGAAGACGCTCTCAATTTTCTGTTTCAGGCGATTTGCACCTATGGCGGTCACACCCACAATTCGGCGGGAAGAAACTGTGACGGCAGACGGGCTCCGCGAGCGCTATGCCGACGCGCGCGCCGCGTCGCTGCGTTTATGTGCTCCGCTGACGGTGGAAGACCACAGCCTGCAAGCCATGCCCGACACCAGTCCGGCGAAGTGGCACCTGGCGCACACGACGTGGTTCTTTGAAACGTTTCTGCTGAGCGAGAACCTGCCGGGATACAGGCCGGTCAATCCCGCATTTCGCAACCTTTTCAACTCGTATTACAACGTAGTTGGGGAGCGTCCGCTGCGTTCGCTGCGCCATGTGTTGTCGCGGCCCGCGCTGGACGAGGTGCATGCTTATCGCAGGCACGTAGACGAAGCGATGGTGCAGTTGCTGGCACGGGAGTTGCCGCGGACGATATTCGGGACCTGGTTGCGCTCGGAATCAACCACGAGCAGCAGCACCAGGAATTGATCGTGACGGACGTGAAGTATGGGTTGGCAGCGAACCCGCTGCGTCCGGCATATCGCGACGCGCCCGCAACGGAGAGTGTGGGAAGCGTTGCCCCCTTGCGCTGGCAGGCGTTTCCGGAGGGCGTGTACGGGGCCGGGCACGAGGGCGACGATTTTGCCTTCGACAACGAGAGCACCGCGTCACAATGTCTATCTGGACGCCGTTTCGCCTTGCCTCGCGGCTGGTGACCAACGGCGAATATCTGGAATTCATGCGCGAGGCGGCTACGCCGCCGCGGAACTGTGGCTCTCCGATGGATGGGACTGCGTGCGCAGCCAATCAGTGGAGTGCTCCCTTGTACTGGGAGAGGCGCGACGGCGATTGGTGGCATTACACGCTGAATGGGATGCAGTCCGGTGCGCGCGGACGAGCCAGTGTGCCACGTGAGCTACTACGAGGCCGATGCGTTTGCACGCTGGGCCGGGGCGCGGCTGGCGACCGAGTTCGAATGGGAGGCGGCGGCGCAGATGTGCGCCATCGAGGGCAACTTTGTGGAGAGCTGGCGCGCTGCACCCGCGTACGGTATCCGGGGACGGCCCGTTGACTCAGATGTTCGGCGACGTGTGGGAGTGGACGGCGAGTGCGTACCTGGCCTATCCGGGATTTCAAGCCGGCGGCAGGAGCCGTGGGCGAATACAACGGCAAGTTCATGTGCAACCAGATGGTGCTGCGCGGAGGATCGTGCGCGACCCCGCAGTCGCACATTCGCCGGACATATCGCAATTTCTTTCCGCCGCACGCGCGCTGGCAGTTCATGGGGATCCGGTTGGCCAATGGCGACTAGCAAACAACTGCAGTTCTTGCCCAATGCCGCCACGGCGATGGCGGCGCGACAAGGCCTGAGCGCTTCGCCCAAACGTCTGCCCTCGTAGTTGTTTTACGACGAGGCGGGGTCTGCGCTGTTCGAGCAGATCACCGAGATTCCCGAGTACTATTTGACCCGCACCGAGCGGGCGATCTTCGAGGGATACGCGCGCGAGATTCTGCGGGCCGCCGGACCGTCGCTGACGCTGGTGGAGTTGGGCGCTGGCACGGCGACCAAGACATGCATCCTGATCGAGGAGCTGCTGCAGCGGCAGCCCCGGGCGTTGTTCTATCCCATCGACGTTTCGCCGAGCGCGTTGCAAGAGGCGGTAGCGGCAGTTGGGGAGTCAATTTCCGCAGTTGCGCGTGAACCCAATTGTGGCCGACTACACAGGCGGGGTAGAGGCGTTGAGCCGGATTTCGGGGCGCAAGCTGGTGCTGTACATCGGTTCCAGCATCGGGAACTTCGAGCCGGATGAGTCGATTTGCATGCTGCGAAGAATCCGGCGCACGCTGCGCGCAGGCGACGCGCTTCTATTGGGCACCGATATGGTCAAAACCTCCGAAGGTCCTGGTGCCGGCTTACGACGACGCGCAGGGTGTGACTGCCGGGTTCAACAAGAACATGCTGGCGCGGCTGAACCGTGAGCTCGACGCAGATTTTGACCTGACGGCGTTCCGTCACGTTGCCGTGTGGAACAAGCGCTGCTCCCGCATGGAGATGCATTTGGAGAGCGTGTCTGCGCAGCGTGTGTTTCTGGCTGCCGTCGACATGGACGTTTCGTTCGCGGCGGGCGAGCGCATCCATACCGAGAACAGTTACAAGTACACCAGAGACATGGTGAGTCGATCCTTCGTGACAGCGGATTCCAACTCGAGCACAGCTGGTTCGACCGGCAGAAGTGGTTTGGCGTGCATCTGGCGAGGGTGTAACAGCGTCGGCGCTTTGCCCGCTAATGCCTTGCAGCCGGATTCCGTGTTTTCCTCAGTTACCCTCCCCGCCTCGATTGACCTTTGCGGCGTGAGCGACGACAATCTCCTTTCCCATGCAGGTTTATCTGACAGGCGCTATTGAGTATTCCCCCGATCACGGCAAGCGCTGGCGGGCGGAGGTGACACCGTTTCTGCGGTCGCTTGGGCATGAAGTGTACGATCCGGCCGAGGACGAAAAGAAAAACCTCACGGAAGTGGAACGCCGCGAATTTCGCGGTTGGAAGCACTCGGACTTACCGCGATTTCAGCAGACCATTCGCAAGATCATCGCCTATGACCTCGACTGGATCGAGCAGCGGACGGACTACATCGTCGCCTTCTGGGACG
Source organism: uncultured Acidobacteriaceae bacterium (assembly GCA_963796615.1). Taxonomy (GTDB): domain Bacteria; phylum Acidobacteriota; class Terriglobia; order Terriglobales; family Acidobacteriaceae; genus DASRAA01. The sequence goes on from CAWCMJ010000022.1 coordinate 457,891, forward strand.
AGCATGCTTCGAAAGGCGCAGGGTCCCAGGCGGAGCTGACACTGGCGCACCGCCGCGGCATCCCGGTTTACCTGGTCACGAAGCTGCCGATCGAGCACATCAGTGGCTGGATTCTGGGTTGCGCGTCGCACGTATTTACCAGCTTCGACGAACTGAAGCAGTTTCTGGCGATGCGATATTCTCGAACGGAAGGGAACGTGGAGGCTGCACTCTCAGGGCAGCCGGCAGAAATCGGATGAATTGGGCGAAAGGCAATCTCGGCTGGATCGAAGTGGTGTGCGGTCCCATGTTCAGCGGCAAGAGTGAAGAGCTGATTCGGCGCCTGCGCCGGGCCGAGATCGCGCGCCAGCGAGTGCAGATCTTTAAGCCGGGCATTGACGACCGCTACTCAGCCGACCACATTGTTTCGCACAGCGATTTGAAGATCCGTTCGATTTCGGTGCGAAACTCGGCCGAGGTTGAGGCGCAACTCGACGTCCGCACCGAAGTCATCGGCATTGACGAGGCGCAGTTCCTGGGCATGGAACTGGTGGACCTCGCGGTGCGGTTGGCCGACATGGGTAAACGCATCATCATCGCCGGGCTCGACACGGACTATCTCGGTCGCCCATTTCATCCCATACCCGAATTGCTGGCAGTGGCCGACGAGATCACCAAGACGCTGGCAATCTGTATGCAATGTGGCAATCCGGCCAAGCACACGCAGCGGCTGGTCGCCAGCGAAGACCTCATCGTCGTAGGCACGTCGGGCATGTACGAAGCGCGCTGCCGTCGCTGCTTTGAACCCAACCTTGCCAAGCTGGAAAAGCCCGAGCCGGCGGTGTTGGCGAAGGTCGCGGAAATACCCAAATAATCATGGCTCCCATGCGATCCCGCTTGATCCCGATAGTTCTCACCGTGCTCCTCCTGGCAAACTCGGCGTGGCCCTGGGGCAACGAAGGTCACATGATGATCAACCGGGCGGCGGCGGAAAAACTGCCATCTGACGTGCCCGCGTTCTTGAAGAATGCCGAGGAACAATTGGCCTACCTGGGGCCTGAGCCGGACCGCTGGCGCGAGAAGTCGGAACTGGCGCTGAAGCTGTCGCAGGAACCAGACCACTTCATTGACTTGGAACTGGTCGAGGGCATGACACTGCCGCCCGACCGCTACAGCTTCTATCGCGCTCTCGACGCCAAGCGCGAGCAAACTCCGGGTAAGCCCGACACTCTCCTGCCGGAAAAGGTGGGCTTGCAGCCATACATCACCATGGAGGTCTATGGGCGTCTGGTCGTGGCATTTCGCGAGTACCGCCATGCGCTGCGCGACCACAAGAGCACGGAGTTTGCCGAGCGCAACGCGATTTTCTACGCCGGATGGCTCGGGCATTACGTCGGTGACGGCGCCAACCCGCTGCACACCACGGTGAATTACAACGGATGGACCGGCGCCAATCCGAATGGCTACACCACCGCTAAGACATCCATTGGAAGATGGAAGGCGAGTTCGTGGCCGCCAACGAAAAGCAATTGCAGTTCGTTTCGCTGGTTCCCGACAAGGCGACCAAGCTGGAGAAGCCCTTCCAGGATTATCTTGCCTACCTGCAGAAATCGAACGGCTACGTTGAGCAGGTGTATCAACTGGAGAAGGCCGGAGGATTCTCGGGAGCGGGCACGCCGGAATCGCGGCGATTTATCGAGGAGCGCATGGCCTTCGCTGCCGACATGCTGCGCAACCTCTGGTACACGGCATGGCTCGACAGCGCAGTGGACCCTCCGCCCTACGCGGCCCCCAAGCCGGCGCCGATTGTTCCCGACATGAAGACCGTGCCGAAACTGGGCGAAACCAGCCCGCAGCCGGGTAATTGAAATGACGAAGCTGACGGAAGAGCTTGAGAGCAAATTGTGGGGCGCAGCCGAGGCGGCCGCGGCGCAGGCCTATGCGCCCTATTCCAATTTCTACGTCGGCGCGGCGCTGCTCACAAGTGAAGGCGAAATCGTCAGCGGCTGTAACGTGGAGAACGTCTCCTATGGCCTCACGAACTGCGCCGAGCGAACGGCAGTGTTTCGCGCCATCGTCGAGGGGAAGCTGTCAAAAGGCATCAGTATCTGAGCCATTGCCGTCGTTAATCGCGAGCACCAGAGCTGCTCACCATGCGGCGCTTGCCGTCAGGTGCTGTCCGAGTTCGGGCCCAATGCCATCGTCCTGTACGAATCCGAAGGTGACCGCGCAAGCTGACTAAGATCAGTGCGCTGTTGCCCGAGAGCTTTCAACTGTAGCCGGCCATTTCTTCCTTCAAACTCGCGGAACTGCTGTTCTAACTTCAATTGCAGTCGAGCCTTTTCGCTGGAGTCGAGAAACTTCTGGCATGCCGGCGAGGGCGCCGCGCCATGCTGGATTGCACCGTAGCACTCTTTGACTGGCGCAAACGACTTGCCATCGCTCCACAAGCTTCCACCCGAAACGAAAGCGTGTTCCAGGCTGGTACGGGCCATGCGCTTCAAGTCGGTGTAGGAGAGGTTCTGGTCTTCCACGCCGCGCAGATACTCGTGCGTCATGTCGGAGCGGGAGACGCCCTCGTCGTCAGTGGCCAGCGCAACCGGCACTCCCGCTTTCATGAAGTCATGCAGCGGATGATTTGCCCCGCTCACGCCGAGGATGACGTCATTGCTGGTGAGGCAGATTCCACCATCACGTTCTTCTTCGCCATCTCTTGCAGAAGTTCCAGTGCGTTGGTTTCGTTGAGCGCGTCCACGCCGTGGCCGATGCGCTCGGCGCCAGCCATCTCGACCGAATCGCGAACGTGAAACCGCAGGCCCTCGGGCGGGACCAGACCCTCGACCAGCTCTCCCGCATGCAGCGTCACATGCACGCTGGGATACTGGCTGTGCAGATAGTGCATCATGCGCATATGGAGAGGGAAGTCGTGCATGGGGACGTAGTAATCCTCGGCCATGACCATGTTGAGGCCCACAAAGCGCGGGTCGGCCTTGGCGAGTTCGAAGCCGAGCAGCATCTGTGCATACACGATTTCTTTCGGCAGGCCGCGCAGGACCTGGAAAAGATAGCGCTGCGTTACCTGGCAGCCGGGGTTCGCAGCCGGCGTACCGCATTGCAGTCGGGTGTTGCGAATCTTCTCACCTTCATTGGTTTGCTGAAGCGCATCCTGGACGGCGTTCGACATCCCGTTTTCATCGAGCGCCTTCCGCATGGCGGCAAATGTCTCAGGAGATGCGTCATCAGTGAGCTATACAGCTTTCACGGCCTCGGAATTCAGCATGTCGCCGAACGGCTTTCCCGTTGGCGTGAACATCAGCTCCTGATAAATCTCTTTCTGCGAAGCTGCGCGGGCGGCGGTGTCGGCCAGCATGGGGCCGGTATTTCCATGCGTGGCGGCGCCGAACTTGTCGAAGGTGTCGAAGAAATGGTCGTGTCCTGATTGGCCTGAGAGTTCCCAGTTGCGCATCGAGAATGCGTCCACCATTCCGCGGTAGAGTATGGGGTTCGAAAGAGCGGTTTCGGCAAGCGCGGTTGGTGCGGGACAGTAGGGGTCGCCAGTCGAGAGCTTGAGTGAAGGCGTCAGGTAGAAAGTCTTGGGATCGACGCAGGCATTCTGGTCTTTGCCCAATCGATAAGAGTCTCGGCGTAGATCGCGCCAGAGAGATGATTGTGCAGGTCGCCGCCTTTCGGCATCTGGAGCAGGAAAGCCACCAGCAGGTTCGGGTCTTTGCGGATGCTCTCGAAGTAGCGCGCGGTCTGGGCTTCACCCGAGGGAGTGGGCCTCTGGGCGGCGAAGCAGGAGACGGTAAACAGGACAGCGAGGGCGAGGGAAAGCCCCACCCGGCCAAAAGAAGGCCGAGTGGGGCACCCGTTTATTCCCACCCTTTGCCAAAGGAGGGCAAAGGATGGGGCACCCAGACTCTTGGTTTGGGAAAAACTCAGCCGGCCAAAGGACGCCCGAGTGGGGCACCCGGCTCCGCCCGCAAACAATGCAGGTCCTTCGACTCGACGCGCTTTGCTCGGCGCGTCCTCGCTCAGGATGACAAAGTGTGAGATTGGAGTGGCGGCTCCCCCCCTCCCCCCCTCCCCCTGAGATCCTTGTTTTCATGAAGTTACGAAGATTTTCCGCGCAAAATCGTGAGCGCGTAGGGGTTAAAGGCAAATTCGTCAAAGCAAAGGATTTAGACGGATGCATCGCAGGATGAAGATAGTGCGGAGGGTGGCTGGTTGGCAAGAGCGGCCGTAGCTTTGGTGTCTGCATGCGGTCTCGTCGGCGAAAAGAGACAGTACTCCCCGTCCTCTTGAACGGCATAGTAGTGCAAGGCCACAGCCGTCGCTAGGACGTGGATCACGTGGCTGCGTGATGGGACCCTTCGCCTCCGCTCTTCGCTTCTCGCCGTGCCGTCCTGCTGGGCGGGATTGGTGCCTCGCAGGTTGACCATTCTCGCGTCCCGGATGGGCGTTAGGCAGACTTCCGCAATTTTCGGTGGAAGGCAATTGTAGCAGCGCGGGGAACTCTGTCGTTGAAGCCTGCGATGCGTGACGAAAAACCCCGCCCAACAAAAACCGAGTAGGACGGGGCTCCCGCGTGAGCCTGGCCGGGCCACCTACCAACGTTCCCCCGACCGCGGGTTCGGGCCGAGGCGAACTTTTCGAGCATTACAAGCGCATAGGGATGTTAGAGGTTTATTTCGCGCTGTTTCCCGGAGACGCCAAAGCCTGGTTATCGAACTAGACAAAAGTCCGCGGTGCCGCATAATAACAATAGGTCATGTGCCGTTTCCGAGGGGTAACCCTAATATGAATTTAGCCACGCTTTTTGCAGGACGGTTGGCAGAAATGTTTCGGTTACTCTCCCAAGTGCCAGGAACATTCTGGGGCGTGGTTGCCGGTTCAGTGTTTACGCTTCTTGGCAGCCATTGGACAAATCGTGCCAATGACAGAAGGCTTAATCGCGAACGGGAAATGGCCTTCCGAAAAGAGGTCTTCGTCAGCGCCGTCGAGGCTGTCTCCCGCGTAGTCGTTACTCTTTCCAAATTTTCAGACTTGAGCGTTCCGCAGAAAGACCTTAGCGCGGCGATTTTCGAAAGTTCCCCCGCGCTTGCAAAAGTTAATCTCGTTGCAAATGAAGATACAGTTCGCGCACTTACCGTTGTTATGGGTGAGATGACCGGGGCGTTTTTACATCTCTCTCACCAACGTCTCGCCCTTGAAGGTTTGCAATATAACATCGAAATCAAAAACGACCTAATGAGGGGATTTACGACAACGCGCGATGCAATGTTGGAGCTTATGCGGCATCACAACATTGAAGGGCTTAAGGATGACCGCCGCTTCGAAGCCATACAGAAACAATTCGACTTTGAGAGTGGAAGGGTAAACGCCACAATTCAAGAAATAGGCGGTTTAGAGGCTGAGCGTCGCCTTAAGCACGTCGCTTTTGTAAAAGAGTGTCTTGCTGAAAATTTTCGTATTAACAGCCTGTTCCCACCTGTCCTTATCGCGGCACGTAAGGAGCTGGAGCTTTCAATAAGCCTTGATCGTTATGCCGAGATTTTGAACGAAGCACGCCGAAAAGCGGAAACGCAAGCCAATGAGTATCTACAGCGCATTAGTCGAAACAACACCGGACAGCACAACTGGTCAATAGCCTACCGTCGCGGTTGTCTCGCAATGGGTCCGTGTAAAATCGCACTCAGCAAACGAGCAATTCGAGCCCTGATCTCTTCACGAAACCACCTGGCACCATACCAACCCGAAGGTAGGGGCGGCCCATTGCGACATGTGACATCGACTATTTGGGTAGTAAGGCCGGACCGACCCTTTACATCGACTACATCTTTAAGCAGGACGACTCGGCTCGTGTCTCCTTTGTGCAAAGACCGATTCAGCACATTCGGTCGGAACTCTATTGACGATGGTGTAAGGTACAGGGTGCCACCCACCCATAGCCCCTTTTGAAATGCTTTAAAAGCCCTAAGTACAAGTCCCACGGGCGACAGAGGAAAGGCTTTCGGCTCGGCATCGGGGATGAGAGCATTAACCCCCTTCTTTGTTATCAGACCGTTAGCTGAATTCATCGTCTTTCACTCCCGTGCCCGATTCTAAGCGAAATCGAGTCGGTCGATCTGTCGTTCGTTCCGGCCAAGCGGGGCGCCCGCGTGAGCCTTGGCAGGGCCAACCGCCAAGCATCCCGTTCGGGAGTCTAATTGGGTGAGGCCGGTTGTTGAGTTTCTTGGCGGGATTCTCTACCATCCAAGGTCTGCACATTTCATAAACGGAGGGCCTCTTGGATCGGCTCAGAGTCCTCATCACCCAAGAACAAATCAAGCCAAAAAGTCGCCGAACTGGGCGCAGCCATCACCCGTGACTTCGTGGGCGAATCCGTGGTACTCATCGGCGTCCTGAAGGGTGCTACCATCTTCCTCGCCGATCTGGCGCGCGAGATCAAGCTGGACGCGACCTTCGATTTCATCGCCGTATCGAGCTATGGAAACTCGCGCCAGCAGAGCGGGGAAGTGAAGCTCATGAAAGATGTGGACCACTCGATGGAAGGGAAGAACATCATCCTCGTGGAGGACATTCTCGATACCGGCCTGACGCTGACCTACCTGAAGAAATTGCTTCTGGCGCACAAGCCAAAATCTCTGAAAATCGCCGCGCTGCTCGACAAGGTGTCGCGCCGCCAGCAGCCTATCCACGGGGATTACGTGGGGTTTGAGATACCTGACGAATTCGTGGTGGGCTACGGTTTGGACTTCGCGGAGCGCTTTCGCAATCTGCCGGAAGTTTGTATTTTGGAAACTGACGACGCTTCGGCGTAGAATCTGCGGAGCCTATGACCGCCAACACTTTAGTTTTGGGGCGCGACCCCGCAGCTCTTCTTCAGGACTGGCATTCGGTGGCCAGCCTCATCGATCACACCCAGCTCACCCCGGCGGCATCCAGCCGCGACATCATCAGCCTTTGCGCGGACGCCAGGCGTTACGAGTTCTATTCCGTTATGGTGAATCCTGCGTGGGTGGCACTGGCGTTGGCACAGTTGCACGGGACGGCGGTGAAAGTCGGCACAGTGGTTGGCTTCCCGCTGGGCGCGAACCTGACCGTCACCAAGCTGGCCGAGGCCGAGGCGGCGGCGCAGAACGGTGCGCACGACCTCGACATGGTCATCAACATCGGAGCCCTGAAGTCTGGCGACCGTGTGCTGGTGCAGACCGAGATTCGCAGCCTGGCCCAGATGGCGCATGCCCACGGAGCGATCTTGAAAGTGATCCTGGAGAACGCGCTGCTCACCCAGGAGGAGAAGATCCTGGCGTGCGCCCTCGCTGCCGAAGCCGGCGCCGATTTCGTTAAGACCTCGACTGGCTTTGCCGCTTCGGGCGCAACTGCGGCCGATGTGGCCCTGATGCGCGGCGTGGTGGGACACGACATAGGCGTGAAGGCGGCAGGGGGCATCCGCACGGCCGCCCAGTTGGCCGAAATGGTCGATGCCGGTGCAAACCGCATTGGTGCCAGCGCCAGCGTCGCCATCGTGCGCGAGTTAGGCGCGCCTGCGGAATGACTTCCACAATCAGGTTTAAGCTTTTGAAGTTGGCGCGTTTCTACGTTTTGCGGGAGCCTGCATGGGGCGTTTAACCGGGTTGCTGGGAATTCTGGCCATTCTTCTATTTGCCTATCTCTTCTCCACCGACCGCAAGGCCATCCGCATCAAGACGATCTTGACTGGGCTGGTGTTGCAGTTCATTTTCGCGCTGCTGATTCTGCGCGTTGGATTCGGCGAGCGGGTGATGACGGCGGCAGGGAACGCCGTCAACAAGCTGCTGAGCTACTCCTTTGTCGGCTCGGAGTTTGTTTTCGGCACTTTGGGCTCGAAGTTTTCCAAGTTCGGCGTGATTTTTGCCTTCCAGGTGCTGCCGACCATCATCTTCATCGCTGCCTTCTTTGCGGTGCTCTATCACTTCGGCATTATGCAGGTCATCATCAAACTGTTTGCCAGGGTGATGATGCGCTTCATGGGTGCCACCGGGGTGGAGTCCATGGACGTCGCCGCCAGCATTTTTATGGGGCAAACCGAGGCCCCGCTGACGATCCGACCGTTCCTGCCGAAGGTTACGCAATCCGAGCTGATGGTCATCATGACGGCGGGAATGGCGCACGTGTCGGGCGGCATCATGGGCGCCTATATTCTCAGCGGCATTGAGGCGCGGCACTTGCTGGCAGCGGTCATTATGACCGCGCCGGGAACCATCGTTATCGCCAAGATGCTGGTGCCCGAGACCGAGAAGCCACTCACCGGCGGAGCCACGAAACTCGACGGCGTGGAATTCGAAGGCCGCGATAGCAACGTCTTGGACGCTGTCACCAAGGGGACGACCGACGGCCTGCACCTGGCGCTCAACGTGGCTGCCATGCTGATTTCGTTTCTGGCGCTGATTGCCCTGCTGGACGGCGTTCTTGGCGGGATTCACAACCTCCTGGCGGCGCATGGCATGCCCTGGTTTCCCGGCAAGCTGGAGACGATTTTCGGCGTGATCTTCGCTCCCATAGCCTGGCTCATTGGGGTACCCTGGCACGATTGCCTCTCGATTGGCAACCTGTTGGGTACGCGCATGGTGCTGAATGAACTCGTGGCATTCACCATGCTGGGCGCGGAAAAGGCCTCGCTGGATCCACGGTCGGTGACCATCGCGACGTTCGCGCTCTGCGGCTTCGCCAATTTCAGCTCCATCGGCATCCAGATCGGAGGTTTGAGCGCCCTGGCGCCGAACCGCCGCCATGACCTCGCCAGGCTTGGCTTCCGGGCCATGATCGCTGGGACCCTCGCCAACCTGATGTCAGCCAGCATTGTCGGCATCCTCATGCGTTCGTAGTTGCGACGCCCTGAAGCGCGGCCTGAGCCCTGCGGGCCGCCGGATTGCACGCCAAGATAAGCCAGCCGGGCCCATCCCGTCTTCCCGGCGGCCCTCTCCAGAAAGTGACAGATGGTTGCCGCGCGATGCGCCGGCTCACAGGTCATTGTGACCTCTGCACTATTTCCCGCCTGACAAGCAGCCCATCATGAAGAAAGCAGAAGCCCTTGTGGCTCCTGAAAGGCTTGTGTGCGTACACTAAAATCATGTTCTCTGCTGGATCTATCCGGTTTTCAGAGCGATCCCGTATCCAATAGAGAAGTTCAGGACCCGCAGGGTCTCATGCCATCGCGCGGGCTGCAATCATAATTCCGACGAATTGTTTGGGAGGCTGTTATGTCGATTACGAAAGAGGAAGCACTCGCTTACCACGAGGGGAATCGCCCGGGTAAGATCGAAGTCATTTCCAGCAAGCCCTGCCGCACCCAGCGCGACCTGAGCTTGGCCTACACGCCGGGCGTTGCCGTGCCCTGTCTCGAGATTGAGAAGAACCCGCTCGATGCCTACAAGTACACCGCCAAGGGAAACCTCGTCGCCGTCGTGAGCAATGGCACCGCTGTGCTCGGCCTGGGCGACATTGGCGCACTGGCGGGCAAGCCGGTCATGGAAGGCAAGGGCGTGCTGTTCAAACGGTTTGCCGACATCGACGTATTTGACATCGAACTCAATACCCACAACGCCGACGAGATCATCAGGACCTGCCAACTGCTGGAGCCGACGTTTGGCGGCATCAACCTCGAAGACATCAAGGCGCCGGAATGTTTCTACATCGAAGAAACGCTGAAAAAAACCATGAAGATTCCGGTGTTTCACGACGACCAGCACGGCACCGCAATCATCTCGGGCGCTGCGCTGGTGAACGCCGTCGAGCTTGTCGGAAAAAAGATGCAGGACGTGAAGGTCGTGGTGAACGGCGCTGGAGCGTCGGGCATCGCCTGTGCTGAGCATTACATCTGCCTGGGCGTAAAGCGCGAGAACATCACCATGGTTGACACCAAAGGCGTGGTCTACAAGGGCCGCACGGCCGGCATGAATCCATACAAGGAGCGTTTCGCGCACGAGACGGATTTGCGAACGCTGGAAGATGCTTGCAAGGGTGCTGACGTACTGCTCGGGCTGTCGGCCAAGGGCGCGTTTACGTCCGAAATGATCGCCTCACTGGCGTCCAACCCGGTTGTATTCGCCATGGCGAATCCCGATCCTGAGATCACCTATGACGAAGCCAAGGCGGTGCGCGAAGACATCATCATGGCAACCGGGCGCTCCGATTTCCCCAATCAGGTCAACAATGTTCTGGGATTCCCGTTCATCTTCCGCGGCGCGCTCGACGTTCATGCCACCACCATCAACGAAGAGATGAAGCTGGCGGCGACTTACGCGCTCGCGGCATTGGCGAAGGAAGACGTACCCGACTCCGTGTGCCGTGCCTACGGCGTGGAGCGGTTGAAGTTCGGGCGCGACTACATCATTCCGAAGCCCTTTGACCCGCGCGTGCTGGTGTGGGAGGCCGCAGCCGTGGCCAAGGCTGCCATGGACACCGGAGTAGCCCAAATTCCGGTCGATCTCACCGAATACCGCGAGCAGCTTGAGAAGCGGCTGGGCAAGGCGCACGAGTTGATGCGCATCATGATTCATAAGGCGCGGTCCAACCCCAAGCGAGTGGTGTTTCCCGAAGGCGACCACGAGAAAATTCTCCGCGCCTGCCACGTGCTATTGGAAGAGAACATCGCCGTCCCTGTGCTGCTCGGACATGGCGGAGACGTGCAGCGGGCGGCCGCCGAATTGGGCATCTCTCTGGATGGTGCGATTGTGGTCGAGCCCGAAGGTTATCCCCGCTTCGAAGAATACGTCCAGGAGTACTACGGCTTGCGCCAGCGCAAGGGCGTGTCGCTGGCGGCCGCACGGGAACAGATGGGCCACCGCAATATTTTCGGTTCGATGATGGTGCGCATGGGCGATGCCGATGCAGTGGTCTCCGGAGTTAGCAAGAATTATCCCGACACGCTGCGCCCGGCACTTCAGGTGATTGGCGTGCGCGAAGGCATCCACAAGGTCAGTGGCATTTATCTGCTGATCACGCGCAAGGGCGATCTTTATTTCCTGGCCGATGCTACGGTCAACATCGAGCCGACGGCGGAGGACCTGGCGGAGATAGCGCTGTGCGCCGCGCAGGAAGCTCGCCGCTTCGACGTCGAGCCTCGGGTCGCAATGCTTTCGTTTGCAAGCTTCGGCAGCACGCGGCATCCGTTGTGCGACAAGGTTCGGCGCGCAGTGGAATTGGTTCGCTTCGCTGATCCGACGCTCATGGTCGAAGGCGAATTGCAGTCGGATGTGGCGGTCAGCGCGAAGAAGATGGACGAGGCTTTTCCCTTTAGCCGGTTGAAAGGCGGGGCCAACGTTTTGATCTTCCCCGACCTTCAGTCCTGCAACATCGCCGCGCGGCTGCTGCCGCAGCTGGGAGCAGGGTCGACCCTCGGGCCAATCCTCTCCGGCATGGCGAAGCCCGTGCACCTGCTGCAGCGTGGTGCGGAAGTCGAGGATGTCGTCAACATCGCGACGATCGCGGTTGTCGACGCCCAGGACAGCTCGACGCCGGCGAAGGTTCGTTCGCTTCGTACGCCGGAGATGGTGCGCTAGCCGCTCCCGCGTTGTGGACGTCCGGCAGTTGCAGAACGAATGAATCATCGCTGCAACCGAAGTTGTATCGTCCTACGATGGATGGGGGATACGACGCGGCGGCTCAAGGTGTAAGAATTCCTAGCGGTGGGAGGCCTGTTGTCATCGGGCAGGCTCTCCCGGTGCCGCTTCGGTTCCTCCCCTCATAGCGGTGCCTTGGATTGGCGGAGTTCCCGGCCGTTACGGTCATCCTTCGGTAGTGCAACTGGGCGATGCGCTTCCGGATGGGGCTCCGCTTCTCCACCTTTGCATGCCCCTCCTTGCACTCCTGACCTTTCCTCTTGAATGACTTAAGCCATCTGCGTGCCCGTCACGTTGAGACGTGAGTAGGGTCACATTCAAAGTGGTTACCTTTTGGTATTACTATGCCGAAGGCCAATTCCTCCTGTGCTGTATAAGACAATCAGCGCCGCCGTTTACGGCATTGACGCCAACCTCATCGAGGTCGAGGTTGACATCTCCCCCATCAAGACGGAGGAAGCGCACTTCATGACGGTCGGGCTCCCCGACGCCGCCGTGCGCGAAAGCCGGGAGCGTGTACGGTCTGCGCTCAAGAACAGCGGCTACGACGTTCCGCCTTCCAATACCACGATTAATCTGGCTCCCGCCGATCTCCGCAAGGAGGGCTCGGGATTCGACCTGCCCATGGCTCTCGGCATACTGGGAGCGTACGGCGGCCTGCGCAACGAACCTCCCGATGACGCGCTGTTTGTCGGCGAACTCTCTCTCGACGGAGGCTTGCGCGGCGTGCGAGGGGCGCTTCCTATTGCCATCAGCGCGCGCTCCAACAAAATCAAGAAGGTCATCCTGCCGGAGGTCAACGCCCGCGAAGCGGCGGTCGTCGACGGCGTTTCGGTCTATCCGGTGCGCTCGCTCATGGACGTGGTGAACCTGCTCAACACGGGCAACGGAATCCAGCCGCTCAAGGTTGACACGCACGCGCTGCTGGATACCTCCCAGCAATTCAGCGTCGATTTCAAGGACGTCCGCGGGCAACAGACGGCAAAGCGGGCGATTGAGGTGGCAGCTGCCGGTGGCCACAACCTGCTGATGATCGGCCCTCCGGGCTCCGGCAAGACCATGCTGGCCAAGCGCATGCCGACCATCCTGCCTCCCTTTACCTTTGAGGAGGCGCTGGAGACCACCAAAATTCATAGCGTTGCCGGCGTACTCGACTCTGCCACCGGACTCGTTGGTACCCGCCCCTTCCGTTCGCCCCATCACACCATTTCCGATGCAGGGCTCATCGGCGGAGGCATGATCCCGCGTCCGGGAGAAGTTAGCCTGGCCCATAACGGCGTGCTGTTTCTCGACGAACTGCCCGAGTTCCCGCGCAACGTTCTCGAGGTAATGCGCCAGCCCTTGGAAGATGGTACGGTGACCATCGCCCGCGCCGCGATGTCGCTCAGCTTCCCCGCCCGCTTCATGCTTTTGGCCGCCATGAATCCCTGCCCGTGCGGCTACTTCAATGACCGCACCCGGGAGTGCCATTGCACGCCGATGATAATTCAGCGGTATATCTCGAAAATATCGGGTCCGCTGCTCGACCGTATCGACATCCACATCGACGTGCCTGCGGTAAATTATCGCGAGCTGCGCAGCTCGGTTTCCCCGGAAAGCTCGGCAGACGTGCGGTCGAGAGTTCTGAAGGCCCGCGAGAGACAGTTGGACCGGTTCGCCCAGGGAAAGGAGCGCATCTTCTCCAACGCGCAGATGGGATCGCGTGAAATTCGGAAGTACTGCGACCTTGGTACGGATGCCGAGCACTTGCTGGAGAGGGCCATTGCCAAGCAGGGCCTCAGCGCCCGCGCCCATGACCGTATCCTGAAAGTGGCGCGGACGATTGCCGATCTGGGTGGCTCCGAAGCGATCGAGTCAGGCCATATCGCAGAGGCCATTCAGTATCGCACCCTCGACCGGACGTTTTGGGCCTAGGTAGAAACCCTGAGAGGGCTATTTCAAGTGCTTGTGCCACAATGGATTAGACGGTTTCTTGCGTTGCGTTGTAGCACCCCGACAGTGGGATCAGCCTGTGGGAAACGGCATACAACTTATTGCACGGCAGAGGGTTAACAAATTTGGAGACGTTCGCGGTTGGCGCGCGTCTAACCTCCGGTCCGGTGTCCCAGCTTGGTTAAGGGCGCTCGACGATTTTTCTTGACTCTGGGAAGCTATGATTATAACTTACTCTTTTCCGAGTAACGCGGCATCCTGTAGCTTCCAGTCTAGGCGTCCTGCCCCGAACGGCCACCCACTGAACGCCACCATCCGGAAACAGGAAGGAAAGTCCCCGGTACGAAGTAGTGCCGAGTTGCGAACGACTTAAAACTTTAGTGACTGTACTGTAGCGCTTTCGTGCTATATAAGATTAAGGCTCAAGGCGCAGAAAACAACGAAACGGGCAGCCTGCGATAGACATCTAAGGATGTAGGTTCCTACCGCAAGTAGTCAAGTTGGTTCCCCCCGTGGCGACTCACCCGACAGGAACATGGGCCCCGGCAGGCGTTACGCTACAGTTCATTCATGGAAAACGAAGAGGAGAGATTTATGCGGTCTGAATTGGTATTTGAAGCCGTGCACACATTGCGTAACCGGTACACTCTTTGCCAGCTCGCCTCCAAGGCGACGCGCAAGTTCCACAAGCCGAGCACGCGCATCCAGGACACGACGAACGAAGTGTTGAACCGTATCGCCGGCGCCGAGCGCGAAGAAGTAATTCAGGAACCGGAGACTGCAACCGAAGCCCAGCGGCGCGCTGCCTAAGCGCGCTGCGCTTCGGCGCACCTCCTGCCGTACCATCCCGCCTTTGCAGTAAATCCCCGTAGGTGACAATGACAATCTCAGAGTTAAAAGAAAAGAACATCACAGAGTTGACCAAGATCGCGCGCCAGCTCGATCTTCCGGGAGCCAGCGGCCTGCGCAAGCAGGACCTCATCTTCAAGATCCTTCAGGCCCAGAGCGAAAAAGAGGGCCACATTTTTGCCGAGGGCGTGCTCGAAATCCTGCCCGATGGCTACGGCTTCCTCCGCTCGCCCGATTACAACTACCTGCCGGGACCCGACGACATTTACGTTTCTCCGTCGCAGATTCGCAAGTTCGACCTCAAGACCGGTGACACCATCAGCGGCCAGGTGCGTCCGCCTCATGAGGGCGAAAAGTATTTTGCGCTCGTGAAGATCGAGGCGGTCAACTTCGAGTCGCCCGATGAAGCGCGCAACAAGATTCTGTTCGACAACCTGACGCCGCTGTATCCGCAGGAGCGCATCAAGCTGGAGACGGTGCGCGAGAACATCAGCGCCCGCGTCATGGACCTGCTGACGCCTGTGGGCAAAGGCCAGCGCGGCCTGATCGTTGCTCCTCCGCGTACCGGCAAAACCATGCTGCTGCAGAACCTGGCCAACTCCATCACGACCAATCATCCTGAAGTCGTGCTGATCGTGCTGCTCATCGACGAGCGTCCGGAAGAAGTCACTGACATGCAGCGCTCGGTGAAGGGTGAGGTCATCTCCTCCACTTTCGACGAGCCCGCGGCGCGTCACGTTCAGGTTGCCGAGATGGTGATCGAAAAGGCCAAGCGACTGGTCGAGCACAAGCGCGACGTGGTCATCCTTCTGGACTCGATTACGCGTCTGGCACGCGCTTATAACACCATCGTTCCGCCTTCGGGCAAGGTGCTTTCAGGCGGTGTCGACTCCAACGCGCTGCAGCGGCCGAAGCGCTTCTTCGGCGCGGCCCGCAACATCGAAGAGGGCGGCTCGCTGACCATCATCGCCACCGCGCTGATCGAAACCGGTTCGCGCATGGACGACGTGATCTTCGAAGAGTTCAAGGGCACGGGCAACATGGAAATCATTCTCGACCGCAAGCTGGTCGACAAGCGCACGTTCCCGGCCATCGACATTCAGCGCTCGGGCACGCGTAAGGAAGAGCTGCTCATCCCCAAGGAAGACCTGGCGCGCATCTGGGTGCTGCGCAAGGTGCTGAATCCGCTCTCGCCGGTGGAAGCGATGGAACTGCTCATCGACAAGCTGGGCAAGACCCGCTCCAACGGCGAATTCCTGGCCAACATGAGCGCGCTGTAGTTTCGAGATTGATCCAGAGGTGATCAAGGCGGAGGCCGCAAGGCTTCCGCCTTTTGTTATTCAGTCGGAACAGCTTCACCACCATCTTGCCGATGTTGCCCGCCCCGGAATGCAGCAAGTCCATGAACGCCGCGGGCGCGGCGTCGAGTCCCTCCACAACAGTTTCGCGATTTATTAACTTTCCCGACTTCAGCGCCGATACTGCCTCGGCGTGAAACGCCGGCATCTCCTTCATCCAATCGATGACGAGAAATCCTTCCAACCGCAGCCGTTTGCTGATGGCCTGCGCCAGATTGCGTGGCCCGGGCACAGGAGTGTTGTATCCGGCGACTCCACCGCACAGCGCAACCCGCCCATGCTGACGCAGACAGTTGAGCGCCGCCTCCAATTGCGGCCCAGCGGTGTTGTCGAAGTACACGTGCAGGCCGTCTGGCGCGCCCTTTCTCAAGTAGCCGAGTGGTTCACCCTTGCGATAGTTGAAGGCGTAATCCACTTTTAGCTCGTCATGCAAGAATGAAATCTTTTCGTCCGTGCCGGCGCTCGCCAACACGCGGCAGCCATGCAACTTGGCGAACTGGCAGGCGGCGCTCCCCACCGCGCCCGCGCCACCGGAAACGAAAACCGTCTCGCCGTCTTTCAGGTTGGCGACTCGAAACAGGCCAATCCACGCAGTGAATCCAGTGACGCCCAGAATGCCGAGAAAGGCAGAAGGCGGGGCCAGCGACACGTCTACCACCTGCATCTGGGCGGCCGGAGCAACGAACGCCTCGCGCCAGCCGAACATGCTCAGGACGTACGCGCCTACCGGCAGTTTGTCGTCCGCCGAGGCGATAACGCGGCCGACGGCCCCGCCTTGCAGCGCTTTGCCGATCTCGAACGGCGCTACATATGACTTTGCGTCATTCATTCGCCCGCGCATGTAGGGATCAACCGACATGCAAAGATTGCGCACCAGCACCTCACCCGGACCTGGTTCTGGCAGTTCCACGGTGGCGAAGGAGAAGTTGGCGAGTGTGGGCTCACCTTCGGGACGGCTGGCGAGGCGGATTTCACGCGATTGAGTCGGCATATGTACCTCGCCAACAGGATAGCGCCTTAGCGGCGGAGCCGCGACAATCGCCTAGCCGTGAATGTAAGCCTCAACACCGAATGCCAGATAATTTGGAGTCGCGGCGCGGCGTGGTTACACGAACTTGATGATGGCGAAGACGAGGAAGGCCACCTGGGCGGCGACCAGCGAGATCCAGATCTTCTGGCGGAACCGGGAGCGCGAAATGTCGCGCTTGAACTGCATTTGCGCGGCGATGATCGCGGGTGCGAACTCGGGAACTGCGATCGGCATCTCGGCAATCGCCTCGACTGGCACGTAGGAAACATCGGGCCGCGGCGCATCGGGCAGATAGATTTTAGGGCTATCGAGCAGCGACGACCAATCCAGGACCTGTAGCCAGGTATTGGCCCCGTAGGCTGTCACTGGCTCGCTGGTTATTTCCAGCGGCGGAAGATGCTCGGGCGAGAGTCGGTCGCGCAGGTTGCCCAGCAGCGAGTGCCACCACGGATGAGCGATGTCGTCGCCTACCAATTCGCCTATGTCGATTGGACTCGACGTGAGCTCCAGCGCGGGCAGAATCTCGGGCGAAACCACGTCAGCGATGTTGGTGAAGATGGTGCGATACCAGGGACGCTGGAGGCGGTCCCCGAAGAGCATGCCGACATCGATCGGCTTCGAGGTGAGCTGCAAGGGCGGAAGGCGCTCGGGGGCGACGCGGTCAATGATATTGAGCAGCAGCGATCGCCACAGCGAGACGGTCAGCTCTTCCGGCGGGGCGAGGTCGAGGTTATTCATCGCTGGTTCCATGATACCAGCGACGGAGAGGGGTTGCTGATTACTGTCGAGAAGCAACTGGCAATTAGCAATAAGAAATAAGCAAAACGCGAAAAGCGAAGATCTGCCGGTTACCAGCTAGCAGTCACCAGATGCCCGCTACTTGCGTTGCAAATGGCGCACGCCGCCGTCACCGGCGACGATGACGTCTTTCGCGATGCCGAGGAAGAGTCCGTGCTCGATGATTCCGGCTCGTGCGCCAAGCTCAGCCCCAAGTGCCATGACGTCGGCGATAGGGCCGAAGTTGCAGTCGAGTATCATATTGCCCGAGTCGGTGACGAACTGCGAACCGTCGGGCTTGTTCATACGAATGACGCAGCGCGCCCCGAGAGATTCCAGGTAGCGCAGTTGGGAGCGCCAGCCGAAGGGGCTGACTTCGACAGGCAGGGCGAAGTGAGTGCCGAGGCAAGCAGAAAGTTTGCTGTCGTCTACGACGATGATCTCGCGGGCGGTGGCCTGGGCGACGATCTTCTCGCGGAACAGCGCGCCGCCCCCGCCTTTGATGAGGTTGAACTGGGGATCGACTTCGTCGGCGCCGTCAATGGTGACGTCGATCGCGAGCGGCAGAGAGTCGTCCATCATGGAAATGCCGAGTTCGCGCGCCGCCTTGTCGGTGGCGCTGGAGGTGGCGAAGGCGGTGATGCCCTTGAGTGCTCCGGTGCGCACCAGCTCGCCGATGCGATGCGTGGCGAAGATGGCGGTGGAGCCGGTGCCGAGTCCGACGACCATTCCAGATTGAACGAACTGCACGGCGAATTCGGCGGCTTCCTGTTTGAGCTTGGCGCGAGGATCGGCGGATGTCGTGGACAATGGTTTCTCCTATACTGTTCCCGCAGGAGAATCATCATGGGCGACAGTCTGCAGGGTCAAGTGGCAATCGTAACCGGCGCAAACGGCGCCCTGGGAACGGACGTGACCAAGGCGCTTCTGGAAGCCGGAGCGACGGTGGCGGGAATTGCGCGGTCGATTGCAGCGGGCGAGGAGCACGATCACCATTTCTATCCGGTTAGCGCGGACCTTACCGATCCGCAGGAAGTGCAAGAGCACATCGCGCGGCTGGCGGAGCAGTTCGGCAAGATCGACATTCTGGTGCACGTGATGGGCGGTTTCGCCGGCGGCTCGAGCGTGGCCGAAACCGACGACAACACGTGGCGCAAGATGATGGACCTGAACCTGAACGCGGCATTCTACGTTTTACGCGCGGTCGTTCCCGTGATGCGGAAGGCGGAACGTGGGCGCATCATGGCAATTGGCAGTCGACAGGCGGTGCAACCAGCGGCCAATGTTGGCGCATACGCGGCTTCCAAAGCGGCGCTGGTATCGCTGATGCAAACCGTCGCCCTGGAGAACAAGGACAAACATATTCTGGCCAACGTGATTTTGCCGGGGACGATGGATACGGCAGCAAACCGGGCGGCGATGCCCAAGGCCAACTTTGCGAAGTGGGTGAAGACCACGCATGTCGCCGACTTGGTGGTGATGCTGGCAGGCGAGGTTGGCGGAGAAATCACGGGCGCAGCGATTCCGATTTACGGTGCTGAGCAGTAAGCGCCACCGCTGATTTGGGTAGGCCCCCGCATTTTCCTGAGGCACAAATCTCCCTCCCGTTCCGTAGAAGAAGGGGAGGGAGACGCGAGCCTACTGCTGCGGCGGCTGGCTTTGCGGTGGCATCTGGCCGGGTCCACCGCGCCCGCGGCCTTGGCGGCTCATCATTGCCTCGAACTGCTTCTGCTGATCGGCGTTGAGGATGGGCTTGATCTGGGCGGCGGATTCCTGCCGGATCTGCATCATCTTGGCGCGGCGATCGTCTTGAGAAAGCGAAGTGTCGGCACGAAGAGCTTGCATCTGGGTGGATTCGTTTTCCAGGATCGGCTTGATTTGCTCCTGCTGTGCCCCAGTAAGGTTCAGCTGCTGGGTCATGCGCTCAAGCCGCTGGTCGGCGGTGGGAGGCTGTCCCTGACCGTGTCCCCATTGGCCGTTGCCCTGGCCTTGCCCCTGCCCCATTTGCGCGAACATCACGGTGCCGCCCGCCAGCATGGTGAAGATGACGGTGGCGATGAACATGTTCTTCTTCATTGTGCATTGCTCCTGGACACTCGCTGCAGCAGTGAAGCCGCCGCAAATGCGGTTGCCGTGGTGAGTGGCGCATTCGAGGTCAGCATCATCAGCCAAAGACGGCCGAGCCTTCGTAAAATGCGGGCCACGGTCTCCTCACAACCAGCGAAGTGTCAATCTGACTCCGTGGGCTGAAACACGGCAGGCGGGAATATGTTTCCCATTTGTTTGGTTACAAAACTACTGGAACGCGGCGCAACCGATCGGGAATAGGGCAATCGCGCCGCGCCGAATTTAACGGAACCCAGGGCTGGGTTTGGTGGAATAAAAAGTTAGAAGGCGAGATCTGGTCGTAGATTTGGTATTGGCTGAGCCGCAGGCCGCAAACATCCTCCGAGGTGCCCTTCGTCATCGCTGTCATGCTGAAAATTCGGTCCGCCGTGGCGGTGTACCCGGCCGCAATGCGTGAATGGTTGCGTCGTGCAGCGGACATGCAGGCGTTCGCCGCAAGAAGAGGTGCGGGTGCGCGACCCGGAGTGCGGCGTGCGTCGCGACTCGGCTTACTGTTACTCACAGTTTCGCTGGTAGGCAGCCTGGTGGCCCAGTCGAGCACGCCGCCGGCACCCGACGCCGTGAGTTCGCACGAAGCACGGCCGGCAGCGGGAGAATCGGTGCATGAGTTCACGCTCGAGGGCAAGGTCAAGTCAGGCAGCACGTTGATTCCGGGGGCGACGGTGAGCGCCACGAATCCGGCGACCAAAGAAAAGGTTGTGGGTTGGACGAGGGCAGACGGTAGCTACACGCTGGCCTTGCCCGCGGCGGGAGCTTATCAAGTGCGGGTCCAGATGGCGGGATTCGCGGCGGCGACGCACCAGGTGAACGCGGGACCGGCGAACCCGCATCCGCAACTGGATGTGCAGGTGACGCTGCTTTCGCGGGCGCAGAGTGCCGCGGGAGGGGCGTACGTGCGCGGAGGCGGAGCGGCCAATCGTGGATTTCAGTCGCTTGCCGTAATGGCGGCGGAGGCCAGCAACAACGGAAACGGAGCAGGGAGCAGCGATTCGGTGGCGCCGGCAGGAATGCCCGTGCCGGGAATTCCGCCGTCGATTGCGACCGAGTCGGTGGCGGTGACAGGTTCGTCGTCTTCGGGAAGCGTCTTCGACATGAGCAGCGACGAGACGCGGTCGCGCATGCAGGAATACCGCAATCAGCAAGGTGGACCCGGTGGACCCGGAGGACCGGGCGGGCCGGGCGGCGGGTTTGGCGGAGGCGGCGGAGGGTTCGGCCCACTGGGCGGAGGCGGCGGGCCGTTTGGGCGTCGCGGCGGATTCAACTTCAACCAGCCTCACGGCATGGTGTACTACTCGGCGAACACGTCGAGTTTGGATGCGACTCCGTATTCGTTGAGTGGCGAGCCATCGCCGAAGCCGGGATTCTTGCAGCAGCGGTTTGGTGCGGCGGTCGGTGGGCCGCTGAATATTCCGCATATTTATCACGGCGGTTCGAAGACGTTCTACTTCTTTAATTACAACGGGAGCTATGGCGACACGCCGTACAACTTCCTGACCACCGTGCCCACGGCGCTGGAACGCGGCGGAGATTTCTCGCAAACCCTGGTGAACGGCCAGCCGGTGCAAATCTACAATCCGGCGACGGGGTTGCCGTTTGCGAACGCGACGATTCCGCAGAACCTGATCAATTCGGCATCACTGGGACTGCTCAAATACTTACCGCTGCCCAACCTGCCGGGGACGGTGCAGAACTATCAGTACCTCACGGCAGCGACCAATAACAGTACTGACATCAACTTCCGCCTGAACCAGGCTCTGGGTGGCGCGTCAGCGGGTCCGGGGCGGGGACGGGCGCGCGGACCGCAGAACAACCTGAATTTCGGCTTTCACTTTCACAACCTGGACCAGACGATTATCAGTTCGTATCCGACCGTCGGCGGACACACGACGACGAATGGCTACGACATTCCGATTGGCTACGTGCGGAGCTTCGGCAAGATGCTCAACAATTTCCGCTTCGACTTCAATCGCAGCGCCATCAACACGAATAACCTGTACGCCTTTAACACGGACATCACCGGAGACCTGGGGATTACGGGGGTTTCGCAGACTCCGTTTACGTGGGGCCTGCCCAATCTGTCGTTCACGCACTTCGGCGGCATCACGGATACCAACCCAGTGAACGATCGCAACCAGACGTGGACATTCACCGACAACATGCTCTGGTCGCATGGCAGGCATACGGTGCGTTGGGGCGGAGACTTCCGGCGGATCCAACTCAACACGCAGACGGACAGCAATCCGCGCGGAAGCTTTGTCTTTACCGGGGCGCTGACGTCGCAGTTCGTGAACGGTACGGCAGTGGCGGGCACGGGCTACGACTTCGCGGATTTCCTGCTCGGCCTGGCGCAGCAGACGTCGGTGCAATACGGGTATGACCGCTACTACTTCCGCGGGAACTCGTGGGACTTGTTCGTACAGGATGAATGGCGGCTGCGCGGCAACCTGACGTTCAACGTCGGACTGCGCTATGAGTACGTGTCGCCCTTGCGCGAGAGCAATGACCGTATCGTCAACCTCAATACCAACTCGACCTTTACCGAAGTTGCGCCGGTCTTTCCCGGACAAGTGGGACCGGTTACAGGGATGGTATTCCCCATCACGCTGGTGAATCCTGACCGCAACAACTTCGCGCCGCGCGTAGGCGTGGCGTGGAAGGCGGCCAAGAATACCGTGGTGCGCGCGGGGTACGGGATCAACTACAACACCTCCGCTTACCAGAACATCGTACAGAACATGGCGTTCCAGCCGCCTTTCTCAAGTACCTCGACAAACGTTGCCTCTTCCAGCAATATTCTGACCCTGCAGAACGGCTTCCCCACGACGAGCGACTTGACGAACAACTATGGCATTCAGCCGAACTACCGTCTCGGCTATGTGCAGATCTGGAACGTCGACATTCAGCAGGAAATCACAAGAACTTTGCTCCTGAATATTGATTACACCGGCACGAAAGGAACAAAGCTTGACGTCCTGACCGCTCCGAACTCGACGGCAACGGGAATTCTGGTGCCGGGAGTGCAGCCGTATTATTACGAGGCGTCAGCGGGCGACTCGTCGGCGAACGCGGGAAGCTTGCGGGTGCGCAAGCGGCTGGCGGAAGGGGTGTCGCTGGGGGGCACGTTTACGTGGTCGAAGTCGCTGGATAATGCTTCGACGATTGGTGCCGGGACTTCCATCGTCAGCACGAACGGCAAGATCACCGGCACCACGGTCGTCGCACAAAACGCATTTGACCTGTCGGCGGAGCGAGGCTTGTCGAGCTTCAATCAAGCATATCGATTTACCGGCGACTATCTGTGGGAGTTGCCGTTTGGCAAGGGCAGGCACTGGCTGTCGAGCCCGGGGCTGAAGCAGGATTTTCTCGGCGGATGGCAATGGAGCGGCGATTGGACACTCGCATCCGGATTGCCCTTCACGCCGCGCATCGTGGGTTCGTACTCCAACGTGAACAGCGGCGTGAACGGCACACTGCGGGCCGACGTAACGGGACAGCCGGTCAGCATCTCGAACCCCAGCATCAGCGAATGGTTCAACACGGCCGCGTTTACGACGCCGCCAACAGGGCAGTACGGCGACGCGCGGCGCAACAGCATTATCGGGCCGGGCCAGGTGTTGTTCGACATGGCGATGACGAAGCTCATCCCGCTGAAGGAGACGCGCTCGCTGGAGTTGCGGATTTCATCCAGCAACGTCTTCAATCATCCGATTTACTCTTCGATCGATACGGTGTTGAACTCGCCCACATTCGGCCGCGTGATATCCGTGAGCGCGATGCGTTCGGTATTGCTGACGGCGAGGTTCCGATTTTGAGGGCTCCCATGTCGCAGATTGTGACGGAATCGGGGCGTAAGGCGACCGCGGTTGTCGCGATGGTGGGATTACTGCTTCCGACTGTGTTGCTGGCGCAGCAATCGCAGACCGGTTACACGTTCAAAGCCAAGTCGGAATTGGTGCTGGTCGAACGTCACGGTGCGTGACAAGAGCGGCAATCCGGTGCGCGACCTCAAGCCCGAGGACTTCACGGTGCTCGAGGACAACAAGCCGCAGAAGGTGGCGACTTTCGACATCGAAAACACCGAGAACGTGCAGCAGGTACCGATGCAACAGGCGAACCTGCTGAGCAGCCGGCGACCAAGACCAGGACGAAGACAAGCGCCGACGCTCCCGCAGCCAGCGCACAGGAGTCGGCGATCAAGGACCGCCGGCTGATCATCCTGTTCTTTGATTTGTCGTCGATGCAGCCTGACGAAATCGAGCGCTCGGCAAATGCGGCGCAGGACTACCTGAACAAGCAGATGGAGCCGGCGGACCTGGTTTCGGTGGTGTCGCTCGGGGACACAATCATGGTGAACCAGGACTTTACTTCGGACCGCGACAAACTGAAGGCGGTGCTGCAAAGCTTCAACGCTGGCGCTGGCGCAGGATTCGAGCTCGGTTCGACGGGCACGACCGAGGGCACGGCCGATACAGGGCAGTCGTTCACGGTGGACGACACCGAGTACAACATCTTCAACACCGACCGGCGTCTGCAGGCGCTGCGCGCGGTGGCCGAGCAGGTCGCGAACGTGCCGCAGAAGAAGTCGCTGATTTATTTCTCCAGCGGCATGCAGCGCACCGGCATCGAGAACCAGTCGCAGTTGCGCGCGGCCATCAACGCCGCGGTGCTGGCGAACCTGTCGATCTACACCATGGACATTCGCGGCCTGCAGGCGTTGCCTCCGGGCGGCGAGGCGCAGAGCGCCAGCCTGCGCGGCACTTCGGCGTACTCCGGCCGTTCGCAGATGAACGCTCTGGATTCGAACTTCCAGACGCAGGAAACGCTGGTCACGCTGGCGGCGGACACCGGCGGCAAGGCGTTTCTCGACTCCAACGATTTCGGACGCGTCTTCAAGGGCGTGCAGGACGACACGTCGATGTACTACCTGCTCGGGTATCACAGCACCAACACCGCGAAAGACGGCAGGTACCGGCGCATCTACGGTGAAGGTGAACCGTCCCGGGCTGAAGATCGATTTCCGGCGCGGCTACTACGCCGAGGCCGACTTCCGGCACTCCGACAAAGACGATCGCGAACGGCAGTTGCAGGAAGAGCTGGCGTCGGAGATGCCGAGCACCGATCTTCCGGTGTATCTGGCGACCGCGTACTTCCGCGTGGCGGACAACAGATATTACGTTCCGCTGTCGCTGATCGTGCCGGGGTCGGAGATTCCGTTCAGCCGCAATCGCGACAAGGACAAAGCCACGCTCGACATCCTCGGGCTGGTCAGACGGAGGAGAAAAAATTTCCCGTGGGCGAGATCCGCGACACCGTGAAGCTCGCGGTGAACGCGTCCAGCGAGGTGCAGCGCAAGAATGTGCAGTACGACACCGGCTTGACGCTGCTGCCGGGCAAATACCACCTCAAGGTCGTGGTGCGGGAGAACGAGGCGGGGCGCATGGGCTCGTTCGAAACCGACTTCACGATTCCCGACCTGAAGTCGTCGCCGCTGAAGATGAGCTCGATCGTGATGGCCAGCCAACTGCAGGCCGCGCCCAAGAAGGACACCGGCAATCCGCTGGTGCAGAACGGGCAGGAGATCGTGCCCAGCGTGACGCGGGTGTTCTCGTCGAACAGCACCTCTACCTCTATTACGAGGTGTATGATCCGGCGAAGGAATCCGCCGCCGAAACCAGCGCGGCGGGCGGGAAAGCGCGCCAAGCCCGGCGTGCGGGTGATGAGCAATGTCGCGTTCTTCCAGGGCGACGCCAAGGCGTACGAAACTCCGCTGGTGAAAGTGCAGGAAATTACAGTGCGCCGGGACGCAAGGCGGCGGTGTTTCAACTCGACGTGCCGCTCTCGGACCTGAAGCCGGGCTTCTACACCTGCCAGGTCAATGTGATCGACGATGCCGCCGGGCGTTTCGCATTTCCACGGCTGGCGATGCTGGTGCAGGCAGTAAAAAAGTGGTGGAGGCGGCGGGAGTTGAACCCGCGTCCGAAAATGCTGTCAGGCAAGAGACTACATACTTAGTCGCGTTCACCCAGCCGCCGAAGCGACCAGTCTCGCCAGCCACGCTGAGAACGGACAAGAAACGCGGCCAGCCAGCCTGAAAATTTCGCCTCGAACCCCAGACGTAGGTTTTGAGGCTAGCTCACTGTATGACGCCCTGACTCCGGCCCATGAGCAAAGCCGAAGGGAGCGGCAACTTAATTAATTAAGCTGCGTATGCGAGGTTTTGGTTCGCAATTGTGTTTTTGCGCACGATTACGGATGCACGCACTCCGGTATGCCTCTTGACCGCAATCACTTCCGTCGAAGCCGTGACGCCCCCACGTGGTGAACCGGCTGCTTTCACTCTAGCAGCCATGGCCGGGAAGTCAATCCAGCCAATTCATTAGATGCGGCGGCGCGAACCAACGATACCTTATGCGCTGCTGGCAACCGGGTTGGGCGGAGCCGCCGCCGAATCCGGCTGCTTCTTAGTGAAGTATTGCTTGCGTTCCTCCTGAAATTCGCGGATTTGCTTGCGGAGGATGCTGATTTCCCACTGCATGATCTGGTAGGACTCTTCGCGGGTGTAGTGTGGCTTGGCGGGGACAGGACAGCCGGAGCCCGGTTGCGGGGTGGGCATGACGGAGAGCGCCGTTGCCTGTTGCTGCGCGCGCAGCATGGCGTGGTCAATTGCTGCATCGAGATCGATCCGGGCGGAAGGTCGTAGTTGCGCTCGAGGTCGGGGTATTCGGTTACGGGAACGGGCGCGGCAGGGGAGTCGGCCGGCATGGCGGCGGCCGGGGAATCGGGGCGCGTGGATTGCTCTTCCTGATGGGCCTGCTGCTGCATCTTCATCTGAGCGACACGGTAGAAGACGGTGGCGGCCTGCTGGATGGCATAGAGCATGAGTCCGGCAGAGCGCTGGTCGAGCTGCCCGGCGGCGAGAGCCTGGAGGATTTCGCTGAGGGCGACGGGCACGGAGGCAAGGTCTTCCAAGGGTGGGAGGACGAGAGGGCAAGGCTCGTTGCGGCTTTGCGCCAAGGCGCGACGCAGGCGGCGGGCGCGGTGGGTGAGGTGGGAGTAGCAGTATTGGCGGCCCGACAAGGCAGGGCAGCCGCAGTAGGTTCCGTCTTCTTTAACGTGGTGACAAGTTTCGTATTGCATTTGGCCAGATTCCTTTCAGGTGGGGACGGTACCCCCTCCCCCATCCCTGATGAAAATAAAAGGTTTAGCGCACTGTTGGCTGTAAGTTTGCATAAACAAACGTACTTACAGCTAAGCTCGCAGAAAAAAAGGAGTTACGAAATAAAGCTGATAAAGAACAACAACCCTCGAGACAGCCGCGAATCGGCACGGCGCCGCGAGGGTTTCGGATTCACGTCAGCAGGAATAACGGAAGGGCGGATTTGAGGTCAAGAAAAATCGCGAGGGCAAAAAACTTTAGTAACCAGTTTGTTCCGAAATGGAAAAGCGGCGGAGCCGCGGTTAGGTTTTAGGCGTGGCGTGAGCCCGCGCACCCCGGGCGAGGAAAGCCCTGGCTGCGGAGCGGCGTTTCGAAATAACCAAAGCGCCGGTGAGAACGGTCACATCGTGAGCCGCCTGGGATCGGTTATGGTTTACGGCGTTCACAATATGCCTCGAACTTACGCGAAGAACCTCGTGCACTGCGTGTACGGAACCAAGAATGCCGTCAACCTAATTCACGATCCGCAGCGGGTTTGGCATCTCACGCGGGAGATTGCGCGCAACATCGGTATCGACATTATCGCCATCGGAGGCGTCGCGAACCATGTTCATCTTCTGATGACGCTTCCGCCATCGCGGGCGATGGCGAATATCGTGCGTGACCTGAAGGCGAATTCGTCGCAAGTCCTGCGGCGGGATAATCGCCTGTTTCGATGGCAGGATGGGTATGCGGCAATCAGCGTGAGCCCGTCGGCAGTAAGGGGCGTGGTGCGGTATATCGAGCACCAGACGGAGCACCATGGAGTTCATTCTTATGCGGACGAGTACATCGCGATGTTGGAACGGGCCTGCATCGCGTACGATGCTCGATACGTTTGGGATTGAAAGAACGCCGCTCCGCGGCTGGGGGATGGTGGGGGCGAGCGATGCGCGGCCTTACGGCCACGCCTAAGACCTAACCGCGGCTCCGCCGCTTTCATTGATCGTTCAGGTTGACCGAAAATAAGGTCGGGGCCGTGATACGGGGCGAGATTCATGCTTCAGTTGTCAGGGAAAATCAAAAGACCCACCCGGCCAAAATCAGGCCGGATGGGCGACCCGCGGTTATGTAATCAGCCTGCGCCCACTTATAATCGGTGGCGCGAGTACAAGATGCTAGCTCTTGACCTTAGTCGTGCCAACGTCCGAGACCTCCTATCTGCCTATGCGGACATCATGAAGCAGTTGCGGGAGCGTAAAGTCGTGCGAAGTGCAAATAACCCCGTCGCTGATTATTGTGAAGGGTTGGTGGTTCGAGCACTGAAACTAAAACCGTTACCGCGGTCTAACAAAGGCTGTGACGCTGAAGACGAATCGAGCGGAAAGAAGTACGAGATCAAGGGCAGAAGGGTTACAAAGCAGAATCCCTCAACTCAGCTCAGTGTGATTCGCGACCTCGATTCCTGCCACTTTGATTATCTTGTCGGCGTCCTCTTTGATGATGACTTCGTTGTAACTCGCGCTTGCTGCATTCCTTATGACGTGGTGAAGGATGCCGCTGGTGATCGCCGCGACTACGTGAATGGTTGGATATTACATCTGAGGCCGTCGCTCTGGGCACGATCTGGAGTTCTTGATATAACTGCGCAGGTGAGAAAGGCACAGGTCGAGTGGGTTTAAGGACGCTAGCCAGCGTGACTTCTATCTCGGAGTGGGCGAGTCATGAAAGTCTGCGAACTAAGAGAGCGAATTGTAAAGTTTCATGATGATCTTGAGCGCCACCAGCAGCTATGGGGGCGGTCGCTCAATCACACTCTGCCGGAATATCCGATTCGGAACGTAAGCGAGATTCGCTCGCAGGTCAGCGACTTAGCGAGACAGTTGGGGGCAATAAGAGGCTACTTCGATAGCCTCGAGATACCTACGACCATGGGCAATGCCTACGGTCACTGGGATGCCTTCCATTCCGCAATATCGAATGATGTTGCTATTCGTAAGGGAAGCTCAATCGAGGCCATATTGCCGCAGCTCCAACAAGCGATCGGGCGGTTGGACACACTTCAGCCTGACTCTGAATTTGTATCGCTGAGACAGACCCAGAAGCCCACCGTTTCCACAGGACACGTTACGAACATCTATAACGTCAGCGGCGCAAATTCACGAGTTAACATCGCATCGAGCGACGACTCCATAAATGTATCGTCGATCACCGAACAGCAGGTGTTTGCCGGCATTCGACGCGCAATCAATACAGAGTTACCGGAAGCCGAGCGGGCCAGTATCTTAGAAAAGCTGGATGCGATGGAGTCGCTCTCAACACAAGCAGCTTTCTCTCGAAATACCAAGCCTTCATGAACGCTGTCGCAAGTCACATGACTATCATTTTGCCTTTTATTCCCGCGCTGACGCAGATGTTGAGACCCTAGCGGCTACGCGCGGAGACTTGCATCTGACGGAGCGAGGTCCCGCGGCCATGGCGAATCCTGAACATCTCGCAACCCTCATGCAAGGGGTCGAGAAGTGGAATCAGTGGAGGGAAGAACATCGGGAAGGGTGGAATGTTGGAGACCCAGCGGCTCACCCAGACCTCTCCGAGGCTGACCTAAGGCATGCCGACCTTAGCGGCGCCGATCTCGACCGGACAGACCTCAGCCGGGCGCGCCTCGATGGGGCAAAACTTCTTCGTGCGAACCTAAGTCAGGCAGATCTTAGTTGGGCGGACCTCAGCGGGGCTGACCTAAGGGAGGCAGACCTTGGCGGACTGCCGGATCACGGCGGAGGGGCAAACCTTTGCTGGGGAAACCTCAGGAAGGCGGACCTCAGCGGGGCAAATCTTACTGGTGCAGGCCTCCTCAACACGGACCTTCGTGAGGCAAACCTCAGCAGGGCCCGACTTGGTTTTGCTCAGCTCGACGAGGCGAATCTCAGCTTGGCAAACCTCAGCGGGGCTAGCCTTGGCAGAGCGTCTCTCATTGGAACGAATCTCTCCAATGCGGACCTCCGCGAGGTTGGGCTAGGCCGGTCATTCCTTCGGAGTGTGCATCTCAACGGGGCGCGTCTTGGCGGGGCGGACTTCAGTGATGCGGACGCAGCGGGAATAGAGTTTGTCGATGTCGATTTGAGTGCCGCCAAGGGTCTCGAAACCATTTGCCACATGGGCCCCTCAAGCGTTGGCATCGATACTATCTACAAGTCGCACGGCAAGATTCCCGAGGTGTTTCTGCGCGGGTGTGGTGTGCCGGACGAGTTCATTGCCTACATTGGGTCGATGGTGGGGCGGCCGATTGAGTATTACTCGTGCTTCATCAGCTACGCGCACGAAGACAAGCTGTTTGCGCGGCGGCTGCATGATGCGTTGCAGGGGCGCGGCGTGAGGTGCTGGCTGGACGAGAAGCAGATGCTGCCGGGTGATGACATTTATGAACAGGTGGACCGCGGGATTCGGCTGTGGGACAAGGTTCTGCTGTGCTGCTCGCGGTACTCGGTTGGACGAGCTGGTGGGTGGACGATGAGATTGATCGCGCGTTTGCCAAAGAACGCGAGCTGATGAAAGAGCGCGAGCGGAAGGTGCTGGCGGTGATTCCGCTGAACCTGGACGGGTATCTGCTGGGCGGGGAGTGGACGAGTGGCAAGGCCAAGCCGGGTGCGGTCGCGGCTGGCGGCGGACTTTACGGGTTGGGAGCAGGATGCGCAGAAGTTTGAAG
Organism: uncultured Acidobacteriaceae bacterium; assembly: GCA_963796615.1. Lineage (GTDB taxonomy): Bacteria > Acidobacteriota > Terriglobia > Terriglobales > Acidobacteriaceae > DASRAA01. The sequence goes on from CAWCMJ010000022.1 coordinate 488,390, forward strand.
CGCAGGTGGAGAATGTGGTCAAGGCGCTGCGGGCGGATGACGGCGGGAGGGAGCGGGCTCCGGAGGGGAAGTTGTAGACGTATGTTCATCCCACCCATTTGCTTCGCAAAAGGATGGGGCACCCAGAGGCTGTGCTGCTCGCGACACTCAAGCCCAGGTTAGCGCCCCAAAGAGGGACGCGAACCTGGGGCACCCGCTGGTCATCACACGTTTGTGCAAATATGCATCCCCGCGCCTTGCGAATCATCGAAACCTTTTACCGGGCTGCTAGTCTTATACGGAAGTGCGGCACTCGCGGTGGAACACGATTCGCTGTGAAGGGTTCCCTTCGGCAAGCTAGGGCGGGCTCTTCGACTCCGGCGTCGCGAAAACGGCGACGCCTCCGCTCAGGATGACAAGGTGAAGTGGACGATGGTGAAGAGAGCCAATCGGTGTTGTCGGGAGATGACGGCTTGATCCCCGACTGCATTCCTTTCAGCTCCATCCCGCATACCACCAAGCTGTTTTCCGATTACCTTTCTTACGCGCCGAGTTTGCGGCCGTTTTATCCGCAGGCGCCGGAGGCGGGGCTGGTGGTGGCGCGCGCGGCGTTGGTTCCTGCGGGAACTCGGATTCATCAACAAGTGGCCGATGCGCTCGAGAGGCAGAACCGGGCATTTGGCGCGGGTGAGAAGACGCTCGCGAATATTCAGCGGCTGCGCGAAGGCGCGCACGCCGTCGTGACCGGGCAGCAGGTTGGATTGTTCGGCGGGCCGTTGTTGTCGCTGCTGAAGGCGGCGTCGGTGCTGGCACTGGCGAAACAGGTGGAGAGCGCGGGCGTTGCGTGCGTGCCGGTGTTCTGGATGGCGACGGAAGATCACGACCTCGCCGAAGTGAACCAGACGCTGCTGCTGACGAATGATTACCAGTTGGAATCCTTCTCGGCGGAGAGCGTGGGCCAGCCGGATTCGCCGGTGGCGAATGTTCGGTTTGGGGCGAGGACGGAAGAGCTCATCAGCCGAGCGGCGACGGTGCTGGGCCATTCGGACGCGTCGGCGCTTCTGCAGGAAAGTTATCGGGAAGGCGAGACGTTTTCCGGGGCGTTCGCCAAGCTGTATACGCGGCTGTTCGGTGAGCATGGGTTGATTCTGCTGGACCCGGCGGATGAGGAGCTGCATCGCTGGCGGCGCCGCTGTTTGTTGAGGCGATCGAGCGGGCTGAAGAATTGGATGAGGCGCTGCTGGCCCGCAATCGCCAGATCACGGCGGCGGGCTATCACGAGCAGGTGAAGATTACGGCGGAGTCGACTGCGCTGTTTGCGCTGGTCGATGGCGCGCGGGTTCCGGTACACCGTGCGAATGGTGGATTCAAGATCCTGAAGAAGCAGGTGGCGAAGGACGAATTGTTGCGACAGATCGCCGACCGTCCTGGGGATTTCAATGCCAACGTTCTGCTGCGCCCGGTGTTGCAGGATTATTGGCTGCCGACGCTCGCCTACATTGGCGGGCCGGCGGAGATTGCATATTTTGCGCAGGTGGGCGTGGTGTACGAGAAGCTGCTGGGCCGGGTAACGCCGATTCTGCCGCGCACGAGTGCAACGTTGCTGGAGCCGAAGATCGAGCGGTTGCTGGAGAAGTATGGCCTGCAGCCGGCGGATCTGTTCCACGGCGAAACGCAATTGCGAGACGAGTTGGCGCAGCGTTCGCTCCCGCCCGGGTTGAAGCTGGATTTCGAGCGCGGCCTGCTGGCGGTGGAAGAGGCCATGCAACGCATTAGCGAATCGCTGCACAAGCTGGATCCGACGCTGGTTGAGGCGGCGCGGCGGGCGGCCAACAAGATGCGTTATCAGGTAGGGCGGCTGGAGAAACGCGCGGCCCAGGCCGAGTTGCGGAAAGAAAGCCTGCTGACTCGACATGCAGCGCAGTTGGAAAACGCGCTGTATCCGAAGCGCACGCTGCAGGAGCGCGAAATCGCGGGAATCTACTTCCTGGCGAAATACGGCACGGGACTGATCGAGCGGCTCATCGAGACCGCTGCGGTCCGGTGTCCGGAGCACAAGATCGTGCGCCTGGGCTAGGCGCAGCCTGGAACTTCGTTTCGATGGCGGCCGTTTCCGGTGTAATCTCATTTGAACCTGAAAGTCCATACGATGTGACGAGGCGGTAGCGCATTGCTTTGGAACGTTTTGATTATCGTGGTGTGTATTGGCGCGTCGCTGGCATTCCTGTTGCTGGTGACCCGCACTTCCGAAGCGCACCAGCGAAAAGAGTCCAACGACTTCACCGGTGCGGTGGTAGCGGTCATCGGAACCACCTATGCCGTGATACTGGCGTTTATGCTGTCGGGCGTCTGGACCCAGTTCCAGCAGGCGCAAACCAATGCTGAACAGGAAGCCAATTCGCTGGTGAACATCTGGCGACTGAGCGAGAACATCGAGCCTGCCGCGGGCGGCGAGGTGAGGGCGCTTTGCCTGCAATATGCGCAGATTGTGCTGAGGCGGGAATGGCCCGCAATGCACGAGCAGCAGCAGATGCCGAAGGAGAACCACGAAATCGTCAACAAGTTATGGAAGCTTGCCGGGCAGAGCCAGGCGCAATCCAGCCTGGACTCAATTGCCAGCTATCAACTGGTTGAGGAGTTGCGGATGTTCACGGAGTATCGCCGGATTCGCATCATGCAGAGTCACGAGGAATTGCCGGGGATACTGAGAGCGGTTCTGGCGTTGGGAGGAATTATCACGGTGGCCGCGGCCTGCTTTTTTGGCGTGCCGAGCTTTCGCTTCCACGTACTGCAGGTCGCGGTGCTGAGCCTGTTGATCTCGCTGGTGCTGGTGGCGATCGCGGACATTGACAGGCCGTACCAGGGAACGGTTGTGGTCCAGCCCGATGGCTTCGAATTGGCGATTCGCACCTTCAGCGGCAACGCGGATTGAAAACCTAACCAGAGACGTTGCTGGATTTGAGAAAAAAGCCGCCCGGGAGGGCGGCCGAGGTCTATCGAGAACCGGGGCTTAATCAGAACAGTCTGCGGCGCAGCATGCCGGCAAGTCCAAGGATGCCGGTGCCCATCAGAATCAAGCTGCCGGGCTCCGGTGTGGGTACTCCCTGGAGGTTGAAGGCAAAGTCAACAGCGAGATGGGTGCGACCTGTTGTATAGAAGTCCTGATAGGAAATGTTGTCTCCCCCCAGCCCCGATCCCCAGCCCCACTGTGGCGGGAAGCTGAGATCAGGAACCACGGACAGCCAATACGTCGTGTTGGGCATCAGCTTATAGCCGTTCACTATGCTGTCCATGTCGTAGGAGCACATGCCAAAGGGGAGATTACATGACTCCATGTAACCGGGGTACCCGACGCTGAAATTCTGCGACCAGATTACCCCACCGGGCTGCCCGGCATTGTCGGCATAGAGCGAGATGGTCCATCCGGTGATGGCATTGCCCGGTCCGTTCCAATAGCCGCCGGTCCATTCTACGTCGTCGAGGAAATACGGAATTGTCTGGAAGATCTTGAAGTTGTCATAGAGGGTGGCGAAGTTGCCGAAACCACCCACGTCATTCTGTGAAGCCCAGAGGTTGCCGTCAAGAGTGGGCGGCTGCATATAGACTTCGACGTCGGCGAATGCAGGCGCACTGCACAGGAGTAAGAGAGTAATTGCCATTACGGCAATGAACAGACGATCGAGATGGTCCATTACCTACCTCCTGTTCCCGCTCCGTTAAAGGCAATTTGCCCAGTAACGGCGGAGGATTACCGCGGGAACGCCCCATCTATAGCACCGTTCGAAGTTGATGCAACGCAAAAGTGCGAAAAGTTCGGTGGGGAGTTCCAAATTGGGAGACACGTTTTGGGAAGACTCAAGTAGAGGCTGCGCAATCCTACGTGCCTGCAGGTACCGATCCAAAAGAAGGAAGGTCATTTGGAATCCGCACCCGCTTGAGTTCTTGCGCAAATAATAAGCCCAGGCGAAAAGACTTTTTTGCCCTGGGTGGATGAAGAACGCGGCGCGGTGAGTCGGCAAAAGAAAGCCGGGGATCATGTCCCCGGCCGATTGAACAAAATACAGACGAATTACTGGTTCATTTTGCGACGCAGAATACCAGCAAGGCCGATGATCCCGGAACCAAGCAGCAGCATGCTCGACGGTTCGGGAATCGGCATTATCGAGAAGTCATACAACGATGTCCTGTTGGTCCAAATCGGCGTGTTGCTTACGTCACAGAACATACCTTGGACGCATTGAGGATATCCGGCTGTGAAGTTTGTTATTCCATCTTCCGTAAATCCATTGCCCAAGCCGGGGCCGACGGCGAAATTGTCATATTGAGTCAACGCTATGGTGTAGTTACCAGACAGGTAGATCAGGATGTAGCTGTCCCAACCCATTCCAGTATTCGGATCTATCCTTAGCCCTCCGTCGTCGTTGTATGCGATCTCGTTGACCCCTGCGCCGGTGAACACAGTGAGGATGGGATCTAAGCCGCCGCGAGGGACCACGTTGCCGCAAGGATCGATCCCTCCGGCATATGACCAGGTCTGGATAACATACCAGCCGGGAGAGGCGTTGTAGTTCTGAGTCACGACGGTGTTGTCAGCCGCGAAATTGCCTTGGTAGCAACTGGCGCTCGCCATTGCCTGCGGCAAGCCTGCACCTGCTACTAAGGTCAGCACCATGAAACCTACTGCTAGATAATGAAATTGGCGCATTGTATTGTCCTTTCGCAAAATGGCGGAAGTTGACCGGCCAGCCAGCGCTGTGGGTGGCGATAGAGCCAGGACGCGAGCGGAAACGGTGGCGTAGACGATTCGCTTCACACCGTCCTCCATGGGAGGAGCAAGAAGTTGGTCGTATGAGGGTTCTGGAGTCGCCCAAAATCCTCGGGGATTCACTCAGGCGTCCAAATTATAGGAAGCTGCGTACTGCAGAAACAAACAACAACAAACAATCTGCTGAACAGTAATTCTAGTTGACCTAGTTACTAACTAGCATCATGTGCTAACGAGCAAAGTATGTGTCGATAGCTGAACGATAGTCAATGAACTTCTGTCGATTATTGGCGGGAATTCCCGATTTGGGCATGCGCCCGTGGACGAGAGGTCGCTCTCATTTGTGAAATTGGTGCCTAGCAGTGAAATATGAAGCCGGCCACTAGCAGTGGCCGGTTTCAATGGTTGCAGGAGGATGAAGGGCTAACGTTCGAGGGACGAGACCTCGATGGGCTGCTCGTCTTTTTCGACGGCTGCGCTCAGGTGCTTGGTGCCGTACTCAAAGCCTTTGTCGAAGGCCTTGAGGTTGAGTTCGCGGAAGGCCGCGGGCACGGAGTCGGCCACAGCTTGGCGAACGGCTTCCGGCTCGAGCACGTCGGTCACGGCGGCGAAGAAGCCGACCATCACGATGTTGAGCACCATGCGCTTGCCGAGTTCTTCGGCGAGGCGGGTGGCCGGAACACCGTAAACGCGGACGCCTGGGGGCAGATTCTCCACGCGCACCAGATCCTGCTCGATGATCAGAAGGCCGTCTTTCTTCAAGTTCGGAGTGAAGAGCGAGTACGCCTCCTGCGACATGGTCACGAGAATGTCGGGCTGCGTGACGTAGGGGTAGAGGATCGGCTTATTCGAGAGGATGACCTGCGCGCTGCAGGCGCCGCCGCGGGCTTCAGGTCCGAAGGTCTGGGTCATGGTCGAGTAGCCGTTCTGGAAGATGCACCGGCTTTGCCGATCACGATGGCCGAAAGGATGACGCCCTGTCCGCCAAATCCGGCGATGCGGATTTCGGTTAGCTTTCGCATTCGCGTGCCTCTCTTTCGACGTAGCGGTCGCCCAGGGTCTCGTGCATCTGGTCGTGCATCAGGTCGCGGTAGTCGGCGCGTTCGCGATCGACGAACTTGCCGACGATGATCTCGCCCGTCTTGCTGAGCGCGACTTCGCTGGTGGGCGCGCCGTTGCGGACCTTGCTGTGCTCCTTGTAGAAGATCATGGTGTCGAGGCCGTCGCCCATCTTGTTGCGGCGCTGATAGAGCGTCGGGCAGGGCGAGAGGACTTCGATGAAGCAGAAGCCCTTCTTGGAGAACATCTCCTTCATCGCGCGCGCCAACTGGCGCACGTGGAAGGTGGTCCAGCGGGCGACGTAGACAGCGCCGGCGGCTTCCACCAGGTACGGCAGGTTGAACGCCGAGTCGTAGGTGCCGTAGGGGGTGGTCGAGGTGATGACTTCGCCCGGCGTGGTGGGCGCCGTCTGGCCGCCGGTCATGGCGTAGATCAGGTTGTTGACGCAGATGACCTTGAGATCGATGTTGCGGCGGGCGGCGTGAATCAGGTGGTTGCCGCCGATGGCGAACAGGTCGCCGTCGCCGGAGTAGACCACGACGTTGAGATCGGGGTTGGCCAGCTTCAGGCCGGTGGCGAAGGGCATGGCGCGGCCGTGCGTGGTGTGGAACGAGTCGAGATTCACGTAGCCGGCGACGCGGCCGGTGCAGCCGATGCCGGAGACGATCGACAGGTTCTTGAGGTTGATGTTGGCGTCGACCAGGGCGCGCGCGAAGGAATTCACGCTGGTGCCGATGCCGCAGCCGGGGCACCAGATGTGCGGGATGCGGTCGTTGCGCAGGAACGGATCGGCCACATTGTTGTGAACGGGAAGAGTCGTCATCGCGCCACCTCCATGATGGCCTGCAGGATTTGTTCTGGCTTGTGAACGCTGCCGCCGGCGTGCCCGACGAAGCGCACGGGAACCTCGCCGGCAACGGCACGCTCGACTTCGCGCACCATCTGGCCGAGGTTGAGTTCGGCAACCACAATGGCGTTGGTCCTCGCAGCGATTTCCTGAATCTTTTTTTCGGGGAACGGCCAGGCGGTGATCAGCCGGAACTTGCCGACCTTGACGCCCTTGTCGCGGGCCATTTCGATGGCGCGCTGGGCGACGCGCGAGGTGATGCCGTACGAGACGACCACGACATCCGCACCCTCGATCTGGTCTTCTTCGAACAGGCAGATCTTGTCGGCGTTCTTGATGATCTTGTCCTGCAGGCGGCGTACCAGCACGTCCTGGACGGCGGGCGTCATGTTGGGATAGCCGCGCTCGTCGTGGGTCAGGCCGGTGACGTGAACGTTGTAGCCCTGTCCGACGTGCGGCATATCGGGCACCATGTCTTCGCGGGGTCGAAAGCCTTGAACTCGCCCGGAGGAATGGTGGTGTAGCGGCGCGGCGTGACTTCGATCTGCTCGGCCGGGGGGATGACCACTTTCTCTGTCATGTGGCCGACCACTTCGTCCATCATGACGAAGACCGGGACGCGGTACTGCTCGGCAAAATTGAAGGCCTGAATCGTCAGGTCGAAGCATTCCTGCGGAGAGTTCGGGCAAAGGGCGATGATCTCGTAATCGCCGTGCGAGCCCCAGCGCACCTGCATCATGTCGGCCTGTGCGGGGAGGGTGGGCAGGCCGGTCGAAGGGCCGCCGCGCTGCACATTCGACGAACACGCAGGGGCATTCAGTCATGGCGGCGAGGCCGATGTGCTCCATCATCAGCGAGAAGCCGGGGCCGGAGGTGACGGTGAACGCTTTGGCGCCGCCCCAGACCGCGCCCTGAATGGTGATGGACGCGGCGAGTTCGTCTTCCATCTGGATGAACGTGCCGCCGACGGTGGGAATGCGCGCGGCGAAACGCTCGACCACTTCGGTCGAGGGAGTGATCGGATATCCGGCGGAGAAGCGCGCGCCGGCGGCCAGCGCGCCTTCGCAGCAGGCATGGTCGCCGTCAAGGAAATGGGAGCCGGTGAGAACGCCGGCGGGATCAGCGTGCATCCTGTGCCTCCTTTGCCTCGGTAGCCTGGCGGCGGGCTGAGACTCTTCTTTCACTTCATTAGGATTCTTAAAGCCGAAGATGGCGAAATCAGGGCAGTACATTCCACAGAGATCGCAGCCGCTGCATTTTTCAGGGTTGACCATGTGGGTGGGTGATAGCCCTTGGCGTTGAAGGCGGAGGAGAGCGCAAGAACGTGCGGTGGGACAGAACTCCACGCAGAACCCGCAGGCCTTACAGCGCTCCACGACGATTTGAACCGAACCTTTTGCCATGCTTTTTTCCTTAGCGCCGGCGGCGGAGGGTGGCTCGCTCAGATTGCAGTTACCCCACCAGGTTCGCCGTCGCGGATGGAATTACGTTGCGGTTGGGACATCCATCTCGTACCGAACGATAGTTCGATTCTGGGCCAGCATATGCCCGAGATGAAGTGACGCCGGTCACATGGGGACGTGAGGTAGGGCACTTTGGGAGGGCAGCAATTAGCAACTAGCAATTAGCACTTAGGGATTTGGGGGCGCGAGGGCGAGGGTGTAGGTAAGATGGGACGTCGCCAATAAAAATCCTCAAAGGGAAATTTGGATTGAGACGAATATCGATGGCAGGCGGCGATGCAAAATGGCGCGCTGTGGCCAATTGGCTCAGGATTACGGGATTTGTTTTGTGCTTTGCGGTCCTCTTGTCACACGTTATCCTCCTCGCCTATTACGCCGTCAACCGTCCGCAAGAGCCACAACCCGAAAAAGGCCTAACCGTTGGAATTATGTGGACCCATCCACCACGATACGGAACAAAGGAGGATGAAAGGCGTTCGCAGTGGCTCTTCGAGTTGTTCTTTGTTGGCCTTGGACCGATTGTGTTGGGCGAGTTGATTCGGGTCTACAAGCTCAACGATTATTCGGGCATTCGGTCTCGCGGGAATCCGCCATGGAACCATCGCTGGGGGCCGTGAAATCTCTTTGGAGCGGGATAAGCGGCCTGCTTTCTGTGAACGATTGGCCCTCTCCCTGGATAAGACAATTGGCAAGAACGCCGCTCCGCGGCTGGGGGATTTTTGGGGGTTTGGTGCGCGGGCTTACGCCCACGCCTAACAGCACGTCGCGGCTCCGCCGCTAAGAGAGAAGAGACAAGAGCCAAAAGCGAAAAGCGAAAAGCGAACCAGCGAAGCCTCGGTCCTAAGTGCTCAATGCCAACTGCTAATTACCAGACGCTGGTGTTCCATGCCTCACGGTGACGTGACGGCCCTCACTGCGGGGGCTCACGCCGGGGAGCAGTATCGTGGCCAGGAGGGAAGGGGTCCCCACATCATGGGTCTAATGACGCTTCTCCTACAAAATGAAACGAGTCCTCATCCTGGGAGCTGCTGGACGAGATTTTCACAATTTCAACGTAGTGTTTCGCAACAATCCTGAATTTCAAGTCGTCGCCTTCACCGCAACCCAAATCCCCGACATTGCTGGAAGACATTACCCGCCCGAACTGGCAGGCGAAGGATATCCGCAGGGCATCCCCATCCTGGAAGAGAACCGCATGGAGGAGATCATCCGCGACGAGCACGTCGACGTCGTGGTGTTCTCCTACAGCGACGTTTCGTACCCAACCTTGATGCACCTGGCCTCGCGCGCGGTGGCCGCCGGAGCGGATTTCTGGCTGCTGGGCGCCGAACGCACGCAGTTGGAGGCCAAGGTGCCGGTCATCTCGGTGTGCGCCGTGCGTACGGGCTGCGGCAAGAGTCCGGTGTCGCGCCGCATCGCCTCGGAGCTGCGCCGGATGGGATGGAACCCCGTGGTCATTCGGCATCCCATGCCGTACGGCGACCTGAACGCGCAGCGGGCCGAACGGTTCGGCACCTTCGCTGACCTCGAACGGTTCGAATGCACCATCGAGGAGCGCGAAGAGTACGAGCCGCACATCATGGAAGGCACGACCGTCTATGCCGGCGTGGACTACGAAGAGATTCTGCGCCAGGCGGAGAACGAAGGCGACATCATCCTGTGGGACGGCGGCAACAACGACACGTCGTTCTACAAGCCCGACCTCGACATCGTGGTGCTCGATCCGCACCGTCCGGGACACGAGCTGGCGTACTGGCCGGGCGAGGTGAACTTCCGCAGCGCGCACGTGCTGATCATCAATAAGGTGGACACGGCGAATCCGGATTCGATTGCGATCGGTGCGGCAGAACATCGCCGTAACACAATCCGAAGGCGCAGGTCATCGAGACGGCGTGCACGGTCAGCGGTGGAAGATCCCGATCTCATCAAGGGCAAGCGCGTGCTGGTGGTGGAAGATGGTCCGACGCTGACGCACGGCGAGATGCCGTACGGCGCGGGCGTGGTCGCCGCCAATCGTTTTGGGGCGGCGAAACTGGTCGATCCGCGGCCGTTTGCGGTGGGGTCGATCCAGAAGACGTTCGAGAAATTCAAGCACCTCGGCAAAGTGCTGCCGGCGATGGGCTACAGCGAAATGCAGCGCCTCGAATTGGAGGCCACGATTCGCCGGACGCCCTGCGATCTGGTGCTGGTGGCGACGCCGATTGATCTGGCGCGGGCCATCCGGCTCGACAAGCCTAGCGTGCGCGTGCGTTACGAGGTGGAGGAGGTCGGCAGGCCGGCCATCACCGAATTGCTGGAGCGCTTCACCGAAGAGCACAAGCCGGCGGCGGTCCTGGCAGGGAGGTAGCGATGGTTCCCAACGACTTCCTCTCGATTCGGGACTTCACTCCGCAACAGATATCTCACTTCCTCCACGTCGCATGCGAGGTGAAGGCCAAGCCCGAACTGTTTGCCAGCGCCTTGAAGGGCAAGACGCTGGCGATGATCTTCGAGAAGCCCTCGCTGCGCACGCGGGTGACGTTCGACGTCGGCATGGAGCAGCTTGGCGGACACTCGCTGTACCTTTCGCCGGCCGAAATCAACCTCGGCAAGCGCGAGTCGGTACACGACGTGGCCAAGAACCTGGAACGCATGGTGCAGGGCATCATGATTCGCACTTTCGCCCACGAAATCGTGGTGGAGATGGCGAAACATGCTGCGATTCCGGTCATCAACGGGCTGACGGACTACAGCCATCCCTGCCAGGCGATGGCCGATTACCTGACCATGCTCGAGGTGAAAGGGCAGATTGCCGGGCTGAAGGTGGCCTACATCGGCGACGGCAACAACGTGGCGCGGTCGCTGATGTTTGCGGGCGCGCAACTGGGGGCCAACGTGTGGGTGGCGACGCCTCCGGGCTTTGAGCCGGATGCGGCGTCGGTGGCGTGGGCGCGGGAACGCTGCGCGGAAACGCACGGCGCCTGCACGGTCACCAACGATCCGGAGATGGCGTGCTTCCATGCCGACGTGGTTTATACCGACGTGTGGGCGAGCATGGGGCAGGAAAGCGATGCGGAGCGGCGGAAGGAGGCGTTCCGGTTGTACCAGGTGAACGCGCAACTGTTTCAACGGGCCAAGCCGGAGGCGATCTTCTTGCACTGTCTGCCGGCGCATCGTGGGGATGAGGTCACCGATGAGGTGATCGACTCGCCGCGGTCGTTCGTCTTCCAGCAGGCGGAGAACCGGTTGCACGCGCAGAAGGCCATCATGCTGGAGTTGATGGCGGGTGAACGGGACGAGACGTCACATGCTGTAGCCAGTCGCGACGCCATGCTCGAGTTGGTGCGTTAGCCAAAGGCTCCGCAAAAGCGGGTGGAAGGCGACTGGCGACGCAAACCAGGCTCGGCCTGGCCGCCTTCCGCCCGATTTCCGGGGCGAGGACAGAGGTATGACGAAGACTGCGTTGGTTGCAGTTGGCGGCAACTCGTTGATTCGCGCGGGCGAGAAGGGGACGATCGCCGAGCAACTGGCGAATACTCGCCGGACGGCGGCAGCAATCGTCAGCCTGATCAGACTGGGATACCGGCTGGTCATCACGCACGGCAATGGTCCGCAGGTGGGCGCGCAATTATTGCGGTCGGAGCGGGCCTCGGACGTGGCCTACAGCCAGACGCTCGATGTGTGCGGCGCAGCCAGCCAGGGGGAGATTGGATATCTGCTGGCGCAATCGCTGCGCAATGAGTTGGCCACGGCAGGCTTGCCTGTGCCGGTGGTCAGCATCGTGACGCAGACGCTCGTGTCGAAGGACGACCCGGCGATGGAGCACCCCACCAAGCCGATTGGGCCGTTCTACTCGAAGGCTGATGCCGAGGCGAAGCACCGCGAGTTGGGCTGGTACATCGTGGAAGATGCATCCCGCGGTTACAGGCGGGTTGTGCCCTCGCCCGAGCCTGTCGAGATTGTCGAGCTCGATGCCATCCGGTCTCTGGTGGATCAGGGCGTGCTAGTCGTTTCCGTCGGCGGCGGCGGAGTTCCGGTGGTATCAGACCACGGCGAGCTACGGGGCGTGGAGGCCGTGATCGACAAGGACCGAGCGTCGGCACTGCTGGCGGCCGAACTAGGGGTGGATTCGTTCGTTATCTCGACCGACACCGATTACGTGTACCTGAACTACAAGCGACCCGGGCAGGTTCCGCTAACGAGGGTCACTGCGTCGGAGATGAAGACGCACCTCCAGGCCGGTCACTTTCCGCCGGGCAACATGGGGCCGAAAGTGGAGTCGGTGCTGCGCTTCCTGGAGAGCGGCGGCCGCGAGGCGGTGATCACGTCGTTCGAGCACCTGCACGAGGCGGTGACGGGCACGGCGGGGACGCATATCGTTCGCGATGGCAGTGCGGACCAGCTTGAGCGTGAAAGCGAATTGGCGCTCGCGTCAAGGTGAGGATCATGCAAACTATGGAGCTACCGGCAAGACTGCAGCAGGCAAATGCGAGGCGAACGCACATGGGTTTGCGGCACGTGGTGGAGTCGCAGCAATTCACCGTTCCCCTGCTGATGGAACTGTTTGACCGCTCGCGGCTGATGGAACGCATCGTGGCGCGAGGCGGCACGCTGGACTATCAGCACAAAATCCTGGCCAGCCTGTTCTACAAGCCTTCGACGCGCACGCGCTTCTGCTTTGAGGCGGCCATGCTTCGGCTGGGCGGCAACGTGCTCTCGACCGAGCATGCGCAGGCATTCTCGTCGGAGGTGGAAGGCGAGCAGGTGGAGGACTCGATCCGCATCATCGGGTCGTACTGCGATGCCATCGTCATCCGCCACCACGAAGCTGGAGGGGCGGCGCGCGCGGCGAAAGTGTCTCCCGTGCCTATCATTAACGCCGGCGATGGCGATGGCGGGCAGCATCCCACGCAAGCGTTGCTGGACCTCTACACGATTTACCGCGAGCGCCCCATCGATGGCCTGAGCGTCGCGTTTATCGGCGAACTGGACCGCGGGCGGACCGTGCGTTCGCTGGCCTATCTGCTGGCGAAGTTCGAGCGCATGAAGATTTTCTTCGTCAGCCCGCCCGACATGCAGATGAAGCCCGACATCCTGCACTACCTCGACCGCCACGGGGTGCGCTACGAGCTGGAGTCAGAAATCGACCGGGTGGTCGGCGAAGTGGACGTGGTGTACCAGACGCGCATTCGTCCGGAGCGGGCGGCCTCAATTGCGAAGCCTTTGCGCTACGCCATCGACTCGACGGTTCTACAGAAGATGCGGCCCGACGCGATGATTCTGCATCCGCTGCCGCGGACGGTGGAGCTGGACAAGACAGTGGACGACGACCCGCGGGCCATGTATTTTCGCCAGGCGGCGAATGGGCTCTACGTGCGCATGGCCCTGCTGAGCATGTTGCTGGATGGCGAGTGAGAGAAGCGACGAGCAATTAAGCAATAAGCAATAGGAAACGCGAAAAGCGAAAAGCGAAAAGCACCCGTACTATAGGAGGCTAGGAATCCATGGAAGCGATTGACCAGATGACCCGAACCAACGAACTCATTGCACTGGAAGAGAAGTACGGAGCGCACAACTACCATCCTCTCGACGTGGTGATTGATCGCGCCGAGGGCGTTTGGGTGTACGACGTGGACGGCAAGCGCTACCTCGATTGCCTGGCGTCGTATTCGGCCGTCAACCAAGGGCACTGCCATCCCAAGATTCTGGGCGCGCTGATGGAGCAGGCGCACAAGGTGACGCTCACCTCGCGCGCGTTTCGCAATGACCAGTTGCCGCTGCTCTACAAGGAACTGCACGACCTGACCAGGTTCGACATGGCGTTGCCCATGAACTCCGGCGCGGAGGCGGTGGAGACGGCGGTGAAGGCGGCGCGCAAGTGGGGCTACAAGGTCAAAGGCATTCCCGATGGCAAGGCCGAGATCATCGTGTGCGCCAACAACTTTCACGGGCGCACCACGACCGTCATCAGCTTCTCCAGCGACGAGCAGTACCGCGACGGGTTCGGGCCGTTCACGCCGGGCTTCAAGATCATTCCGTTCGGAGATGCTCACGCGCTGAAAGAGGCCATTACGCCGAATACCTGCGCGTTTCTGGTCGAGCCGATCCAGGGCGAGGCGGGGATCATTATTCCTCCCGCAGGCTTCCTGAAGCTGGCGGCCGAAATCTGCCGCGAAAACCGCGTGCTGCTGATCGCCGACGAAATCCAGGCCGGTCTGGGCCGCACGGGCAAGCTGTTCGCCTTCGAGCATGAAGGCATCCGGCCGGATGCGGTGATTGTGGGCAAGGCGCTGTCGGGCGGGTTCTATCCGGTATCGGCGGTGCTGGCATCGAAGGAGGTGCTGGGCGTATTCCATCCCGGCGATCATGGCAGCACGTTCGGCGGGAATCCGCTTGGGTTGCGCGGTGGCGCGGGCGGCACTCCAAGTGCTGGTGGAAGAGAACTTGGTCGCGAGATCCGCGGAACTCGGCGGCTATTTCCTGGAGAAGTTGCGCGCGCTGCATAGCCCTCATATCAAGGAAGTGCGCGGCAAGGGCCTGTGGATCGGCATCGAACTGAACGAGCCCGCGCGGCCGTTTTGCGAGTCGCTGAAAGAACTCGGCGTGCTCTGCAAAGAGACGCACGACGTGGTCATACGGATTGCTCCTCCGCTGGTGATCACGCGCGAAGAAATTGACTGGGCCGTGGAGCGGATTGCCAAGGTACTGGGATAGCTCGGTAGCGGCCGGTTAGAACTAAGATGGGCTGCCTCTCGGGCAGCCCGTTTCCGCTAAAATTGAATGTTGTCCTCAATCACCACAACTTCTCCCGAGGTTCGGGAATTGGCCGAGTGCCCGGACGTCCACGGCGCGCTTCTATCATCCAGAGCTCGACGTCCTGCGTTTCTTTGCCTTTCTGATGGTGTTTTTCCACCATGCGTTTCCGCACGATCCGTCATTTTGGACGAACCTCGGACTGCCATCGTTTCTGGCCCGCGTCCTGGCAGGAATCGGCGCCACCGGGGCGTTTGGCGTCAGCCTGTTCTTCGTGCTCAGCTCGTATCTGATCACCGAACTGCTGCTACGCGAGAAGGACCTGATCGGCACGCTCGACGTGCGTTCGTTTTACATTCGCCGCATCCTGCGCATCTGGCCGCTGTATTTCGCGTTTCTCGCGCTGGCCGTTGTCCTGCAGTGGATTGTTCCCGGCCAGCATGTGACCTGGCGCGCCGGAATGTGGTTCTCGCTGCTGGCAGGGAACTGGTTCATCGTGTTCCACGGGTTCCCGTCGTCGGTGATTTTTCCCCTGTGGAGCGTCTCCATCGAGGAACAGTTCTACATCACCTGGCCGGCTGTGGTGCGGAAGGTGGGCGAGAACGGCATCCTGATTTGCGTCGGCGTGTTGCTGTCGGTGGCGACGGTCGCACGAATTTATCTGGGCTTGCATCACACCGGGGAGAGCGACGTCTGGTGCAATACCTTCGTGCAACTCGATCCCATCGCGTTGGGAATCCTGATGGCCGTTCTGCTGCGAGGCGAGGTCCCGAAGTTCTCGAGGTTGACGCGGATTGCCCTGCTGGCGGCGGGGATTACTGGTTTGGCGCTGGGAAGCCTGTACTTCGGCATCAAGAACGATCCGCTGACGACCACCCGCATCGTTTTGGGTTATCCGTCGGTGGCGATTGGCGGGGCGCTGGTGCTGCTGTCGGTGCTGCGCAACAACGACAAGAAGAGCAATCGCGCGCTGGTCTATCTCGGACGGATTTCTTACGGGCTGTACGTCTTTCACATACTGGGTTTGCTGATTTCCGATTACACCGTCCCCAACCAGACGGCGAGCCTGTTGCGCTACTCGTTGCGTGTGGTCGTGGCGCTGGCAGCGACGATTGCGATGTCGGCGATTTCGTATCGCTGGCTGGAGACGCCATTCCTCGGGCTCAAGCAGCGGTTTACGCACGTGCTGTCGCGGCCGGGCGGTTAGGTCCGGCCGATTCTTTGCAGTTTCTGGCGAGGGGCAGGCTAGTACTTGCGCATGTGGATTTCAGTGCCGTTACGTTCGAAACGGACCTCATCCATCAATTGGTTGATCAGGAAAATGCCCCGGCCGTGGTTGGAGTAAACGTTCTCGCCCACCAGCGGATCAGGGACCTGCTTGGGTTCAAAGCCGGTGCCGGGGTCGCGAACAATAATGAGCAGTCCGCGTTCTTCGTCGCAGGCCACGCAGCACTGCACCTTCTTGGTGGGGTCGTTGTTGCAGCCATGCAGGATCGCGTTGGCGAGGGCTTCACGGAGCGCGGTTTCGATCTCGAACTCCTTGCCCGCAGCGCACTCCATACGGCGAGCCATTTCCATGATGCCTTCGACTACGGGACTAATCGCGGTCGGTTCAGCGTTGAGCGTAACCTCAATACGGATCATAAGTTTGTCGCGGTCAAACTCAATCAAGTTCCTGCGGCCAGAAGGTGTAGATTGCTCCCCGGAAGCCATCGCTTGCGATACTCTGACAGGAAAGAAACACGTGGTCAAGCACTAATCCTGAATGTGGTGCCTGTATGGCACCTTTTTCCTATAGACCCACCTGCCAGTATGATTCGTACTGCTACTGTTCGTACTGCCACTCGAAGACGCGTTGTGAGCTGGACGCTACTCTAAAACCGTACGAAGGGGCCGCGCTAATGGATTGCGTGGACGGATCCCGACAGAGTGCGGCGCCAGTTCACGAGGATTGACGATATGTGGATCTGCGGGCTGCTCTGTCTGGCGTTGACGCTCTGCGTGCCAATCCACGCGGCCCGGCAAATTACGGTTGCCGCAGCCGCGGATCTGAACTTTGCACTTCCCGAGCTTGCGAGACAGTTCGAAGCGGTAACCGGAACCAAAGTTGTGTTGTCAATCGGATCGTCGGGCAACCTGTTCTCGCAAATTCAAAACGGCGCGCCCTTTGATGTTTTCTTCTCGGCCGACGAGGAGTATCCGAAGAAGCTAGCGTCTGCAGGAATTGTGGACGGAGCAACCCTGCGTACCTACGCCATTGGGCATTTGGTGATTTGGGTACCAGACAACTCGCCCGGTGACCCGGCTAGGCTGCACATGGATCTGCTGACACAAGATTGGGTGGCGCGGATTGCCTTGGCCAATCCGCAACATGCGCCCTATGGCCGTGCGGCGATGGCGGCCTTGGAACGCTTCGGAATGAAGGACAAAGTAGCGAGCAAACTCGTTTACGGAGAGAGCGTCAGCCAGGCCGCGCAGTTTGTGCAATCAGGCAATGCGCAGGCAGGGCTCATCGCGCTTTCGCTGGCCAAGTCGCCGGCCATGGCAGCGTCGGGCAAGTATTGGGAGCTACCGGCTGACTCCTATCCCGAATTGCGGCAGGCAGCCGGAGTAGTGTCGGCGTCGAAGCAGAAGAAGTCGGCGCAAGCCTTTCTGGACTTTGTGCTCTCACCCGAGGGTGAGCGAATCCTGCGGAAATACGGCCTTACGCCGCCAACGAAACCATGATCCTGCAGGCGCTGTTTCTCACATTGCGGCTGGCGATTGTAGTCTCTGCAATCCTGATGGCGATTGCGCTGCCGCTGGGATACTGGCTGGCGTCATCGCGCTGGCGTGGGAGATTTCTGGTCGAGGCCCTGGTGGCGCTGCCGATTGTTTTACCGCCGACCGTACTTGGATTTTATGTGTTGACGGCGATTGGCCCGATGAGCCCGTTCGGGCGTTGGTATCACGCGTTAACGGGCGGCAACCTGGCCTTCACCTTCCGCGGGTTGGTCATCGGGTCCGTGCTCTACAGCCTGCCGTTCGCGGTGCAGCCCACGGCCGCAGCGTTCTCGTCGGTGGACCACAAGTTGCTCGACGCGTCCGCAACCCTGGGCGCTTCAAGGTGGCGAACGTTTTGGCGGGTCATGCTTCCGCTGGGCATGCCCGGCGTGCTTACCGGACTAGTGCTGAGTTTCGCTCACACCCTCGGCGAGTTTGGCGTGGTGCTGATGATTGGCGGCAACATCCCCGGCGCTACGCAGACGGTTTCCATCCTGATCTACGACCAGGTGGAGGCACTGAACTACGCCGTGGCTAATCAGACTGCGCTCCTGCTTTTAGTTTCCTGCTTCGTGTTGCTGCTGGTCTTGTACGGACTGCGCCGCAAACACGGATGGGGGCTGTGGGGGTGGCAGTGAGCGACACTACCAGAAACTCGGAGGCCACTCTCAGCGCGCGTCTGCAAAAGCGCGTTGCCGACGTCGCGAGCGGCGGCGTGGGTTTCCTGCTCGACGTAGATTTCTCCGTCGCTGCAGGGTTGACGGTGCTGTTTGGGGCTTCGGGCGCCGGGAAGACCACCATTCTCGATTGCGTAGCAGGATTGCAGAAACCCGATTCCGGCCGCGTCTCGATTGGGACGGCGGAACTGTTCGATTCAAGCCGGCAAATTGACGTTCCGACCCGCGCACGGCACATTGGGTACTTGTTTCAGACGCAGGCACTTTTCCCGCACATGTCCGCGCGGCAGAACATCGAGTACGGATTGGCGTCGCTGGGGGAAGAAGAGCGCCGACAGCGTGTTCGTGAAGTTGCCGAGTCATTCGGCATCGCGTCGATTCTGGATCGGCGGCCATCGCAAATGTCAGGCGGCGAAAGGCAGAGGGTGGCGCTGGCACGGTCGTTGGTGACCCGCCCTCGCACGATGCTGCTCGACGAACCCCTAACGGCGCTGGACGCCGTGACTAAGTCGAAGATTGTCGACGATCTGAGGCGATGGATCGCAGCCCACGCTGTTCCGGTGTTGTATGTCACGCACGTTCGCGAGGAGGTCTTCGCCCTAAGCGATCGCGTGCTGGTGCTGGAGGCGGGTCGAATCGTCGCTGATGGCACTCCGCACGAAGTGCTCAGCCGGCCGCAATCCGAGTCGGTGGCGCAACTGGCGGGGTTCGAAAATATTCTGGACTGCCGTGTTGTGGCTTCTCATCCCGAGCAGGGAACCATGACCTGCGGCGTCGGAGCATCGCGCCTCACCTTGGAGGCGCCGCTGACTCGGCTGACGGCAGGGACCAGCGTGCGCGTGGGGATTCGTGCCGGGGACATTCTTCTTGCGGTTGCCCAACCCGTTGGTTTGAGCGCCCGAAACGTCTTCGAAGGGCGAATCGTCTCGCTTCGCCGCCAGGATGCAACCATCGTCGCCGAGGTGGATTGCGGCGCCGATTTTGTCGTCCACCTCACTCCGGGTGCTTGCCAGTCGCTGGCTTTGGAAGCCGGCAAGCCGGTCTGGATGGTGGTGAAGACCTACTCCTGCCACGTCCTGCAGTAGCGCCAGTCCAAGCCACTTGCTCGTTGCGTTTTAAGCGCATGCGTTCACCGCTCACGTTGGGCTGTGATGAGGCTCACTGCGGCTTTGTGCGCGCGGTTCATACTGGAGTTGTTGACGGCTGCTCCGGTCCCGGACTGGGAAAACCCGGTCCGCACGCGAAGCCGATCTGGCCAGTCAGCCTGGAGTCGATCTGGACTCAGCGACCGGCAGCACGTCCTAAGCGGAGGTGTGACACAATGGCAACGGTAGTGGATCCCGAAGTGAAAGAACCCGCAAATTCCCCTAACAATCCCGAGCTGCACGAGCCGGAGTTGTTCGCCGCCGAAATCGAAATGGAGAGGAAATCCTCCAACCTCGGCGTGTTCATCATGGTGGCTGCTCTTCTGGCGGTCGTCGGCGGCACGATTTTCTACTTCGTTAAGACGGCGCGCGAAGTGTTGACCGTGCCCGTGGCCACGACTTCCGTCAATGAAATCCTGAAGAACCAGGCTGGCGGCAAGATCGAGTTCAGCGTGGGAACCATCGTTTCGAGCGTGAACGACAAGCCGAACGACCCGCATTACAAATTGCTCGCAAAGGCCGGTATCCTGAACGTAAAGCAGAGGAGCTACAACTCCATCATCGCTACCATGACGCCTGTCGGCGAGAGACTGCTGAGCGAAATCCCCGGCGTTGAGAAGGGCAAGAACTCTGACGGCAACACGACCTACTCGGTGCCTCTCGCGGTGCGCCAGATCGTGCAGATCGACAAAGTCACGATGATCAAGCCTCACCTGGCGCGGGTGGACTACACCTGGAAGTGGGTTCCCAATCGGCTGGGCCAGGACTTCGACGCCTCTGGTGCTCTGGTCCACGAGTTCAATACCTGGGACCGTGGGACGCTGATCAAAGATCACGGAGTCGATTTCTACAGCGCCGCGCCGGCCAAGGTCAGCGTCGTGCTGATGGAGACCAAAGACGGGACCTGGAAGCCCTACGTAGAGTAACGCGGACGCAGCGAATCGCCGCGCCCACCAAAGCCTTCACGGGAGGAGTCTCCACTCCTCCCGTTGTTTTCGCGCGAAATAGGAGAGCGCTCATCCCCTTCTGCGCGGCAATCCGTAACAGCGTAATTCCGTTCCAGTAACTTACAATCAAGAAATACACGAAAGGTTTCGCGCCGCCGCATGGGACTGCTGCAATCAGACCGGATTCCTTCCGCCAAGAACCACGTGGTGCGCTGCATCGTGTGCGGCAAGATCAACCCGGTGCTTGCCGTTGACTTCCGCTGCACCCATTGCGGCGAGCTGATGGAAGTGGAGTTCACGGGCTGGTCACCGGGCAGGGCGCCTGATCCAGTGTCGTTGCGAGCGCTGTGGCGCGAGCGGCGAACGTCCAACCGTCCCCTCGACACCAGCGGGGTTTGGCGCTTCCGTGAAGTGCTGCCGGAGCTTGACGACTGGTCTGATGCCATCACGCTTCGAGAGGGAAACACTCCGTTGTACGACCTGCCCCGCTGCGCGCAATCGGCCGGGGTGGAGCGATTGCAGGCCAAGCATCAGGGCATGAACCCAACCGGCTCGTTCAAAGATACCGGCATGACCTGCGCCATTTCTTTTGCCCGGCAAAACAAGTTTCGCTGGGTCGCCTGCGCTTCGACTGGAAATACCTCGGCGTCGATGGCCGCCTACGCAGCGCGCGGAGGTATGCGCAGCCTGGTGGTGATTCCCGAAGGCAAAATTGCCTGGGGCAAGCTCTCGCAATCACTCGACTATGGCGCGCTGACCTGCCAACTGCGGACGGACTTCGACGGCTGCGTGCGCGTGCTCGATGACATCATCCGCCGCTACCCGATTTACCTGTTGAACTCCGTCAATCCCTATCGCCTCGAAGGTCAGAAGACCGCCGCCATTGAGTTGCTCGAACAACTCGATTGGCAAGTGCCCGATCATGTCGTCGTTCCCGGCGGAAACCTCGGCAATAATTCTGCGCTGGGCAAGGCGTTCCTCGAGATGAAGCGCCTCGGTATGGTGGACGCACTGCCCAAGATTTCCGTCATCCAGGCCGAGGGTGCCAACCCGCTCTATCGCACCATTCACGAAAAGGGCGGCAGGGAACTGGTTCCGGTCGAGGCCGAGACGCTGGCGACGGCGATTCGCATCGGCAATCCCGCCTCGTGGCGCAAATCGCTGCGCGTGATCGAGGCGACCGGCGGTTGTGTCGAGCAGGTCAGCGAGGCGGAGATCGCAGTAGCCAAAGCGGAAATTGGCGCTGACGGGGTGGGATGCGAGCCTGCCTCAGCCGTCACCCTCGCCGGTCTGAAGAAGCTGGTGAAGTCCGGATTCGTCAAGCCCAGCGAGTCTGTGGTGCTCATCCTCACGGGACACGTGCTGAAAGATCCGGAGTACACCATTCAGTTCCATCGCGGCGATTTGTCGGTCCCTCGAATGGCCGACAGCGAGTTCCGCTCCTTGACCGCGCCGCAGCGCAAGGCGCCGATTGTGCTCGACGCCAGTCCCGATGCGGTGTTGCGTGCTCTCGAAGCGCTCGATACGGAGGGTCGGCACAATGCCTGATTCCTCTGGCCCCGATGGCATGCGCTTCCGCATGTTCCTTCCCGCGACCTCGGCCAATCTCGGACCAGCCTTCGATGCGGCGGCGTTGGCCTTCGACTTCGGCCTGACGGTCAAAGCAACGCCGGCGGCAGAGTTTTCCATCGACGCGCGCGGGCGCAACGCCGACCTCTGCGGCAAAATGCCCAACAACCTCATTATCGACACCTACTCCAGGTTGCTCGCACGCGAAGGCAAGCCGATTGTCCCTTTGGCGATTCGGCTCGACAACGATATTCCGCTGGGCATGGGTTGCGGTTCGTCGGCCTCGGCAGTACTGGCCAGCGTTGCCATGGCCGCCGTGTTTGGCGGACTCGAGTGGGACGGTGAACGCATCGTCTCAGAGGCTTCGGCTGTCGAAGGACATCCTGACAACGTAGCCGCATGTTGGCACGGAGGCGTGGTGCTGGCGCGGACTCTTTCGACTGCAGTGCGAGAGGGAGTCCCGGCGATCAATGTTCTGCCGATTCCCGCGGCCGTAGAGTGGCCGTTGCTGGTGGCGATCCCGGAGAACCCCCTGGCCACGTCCGAGGCACGGCGGGTGTTGCCCCGCCTGTACAGCCGCGTGGACCTGATTCACAACGTTCAAAGCGCGATGCTGCTGGTGCTGGCCTTCAGCCAGGGGCGCGGAGAGTGGCTGGCCGAAGCGCTCAGCGATCGTGTGCATCATCCCTATCGCGCCCAGCTTTGTCCGTTGCTGCCGGCGCTCAGCGCGTTGGCAGGCAACGACGGAATCAACGGAGTCGCCCTCAGCGGCGCCGGGCCTTCCGTGCTGATGTTTCTTTCGGAACGGGTTGATCCCGACGCTATCGGCGCAAGCGTGGAAGCTTACCTGTCCAGCCAGGGCATGACCGCGGAATTGAAATTCACCTCGATCAGCGCCATCGGAGCGAAAGATAGCTACGCCTTCGCCGTCCCCACTGCGCGCTGACGCTCGTCCGCGAACGTGAGATCATCAGGTTCTGCGGGAGGTCCTATCCATGTACCGTCTGGCCTTACTGCGACTCGCGATCACTCTAGCGGCGATTTCGTTGTTTGTGCCTGCTGTGGCGGCAGCGCAGGCGGCTACGTCTTCGCTACAGCCGCTCACCGTGACGGAGAAAGAAAACGAAAAGTCAGTGCAGGTAACTGTCGGCCGGATATTGGTGGTTCAGTTGCCGTCGGATCCCACCACCGGCTACCGATGGGCGTTGCCGTGGGACTTGGGTCCGCTCGTCGGGGGAAGGCAGAAAGACACTGGGAACGGCTTGGAGACCTTTAAGTTTATCGCCAAGGATACCGGCACCGTGACGCTTACGCTAGACTACCGTCACTCTTGGGACAACGCCCCTCCGGAACGATCGTTCACCGTGACGGTGAATGTAACTCCGGGCGAAAAATGTGAATGTAAGTGAGGGACTACCAACTTGATGGCAGCGACTCGCCGAGCTCCGTGGTCAGCGCCCACTCGATCTCGCGCTGCTGGTCACGGGTGAGCTTCATCCCGCCTGACGTCAGGTAGAAGACGTCGTGAGCGACGGCGCCTTCGGTGTCGATCAGCGCAATCTCGATGCTGCAACCTTCCGCCGCCAGCGTTGAGCTGATGGTGTAAAGCAATCCGGGTCGGTCCTGGCTCGTGACCTCAAGTAGCGTGCTGGTCGGGGACGATTCGTCGTCGTACCGGAGGTGCGTTTCGACTTTCAGCCTGGGAGGCTTGGTGTCGGCGCGCAAGCGCGGCTCTATCAGGCGATCCAGCGGCGATTCGCCATTCAGGATCGCGATCACCGACCGCTTGAACCTTTCTCGCTCCGACGGGTTCAATTCCAGCGTCCGGAAGCGGTCCTTGAAAAACAGGCTATCCACGATGACGCCGGATTCGTTCGAGAGGGCGCTGGCCTTGGTGATGTCCATTCCCCATCCATACAGAATTCCCGCCAGCGTGGAGAACAACCCGGGACGGTCCTTGGTGACCACCGTCAGCTCGTGCTGTTCGCGGGCTTGCCGAAGTGACAACTGCACGGGATCGTTGCGCAGGCGGTTGGCCATCTCAAAGTGGCTGATTACCTGTTCCGGCGAAAATGACAGTAAGTAGCGCTGCGGGAGCCCATCCAGGAACTTCAGGAATTGCGTGCGTCCCTTGGGCAGCAAGCCGGCGATACGCGCCACCTGCTGCGTGGCCGTTTTCGCGTGAACCCGTTCTTCATCCACGCTCCGGTCAAAGTAGTTGGCTGTTGCAATGTAGAGTTGCCACAGGTTCTCGGCTTTCCACGGAGTAAGTGCTTCGGGATTGACCGCCTTAATGTCAACCAGCGTCATCAGGGTGAGCATCTTGAGGCGCTCCGTGGTCTCCATCTTTCCAGCCAGCTCGTGGATCGTCTCAGGATCGTAGATATCGCGGCGCCGCAGCGTCGAAGACACTTCGAGGTGGCTGGAGATCAGAAAGCCAACTGTCTTGGCATCGTCAGCGCTTAGGCCCATCCGCTCGAAGGCCGGCAGGGCCAGCTGCAGGCTTCCGTGGACGTGGTTGCTGCCGGCCAGCCCCTTGCCTGTGTCGTGGAACAGAAGCGCCAGGAACAATAACTCGGGCCGCTCAAGCTCAGAGAAGAGTCCTGCGAACGGCTGCAGCCACTCAATCTCGCCCTTGCGAAGTTGGTGAAGCGCGTCAATCGTGAGAAACGTGTGCTCATCGACCGTATAGCGATGGTAGAGGTCGCGCAGCACCAGGGAGTCGATGGTCTCGAACTCAGGCACCGCCAGCGTGAGCAAATGAAGCGAATGCATGGCGCGCAGTGCCTCGGCCGCATGCGGCTGAATGAGCAACTCGCGGAGATACGACCATAGCCGGGCATCCTGTGGCATTGTGTCTTGCAGGGCGCGCCGCGCGTTGTTGAGACGCCGTTCGGTCTCGATGGCAAGCTTTACGCCGTGACGCGCCACGAAGATGAAAAGCCGCAGCACGACTTCCGGGTCGCGGGCTCCCGCAGCTTGCTGGATGTAAGCCCGCCGATCTACCACTGAAAATTCTTCGTTCGAAGCGCCGGAACGCCAGCGCCGGAACGAGCGGACGAGTGCCGAACGCGAGGTGGCTGCCTGGTCCAGCAATTGCGTCACGTTGCGGTAAATCGCCTTGGCGTGGCGAAAGTACAGCCGCATCCACTCAGCCGACGAGAGTGGCCCGTCCGCGCTGCCGACGCCGCGGCTGGCGAGGTCGTCCTGCGCCTCCCACGACACCACGTTTTCGTCGCGGCTGCTGCGGTAGTGCAAATAGCAGCGCGCCGACGACAGGAACTCCATGGCGTCCGCTACCGCGTGTTCGTCGGGGTCGGTCTGGACCTGCAACGATTCAGGCCAGGCCCGGTTCGCTGCCAGTTCGTTGATCAGGGCGATCCAGCGTGTGACTTGAAAATCCCTCAATCCGCCCGGGCCATCTTTCAGGTTGGGTTCGAGGTGGAAGATGGTTTTCCCAAACTTGGTGTGCCGCGTAGTGGTCACTTCGGTAAGGCGCTGCACTAACACGCCCGATTCG
Source organism: uncultured Acidobacteriaceae bacterium (assembly GCA_963796615.1). GTDB lineage: Bacteria > Acidobacteriota > Terriglobia > Terriglobales > Acidobacteriaceae > DASRAA01. Next base: position 513,856 of record CAWCMJ010000022.1, read on the forward strand.
CGCGCCACAAGTTGCGGTACCACCTTGTCGCGCAGGCGGACGAACAGGCGTTCGTCGCCAATTAGCGGACGGCAATCAAGCAGGGAGATGGTGAACTCGACATTCTCCTGGTCAAAGCGGCCACAGTCGTCAAGAGTGCGCGTAGTGGGGCTCACCCTGAGTCCGCTGTCCCACAATTCCTGGCAGATGGCGCGCACCGGCTCTTTCGCGCGCAAACGCAGCGCCTCATTTTCACAAAGGAAAAGCAGATCGATGTCCGATTGCGGATACAAAGCCTGCCGGCCATAGCCACCCAGCGCGACCAGCGAATAGCCGGCGTTCGCCTCGAGTGCCGGTTGTTGTGCCCAGAGCTGATAGAGCAGTCTGTCCACGACTTGGCTGCGGTCCTGGATGCAAGCCCGCCCTGAGCCGTTGGCCTCAAAATCCCGGCGGACGCGCTCGGTTTCTTCACGGTAATAGCTGCGCAATGCGGGATCGAAGGTTGGGGTGGACATGTTCAATCCGTAATGACTCTGGCGCAGCGCTGCATATTGACTGCCCAAACAGTAATCAGCAGCCTCTCCCGACTGGGTACTATTTAGTACATTTTCGCAGTGCTTCAATTCCGTGAAATCGGTCGAACCGAACCGTCGAAATGCCCCCGAAAAGGCATTATTACAAATGTTATAAGTTAGGCTCGTAAAACACCAACGCGCCGGCTGCGTTGGCCTAGTGTTTCTGGTGGTTGATTTAGAAATACAGGCATTTTGCCGCGATGGGAAATTCAAACTATTTATGCCGGGTATCGGCTGCCGTTATTTGCCAGTCACAGATTGTAGTGACCACCTATCTTGTTGGATTGCAAGGCGATTACGGCGACAGGTTCAAATCAGCTTGTGCCGCTGCGTGAGCCGTTCGCAGGCCTCGGCCAAATCGGCATCAGTTTTGGCAAAGCAGAATCGCAGCAGATGATCGCCCCGTCCCCCCTGGAAGAAGGCTTCGCCCGGCACGCTGGCAACTCCAGTTAAGTGCAATAGATTCATTGCCTTATCTATACTTCCTTCGCCCGGAACCACCGCCGCGTCGGCCAACACATAGTACGCTCCCGCCGGCACGCTCGGTTCCATGCCCGCCACCCGCAACGCTTCGCAGATCATCTGGCGCTTGTGCTGATAGTCCCGGATTAAGTCCGAATAGAACGAATCCGGCAGCTTTTCTAGCCCCGCGGCGGCCCCGTGCTGGAACGCTGACGGCGCGCAAACATATGTCAAATCATGGAAATAGCTGATGGCGGGCGTCCACCTTGCCGAGCCATGCAGGTATCCAACCCGCCATCCGGTGATGCTGAAGACTTTGGAAAACCCTGAAATCGTAATCGTCCGGTCGGCGATCCCTTGCAGGGACGCAGGGCTGATGTGGCTTTGTCCGTCATAGACAAAGTGCTCGTAAATTTCGTCGGTAAAAATGAACAGGTCATAGCGGCGCGCCACTTCCGCGATCTGCTCCAATTCCTTTAAAGAAAACAACTTGCCTGATGGGTTAGTCGGCGTATTGACCACGACGCCGCGTGTTTTGGGCGTGATCGCCGCTACCAGTCGATCGGTCGCCAGCGGATAGTCGGGCGGATCCAGCGAAACCAGCACCGGCCTCAGATACTGGCCGACCAAAGTAGCGTAGTGATAGCCGTAATAGGGCTCGAACAGGATGACTTCATCGCCGGGATTTAGCAGAGCGCGGCAGGCCGAATCGAAGCCGCCAGTGACGCCCGAGGTGACCACGATTTCGGTTTCGGGATCTGCTGTTATCCCATTATGTGACCTTAGCTTAGCTGCGATCGCCTGTCGCAGGCGAGCAATGCCGTCGGCGCGGGTGTACTGGTTTTGGCCCGCCTCGATGGCCGCTTCGGCCGCCTGCCGGACCACCAGTGGCACTTCTGTGTCGCAGACCCCCTGCGCCAGGTTGACCCCGCCCACCCTTTCGCACTCGACCGACATGGTGCGGATGGTGGACTGGACGATCCGGCCGGCTATATCACTCAGGCCCAACATAAATGGCGCCTCCCTGGGAGAGTTTCCCCAGTGTGCCACAAGGAATGCGCCAGCGCGCCAGCCAAGGCACAAATGGCCCCGTCAGCCGGTGCCAAGTGGCGGCGGTACAGGTCGGAGCGCTAGGGTGTGCCCAGATGTGAATCGAGGACGTGATTGAGTCCCGTTTCAGCAGAGCTTTCGTGGTGCCGAGCGTCGTCATGTTCGGTTATCACAATCAGGTGTGACTTTCGTCGTTGTCTGTTGGCGGGAAGGGGGTAGAATAGAAATGGAATTGAAAATGATTTTCAACTTCATATTCGGACGCAAGCAACACCGCAATCCTAATCCCAGTCTCCTGGCCGACCTCCGCGTTGGGGAGCGTGCCATCGTACGCGAACTTAAAATGGACCATCCCGTTGCCGAACACCTCATGAATCTGGGCTTCGTGCCGGGCCTGGAAGTCAGCGTGGAGCGCAGCGGTCCCGGCGGCGATCCCCGCGTCTATCGCGTGGAGGGCACCGAAGTCGCGATTCGCCGCGAGTTGTCGCGCCACATCCACGTGTCGCTGATTGGCGCACCGGCGTTCGGTGATTAGCACCTGGGAGGAGCGGCGGTGACCTGTCATCCGGTAGCACTTCCACAAGACTCAGGCGTTTCCACTACCTACCGGACTGTCGCGGTCATAGGCCCGCCCAACTCGGGCAAGACCACTCTCTACAATCGCCTGACTGGATTGCGCCAGAAGGTGGGCAATTTTCCCGGCGTCACCGTGGAGCACCACATCGGTTTCATCAAGAATCGTGACGGTGACGAAGTTGCGCTGATCGACCTTCCCGGCATCTACAGCCTTACTCCAAAGTCGGAAGACGAGCGGGTCTCGGTGGATGTGCTGCAAGGCCGCATGCCGGGCATGGCGCGGCCCGACGCAGTCATTGTCGTGTTGAACGTCAATAACCTGCACACGCACCTTGTTCTTGCAGGGCGCGTGATCGCCCTCGGACTGCCAACCCTGGTGCTGCTCAACATGGCCGACGAGCTGCACAAGCAGAACGGCGCGGTCGATCCACTCGAAATGGCCCGCCAGTTGGGAACGCCGGTTGCCCTGGTGAGCGCGACGACGGGTGCAGGCCTGGAAGCGGTCGCGAACTTTCTGTCAGCCTCGTCTGCGGTTCCCGAACCGCTGGAACTCCCCGTGATCGGCAGCACCCGCAGCGTACGCGAGTGGGCAGTGCGGGTAGGCGAGAACGCCAACTATCGCCGTCCGGCCACGCCGGTGTGGACGAAGCGGCTGGACGACATCTTTCTCCACAGGGTTTGGGGACCGGTCATCTTCGTCGCGGTCGTGATTGCGGCCTTCCAGATGATTTTTGCCGCGGGGCAAGCCGCTGCAAGACCTGCTGCAACGCGGGCTCGATATCACCGGGACTTGGGTGGGCCAGATGCTGCCGCAGGGCATGCTGAACTCGCTGCTGGTCAATGGCGTGTGGAAGGGCACCGGATCGGTGCTGGTGTTCCTGCCGCAGATTCTGCTGCTGTTCCTGGTCATCGGGATTCTGGAAGACTCCGGCTATCTCGCCCGGGCGGCTGTCATTGCGGATCGCACTATGTAGCGCGTCGGGCTCAACGGCAAGAGTTTCATCCCTCTGCTTTCCGCATACGCCTGCGCGGTACCGGCCATCATGGCGACGCGCACCATCGAGAGCAAGCGTGACCGCATCGCCACCATCTTGATTGCGCCGTTCATGACCTGCTCGGCGCGGTTGCCGGTCTATACCATGGTGATCGCGGCGTTCATTCCCGGGACGGCGCTGCTGGGGCCGTTTCTGAGCGCCCGCGCGGCGGCCATGCTGGGACTCTACGTGTTGGGTTTCCTGATGGCAGTGCTCACTGCGGGCTTGTTGAAGTCAACTGTGCTCAAGAGTAAAGACGCGCCTTTCATCATGGAGATGCCGCCCTACCGCTGGCCCACGCTGGCCTCTCTGGCCTTGCGGCTGGTGGATCGCGGCAAGGCGTTTCTCTATCGCGCGGGCACCGTGATCATGGTGGTTTCGCTGCTTCTGTGGGCGGCGACGAACTTCCCCATGCACAACGGCCAGCCTCCGGCGATTCAGGACAGTGTGGTCGCGTCCGTGGGGCACGCGATCGAGCCCGTGATTCGTCCGCTGGGCTTTGACTGGAAGATCGGCGTTGGGCTGGTCACGTCGCTGGCGGCGCGCGAAGTGATTATCGCCACACTGGGCACGCTCAACGGCATCGATGCGCAAGTGCACTCGTTTGATCTGCAAGCGGCGTTGCAGCACGAACTCGACCTGGCGGGCGCGGTGGCGTTGCTGGTGTTCTTCGCCTTCGCCATGCAGTGCATGTCAACTCTGGCCGTGGTCCGTCGCGAGACCAATAGCTGGAAGTGGCCTGCCGCGCAGTTCGCCTACATGACGGTCGTGGCCTACGTTGCCGCGTTTGCTGCGCACCAAATCGTCGAGCACTTCGCGCGCTAGGTATGGTGTCCACGCCGGGATAGAGTAAAATCGTCGCTGGAATCTGGGTATGGCCACCCTTCAAACTTCGCTCGGGGACTATCTTCGCACCAGCTACCACCCAGACTGCGACTACGTTGATGGGGAAGTGCAGGAGCGCAACTGGGGAGAGTTCGATCACGCCGCAATTCAGGGTTTCTTGATCCTTTGGTTTGGCCAGCATCGTCGTGAATGGAACCTCCGGGTGCTGCCGGAAATTCGAATCCGGGTCGCCGAAAGCCGGGTGAGAATTGCCGATGTGTGCCTGATGTCGAGCGGCCAGCCGGTAGAACAAGTTCTGACCCGCCCGCCGCTGGCGGTGATTGAGATACTCTCGCCGGAAGACCGTATTTCGCGATATAACGAGCGGCTGACTGATTACCGTAAGATGGGAATCCAAAATGTTTGGGTCATCGATCCCTCCACTCGGGTGGGCTATGACTGCAGCACGCCTGCCTGGTTGCCGGTAGCGGAATTACGCGTGGCTGGAACTCCCGCTCTCCTGCAACTCGCAGATTTGTGGAGCGAGTTAGAGGCGAACCGCTAACGGAGCAGCGCTTTCAAAAACCGCGGCAGCTCGTCTCCTGCCTTCCCTAGCAACACTTCGTCGAAGTACGCGCGGTTTGCGGGCTCTTCCGGCCCCACGTAAATCGTGCGGGCACGATTGTGGCGGGCCATCCTGACGAAGCTCGCCGCCGGTTCGACGACTCCCGAGCTGCCGACCACCAGCACGAGAGTCGCTGCTTCCAACTGGTGCAAGACCAGGTCCATCTCGAACGGAACTTCTCCAAACCAGCAGATGTGCGGACGGATCAGCGCGCCGCATTCCTGGCACGATGGAATTTCTTCGCGTGCGTGATAGGCATTGCGATCATCGAACGAGGGGATCGTACAGTGAGGGTTCGAGCAACGCGACTGCATAATGCGTCCGTGCATGTGCACGACGCGCCTGGACCCGGCCTGCTCATGAAGAGAGTCGACATTCTGGGTGCAGAGAAAGAACCGATCGGCGAGCGCGAGTTCGAGCTCGGCCAGAGCGAAATGGGCGGGGTTGGGGACCACGGATTGGTGCCGCTGCCGGCGTTCCGAGTAAAACTGCCACACCAGAACTGGATCAGCTGCGAACGCTTCCGGCGTTGCGACTTCTCCCACCCGGTACCCTCGCCACAGGCCGTTCACGCCGCGAAAAGTAGGCAACCCGCTTTCGGCGCTTACTCCGGCGCCGGTGAGCACAAAGACCCGATCCTGCGGCTTCAACCCATTCATGACGCGGCGCCTGGGTCGGCCTCCAGTGCGGCTTCATCTCTCCTGTTACTTGGATATACTAAACAGTCTAGTCGCCACCCTTGTCCGGTGTAGGAGCCAAACATGGCGTCTTTCCGACAGGTGGAGAATCTAAACGAGTAAATCCTGAAATTCGGGTCCGCAGTTGCGGGGCAACGCCGCGGCCTGGGAGTTTGTCATCCTTGTCCACCGTACTGATGAACGTTGACAGCGAGAAGCTGGAACGGGTCATGGACTCGTTTCGGCGCTGGGGTTATTTACAAGCTGATCTGGATCCAGTAGGCCACTTTGCGCCCCTGGTGCATCCCGACCTCGACTACTCGGGTGAAGAAGCCGACGCCGCGCGCCGCATTTACTGCGGCAGTATTGGCGCCGAGTTCATGCATATCCCCGATCCCGAGAAGCGCCTCTGGGTGCAGGAGCGCATGGAGTCGGGGTTGACCGAGCCGGTGGACCGCGCCCGCGTGCTCGACCAACTCGTCCGGGCCGACGTCTTCGAGCAGACGATTCACGCGCGCTATATTGGTACCAAGCGCTATTCGCTCGAAGGCAACACCGCGCTCATCCCGCTGCTCGACGAGATTCTCGACGCCGCATCCGAGAACGGCGCGGAACAGGCCGTGCTGGGGATGAGCCATCGTGGACGCCTCAACGTTATCCTCAACATCGTGAGGCGTCCGGCCGACGAAATCTTCGCCGGCTTCGAAGACGTTGACCCACGCAGCGTGCTGGGCGGTGGAGACGTGAAGTATCACATCGGGGCCACCGGCATTTTCCCTGCTGCCAACGGCGGCAAGCTGCGCATTCACATGGTGTCGAACCCCAGCCACCTCGAAGCCGTCAACCCTGTGGCCATGGGACGCGCCCGCGCCAAGCAGACCCGGCTTGGCCGCGACGGCAAAGCCAAGGTGCTACCGCTTATCATGCATGGCGATTCCGCCTTCGCAGGGCAGGGAATCACCGCCGAAACCCTGAACCTCTCGATGTTGCGCGGCTACACCGTCGGCGGCACCGTCCACGTCATCGTGAACAACCTCATCGGATTTACCTCCAATCCGAGCGAGGCCTATTCCAGCCGCTTCTCGTCCGATCTGGCCAAGCGCCTTCCGATTCCCATCTTCCACGTCAATGGCGAGGATCCCGACGCCGTGGTGCGCGTTGGGCGCATGGCCCTGGAATATCGCTACGAATTCGGCACCGACGTTGTGGTGGACCTCATCGGCTTCCGCCGCCACGGGCACTCCGAGGTCGACGACCCGACCATCACGCAGCCCATTCTCTATCGCAAGATCAAAGACCGGCCGCTGCTTTATGTTTCCTACGCCGAACGCGTAGGAATGGATCCACAGCCTTTCGTCGAGAAGTTCCAGACCGAACTCGATGCCGCGCAAAAAGCCGGCAAGAGCATGTCTAAGAAGCCGGTCATGCGGCAGTTGCCCAGCTACTGGGCGCCGTATCACGCCGGCGACTACAATCCCGCTGACGAAGTTGATACCGGGCTTCCGGCGGCGGAGCTGCAAACCATCACCGACCGGCTCACCACGTATCCTCAGGACTTCCACATCCATCCCAAGGTGCAGAAGTTGCTGGAGCAGCGGCACGAGATGGGCTACGGCCACCGCGCCCTCGACTATGGCATGGCCGAAGCGCTGGCGTTTGGCTCGCTCGCGCTACAGGGCACGCCCATCCGCCTCAGTGGACAAGACAGCCGCCGCGGCACCTTTAACCAGCGGCACTCGGTGCTCATCGACATCATCGACGAGAAGGAATACGTTCCGCTCTGCCACCTCGCTCCCCACCAAGCCCGGGTGGAGATCTACAATTCCGAACTATCGGAAGCCGCGGTCATGGGTTTCGAGTATGGCTTCTCCCGCGACTTTCCCGAAGCGCTGGTGATGTGGGAGGCGCAATTCGGCGACTTCGCCAACGGCGCGCAGATCATCATTGACCAGTTCATCGTCTCCGGCGAGGACAAGTGGGACCTGCTCAGTGGGCTTGTGTTGTTGCTGCCTCATGGACACGAAGGCCAGGGGCCGGAGCACTCATCCGCCCGCATCGAGCGCTACTTGCAGCTTTGCGCCCGCGACAACATGCAAGTTGCGCAACCGTCGACGGCGGCGCAATACTTCCATCTGCTTCGTCGGCAGGCCATGCGAAAGTGGCGCACGCCACTTATCGTTTTCACCCCGAAAAGCATGTTGCGTCATCCCGAAGCGCTGTCTCCGCTGGCGGACCTCGAGCTCCCGCGATTTCAGACCGTGCTGGCGGATGAATCCGCCCTTGACGCCAAGCGGGTGCTGCTCTGCAGCGGCAAGATTGGCCACGAGCTCCGCATGGAGCGCCGCAAGCTGAAGATGAACGGTCCGGCGATCATCATGCTCGAGCAGATGTATCCCTTCCCGGAAGTCGACCTGCGTGCCGCTATCGGCCGCTATCCCAACGCGACCGAATTCATCTGGGTGCAGGAAGAGCCGGCCAACATGGGAGCGCTTTCGTTCATAGTGCCGCGACTCAGGCGAGTCGTTGGTTCCAAGCTGCGCAGTATCAAGCGGGCGGCCAACGCCACTCCGGCGACCGGTTCGGCCAAGGCCCACGAGCTGGAACAGAAAACCTTAATCACACTGGCATTGGGGGAAGGCCGATAGAACGTTCGTTGCTTGCAGGTCCAAAGGGGGTGCTCGCTTTCCCAGGCGGTTTACCTCTTATCAACTTCAGCGAAGAGTGAATATTACCGCCAAACCTATGTCGTATCGGTTAAGGTAACCACGCCATTCTATTACCTTAAGTGCAATGTCTTCGGCCAATTAGCCCAATGCTGCTGGCTTGACTCGCGCCGACCACGATGGCTGGAATATGTTTTTTGGTATCCCCCACCCGGTGAGCCTTCTAAAAAGCGTATTGCCATCTGCAGATACCATCCTAAGTATATGAAAAATAAGCCGTAAATGAATGGTAATCATCTTGCTGTAAGGAAGAGGGGCGAGGCACGTGCGTTTGGCCTCGCTAGAAATTCCTAACCCATCAGCTTAGCGGAGAGAGCAATGAAAAAAACAATCCTTGTCGGGATGTCATTGGTCACAATCCTGCTACTACTTTCGTCTATGGCATTCAGCCAGGCGACCAGCGGTGACTTGCTGGGAGTAGTGAAGGATACCAGCGGCGCGGTTGTTGCCAACGCTGCCGTTGTGGCAACCAACATCGCCACGGGCGTGAAATACAACCAGAAGACCACCTCAGCGGGCGAATACCGGTTTATCAACCTGCCCACTGGAAAATACACGGTGACTGCTACCGCCGCAGGCTTGTCGGGACACTCCGAGAGTGCCATTGCGGTGGAACTGAACCAGGCCAACACCGCTAACATCGTCGCTTCCGTGGCTGGTACGTCCACTGCCATCGAAGTCAGCGAGACTGCGGTGACGGTCGATTCCACCACCCCGACAATCGCATCGACTTACATCGCGAAAGAATCTGCCGACCTGCCGACGACCTCGACCGGTAGCGGCGTGCTGAACCTGTCGCTGCTTGACGCCGGCGTGGCCAGCACCGGCGGCGTGGGCGTTGGTTCCGGTCCTTCGGTGTCCGGCAACCGTCCCCGCAACAACAATTTCACCGTGGAAGGCGTCGACAATAACAGCCTCTCAGTGACTGGTCCTCTCATCCAGGTTCCGAACGACGCAGTTGACAGCTTTACCGTCCTGCAGAACCAGTTCTCGGCTGAATTTGGACACTCTTCCGGAGGCCAGTTCAACCAGACCATCAAGAGCGGCACCAACCAGTTCCACGGCAAAGCCTACGAGTACTTCCAGAACCGCAATCTGAACGCGGTTGACTCGCAATATGCCCAATCGCAGGGTTATGTGAATGTGTCGAACCCGCGCTACGACAATAACCGCTTCGGCGGACAGATCGGCGGACCGATCATCAAGAACAAGCTGTTCTTCTTTACCGACTGGGAGTACAACCCGGTGGGTCAGGTAGGCAACTCGTCAACCGCGTGTGCACCGACAGCCGCTGGCTACCAGCAGTTGGCTGCCATGTTCCCCAATAACACCAACCTGGAGCAGTTCCAGAAGTACGTACCGGCCGCCACCTCGGCAGCCTCGGTTTGCGACGCGACCATTCCGGTCTCGGTCGGGCAGATTTCCACGTTGCCCAACGGTAATCCGAACCCTCTCTTCACCGCGACCGCAGTTAACGTCCCGGTGGGCGACGTAGGCTTCTCCGGACCCAGCTACCAGAACTACCTGAATACCGCCAACTCGTTCGACTGGATCATTGGCCAGAACGATTCGCTGCGCGGACGTTTGGCTTACACCAAGAACAACGGTTTCGATACCGCAGCCCAGTTGCCGACCTTCTGGGCTACCTTGCCGACCACCTATTGGTTGGCGACTTTGAGCGAGTACCACAACTTTGGGACTTCGGTCAGCAACGAGTTCCGCGCCGGGTTCAACCGTTACGCCAATGTGACCCCGTCGGGCAGCGCCGTATTCCCCGGTTTGGGAACTTTCCCCAACCTTCAGATCTTTGAGCTGAACGGTGTCCAGATCGGCCCGGACGGCAATGCCCCGCAAGAGACCATCCAGAACATGTATCAGTTCGTAGACAACGTGAGCTGGATAAAGGGCAAGCACAACTTCCGCTTCGGCGGTGAGTATCGCTGGTACATCAGCCCGCAGACATTCACCCAGCGCGTACGCGGTGACTACGAGTGGCAGTTCACGTCTGACTACTTGAACGATTTTGCCCCGAACTCGCAAACCATCGACTTCGCGGAGCGCTCGGCCGGCAACGTCGTTTACTACGGCAACAAAAAGGCGATCTATGCCTATGCCAATGACGAGTGGCGCATCCTGCCGACGATTACCATCACGGCTGGACTCCGCTACGAGTACACGGGCGAGCCTGTGGGCACCCAATTGCAAGCCCTGAACTCGATTTCTAGCGTTCCGGGTTTCATCAACTTCACTGCCCCCACGGCACAGAAGACGAACTTCATGCCCCGCGTTGGCGTTGCCTGGGCTCCGGATCCGAACACGTCGATACGTGCTGGCTTTGCCATGGCGAACGACGTACTTTATGACAACCTCGGCATCCTGTCGCTGCCGCCGCAAGTTCAGCAGACCTGCGACGCGGATGGTCCGAATGCGGTACAGACGTCCGGCTGCTACTGGTCGAACAATCACTTCCTGGCCAGCGGTGGTCTGCCTTCGGTTCCGGCATCCATCACCGATCCAGCGCAAGCCCGCTCAGTGACGGGGTCCTACATTCCCAACCAGACCCTGCCATACACCATCACCTGGGATGCCAGTGTGCAGCACGTGTTCGCCAAGGTTTACACCCTGGAAGTGCGCTACGTGCACACCCACGGTATCGATCTGCCGGTCCAGACTCGTTTGAACCGCCAGGCAGAAGTCAGTCCTTGGGCGTACCTGCCAACCTATATGGCTGCACCGAGCCAGGCAACCTTAGATAGCCTGCCATACACGGTCACTAACATTCCCTGTTCGTCGGGACCTTGCGCGTACCCATTGTCGAAAATTGGCACCTTTGTACCGTCGTACGCGGCTGCCGGCTTCACCGGGTCTAACCTGGTGTCGTTCCAACCCTGGGGCCAGTCAAAATACAACGGCCTGGACGTGAAGTTGACCCGCTCCTACACCAACGGCCTGCAGTTTACCGCCGCTTACACCTGGAGCCACCTGATGGACAACTCGACGGCAGACGTCTTTTCGACGGTCCTGACCCCGCGTCGTCCGCAGGACTTCCAGTGCTTTAACTGCGATATGTCCGATTCGGCCCTTGACCGTCGTCAGCGTTTGACGGCTTTCGCCATCTGGGACATCCCGTGGTTCAAGAACGGCAACTTCTTCATGAAGAATGTGGTCGGCAACTGGCAGTTCTCGCCGATTTACACTCTCCAGTCGCCTGAGTACGCTACTTGCCAGACTGGCGCTGACAGCAACATTAACGGTGACACCGCCGGCGACCGTTGTATCTATAACTCCGCCGGTGTTGCGGGAACCACGTCTACGGTGACGGCGCTTAGGAACTCGAACAAAGAAATCGTGGCTTATCTCGCCAACAATCCGACCGCGCAGTACATCGCGGCGGGTTCAGGCGCGTTCACCACGACGGGGCGTAACACCATTCCCACCAACTGGATCAACAACTGGGATATCTCAGCGTTGAAGCGCGTCAACATCACTGAACGCCAGGCGATCGAGTTCTCAGTCCAGGCGCTCAATCTGTTTAACCATGCACAGTACGTGCCCGGTTACATCAGCGACGTGGCGCCAATCGGATACACCAGTGGTGCGACCTCCCTCGCGCTCCGGCCGGGGTCGGCGACCTTTGAGGGTTGGAACCAGGTGTTCTCGAACCACCCGCGTAACCTGATCCTGACGCTCAAGTACAGCTTCTAACTCACACTGATTTGGGTTGCAGTACTCGGGGAGCCTTCGGGCTCCCCAATTTTTTGCAGCGATGGAGACTGGGGCGGGCAGCAGCGAATCCTATCCCCAGAGGCAAAGGGATGTCCGCAGTGAATGGCGACCCAGACAGAAATACTTGGAAAGAAAACACAAAGGTGGGATACTACTGGTTGCGGCAGCTGGCACGCAGGCCCCTGCGTTTAAGAAATATCAGGTGCCGCTCGTGAGGCTCGGACCCCATCAAGGCAACCCCTTTCCGAGCCTCACGCTCTTTGGTTGGATTCTCTCCGAACCTTCCGAGCCGACACGCCGTGACTCCTCAACGGCAACTACATTGCACCGCAACCCGACTTACCTTCAATCTTGCACGCGAGATACCAGTCTCGCTCTGCGCTAACTTGTTGAAATATGAAGAGATGCCAAAGGCAACATCGCGCTCTCTCCGGAAAACCGTAGTTAACCGCTAGGCGCACTATAAGTTCTTGGAGGACGTCGAACGGCGCGGGAGCGCCATGAACCATTGTTCCGTGTGCGCAGCATTCTGCATGTGCTGGCTCTGATATACATACTCAATGGACGAGGCGGAACCATTGCCGTTGGCAGCAACCAGGTTGGCGATTGACGGAGGAACTCCAGTGCGCCGGAGACCACTCCCACCTTGGCCGCACTTCGACGAGGCAGACATCGCCGCCGCAGCTTCGGTTCTGCGGTCGGGGAACGTAAATTATTGGACCGGCGAGCAAGGACGGCTCTTTGAGAGTGAATTCGCAAACGCAACCGGAGTGAAATACGCGCTGGCGGTGGCGAACGGCACCGTGGCCCTGGAATTGGCGCTGCTCGCCGTAGGAATTGCCCCAGGTGATCACGTGGTCACACCCTGCCGCTCCTATGTGGCGTCAGCCAGTTGCGTCGCATTGCGGGGAGCCATTCCGGTCATGGCAGACGTGGATCGCGACAGCCAGGCCATCACAGCGCAATCCATCCGCGAGGTGCTCACCGAACGGTGCAGGGCCGTCATCGTAGTACACCTGGCTGGTTGGCCTTGCGATATGGATCCAATCCTGAACCTCGCTGCCGAACAGGGACTTATCGTCATTGAAGACTGTGCTCAGGCGCAAGGGGCGACGTACCGTGGTCGTCCTGTAGGTTCCATGGGCCACGCGAGCGCATTCTCGTTCTGTCAGGACAAGATCATGACCACCGGAGGCGAAGGAGGCATGATGACCACGAACGCTCGTGCCGTATGGGAGCGGGCATGGAGCTATCGTGACCACGGGCGAGACTTCGCTGCGGCTTCGTCGCAAGACCATCCGCCCGGATACCGCTGGATTTATCACTCGTTCGGGACAAACTGGCGGATGACCGAGATGCAGTCGGCCTTGGGACGGCGCTGGCTGCATCGAGTGGAGGCCAGCGTGCAACAGCGAAGGGAACATGCCATGCAGCTCAGCGAGGCCTTGGCGGCGATTCCGGGACTGCGGACGCCGACACCCCCCGGGTATGTCGATGCAGCATACTACCGTTTCTATACGTTCGTTCGGCCAGAGCGTCTGCGCGGAGGGTGGGACCGTGATCGGATCATGACTGCCATCGAGGCGGAGGGGATTCCGTGCTTTAGCGGAGGTTGTCCCGAGATCTACCGGGAGCGGGCGTTTGCGTCGTACCGGCCGCAGCATCGCCTGAAAGTTGCTCAGGAATTGGGTGAGACCAGCCTGGCGTTTCTGGTGCACCCGACCCTGGACGACGGAGACATCCGCGACACGATTGCAGCGATACGCAAAGTGATGGATCAGGCCTGCGTCGAGCAGCCTGGTTAAGCCCATCGAGGTGAAAAGTGAATTTCAAGATTTCAATTGGATTGCTTGTGTTGGCTCTGGCGGTTTGCGGAGCAGCGCAATCCACACCGCAATCGCAGCACACCGGAACACCGGCACAGAGGCCCAGGGTTTTTGTCGACGGAAAGCAGATGGCCACCGGAAACGTCATCGCCAAGGGCGGCGTCACCTATGTTGATGCAACGGCGTTGGCGGAGGCGATGGGGGCGTCGGTACAACGGGGGAACGGCGCAGTGAAAATTACGACCTCCGCACACAACTTTGACTGCGGCAACCGCGGGGTTGAAGGGCAGAGGTTTTCGCAGCAGTTTCGCAGCGATGTCGCCGGCGTCGCCGATGAGATTGAGAGCCTGCGGGCCGTGGTCTTGAAGAAAGAGGATGTGCCTCTCGGGCCCAGATTCGATGCCATCGACCGCAAACTGACACTGTCAACAACCCATGTGCAAACCGACGCCGACAAGGCCGTGTACTACGCCTTGTCTTATGCGAATAATTCGCTGGCGATCGCGTACTACAAGCAGATTCGAGGTGTCCCTCCGGAAGAGGCGCAAAAGGACCAGCTCGATTCGATGATGTGCGCCATGGAAAGCAAGTTCGCGCTGATGAAGGGCGTGCTCTTGCCCGGCGGGAACTGCAGCGTCTTTCAGCGGATCGAGGCGCAATCAGGGTCGAAGCCGAAGGGATAGTCGCGCGGTCGCCGTGCGCTTTGTGAATCGCGCCGCGCGCCATACAATGCTGTTACGTCTGCTTGATGCGCTGCCGAAGGCGAAGGGCCTGTAGCTCAACGGTTAGAGCAGGGGACTCATAATCCCTTGGTTGGGGGTTCGAATCCCTCCGGGCCCACCAATCCAGTGGAGCCATATACCCGTTCGAGGGTTCTCCAAGCCCACTCACCCGTAGGGATAAAAGACGAAAAACAGCAGCGACAGCGCAGTGAGCACCCACAGCCCGGGACGCAACTCGCGAGACTTGCCGGCGACAACCTTGCAGAGCGGATACAGAACGAATCCCGCGGAGATTCCGATGGCAATGTTAAACGTGAAAGCCATTAGGACCACAACCGCGAAGGCCGGGATCGACTCGGAGAAATCGGAAAAGTCGATCCGGGTGATGGGCGACAACATGAACAGTCCCACAAGGATAAGTGCGGGCCCGTATGCCTGCGCCGGAATTGCCGCCACGAACGGGGCAAAGAACAACGTGAGCAGAAAGCATGTCCCGGTGACCAGGACCGTGAAGCCGGTCCTGCCGCCGGCCTCGATTCCTGTTGCCGACTCTACGAATGCGCCGGCGGTTGTGGTCCCGAGGGCGGGAGCGAGCGTCGTGGTGATGGCATCCACCAGCATGGGGCGTTCGATCTGTGGCAGGCGGCCGTCCTCATCCAGCAAGCCGGCGCGGGCCGAGAGGCCGATCAGCGTCCCCATTGTGTCAACAAACGCCATGATGAAGATGGTGAGTACTACAGGGAAAGCCCTCCAGGTGAGGGCCCCGCGGAAGTCAAGCTGCCACACGATGGGGGCGACACTGGGGGGCAGGCTCATCAGATGCGTGGGCGGCGCAGCGGTCCCGGCAACAAAGGCCACGACGGCGGTGATGATGATTCCCAGCAGGATGGCTCCCGGTACTTTTCGGATGGTGAACACGGAAAGGACCGTAAAGCCGAAAATTGCGACCAGCGCTGCCGGCGAAGTCAGGTGTCCCGCTTGCACGGGCGCTCCCGGTACGCCGAGTGTCACCAGGCCAGTCTCATTCAGGCCGATAAACGTGAGAAACAATCCAATGCCGACTGCGAAGCTGTAGCGAAGGCAGGTGGGCACGCCGTCCACAATCCACTGGCGCAGCCGCAATACCGTAAGCAGAATGAAAGCTACGCCGGCGAGGAAGATGGCAGCCAGTGCGGTTTGCCAGGCGAAGCCGAGCATCTTGCAAACCGTATAGGCGATGAAGGCATTTTCTCCCATGTACGGAGCTATGGCGAACGGCCGATTGGCGTAAAAGGCCATCAGGTAGCATCCAGCCACTGCCACGAGAATGGTGGCGACGAAGGCCGGACCCTCGGGAATTCCCGCGGTCGACAGAATCGCAGGATTGACCACCACGATGTACGACATCGTGGTGAAGGTGGTGAGTCCGGCCACCACCTCCCGCGACAGCGTTGTCTGGTGGCGGTCGAATTGAAACCAGTGGGCTAGCCAGTGCAAGACGCGCTCCGGAGTAGCGAGATAACTGTTACGGCTGCGAAGTGCGAAGGTAAACGGTGACCTCCACTAAGTCAAACTCAGGTGGCCGACAATCGAGGCATGCTATCTTGGCCTCTCGGAGGGCATCGCGAGTCGGCCGCTGAATCGCACGATTCGCGCCACGTTTTGGCGAAACAACTGCACAATGGGGAAGCGGAGGCTCCAATCCAGGTGCCATTTCGGCGTCCCGGCGAGGCTGTCCTAAACCTGTCGAGAGTGCAAGCGGGACTGGATGCTCCAACGTATCAAGCGCTACTTCACGTCCTGAAAGAGTCGCCTGATCCGGATGCGTCCATCGTCATGTTGGCGCGGCTTCTGGATGCGCCACCCGGTGATGCGAGGCAAAGGCTCGCTGAAGATCCGAATCTTTTGCACTATTTGTGCCTGATCTTTGCTCACAGCGGCTGGCTGGGGGAAGCGCTGCTTCGCAATTCCGACCTGCTGCGGCGCCTGGGTTCAGGCCTGGACTTGCGGCGATGCTGGTCGCGTGAAGACTTCCGTGAGGAGTTCGCACGGTATCAGGCGCGCGCGGCAGTTGGTGAGTTGAGCGCATCGCTGGCCCGCTTTCGTAAAAGAGAATACGTCCGCATCTTGCTGCGCGACGTGCTGGGCATCGCTCAAATCGGGGAAATCACCGAAGAGATTTCGGCCCTTTCCGACGCGCTGCTGCAAGAAGCGGTCGCGACCGTGAATGCGGAATTGATGCGACGCTTTGGCCAGCCGCGCTGGGTCGACCAGGAAGGAAGGTATCGGGATTCCCGGTTCGCGGTTATCTCGTTGGGGAAACTGGGTGGAAATGAGCTGAACTACAGCTCCGACGTAGACCTTCTGTTCGTGTACGAAGGCGGAGCGCAGCCTCCCGGAATGAAAGTCTCCAACCGCGAGTTTTTCGTCGCATTGGCCCAAAAAACCACAGAACTGCTGTCGAAGCGAACTCACGAAGGACAGGTATTCCGGATCGACCTGCGCTTGCGCCCGCAAGGTCACGAGGGCGAACTGGCGGTGGCCCTGCCGCGCGCTCTGCGGTACTACTCGGACATTGCCCAGGACTGGGAACTTCAGGCAATGATCAAGGCCCGCCATTCCGCTGGCGATCCCGGGCTAACCCGCGAGTTTCTCCAGGGGATTGCGCCGTTTGTGTACCGGCCTAACGTGAATTTTGCCGCCGTTAAGACTGCGCTGCAGACGCGAGAACGAATCGACAGGCGAGGCCGGAGCCGTCTACAGGGCGATGCGCCCGGCGGCACCATCAACGTCAAGCTCGACCGCGGTGGAATACGCGACATCGAGTTCCTTGTGCAGTGCCTGCAGCGAGTGTACGGTGGCGAAGAAACCTGGCTGCAATCGCGGGGAACACTGTTCGCGCTGCAGAAACTGCACGACAAAGAACACATCAGCGGAAAAGATTTCCACGCGCTGAGCAAGGCGTATGAATTTCTCCGCAACGTCGAACATCACCTGCAACTCCGGCAGGGGCAACAGACACATCACTTGCCGGCGAGCGAAGATGACCTGACAGCGCTTGCCGGATGTGTCAGTCGAGCTCAGGCCCCAGTGAGGTCAGCGGGCGAATTTGCGATGCAGGTTGCAGCTTGTATGGCGTCGGTGGCTGACATCTATCGCCGAACGATCTACCGTGAACAGAGTGGCGAGTCAGGAGGAGCAGACGACGGTCTGAGTCGCCAGATGCAAGATCCAGCCGCACTGGAACAGCCGTACGGACTGACGAGTAAGCGTATCGCGAGTGATGCACCAGAGCTCGTAGCGAAGCTCATCTCGGCGAAAATCTCTCCGCATGCGCGGCGGAATCTTGACCGGTTCGTCAATTCCGCCGCTACCAGCCCTGAGCGCTTCCAGCCTATATTGAGGGCGGTGGACGCGATCGAACTCGCTCTTCCAGTCTTCGAGTGCAGCGAGTATCTAAGCGAGATTTTGATTCGGCATCCGGGAGATGTGGAGTGGCTGGTCGAATCCCCCGAACGGAGCACGTCACCGGATTTACTCGACTGCGCCCTCCAAAAATTGCAGCCGCCCAAAATGCTCAATAGCGGGCCGGATCTTGAGCAGGCGCAAGCCATGATTCGCAGCCAGTTTCGGCGCCAGATTTTGGCCGTCAACGCACAGGACCTCATCAGCCAACGAGCAATATGGGAAGTGTTGGGCGACAATTCTGGCGTCGCCGATCGAGCGATCAATTGCGCACTAGCGATGGCTGGTGCTCCTTCCGGTCTCGCCATACTCGCGCTGGGGCGCTTGGGGAGCGGGGAATTCGATGTCCTGTCGGATGCCGACCTGTTGTTTGCGGCAGACGAGTCGGCGGGCCTCGACGACTGCCGCCGGGCGGCTGAGCGGGCGATGGACTTCCTCACTGTCTATACCCGCGAAGGATCGGTGTTTCCCGTCGACGCGCGACTGCGTCCTCATGGCGCCGAGGGCGACCTGGTTACCACTCCAGCACGTCTGGCAGCCTATTTTTCGCGTGAGGCGAAGCCTTGGGAGGCGATTTCGTACTTGCGCTTACGGAAAGTGGCGGGAAATGCCGAAGTCGCGGAACGTGCGGTGCAATCGGTTCGCGATGGCACGTTGATAACTGCCAGCCGTCCTGAATTTGCCGACGAACTGAAGGACATGCGGCAGCGGCTGGAGGAGAGCGATGTCGCCCCAAACCTCAAGACGGGTGCGGGAGGAAGCTACGATATCGACTTTCTTGCGGGAAGGCTGCAGGTCGAGCACGGGCTGTGGAGCAATGGGAATCTTGCCGCCAGAATAGCCTTGCTGCAACAGCATGGGCTAGTGGATGCGAATGACGCACAGGAATTGGCGGCAAACGCCGGGTTCCTTCGGGCGCTGGAACACTTCGTGCGCCTCGTTACAGGGCGCCCGGACAAATGGTTGCCGGGGGGCGAGCACGCCCGCGCCGTGATTGCCAAACTTATGGGAACGAGTTCTGCGGCCAACAGCGACTTGGCTGCGACTTTAGCCGTAGTGCTGTGCCGCAACCGAGAGATATGTCTGAAGTACCCTTTTTGATTGAAGGGTGTGTGATCGGGTGATACTTTAGAAGGTTCGGGAAAGCCCAGTTACTCCCCCTGTTCTGGTGCAAGCGGCGACAACCGCAATTGTGGGTTGCGGCATGATGGGGGCACCGGTAACCGAGATCAACCTTCCTTGCCGGCAATCTGCGACGGTCCCGACGCAACGGCTCCTAATACATAAGGGTCTTCTTTTATACCCGACCCATACTTCCAGAGGTGTTTTGTGGCAGCTTCCTTTAACGGCATTCCTTTACCTACCAGCGGTACCAAAATCACACACGAAAACGGCAAGTTCGTTATTCCTGACAATCCCATCATTCCGTTCATCGAGGGAGATGGAACCGGGCGCGATATCTGGAAAGCGTCGGTCCGAGTGTTCGATGCAGCGGTTGAAAAAGCCTACGGCGGGAAGCGCCGCGTCGCCTGGTACGAAGTCTTCGCCGGCGAAAAAGCCATGGACCGCTTCAAGACCTGGCTTCCCGACGAAACCGTTCAAGCGTTTCGTGAGTTGCGGGTGGGAATCAAAGGCCCCCTCACCACGCCCGTCGGCGGCGGCATCCGCTCGCTCAACGTTGCGCTACGGCAGATTCTGGACCTGTACGCCTGCGTCCGCCCGGTGAAGTACTACAAGGGGATTCCTTCTCCCGTGAAGCATCCCGAGCGCATGAACATCGTGCTGTTCCGCGAGAACACGGAAGACGTGTACGCCGGGATCGAGTGGAAGGAAGGCACGCCCCAATGCAAGAAGCTTATCGACTTTCTGAACAATGAGATGTTGGCGGGAACGAACAAACGAGTGCGCGAAGACTCCGGCGTGGGGATCAAGCCGATCTCGATTACCGGTACGAAGCGTCTGGTGCGGATGGCCATCAAGTTTGCGCTGGAAAACGGCAAGAAGTCAGTGACTATCGTGCACAAGGGCAACATTCAGAAGTTCACCGAGGGCGCTTTCCGCGAGTGGGGCTACGAATTGGCCACGCAGGAATTTCGCGATCAGGTCGTCACGGAGCGTGAGAGCTGGATCATCGATAACAAGGACAAGAATCCCGGGCTTACCGCTGAAGAGAACGCCAAGATGGTCGAGCCAGGACTGGAATTCGCGCAGCAGGATTTCCGCGAGGCGCTTTATGCGGAAGTGAAGGGCGTGATCGACAGTATCTATGCTACCCACGGCAAAGGCGCGTGGAAGAAGAAGTTGATGGTCAATGATCGCATTGCCGACAGCATCTTCCAGCAGATTGTGACACGTCCCGATGAATACGCTGTCCTGGCGACGCCGAACCTGAACGGCGACTACATTTCGGATGCCGCGGCCGCGCAGGTGGGCGGACTGGGGATTGCCCCGGGCGCTAACATCGGCGATCAGTATGCCATCTTCGAAGCCACCCATGGAACGGCACCGAAGTACGCCGACAAGGACGTCATCAATCCCGGCTCGGTCATCCTGTCGGGCGTCATGATGTTTGACTTCATGGGCTGGCATGAAGCCGCGCGGTTGATCGAAGGTTCGATGGAGCACACCATCCTGCAGAAGAAGGTCACGTATGACTTCGAACGCATGCTCGAGGGTGCGACCAAGGTCAAGACGAGCGAGTTCGCGACCCATATGATCAACAATATGGAGCCGATCGCCGAGCTGCATGCCGAATAACGGTTGGCTGGTAACCCAGTACGGATTTTATGTGATTAATCAGGGAATCTGCGTAATCCATTGGTATTAAATAATTTATGAAGTGAGGATTTATGCGTAAAAAAGTGACGGTGGTTGGTTCGGGAAACGTCGGCGCCACGGCGGCGCACTGGATGGCGGCTAAGGAATTGTGCGACGTCGTCCTCATCGACATCATTGAGGGCGTGCCGCAGGGCAAAGGTCTTGACCTGCTGGAAGCCATGCCCATCGAGAAGCGGGACTCTTATGTGATCGGCACCAATGACTATGCCGACACGGCGAATTCCGACATCGTGGTCATCACCGCGGGCATCCCTCGCAAGCCGGGTATGAGCCGCGACGATCTGCTGAACACCAATTACAAGATCATGAGTGACGTAGTGGGCAAGGTTGTGCAATATTCGCCCAACTCCATCTTGATCGTGGTCTCGAATCCGCTGGATGCGATGGCGCAAGCGGCTTACAAGTTGAGCGGCTTCTCGCGCAACCGCGTCATCGGTATGGCCGGAGTGCTCGATTCGGCGCGTTTCCGTACGTTCATCGCGCAGGAGCTGAAGGTCTCGGTGGAAAACGTGACCGCCTTCGTGCTTGGTGGACACGGAGACACCATGGTTCCGTTGAGCCGGTACTCGACGGTCGCGGGCATTCCAATCACCGAACTGATCGAACCGGCCCGGCTCGAGCAGTTGGTGCAGCGCACGCGTGACGGCGGAGCCGAGATCGTGAAGTACCTCAAGACCGGCAGCGCCTACTATGCTCCTTCAGCGGCGGCGACCGAGATGGTCGAGGCCATCCTCAAGGACAAGAAGAAGATCCTGCCTTGCGCCGCGTTTCTCGAAGGCGAGTACGGCATCAACGGCCTCTATGTCGGGGTGCCCTGTAAGCTGGGTTCGGCGGGCATCGAGGAAATCATCCAGATTAAGCTGACGCCCGACGAGCAGGCTGCTCTGCAGAAGAGCGCCGACTCGGTGAAGGAGTTGGTCGGCGTTGTCGGCGTGTAGTGCCTGATTGCTATTTGCCGTGAACGACAATCCCGCCTGCGAGGGCGGGACTTTTTTGTTTCTCGATCAAGACGAAGGCCAGAGCAGTTTCGCGCCATGTGTGTAGGGCGCAGCATCGCTTGGTATCCGCGACACCATTGCCTTATGCTCCAACCCTCCTTCCCTCCGTCCCGCTTTGGGAAAATTTGGTTACTTTCGTCACATTTGCCTGCCGATTTCTGTTGGCCCCGCCACTCCCGCTGGTGTATTTCTGAAGTTGGCTGGCCCCGCAGGCGCCTAGGCGAGGCACTTCCCCAGCGGAAAGGGCCTGCCAGCTAAGTTCTTTGATAACAATACTTTACATATAACTCTTTTGTTTCTATGGCTTTGCATGGAATACGCCAAGAAAAGCTGAATTTCGGCGCCAAAACCCCAAAGAGACAGACGTAACTCCCGTGTTTGTAGGACTTTACATATAACTCATTTATTTGTATGAACTTGCACCGAATCGTGCGATAAACCCTTTGTTTTCAGGATGGGGTGGGGGGGTACCCCGGTTCGGACCGGGCGCGTCTCTGGCGCATTCATCTGGGCATCCATCTGCGGGCGCGATGCGCACAGCGAAGTTAGCTAACGGCTAAAGTACAGATTGTTTCTTTAGCTCTTTCACCAGCAGCTTCGAGAGGCCCTCAATCGCCTTGTCGGCCGACCTGGGATTGAAGGTGTCGCTGACGCCCGTCCAAACCAGTTCGCCTTCCCCCGCGCTGGTGGCGTAAACGTTGGTCTCGACGCGGACGGTGGTGTCTCCACGGAGGTAGTCGGGCGAGTACACGACTGGGTATACGGCGCCGTAATATCCGTAGAACGAACTGTAGTAAGGGTAGGGGACTACGTACGCGCTGCCTGGGATGTAGGTTGTCTGTTTGTCCACTTTCACCAGGCGCGAGACGATGACAGCATCAATCTTAAAAGTCTTGACCTGAGTTTTCAGGTAATTCAGGTCGAGCTTGGTTCCTTCGGGCCGAAGCAGGATGGTGTTGCCCGGTATCGCCTCTACGCCGGTGTCGCTTACCAGCTTTGAGAGAGCATCTTCAAAATCAGCGCGGACGCCCGGTTTGGCGCTCATGCCCAGCACGAGGATGCGGTGAAAGCGGGGCCCGGAGTATTGCGGGTTCTTCCAACTGGCGACCAGCTTGGTGGACTTGCCCCATGCGAACGGCGCGACGGTCAGGATAAGTGCAAATATCAGCGAACTCTGTTTCAATCCGATTCTCCTAGCGGCACTAATTGCCGTCATAGCCCAACTCGGCGGCCTTCCGAAAAGCCTGCTCGGCCTCGGGTTTCATGCCCTTCATCAAGTAAGCAGTACCGAGTCCGGCAGCAGCCTCGCCAAGCTCGGGATCGAGGCGCAGGGCGTCCTGGAAAGCGGTGATGGCCTGATCGGGCTGGCGCTTCATGAGATAGGCTTCGCCCAGCATGTAGCGCGGCTCGGCCGCCTTGGGAAGCGCCTCGATCACATCCTGAAGTTGCGCGATGGCTTCATCGGGGCGGCGCTGCTGCAGCGCCTGGCGCGCGCCTATCATTTGTTGGGCAGCGACGGCCTGCGGATTGGCCAGTAGCTGAATCTGCGGGTAATGGTGCCGAATGCCGACCATCGCGACTGCCAGGACGACCGCCATGGTGAGCCAGGTGAGTCGCGCCCAGGTGCGGCGGACCTCGGGAGCGACAAGAACGTGTTTCGACAGCGCAGCGCCCATTGCCAGACCCGCCAGTAGGCCCCCGAGGTGGGCAGAATTGTCGATACCGGGCGCGAGTCCGAAGAGCAGGTTGTAGCCCACGAAGGTCATCAGGCTGCGCATCGTGCCCTGGATGGCCGCCCTCGGGATCGGCAGGTGGCCAAGATAAAAGACCGCGATCGAGGCCCCGGCCAACCCGAAGATTGCGCCGGAGGCACCGGCGCCGACCACCATCGGATGCCACCAAAGGCTGGACAGACTTCCGGCAATGCCGCAGATGGTGTAAAGAATCACGAAGTTTAGGCGCCCTAAGATTCGCTCCGCCAACTGCCCGAGGTTCCAAAGACACCACATGTTGAAGGCAATGTGGATGATGCCGATGTGAACGTAGTTCGAGGTCAGGATTCGCCAAGGCTGAGTGCCAAGCGAGAGAGGTCCCCAATTGGCTCCCCAGTGTTTCAGTTGTTCAGTCGTTGGGCCTAAGAGAGACACGCCACTGAAGGCCATGGCGAGAAATACTATGACATTGATGCCAACGAGTACATGCGTCGCGGATATGTCGAACTGCCGAAGTTGGGGCATCGCGCGGGCCCCGGCAGAAACCACCAGGGGCTCCGGCGGGTTGTGCGCGCCACAGAACGGGCATACAGAACCAGCAGCAATTTCGCGCCCACATGTGTGGCAATAGGTCATCCGAAGCTCCGAATTTCCAGAATACACGGACTGCGTCCTGCGCGACGGATCGGCGGTTGCCTTGGTCGAAAACTGCACGGAACAAAGCAGGGCCGGGGAGCGTACCAAAAGACATCAGGGGCGGATGTCGCGGCCGGACGGCCGGTTCGTCACTGACAATCCCGAAAGGGCGGGGATAGCATGGACCCATCATTGAACATTCGCAGGAAGGAGGCTCCGGCCATGGACTTTCTTTGCGCTATTTGCGGCAAGCGAGAAAATGAGCCGCGAGGATGGTGCCTGGTCATCGAGTTGGACAAGCCCGGCACTGGCATCCGTAATACGATTTTCATCGTGGACCATTGGGATGAGTCGAAGGCCCTCGATCCTCACGCCACATGCTTCTGCTCGGGCGAGTGCGAGACCAAGTACCTCGCCATCCGGCACCACGACCTCGTGGCGTGACCTGGACAACGGACTTGTGCGAATGGCTTGGCTGCATTTCGTTCCACACGGAAGCTCGCTGTCCGGTTGTGCGCAATAAAAAAGGCCGCACTTGCGGCCTTGTGTTTCTTACTGGAGTCCGCCTAAACTCGCTCGATCTTCACTGACGTCAGCACGACATCTTTGAGGGGCTTGTCCTGTCGACTGCGCGGCAGGGACGTGATTTTGTCAGCAATCTCCTGGCCTTCCACGACTTCGCCAAAGATGGTGTGGTTGCCGGTAAGCCAATGCGTTGCAGCAACGGTGATGAAGAACTGCGAGCCGTTGGTGTTCGGGCCGGAGTTGGCCATGGCCAACTTGCCCGGCTTATCAAACTTATGCGGCGAGCCTTTGGTTTCGTCCGCGAACTTGTAGCCGGGGCCACCCATTCCGGTTCCAGTCGGATCGCCTCCCTGGACCATGAAGTCGGGAATCACGCGATGGAAAATGGTTCCGTCGTAAAGGGGCGAGTTGCTTTTCTTGCCGCTGCGCGGGTCGGTCCACTCCCGAGTGCCTTCTGCAAGTTCGATGAAATTCTTTACCGTAATAGGAGCTTCCTGCTCAAACAGACGGCACACGATGGTGCCTTCCGAAGTATTGAAGTTGGCGTAAACGCCGGGCTGCCGGGACATGGTGGGTCCTTTCGTTGAAAAAATTGTGCAGGTTTCCTGCAATGAGGCGGCCACGGTCGAGCAGACCCATCAGCCGCTCCTTCATTCTAGTGTGTCTGGACGAATTGCGGGCAGGCCGCAATTGGATTCAGTCGGGTTTGGGTTCCCGCGAACTTCGCCAACGGCAGATAGAATAGAAATCTTAATTACTCCCTATGCCGACGAACTGGGTCTTCTGGGTTCTGTTCAACGTGTTTGTGCTGGTCATGCTGGCGCTCGACCTGGGCGTCTTCCATCGCAAGAAGCATGTCATAGGGTTTCGCGAGGCCATCGGCTGGACGATCGTCTGGATCACGCTCGCAGGCGCATTTGCCGTGCTGATCTACTTCTTCGGGCATGTGATGACGGGCGGAAGCTCCCGGCCGAACTCCGAGTTGTCGCTGGAGTTCGTGACGGGATATTTGATTGAAGAATCGCTCAGCGTCGACAACCTCTTCGTGTTCCTCGTGATATTCCGCTATTTTGCGGTTCCGCGGCGCTATCAGCACGAGGTGCTGTTCTGGGGCGTGGTAGGCGCGCTGGTGATGCGCGGCGTGTTCATTGTGGTCGGAATCAAACTGCTGAACGCGTTCTCGTGGATCATTTATGTCTTTGGAGCGATCCTCATCTACAGCGGCATCAAGCTGTTTCGCCAGAACGAGGCCGAGATCGATCCGGAGGCCAATGTGGTCCTGCGCTGGTTCCGCAAGTTGTTCCGCGTGACCAAGGATTACGAGGGCGAGAAATTCTTCGTGCTGCGGCAGGGAATTCGCTACGCGACACCGCTGGCCGTGGTGCTGGTCATGATCGAAACCACCGACCTGTTGTTCGCGACAGATTCGATTCCTGCCGTGCTGGCCGTGACACGAGAACCTTTCATTGTGTTTACCTCCAACGTATTCGCGATCCTGGGCCTGCGGTCGCTTTATTTTGCGCTGGCGGGAATGATTGAGGTATTTCACCTGTTGCACTACGGGTTGTCGGTCATCCTGATTTTTATCGGAGTCAAGATGCTGGCATCTCGATTTGTCCACATTCCCATCGGATATGCCCTGGGCGTGGTGGCGGGAGTGCTGGTGATCTCGATTATGGGTTCGCTACTGTTCCCGAAGAAGTCGGAAGTTGGCGCCTGAACTTGGCAGGTTTAGTGCGGCTATTCGAAGGTCATAGCATCGCCGCAAGCGACAGAGTGCTTGCGGAATTTACCGTCGTTGCTGAATGGAAAGTCGAGTCGGTAATGTGCGCCGCGGCTCTCTTCGCGAGCCAGGGCAGAGCGGGCAATCAGCAATCCCGTTTGCAGGATGTTGGCTGCTTCGTGCGATCTGCGGTCACCGAACCTGGGCGCGGATGCCTGCATTTCAGTTAGCTCCGCGACCGTCTTCTTCAAGGCCGCGCCGTCGCGCACGACGCCAACGTGTTTCCACATCGTTGCCTGAACACGCTCGATGAACTTTTCAGTCTCGTTCGCATTGCCATTCGCTTGAACTGGAGACTGATGCCCCGTAGCTGGGGCGGGAGCGGTCGAGCGCTGTTCATTCTGCATGGCGCGTGCGGCGCGGGCACCATAAACCAGTCCTTCCAGGAGCGAATTGCTGGCCAAACGATTGGCGCCATGGACGCCGGTACAGGCTACTTCGCCGGCCGCGTACAAGCCGTCAATCGAGGTCCGGCCATCCAGATCGGTGCGCACGCCTCCCATCGAGTAGTGCGCTGCCGGACGGATGGGCACCAACTCCGCGGCGATGTCGATGTTGTACTGCATGCAGGTGGCGTAGATATTGGGAAAGCGCTTGCGAACCTTCTCGGAGTTGAGGTGCGTAAGATCGAGATAAACCGCAGCGTCAGGGCGCTTGGTCTTTTCAAGTTCGTGGGCGATCGCCCTTGCCACAACGTCACGGGGCGCCAATTCACCCATCTCGTGATATTTCTGCATGAATCGCTGTAACTCGAAGTTCCTAAGATAGGCGCCCTCGCCGCGCAGTGCCTCGGAGAGCAGGAAACGCGGGGCGCCCTTCAGATACAGCGCTGTGGGATGGAATTGGACGAATTCCATATCGCTGATCTCGGCACCGGCCCGGAAAGCCATGGCGACGCCGTCTCCCGTCGCGACAGCTGGGTTTGTGGTGTCGCTGTAAACCTGTCCAAGGCCGCCTGTGGCGAGAAGAACCGCGCCGGCACGGATTTCGCGCACCCGTCCGTCCTTGTCGAGTACCTTTACGCCAACGACATTGCCATCACGCAAGAGGAGGTCGATGGTGAACTCAAACTCGCGGAACGTGATGGGCTTCATGGCCGAAGCCTTGAGATACAGCGCGCGGCCAATCTCACGTCCCGTGGAGTCTCCGTGGGCGTGCAGCACGCGGTTGCGGCTGTGCGCACCTTCGCGGGTGAAGGCGATCTTGCTGCCGGCCCGGTCGAACTGCGTGCCCCACTCGATCAGCTCCTCGATGCGGGCCGGGCCTTCCTCGACCAGTATGCGCGCGGCGGCTTCGTTACAAAGGCCGTCGCCGGCCTTGAGGGTATCGTCGAGATGCAGGCTGACTTCGTCGTCGTCGCTGAGCGCGGCGGCGATGCCTCCCTGGGCATATTGGGTGTTGGATTCGGTGACCTCGCGCTTGGCCAGGCACAAGACCTGCCCCGCCGACGCCAGTTCAACTGACGCGCGCAAGCCAGCGATTCCCGCACCCACTACGATGAAATCGGATTCCAGAGGTAATGCGTCCATGCTGCATAAGACGCACATACGTGCGTCATTTCTACGCTTCCAAGCTGATGGTAACACCTTATGAAGTGCGACGGTGACGACCCGCCGAAGGCAGATCTCGCAAAGGGAAAGCGTCAGTGCTGGGCGACTCACGCGGATAAAAAAACTTCCGATACACTAGAAGTTTGACTCGCATACCGGTTCACACAGCATCGCGAAGTTACGAAGTCATGGTGGAGCGAGGGCTCCTGCGCTCGGCCGCCGAGGTTTTGCGCGACCAGTTTTCGTCCAGTTCCAAAGTCTTCGTCATTTCTTCTGAGACCATACTGAGCTTGTGGGGAAGGCGCCTGTCTGAGAGCTTTTCGAGCTCGGGACATACTGTGGTTGTGCTGCCCATGCCCGAGGGTGAGACGGCGAAGCGATTGTCGGCGGTGGAAAAGCTGGCGTCAAAGATGCTGGCTGCCGGCGCCGACCGGCGTTCAGTGGTGGTTGCGCTGGGCGGCGGAGTGGTAGGCGACGTCGCTGGGTTCCTGGCGTCAATCTTCATGCGTGGAATTCCGGTAGTGCAGGTTCCAACGACCCTTGTGGCGCAGGTGGATTCGGCAATTGGAGGCAAGACGGGCGTCAATCTTGCGTCCGGGAAAAACCTGATCGGCACGTTTCATCAGCCGTCAGCCGTACTATCGGATCCCGATGTGCTGGCTACCCTGCCTGAACGCGAATATCGCTCTGGATTGTTCGAGGCGATGAAGTATGGCGTCATTCGCAATGCCACGATTTTCGATCTGATGGAGTCGAACCGCGAGGCAATTCTGCGACGCGATGGCGAACTACTCGAGCGTCTGATCGTGGATTGCGTCAAGGTCAAAGCCGAAGTCGTGAGTGCCGACGAGCGTGAAGGCGGGGAACGCAGGATCCTGAATTTCGGGCACACCATCGGACACGCTCTGGAGGCCGCCACAAAGTACAAGCGCTTTCTTCATGGCGAAGCGGTAGGCTGGGGAATGATTGCCGCGGCAGTGGTGGGTCGAGAGATGGGGATCACCAATGCCGCAACCGCCGCACGCATCACGTCGCTGGTAATGGCATATGGTCCTCTGCCTGAGGTTGAGACCGGAGGAGCGCAAGTGATTCGACTGTTGCAGTCCGACAAGAAGACGATTGGCGGCATTCCGCATTTCATACTCGCGCGAGGCATGGGGCAGGTCGAGGTGGTCAACACTGTGTCAAGAGAGGCAGTCCTGAAGGCCGTGGCCGAAATCAAGCGCTTCTCAAAGTCATGACGGATTTCCAACAAAAGCCCGGCGTGGAGGCTTCCGCAGAAAGCTCTCCGGTCGTTGGTGCGGCCCCGGTTGGCGCCAACGACGAAGCTTCAGCCGCAGTCGCGGTGCGCGAGATGTTTGGCTCAATCGCGCCGAAATACGACTTGCTGAACCATGTTTTGTCGATGAACGTGGACCGTTTGTGGTGGAACCGCACAGCGTGTGTCTTCGATGCCATCTTGTCGCGTCCGGACGCGCGGGTACTGGACCTCTGCTGCGGAACCGGCGACATGACTTTTGCCTTACACCGCAGAACAAAGGGCAAGGCTGCGGAATTAGTCGGAGCGGACTTTGCCCATCCCATGCTTGTGCGCGCTGCGCAGAAGACCGGCGATAGAGCGATCCGGTGGATTGAGGCAGATGCCCTCAACCTGCCGCTGGCAGAAGGGCAATTCGACCTGGTGACCGCCGCATTCGGATTCCGAAACCTCGCGAATTACGACCGGGGACTGGCCGAGATCTATCGTGTACTGGCGGCCAATGGCGAAGTCGGCATCCTGGATTTCGGAGAACCCAAGGGGTTGATCGGAGCTTTGTATCGCGTCTATTTCCGGCATGTGCTACCAGCTCTTGGCACGGTCATCTCAGGAGTGAGCGGGCCGTATGCCTATCTGCCAAGGTCGGTTCAACGCTTTCCGGCTCCCGAGGAAATGCTGCAGCGAATGCGAACGGTCGGGTTTCGCGAAGTTTCGTGGACGCCGTATACCTTCGGCATCGCGGGTCTCTACCGCGGCAAGAAGTGACCGCTACTGCTTTGCGGTGAGATCGTTAATTGCGCGCGAAACAGTCCCGCAGGGCCTCTTCCACCGAATACTGCATGATGGCTGGATAGTCCGCGGCGAGGAACTGGTGCAACCGGGACGTGTCCATCGTGTAGGAGCCGAGCATGTAGGGCAGCGCCTCCGGTGGGACCGACGAGATGTCGCGTTTCCACAAAGAGCGGAGGATCGTCCGGCAGATGGCTCGGCCGGGAACGCGCCGGATGCGAGCTTGCGCGATGTCGGCACACTCCTGAATCGTGAGCGGCTCGCCATGCCCAGCGACATTCAGGATCGTAACGGGTGGGTCACTGAGCGGGCGTTGCAGCAGATAGGCCAGCAATCGGGCCATGTCATCCACGTGAACAAACTGGAAATGCTTCTCCGCATATTTCCGTCCCATCGGCAGCATGAGGGGCAGATGCTGACGGGCCGCCCGCATCCGCTCCGCCCGAGGGCCACCGCCAAAAGCAGTTCCTCGCAAGGCGCAGACGACGTAATTCTGCACAGTCGCACCGGCATAGATATGCGGTCGAAGCAGGTAAGTACGACAGTCGCCCAGGCTCTCAGCCCGGTAACGAACGACTTCGTCGCTCTCGCGCTTGTGAATAGCGTAGGGAAGCGTGTGCGCGAGAAGAGGGAAGTCCTCTTTCACCGGACCGGGCGTTTCCGGGCCATAGGCTGAAACGCTGCTGGGGAAGATGAACTGGCGCACATTGCCGCCGGTGCGGTTGACGACGCTGATGGCTTCCATGACGCGCGCCGTGCCAGCCACGTTGATCTGCCACATGCGCTCCTCGTCGAGCACGCCGGTGCGTCGCGGATCCACTACGTACGCCAGATGGACCACTGCGCGAGCGCCGCTTTGCCGCAGCAATTGAGTCAGATCGCGGCACGACGATTCCTGCCCCAGATC
Organism: uncultured Acidobacteriaceae bacterium; assembly: GCA_963796615.1. GTDB lineage: Bacteria > Acidobacteriota > Terriglobia > Terriglobales > Acidobacteriaceae > DASRAA01. The sequence goes on from CAWCMJ010000022.1 coordinate 545,096, forward strand.
CATGGAGTGGAAGTCCACCGGCGCGAGAGGATCGGGAGAACGAAAGTCGACGCCCACTACGCGATACTTTGACAGCAGGGGCAACAGGCGTGTGCCCAGGTTGCCTGAAATTCCTGTGACCAGAACCGTGGAAATTGATTGCATGGTTCCTTTAGTGGTGCGGAGTGTTCGCCGGGCGGCCGGCCGGCGTGACACGGCCCGTCATGGGCTGCCCGCCCGAAACCGGCGCCGGGCCGAAGTACTGATCGTTCAGTTCGGTTACCGCCGATTTATTGATCTCCTCCAGTTTGTCCTGGAGTTGCTGCTGCTGCATCGTCTTCACGAGCGTGTCCTTCACCTCGCTTAGCGGTATTTCGCGAGTGGAAGCGACCTTGTAAATGTAAAAGGCGGCCGAATCGGAATAGACCTGTGAGACTTCGCCGGCCTTCAAGCGGAACACCGATTCCTGGTCGACGGGCAGGCTGCCTGGCAGCCGAACGCCGAGGGTGATGTCAGGGCTTCCTCCGCTTGTGATGCCAGCCGCCTCGTAGGCGGCCTGCTGCAGCTTGGAGGGGTCTTCACCCGAAATCCAACGCTGGCGGACTTTTTCGGCGGCAGCCGTGTCGGCAGAGTCTGAAGCTTTGGTTTTGTCGGCCGCTGCAGGACTGCGGGGAATGACAATTCGCTCCAGTTTAGCCTCAACATACTTGGCGCTGTTTTGCGCATAGTATGCCTGAATCTGTTGGTCGGTGGGATGGGCAAACTGCTCGGTATAATGACGCTTCACGCCGTCTGCGACCACCTGCTTGGTTACAAACTGGATCAACTGCTGGACGGCTTGATCGTCTTCCAAGTGCATGGCCTGTGCAGCGTCAAAAAATACCAGGATTCTAGCGTAAGCAAGAGCAAACGCTCGCTTGGTCTCAACCGGCATGTCAGGTTGCATGGCTTGGACAAGTTTTTCGAATTGCTCGCGCGTCACGGTGCGAACGCAGTCTCTCGCCGGCTGAAGGTCTCCAATGGGCTCGCATCCACCCTTCAATGTGATGACCGCCTGGTCCAGACCCACGGCCGAGGGTTTTGCGCCTGCCTCCGCCTGGCTTCCAGTCGCGGTACTTGAAGGCGTGGGCGCTCCGGTCTGCGCCTGCACCGCCGAGCCCCCATTCTGGGCGTTCGCCGCGGTTAGCAAGGCACACGAAATCACAAAATAAACTATAACGTTACGCAGCATGAGGGGTGTTCCTCCGGGAATGTGACGCCTTAGGGGCGTGGCGATTACAAAAAATCGTATCATAGAGGCGCCCGGGCAACACTTCAGACGACGCAGCAATTCAAGTTCATCCGGACCTTATGACGCAGAAGACCGATCTCGACATAAAGCAGGCAGAAAAGCAGACCGTTGCTCTCAATTCGGTCTATGCAGCGATTGCCATCACCGGCCTCAAGGTCGCCGTCGGGATTACAACTGGAAGCTTGGGCATTCTGTCTGAGGCCGCGCATTCCGGCCTCGATCTGGTGGCCGCCGCGATCAGCTTCTTGTCGGTCCGAGTCTCTGACAGGCCGGCCGACGCAGATCACCAGTACGGGCACGGAAAGATTGAGAATGTTTCCGCTTTCATCGAAACTGGGTTGCTGCTCCTGACTTGCGTTTGGATTGTGTACGAGGCAAGCAAGCGCCTGTTTTTTCACTCTGTCGAAATCGAGCCGAGCGCTTGGGCCTTCGTGGTCATGGGAATTTCCATCGTCGTGGATGCATGGCGGTCGCGGCGGCTGAAGCACGTCGCCGAGAAATACGACAGCCAGGCGCTCTTGGCGGATGCCCTGCACTTCAGCACAGATATCTTGTCGAGTGCGGTTGTAATTCTGGGCCTGATTCTTGTAGTCGCCGGACGGGCCTACCACGTTCCCTGGCTGGCGATGGCCGATCCCATTGCTGCGCTGGTCGTGGCCTCAATCGTGATTCACGTGAGCTGGCGTCTAGCACGGAAAACTATCGACGCCCTGTTAGATGCCGCTCCCGCCGGCATTCGAACGCAAATAATCGACCAGGTAGCGCAAGTCCATGGAGTGCTGAATGTAGAACGCGTCCGCATCCGCCGCGGCGGCAGCAACTATTTTGCTGATTTGTCGGTCGCCATGTCGCGTAGCGTAACGTTCCAGAAATCAGAGCAGGTCACCAGCGAAGTGGCGCAGGCGGTGCGGGAACTCCTGCCGGGCGCCGATGTGGTGGTCAATGCTACCTCCCGCGCCAGCCATGAAGAGAGCCTGTTCGACCGAGTCCGGGCCGTCGCAACCCGCAACAATCTATATGTTCACGACATCAGTGTTCAGGACGTCAAAGGGGCCCTGCACGTCGAGCAACACGTGGAGCTGGACGAGCGTTTGTCGCTGAAAGAGGCCCATGACCGTGTGTCGCTGCTGGAGAGTGAGATGCGAACGGAAGTCCCCGAGATTGCCGCGATACTCACCCACATTGAAAGCGAACCGGCGACGATTGAGACCACTGATGGCGTCGTGGAATCTCCGGGGTATCAGGGTCGTGTCCAAAGCGTGACGGCCACATTCCCTGAAGTGATTGACGCCCATGATCTGATGTTCAAGCGGGTCGGCGGGCGACTGTACCTCTCCCTGCACTGCACAATGCGCGACGACCTGCCGCTGGCTCGCGTGCATGACGTCCAGACCGAATTCGAGAGCCGCATCCGGCAGGAGTTGCCCGAGGTGTTTCGCGTGCTGATCCACCCTGAACCGCAAACCGACAATCGCCGATAGAACAATTCCAGTGCTGTTGTATGTGCGACGGGCGGAACACGCCTCCCAAGCTCCGAAAAAACTGGCCATGACATATCCGGCGCTCACTTCGGCAGGCCATCGTCACAAATCTCCATGGTGAGATGGCAGTCGGGGTACCCCCTACGCATCTTGAAAACAAACGATTTATAGCACGACTCGGAGCAAGTTGCTGCAAGTAAAGGAGTTATATGTAAAGTCTTGCAAGCAAATGAGTTAGCTTAGCTTTCCATGGATGTCGGCATCGGAATTCCGCCGTTCTTGGGCGATTCCCTGCAAACTATTAGAAACGAAGGTTTTATAAGCAAAGTCTTGTTATCAAAGAACTTAGCTGGCGGGCTTCGCCACTGAGGAGGAGCCTCGCCTAGCCGTATGCACGGCCAGCCAGAATCAGAAATACAGCAAGGGATATGGCGGTGCCAACGAAAATCGGCATGCGAATGTGACGAAAGTAACCAAGTTTTCCCAAAGTGGGACAGCTAGGTTCAATGTTGGCCGCGCTGCAGATCAGACGAAGGCGTATCGACGCGCCTGACGAGAACGCGATTTCTATGACGCCGCTCCGCGGCTTCGGTCATTTTCCCACGTTAGCCCCGGGCCGACGCCCAGTTCTAACCGTGCGCCGGCGCTGCGCTGGGGAGTGGCGATTAGAACAAGCTTCGCAGTTCGCGCCGCAAAATCTTACCCGACGCCGTCTTTGGGATACTCTGCACGAAATGGATCTCGCGCGGCATCTTGTAGTTGGTCAGCCGCTCAGCGACAAAAGTCTTGATGCTGTCCATGGTTTCTGGCGTTTCCAGATGACTTTCTCGCAGCACAATAAAAGCGCAGGGAGTCTCTTCGCCGTTTTCGTCGATACGCGAAACGACGCCGCAATCTCGTACGCCGGGATGTTCGAGCAATACACCTTCCACTTCGGCGGGCGCGATGGAGAAGCCCTTGTACTTCATCATCTCCTTGCGGCGGTCCACCACGTAGTAGAGTCCCTGCTCATCCACGCGCACAATATCGCCTGACCAGTACCATCCATCCTTGAGCACAGCGGCGGTGGCGTCGGGCGACTTCCAATAGCCCAGCATGACTTGCGGGCCGCGCATCACGAGTTCGCCCAACTCGCCCTGAGGAACGTCGTTCTCTTTCTCATCGAGGACCCGGCAGTCCGTGAGCGCAACGGGGCCCCCAATGGAATCGGGCCGAAAGAACTGCGGGTCAAGGAATCCCATATGCGTAACTGGCGAGGCTTCGGTCATGCCGTAACCCTGGCGGATGGGAATGCCCGTGGCGGCGATAAAGCGACGGGCCAGCTCGGGCCCGAGCGGCGCAGCGCCGCACTTGACCCAACGTAGCTGATGGTCCCGGGGAAACTTGCCCGCATCCGCGGCGTGGCAATACGCCAGAAGGGCTGGCGGCACGCAGAGGCTCACCGTTACGCCTTCGTCTACGCATATCCGCAGCGAGGTTTCGCAATCAAATCGCGGCATCAAAACCACGGTGCTGCCGCGGATGAGCCCCATGTTCAGCCCAACGGTTAGCCCATAGATGTGGTACAGCGGCAGAAAACAAAGAACCGTGTCCCGGTCCGAAACGCTGCCGGTTTCGCCCGAGGTCAGCGTCTGGTAAACGTTGGCGAGAATGTTGTGGTGCGAAAGCATGACGCCCTTGGGAAGACCCGTGGTGCCGCTGGAGAACGGCAACGTGGCCAGCGTCAGGCGCGAATCGTGTTCGGGCTGCGGGAGCGGCTCATGTCCCGCGTGCTGGTGGAGATCGCTGAAAGCCTCCGTCGCCGCCGGAGTGGCAGTTCGGATGGTGTAGACGTGCCGCAGAGCCGGGAGGCCGGAGAGATCGATGCCCTCCAAGAGCGGCCCGTCGCTGACCAGGGCAACGGCTTCGGTTGCTTCCATCTGGTAATGCACTTCGCGGTCACGATAGGTGGGGTTCATTGTGGTCGGGACCGCACCCGCCATAGTTGCGGCGTGAAACACGACGCCAAACTCCCAGCAATTGGGCAGGTAAATTCCGATCCGGTCGCCGGGACGGATACCCGCCGCGACCAAGCCGTGAGCCGTTCGCTCGACCAGGTCTCCGTATTCCGCGAAGGTAATCCGGCGGTATGGAGTGCAGGAGGTGTCGACAAGGGCGGTCCTGTTCCCGTATTGCCGACAGGAGTCCAGTACCGCATCGTGTAAAAACTTGCCTTCGGGATCAGCGTAGAGTCCAGTGCGTATGGGAGCTTTGAGGTTTGTCATAACGAACGCGGGTGAGTCTAGCAGGTTCGCCGACAATTGCAAAAGTGGTGTTACCCGCAGTCCGCGCAGCTGAATCAGTCAGCGGATACACTGGAGGCGCATGTACGTGGCAGCACTGATCGCTGGAGCAATCTGCCTGGCCGCCTGGGTGTACCTGCTCACGGCGCGCGGCGGATTTTGGAAGGTATGGCGTCTCAGCAGTCCGGTTGCCCCGGAGCAATCCGTGCGGGGCGTAATTGCAGTCGTGATTCCGGCGCGCGATGAGGCGGCGGTCATTGGCGACACAGTGCGGTCGCTGTTGGGCCAGAGCTGCGCCGAGCGGATTCGGATTTTCGTGGTGGACGACCACAGCACTGATGGGACCGCGGAGATCGCTCTTCAAGCAGCGCGGGCATGTGGACGCATCGAAGCGGTGACGGCGATACGCGGCAGCGCGCTACCCACAGGCTGGACGGGAAAGCTGTGGGCTGTCGAGCAGGGAATCGAGAAAGCGTCAGTAGTGCGACCAGATTTCCTCCTGTTGACCGATGCGGACATTCGACATGCTCGCGACAATGTCGCGACGCTGGTCGCCATCGCCGAGTCGGGGAAGTTCGACCTGGTCTCGCTCATGGTCAAACTCCATTGCGAGAGTTTTGCAGAGAGACTCCTGATACCGGCATTCGTGTTTTTCTTCTTTATGCTTTACCCACCGACGTGGATTCGTGATTCGGGTCGCCGGGTGGCGGGTGCTGCCGGTGGCTGCATGCTGGTGAGGCCGCAGGCTTTGCAAAAGGCGGGCGGGATGTCGGCGATTCGGGAGCGCATCATTGATGACTGCGCCCTGGCGGACGCGGTCAAGCGCAGCGGCGGCCGGGTGTGGCTCGGCGTTACTCCCGAAACGACGAGCACGCGCAGGTACGGGTCGTTCGGTGAGATCGAGAGCATGATTGCGCGGACGGCATTCAATCAACTGCAGCACTCTGCGGCGCTGCTGGCAGGTTCAATCATCGGGCTTGCGATCACTTACTTGCTGCCGGTGGCGCTGCTCTTCAGCGGGCACACGGTGCTGGGGGCGATCGGGGCTGTCGGCTGGTTACTCATGACGATCGCCTACTTTCCAATGGTGCGCTTCTACGGCCTTTCCGCAGGGTGGGCTTTGACGTTGCCGGTGGCTTCGAGCTGCTACATGTTTGCGACTGTTCATTCGGCGTTCCAGTACTGGTCGGGGCGCGGAGGCGAATGGAAGGGAAGAGCGCAGGATGTAAGTTCAGGCCGCTAACCGTTTCGTGCACTCGAACGAACTTTGAGGAAGCCGCCGACAGGACTGCGAACCCGGCAGACCGGACTGCCCCGTGCAAAGCCAGGAATCCCTAATCGGCCGCAGTGCGTAACTGCTCCCCGAGCACAAAGTTGTCCATCGCGTAGGCGAATCCGTCTTCTTCATTGCTGCGGGTGACATGTGTGGCGAGCGCCTTCACGTCATCGAAAGCGTTGCCCATGGCAATGGAGATCCCGCTCTTTCGGAACATCAAGGTATCGGTGATCATGTCGCCGATGGTTGCGATCTGACCGCTGGGGATATGGAGCATGTCCGACAGCGTGGTTACGACGACACCTTTATTCGCGGCTGCGTCGGTGACGTCAAGATAGTATGGGCTAGAACGGGTTGCCGAAATCGACTGGCAGCCGATGCGCGTCATCTCGTCTTCCGCGCGAGCGAGGGCGTCGTGATCATCGGTTACTCCAACCAATTTTAGAACGTCAAACTTCGACAGGTCGCGTGTGGTCAGCAAGCTTGCCCGATGGCCCATGAGCGATTCATGGTGCGCAACATGTACGCCGGCCGGGTTGGTTACGTACCAATCCGAGTCCGTCCAAACCCACAGATCGAAGCCGTCGTGGAGAATCCGGTCTGCGACTAGTTGCGCGTCCGCGGGCAACATCGGCAGCTTGTGCAGCACGGCTTGATCTGGGCCGATAATCAGCGCGCCGTTGAAGCATGCGACCGGCTCCCGGACCTGCAAGGTACGAACCAGTTCCCGGACTAACTGTGGAGGACGCGCGCTGGCCAGAGTGAAACGAATTCCGGCAGCATACAGGCGCTGCACTGCCGACGGAGCGCCCGGCGTCAACTGCTTGTTTTCGTCGAGCAGAGTTCCGTCAACGTCGGAAATGACCAGCGCCACCCGGTTGTTTGCGTTCGTCATAGACGCGAGTCAGAGTCGCGCTGGAGCGGGCGCCAGCAATGACGGTCGTGTTGAATCAGGGCATCCGCGGTGGCCGGGCCCTCGCTTCCTGCTGCGTAATTGGGAAACTGAGGAGGCGGGAGCTGCGCCCAGGCTTCAACAATGGGGGTGATGATGCGCCACTCGGCTTCGACTTCATCGCGTCGCGTGAAGAGGGTCGCATCGCCCCGCATCGCATCCAGCAGCAGTGTTTCGTAGGCTGTGGGTGTGGCTGTGCCAAAGGCCTCGCGGTAGGAAAAGTCCATGTTCACCCGGCTGGAGCGCATCTGCGGTCCAGGCGTTTTGGCCCCGAAATTCAGCGCAATGCCCTCGTTGGGTTGGATGCGTATCGTGATCACGTTGTGGTGGACGTCCTCCTGGCTATGGGCGAACAGGGCCTGCGGCGTGCGCTTGAAGTGTACGGCAATCTCGGTGACCGGAGCGGCCAAGCGCTTACCCGCCCGGACATAGAAGGGAACTCCAGCCCAGCGCCAGTTGTCGACATGGAACTCCACCGCGACATAAGTTTCGGTGTTCGAGTCGGGATTTACGCCGGGTTCCTGCCGATAGCCGACCACGTCCTTCCCGCCGACCGTGCCGGGCCCGTATTGCCCGCGAATCGTCCGTTGTGCCACTTCTTCCACCGACATGGGCCGGATCGCCCTTAGCACCTGCACTTTCTGTTCGCGCACCGAGTGGGCATCGAAGGCGACCGGGGGTTCCATTGCGGTGAGAGTGACCAACTGCAGCAGGTGGTTGGCCACCATGTCGCGTAGCGCGCCGGTCTCTTCGTAAAAGGCCGCGCGGTTCTCTACACCGAGCGTCTCTGCCGCCGTGACCTCGATGTAGTCGATGTAATTCCGGTTCCAGATGGGCTCGAACATTGAGTTGCCGAACCGGAACATGATGATGTTCTGCACCGTCTCCTTGCCGAGGTAGTGGTCGATGCGATAGACGGATTCTTCTTCAAATACTTGCGAAACGATCGCGTTCAATTCCTGCGCGCTGCGCAGATCGTGGCCGAATGGTTTTTCCAGAATGATTCTCGTCCATCCTTTGTCGTTGCGGGCCAGTCCGGATTGTCCAAGGCCTTCCACAATAGGAGGAGCCATCGAGGCGGGCGTCGAAACGTAGAACAAGATGTTTGGGCTCGCTCCGTGGGATTGCATCTCCGCTATCTTGCGTTGCAAAGCAGGGTAGAACTCGGGCTGATTGGCGTCGCCCACGAGGTAATGCAACCGTTTCGCAAACGTCTGCCATTCACTTTCACTGTAGTTCCGCACATCCTTGGACTTCGCGGCACCGTCGTGCAGCCGCTCGCGGAACTGTTCATCGGTGAGGGGAGTGCGGCCCACGCCCAGAACATCGAACGTCGGATTGGTGCATCCGATACATGCCAGGTCGTACAAGGCAGGAATCAGCTTGCGGCGCGTCAGGTCGCCAGTCCCACCGAAGATGATCAGCAGGCAAGAACCTGCTTTGGGAAGAGTTGACTCGACTATCGTGAACGCCGCCGGTTCGCTGCCTGAACTCACTTCTTGTCTCCTGTCGAACGAAAGTTCTTCACCGCCTCAGCAGCCCAATTCGTATGCACCGGTCCGGCAGCCGGACGGTCCACGCGATGGTAGGTGTGCGCCCCAAAGTAGTCACGCTGGGCCTGCGTGAGATTTTGCGGCAATTGCTCACTGCGGTAGCTGTCGAAGTAGGAAAGCGAAGCCGACAGCGCCGGAACCGGGATTCCCAGTTGCACGGCGGTTGCCACCAGCCGTCGCCAAGATTGTTCCGACTTTCTGATCCAGGTCATGAAGTCGTAGTCGAGTAAGAGGCTGGGCAACTCAGGATGACGTTCGTATGCTCGCATGATGGGGTCAAGGAAGCGCGCACGGATGATGCAGCCGCCCTTCCAGATCCGAGCCATCTCGCGCAGGTTGATGTCCCACTGCCACTCCTGGGAGCCGGCGCGGATCAGGTTCATCCCCTGGGCGTAAGAGCAGATCTTGGAGGCATACAGCGCGTCGTGTACTGCCTGGATCATCTCGCGCTTGTCGCCTGCGTAGGTGCTCTCCGAGGAGGAAAAAATCAACTGGCTGGCGACCTCTCGTTCCGCTTTCATGCTCGACATCGCGCGAGCGTCAATTGCGGCTGCAATGGTTGGGACCGGCACTCCGAGATCGAGCGCCACCTGCGCGGTCCACTTGCCGGTGCCCTTTTGCCCCGCCTTGTCGAGGACCATTTCGACCAGCGGCGTGCCCGTCTCCGGGTCGGTGACGCCGAAGATGTGGGACGTGATCTCGATGAGGTACGACTCCAGGGGGCCGCGGTTCCACTCGCCGAAAATGTCAGCCAGTTCCTGTGCGCAAAGTCCAAGGGCCTTGCTGAGAATCTCGTACGCTTCGGCAATGAGCTGCATGTCGCCATACTCAATGCCGTTGTGCACCATCTTGACGAAGTGTCCCGCGCCGTCGGGTCCGACGTAGGTCACGCAGGGCCCTGAATCACTCTTGGCCGCGATGGACTGAAGAATCGGCGCTATATGCTTGTAAGCCTCGCGCGGTCCTCCCGGCATGAGCGACGGTCCGTTGCGCGCGCCTTCCTCTCCGCCGGACACGCCCATACCGAAGAAGCTCACCATGGACTGCCGGGTAATTCCTTCCCGCCTCAGGGTGTCTTTGAAGAACGAATTGCCGCCGTCGATTACGATGTCGCCGGGAGAGAGATAGGGGGTCAGCTTTTGCAGGGTTTGGTCGACGGGGTCGCCCGCTTTGATCATCATCAGGATGCGGCGGGGCCGCTCCACAGATCGAGCGAACTCCTGCAGCGTGCGGGCCCCGATCAACTGCAGTCCGGGGTTGTGGTTCAGCAGGCGATCGACCCAGTCAGTCTCGAGGTTCCAGACCGCGACTGTATGTCCGTGCTCCTCGATATTGAGCGCCAGGTTGGCTCCCATTACGCCGAGGCCGATGACCCCAAATTGCGCCGTTCTGACACCAGTCGTCGTTACCATACTCCTTCGCCTTCGACCTGCTCCTGCAGTCGGGAGTTATAGCGATGCTGAACTCAAGCCTTCGCCTTGCTCATGGACAACCTCGCCTTGGAGACAACATTGTCGACGGTGAAGCCGAAATGAAACATCAAGTCCTTAATCGGAGCCGATGCGCCGAAATCGTCGTGGCCCACCGCTTCACCGGCATCGCCGATGTACTTGCTCCATCCGAAGGTGGTTCCGGCCTCCACCGAAACTCGGGCGCGTACCGCCGGCGGTAGCACTTCGGCCTTGTATTCGGCCGGTTGCTTCTCGAAGAGTTCCCACGAAGGCATCGACACGACCCGCGCCTTCACGCCTTCGGCTGTTAGCTTTTCGTACGCCCCCATGCAGAGTTGCACTTCCGACCCGGTTCCAATCAGGATGACGTCCGGTGTACCGGTTGAATCGGCGAGAACATATGCGCCCTTGGCCACCCCAGCGGCAGGAGCGAGCTTGGTGCGATCCAGTGTCGGCATGGCTTGCCGGCTCAAAGCCAGGAGTGCGGGTTGATGTTTTAGCGTCATGATGTAGCGCCAGGTTTCTGCGACTTCGTTGGCGTCCCCTGGACGGAACGTCAGCAATCGCGGAACTGCCCGCAGTGACACCATCTGCTCAATCGGCTGGTGCGTCGGCCCGTCTTCTCCCAACCCGATCGAGTCATGGGTGTAGATGAAGATCACCGGCAAATCCATCAGCGCGGCCAGCCGTATTGCAGGCCGCATGTAATCGGAAAAGATAAAGAAGGTCGCGCCGAATGGCCTGACGCCCGACAGCGACATGCCGTTCAGCGCCGCTCCCATGGCATGTTCGCGAATCCCGAAGTGAAAGTTCCGGCCAGCATAATCGCCAGGCTCAAAACTCCCCGCGTCTTTGATCAGGGTCTTGGTGGAAGGCGCCAGGTCGGCGGCGCCGCCAATCAGCCACGGCACATTCTTCGCGACTGCGTTCAGCACCTTGCCATTCGATTCACGAGTGGCCATCCCCTTGGCATCAGCGGGGAAGGTCGGGATGTCTTTGTCCCAGCCTTGCGGTAAATCGCGAGCGGCGATCAGTTCCCATTCCTTGGCCAGCTCAGGAAATGCCTGCGCCCACGCTTTGTACTTCTCGTTCCACGCCTGCTCCCACTGGGCGCCGCGCTCCACGGCATGGCTCATGTAGCTTTTGACTTCATCAGGTACTAAGAATTGCGCGTCCGGAGGCCAACCATAGTTCATCTTGGTGAGACGGATTTCTTCAACCCCCAGCGGTTCTCCGTGGGCCTCGGCCGTGTCCTGCTTATGAGGCGCCCCCCAACCTATATGTGCTGTTTACGATTACCAGAGTGGGCCGTGCAGTTTCTTCCTGCGCCGTCCGAATGGCGTGGTCCATCTGAGCCAGGTCATTGACATCGCTCACGTGCAGCACATTCCAGTGCCATCCCAGGAAACGAGTGGCCACATCATCGCTGAATGCCAGCGAGGTATTGCCTTCGATCGTGATGTGGTTGTTGTCGTAGAACCAGATGAGATTCGAAAGTTGCAGGTGGCCGGCGATCGATGCGGCTTCGTTCGACACGCCTTCCATGAGGTCGCCATCGCCGCAGACGGCGTAAATCCGGTAATCGAACAGGTCGTGCCCGTCGCGATTGAATTGTGTGGCGAACCAGCGTTGCGCGATGGCCATGCCAACCGAAGTGCTGATGCCTTGCCCGAGCGGCCCAGTCGTGGTTTCTACCCCTGCAGTGAGTCCGTACTCCGGGTGTCCCGGCGTCTTCGAGCCCCATTGCCGGAAGTTTTTCAGGTCGTCCAGAGTCAGGTCGTAGCCGGTCAGAAACAGCATGGAATACAGCAGCATCGAGGCGTGCCCGTTCGACAGAATGAAGCGGTCGCGGCCGGCCCAATGGGGGTTACGCGGGTTGAACCGCAGAAAGCGGTCCCACAATACGAATGCCAGGGGCGCAAGGGCCATCGGCGTGCCGGGGTGACCGCTGTTCGCCTTCTGCACGGCATCCATGGAAAGCGTGCGGACCGTGTTAATGCAGAGCTGCTCTAACTTTTCCTGCGCTGGATTCTGGGCTGGGCTACTCACCGGTAATTGCCTTTCTCGATATAGATATAGACTTCATTGGACTCACATCAGGTGCCGCAAGACTCACTTCTCGCATCCTACAAACCCGGACTGGCATCACCGGAACGGTGTCGATGCCGTCCCGGCAATTGTAAGCCTGACGCGGATGGGCAGCCGCGGTGCCCGCAGTATACCGCCCGGCCGCCTGGCCGTTGTTGCAGGGATGTGACAATCCCCGGAGGGCCGTGCCAGCTTTGCCGTAAACCATATATTGTGGCACGGCACAGTAAAACGGCCCGCCCCGTGTTGCGGGCGGGCCGGATTCGACGAACCTCTCGACCTATTTCTGCGGCTTGGCCGGTTTCCGCGCCTTCGAAGTTCCAGTGGCTTGGCTTCCACTGAGCTCATTGGCGAGCGCGTCAGCCTTGTATATTTTCCGCAGGGCTTCCATGATGGCGCGTGAATCGGTCGCGACCGACCGCGCAACCACATCGTCATAGACAAAGTTCCACGGCAGCGATTCGATGTTGCCGTCAAAGATGATGCCTACCACCTCAGCGTCTTTGTTGATGAGGGGACTGCCTGAGTTGCCGCCGATAATGTCAGGGGTGGAGACCGTGTCGAACGGCGTCTTCAGGTCCAGGGTCGATTTCGACTTGATCCAACTGGCGGGCAACTCATACGGCGGCTTGCTGCCGTGGTTCGCCGCATGCTCGTAAGCGCCGCCTAGCGTGGTGAACCACGGGACGTGCTTTCCATTCAGTTCGTAGCCCTTGATCGCGCCGTAGCTCAGCCGGAGAGTAAACGTCGCGTCCGGAGGAACGCTCAAGCCGCCTTTGGCAAATCGAATCTTGGCGAGGTCGCCTGCGTTCTTGCGCAATACCGGATCCACTTCGTCGTCATAGCGCTTGCGTACCGCCCGCGCGTACGGGTCCACCGCACGCATCATGACTATCATGGGATCTGTGCTGGCGTCCACCGCGGATTTGCCGCCTTCGTACAATTTCTTGCGGAACGCGACATCCTGCAGTTGCGTTCCGTTGACGAGCTCCTTCGCCCGCTCGTCGGGCGACTTGCCGCCCAGTGCGGCCTTCACAGCCTCGTTGTCAGCACCTAGGGCCTCCTGCATCTCGCTCAGGCTCAGAGCCAGCTGCGCGATCTGCAGCGACTTGTAAATCGGGGCGGTCGAGAACAACCGTTGCTCCAACGACGGAAGCTCGGAATCCTGATAGCCCCGTAAGCGGTCGCCATTGGACTTCTCTTTCTCGGCGGTCACGCGCACCAAGACCCGGGCATAGCCTGCAAGAGAGCCACGGAATCCACCGGTCGACATCGATGCCGACGCGTCGTTGTCACCGCTGCCCTGGAGGTAGAACAGCGGCTTATAAATCTCCTTTTGGACATCCACCGCCTTGCGAATCTCCGCCCAAGGGTCACCGTATTCCTGCTTGAGTTTAGCGTCGCTGTTCAAGTAAGCTTTCAGGCTTTTCTCCTCAGCCGCCTTTTTGTCCATCAACTGCTTGTCGTGCAGGCCGCCGTTGTACCCGAGATAGGCCTTCTGCGAGTTCTGAGTGCCGAACAGATCGCTTTCAGCCTCGCGCGCATTCTCCGGCGACGCAGCGCCGTATTTCTGCAGCATGGCCACGCGATTGTCGAGGGTCTTCATCAGCATCGGATAGGTGTAGTCGCGCAAATAATCCAACTGGTCCATGGTCAGCAGGCGGCTGGTGCGGCTCGGATGCCCAGAGACGAAGACCAGATCGCCGTCCTTGATGCCCGTCTTCGACCACTTCAGGTAATTGGGCGTCCTTGCAGGCGCACCGTTCTCGTAGGCGCGGAAGAACGAGATGTCGAGGTCATAGCGTGGATACTCGAAATTGTCGGGGTCACCGCCAAAGAAGGCGATATCGAACTCGGGGGCCATCACCAGCCGAATGTCGCTGTATGTCTTGTACTTATAGAGGTGATACAGCGCACCCGAGTACAACGTCACTACATCGCAGCGCATGCCGCTGGTCGAGCAGTCTTTTTCCAGCGCAGACATCGTTTCGCGCTGCGCTTTGCCCACTTCGGCCGACGACATTCCCGGCTGGGCGGCTGCATTTACCTTGGCGGTCACGTCCTCAATGCCTTCCAGAACGATGAATTCCACACCCGGGCACTTGGGTTCCTCGGCGCGGGTCGGAGCGTAGAAGCCGTCTTTCATGTAGTCCTTGCCGCCGGTCGAGAGATCGTGGATGCAACCCTGCGCGATGTGATGGTTGGTGAAAATGAGGCCGTCGGGCGAGACAAACGACGACGAACCGTTTGGTGCGCGGGCCGACGACAGCCGCACGTGGTCGAGCCATTCCTGGGATGGTTTGAATCCGTACGCGGCCTGTACTTTGTCACCGGGGAAGGCGTTAAACAGCCACATCCCCTCATCTGCCACTGCGAGGCTGGAAAGACAAAACGTCAGAATTGCGAGGAAAGTAACAAATCGCTTCATCATTGAGGGCTCCAGGCGCAGGCATCCTGCGCGATTAGTGGCTCAGCCCACAATACCGCCCGGACGGACTGAGCAAACCCTTCACTATAATCCGCGCTGGATTACGGGGCAAACGCAGGATGAGTGCGGTGGGCCCCAGCGGCGCGGGCAGAAAGTTGCGCAATTTTGTGACTCGCCTGCCCCCGTTGCCGCGATTTCTGCCCTAGAATCGAGCTTGCCAGGATTTCCAGCACCGCCACGAGGAGCTCATGTCTATTACGCAATCGCCAAGAGGTCTGGAAGGCGTCACCGCTGTTAACTCGGGTATCTGCTATATCGATGGCGACCAGGGAGTGCTTGCCTACCGCGGCATCGATATCCACGAGCTGGCCACCTCGTCCAATTTCGAGGAATGCTGCTACCTGCTGTGGTTCGGGCGGCTGCCCCTTCGCGCGGAATTGCAGGAATTCAAGCTCAGCCTCGCGCGAGAGCGCAAACTCGACGCTTCTATCATCAGTCTGCTGCGCCAAGCGCCCAAACACGCCCTGCCCATGGACGTATTGCGCACCATCGTCTCAGCCCTGTCGCTCTACGATCCCGAAGAGAAGGTCAACGACGCTGAGGCCAACCTGCGCAAATCCATTCGGCTGACCTCGCAGATCGCGTACGTGGTGGCTGCTTATGACCGAATCCGCAAGGGCAAGGCGGTCATTGAGCCTGATCGCAGTCTGTCGCATGCCGCCAATTTTCTCTACCAGCTCAATGGACAGGTCCCCAGCGAGACCGCCGAGCACGCACTCGACATCGCGCTGATCCTTCATGCCGATCACGAGCTGAATGCCTCCACCTTTGCCGCCCGCGTGGTCGCAGCGACTTTAACCGACATGCACTCCGCCATCACAGCCGCCATCGGAGCCCTGAAAGGGCCACTGCACGGTGGCGCTAACGAAGCCGTGTTTCGCATCCTCGAAGCCATCGATTCGGCTGGCGCCGACCCGGTGGAGTACGTCAAGGGAATGCTGGCCCAGAAGAAGAAGATCCCCGGCTTCGGCCATCGCGTTTATCACACCGAAGACCCGCGCGCCACGCACCTGCGCACCATGTCCCGAGACCTCGGTAACGCCAGCGGGATTCCCAAGTGGTTCGAGATTTCCCATAAGATTGAGGAGTTCGTGGTCTCCGATCGAAAGCTCAACGCCAACGTCGACTTCTACTCCGCCTCGACTTACCACACTCTGGGAATAGACATGGACTTGTTTACTCCGATCTTTGCGATCTCGCGCATCTCGGGCTGGACGGCCCACGTCATGGAACAGCTCGGCGACAACCGCCTGATCCGCCCGCGTGCCGAGTATCAGGGACCGATTTATCCCACGCGGTACGTGCCCATCGCGCAGCGGTAGAATTTGCTCTCGGAAACCAACGGCCCGTGTGTTGCAGCGCGGGCTTTTTGTTTTTTGTCAGGTCGGTTGCCTACCCCGACCGCGAATCTGCTGACCAAGAGCGCGAATCTAAGAACCAGATAGAATGGGCTCAACGATGCGCAGGGTGTACCTAGACAACAACGCCACCAGCCCGCTTCTGCCGGAAGTCTTCGAAGCGATGCGGCCGTACTTCGTAGAGAAGTTTGGCAATGCCTCTTCGATTCACCAGCAGGGCCAGCAGGCCCGCGCTGCGGTCGAGCGGGCCCGTGAACAGGTGGCCGAGCTGCTGAACTGCCGTCCCGCCGAAGTCGTCTTCACCAGCGGCGGCACCGAGGGCGACAACCTGGCGCTCTTCGGCATCGTCAAGCCCGGCGACCACGTTATTACTTCATCTGTCGAGCACCACGCCGTCCTCAATTCCTGCAAGCGCCTCGAAGACATCGGTTGCGAGGTCACATACTTGCCGGTCGATGCCCGCGGCCTCGTAGATCCTGACGATGTGCGCCGCGCAATCAAGCCGAGCACCAGGCTCATCAGCGTCATTTTCGCCAACAACGAAACCGGCGTGTTGCAGGATGTGAATGCCGTCGGAGTGATTGCCGCCGACGCTGACATCTTCTTCCACACCGACGCGGTGCAGGCCGCGGGCAAGGTGCCCATCGATGTCAAAGAGATTCACTGTGACCTGCTGACTGTCACGGCCCACAAGATGCACGGACCGCAGGGCGCGGGCGCACTGTACGTGAGGAAGGGGACCCTTTTGCAGCCGTTGCTTTATGGCGGACGTCATGAGCGCGCACGCCGCGCCGGCACGGAGAACCTGCCGGGCATCGTTGGTTTGGGTCAGGCCGCCGAGATTGCCCGCCTGGGTTTCTCGGACGGAAGCGTCGCCCGGCTTGCCGCCCTGCGCGACCGCCTTGAGTCCATGGTGCTCGAATCCCTCGATCAGGTGCTGCTCAACGGCGAGGGTGCGCCCCGCGTGCCCAACACCACGAACATTGTCTTCGAGTGCCTGGAAGGCGAGGCGATGGTGATCGCCCTCGACCTCAAGGGTCTGTCGGTCTCCACTGGCGCGGCCTGCTCGTCGGGGGCGATTGAACCCTCGCACGTTCTCACCGCCATGGGGTTATCGCCCGAACGCGCTCGTGCGAGCATTCGCTTCAGTTTGGGTAAGCAAAACACCTCCGAGGATGTCGATTTCGCGCTCGAACTTGTTCCCGAGGTCGTCGCCCGGCTGCGCGAGCTAAGCCCGGTGTACAAGAGGGCAGTGAGTATCAAATCGTAGCCATTGGCCGATTCAGGGCATCCAATAGTAAAGGAAAACTTTAGCTTGAATAGCAACGACCAGACAGTCGCAGTAGCCATGTCCGGGGGAGTCGACTCTTCCGCCGTCGCGGCATTGCTGTGTGAGCGCGGCTTTAAGGTCGTCGGCCTCACTCTCCAGCTCTGGAACCAGCGCCGCCTGGCGGGCCATGAGGGCATGCCCGAGGCTGTCCAGGGCCGCTGCTGCTCCATCGATGACGTTTACGACGCCCGCCACGTGGCCGAGACACTGGGCATCCCGTACTATGTCGTGAATCAGGAGTCGCGCTTCGAGGATGACGTCGTTCGTCCCTTTGTTGCTGACTACCTCTCCGGCCGCACGCCGATCCCGTGCAGCCTGTGCAACAACCACCTCAAGTTTGACCAGTTGCTGATCACCGCCCGCCAGATCGGCGCCGACCTGCTGGCCACCGGACATTACGCCCGGAATGAGTTTGACGAAACCTCTGGACGATGGATTCTGAAGCGGCCCGCCGATTCATCGAAGGACCAGACCTACTTCCTCTTCGGGCTGACCCAGGAGCAACTTAGCCGTACGCTATTTCCGCTCGGCGACATGCGCAAACCGGACGTTCGCGAGGAAGCCCGCCGCGCCGGTCTCCGCTTGTTCGAGAAGCCCGATTCGCAGGAAATCTGCTTCATTCCCGGCGGCGACTACAAGAAGTTCCTCGACGCCTATCTGGAAGAGCAGGGCGAGGCCATGCCTGACACCTCTGGCGAGTTCGTCACCACTTCCGGCGAGATTGTCGGCAAGCACGAAGGCATCCACAACTTTACGGTCGGCCAGCGTAAGGGCTTGGGGGTCGCCACGGGATCGCCGCTCTACGTCCTCGAGCTCCGCGGCGATCAGCGGCAGGTCGTAGTTGGCGGGGCCGACGAACTGCTCTCGACTACCCTGCGGGCCAGGCGGCTGAACTGGATCGCCATTGACTGCCTTCACCAGCCGATGCGCGTGCGCACCAAAATCCGCCATCGCCACGAGGCCGCGCCTTCCACCATCGAAAAGATGGGCGACGACGATGTGCTCGTGACCTTCGACGAGCCGCAGCGCGCGATTACCCCCGGTCAGGCAGCCGTCTTCTATGACGGCGACGCCGTGGTCGGCGGCGGCTGGATTTACTAATCTCCAAAAGCAAAGGCAGCGCCGTGGCGCCGCCCTATGTGCACACGTGAATTCAGGTTAGATAAACATCTCGTCGGATGGCCCCGGCTTCCTTGGCTTTTTCTGCCCAAAGAACGTGCCGAATCCTGTGCTGATGCCGTGCATAAGCCCGCTGGCATGCTTAACCGGAGACGTGACCGAGTGCGCCACTTTCTCCGTCGTTTCCTCCACAGAGTCCATGGCGTGTGTCACCATTTCGTCGGCCCGGATGACCTGCAGCCGGGCGCGGTCCAGCACGTCGTTCAGCGTGCTCTCCACGCGTCCGATGCCGGTATGCGCGGTTGTAGTGATCGCGGCCGCGTTGTCCAGAATAAGTTCCAACTTGGGCGACGAAGTTTCCAGAATATGCTGTATCTGCCCCTGGATGTGCTTGCCGTTTTCCAGCAGCGGCATGGCCTGCGCCTTGACTTCGTCCGTAGCCGTCTTGACTTGCGCCGCCATTTTCCGCAGGGTGAAGTACATTCCCGCCAGAATGAGCATCTGCAACACCACGGCACCTGACGTGACAGCGATGAAAATAATCAGTTTCTCGTCCATGATCGCGGCGCTCTCCGGCCTACCGGCAAGACCTTTACAGTTTCGAGGCTGCCGCCTCGCCTTCCTCGGTGGTGGCTTCGTGATACGCCTGGCGACCTGCGTCGTATGCCGAGCGGATCTGGTCTTTCTGGCTGCTCAGGTAGTCGCGACCCTTGTCGGCCCACGTACCGGCCTGTTCCCGTGCCTGGCGCGCTCGATCTTTCACTACGTCGCGGCCCTGCTCAGCGGCATCGCGAATTTGCTGGCGCGTCTCTTCTCCAGTTTTTGGCGCGTAGAGAATACCCAGCGCTGCTCCAATGCCTAATCCCGCCAAAAACCAAAGGATTCCGCCTCCGTCATTGTCCGCCATAATTGCCTCCATTGTGTTACTTCCCGAGTCGGATGTTAGCACCCAACGGTGCAGAATTACAAACGCGTTACCCCGCGATTGCGCTTAGAAAATCTTCTTCAGCAGCGCGATTTGTCCGGCATGGTACAGGTGGTGCTGGATGACGCCATGCACCTCCACATAGACCGTTTTGTCCGGCGCGGAGAGTGGTTCTTCCAGCCGGCAATCGTCGAGCTCCGCAAGACAATTTCGGAACGCTGCATTCGATTCGCGCAGCCCATTCAGCGCCCGGTCCCAGTTCTCCGCCGTTGCCGCCGGCATCTGGGGGAAGTTCAATTCCGCCACGGGCTGCGCCGGCAAATTCCTTAGACGGCGGAAGACCTCCGTCTCCCAAAATGTCATGTGCCCCACCAGTTCCGACACGGTATGGGCCGAAGAAACGGGTCGCGCAAATGCTTGCTCGAACGAGATATTGTGCAGGATTTCCCATACCGAATCCCCGTGCCATGCATCGCCGTGCAAGGCCCGGTTGTATTGGTCAAGGATGCGTTGAACCTCGCCGGTCATCTTGTCGCTCCTGAAATGCAATTCCAATTTTCTTGTCACAGTTGCTCGAAGGCTAGGGTTTCTGAGTCGGTCGCAGCAGCACTTCGCTGACGAACGACGCTGGCCGTTGGGTTACCAGCATGGCCACCACGTGGGCCACATCCTCCGGGCGAAGCATCTTGTCCGGGTCCTTGCCCGCATGAGGGCCGAATTCCGTGTCCACCGACCCTGGGCACACCACGCTGACCCGGATGTTGTGCGGCCGCAACTCCTCTGCTGCCGAATAGCTCAGCCCGTTGAGCGCCCACTTCGAAGCCGAATACGCGGCTCCGCGCGGCAACGGGTTCTTTCCGGCCAGCGAAGAAATGTTGACGACATGCCCCCCGCCCGCCTCGATTATCAGGGGAACGATCACCCGCATCGCGTAGAACACTCCCCGCACGTTGGTCTGGAAAATCGAGTCCCACGCCTGGGGAGCCATCTCATGCAGCGGGGAAGCGGGACCACCGATGCCTGCGTTGTTAACCAAGATGTTCACCCGGCCGTACGTTTGGCGAAGATATTGCCCAAGAGATTCAACGCTGGCGAGGTCCCGGACATCGCAGACGGCTCCCGCGCACGCGCCAGCCGAACCCCGCAGTTTGATGACTGATTCATCAACCCGTTCCGCCTGGCGTCCGGTGATCACCACCGTTGCACCCATGTCAAGCAGCATGGCGGCGATGCTATGGCCGATCCCTCGCGTGCCACCGGTTACCACAGCGACCGAGCCTGCCAGCACGGTTGAACTGGTCATAATTGTTTTTCTCCTGTTAGAACGTTCGCGTTAAGGTTTCTGCCATTTATAATTCGTTCATCGGGAACCCGTTCGAGAGGACGGTCAAAACACCGGAATTGCGCACATTTGTAAGTAGCTTGCCTTACGCAAGATACATACTTATAATCCCGCTCTCCGCACTCTTACGATAATATCCCTGGCTTTAGGCCGGGTTGCGGACAAGGGAATGCCGTTGTGGCGTTGGGAAGCTGCGAACGGCGAGTCGGCGCGAAACTGCGGGCTAGTTGCCGGGTAAGCGTCGGCAGTTCCCAAGACTCTAAGGAGCGAATCGAATGAAGAAGTCTCTAGTAGCGTTTCTGCTGGCCTGTACCCTCGCAGCAGCGGTCGTCCCGTTCGCAGCCGCACAAACCGCTCAAAAGCCGCAGATCAAGGACCCCGCTGAATACAACGCCTACGTCAACGCGGTGCAGCAAACTGCCCCCGCCGCCAAGGCCCAGGCCATTGAAGCCTTCGTCCAGACCTATCCCAACAGCGTCATGAAGGAAGAAGCGCTGGTGCAGTTGATGGGTGCTTATCAGCAGTCCAACAACGCCTCGAAGACCATCGAGACCGCTTCCCGCATCCTGCAGGCAAATCCCAACAACGTTCGCGCCCTTGCCCTCCTCTCCTACTACTACCGCAGTCTGGCCTCCCAGGGCGGGCCGGATGCCGCCAAGAATGCCGACCAGGCTATGGAATACGGCCAGAAAGGCCTCGATGCCCTGCCCAACACGCCCAAGCCCGAGGGCATGAGCGACGCCGATTTCACCAAGTTCCACAATGAACTTGCGGCCATTTTCGAGGGCGCCGTGGGCTTCGCTGCCTTGCAGAAAAAGGATCTCGTTCTTGCGCAAAAAGATTTGCGCGACGCGATTGAACACGAATCGCAGCCGAATATAGCGGACATTTACCCGCTGGCGACCGCTGACCTGGAAGCGAAGCCGGTGAACCCGGAAGGCTTCTGGTTCATCGTCAAGGCTTCCCAGCTGGCCCAGGGCGCCGGACAGCAGCAGATTCTCGAATACGGACGCAAGAAGTACATCCGCTTTCACGGTTCGGAAGACGGATGGGCCGACCTGGTGAAGCAGGTCCAGGGCGCGCAAGGAGTCATGCCGCCGGCCGGATTCACCGTTGCCGCTGCACCGCCGCCACCGTCACCCGCCGAGCAAGCCGCCGACCTGGTGAAGAACAAGGACCCCAAGAAGATGAGCTTCGCCGAATGGCAGCTGGTACTCTCTTCTGGCAACGCTCAGGCGTCTGATGCGGTCTGGAGCATCATTAAGGACCACGCCGTGAAGCTGGTGGCCAGCGTCATCAGCGCGTCGCCCACGTCCCTTACTCTTGCGGGTAGCGCAGACGATATCGATGACAAGAAGGCCGACATCACGTTGACCATGTCGAAGGCGCTTCCGGCCAAGCTCGTGCCCGCAGTCGGCACGCTGACGCAGTTTCAGGCCACTGTGTCCAGCTACACGCCTACCCCGTTCATGCTGACCATGACCGACGGTGTGCTGCTCGACAAAGAAGGCAACCCGATTGGAACTGCCACAGCCCCGGCGCACAGGGCCCCGGCAAAGAAGAAATAGCAGTTAGTTCGAGCACAATAAAAGCGGGAGCCGCCTGGCTCCCGTTTTTGTTGCCCGAATCTCCGTCTCAATGAAAGAACTGGATAGCGCTAGCGCGCTGCCCGCTTGTCATAGGTCGCAGGACGCGCACTTCTCGGCGGACGCCGCGCTCCCGGCCTAACCGCGCGAATGTCGAGCTCCAATTCCGCGATGGTGCGGCTCAGTGTATTGCGGTGCATGCCCAGTTGCCGGGCCGCCTTGCACTGGTTGCCTTTGTTCTCCTGTAGAACCGTCAGGATGAATCGCTTCTTGAACTCTCGTACCGCTTCCGAATAAAGTATGCCGCTCTTGTGCATCTGCAGAATCAGGGCTTCCAGTTGATCTTTCACAGCGCCTCTCTCTAAGTTCCCATGTGGCCCCGCGGAGCCAGGCTGTCAGTTCTTGTCTTCGCCGTCCGGGTGTTGTAAATGCTCCGGCACCGTCCGCATAAGGTTCCAACCGTCGCGAAAGCGTTGCCGCAATTCCGCTGGGGCCGCCCAGATCAGCGTGCGTCCCGTCACCAGCATGAACGGTGCAATCCGGGAATCCCGCAACCAAGGGCTGGTGGGGCCAAATGCAGCCAGGGCAATCACCACCACGGTACAGATCAAAACGCCCTTAAGGAACCCAAACAATCCGCCCAGCAAACGATCGAACCAGCGCAGCCCGACTTCGTGCACTGCCCATCGAGCGGTCTTTCCGGCCGCGCCGCCCAACAGCACTACGGCGACAAATATCGTCAAAAACCCCGCGATCTCTGCCACCCACTCCGAATTCACGTAGTGGGCATAGAACGCCGCGACTCGCGGGTACTGCCACGCAGCGATCAAGTATCCGGCGATCACTCCTGCGAACGAAAATAGTTCGTAGAAGAATCCCTGCCCGATCGCCCCTAAAACGTTCATCAAGACCACGAACAGGATCAGCCAATCAAGGACGGTTAGTCCCAGCATCCGGCGTTCTCCCTCATTCCGGCAGAGGATGCCCGGTCAACTGTGTATAGGCCTCGATGTACTTCTCGCTCGTCTTCGCCGCGACCTCCGGCGGCAGCCCCGGAGCCGGGGGCTGCTTGTTCCACTTGATGGACTCCAGGTAATCTCTCACGTACTGCTTGTCGAACGACTCCTGGGCTCCGCCGGAATGGTACTTGTCCATCGGCCAGAAACGCGAAGAATCCGGAGTCAGCACTTCGTCGGCCAGTACCAGGCCTTTCGGCGTCCGCCCAAACTCGAATTTCGTGTCGGCAATGATGATGCCGCGGGTTTCGGCGTAATCCGCCGCCTTCTTATAAATGCGGATGCTCAGGTCACGCAGTTTCTCGCTCAACTCCGCGCCTACAAGTTCAACCATGCGTTCGAACGAAATGTTCTCGTCATGCCCGCTGGTCGCCTTCGTGGCAGGGGTGAAAATCGGCTCCGGCAGCTTGTCTGACTCCCGCAGCCCAGCGGGCAGCTTGATGCCGCACACCGAGCCCGAATTCTTGTACTCTTTCCAGCCTGAACCCGAAATGTAGCCCCGGACCACACACTCGATGGTTACCATGTTTGCCGAAATCACCAGCATGGAACGCCCGCGCAATTGGTTGGCGTACTTCTGCAACTCGGCCGGATATTGGCTGATGTCGGCAGTCGCCAGGTGGTTGGGCACGATGTCCTTCAGAAACTCGAACCAGAACATCGAAAGCTGGGTCAGCACCCGCCCCTTCTGCGGGATGCCCGTGGCCAGTACGTAATCGAACGCCGAGATGCGGTCGCTGGCCACAAACAGCAGGTGGTTGGCGTCGACCTTGTAAATGTCGCGCACTTTGCCGCTCGCATAAAGCTGCAGATCGGGAATGTCGGCTTGGAGAAGAACTTCGTTGTTTTTTGTCGTATTCGTCAATGTCGCACTCTGATCGTTAAAGAAAGTTGACCGCAATTGTATTTGCCCGGCGCACTTTGTCAACGGACATGAAGAAATCGCCGGAGTGGACTACAGAGTATTTCTTGAAAATTTCTTGACAGAATGCCCTGTCCCGCGAAACCCGCTTCAGACGCGGCTTTCACGACTATCGTGCTGCGACGCGGTGATCGCCGATTGCGGCCAAATGCGAAGAAAACTCTCCCGCGAGAGCACGCGTCACACCTTCATCTGTCAAGCTTTTTTTGCGATCGCCCGGTGCGCGCCGCTCAGTCGGCAGCCGAACGCCGAACCTTCAGCGCGTCTTCGAGGAAGCGGATCTCCGGCTCCCCGATCACGCCCGCCTTCTGCATCGCCTGTTTGAGGTCGTTTGAGCCGGCAAAGCGCCGCGCCCGCTCCAGTCCGTCCCAATCCATCACAATGGTTATGTCGCGCGGGTCGTCGACCGACAGGAACAGCCGATGGCTAATCTCTCCGCCGGTTTTCCGCGCGCTGAGGTGCTCGTCGAAAGCTTCTTTCCAGCGGCTGTAATCGGCAACCTTGTGCCGGACTATCACGTGAATCATGGCAATCCCTCCCAAATGAATGAACTATTTAAGATACGAAATCCCAGTCGAATTGTGAACCGTCAAATGCACGTCATCACTGTGACAGGGCAGTGGCCCGGTAGTCGGGAAATCTGCTTTAAAGGTTTGCCGCCTTCACGCGGGGTGCGCGCAGCGCCTGCGTTATACTGCCATTCAGATTCCTTCGGAGAATGACTGTTTGCCTCGTTTGATCACCCGCTCGTCTGACATTCACGCTGCCGGCTGTTTCACCCTGGAAAACATCCCCCGGGGCACCGTAGTCCTCGAATACACCGGTGAGCGCATTTCCAAGGAAGAGGGCGACCGCCGTTATGAAGGTCGCTCATTCACTTATCTGTTCGGTGTCGGGAACGGCGACGTCGTGATTGATGGCCACAGTATGGCCATGTTCATCAATCACTCGTGCAAGCCCAACTGCGAGATCGACGAGATCAAGGGCCGCATCTTCGTGAAGACCCTCCGCAACCTCAAAGCCGACGAGGAACTCACCTACGATTACTGGCTCTACGACGGCGACGACGAAGCTCCTTGTTACTGTGGCGCCAGGAACTGCCGAGGCAGCATGTACTCACCGGAGGAAATGAAGCGCATGAAACGCGCCGCTGCCAAGGCCGCCAAGCAGGCGGAACGCACAGCCCGCAAGCAGAACAGCAGTCGCCCGGTCTCTGCTGGTCGCTCAACGTGAGTCGATCAATTTGTCGCCACCGTCGGTGAAGGCACGACGATCAACATGCCCGCGCCATTTTGAAAGAGCGAAATGGTTTACGAGCAACCCTTGCCGAGTTTTAGCTTCTTCTGCTCCGGCTTGGCGCCAGGCAGCGTCTCCGGCGGCAACATGGGCGCGTTTACCGTCGGCGCCGCAGCTGTACCCTTGGCCGGCGCTGCCCCGCCACCGAAGAAAAACTCGCGAAGCTGTTTCGCCTGCTGGTAGCCCGCAGGGTCGGCGCTTTCCGACCGCAGGCTCGTAGGCGTGATCACCTGGTCCCACCACGCCGAAATGCCTTCCCGTACTGAATACGCGTTGTAGCCCTTCATCTGCAGTAGGAGCTGTGTTTCCGCCGCGTGGCCCGCGCCGAGTCCGTACACCACGATCTTTTTGCTGCGGTCGAGCTGCTTCAGGTTGGCCTCCTGAAAGAACTGGCCCAGCGGTACGTTTACCGCCGTGGGGATGTGGTAATCGTCGAACTGCCACGGCTGCCGCAGGTCGATGAGCTGGTAGTCCTGCCGCTTCTCGATGATCCAGTGTGCCAGTTCAGCCGGAGTGACGTGGTCTTTCTCTTCGATGATCCCCTGCATGATCGCCGCACTGTCCACTGGGCCTGCGCCACCGCCATGTGCCATGGTCGCGGCCACCGCCAGGACTACGGCCACCAGGAGAAGTGCCAGGGCCGCCATCATTTTGCCAGTCAAAACCAGGTTAACCTTCATGCCCCTGACCTCCATCGGCGTCTTTGCCGTAGGTTGCGGCGAACAATCGCCACTTGCCCTCGCTCTTTTCCGCCGCCCAGAACGCGGTCAGCGCGATCACCGTGATCGCGAAGGCCACTACTCCGGGATTGACGTTCAACCACTGCGGAATGGTGAGGCCACCCAGCGCGCCCGAAAGATAAAACTTCTGAAAGTGGGGAACCGCGGCGCCAAATCCGAAGACGCCGACGAGAATTCCCGCCATGAACAGCAGGGCGTCTATCTTGCCGATGGCCGCCGCTACCACGGATGTCCCGGGACAGTACCCGCCAAGGATGAACCCCGCACCCAGCAGGATGCCGCCGAACAACTGCGGCCAGACGAAAGTCTCGGGCACGTAAACCTGGCCAAAATTCAACCATCCCAAGAGCGAGAAATACGCGATGCCCAGCATCGCCACGATGATGGCAGTGAACATCACCTTCAGCACCGCAAAATCCTTGAAATAGAACTGATCGGTCAGCTTGCGGGCGCTGGAGAACCCGGCCCGCTCCAGGAAGAACCCAAAGAAGAATCCCAACACCAGGCTCGCCACCACAAAGCTGACCGTCGAAAGCATTTCCACGTAAGGTGCGTTCATAACCAGTTCCTCCGCACGAAGTAGGCCCCGATAAACCCGGCGGCAAAGACGCTCATCATGAAGACAAATGCCCCGACCGAGAGTACAGCTCCACCGGAAAGAGCCAGTCCGCTGGTGCAGCCGCGCGCCAGCCGGGCACCGATGCCGGTGAGGATACCTCCGCCCAAAGCGAATGCATACCGCGTGCCCCTCGAGATGCGCGGGCCCTTATCCACGGTGATCTTCAATCGGCCCGAGAGCCAGCCGGAAACGAAACCACCGATGGCCGCTCCCACGAGTTCGAAGACGATGAAGTCATAGAGCGCTGACTGCCCCGGTTGCAGATAGCGGCTCCAGTACAAGCTGTCGCCCGCGTAGGCAGGTGAGATCTTCTCCAGGGTCCACGCCGCCAGGCGGGCGAATGCGCTCGATGCTCCCAGCCCCTGTCCCATGACGACGAACGCTGCCAGCAGAGTAAGGCCGAGCCCGAATCCCGCGGCGTAAGGAGGCCAGTAATCATGCTGACGCAGCGCACGCGACAGCCAGTTTCGGGAGGCGTGTTCGTGCGATGCGGGTTGCCCGGCAGCCGCCTCCGGTTCCGCGACTCCCGTGGACATTTCCTGCTCAAAGGCGGCTCGTTCCATCGCCACCTCCTTCCACCATTTGTGGTGATGACGGTAGGCAAACAGTTCGTTCACCGTGCCCGTAATCATCGAGAAAAATGCCGGCTTTTCTTCCGGAAACACCGCTCCCATGTACACATGAATCATCAGTCCTGAGATCACCATGCCGACGGCGAAGAAATGGACCACCACAGCCCAGGCCACCACCGTCGTGCTGACCAGATGGAAGGCCATGATGACGCCGCTGATCATCACCAGCGGCAGCATCATGTACACCATGATGGCGAACAACTTTTGTCCGGCGTTGTACACGCCCTGCTGCGGCAACGCGTCGTTCCTGCCCCGCAGGATATTCCCAACCCGCACGAACAGCCAGCGCACATCGTCCCAGTCGAGAGCGATTTCCCGTTGCAGCACTTCCTTATGCAGATAAGTTCTAAACCCAAATGTTCCGTACACCACGAAGACCGTCGCCCACACCAGGCCCAATGCAAGATGGAAGCGCAGCATATTGGCGCGCGTGCCGAAGATGTCCTGCACCATCTGGATATACCACTGCGGCGCGAAGCGGAAGAAGGGCGAGTTGATCAGTGCCGTGCCCGTGGCCAACTCCAGCAGCCAGACGATCGCATTGAACCAGTGCAGCAAGATGATGGCGACGTGGTGTTTCTTGATCTGGCGCTGCGACATCGCATCGACGTCGGCCACGTTGAGGTGGGCCGCAGTGTTGGGAATCGTGGGAGTGTTCATCATGGGCGCCTACTCCTCAAAGTCCTTCTCGCCTTTGCGTAGCTGATAGAAGAACGCAACCGCCTGGCCTAGAAAAGTTGCGCCGACCGCCGCCAGTACCAGTGGCCTCACCAACCTCTTCCAAACTTCACCAGGGCGCAAAAGATGCGGGGCATGCGGCCCAAATGTCGCCAGCACCATATCGACGTGCTGCGGCTTGCCCAGGTAATACACGTTGGGGCCGGGCGCCGCAGCCGCGTTTTCCAAACGCCGCGCGTGCTTCTCGTACACCGCGTTGAAGACATAGTTCTGCGGGTCTTCCAGATCTCCAAAGAACTTCGCGTGGGCCGTGCAGGTGTTGACACACGCCGGTTGTTCACCGCGTTCTACCCTCGCTGAGCAGAAGTCGCACTTGTCCACCTTGTTTGTCCGCGGATTCATGTACCGCGCGTCGTAGGGACAGGCTTCCACGCAGTACCCGCAGCCGATGCACAGGCTGTGGTCCACCTTCACGATGCCGTTGTTCGCCTGATACGTAGCGCCCGTAGGGCAGGGGAGCACGCATGGCGGGTGATCACAATGGTTGCATTGCGCCACGTGGAAGGTAGAGGTTAGATGCGGGAAAGTGCCCACGATCCCGGTGTTACGCACGTGGGTGCGCGCCTGCCCGATGGGAACTTCCCACTCTTCGCTGCAAGCGACAGAACACGCCTGGCAGCCCACGCATTTGTCCAGGTCGATTACCATGGCGTACCGGGCCATTAGGCACTCTCCTTCTGGATGCGCACAAAATTCACGCGCATCCCGGTGCCGCCCATAATGGGATCGACCTGTACCTGCGTCATCAGCTTCGTGTCAGAGGCGCCACGATGGTACGCCAGTTGCAGCTTGGGCGATTCGTGCCCGAAGCCGTGCACCATGTACACGCAGTCGGGCCGGATGCCTTCCGTGATTCGAACCAGCACCGGCAGGCTGGCTCACGCCCTCGGAGTTGGTCAGTACTACTCGCTGCTCTTCGCGTAAGCCGAGGTCCCGCGCCGCGCGGGCATTGATCCACACTTCGTTCTCGGCCATCAGCGAATCCAGCCGCGCATTGTTCTGCGTGCGAGCAAAGGAGTGAACCGGGGCCCGCCCATATATCAGACGGAAGTGGCCGGTCGGAGGGTTGTCCACCGGCGTGAACCTCGGCAGCGGGTCGAACCCCAACTTCTTCAGCATCGGCGAATACAACTCGATCTTGCCGCTTTCGGTGCCGAACAGCGGGCCGTCGTCAGGCAGACGGTCTTCGATATACGGACGCCCCTCGAAGGCCACCGCTCCCCGTACTCGCAGCACCGACATATCGATTCCCATCGGCTCGACGACCTTAGCGAGGTACTGCTCCGGCGTCTCCCAGGGGAAGTACGCCTCCAGCCCCATTCGCCCAGCCATCTGCTTGGCGATCCACCAGCCGGGCTTGGTGTCGTACATGGGCTCAACCGCCGGCTGGCGAATCGAAATGAACGGCTTCTTTGCCGAAGCGATCACTGCCGGCATGTCAAAGCGCTCCAGATACGTGGCCTCGGGCAGCACCAGGTCGGCGTAGTTCGTGTAGTTCATGGGCAGGATGTCCACCGCCGCGATGAACTCCAGTTGCTCGATGGCTTTGAGCGTCTTTTCCTGCTGCGGAATGCTCTCCAGAATGTTTTGCCCGTACACGACCCAAGCTTTGATGGGGTAAGGTTTGCCGGTAAGCGTTGCGTCAATCAGCCCGTTGGTGACGCCCTGTTCTTCCGAAGCCAGCGGAAAGCGCGTGCCTGCGCCGTCGGCGCGGCCCTTCGCGCTTTCGGGGAACGGCGGCAGCGAGAATTTGCCGGTCTTGAGATGGGTGGGCAGGAAGATGCCGCCCTTGCGGCCCCAGCTTCCGGTGAGCGCCGTAAGGATCGCCATCGCCCGAGCGCGCTGCGTGTCATTGCCGTACCAAGTCACGTGCCTGCCCGGATGCAGCGCTACTGCCGGTTTGGCTTCGCCCATGGCGCGGGCTGTCTCGCGAATCACCTTGGCGGAGATCTCGGTGATCGGCTCCGCCCATTCCGGCGTGAACTCCCGCACGTGCGCCGCCAGCTCCGGAAATCCCTGCGCGTACTTTTCGATGTACTCACGGTCGTAGATGCCTTCGCCGATCATCACGTTCATCCACGCCAGCAACAGGGCAGTATCCGTTCCTGGGCGTATTGGCAGCCAGTAGTCGGCTTTCGCCGCGGCGGTGGAGAAGCGCGGATCCACCACGATCAGTTTGGCCCCGCGCGACAATCCTTCTGCAAAAGCCGTGACCTGCGAGGTGAAAACGTTCTCGCCGATATGCGAGCCAATCAGGATGATGAGCCTGGCTTCTTCCAGATCGACCGGCTCCGGCGAGTTCAGGCCTTGGCCGAAGGTCAGCGCGTAGCCGACTTCGCGCGGGCCTCGGCACTGCGCGAACGCCGGCTCGGCGCTGTTCGGCGTGCCATACGCCTTCAGGAATGTACTGAAAAATCCTGACGCCACGCCGTGCGGGAAGAAGGCCACGCTCTCCGGCCCATACTTTTGCTTGAGGTCGCTGAGGCGCTGAGCGAAAAGGTCGAGCGCCTGCTCCCAGCTCACGCGTTGAAACTTGCCTTCGCCGCGGGCCCCAACCCGAACCATGGGATACTTCAGCCGGTCTTTGTCGTAAAGCAGCTCTGTCCCCGCATTACCCCGCGCGCACAGGCGACCTTTCGTGAGCGGGTGGTCAGGGTTCCCCTGAACCCGCACGACCTTCCCGTCGGCAACTTCTGCAACGGCGCCGCAGCGCCAGAAGCACATCTCGCAGTTGGTGGCGATGCGTTCGACCCGCTCATGCCCCAGCCAGCCGGGAGGATTCCCCGCCGTCTGGGCCTCGGCCGTGCCCACTCCCAGCGCAGCTCCCGCCACTCCTGTGAGCTTTACGAAGTCGCGTCTAGTCAGTCTCTCGCCCATAGCAATTTTCCTGCGTCATACCCAGGGACCAGGGTGCCGTCGCCCGGGACACGTAGGAAAAACGCAGTTAAACGTACGGGTGTTACAAGTTTTTTGGCTATATCGGCTGCGTGGTTCCAAAACGGGAAAAATATTCCTGTAACACATCGCCGGCGCATAGCATTTATCCTCCGCTTACCCCGCAGGAGGAACCATGGCACGGGTGGTGATCTTGGGCGCTGGTGTGTCTGGCCACACAGCCGCCGCTTTTCTCCGTAAGTGGCTGACAAAAGACGATGAAGTCACCGTTGTCTCGCCTGCGTCAACCTACAATTGGATTCCCTCCAATGTATGGGTGGGAGTCGGTCTGCTGCGTCCGGATCAGGTGAGATTCCCGCTGGCACCGGTTTACCGCCGGCACGGTGTTGACTTCAAACAAGCTCGGGCAGTGGCCCTCTATCCAGAAGGCACCGAGGAATACCCGACGGCCATGGTTGAGATCGAGTACACCGAGGATGTCCGGAAAGGCAAGCGCGAGCGTTTACCGTACGACTTCCTGGTAAATGCCACTGGTCCCAAGCTGAATTTTGGTGCGACGGAAGGTCTCGGGCCTGAGGGCGCCAGTTTTTCGGTTTGCACTCCAGACCATGCCCACCAGAGCTCGCAGACGTTTCTGAACCTGGTCGAGCAGATGAAGCGTGGCGACAGGAAGAGTTTTGTCATCGGCACAGGACACGGCAACTGCACCTGTCAGGGCGCCGCCTTTGAATACGTCGTGAATCTGGAATTCGAGCTGCGCGCCCACGGAGTGCGCGACAAGGCCGAAGTCGT
The DNA here is from genome assembly GCA_963796615.1 of uncultured Acidobacteriaceae bacterium. Classification (GTDB taxonomy): domain Bacteria; phylum Acidobacteriota; class Terriglobia; order Terriglobales; family Acidobacteriaceae; genus DASRAA01. Next base: position 577,247 of record CAWCMJ010000022.1, read on the forward strand.
CTACTTGTCGAACGAATTCGAACTTGGCGACTTCGGTATGGACGGCGTCCACATCCGCCGCTCCGGGTACATAACGCCAAGCAAGATTTTTACTGAATCGCTCTTCGCCGAACGCGACATCAATTGGATCACCCGCGCCCACGTGAAAAAGGTCGAGCAGGGACGTGCCTATTACGAAACACTGGACGGCGAGGAGCGGGACATCACTTTCGATATGGCCATGCTGCTGCCGCCATTCTCTGGAGTGGGGCTAAAAGCTTACGACCGCCAAGCCAACGACGTTACGGCCAAGCTTTTTGCCCCCAACGGATTCATGCGCGTAGACGCCGTTTACGACAGCAAACCCTACGAGACCTGGACGGCCGGCGATTGGCCCCGCTACTATCAAAGCCCGGCCTATCCCAACTTGTTCGCGGCGGGCATCGCCTTCGCACCGCCGCATCCTATTTCGCGACCTCGATTCAGCCCCAAAGGTACCCCGATATTTCCCACACCACCGCGTACCGGAATGCCCTCGGCCATGATTGGCAAGGCAGTGGCGCACAGCATTGTGGACATGATCAAGGGGAGCCCGAAGCCCACCCACTCCGCCAGCATGGCGGAAATGGGGGCGGCCTGCGTGGCTTCGGCGGGCGCCAATCCCTTCACGGGAACCGCAGCTTCCATTACGGTCTATCCCATCGTGCCGGATTACCAGCGCTATCCCGAGTACGGCCGTGACGAGGCCTATACCAGCGGCGAGATCGGGCTGGCCGGCCACTGGATCAAGATCCTGCTCCACCACATTTTCTTGTACAAGGCACGCTTGCGGCCCGGATGGTCGCTAATTCCAGAATGAATGAAAGCACGGCAGGAGAGGAAGAGCCATGAGCACCCCATCGCAACCGTCGCAGAACGCCCAATCGCTTGAAAACGCGCGCTTTCAGCCGTCGTTTTTTGCGACCAAGCCGACCGCAGGGACCAAGTTCATGAGGACCTTCCTGCCCTGGCAAATGATCCGCTTCGCATGGATCAACCTGCGGATGATCATCATCATTCGCCGTAGCCACCACTGACCTGAGGGCTTCGATCGGGCCCAAGCTGACGTCGTTATTGGCGCGCCGTGTTGATGCCGAAAATTTTCCACGCCGGGCAGAAGCGTACCAAGCCGGTAATGAGCGCAATCGCCCCGACGACGTAGGCGACGATTGCCGGCGTGCCCGAGACCACGTGTAACAGCCCGAGGCCGATCAACACGATTCCGAGAATGATTCGAATGACGCGTTCGGCGCCACCAACATTGAGTTCCATCGCGAGTCTCCTTTGGAAAGCGGTATCTCTCTTAGTCTGTCTTAGCTGGTCTCCGCGCCGGGCATCATGGTGAACTCCCAGCCGCAATATTTGCCCTCGGGAGCCTCCGGCGGGCAGTGCAGGCATCGCGTTCGAATGCGTGCGTCAACCGTGCGCGCGAACGTCTCAAATTCAACCGTACCTACCGACTTGCATGGAAAATCCGGTAGCCCCTTGCGCCTGCGCGCCTCCTGCACCCGGCAAACGTCCGTGTACAGCCGCAGGCGTTTACGGTTTTTGGACCATTCGGTTCGCTGCGAATTGATAAGGCAGTATTGCCGCAGCCCCAACGCCTTTTCCAGCGCCTCCAGGCCACCCCCAGGTTGGAGGTTGAAGGTCGTCATGATGCGGCTTGCCTCCGCCACCGCGAACCGCTGCCACGCGACGGTGTCCAGATAAATGGCTGCCTGCATGCCCAGAGCTTCCTCCGCCGCAAGAAACCAGCATCCGTCATGGGCCAGCCAGTTCTTCGCGAACATTTCAAGGGCCCGCAGTAGGTCCTCGCGATTCATGGAATGGAATGCTGTGGTGCGCGCCGCGCTGGAGTTCGGAATTGAATCTGACATTCGCTGGCTATTTGTGTTCATTTGACTGGCCGTTCCCCTTCCATCAGCGACGTGTACTGCCAATGCCGACTATATTCGCGCAGCGAGTGTCAAAACGAACAAATCACTTTGATTGCCCGGCGTGTTGCCGACATCGTCATTATTTAGATCCTTCGACGCTGGCGGTTTGGGCGACCATCCCAGGGGCTCCGATCGGAGCGGTCACCGCATCGCGCGTCTGCTGTAACGTTGCCTCCAGCGAATTCCTTGGAAGCTGGCGCACAACTGGCTCGATCAGCCAGCGCAGTCCCGCAGGAATGTCACGGCTCAACGTCATGGCTTCGATCTCGATATACACGCCGCCGTCGCGTTCTTCGAAGCGTGTGATGTTATGGATCCGCCAGATGTAACCGTACCCTTGGTCGGGCGGCAATTTGCGCTGCCCGGGTTCCCCGTAGTTTTCGACATCCTGCAACCGAGTCGTATGCGAAGCCGTATACCATCTGTCATCGTCGACTTTGGTGGTTTGCGATTCATAATCGCCTTCCAGTACAGGTGTCACAAAGAGGACTTTTTGCCGCAAAACCATCGAGAAGGTGTATTCGTCTCCCGCGTGATTGAGCAGGCGGGCGTCCACCACTGTCGGGTTGAAGTACTGGCGGTATCGGTCGTAGTCATTCAGTTGAGCCACCACATCGCTGACTGTAGTGTTGGGAACGAATATGTCTCCCACCCAATCTGTAATCAGTCCGTGGGGTACCGGCATGCGACCGTTGCTGCCAACTGGCACAATCACGATCGCGCCACCACGCAATCGGAGGCGCAGACTGGGGTCACGGTCGATTGCGAGAAATGAATTCTTCTGGCGGACGTCATGCTCCAAGCGCGCGGTCGCTGCCCCGACATGCTCATTCCAGGCGGCCAGCGTCTGCGGCCTCAGGGTATCTCGCTGCGCGAGCAGCGGCATGGCCAGGAGTGCAAAGAGCAGCAATCCCACTCGGTTTTTCACGCTACCCACCTGCTTTCCGCACGGCCCGTTATTCGAGACTGAATCCGCACGTGTGTCATCAGGCGCCTGCTGCTTCCGTTGATTCAACCGCGCGCACCAAAACCTCGGGTCGTAATTCGATCTGGCTTTTCACCGACCGGGAAACAAGGCAGGCGCGCTCAGCCTTTTCGAGCAATCGGAGGCCGCGCTCCTGCCCCGACGCGTCAGCAATCTGCAGCCGTGGCCGAATTATCACCTTCGTAAAGCTGTACCCGCCTTGTTCTTTTTCAAGGATCGCATCCAGATCGACCTCCAATGACAGGAACTCGAACTTGGAGAACTCGGAGATGGCTTTGAATGTGGTGACGAAACACGATGCCATTGCGGCTGCGAAAAAATGCTCTGGAGTCCAAACGCCCGCCTTTCCCATGAACTCAGGCGGTGCACTGAACCGTACAGGCTCAGCGATCCCCTCGGCGGAAACCGAACCCTCGCGTCCTTCCGTCCAGACGGCACTGGTGTGGTAACGATTGTCCGGCATGCTAACCTCCCCACTCGCTCTTCACGTGGAATAAACGCACTATCCGACTGATTCGTTACCGAAATTTCTCGCGGGCATGGCCGGCCATTAGGGAATCAAGGCTTAATGCAGATCGGGGAGATTGGCCTGCTCGTCGGGCGAAAGCCGCAGAAATTGGGATCTGATAGCGGACCGGATCGGGGGATGAGAGGATTGGTAAGTTGTTGAAAAAATGGTGGCCAGGGACGGAGTTGAACCGCCGACGCCAGCCTTTTCAGGGCTGTAGTCGCCAAACGCTAATTATCTGAATCTAAACAGCTTACTACTTCTAAGTCCCTCAGTTTTGCCAAGAATTTTGGAACGTTAATGGAACGTGCGGCAGGCTGGAGTTCGCCTCAGATACTCAGCCCCTGGCATCCGTACCAAATTCTGGTCAGCGATCGCGTTGGTTCACGACCGGCTGGTTCGGAAACAGGCAAGGATCGGATTCTAAATAGCGAGGAAAGGATTTTATGAGCAAGAAGCGCGACAAGATACACCCGACTCAAGATTCCACAGCCCTGGCAGTGCAGAACACGAACCCGTTGAGCGCGTCGAGACCTGAACCTCCTCAGCCAAAGCTCTTTCCGAGTCTTACGGACAGAGAGCTCGTTGGGCTTTTTGCCCTCCAAGGGTCGAATACGACGCTTCCTTTCGGGAACGCCTCTCCCAAATTCAATGAGAAATTCGCTATTTCCGCGGCAAGTTCAATCGCGCCTCGTGACGGATTGGAGGCTCTTTTGGCATTGCAGATGGTCAAGACACACAATCTCGGCAAGCGTTACCTAGAGCTCACCGCGGCAAAGAATGAGACCGCGCACGGCATCGAGCTGTTTAGCAAATCTGCCAATTTGCTGTTGAGGACTTTTACAAAGCAGGTCGAGGCGCTCAAGATGTATCGGAGCAAAGGGGAGCAAAAGGTTGAGGTAGAGCACGTGCACGTTCATCGTGGCGGGCAGGCCGTTGTGGGCATGGTGACCACGAAAGGACAGGACCCGGGGGTGGGGGATGTCGGCAATGGCGAAGCATGAACCCATGCAAAGCGGCGCGGGTGGCTGAAGAACGGCAACCCTGTGGGAGATCCGAGCACCGCACCGCGATGCGGCGCCATGACGCGAAAGGGTACAGCTTGCAAGGGCCCTGCCATGCCGAACGGCCGCTGCCGAATGCACGGCGGCACCAGCACTGGGCCCCGCACTGAGATCGGGCTGGCCCGTTCAATGCGAGCAAACTGGAAACACGGTGGATACTCCGCCGAAGCCAAGCATCAGGCAAGACTGCTGCGCCAATTGCTTCGCGAGTGCCGGGAACAGTGCCGCGAAATGGCGGTATCGTGCCAATCGAGATCGAGAAACAGTGACGAATGAGGGGGTATCACCCATGCCGTTAGAGCGCCCGACAGCGGCAAATGGCAAGTGTCGAGCGAACACAAAAGCAGGCGTCAATGTGCCGCCCCGGCGCCTCGCGGGGGCATCTACAGTTCTCTCCACCAATCTCGCTCCGGATCAGGGGATTCCCCGGAACCTGCTGGAATCGGCGAAATGTATCGCCATCATTCCAGGGGATGTAAAGTTCGCCTTTATCTTCGGCGGCAACTACGGCAGGGGACTGGCAACCTATCGCACCGGGCATGGCTTTAGCGCCCCTATGTTCTTAGCCATTGAGGGAGGGAGCGTGGGCTACCAGATCGGGGTCTCTTCCACCGACTTCGTGCTGCTCTTTATGAACGATCGAGCCTTGCAAAGCCTGCTGAGCGACAAATTCAAGCTCGGAGCCGATGCCTCGGTAGCAGCCGGGCCGGTGGGCCGGAACGCCTCCGCTGGCACCGACTTTAAATTGAATGCGTAGATTCTCTCTTATTCGCGAATCAAAGGTGTTTTCGCTGGGGTGAGCCTGGATGGCGCTATCGTGCAAGCCGAGAATAGCGGAGACGAAGCCATGTACAGCAACGATGTGAACCGCCATGAAATTCTGGACGGCAAAGTTGCAGTTCCTGAATCGGCGCGAGCGCTGCTGGAGGAAATTGGCGGATATGCCGAAGTAGCCAAAGCTCGGTAGTTCGACTCCAGGCGACGGAGTTCCAAAGAACTGAGCCACTATGAAGAGCCCCCGCAATGTGTCAGTCATTGCGCGGGCTCCAAAACGGAAGGCATATGTATATCTTCGACCACGCGCTTTGGGGGTTCTGATCGTGAATCTCTCCGATTCATCGGTGAGAGAATTTCGCGCAACCAGAGCGAGCGGGCGCATCTTTGTCTGAACGTACGTCCCACTGGGCGGGCGCGAATGGTCACTTCTGCTCAGAACAGCGGTGGCGTGGTCGCTAATGTGAATCTCATGACGAAGAAATAACGACGAATTATCAGCAGCGACCGCTGCACTGGAATCGGCAGGTACGGGCCCCGCAACTCTAATCGGCAGCGACACTGAACATCACGCCCGTGACCGGCGAATCGTGCCAGAGAAATGCAGCTCACAACTGCCCAGGAGGGCAAATTGGTGGCGTGACAAGAGCGCAGTCCAAGAGTGCGTCTGGTCAAAATCGAACACTTTTCGGCCCTCGAACCCAAGTTCCACCGGACCACCGTCGTGAACTGGAGACTGTTCAGCGATGTTCTCCTACTCCTACGGAAAGCACACCAATGGTGCGACTGATGGGCAGCCTCGTTGCCCGCACGATGATGGGCCTCGTACCCAAAGGCGATTTTGGACGTGTAGAGAATGTGCCTGCGCCCTGCGTCAGCACTGAGCAATATGAAACAGTTTTGCGGTTCGTTCTCTGGCATCGTCCGGGTTGGAACTTTGGTTGATGTTCCGAGAAAGAGCGGCAAGTCGCACAGGAGACCAGCAAATGTTAATTGAGAATTCAGTTGTCGCGGTGTACGGCACACATACGGAGGCTGACAAAGCGGTGAAAGAACTGCAGCGTAGCGGGGTCGAAATGCGCTCGTTGTCGATCGTCGGGAAGGGCTACCATACCAATGAAGAGGTGGTTGGCTACTACAACACAGGCGACCGCATGATGTATTGGGGCAAGATGGGTGCATTCTGGGGAGGTTTTTGGGGACTTCTGTTCGGTTCTGCTTTGTTCGTGATTCCGGGGCTCGGGCCAATTTTAGTGGCGGGACCACTGGTGGTATGGATCGTTGCGGCATTGGAAAGTGCAGCCGTGGTTGGAGGACTGAGTGCTTTGGGAGCTGGCCTATACAGCATCGGCATTCCTAAGGACAGCATTGTGAAGTACGAAACAGCACTCAAGACGGATCAATTTCTGCTGGTCGCTCACGGGACTCCTGCAGAAGTGGCCAAGGCGAAGGACATCATCGAAACCACGAATCCTGCGTATTGCACACTGCACACAGCTGAAGCAGTCACAGCATAACCAAGTGACCGGGGTGAAATCGATGCGAGTGAGAAACCGAATGAACCGGGATGAACTGGGAACGAATGCAGCCGGGCAGTCGGGCGACATCCAGCAATTATCGGACGTTGCGGACGCAGATTCGGAAAGTGTCGTGCAGCTGCTGGAAGAAGGAAACGCGTTCGAAGCCTCTGCCGTACAGGGTGTGGAGAATTCCAAAGACCCGGACATATCTGAAGTGACTACGCATCAGGTGCCGGAGGATGACGTCCCTGGAGAGTACCTGAACGCCGACTAGCACCTCGCGTAGGATTTTTACGGCCCGGACATCAGCAGCCAGCCGACCAGGAGCACACCAATGCCACAGAGCACGCACAATCGACTTGCAGAGCTACACAACCTTGCGGCGCACTACCACACGGCCGCGGCAACCGCCCATGGCAAAGGAGATCATCGAACGGCCCACGAACTCAGTAGGCAGGCACACGAGCATTCCGTGAACGCACACAAGCTCGCCGACGAGCTTAAAGCCGCGAGAGAAGAAACAGGCCGCAATACACCATCAGATGCCACTGCTGCCCTTCCGCCGGATGTCCTCAAGTGAGCAATTCTGCACAGTAAGTCGAGAGGGAATGGCCAAGTCTAAGGGCGGTCAAGACTGCTGGATATTTGGAAACCAGAGGGTCAATCATTGGCGAGCGGAGCAGTTCGTCGTTGTTATGCCAATTCGTGGAGGCACCATGGCAAGGACGGCGGTTGAGTTGTTTGAGAATCGTCCGTAAAAGTGGGTGCCACGATGATTGGGCTCGCTCGCGGTCCAAATGTGTTGCCAGAAACTGGAGACATCGATGACATCTACCGAACACCTTCGAGACACGGATCCTAGTCATCATGGCCGTCGTCCCTACTGGAAACGTGCGCATCGCGATTGGCGGTTCTGGGCGGGTTTCTTTCTCATGCTTCTGGCCCTCTGTATCTACGTAGGAACCAATGACCTGTCCTCGGTGCCCTCGGGCCGACAGAAGCAATTGCCGCCATCAGCCAACAGAGTTCCATAGGCCCCTATTGGTGAGCTGCGATAAAGGAATGGGACGGACTTAGCTCTATGGCACAGGCGCGAATGAATAGCGACAAAGGCCTGCCCGTGATGGATGAAAATAAGCCAGTCACTGGTGAAGCGCTTCTGTATCCGCTGCGATTCGAGCCGATCTATCAGTATCGACTCTGGGGTGGCCGACGTTTGGCCGACTTGCTGACCGCGCCTCTGCCGAGCGGTCGTATTGGGGAAGCGTGGTTACTCAGCGACCGCGATGACCATCAGAGCGGCGTCGCTGACGGAGCGCTCCAAGGGCGGACCATCGCGCAATTGCTGGAGCAGTTTCCAAAGCAAATGCTGGGGAAGGTGGCCGGGCGTTTCAAGCGATTCCCGCTTCTGCTGAAGTTTCTCGACGTACGTCAGATGCTCTCGGTCCAGGTGCATCCCACCGACGCGAATACCGACCTGTTGCCAGCGGGCGAGACCCCGAAGACCGAAGCATGGGTCGTGCTGGAAGCCGGGACCGAAAGCCGCATCTATGCGGGCCTGAAGCCAGGCACGACTGCAGCGAGTCTGCGGCATGCCCTCACGAACGGGACGGTGGCGGACCAACTCGCATCCCTAACTCCGAAGCCCGGCGATGCCATTTTCCTGCGGGCAGGCACGGTTCACTCTCTGGGCGGCGACGTCGTGGTATTCGAGATTCAGCAGAACAGCGACGTTACGTTTCGCTTGTATGACTGGGACCATGTTGACCCGAAGACCGGAAAGCCACGGGCACTGCAAGTCGATAAGGCGATGGCCTGCATTGATTTTTCGGAGGGCCCGGTTGGTCGGGTGACGCCGGTGGTGGAGACGAAGACCCCGGTGGAGCGCGAGAGACTCTTTGATTGTGAGCACTTCCAGCTATGGCGACTGCGCGGACAATCGCCGTTTAGCGTCGGCGCCGCCGAATTGCTGCGCGTACTGGTGTGCGTCGAGGGAGCAGGGCAGGTCGAACACGGGGGCGCCACTTACGCCGTCGGAAAGGGCGACGTATTTGTCTTGCCTGCGGCGATCGGAACGTGTGTTTTTCGACCCCTCGGAGTAGTGAACGTGTTGGAGATTGCACTGCCGGATTGAAATCGCCGGAATTCGGGTGGAGAAGCATGGTGAAAAAACTAATTGTGTTTGATCTGGACGGGACCCTCGCCGAAAGTAAGTCGTCCCTTGATCCCGAAATGTCGGGGCTGCTGCACGACCTTCTCGGTATCGTGAAAGTGGCTGTGATTTCTGGTGGCGACTGGCCACAGTTTGAAAAGCAAGTGGTCTCCAAACTTCCTCATGACGAACGCCTGAGAGAGCTGTCCCTGCTGCCTACGTGTGGAACAAAGTTCTACCAATACTCAGGGGACTGGAAGAGGCTTTATGAAGAAGATTTCACCCCGGAGGAGCGAGAGAAAATACTCAGCTCTCTCAAGAAGGCGATCGGAATTGCAGGCTTCAAGATCGAAAAGCTCTGGGGAAAGCAAGTCGAAGACCGCGGGAGCCAGATAACATTTTCCGCTTTAGGTCAACATGCGCCCTTGGAAGAAAAAGAGAAATGGGATCCCGATTATGCCAAGCGGAAAGGGATCAAAGCGATTCTTGACAAGTCGATTCCTGAGTTCTCTGTCCGAATCGGAGGCTCAACATCCATTGACATCACGAAGCCTGGCATCGACAAAGCTTACGGCATCAGAAAACTGCGAGACCTGCTACATGTTTCATTGCAAGAGATGATTTACATCGGAGACGCCTTGTTTGTCGGAGGGAATGACTATCCCGCCGAAAAAGCAGGGGTAGATTCTATTCCAGTTAAGGGTCCCGAGGAGACGAAGCGGGTCATACAAGCAATCATCGCTTGCCTCGCAGATCGCGATCAGGCGGCGTGAAGCATGGGAGTCGCAGTGAAAGGGATTTGATGAGCGGACTTAAGTTGCAACGGCTCGGAATGTTGATGGAGCCTGAGCCGGGGAATCCCCAGGAGATCGAAGGGGTCCTGAATCCGGCTGCCGCTCGTGGCCCTGATGGCGAGCTCTATCTGTTTCCGAGGCTGGTTGCGCGGGGTAATTACTCGCGCATCGGCATTGCCCGAGTGCGCTTCAACGATGCCGGAGATCCGGTAGGCGTAGAGAGGCTCGGCATCGCGCTGGAGCCGGAAGCCGATTATGAGCGGCGACCCGACGGCGGCGGCGGCTGTGAGGATCCACGGATTACATTCGTGGAACCGCTGGGGCGTTACATCATGACCTATACGGCATTTTCGCCACAGGGCCCACGGATCGCGTTGGCAATGTCGCAGGATTTGTTTCGTTGGAAGCGAATGGGGCTCGCGACCTTTGCCGAGTTTCAAGGCATCGATTTCGTTCACGTGGACAACAAGGATGCCAGCCTCTTCCCCGTTGCCATCCCCAATCACGCCGGGAAAATGCAGTTGGCGCTCCTCCACCGACCTCTTTTCCCTGGCACTCGTCCCGAAGAAACCGTGTGCCAGGCCGCATCGCGGGTGATGGACCTCGATCATGAAAGCATCTGGATTTCCTACTGCCCGATGGCCTTGGACGGCCCCGAACCTGGTCACCTCGGCTTGTTTAATTCACATCACCGGCTGGCCGCCCCCGTAGCGCCGTGGGAGCGGCTCAAAATCGGCGGCGGCACTCCACCCGTCCTTACCCGGCACGGCTGGTTGATCATTTATCACGGTGTCAAGGAAATGAAGCAGCCCAGGAAAAACGAACACCCGTTATGCTACTCCGCGGGAGCAATGATTCTCTCGAAGGAGCATCCGCAAGTTATCCGCTATCGTTCGTTCGAGCCGGTGCTGACGCCGGAGTTGCCGCAGGAAAGTAGCGGAACCGTTGCCAACGTCGTGTTCCCCAGCGGCATCGACCGGCGTGACGATCTGGGCTCGCCGGACCGCTTCGACGTCTATTATGGAATGGCCGACAAGCGCATTGGCGTTGCGCGCCTTGACCTGCCGGATTTCCTTCCATCCGGAGGAGTCTCCGACCCCCCAGAAGCAAAGGTGTAAGGCGACCGATTACACCGCGCGCGCCTATTGCGCCACCTCTATCCCCGCACTGACTAATCCGGAACGTCTCGTTATCGATGAATCCGAAATCGCGAACCGATCCACATACTGTTCACAATTGACCAGTTTCTGCTTCGCAGTTCACGAATAGTGAGATGGGACATCAGTACTGCCTAATTTAGCTGGCGCCCGCCCCGCTTCTCAAGTTAATCGACAGAGCTAACTTGTTCGGCTGGCGTCACGGACGGAAGCAGCCAAATCTAAACCATCGGCCGGCTCGCTTTTTGAAGAAGAGGAGATTTTGAATGGCAAACGAAAAGAAGTGTGCCTACGCAAAATGCCATTGCACGGTTCCGGAACATGAACAGCACTGCAGCGATTACTGCAAGGATGCACCGGGAAGGGAAGAGAGTGCAAACCAATGCGACTGTAAGCATGAGTCCTGTGTGGTCGACTACGAACTTGCACAAGGATCGATGCCGGCTTAGGTCGGGACTCCCTACATGTAAGTCATCTAGCGACCGTACGCCCATAGTCGTCGAATCCCTTGACCATTGGGGCGAGTCGCCAGCGTCGCCAGGCGAACTGGGACAATCCGGCGATTCTTTTGTTGCTCTCGCAGATTCTGTAGGCGCTCAATATGTTCGAAAGAAACAGCCTGTTTGCGTAACTCGGACTAAGGTGTGCGCCGATGTTGCCCTTCCTCCGGACCTCCGGAGGTGAGCTATTTTGCACAGTATCTCGGGAGGGATTGGACGAATCTAGAGTTGGCTCGATAGAGCAGTTTATCCGGCACGGAAAGCGGCGGCATTGCGAAACCAGGCAATGCTCGACAGGCCGCTCGAGTCAGTTAACAACGCGCGTGCAACGCATTGGATTCGTGGAGGCAATATGGCAAAAACAGCGGTTGGTTTGTTTGAGAATCCGGCCTCGGTCGACGAAGTCGTTCGCGACCTAGAAGCCAGCGGCATTCTTTCCAAGGATGTTCGTGTTTTAGGCGAACCGCGGGAGATGGCCGGCAGCGGCGTCATGAGCATCCCGCACACTGATTTTGAAGTGGGCTTGACTCGTGACCTGACGGCGTTTGGGGTCGTCGAAGCGGACGCGGAAGCTTACGTCCGGGGAGTACGGCGTGGAGGAGTCATGGTTTTCGCAACAGGTTCGGGCGAGAAGGCGGACGCGGCTGCTGAGATTATGAACCGCCATCATGCTGTAGAGATCGAAGAGCTAAGCGCCTCTCGGCCGGAACTCCCGAGCGCGCACAACGGTGAGGCGCCTCCCGTCCGCGATTTGTCTGTCCAAACTGGAAGATCCCGCTCCGCCGGCGGCGGTGCTCGCCTCTTCGTGTGGTAGCGCTTTCGCGAAGGACGACGCTCTGACACGAAGGTTGAAGATAGCTCTTCGGAGGGTTCCATGACGAAACGTAGATCGCATGATAATGCAGCGCGGCTTGATGAACTTGGGAGCGATCCCGGGCAAGTAGGCTCGGACAGCGCTGGGCAATCTGGGGATACTCAGGGCCTCTCGGAAACCGCAGATGCTGCCAACGAAAGCGTCGAAGAACTCGCCGATACGGATCAAGCATATGAGGCGGACGCCATCAGCGGCGTCGAGGATGCTGCGGACCACCCGGAGAGGCCTGTACACACCAGTGAAGATCGTGCCCGATCAGATTACATTCCGCCGGAAGGCGGAGAATAGCGATCGCGACCGGAGGAGCAGTCACTCGCTTCGGACGGCGCAAGGGTCAATGGCAAGTGACGAGAAGATCATGAAATGCTTCCAGGGGGCGGAACATCTTCGCCAGATCCTGGAGGAAGCCGAGACGATTGCCAGCGATGCATTGGCGGCGAATCCGCGGGAGAAGTCATGAGCGACCAAGCCCGCACTAGCCACCCGAGCTACGACCTCCGTGAATTCCCTTATTTCCTCCTGCTTCGTCCACGTTCGCAAGCCCGACGCGGACATCTTTCGCCTCGCGCTGGACATCGCACAGGCGCCAGCCCGGCAGGTGGTCTATTCGAAAATACCCCGATGTTCGTCCAAATCGCCAAAGGCCTGGGGATTCGAAGCACTCTTCACACCGATTACAAGTCCACATGCGCAAGACTGGCTTCGTTCGGATTGCAGAATGACAAAGACGTCATCCATGAAGCCAGGTCGTTCCGGCGTCCTGACGACCGATGCCGGCTCTCATGATCGCCAAAAACAGTTTGCGGCGTTCTCGGCCTGCGCAATAGCCAGTGAAAGGCACCGAACGAAAGGAGCTTCATGATGAATTACGGAGGGATGAACGGCTGGATGGGCGGAGGGATGTGGCTTTGGACAGTGATCGGGGTACTGGTGGTGGTCCTGCTCGTCGTCTTAATCAACAAGGTGTCTAAGAAATAGTCGTAAACTCACGACTCGCCACTGAAGTGAACGGACAGAGATGGAAGGGACCTACGCTGATCAGACGATTCAATTGAATTACAAGACCTGGTGAAGAGCGTCCCCGATGACAGCAGGGTTGTCGTCTGTGTCATTCACACGAATGACGAGCCCATGATCGCTAGGACGGTTTGCCGAGTTCTCGGGCTTGGCGGCAAGAACAAGAAGGAGAGTTGAATCATGAATACCGACACACTCACTCCGGAGTTGCTCGACAAACAAACCGAAGCAGCGAACAACAAAGAGTTAACCAAGAAAACCAACACACTCACTCCAAAACTGCTCGACCAGATGGATGCCTACTGGCGCGCCGCTAACTATCTGGCGGTCGGCCAGATTTATCTCTATGACAATCCGCTGCTGAAGGAGCCGCTGAAACTTTCCCACGTCAAGGCGCTGGTGGTCGGGCACTGGGGCACGGTTCCGGGACAGAACTTCATCTACGTGCACCTGAACCGGGTCATTAAGAAGTATGACCTGGATATGTTCTATGTTGCCGGACCCGGACATGGGGGCGCGGCTCTGGTGGGCAACGTTTACCTCGAAGGCACTTGGAGCGAGATTTATCCCAACGTCAGCCAGGACGAAGCCGGAATGAAGGAGCTGTTCAAGCAGTTCTCGTTTCCCGGCGGCATATCCAGCCATGTTGCGCCGACGACGCCGGGGTCGATTCACGAAGGCGGCGAGCTGGGTTACTCGCTCAGTCATGCCTTCGGAGCCGCGTTCGACAATCCCGACCTTATCGTCGCCTGCATCATCGGCGATGGTGAAGCGGAAACGGCTTCTTTGGCGACGTCATGGCAATCCAACAAGTTCCTCGACCCGATTACCGACGGAGCCGTGCTGCCGATCCTGCACCTCAATGGCTATAAGATCAGCAATCCAACCGTCCTGGCCCGGATCGAGCATGAAGAATTGGAGCAATTTCTACGAGGCTGCGGCTGGACACCATACTTTGTGGAAGGGGACGAGCCAGAAAAGATGCATGAACTGATGGCCACCACCTTGGACACGGCCATCGAGGACATCCGGCAAATCCAAAAGAACGCGCGGAGCAAAAATGACACCGTTCGGCCGCGCTGGCCCATGATCGTCCTCAAGTCACCCAAGGGGTGGACGGGACCGAAATTCGTCGACGGTCTGCAGATCGAGGGCACTTTCCGATCGCACCAAGTGCCGCTCCTGGTCGATCCCGAGCATCCCAACCATGTCAAACAACTTGAAAGCTGGATGAAGAGCTACAAGGCCGAGGAACTGTTCGATAAAAATGGGCGCCTCATACCGGAATTGGCCGAGCTGGCGCCGAAGGGCGACCGCCGGATGGGCGCTAATCCTCATGCCAACGGCGGCATTCTGCTGCATGATCTGCGCATGCCGGACTTCCACGTCCACGCCGTGAACGTGCCTTCGCCCGGCGCGGTGAACGCCCAGGATACGCTCGTGCTGGGTTCGTTCTTGCGCGATGTCGCCAAGATGAATCAGGACCAGCGCAATTTCCGTATCTTTGGTCCCGATGAGACAGTCTCGAATCTCCTGGGTGCGGTCTTTGAAGTCACCAACCGGCAGTGGGATGCGCGGGAAATAAGTAACGATGAATTCCTCGCGCCCGCCGGCCGCGTGCTGGACTCGATGCTCAGCGAGAACCAGTGTGAGGGTTGGTTGGAAGGATATCTACTGACCGGGCGGCACGGGCTGTTCAACAGCTATGAGGCTTTCATTCGCATCATCGACTCGATGTTCAGTCAGCACGCCAAGTGGCTGAAGGTATGTCTGCGAGTTGCCCTGGCGCCGGAAGATTTCGTCGCTGAACTATCTGCTCGCCTCTCATGTCTGGCAACAGGATCACAACGGATTCACCCACCAGGATCCCGGGTTCCTCGACCATGTCATCAACAAGAAGGCCGATATCGTGCGGGTTTACCTTCCGCCCGACGCCAACTGCCTGTTGTCGGTTTTCGATCACTGCCTGCGCAGCCGGAATTACGTCAACGTGGTGGTTGCAGGCAAGCACGCCCTCCCCCAATGGCTGACCATGGACGCGGCAGTCGTGCATTGCACGGAAGGAATTGGCATCTGGCAATGGGCCAGCAACGACCAAGGCGCCGAGCCAGACGTCGTGATGGCCTGCTGCGGCGACACGCCCACACTGGAGATTCTCGCTGCTGTTTCCATCCTTCGCCAGCATTTGCCCGATCTGAAAATCCGGGTGATTAATGTCGTTGACCTCATGAAGCTCCAGTCGTCGAGTGAGCACCCGCACGGATTGAGCGAAACCGATTACGATTCGCTTTTCACCAAAGATAAACACATCGTCTTTGGCTTCCATGGATACCCCTGGCTTATCCACCGCCTCACCTACCGCCGGACCAACCGCAACCTGCACGTGCGGGGCTACAAGGAAGAGGGCACCATCACGACGGCCTTTGACATGAGAGTGCAGAACGACCTGGATCGGTTCCATCTTGTGCAGGACGTGATCGATCGGCTACCGCATTTGGGTTCCAAGGGCGCCTACCTGAAGCAGCAGATGCAGGACAAGCTCATCGAGCACAAGCACTTCATCGACAAGTATGGCCAGGACATGCCGGAGATTAGGAATTGGAAGTGGAGTCGGGACGGAACTCAAGGAGGAAACCGCTAGCGGAGAAGGCGCGAAAGCCTGAATCAGTCTGAGGATGGATAAGCGGTAGGGGAAAGCAAACGTTTACCCGAATCAAAGGAATCCGAAATGCCCATTCAAATGAATGAAGAAAACGGCGGGAAGGTGCTCGTCCTTCACCTCAGCGGGAGGCTTGTAAAGGCGGATTATGAGCACTTTGTGCCCGAGTTCGAGCGACTCGTCCGGCAAAACGGAAAATTGCGTGTGCTGTTTGACATGACCGATCTCCAGCGGTTGGGATGCCGGCGCAGCGTGGGAGGACGTCAAGTTCGACATAAAACATTTCGCCGACATCGAACGGCTCGCGATGGTCGGGGATAAGAAGTGGCAGCACGGCATGGCGACGTTCTTCAAGCCGTTCACGAAAGCGACGACCCGATACTTCGATCGACGCCGCGGCCACTGAGGCGCGGAAGTGGCTTGGAAGAAGCGTAGCGGCCTTCGGGCCCGCATCGAGGCCATGTTGCGCGGGGACAAAATGCGCGTCCCGGAAAAGCGGGCCGTCTTGCACGTGGAATCGTAAAGGCAGAAAGGATACCCATTATGAAGCCCAAGGGCGATCACCCGGAGGCTCCCGAATCCAAGCCGGGATCGAAGCCCAAGAGTCCCGAAGTTAAGCCGGGGTCCGAGTCCGGCTCCAAGGACGATCTGAAATCCCTGCCGATGCCGGAAGTGGAGAAAAAGTTGGGATCTTCTCCGAAGGGCCTGAGTCAAGCCGAGGCAGAGAAGCGGTTGACACAATACGGCCCGAACGAGATCGCCGAAAAGAAAACTAATCCGTTCCTGAAGTTCCTCACCTATTTCTGGGGCCCCATCCCATGGATGATTGAAGCGGCTGTAATTTTGTCGGGAATTGTCCGGCATTGGCTGGATTTCTTCATCATTCTCTTTCTGCTTTTTTCCAACGCTGTGGTCGCATTTTGGGAAGAGCATCAGGCGGGCAACGAAATTGCCGCGTTGAAGGCTAAGCTGGCGACCAAGGCCCGGGTCCTGCGTGATGGAAAGTGGGTCACTCCGAAGGTATCTGAACTGGTGCCCGGGGACGTCATCCGTCTGCGACTGGGCGACATCGTACCGGCGGATGCGCGCTTGTTGGCGGGCGATCCGGTGCAAGTAGATCAGTCCGCATTGACCGGCGAATCTTTGCCCGCCACGCGCAAACCCGGCGAGGCGGTGTTTTCGGGTTCGATTATCAAGCGGGGCGAAACCGACGCCATGGTATACGCCACCGGCAAGAACACCTACTTCGGCAAGACGGCGCAACTGGTGCAGGAGGCTCATACCGTCAGCCATTTCCAGCGTGCCGTGCTGAAGATCGGCAACTACCTGATCATTCTTGCAGTGGCCCTGGTGGCGGTGATTGTTACTGTGGCGCTCTTCCGTCACGATCCGATTCTCAGCACGTTGGAGTTCGCCCTGGTACTTCTGGTGGCCGCGATCCCCGTAGCGATGCCCACAGTGCTGTCCGTGACCATGGCGGTCGGCGCGCGTCTGCTGGCAAAAAAACAAGCGATTGTGACCAAACTGTCGGCCATCGAGGAACTGGCTGGCGTGGATGTGCTGTGCTCGGACAAGACCGGCACCCTGACTCAAAACAAGCTGACGTTGGGCGATCCATTCATGCGTGAACAATATCCCTCGCCGACCAGGTCATTCTCTGGGCGGCGCTCGCTTCGCGTGCGGAAGACAAAGACACCATCGACCTCGCAGTGATCGGCGGCGTGAAGGACGACAAGGCGCTGAAGGGCTATCAGATACTCCATTTCCAGCCGTTCGATCCGGTGCATAAGCGCACCGAAGCCACTGTTAAAGCCGCGGACGGAAAGCAGTTCTTTGTGGCCAAGGGAGCGCCACAGGTGATTCTGCAGATGTCGACCAACGCCGCGAGGTAAAGCCCGCCGTCGAGAAAGCCGTCAACGAATTTGCGGGACGCGGCTTCCGTTCCTTGGGCGTGGCGCGGGCGGATCAGGAAAACAAGTGGCAGTTCGTTGGCGTGTTGCCGATGTTCGATCCGCCCCGCGAGCAGGCCAAAGCAACCATCGCGAGCGCGGTGCAGATGGGCGTGAAAGTCAAAATGGTCACCGGCGACCAATTGGCCATCGCCAAGGAGATGTCTCGCAAGTTGGGTATGGGCACGAACATCCTCGATGCCACGGTATTGCGACGACAAACATCAAGAGACGGCGGAGACGGCGGCGTCCATCGAAAAAGCGGATGGCTTCGCCCAGGTATTCCCGGAACGACAAGTACCACATTGTCGACGTCCTGCAGAAGCGCGGCCACATCGTCGGCATGACCGGCGATGGGGTGAACGACGCGCCCGCGCTGAAAAAAGCGGACTGCGGCATCGCCGTTTCCGGTGCAACCGACGCGGCTCGCGCGGCGGCCGCCATTGTACTGCTGGCCTCCGGTCTGTCGGTAATCATCGACGCGATCAAGGAGAGCCGCCGTATCTTCCAGCGGATGAACAGCTACGCGATCTACCGCATCGCCGAAACGCTGCGCGTGCTGTTCTTCATGACGCTGGCGATCCTGGTGTTTAACTTCTATCCCGTGACCGCAGTGATGATCGTGATGATCGCCGTGCTCAACGACGGCGCCATCCTGTCCATCGCGTATGACAACGTTCATTACAAGCGACAAGCCCGAGGCGTGGAACATGCGCCTGGTGCTAGGCATTTCGACCGTGCTGGGCGTGATCGGGGTCGTGGCTGCGTTTGGGCTGTTTTATCTTGCCGAGCGCGTATTTCACTTCGACCACGCGCACGTCCAAACGCTGATGTATCTGAAACTGTCCGTGGCCGGACATTTGACGATTTTCCTGACGCGCACGCGGGGCCCGTTCTGGTCCATACGCCCGGCGCGCATTCTCTGGATCGCCGTGCTCGGCACACAAATAGTGGCGACCCTGATTGCGGTTTATGGACTGTTCATGACGCCCCTCGGCTGGGGCTGGGCAGCGTTCGTGTGGGGCTACGCTCTGGCCTGGTTCCTCGTCAATGACCGTGTGAAGCTGCTCGCTTATAGGATTCTTGATCGCGTCAAGGCCGACTCTAACCCTGAAGCCAAAGCCGAGCCGAAGCCAGAACCGAAAGCTACCGAGCCGACACCTGAAGCCAAAACCGAGGCGAAACCTGAAACGAACGCGAAGCCTAAGTCTGAGGCAAAAGGTGAGCCGAAAGCCGAGCCGAAACCCGAGGCCAACGCCGGGCCTAAACCCGCAGTCGAGACATCTCCCAACCTGACGCCGCAGATTGCCAAGCGAGCCTATGAACTCTACGAGGAGCGCGCCGGCAAAGACGGTTCGTCAGTTCAGGACTGGAACAAGGCGGAGCGGGAGATTCGGAAGCCTGACACGAAGGCCGAGCCTAAAGCCGGAACCCAAAGTTGAGGCCCAAGCCGACCAGCCGAAGCCGGACACGAAGGCTGAGCCTAAGCCGGAAGCCAAAGCTGAGCCGAAGCCGGAACCCAAAGTTGAGGCCCAAGCCGACCAGCCGAAGTCTGACGCTAAGGCGGGGCCTAAGCCCGAAGCCAAAGCCGAACCGAAGGCTGAAACCAACGCCCAGCCTAAGCCTCAAGCCAAGGCGGAAACTAAGCCTGAATGCAAAGACGAGCCCAAGCCGGAAGCCGACGACAAGACACCGTCCGATCTGACGCCACAGCTCGTCAAGCGAGTCCACGAACTCTACGAGGAGCTAGGGCGGGAGGAAGTTCGAGCGGTTCAGGACTTGGAGAAAGCGAAGCGGGGGACTCAAGAGAAAGATGAAGTGCATAAGTAAGCAGAACAGAACCACGCGGCTGACATGGCCGAAGGGATGGAGACGAAAATCAACTCAAAGGATTTCCGTGTGCGGCGCATAGATTCCTCTGAGCCGATACGGGGACGGCCGCGGACCGATATTGAGCCGAACAAATACTGGAGGAGCACACCATGCAGATACAAATTAATACTGGACATAACATCGAAGGCCATGAGGCGCTGAGCGCTCATGTTAGTGACGTAGTGAAAAATGCCCTGGCCCGACTCAGCGATCACATCACGCGAGTGGAGGTCCACCTGAGTGACGAAGACGGCGATAAGAGTGGCCCGAACGACAAGCGCTGTGTGATGGAAGCCCGCCTTGAAGGACGGCTGCCGGTCGCAGTCACTCACCAGGCAGCGACCTTGGACCAGGCTGTCGAAGGCGCTGCACATAAGTTAGCCAGGTTGATCGAGAGCACCCTCGGCCGGTTGCACGATCAGGCGAGTCGCAGGACTGACCCGCCTCCACCTGAGCCGAAGGACGCAAACCAGTCATGAGCGACAGCATAGACTGCCTGCGCGGCGAACTGTTGGTTGGCATCTCTGCCTTCGAGGCACTGCGCGCATAGAAGAAACGCTCGACATTGGCATGGCACCAGGAAATCGTGGATTGAGTTATGAGTGCAACCGACTGCGGCCCGGAAGCCGCTGCGAAGGCCGAGCACGTGAGGACTGATTTGGGGCAAAGCGCGAGATTCGGAAAGCTCAGGCCAGGGAGGCAAACGTGCATCAACATCCTCATGCGCCCCAAGATTGTCAAGCGCCACTCGCGCAGCGCGCGACAGCGAAAGGAAGAAGATGAAAATTGATTCCAAGGATTTCCGAGTGGGGTCCGGAAAGAAGGTCACACTCAGCGAGTGGCCGACGAAGATAAAGCCCATTTGCAAGTCGAAGAAGCAGTATCAGAAACTTTTGGAAGAGCACGTCGAAGCCTTGAGCTCACTGCAGCGGCTTCACTACGCCTCCAACCGCTATGCGCTGCTGCTGATTTTTCAGGGGATGGACTCTGCCGGTAAGGACGGCGCCATCCGGCACGTCATGTCCGGGGTCAATCCGCAGGGATGTGAGGTTTACAGTTTCAAGCAGCCGAGCGCCGAGGAACTGGAACATGATTTTCTCTGGCGTACGACGTACCGCCTTCCCGAACGCGGACGGATCGGTATCTTCAATCGTTCTTATTATGAGGAAGTGCTTGTCGTTCGAGTGCATCCCGAGATCCTACGCAACCAGGGCCTATCGGAAGAATTGCGCGACGAGAAAACCATCTGGGAGGAGCGGTATCGCTCCATGGTGGACCTGGAGAGACACCTCTACTGCAACGGAACCCGGACTATCAAAATATTTCTCCACCTTTCGCTGGAAGAGCAGCGAAAGCGGTTTCTCGAGCGACTCGATGAGCCTGACAAGAACTGGAAATTCAGCCTCGCGGACATTCACGAGAGAAAATATTGGAAGCATTACATGAAGGCTTATGAGGATTGCCTGAGCGCGACAAGCACCCATCACGCGCCCTGGTACGTCGTTCCCGCCGATGATAAGGAGAACGCGCGATTGATCGTTTCCAGAATTGTCCTTGATGCGCTCGAGGGGCTCAAGATGGCATATCCCAAGCCCACGGAGAAGCGCAGACTGGAATTGCAATCGATCCGCAAGCAGCTAGCGAAGTAGCAGGGTTTTCCAGTTGGCGAGTCACGAGCAAACTCGGCAGTTATCGGCGATCAGACAGCGACTCGCACCGGAAAGCAACCCTCACCGGAAGCTGGCCCCGAGAGTTGTCCCGAAGTCTTCTTCGGGGAAGTCTACCCCGGACAATCGCTAATATGCTTTCCAAGCACCGGGCAATCGGGAAGTTGAGTGTCGGTTGGCAAGAATGTCAAGGGCGGAGTAAAACTAGACCAGTGCGGCGGAGTAAAAGTAGACCAGTTGAGCAGTTAGGAGATCGGGGATTGTCGGGGAGGAGGGCGTCTGGAGCGAAGGCCTGCGCCGCCTGAAAGGCGGCGCGTTTAGGCCGGAGCGGAAGACGTTCTCCTCCCCGAGGCGTGTTCGACGGCCGTGAGTCGGCTTGGCGGATCAGGAGTTCGGCTGTGAGCCTCGTTTGCGCTTGCTCTGCTTCAGGCGGTAGCTCTCGCCGTTCATCTCCAGGATATGGACGTGGTGGGTGAGCCGGTCCAGTAGGGCCCCGGTCAGCCGTTCCGAGCCGAGAACCTCCGTCCATTCCTGGAACGGCAGATTGCTGGTCACCATCGTCGAGCCGCGTTCGTAGCGCTGGCTGAAGACCTCGAAGAGCAGTTCGGCGCCGACTTCGACAGCGGCACGAATCCCAGTTCATCGACGATCAGCAGTTCGTAGCTGGCCATCTGCTTCTGATAGCGCAGCAGCCGTTTCTCATCGTGGGCTTCCATCAGTTCATGCACCATCGCCGCCGCCGTGGTGAAACGCACGCGATGGCCGTGCTGGCAGGCCGATAGGCCGAGGGCCAGCGCGAGGTGCGTCTTGCCCGTTCCACTGTTGCCCAGCAACAACACGTTCTCGCGCTGCAGCAAGAACTGGCAGCGTGCCAGCTCCAGCACCAGCGCCTTGTTGACTGCCGGGATGGCCAGGAACTCGAAGGTGTCCAGGCTCTTGACCACCGGAAAACGTGCTTGATGGATGCGGCGTTCGGTGGCTCGCCGTTCGCGGTCCAGCAGTTCCTGTTCGGTCAAACGCAGCAGGTAGCGCGGATAGTCCACACTCTCGGCGGCGCACTGCCGCGCCACTTTGTCGTACTCGCGCAGGAAGGTCGGCAGCCGCAACTGCTTCAGGTGATGTTCCAGCAGCACCTGGGGAGTGTCGGCGGTGGCAGGGTTTGCTTCGCGGCTCATGGCGCCACCTCGCCCACAGAGTCTCCGTGGTAATGATGGTCGGCGCGGAAAGCAGCGTCATGTAGTCCGCCGCCTGCGTGGTCTGTACTTCAGCCAGCGGTAGATGCGGATAGTTCTCCAGGTCCAGTCGCGGAGGTCGCCGCTCGATGCGGCACAGCAGCAGGTGCTTGACGGCGTCGAAACTGATCGTGCCCAGATGCAGCGCATCGAGGATGGCCCGCTCGACTTCCTGGATAGAGAACGTCTCCAGCAAACGCAGCACCTGCACGTACTCCCGCTTGCCGCCCTTGCTCAGTCGCGCTTCCAGCAGCCGTCGCAGGCGGGCGAAGCACTCCGGCAACTCCCAGCCCACCAGCGGCGCAGCTTGATCCAGCGCCCGTGCCTTCTGTTCCAGCAAGGCCAGATAGTGCAGCGGATCGAAGACCATGTCTTCCCGCTGATAGCTTCTGCGATGGCGGGCAATCACCCGGCTGCCGCAGACGATCACCACCTCGTGCACGTAGCCCTTCACCAGCACGTCGCGATGCCCATACTCGGTCGGCACCGAGTAGTCGTTGGTGCGATAGCGCACCAGCGACATGCGAACTCACTCGCGCCACCCGCTTCTCGCAGGCTTCGTACTCGCCGTTTGGCAGCGGCAGCAAGGCCGCCCGATCGCGTTCAAAGCGTTCTCCGATCGTCTCCTGGTGGCCGCGTAGCTTCCGTGCTCGCCGCTCCCGGCACGCCTCCAGCAACCGCTGGTTCAGCTCCTCCCAACTGGCCACCCTCGGAATCGGCACCAGAAAGTTCCGCCGGATGTACCCCACCAAGCCCTCCACCTTGCCTTTGTCGTTGCCCTTCGCCGGTCGTCCGAACTTGTCGGCAAACAGGTAATGACTCTGCAACTCGGAAAACGCCCGCGTCTTCTGCCGGGTGCCATCGCCCAGAATCCGCGCCACCGCCAGCTTCGTGTTGTCGTACAGAATCGAGATGGGAACGCCACCGAAGTAGGCGAAGGCCTGAATGTGGCCTTCCAGGAAAGCTTCTGTCGTCTCCGCCGGAAACGCCATGACGAAGCAGTCGTCCGAGTGCGGCAGATCGATCGCCAAGTAGTGGGCCTTCCGCTCTTCGCCACCGACGATCACCAGCGCCTCGCCGAAGTCGGCCTGCGCCGTCCCCGCCACATGGGCCAGCGGAATAAACACCTCTCTCTGGCGCAGTGAGGCGGAACGCACGTAGTCCTTCACGATCGTGTAACCGCCGGTGAATCCGTGCTCCGCACGCAAACGGTCGAAGATCCGATGGGCGGTGTGCCGCTGCTTAGCTGGTTGGCTCTTGTCTTCTTCCAGAATGGCGTCGATCACGCCCATCCATGGCCCCAGTTTGGGCCTCTTCACTGGCTCTTTCCGCCGGTAGCCCGGCGGAATCGAATAACCCAGCATCTTGCGCACGGTCACCCGGGCCAGTCCAAACTCCCGCGCCACCGACCGTTGACTTCGGCCCTCTACCAGAACTGCTCGCCGTATACGCCCGTAGATCTCCACCTGGTACATCCCTCCGGTGTCCCACGATCGCAGCCGTCGGTTCAACGGAACCGAACCAGCTCCGTTACCCCAGCAGGCCTCGCTACTTCGTGAAACAAGAATCCGGCCGTCTACTTTTACCCCGCCGCATCACGCCGCTCTCGCGGCGTAATGCGGTCTATTTTTGCTCCGGCGTTCTCAAATACGAGTACCAATGAGAGAAGAGCCAATTTTTTATTGACTGCCACTGTCAGGTCCTTGTTGTTTTGTCCAATCGGCAAAATCGAGTGCACTCCTTAGCTGTCTGGAGGCAAGGACGTGCTGTAACCGATACTTGTGGCCGCTTAGTGCTCAGCCCTTTGGTTACATCCGACAGGTTACTTATTGCCGCCCGTGCGGGCGCTTCCGGAATCTCCGAAGAGACAATAAGTGCTCTTTTATGAGCAATATAAGAAGCTACTCTCGCACTTTCCGGTCGGTTTTTACGTGATTTTCTAATTAAGGCGCGTAGGGCCGAATCGCCAATGCATCTTAAATCCATCTTAAATATTGCCACTTCAGACTAGTGTAGTGCGTCGTAAGTAGTAACGATTATCTTCGATGCGCGTCCAATACTATGGAGGACGAGAGGGTATGCGCATCGCCGCCGCAGTTACGCTGAGCCCGGAACAGACCGAAGCCTTGGAGCGGATGGCACGAGCACGTTCTTTACCTGCACGGGTTGTGGAGCGGGCGCGGGTCGTGCTGATGGCCGCAGACGGGCTGGAGAACAAGGAAATTGCCGGGCGGATGAACATGACGCCGGAGAAGGCGGCGCGCTGGCGGAACCGCTTTCTGGCGGGCGGCGTGGCCGCCTTGCAGAAAGACGCACCACGACCCGGCAAGCCACGCACCATCACGGAGCGGAAGGTGAAGCGAGTGGTGGAGATGACGCTGCACAATAAGCCGGTGAACGCCACACACTGGTCGACGCGTACCATGGCGCGGGCGGCGGGCATCAGCGAGGCCAGTGTGCGCCGCATCTGGCGTGCGCACGGACTGAAGCCGCATCAGGTGCGGACCTTTAAGCTCAGCCGCGATGTCCGGTTCCAGGAGAAGCTGGAAGATATCGTCGGCCTGTATCTGAATCCACCCGAGCACGCCATCGTCCTGTGCGCCGACGAGAAGAGCCAAATTCAGGCTCTAGACCGCACCCAGCCGGGATTGCCGCTGAAGAAGGGCCGTTGCGGCACCATGACCCACGACTACAAGCGCAACGGAACGGCCACCCTGTTTGCCGCGCTGGATGCCCTGGAAGGACAGGTCATTTCCATGTGCGACGACCGGCACCGTCATCAGGAGTGGCTGAAGTTCCTGCGCGCCATCGATGACATCATTCCCCAAGACAAGCAGATCCACATGATCGTGGACAACTACGCCACCCACAAACATCCCCGCGTCGAGCGCTGGCTGGACCGCCATCCCCGCTTTCGCATGCACTTCACACCTACAGGCTGCTCCTGGCTGAACATGGTGGAGCGCTTCTTCCGCGACCTGACCGAAAACCGTCTCCGCCGCGGGGTCTTTCGTAGCGTCGAGGAACTGATCACCGCCATCTTCGACTACATCGACCATCACAACGACAACCCAAAGCCCTTCATCTGGACCGCCAAGGCCAGCGACATCCTGGAGAAGGTTAAACGCGCCCGCGCCGCTCAGAATAATCGGCAATCTGCATGACGCACCACACTAGCAGGATGCTGAAAAACCACTCCTAATCCACAGGGCGCGTGTGTTAGGAAAGCCTCATGCGAGGCACGGATCATCAACAAAGCCACATCTTCAGTTATTTGTCGCCGGAAATGCGGGTGCGGAAGGATCATCCGCTACGGAGTGTCCGGACGATGGTGGACGAAGTACTGCGGGCACTCTCGCCCCAGTTTGACCGGATGTACGCCAGCGAAGGCCGGCCATCGATTGCGCCCGAGAAGCTGCTGCGGGCGCAGTTGTTGCAGATGCTGTACTCGATTCGCAGCGAGCGGCTGCTGATGGAAGAGATCGACTACAGCATGCTGTTTCGCTGGTTCGTAGGGTTGAATCTGGACGAGGAAGTGTGGGATCCGACGGTGTTCACGAAGAACCGGGACCGACTGCTGGAAGCCGAAGTGGCCAAGCAGTTTCTGGCGCAGGTGGTGGAACAGGCGCGGACCAAGGGCTTGACTTCGGACGAACACTTCACGGTGGATGGCACGCTGCTGGAAGCCTGGGCCGGGGCGAAGAGCTTTCAGCGCAAGGACGGCAAGAACCCGCCTTCTTCGGATGATCCCGGCAATCCCACGGTGAACTTTCATGGCGAGAAGCGGTCGAATCAGACGCACGCGTCGAAGACCGATCCGGAGGCCAAGTTGGCACGCAAGGGCGAGGGCAAGGAGGCGAAGTTGAGCTACAGCGGCAATCTGCTGGTAGAGAACCGGAACGGACTGATCGTGAATGCAATGGTGTGGGAAGCCAGCGGGACGGCGGAGCGCGACACCGCGCTGGTGATGCTGGAACAGATTGCCGGCACGAAGCGGGTGACGGTGGGCGGCGACAAAGGCTTTGACACCGCTGACTTCATCTCCGAGTGCCGCCACCTGCAGGTCACGCCGCATGTGGCACAGAATGACGGTCGGCGCGGCGGCAGTGCCCTCGACCAGCGGACGACGCGTCATGCAGGCTACCGCATCAGCCAAAAGAAGCGGAAACGAATCGAAGAATGTTTCGGATGGCTCAAGACGATTGCCCTGTTGCGGAAGGTGCGGCATCGCGGGCTGTTCAAAGTTGACTGGGTGTTTACCTTCGCTTGCGCGGCCTATAACCTGGTCCGCCTGCGCAACCTGTCACTACGGGCGGCGTAAGTCAGGGCCGAAGTGTGTCTGCTGCAGGCAAAAAGCTGCTGCAGATAGTGGAAATAAGCCAAAACGAACTCTCTCCCCTCTCGTTCGGCGACCAAGCGGAACAGAGTTCGCATCAAATCATAGGTTTTTCAGCAGCCTGCTAGATGACTGCTTAGACGAGAGGGTCAACTCACGCACCCAAAACTGTCTTGCTAGCAGATTCACCAATACTCCTTATCCCCGGTTGTACCACTCAAGCGGTATCTCGCCGGCGAGCGTCCACACAACGCCCCCAAGGAGGTGCTTGCTGAAAGAACTGAAGCGCAGGCGCGGGCTGTTGCGCCAGATCCGCAGCGACAATGAACCCGAGTTTGTGAGCCGCGCGGTCAATCAGTCGGGCCGATGATAGGGGCCCGCAGTGGCACGCGATTCAAACCTGACTACCGCTTGAGAAAGGCTGACACCCAGGCTGACGTCAAGATGCCCACTCAGTCGTTGAGAAGGACGACATTACGGGCGGAGAAACCGTTCCTCGAAACTCTCCCTGCGGCCTTGCCGATTCCCAACCGTATCTTCCAATCTCAGCCCCTCGTGACTGAAGCAAGAACCAAGTCAATCCGAGCCCCTTGGCGTGGCATGAGCACCCGACTATCGACTCCTCCGGGACGATTTCCATTTGCTTTGCCTGCATCTCCTTACCTGGGTCCGTCCTGCAGTCCATAGTCACAATGGAGAAGCCTTCCGTGAGACGTTCGTTCACTTGTGGCCGTTTGCAGATCGGCCTAAGTTGGAGCGTTACGTGAAGGATACCCGGAACATGCCTGACCCTACTCAAGACCTCACCATGAAATCCGGTCGAACCGATAGGCGAAAGAGCCTCAGGTACCCCATCACTGGCAGAGCCTGGTTCCAGTGGCAGTCGGCAGATGGAGGCTGGCATGACGGTATCGGAATTACACGCGACATCGGAAAGTCAGGAGTGTTCATCGAGAGCGACTCAGCACCGCCAGTCGGTTCTGCTTTCAAGCTAATCGTAGCGCTGCCGGCCGGGTGGGAGAGCCGCTCGACCCTCTGCCTCAGGGGTTCCGGCCATGTGTGCCACATACTATGGGAAGCGAATCAGACGGCCGGGTTCGGAGCCTCGGCGGCCTTCAATGTTGAAGCCCCGATGTCCGGGGTCTGAGCACGATTAAGCCGAGAACCGAGCCTCGATGTGTCCCATTCGATCTACCGATCATTAATGTTGCATCGGCGACGTTTGGGACCCGCCTCTCAGTCCATGATCGCCGACACCGCATCTTCTCATGGTCAGCCTTCTCACTCGCCCTAACACCATCTTCTCCAGCGGCCTGTGCCGCGGCGCCCATCCACAACAGAGAAGGCACGCCGGGGCTGTTCGCTCTCTTGTGATCCTCTCCATCCCGATCTACTTTTGGATCGTGTCCAGATCGTCTGTTCGTAGCGGACCGCGACTTGGCATTAACAGTTCGGCCACCGGGCCTCAAGAGGGCGCAACATGAAATCACGGATAGCATTTGCCATCACGATCCTGTTCCTCCTGGCAGCCACTTCGCTGTCAGCGTTTGCAGGAACCGTCAACTTGCAGTTCAATTCAACTGGGCCCTATTCCTACGGTCCCGTTACCTATCCTTACTACTTTACTGTGGACGGCACTACGTCAGCGTCCCTGATGTGCATCGGCTACAACGAGCACATCACCTACGGCGAGAGCTGGCAGGCAACCGAAATGAGCGTCTCCGCTTACGGGGCACTGATCGGCGATCCTCTGAAAGCCGAGAAGCTTGCTTACCTTTTCACGCTGGCAGTTGGCGATGGCGGAGCGAACTCAGCGGTCAATGCCGAGGCTTGGTTTATCAACGAAGGGCAGCCGGCTCCCGAGCCCGATGCTGCTCTCTTGACTGGCTTCACGCCCGGCCCGTTTTCAAACGTTGTCGTGTATGTGCCAACCAGCGACCAGACTGGCTGGACGGACGGCGTACCGCAGACATTCTTGGGCGCTGGCACGACGCCTGAACCTAGCACCTTGTTGACGCTGGGCTCGGGTTTGATCGGATTGGCCGGACTGGCGCGAAAGCGCTTATTTAGCTGATTAACCCCAAGACTGTGGCGAGAGCCGAAGCTCATTGCGTTATGAAAGGACTCAAAATGCGTTCACTACTTAAAGTCGGGTTTGCGCTCGTGCTCCTCACTCTCTCAACTGCTGCTTTCGCTGATAGCCTCAACTTCTCATACGGCGACGGTTCGACGCTGTTCGTGCAGGGTACGCTGACTGGGACTTTCAGTGGCGGAGTATTTACCGCTACGTCGGCTAGTGGCACCTACAACGGAGCCCCAATCGCGCTGGTCGCCACCGGCGTAGATGGGGCTTTTGCTTACGACAATCTGGTTTATTTTCCACCCGTCTCCGGCCTTTCCGTGGACCTGTACGGCTTGGTATTCAACGTAGCAGGATTCGGCAGCGTGAACCTGTGCGGATCCGCGGGTTGCGCTGGGTCTGACGGTTACACAAACATCTCCAACTTCGGCGGTTACGCTTTCATAAATGTCAACGCAACGTTCGATTCACCAACGCCGGAACCGGGCACACTGCTGACCTGCGGCTCTGGAATGATGGTTCTCGCAGGCTTGTTTCGTCGCAAGATCAACCTGTGGTTAGTCTGATTCTTGAGTTTACCGAGCCGGGGCGGTGTCCTCGGCTTTTTGTTCCCCTCAACTCCGCACATCATTAGTTGTCGCCAGAGTGGTCAGTAGGCTAGTGCGGTTCCTTAGTTCGAACCAAAACAACTGGCGTAATCAAGCCATTGCGTACGTTGTCTCGGCTAGCCGCGCTCCGAGCAGATTACACATGACATAGCGATTTACACGAGCCATCCCCGAGGGAGGAGGCGCGATTCAATTCTTCTCCGCGCAGATTCCTCATCAACCAGTCGCAAGTCGTTTCCGGGGCAAGCGGTCCTCGGGTGCGGGCGAAGCGGATATCACTCGACACTTCCACTATGATCAGCTTGTTACATGGCCGGTCGGCAACGGCGGGAGCCGCTGCTTCTGTCGGGCAATGCTCTCTGCAGCGTCTACGGAACCAGCAATCATGGCGATCAGTCGTTCGTCGCTATGCAGTTCCTCGACGGCGTCACCGTGAGGCATCTCATTGCGGCCAGAACCGTCGAACTCGAAACCATCCTGCCGATTGCGATCCAGATTTCCGACGGGCTGGACGCATCTCGTGAGGAGAGCATCGTCCATCGCGCCCATCAACATCTCGCGCGTCGGAGCTCGTGGCCACGACCCGAAGATCAAACTAAGAGGTGATGTACTGCCGGCGGAGATCGTCGGTCCTGTAGTTCCACCGTGTAGCAAGCGCGTCCGCGACGCGCGCCAGCAGGCCATCCACAGTAAACGGCTTTTGAATGTGTCTTTGTGCCGCGCCGAGGGTTGCCAATCGCAGCGCTTCGCATTCGGCATACCCCGTCATGAACAGCGTGACTAGCTCCGGCCGCGAGTCCCTCAATTTCCGAGCCAGCTCGGGTCCATTCATCCCCGGCATGATCACATCCGTCAGCAGCAGGTCGATTTTCGTCGATTCGTCACCCGCAATCAGAGCCGCCGCCGCCGGTCCATCGGCTGCAAGTACGCAGTAGCCGCCCATCTCCAGCACCTTGCGCGTAACCTCGCGAACCTTTGGCTCGTCCTCAACGAGAAGGATGTTAGCCGCCATGGCTGGCGTCCCTCTAAGAATCTGAGTCCCGTTCTGCCTCATTCCCTTCACCGCGCACCACCATTTCTCAGAATTGTATGTTGCATCGACGCAGCTGATTAATGTACGGGCCGTGTGGGCCAACAGTCTTCCAGAGATCCACGAGAAGGCTGTTCGGCTCCGATAACACACGAAGACAAAGCGGTATGCCTCGGACCGGGAATGACTCCCCGGTTATGTCTGACAAATCCGGCCGTCGCGTGTCAATTCCATGGTTGCAAGTTCCGCTCCAAAGTGTCGACGCCGATGAGTGAGCGTAAGCCGCTGAAAAAGAGGCGTAGGTGATGTCTGCACGCAAGAACCGCGTTCCAGTTCGGGGCTTCATTCCAATTTGGTATTCCCATTCTGGTTCCGCAGCTCACGTCGGCGCACGCTCGTTCCGGGATTCGGTTATTTGTCAGCCTCCCCAGTCCAGAGACCGGAGCAGTGGCCGGTGTGACACCGAGCTCGCCTGAACGGTCTAGCGAAACTGATGTAGTCAGGAATAGCGCGGGCGGCCCCCACGCAGCCTATCTCCCTCAGGGAGGCTAGAATGACACTTGCCCGTGCCCGCAGTCAGCATCATTGTCAATGTTCGAAACGCCTCAGCGACGCTGGCAGCTGCTCTCGAAAGCGCTGTCCGCCAGACGTTTGCCGACTGGGAGATGATTGTTTGGGACGATTGCTCTACTGACAACAGCGGAGAGATTGTTTCGTCCTTTCGCGATTCCCGAATCCACTATGAGGTCGCACCGTACTACATGTCGCTCGGCGAGGCTCGCCAGGCAGCCATGTCAAAGGCAGTAGGCGAATGGATCGCCTTCCTCGACCAGGACGACATCTGGCTCCCAGGCAAACTCGAATGCCAGCTTGCAAAAACGCGGTCGGATCGCGTTGGGCTGGTGTACGGGCGCACTGTTTGCTTCTACGCTAATGGATCCGAACGGGACTACGATCAGTTTCACGAATTCTGCAATCTGCCCGAAACCAACCCGCCAGATCCGCACTCCTGAAGTGTCCACTTTTTTTAGGTGGACACTTACTGCCCACATTTCTGGCGATCTGTCACTGCGGTTATGGCCGCACGCTTACGAATTAAGTGCTGATTGCCCCGTCGACCATTCCCTTTGGCCCTGCGTGATTTTCGCCTGTCCGAATGTGTTGAAGGGCCGTTCGTCCATGGGACGAACCAGAAGCGAACCAAGAAACTGACGGACAAGAGATTAAGAGGCGAATCTCAGATTGACGCAAGTTAGGTCAGGTCGTGGGGACCAAGCCAAAGCGACGAGTAGCAATGACGTCGAGCGACTCGTTATTGAGGCCAATGGCGTCAAGGCTTTGTATCGAAATCGGGACAGAACACAATTAGCGTCAGCATTCGTACGCGCGACACACCGCGCCCGCTGGTGATCGGACCAGGCCCGGGCCTATCGGGAGCAATTGCGGTTTTAGGGCTGTGTTCCGAGACAGACCCAGTCGTCAACCCGATAGCATCAGGATTCGAGGCTCAGCGCATATTTCGCAGAAACTTCCGGCCGTATTGCTCGATGGTGACCTGACCGATGGTCCTTGCAATGGATCTGGCCATTCGGTTCGGATCATCGTCGTGTACTTTCTGGACGATCGCGAATCGAATGCGGGATCGGATCTTCCTCAGGACTCTGTCCAGTTGGGAAAAGGGTTCCGGGAGGACTCCCTGAATTCGACGATTAACGCCCGCACCTGTGAACGCCGCCGGAGGAGCTTTAGCAGTAGGTTCTCTAGCGCCTCGGCGTCTCCGCTATACCATTCAGGGGGTATTTCTTCTGCCAATGCCCACAACGAGTCTTCCGGAAAGTGTTCGATTCTGCTGAGCCACGGCTCGAAGCTTTCCCATCCGGTTACGCACTTGTATACATCGTTACGACCGAAGACCCCTCTCAACGGAGCGTCGACGTAGTTCCACTCGGCCGCGTTGAAGCAATATCCCTGATCGATGAAACAAGCAGTAAATTTCCTGTCGCGCGACTTCTTCCAGAACACCACCTGTCGTCCATCGGCGTTGCATGTCCACTTATCTAGCGCCAGCGCGCCGCCGAAGTCACGCAGATTGCGGACGCCGGCAGTCTGTGATTCCGGCAGGTAATCGTATATCTGGCCGTCGACCGGCGATATGACATAACGTGAGCCAAATGACAGTCCGGGGACAAACGAGTGCCCCTGCCCATACCGCTCTAACCGCAGCCCAGGCGAGTGCTCCAGTAGCCAAGGTTCGACGTTCACCAGAGCTGATACCGGCATAGGCAGACCGATCTGAGTTCCCAGCTTAGTGCCCAGCCAGTCGTTTACCAAAATCCGTGTGTGCTGCGGATTATTCTGAAGCTTCACTACATAATAGAAGCCGTCCTCACAGGTCATGAGATGGCTTTGCGCGCCTCCGCGCATTCTTCGCACATGCTCTATCGCCTGCACCGTCCAGGACGTGCGTTTGACATCATCGAGCAGGTGGCGCTTGCGAGTCGCCCAGACCGATGTTGACTCAGGCGCTGTCGGCCACACCATGGAATTGCCAGGTGGAAGACAAGCGCTCTGCGGACCCTTACGAAACTCCGCTACAGAAGGTTGGACATCGGTGCTACAAAACGATAGTGGTTGAGAATCGCATGATAAATCGCTTACTAAAGCCTCTGTGGCCAGCCGCATGATCAGAGCCCAAAGAGCAGCGAGGGTGTGACAGCCTGAAGTCGTAGACCGTGGCACTTTTGAGACTCGGCTGCACGTGCTCATCCTTTGCAGAATTGAATAACGGTAACATTGGCATAGGTTACCATCAGTGGTTACTAAAATAAATCGAAATCGTGCCCAAATTTGGGATTCGTTCCAAAATGGCACTGGGCATGCTGCGGATCATCATATTGCTCAGAGTGATTGGTTCTTTGTTGACTTGACGATTGGGAAGTTGCAAGTGCGCGCGTTGATCCCGACCTCCAACGTGGCCTCCTTGGTTCGAGCTATTATTTCCGGCGGATCAGAGGAAGCGCTGCGGGTTGTGGCAGCGCGACTGGAATTGTTCGGCAAGCAACTTGAATAGTTCGCCAATAAAAGGTCTGAGGGCGATTTCAAAAGCAACATCGTGGCCTCATACGGGTTTCGGTAGCCGGTGGATAAGGGTTTTGCACACGCAGAGCGCGATTCGATCCGGATCGTTCACTGAGATTGACTCTTATGTCCAGCGATTATGTCGATAGCCAGAGAGATGGGTGTACCGGGCTATGCCTCCGGTGAATATGACCGACAGCCGACTCAGACGCGATTACTTCTTCTTAAGCTTCGTCCCCAGCGTTTTAAGTGGCACATCGATTCGGTTAGGCGTTTTGCTAACTGAACGCGGGACTTCCGCGTCGGAAGGGAGAAGTCGATTTGCCGGAGTAAAATTCGTTGAGAGTCTACCGTCTCTGGCGGGAATGGCTGCAGATGAGTTTCTGGTCGATGAAGCGATCAGCGAAATAACGGCGGTGGTTCACCGGGCGAATGCAACCGGCGGTGCCGACGAACTTGATGCGGTGCTGCAAACCCTCCTCAATGCCAATTCTGGTTTGTGCGCGTTCGAGTATTCGTGTGAACAAGTGGGCGATCCGAACGTTGAGCTGCAAGCCCTATTCGATCGACTCGTAAACTCCTCGTCGTAAGCCCCTCCTTCGCGCGATGCACTTCGCATGTCCACATTTGTTAACGAAACTCCGGTGCACGCGAGTAGCGCTTCTCGTCTTCAGGAGTGCTTCGTAGCGCATCCTGCTTGTGTGATCGCGGCCCGAACATCAAGAGATTGACCCTTCGACCCAATTGGTTGTCCTAAATAGCTTACCGGGGCATCAACCAGGCCGGGAGTCGCAGTTTCTGCCGGCATTGTCGGATGTCGCCGCCGTCAGATCAGGGCTGCACTCGGTTTTGCCCACCCGCCAGGCGGCGTAGCCTACTCCCAACGTTATCGTACGATACCCATAGTGACCGTCCGGCTGGCAACGCTGGATGATCGCTTCTGTCAGCATCTCATCGTCGCGGTATGTAGGTGTGCTGTCCCTCGTCCCTTCTCTTTGCCCCAATATCAGGCAAGCATGCCGCCTTGAGAGCGAGCATGCTGCGCCGCGCAACCTCGCCGTTCGGGGCTTCGAAACTTCGCGATGCCACGTCGTGCCACACCTGCTCTCCAGCGACGGCTCCGAAGCCGCCCGCTGCAGCCGCGAGTTCTCTTTCACCAGTTCCCTCAGGTGTTGGCCAGTTCCAGCTTCAAACCACCATGTTCCTTCCGCCGCCGGTAGCGGCTGTGGTCGTTGTTACCAGCTTCAAGGCAGGCTCATTGGCGTGAGATTGTTGTTGGTGATTGCTGGTTCGAACTGTTTCAGAGGGGGCAACAATTTCACAGTCTTCCTACCGTCCGATTCTCATTCAGCTCACCAGCGGAAAGCGATTGACCCACCCCAAAATGAGCGCAATTCCCGAAACAGGGAACGTTGCTTTAAAGTTTTGCCGCGATCAATTTTGCGTCTGCAGTTGCATCGGTTTTCCGTCTGAGATTTACCGCATCTCCCCTGTGCGCAGCGCCGCCAGCGTAGTCGTGATTGCCGCTGGCAACAGGAGACGACCCGATGTACTACCATCCGCGGAGATAGAGGGCGCTGGGGATCAGATACAGCCCGTTTTACTTACTGTTTTGGTACATC
>CAWCMJ010000023.1:0-12782 GCA_963796615.1 uncultured Acidobacteriaceae bacterium
CGGGCAGATCGCCCGTTTCAATGGGCAGCCTCACCGACCGTCAAAAGCAGGTGCTTCAACTCGTCGTCGAGGGCCGTGGCAACCAGGAGATCGCCAGGATCCTGAAAGTGTCAATCAAAACCGTGCAATTCCACCGCGGTCAGATTATGCGCAAACTCGGTATTCATTCGGCCGTCAAGCTCGCGGCATTTGCTGTTAAAGAGGGTCTGGTTATCGAATCGTAAGGCCGTCGAGCATAGAACACGTTGCTGCGCCGCGTAAGAGAATAATCGTGGGAGGAGGAAGATGCACGATTTCGGAATCCGTCGGGAGGACAAGAACAGGTCGGAGCGTCGTACCCCTCTCACGCCAACACACGTAGCGGAGTTGATCGGCGAGCACGGACTATCGGTCGCAGTCCAGCCGTCACCGAATCGCATCTTCGCCGATGAAGAATACCGTTCTGCCGGAGCGGTCCTACAGGAGGATCTATCAGACTGCCGGGTGATGTTGTGCGTCAAAGAGATCCCGCCCCGGCTATTGAT
Source organism: uncultured Acidobacteriaceae bacterium (assembly GCA_963796615.1). Taxonomy (GTDB): domain Bacteria; phylum Acidobacteriota; class Terriglobia; order Terriglobales; family Acidobacteriaceae; genus DASRAA01. The sequence continues at coordinate 525 of CAWCMJ010000023.1, forward strand.
ACCGGCCAAGCCGTACTTCTGTTTTCCGCATGTCACAAAAGGCCAGCCAAACAATATGCCGCTATTGCGGCGCGTTCTCGCAACACGGTGCACACTCATCGACTACGAGCGCATCGTCGACCGCTTCGGGAAGAGGCTGATCTTCTTTGGCCGCCATGCAGGTTACGCAGGAATGATCGACGCGCTCTGGGCGCTGGGCCAACGCATGCGCGTCGAAGGCGTCGAGACCGCGTTTGCCAACGTGCAACCTTCTCATCGCTATCGGGACGTGGGAGAAGCTGCGGAGTTCGTCGCAGAAATGGTGGGTCGGCAAATCCGCGAGAAAGGCGTGTCTCCAGCGCTGCATCCGCTTGTCTGTGGTTTCACAGGCGGCGGCAATGTAGCGCTGGGTGCGCAGGAGATTTTTGACCGGCTGCCGATGGTCGAAATCGATCCTGACGATCTTCCGCAGCTTGAGCGGGACAAGTCGCTTTCGCGCCGTGCCGTGTACAAAGCTGTGTTTCGCCGTGAACAACGATCGGATTTCGTCCGCCACTTGCGGCACCTCACCATGCTGGTAAACGGGATCTATTGGGAGCCGGGCCAGGCACGACTTGTGACACGCGAGGGCCTCAAGTCAATCTGGGACAGCGCCCAACCGCGGCTTCGGGTCATCGCCGATATCACATGCGATGTCGGCGGCTCCATCGAAGCCACGGTCAGCACCACAACTCCCGACGATCCGGTCTACGTGTACGAACCACAATCGGGCAACGTCCGTTTTGGAGTAGAAGGACGGGGTCCTGTCGTTCTCGCGGTTGACAATCTGCCGGCGGAGTTTCCACGAGATGCAACCGAACACTTCGGCGACTCGCTGTTTCCCTTTCTCGCAAACGTTGCCAGGGCCGATTACGACGTGCCGTTCAGGCACCTGACCCTGCCGGCCGGAGTACTGGCGGGAGTGATTACGCACGCCGGCGAACTCACACCGTCATACCGCCATCTGCAGAAATATCTGGACGAGGCGGTCAGCGCATGAAGCGCGTCCTGATCCTCGGAGCGGGTCTGGTGGTCAAACCGCTCCTCGACGATCTGCTGAGTCTGCCGGATGTCGAGGTCCGCCTGGCGACGCTGAATATCGAGCGCGCCCGGCAACTCGTAATGGACCGTGGGCATGCGACAGCCCTCGAAGTCAACGCCGCCGAAGAAACGCAGTTGGGTCCAGAAGTAGCGAGCGCGAATGTGGTGGTGAGCCTGCTGCCGGCTGACCAGCACGTGCGCATCGCCGAGTCCTGCCTCCGATTTCGCGTGCCGCTCGTCACAACCTCGTACATCTCAGAGGAGATGAGAGCATTGGATTCCAGGGCACGCCAAGGCGGAATACTGCTGCTGAACGAGGCAGGGCTTGATCCGGGCATCGATCACATAACCGCAGTCCAAGTCATCCGGCGCGTTCACCGCGAAGGCGGCCAGGTTGTCTCCTTTGCCTCTTTCTGCGGAGGCATGCCATCTCCGGAGTCGAACACGAATCCGTGGGGTTACAAATTCGCCTGGAGTCCACGCGGTGTCGTCCTGGCGGCTCGAAATCCGGTGCGCTATTTGGCCGGGGGCACTCTTGTCGAGCGCTCGTTTCCGGATCTCTTCGATGCGCCACAGTCTCTGGAGGTGGCCGGCGTCGGCCGGTTGGAGGCTTACCCGAATCGCGATTGCCTGCGCTATCTTGCGCCCTATGGACTTGCCGCGGTCCGTGATTTCTTTCGCGGGACCCTGCGGTATCCCGGCTGGTGCGAGACCTGGCGGTCTCTGTCAGACCTCGGACTGCTGGATACCGAACCCCTGGACTGGGCCGGCCAGAGCTACGGAGAGTTTCTGAATCACTATCTAGGCGCCGGGGGAAGCGGTGTGGTGGAGCGCCTTGCCAGACGTCTCGGGGTGGATGAGGACCACGATGTCATTTCACGACTGGAATGGCTCGGTCTTCTCTCGGACCGTCCCATTCCAGAAAAGCATGCGTCACCACTGGACATAGTTACCAGCAGGCTGCAGCGCAAGCTGCGATACCATCCTGGAGAACACGATTTGGTGGTGCTGCTCCACCGGTTCACCGCGACTCGGGCGGACGGCTCTCTTCGAACCATCACCAAGCAACTGCTACTCAGCGGAGATGCCGGCGATGAATCCGCGATGGCCAGGTGCGTAAGTTATCCCGCCGCCATCGCCTGCCGTCTGCTGCTCGACAAGCAGGTGGACATCTCTGGAGTCCAGATACCGGTAGACCCTCAGTTGACCGATCCCATGCTTCTCGGGCTCGAGCGCCGCGGGCTGCATATCGAGGAACGGGAGTACGACGGCGACGTGCCCGTGTGGGGCCAGAGGGTTTACCCCGTTGGCACCGGGAGACAAGCAATTTAAGGGTCGATACTAGTGTCCCGAGTTAGAAATTCGTTGACAAAGTCTTTCGACCTTGCCCAGTATCAGATCCGCATCAGCCGTCCATACGAAAGGTTTGGGATTGTTGATTTCGCTTGTCCAAGTAGGCGAGCATCGCTTTCTCCAGTTGGGTGACGGCGGTGTGGCTGCCCCGCCGCACGCAGCGCTCCGTGACTTCTGCGAAGAGCCGTTCTACGAGATTCAGCCAACTCCCACTGGTAGGCGTGAAGTGCACGTGGTATCGGGGATGCCGGGCCAGCCAGCGTTCGCACCTTGCTCACCTTGTGGGTGCCGTAGTTGTCCATTACCAAATGCACATCAACCCCACGGGGAAGGTTGGCATCGACATCGTTCAGAAATCGCAGGAATTCCTGGTGGCGGTGCCGGCGATAGCAGTTGCTGATCGTCACGCCGCTCGCCACGTCCATGGCGGCGAACAACGAGGTCACTCCGTGCCGTTCGTAATCGTGCGATTGCCTCGCGGGCACGCCAGGCGCCAGCGGGAAGAATCGGCTGCGTCCGGTTTAGTGCTTGCACCTGACTCTTCTCGTCCACGCACAGGACGATCGCTCGGTCCGGCGGATTCATGTACAGCCCGACAATATCCCGCACCTTCTCCACAAACTGCGGGTCTTTGGAGAATTTGAAGTTCTCGACCCGGTGCGGCTGCAAGCCGAAAGCATGCCAAATGCGCACGACGGCCGTCTGCGACAACCCGGCTTTCTTCGCCATCAGTCGCGTACTCCAATGGGTGCTATTTGCCGGCATGGACTCCAAGGTCTTGGTGACAACAGCCTCAACCTGTTTGTCGGTAACCGACCGCGGAGCGCCAGGTCGCGGTTCATCGAGCAAACCTTCCAGTCGGTTCACGCGAAACCGTTCGCGCCATTTACAGACCGTAGCGCCGGTAATCCGCAAGCTCTTGGCGACAGTGCCATTACTCAGTCCTTCGTCGCAGCCGAGCACAATACTAGCTCGCATAGCCATGGCCTGCGCCGTCTTCGGGCGACGGGCCAACATTGCGAGCTTTTCCCTCTCTTCTGATGTCACATTGAGCGGTTTGGTAGGGCGTCCGATACCCATACCTCCAGTATGAGGGTATCGCATTCATTATTCAACGAATTTATGACTCATGACACTAGGCCGCGGCCTAGTATCCCCAAAAAAGATCGTGTGGGTAGCATGGACTCTGTGATAATGCCGGAGCGAGGACAACGATGAATCGTACGATATGGATGTTGATCGCCATTGCGGCGACTTCCGTGATTTTGGCCGCGGCGCCGAAGCCGAAGCCGGATTTTAGTGGGACCTGGCAGCTCGATACCCTGCGCAGCCGTTACAATGCGAAGGTCCCGGCACCAAAAAGCGCGACCCTCATAATTGAGCAACGCGGATCGAACTTGCGAATCGCCCTGAAAACGGTGACTGTCAAGGGGCCTCAAGACTATGACTTCGAGTTAGCAGTCGACGGGGTTGAAGTCAGCAAAACGACGGACGGTCAACCGTATACGGCCCTCGCGCGCTGGGGCGACATCGATGGCACCCGACTGGTGCTGACAATCAAGCACGAGACGCCGACAGGCGCAATGGAAACCAGTCGCCTCATGCGCTTGGGTGACAAGGGGAGGATCCTGACTACCGTCCTGACCATCAAGGATTCCTCCGGCAAGCGCAAGGCCAACGAGTTTTACACGAAGTAGCCCTGCCTGTTTCAGTTGCCGCCGCATCTCGGTCTTGTTTTGAAAAAGCGGGACGGCGGAGGACAGCACCAGCCAGTCACTTTACGCTGAACAAAGCGAGCAGCAGCCCCGCATAGACCGCCCATCCGACGATACAAACAACCAGTGCGCGGCCTGTGCCCGAGTAGTCGAGTGCCTGGCGCACTGCCACCACCGACGCAACAAGGATCCAAATGAAAGCGACATACACGATCAGGCCCCGCAGCGCCGGAAAAATACCCAGCACACCTATCAGCCCGGGGGACATCGCAAAACCCGTCGTACGAAGCAATTGGCCCCAGTTCGCTTCTGTCGAAGGCGTTGGAAGCAACCGGGCCCCGATGTAGTAGGTCAGTGCAGACCACAACGCCCAACCGGTGAAGCCCGTGACGGCGGCCATCAGCAACCCGGCGATGCCGATCCGGCCGGACACTCCAATACTCATGGCGCCGCTGGATAAGACAACAACGATCAACGCCTGCGTGAACGTCCGATTGTCCGCTTCCACCTCTTCGTACACTGCTGCCCGAAGTTTTGCGGCGCCAAGCAGACGGCGGAGAAAAGATTTCATCGACCTCACTCCCAAGCGTGGCCTTGCGGAGCTCGCATCGTCCCGCGTACTTGGACGGAACTCTGGCGGCTGCCGATGGCCAAAGAAGCAAGCCCGCAAGGAGGTGGAAGGCGGCGATCCAGTGGTATCGATCATAGTCGCGCTCGGCGGATCACGGTCTCTTTCTCTTCCGTGCGGCAGCGGCCGACCGTTTTCTTTGCCGGGCCTTTGCCTCGGTGAATTCTTGCTTTTGTACTTTGTGTACGGCATCCTGCCCCTGCGGCTCACGGCCGGCCGTCTTGTAGTGATCGGGGTTTACATTGCTCTTTTTAGCCATAACACTCTTTTCCGCGCCGCTGAATCACGTACGGTATCTCAGTAGGGCGCCGGTTCCGCCGATATCCGCGAGCAGATCCTCTTTCTCAATGAAGGTGATATGTGCTCCCGTCTGACGGGCCTTGGTTACAAGTGCATCCGCGAGAATGCGCCGCTCCTCGGAATGCTCTGCTTGGGCGCTATCTTTCGTCGCCAACTGCCGCAGCGAGCCGCTGAGCAGCAACTCGTCCACTTGGCCGTGTTCCAAGGCAGCGAGAGTGTCCTCGGGGCCCACGACCGCCAAGCCGCCGGACCGATAGGCGTCCAGCAGCGCGGCGACTCTATCAATATCGTCTTGTGCGTCCTGTTCCCGCATCGCCTCCAGAGTCGCGGACAGGATCTCGTGTTCCGGAGTCTTGATATCCAGTCGCAGTACATCGATCACTTTTGATGCGAGGTGGCCGGGAAGTTGCGCTTGGAGAATGGGAATGATCACCTCGTCACCCGCAAGGACAATCAGGTCGATGTTATCCTCCCGCACCGTCCGGTCGAGAGCGTCTACCAGGTCCTTAGCATGGTGTAGATGGAAGTTCTTTGTGTGGCGCTGGTAACGCGCCTGAGACCAACCGCCAACCTTGGTCCGGCTTACCTTGCGATTGGTCACGTCCTCTTTGCTCCGGGTCTTCCTCATCCCGAAGACGAACAGACGGGCCGAGTTCGTATCCGCCACGAGAACGGCATACCGTCTGTACCGATCGTTGAGCCGCGCCAGATCATAGAGATGCGGCTGATCTGAAACATACAAGCGATGTTTCTGAATCGGTGCATCCAATTGGACGTCCTCGAAGAACCCGTCAGCTCCCCAGCACGCGAAGAGAGCGACACCGTTCGAGGACGGTCGCAACTCCAGTTCCAGATACTTGTTGATCCTCTCCGCGTCATGCTCGAAGCTGTCCCGTTCCGGGCGAGCGAGCAGGATAGGCTTTTGTACGCGTGCCGATTTCTTTCCGGATGAAAGATTCAAAGGCTGCGCGGCCGTGTTGATCCGGCTGAGTGTTCAGGTACAGGCTAATGACCGGAAAACTGGTGGGCGAAAAAGCGGCCAGGCGGTCAAGGCGTTCGTCGATCGACATGTTTACCTCGGCTACCACAAACGCCCATGATTGCGCAAATGGCCCCTGAAGTCTATCGCTGAATCCCGTGCGTGGGATGTCGCGCAGGCTGCGCCATCGAGCTGGTGGAGGCACAGGCACGAACCACTAGGCCGCCGCCTAGTATCTCCGGCGCATCAAATTCTCTACTATTGGATTTCTCACGGGTCCAGAATCGCAATGCAACGAGTGCAGTAAGCCAGTCTTGGTGATCACCGCGGCTGGCCACGGGTCCCGACGCGGGCGAGTGCCGCCAGATGTGATCTGGCGGCGCAAATGCATCCAATTGTCGCTGTTCAACGTGTTCCGCTCGACTCGGAAGCTGAGCGGGGAGGAAATCATGTTCCAGACGAATGAGCGTAGGCTTGAGATTGGTAGAGCCAGTGCGAGCGTTTTGATAGGCGCATTGCTATTGTGCGGTCCGGGCTGCCACAAGAAAGTACCAGTTCCCCCGCCGCCGGCCCCAGCCGTGACACCAGAGCCTGCACCGCCACCCCCACCGCCTGCGAAACCAGCGATCAGCAACTTCACGGCGGAGCCAAGCCGGATTGAGCGCGGCCAGTCGTCCACGCTGCATTGGTCCGTTAGCAATGCAACTGAAATCTCAATCAATGGAGGGATTGGGACCGTCCAGGCCAGTGGTGCCCGACAGGTCACCCCGGACAACTCGACAACCTACACTCTCACGGCCAGCGGTCCAGGTGGAAGCGACAATCGCTCCGCGACGGTGGAAGTTACCGCTCCGCCCCCGCCTCCGCCTCCCCCGCCTGTCGAGAGACCCCGCCCCACCCTGGCTCAAGTGCTCGCCTCGGAGGTTCGCGACGCCTATTTCGATTACGACAAATACGGCATTCGGCCGGATGCGCAGCAGGTGCTGACGCAGGATGCTGCCGCATTGAAGCAGATTCTTGCCGACTACTCGGGAGTCACCGTGATGGTTGAAGGCAACTGTGATGAGCGTGGATCCGCAGAATACAATCTCGGTCTCGGCGATCGGCGGGCGTCCTCAGCGAAGGATTTCCTGGTTCAGCTTGGCGTCCCGGCGGAACGCCTAAAGACGGTCAGCTACGGCAAGGAACGCCCGGTTTGCACCGAGCGGACGGAAGACTGTTACCAGCGCAATCGTCACGTGCATTTCTCGGCCGGCCAATAGTCTGGCTGGATGAAGTGATCGCCAGGGCCAGACAACCCGAACATAGGGACGGCGGCTTCCGGGCGGGCCGTCCCATGGAAGCCAGGTTGTCCGGCGGACTTGCGACCCGAAGCCTACGCGGACCACAAATATCCGGCTTGGCGTTCAGTCCTCAAAACGGATTTCAGAACGGGAGAAAGCGGGCATGCAGACTGCAATGAACTCCGCGCCTCCGTCGCCAGGGGTCGAGTAGCGGACCCACTCGTCTCGCCCCACGTGGATTGCCTGGCCGGCTCCAGCCTCGATAACCCCGTCCGCGTGTTCGACGCGGACCATGCCCTTGAGTACGATCGTGAATTCTTCAAACTTAGGACATTTCGCGGGTTCCTCCCACCCCGCCATGCATCGCGTATGCGCGATGGAGATGGCGGTATCGCCCGTGTTGATCAGACCGACGAATTCGTCGACATGCGGTGCGCCATCGCCGGGCGCTGGCAATGGCGTGGGCGAGCCAATCAGTTTCGGCATGGGACCTCCCGGAGGCTTGCTGAAGTTTCCGCCTGTTCGCCGCGAATGTACCGTCTTCCCATCGTTCGAGAGTATGCCATCCAGGTCTCCTTTTCTGATATTGTAGGCGGCATCGCGTCGAGGCCGCGTTCCTCGAAGCGCATTTTGACCATGGTGGGAGCGTTGAGAATTTGGGAATTCGATCTTCCATCAACCGGGTTGGCTGCCGGAATGGAACCGGCAGCGGCTAGGAGGCAGCCCGGGCCACTGCATTCACGGGGGCTGCGCTGCGGAAGGAGCGCACGGGTTTCCGCCCCCACTGGCGATGCCAAGAGTCGCAGGCACACTCTATTACGTGATTGACTTCCCGAGCTTCGAACGGTTTGGCCAGCACGTCGAAACCGCCGAGATTCAGCACTTCCGCCCACAGATACTCGTCAGCCAACCGCGAGCAGACGACGAAACGGGGAGGATGCGGCAGTGTTGCGGCTTCCTGAAAGAGAAGTTTCCAGTTGCCATCAGGTAGATCGCGCTCGCAGATGATGATGGGAGGTGGCCCGGGGCGCACCATCCGCGAGCGTGCTTCCGCGATGGACTGTGCCAGGTCCAACTTCCAGTTCGTCTGGGGGCACAACTCGTGGAGAGCGTGCAGATCGTCCTCCAATGGGCTGACCAGCAGCGCGTGGAACATCTCGCTGGCGAAATCCGGTTGCTGGGGAAGGACATACTCGTCACAACCGATGGTGCCCGAACGCTTCCCAAAACCCTATCGCATGGTGGCTCTAGAAATACCCTACCGAATACCAGCGACGCTTCCTACTAGGCCGTCGCCTAGTAGGCCGATGCCCGTCAAGCGTCTACTATGGTTTTACTCAACAGTCTGTGCGCTGATTGCGAGAGCGCCAGGAGGGGCGAAGTGAGTGTCGTCACTATTTCACGCGGGCGGACGATCCCGGTCGGGGCGTCGCGGCTGAATGATCGTCGCAGTCTCCGCGGGGATGTTGGACGTTCTCGCTCTGGCCCGGCGGGTTGCCGCCAGCGAGGTGACCACGGTTCTCCTGCAAGGAGAGACTGGCGCCGGCAAAGAAGTGATTGCGGCGCTGCTCCACGAGGAGGGCCCGCGAGCGTCTTACCGCTTCGTCCCCGTCAATTGCGCGGCAATTCCAGAAGAATTGCTGGAAAGCGAGTTGTTCGGGCACGAACCCGGAGCCTTCACCGACGCCCGGTCCCGGAAGCAGGGATTGTTGGAGCAAGCCGATCACGGGACATTGTTCCTGGACGAGATCAGCCAGATGTCGCCCCGGCTTCAAGCGAAGCTGTTGCGGGTTCTGGAAACGCAATGCTTTCGCAGAGTGGGAGGTACCGTCGATATCGAGACGGACATTCGATTTGTGGCGGCCACTAATGAGGATCTGCGAACCGCGGTTCGAGACGGCAGGTTTCGCCTGGATCTGTTCTACCGGCTCAATGTGATCCAAATCACGGTTCCTCCGCTACGGGATCGGCGCGAAGACATCCTGCCACTGGCCGAGGCTTTCCTGGACCTGTACAACCGCAAATTCCACGGAAATATCGTTGGGATCACTGCCGCCGCCAGCAGCGCCCTGCTCCGGCTATTAGTGGCCCGGCAATGTGCGCGAATTGCGCAATGCTATCGAACGCGCAATGGTTTTGGAAGAATCCTCGCAGGTTAGCGATTACCAGCCTGCCGCCGGAAATCAGCGGATGCGAACAGCTCCACCGAGGCTCCGATTCTCGAAGTGGGCTTCTCGCTGGCGCGGAATGAGCGGTGTCTGATCATCGAAGCGCTCCGAAGGTTCAGCGGGAACCAGACGCGGGCCGCCGCGGCTCTGGATGTCTCCAGGGACCAATTACGATACCGGATGAAAAAACATGGCTTGCAGAGCTGTTGAAGCTCGCAGACAATATCGAATCCCCGTACATGACCTATATGTGCGAGTGCGGGAAGAAGTGGGACCGCGCCGGTTCCGGAAGTTCGGGACCGAAGGCGCGGCGCTGGATCTGCGCTCTGCGGGCGGACGCTCGCCGTTCGAGGATGGATCATCTATGCCGTGGAGCGACGGTTCAACGGCTTTCCGCCATGTCGAAATCACCCGGAAATATCCTCCATCAGATGCGAATCTCTCCCTGCCGAGGTGCCACCCCTTGCAGATGCGGGTGGAAATCACTTGTCGCCGAATCGCCCTCGGCCTCGACAAGGCCGGTCAGTGCGTACGGGGTTATTTCCATCAACAGACCGAAGGTGTGAAGATGTTCACCTGGGATCGTCCCTTAATGGCAATACGTTCAGGATCTCGCCCGAGGCATAATATAGCAGACAGTCGCGAGGTACACATGCCACCAGCAAACACCTCTGCGCACCATTCCGCGATCAATCAACGAGCGAAGGCTTCGATCGTAGACTTGCTATCCCGGCTTGGCGCCACAGCCGATTTTCTGATCTTTGTTTAGGCAGTGCAACGCCTCGCCCAGCGCGGATTGCTTGATTGGGGTTATGCGGTGGCCGGGTTTGTGGTGAATGACGCCGTGAAACTGACCGGGTACCGGGTCTTTCCACGGAGCGGCGGATTGCCATCCCGTTTCCGTCGGCATGCGGCGGCCCAATCGGCATGACCGGCCGGCGCGCGGAGATTCTCGTTGCCTGCTTCTTCCTGCGGGCTATTCTCGCCTTCGGACAGACTCTCGATTGCGCTCAATGTCATGAACAGCCTCACACGATCCAAGGGTCAGTTCACTTGTCGGTCGGTTGTCTGACTTGCCACCCCGGACACAACATGTTTCCCCACCCCGAGGGAGTTCGCAAGCCAGCTTGCGCCGACTGTCACTCCGACGTAGCGGCAGAGAATCGCCTCGGCGTTCACGGCAGGGCCCGGGCTGAAGGAAACCAGTCAGCGCCGGACTGCGCCGTCTGTCACGGCGACGTACACCAAGTGCAGCGGACCGGTACCGAGGCCTTCCGAAAATCCATTCCAGGGATCTGCGGAGCGTGCCACTCCCAGATTGATGCGCAGTACGAAGAGAGCGTCCATGGCAGGGCGGTCGCGGCTGGTATCATTGCCGCCCCGGTCTGCTCGGCTTGCCACGGAGAGCACCAGATCCAGCCCCCGGGGTTGCGACTTCCCCCGTGAATCCCCTCCACGTTCCGGAGACCTGCGGCCGCTGTCACGGGAACGTCGCCTTGGCCCGCAAGTTCGATCTCCCCAGAGACATTGTGGTGAGTTACGAATCGTCTTTCCATGGACTGGCTCTGAAAGCTGGACAAGAAACGGTGGCGAACTGCGCCACGTGTCACGGCGTGCACGATATTCTTCCTGCATCCGATCCGCGCTCGACCATCAACCCGGTCAACCTGCCGCGTACATGCGGCAAGTGTCATCCGGGCGCGGGAACACGCTTCACCATTGGACGGATACACTGGTCGGGAGCGTCGGAGCCGCCAGCCATGCGCTGGGTCCGGCTGTTCTACGCGACACTCATCCCGTTTCTGGTAGGACTGATGGCGCTGCACAACCTCGGAGACTGGTTGCGGAAGGTCCTTCGAACTCGTCTGCAAGTAAGGCCGGAAGGACGCGCCAGCCGGATGATCCGGCGTGTAGGAGTCGAGAGTCTCCGCATGATGCGGTTCGAACGCATCGAACACGGACTACTGGTTCTCTCGTTTTCCGTGTTGGTCTGGAGTGGTTTTGCCCTGACCTATCCAAACCAATGGTGGGCCACGCCCCTACTGGCCTGGGAATCGGGCTGGGCTGTGCGCGGGACGGTGCACCGAATCGCCGGAGTGGTCTTGATCGGATTGGCGGTGACACATGTGGTGTCTCTACTTGCCGATCGCAATCTGCGCACGCACTGGAAAGGCCTGCTTCCCAGGGCAGACGATGTCCGGGAAGGAATCTCGGCGTTCGCCTTCAACATTGGCGTGCGCCGGGAGAAGCCGATGGTATCCGCCCATTCCTACATCGAGAAGGTGGAGTATTGGGCAGTGCTTTGGGGAGTCGCTGTGATGGGCCTGACAGGGGGTATCCTGTGGGCGCACCGGTGGGTGTTAGCGTGGCTGCCAGCGTGGTCCTCAATGTCGTCGGTTCGGTTCATTTCTATGAGGCGGTCCTGGCCAGCCTGGCGATCGTGGTCTGGCATCTCTATCGAGTCATTTTCGACCCGGATGTCTATCCCGTCGACCCGTCATGGCTGACCGGGCATAGCGTCCGGCAGTATCCCGCCGAGGAGGTCGAAAATCGTTCGGAGGACCAGACGTGACAAATGCCACAGGAAGCAGTTTGACCGCAGACGTTTCATTTGAGAGCAGTATTCATATAGGCGTCATCAGGAACTACCCGTCCATATCCGGACGGACGGGCGAGCAGCGGTTCGATGCGGGACCTCTCGACTGGATCTGTTTACAGACTCAAAGTAAACCAGATCACCGGTCCTCCACTGCGGCATCAGCGCCTCAGCGAT
>CAWCMJ010000024.1:0-39625 GCA_963796615.1 uncultured Acidobacteriaceae bacterium
TCATGTTTTTGCCGCCGCTCAACCATCGTATTGCTACCTCGCCGGGAAAATGCGCCGGCTCGTTGAAGACCGTCCCTTCGCCAGCCAACTTGCCGCCCAAGCGAGGCGTACGGCCGAGGAGCATTCGTGGGATGTAACCGCCGCCGAAACCATGCGAATCTATGAACGGGTCCTGGCCGGCAAAAAACCTGCTTCTCCGGAAGAGAAATTGACGGCGGTGGGTGTCGGTGAGAGTTCCGGCGGTTAGCCCCGTCTATTTAAAGAGATTAAGGCGAATCGCCGAAGTACAGATTAAAGCGAGGAGTCGAGGGCATTATATTTATGAAGAAAGCGTTGATCACGGGAATCACAGGCCAGGATGGCAGCTACCTGGCAGAGTACCTTCTGAGCTTGGGCTACGAGGTGCATGGGCTGGTTCGGCGGGTTGCTCTGGAGCAGCCCGAACATCGCCTCAGCCGCTTGCGGAACGTATTGCCAAAAATTCAGATCCATGCAGCCAATCTGGACAGCTACGCCAGCATCTTCCATGTTTTCAGCAAGCATCAGTTCGACGAGTGCTATCATCTCGCTGCGCAGAGCTTCGTGGCCGAAAGTTTTGCAGACGGCTTCTCGACGATGCAAACCAATATTAACGGCACGCATTACGTGTTGGCTGCCCTACGGGAGTTGCAGCCAGAGTGCCGGTTCTATTTCGCCGGATCAAGTGAAATGTTCGGAAAAGTTCGCGAAACCCCGCAGCGCGAGAGCACCCCTTTTCATCCACGAAGTCCCTACGGCATCAGCAAGGTGGCGGGTTTTCAACTTACCGTGAACTATCGCGAGGCTTACGGAATCTTCTGATGCAACGGCATCCTCTTCAATCATGAAAGCCCGCGGCGCGGGTTCGAATTCGTCACCCGAAAGATTACATCCGGCATCGCGCGGATCAAAGTGGGGCTAGCCTCCGAGCTGCGGCTCGGAAACATTGAGGCGAAGCGGGATTGGGGTCACGCGCGAGACTACGTTGAGGCGATGCACGCGATGCTCCAGCAGCCGGCGGCGGACGACTACGTCATTGCCACCGGCGAAACCCACAGCGTGACGAGAGTTGTGCGAACTGGCATTCTCCGAAGTTGGTCTGGATTATCGCGACTTCGTCAAGCATCGATCGAAGCTGTGTATCGGCCCGGCCGAGGTCGATCTATTGATCGGGGACGCCTCCAAGGCGCATCAGACATTCGGATGGCGCCCGAAGGTGAACTTTCCGGCGTTGATCAAAGAAATGATTCATGCGGATATGGAGTTGCTCGTATCCTCCACTGGCTCAGAAGCCTTAGCTTCTTCGGCGCGATAAAGGACGATTCAATAAAGGGGACGGAATGAAAATCATTATCACTGGTGGCGCTGGTTTCATCGGCAGCAATGCGGCATCCCGGTATCTGAGGCGCGGGGATTCGGTGGTTGTCATTGATAACCTTTGCCGGGACGGAGTCGACAAAAATCTGGAATGGCTGCGCGCGCAAGGTTCCCTGGACTTCGTAAAACTCGACATGCGGAATGGCGAGGAACTCGCGCGTCTGTTCGAGCGCCATCGCGACGCCAACTACGTGCTGCACCTCGCGGCCCAAGTGGCCGTGACTACCTCGGTGATCAATCCGCGCGAAGATTTCGAAGTAAACGCGCTCGGAACCTTCAATGTCTTGGAGGCCATGCGCCGGGCTGAGATGAAGGCGCCGATTCTTTATTCGTCAACGAACAAAGTCTATGGTGAAATGACCGAGGTTGGCGTGGTTGAGAAGGATGGCCGCTACGGTTATCAATCCCTGCCCTTCGGCGTGCCGGAGAACCGGATACTGGATTTTCATTCACCTTACGGTTGCTCGAAGGGATCGGCCGATCAGTATGTGATCGATTATCACCGCATCTACGGACTGAGCACCATCGTGTTCCGCCAATCGTGTATTTATGGCTATCGCCAGTTTGGCGCCGAAGATCAGGGGTGGGTTGCGTGGTTCATGATCGCTTCCCAACTGGGCCGTCCCATAACCATTTTCGGCGACGGTAAACAAGTGCGGGATATCCTCTTTATCGACGACTTGCTCGATGCGTATGATGCTGCCTTTGCCGCCGGGGATCGGGCGTTTGGGAAGGCGTACAACATTGGGGGCGGGCCCGATAATGTGCTCTCATTACTCGAACTGGTGAGCTATATCGAAAAGAGGCGCGGCAACAAACTGCCTTACGGTATGTCCGAATGGCGTCCCGGTGATCAAAAGGTCTTCGTCAGCGATATCCGGCGCGCGCAGCAGGAACTAGGCTGGATGCCAAAGACGGGTTGTCAGCGCGGCCTCCAGCTCCTTTATGATTGGGTGTCGGAAAACCACTCCTTGTTCAGCCAGCCGGCTGCAGTAGTGGCATGACAAGCAAAGCCATCCATTCGGGCGCCGTTGCGCGTCCGGCGCGAAACCAGCGGCTGAAGGTGCTGCATGTGGGGAAGTTCTATCCACCCCACATGGGCGGAATCGAAACGCATCTCCAGGCTCTCTGCACCGAACTGGCGAAATCGCTGGACGTGCGTGTGCTGGTCTCCAATGACGGCGGCGTTCCCATCGAAGAGCAATTGGAGAGCGTCCCGGTCGTGCGCGTGCCGACGAGGCTTACGCTGGCGTCAACGCCGATTTCTCCGGGCATGGTCCGTCACATCCGGCGTTCGGGAGCCGACATCGTGCACCTTCATTTGCCCAATCCGATGGCCGTTTTGGCCTACCTGGCAAGTGGGCATCGCGGACGGCTCGTTGTTACCTACCACAGCGACACCGTGCGCCAAAAGATTCTCGGCGCCCTGTTCGAGCCGCTGTTGCATATGGCCTTGCGGCAAAGTTCGGCAATTATCGCCACTTCTCCGGACTACTATGCGACGTCAACGGTGCTGGCGCGGCATCTCGATCGCTGTCACGTTATCCCCTACGGCATCGGTCTCGAACAATTCGAACAATGCGACGCGGCAGCCGTAACCAAGCTGCGGCGCCAATACGGCGATCGACTCGTCATCAGCGTTGGGCGGTTGGTTTACTACAAAGGCTTTGAGTTCCTGATTCGGGCCATGTCCCAGGTGAATGGAAAATTGCTGATCGTAGGAGACGGCCCTCTTCGCGAAAAGCTCGAACAGTTGGCGCAAGAGATCGGCGTTGCAGATCGCGTCATCTTTGCGGGCGAGATTCAGAACCAGGATGTCGTGCCCTACTATCATGCCGCCGACGCTTTTGTCCTGGCCTCGGTCGCGCGCAGCGAAGCTTTCGGTATCGTGCAAATCGAAGCGATGGCGTCCGGGCTGCCGGTTATAAACACGAAACTCGATTCAGGCGTCCCCTTCGTTTCCCTGGACGGACAGACCGGCTTAACCGTCCCGCCTTGCGATGTGGACGCTCTCGCCGCCGCTATAAACCGCCTTCTCGATGATCCAGGTTTGCGCCGCACTTTCGGCGCTGCGGCGCGCCAACGAGCACGGCAAGAATTCGCATTGAGCGTCATGACTACCAGGATGGTCGCTCTCTACGACTCCGTTGTGGGGCTGTAGTCGGCATGAACCTGTACCGCCGCGCACATCCTCCGGCTAATCCCTAACCGGCCGCTCGACAAGGCGCAACTCCACCTTGCTTGCGGCGCCGGAGTCGCTCAAGCAGGCACGACTCCGGATTCCAGTTCCCCTCTTCCCTCAGGCGCTTGACGAGACGGTCGACTGTGCGCGCCCGGGTGCGATAATAATCTCTGCGCAAGTGCATCGCGTTGCTTCTACGACACTCCTACGATCCAGGGGCCTGTTCGGGTTCCTTTGCGCATCGCTGCTAATTTCGACGGCGTTGGCGCAGTCCATAGCCGTGTCAACGCCCAGAGCCGGCGCTGTGATCGGGGGCACCTCGTACACGCTCAGTTCAAGCCTCACAAGCCTGCCGGCAGCGTATTCAGTCGAATACGATGTGTCAAGCGAAGTTGCTTGTATCGCTGTGCGCGCTCCCTTCTCATGTTCTTGGAACACGTACTACTTCTTCGGCGGACCCGCCGGCGTTGTCGCGATCGCGCGCGATGCAGCGAACAACGTACTCGCGACCAGCACCCAAGTAGGCTTTACTGTCCATAACCCTCTCCCGTCGAACAATCCGAACAACACGTTTAGCGTCACGCCCAGTATTGCCTGGACATCCGCCTGGCGCGGCACGGTCAGCTTCAAAATTGCTGAAGGCAGCAATATCAGCGGCGACTTCATGTACCTCAACGGGGCGGCGATCGGTAAAACAGCCAATGAGTCTCCGCAGTATTATCTGGATACCTCGCGTTGGCGAAACGGAAGATACCGGATCGTTTTCGTCTTCACGGCTGCTGACGGCCTGAACGGCCAATGGAATCAGATCGGCCAGGTAGAGCGGAGCGTTACGTTCTCCAATGGATCAGCTGCGATGGAGCTCCATAACAGCGCGCATGAGATTCCGCTCTGCACCACCGCTCGGCCAGATTGTCCGGCCGAACTACACGCTTACTTCCCGCGTCTATCACACGGACGGGACCAGCGCGGCTGCAACGAATTTGGCGTTCTTCAGCGATAACACCGCAGTCGCGACCGTGAACGGTTCCGGTTCTCGCGGCCGGGTGACCCAAGCTGGAGAAGGCACTGCCCAGATTTGGGCGGTGAGCGAGACGGAACGTGGAACGGATCTTCAATGGGGCGCGGGAGGGAGTTTGTTTCAAGCCCGTCGCACCCGTTTACCGCGCACGATATCGGCGACTTAATCTATGTCAGCGGGGGCGCAAAGGGCTGGGTGCCGGGTTGGTACTCGATCACAAAGGTGGCGCCCAGTACTGGATTTGCCTTCGTTACTCCTTCTCCGTGTCCTCGGTGCGCCGATGGGACGAAGGGAGGAATCTGGACGAGCGGACCAAGTGAGCCCAGTATCGTCCAGGTGAGCACGAAAAAATGCCATTGGAAATTTTGGCGCGGACGGCAGCCTAAACCAAAACTACGTCGCCGGAAAATCTATTCTGTTTTTTTCTTCCTGGTTTGGGTCCGCTGAGTGCGCTTGGGTATAACGGCTATCCCGCAAGTCGCACCGTTGGCCGGAGATTACGCCCTCGCCGGCTTCAATACCTTTGAGGTTAATCCGAGTGATTCTAACAATGGTCTGAGCAATACCAGCACGGAAACCGCTTGGAAAAACGCACAGGCAAGCTACATTGCAGACGAGGTTCGCCTGATCTCCGGTTACTACGCAGATGGCGCCGGTCACGTGCCGTTTGGGTGGTTTCTGATCGGAGATCCGATGATTCGCGGCAACAGCGGCTTGTATTGGTACACGCAATACCCACCTTTTCAATCCTGGTCGCCGCCCCCGGTTCAGTACCTTTCCGCTCAATGGGCGGGGAAGAACGTTCGCGGAATGAGTGGTGTGGATGAAGTCAATTACCTCTATGGCTGGAATCCTCTCTCGGGACCAATCACAATCGGGACCAATGGCTTCACTCGAATCTCCTGCGTCGCCTCGGCGAGTTGCACCGTAAGTTGGGCACATCCATCAATGGTGTCCAATTTCTCCAGCAATTTCTTTGTCATCACCGGCTCCGGCACACGCTTGGATTACGATACGACAGCCACGAATCCATGTCCTAAGCCGTATAGTCTCCGGAACACGTCCGGGCCTACGTTCACGTTCCCGGCGCCTGCCGGCATGAGCAGCATGACGCTCACGGCTCAGACCAACCCGGGCACGACAATCCAACAGTATGCCGCATCGGTCTTCGACGCCGCCGAAAACGAGGGGCCTGATTACGGAAATGCATCGCTGGCCGGCCCGTGTGTTGATTGGGTGCATGCCAACGCCTTCAAAACCTATTCTTCGCAGTGGATGAGGCCTTCCGGTCACGCACCACTCACATTCTCGGTTGCGGGAAGCGCCGATGCCGCCACCGTTCAGAACTGGCAAGGGAATCCCAAGATCTCGGATTTCACCGACTTTTACTTCATCGGTTCCTCGCCTTATATTGCCCGCTACTCGTCGACAAATGCGTTGCTGACCACCATTGGAGCCGCCTTCCGTTATCGCTTTAACAACTTTGGTCCGAACGAACCAAGCCGATTTTGATGGAAGGCAGCGGCGTAAACGTCAACTACGGTTACGAGGGCGCTCCGGCGAGCATAGCCACCGCATCCGATGCTACCCTCACATTCACCAACGGCGGTTGCCCGGCGAATGTTCAGCCCTGGAGCACTCGCCTGATGATTCGCGGCGCTTCAACATCCGCTTACAACGGCAACTTCTATGTTGCGAATGGACCCACTGCCGGGGAATGCAACATCGCTTATGCCACTGCGCAATTTGAGGCGAATCTGACCGGCCTCACCGCAACGGCGAACATTCGACCCTAGCGGAGCCACTTACAGCATCTCGGCGCTTACCGCTGCGAAGAATGCCTATGGCACAACATTTACGGTGGCGAGCGGCACTGACCCGAACTGTACCGTAATTCATCATCAGGGCGAGACGGTCACGTTCTCCGGCATCGGAATAGGGCGCTTTTCCGGGGCGACCTTCTATTACCCGACTGTAATCAATCCGCGCAACTGCGGCACACCCATGTACATGGCTCAAATGCCGTCTGGCGTGTCATGCGCATCGCATTGCGGAACGGCGTACATCCTCCCGGACGCCGGCGTACCTGCGGGGCAGGAATTATTCGGCCTTTGAAATTGGCCCTCGACAGGAAGCGGCGGTAAATGAGTACTGCTTCATCATGGGATGCGCTGGAAACCGAATCTACGCCATGCAACCCAATAATCAAAACGATCCGCACGTTCGCGTGGGGGGAACTATGGCGTTCGATACGACGGAGAACACGAGTTCCCAAGCTGCTTCACATCCGCTCTATCCGTTCGGTCTGGCTCAGCTCGGATGGCATTCCAATACGATCCCACCAAGTTGGGCGCGCGGCTCATCAAGTTTATGTTCCAGCCGCGCATCCCCTGTCCTGATTATGGCTTTTCTCCTCCCTTTGCCCTGTTTGAAACCTCCTGTCGCTCGGGACCATACGGGAAGATCGAGATGATCGAGCTGTTTGCGGACGGCCCGCAGACGGTCACTCCGGATTTCTCGCCCATCGCCGTTGCGGGTCAGCCGACCCTGCGATATTGCGAGAGCTGGCAGGGAATCACGATTACCACCATTGCTGCGGGAATCACATCGAGACGCTGACGATGGACCCGGACAGATGCCAGTTTGCCGCTTATGCTGGCGCGGTGAACGAAGCGCAAGAATATACGCCTCCCACTCCTGAGCTTTCGGCTCGCCGGCGTTCCAAACGCGAGGGATGTCTCGCTGCAATACAGTTATAGCCCTTACGTCTATAGCTCCAGCCAAGTGAATACGCTTGCGCTTCCGGACGCAGTGGATTTCGGCGGCGCAAGCGGTATACTTCCGATCGATTTACAAATCGGCGATGTTTACTATCGAACCCTGTACCGCAATTCCGCCGGGGCCGTGATTGCGGTGAGCGGCGTTCAATGTATGGCTGGCGTTAATTCGACGTGTCCTGCGTCGTATTAGCCAGCGCCGCACGTCCGCGTTTCTGCCGATGGGCGAGGAAGAACCGGGGCCCCGTCGACAGGGCTACTCCACATGGCGTCGCGCTCGTGCTCTTTGGTGCCGCAGCGCGGCGGAGCTAGGAAGCGGCCATTTTGCCCGCCATCTCTTTCCGGCGATCGACGTCTGATCTAGGCCGGGCCCCTTTCGTGCCCCAGTCGAGAATGGGCTTCTCGAACCACTTGAAGGATAGCGACGCCAACAAGACTGTCGCACTAAACGGAAACCAGAAAATCCAGCAGCGTGCGATGCGGCGATCCGAGCGGTTTGTGCAGAACGATCTTGATCGCGACTGAAGTGGCAATTGGAGCAGGAGACTCCGTAGGATATTTTCCGAGATAGCGCAGCGTGGGATTGCGCAGTATTGCTGTTGATCTCGTTCCGCTCGCGTACACTGTCCACAGGATCAACGATGCGAATGCACAGGCGCAGAGCGAGAACCCAACGGTATTGTTGAAGAACGAATCGCGATCGATTCCGAACACGAAATATAGAAGAATCACTGAAGGGACGAGAATGCAGGCCAGCACCCGGCTCGCCTGCCGAACCACCTTTTGGGGGGCGTCCCGAAGCAGGTACGCTGCCAGTGCTCCTGCTGCAAGTTCGTCAATCCTGGCAAAAGTTCCGCTATATAGCAGGTACGCGTGTGCCGGGTCGAAAATAGAAGAAACCGTTCGCCAGACAAAAGGGCCTAGGATGAACGCCAGCACCACGGCCCAAACTTTGCGCCGTGCCTGCCGGATCACAAACGGGAACACCAAATAAAACTGCTCTTCGATCTGTAACGACCACATCGGCGCAAGCGGTGCGAAGAGCTCAAAGTGAAGATTGTGAGGGCGCACTTCATTCGCCAGATAGACGAAGAACCATCCGGGCGACCCCCAGTTTTGGCGTAATTCAGTCAAATAGTGACCAGAATGCCAAAACGCCATAAACACGACGATGCTCGTCAGAGTGAGGTAGTAGAGGGGGAAAATACGGAAGACACGCCGGCGGTAGAACGCGTGTAGTAATCTTGTCTCTCCACGCTGTCCAGCAGGATACGCGTGATCAGAAAGCCGCTAAGGACAAAGAAGAGATCAACCCCAATCCACCCGTTCTTGACGTATGGCAACGCCACCGTCCAGGGACCGGCATTCGGCCACAGGTGAAACAGGAGCACCAGGCCGACGGCGATGCCTCGAATGCCGTCGAGTTCTGGAATGTGTCGGAAGCGGCGGGTTAATCCTGTTCCTGGTAATACTGGACCGACCAAGGTACCCACGAGACGACTTTACCGTACTTATCCATTTAATTGCATAGATCCCTGGTTGTCACAAGTACCAGTACTAAGCGCAGAAAGGAAGGAAGTCGAGGGAGTAGCTGGTGGATCAAGCCAATTCCGTTGATGTAAGTTCAGATCTGTTCAGTGCTGCGCATTTTCACTGCTCTCCAAGCCGGTCTGGCCATGCGAGACGTGGTACCTTTGAAAGACGACCCTTGTGCCGAGCGGTCGCCTTCCTGTTGTCAAAACGGCCGTTGCCCTCCTCGGACCAATTTCCCGAGCAGACGATTTGGCGGGGCTAGTAAGCAGCGCATTCAAAATCCTGCAACAGGCTCAATTCGGAAGCCGGAGTGGCGGTTCATAGTTCAGAGCGTGATCGGCACGTCTGAATCAGATTGCGTCCGTTCTGGCCTAACTGCTACCCGCCCTCAAGGGCCTTCGCTCCAGCGCTAACCAGCCGGGGCGCGAGAACCGCTCGCCTGCCCTCCCGGGCGATCTGGTTGCCAGAAAATTCGATGCCGCATTGACATGCACGGCGGGCGAATCCGGCGGTAACAGAACGGGGCGTGAAAGAGTACGCTCAATCCGGTAAAGCGTGTAGCCGCTTCGCTCCAGGAGACGGTGCGTTTCCGCCGGATAGGCGCGATGCTCTTCGAACACTATGTCCCGGATGTACCCGTTCAGCATTTCGCGGGAAGCCTCCAAGACCTCCAACTCGTGCCCTTCGACGTCGATTTTCGCAACGCCAACCCTCCGGCCCGCGAGGAAGCTGTCAAGCGTGACCGCCTTCACCCCGACTGTTTTGTCTCCGTCTGAGCTGGCACAGCGCCGCCGTTCCATGATTCGAGCAAAACCCATCCGGCACGCTCAGATATGCGGCACCGTCCGACGAGGAAACCGCCATCTGCTCCAGTTGCACATTGGAAGCTCCCGCGAGGTTTGCGGCCAATTGCAAATACACGGGAGGGTAAGGCTCGAAGCTGACCACCGATCCCGACGCACCCGCGCAGTGCGCCATGACGGTCGTCATATGGCCGATATTGGCCCCAACGTCCACGCAGGTCTCGCCCGGATCGATCAGCCGGAACAAAGCTTCTGTCAGAGTCAGGTCATAGATGCCAGTCGTACAACAGGCGTATCCAATCGCTTCCCGCGGATCGACTGCGAGCTTGGCTCCCCAGGGAAGGACAATCTGTTCTTTCTCGCCCAGCTTATTACTCAGGGATCGAGCCGCAAAGGAGATCCGCCTTAGCACCTGCGGTGGATTAAACCAGTACTCCGGCTTATCTAGTTGAAGCAGCATTCGTCTCTGGGGATCCTCTCGGATCCAGGGATCAATGTATATATAGTATCAACCTTCAGCTGGCGGCCCGTCAATCGGCCTTCAGGCTTGCTAGTACTATGGGATCTATAGCTTAGGTAGCTGCCATGCTTGCTGGCCGCAGGGCATTTTCGTTGGCAGGTAGACCGCTTCGCCCGACCTCAACGCGAAGTTATCAAGCTACCAGTACATTGGGGCAGAAAAAACGGGGAGCCGATGGACCAGATCCGCGGGGTTATCCCAATTGCGTTGATCGGTGGCGTCCGTTGCTGTCCGGCGAGGCGAGAAAAGGCGACCCTTGTGCGGAGTGGTCGCCTTCCTGTTGCCAAAAACGGCCGTTGCCGCTCCTCGGACTAATTTCCCGAACAGAGGATTTGGCCGAGGTTGTAAACAACGCACGGCGCATTCGAATCCTGCGACCAGTTGTAGCCGGGCCATACGGTTGACGCCCAACTGGTGATCTGATTGAGCAGCGTCGTGTCCATGCCTGCATACCGCAGTTCCGGTAAGCCGTAGATCAGATCCTTGCCGAATTGTAGCGCTGTGGGATTGCCGCCGCCCGGCGACAGCATCGGCAATGCCAGGAACTGGTTTGCTGGCATAGAGTTAAAGCTGGCGAACCATGCCGACGTGTAGGCATTCATGATCTGAAGCTTCTGCGAAGTTGACACATCCGTCCACGTGCTCACTTGACCTGGGAAAGCGACGAACTCCCAGGGCCCAGCGGCGTCGTTATACGAGTCATTTTGGAGCGCCTTAACCATCCATAGCGTAAGCAGGCCGGCGGTTCCAATACGCGGCTTGGCATTGACATTATCCCAGGTGAGATCGTTAATTGGATAACTAATCGCGTAAGGCCAATCGACCGCGTATTGCCCGTTGCCGTCGTTAAGCAGGAGTTGCAGTTGGTACCAGGCAAACGAATTGTAAATATGCACGATGCTTGAGCCGTTTCCGATGCCTGGCGAAGGGCGGGGAATTTTCGAGACTCCAGGACCTGCGTAAAAGGGAATGATGCTATCCCAGGCGCGGCTTGCGGCCCGAGGACCGAAAACCGTTTGGCCATACCCTCCAGCCCAAATTGCTGGTTAAGTTCGAAGAGTTTGGTCACGCCCATAGCCGTATCGAATAGATCTGCCGTACGAACGTGGCATCGTTCCAGCGAGGGTCGCCTTGCGCCGGCGTGAGATGTCAACAAGAATGGCCTCGTCGGCTGCGTGAAATATGGCCATTGGGCGCCATTAGCCACAGTTTTGTAGACGGCTGCATCGTTGGGAACGAGCTGCGCCGAAACGCCTAGGTAATCTTGATACAGGCGGCTACTCGTGAAGGTAGATCCCCATGCGTCAATCGGGTGAATTGTCGGCAGCCAGTGGTTCCAATCCGGCAGCTGAAACGGAATCGGAATCTCGCGCTGGTTCAAGTAAGCCGTGGCGGCCCAATTCGCTGTGCTGCCTCCCGGCATAAGATAGGGAAGCATGTCGGAATCCTGGTCCAGGACCGCGTCCAAGCCGCGCTGGCGGCCCAATCAGAAACGGGACGCGAGTCCAGTCCCGGACCCGGCTGATACGGCGGATTCCAGGGGCGCGCGTAGACTGAGGTTGTGACATCCAGCGAACGAATATAGCTTGCGATCTGCTCGCCCTGCTGAGCGTTCAGCCCATGGAACATGGCCCTGGTTTCAATTGAGGAGTTCGAGTAGTTGAAGTATTTCAGATCGCGGCCATCTTGCGAATGGCAGCTTCCGCACTTGGCCTGAATGGGGCCAAAGCCGGGCGCGGACAGTTGAGCGGTGCGCCAAAGATTCTGTCCCGCTTGAATATCGGCGGCATCATTCAGCGGCGGCGTCCATGTGGACGGATCGTCTTGAGTGAACGTGCTTTGCGGGATGAGCTGCGTTCCATCGGCAGCGAGTATATTGAAATTCAGCACCCGGAAGCCGCTTGAGATGCCATTGCTTTGATTGAAACGGAACGTCAATGTGTTCGTTCCTTGGTTTACCGACCCGGCCGGTAAATTCAGGGTCATCTTTAGCGTCGAAAAACCGCCGCCGATGCCGCCATAAGTTCCTCCGTTGCCCAAGTAGGTCACTGTGGTGTCATTGATGGGAATCCAGGCTCCCGAATTAATTTGCACGCTCGCCTGACTTTGATATTCCAAGCCGTGGATCTGCAGCCAGAGTTGTAGTTGTCCGCTCAAGTTTGCGCCCGGAGATATCGAAAACGACACGGGGACGCTGGCGGAGCTTACTCCGAACACCTCGACTGGCAACACAATTGTCTGCGTCTGTGTGTTGGAAGAGCCGCCGCTCGACGTTGGAGTTGGCCCCTGCGGTGTTAACAACAGGACACTGGCCGTCCCAATAGCCTGACCAGTGGAAACGTTAGTTGCGGTGATTGTAATGGACTGCTGGGTGGTAATGGAAGACGGTGCCCTATACAGCCCCCAGTACGTTATCCTGCCAACCCCTGGGCTGTGTGACCACGCCACGCGCGTTCCCGCGGGAAGGTTTTGAACAGAGAATTGCACGGCTCCTCCGGCCCCAACCGTAGCCGTTGCCGGCGTGACGCTCGTTGTGGCCGTTGACGGGGCGAGGCTCGCTGTGGCCGATTCGGACGCGATCAGATTTATATTCACGGAGGTGACTTGATTTGTGTTGGCAGCGCTCGCTGCGTAGAGAGTCACCGTTTGAGCGGTAGGGATCCGCGCAGGAGCAGTATAAATCCCGTTGCTTAAGGTGCCTACATTGGGAGTAAGCGACCAATTCACGGCCGTGTTGGATGTCCCGCTTACAGTAGCTGTGAACTGCTTCGATTGTCCGGCCCGCAGCGAACTTCGCCTCGGTGACAAAGAGACGCTGATCAAATTCGGTGCAGGCGTGTTTGCGAGTGTAGTGCTGATGCCAGGTCCCAGTTGGATGGTTGCGCTGGCGGTTTTCGTGGGATCTACCACGCTGGTCGCCAAAATCGTTACAAGGGAATCCGCCTTCACATTCGCGGGAGCCGAATAGAGACCATTTACGATCGAGCCCAGTCCCTGGGCGAGCGACCATGAAACTTGTTGATTGGATGTACCCCCCACCGTCGCCGTGAATTGATGGGTTTGTCCGCCGTACAGATAAATTGATGACGGGGAGACTGAAATCGAAACTGCTGGCCCGCTCGAACCCGTCGGAAAACTTACATGTATTGGGGAGAGATGGACGAGGGTGTCGTAGTAAGAGGATCCGGCCCGCGCATAAATATAAACATAATTGGTGGTGTAAGAAGTCGGTGCAGTGTATAGTCCAGTACTTGTAATAGTTCCAGTATTTGGCGGTACCACGGACCAGGTAAGTTGTGTTTGACCCGCTACAGAAAACTGCTGTTTCTGAGACAGGCCAAGCGTGATTCCGGCTGGAGAAATCTGCGCTTGAGCCATCGCTCCACCGAGGAGAAGCGACGCGCAGACGACGAGAAATCTGGTTTTGTGCAACATATTTCTTGTTTGGTAACACCAAGTTAGTACTCGTCAGTGTTTATAACCATCACGGGTTCCCCCTAATTGGTACTCAGCATCGCACGTAGGCTAGCCCGTCTTCAGTCTGGGATAGAGTACCCGACCCGTACAGTTTTTGGTACTTCTGGAACCAGAGGGAACAATCGCTCAACTTTAGTACTAAGTTAGCCATAGTCCTCGTATCTCGCGGAAAGGCCCGAAAAGCAATCAGCCTTACACTGTCTCGTCGACCTGGAAGAAAGGAAGCGCTTGGTTAGTGAAACGTTTGATCAGTCAGAGTAGACACTCCAGCATGGCAATCTGATACGAGACCACCCCGGAAGTTAGTACTAGTGGAGTTGTCCGTTGACAACTGTCAAACGATCGGGCAATCTGGCCTAAGATGCTTCCCGATTTGCTCGATTCGGAGCGGACTGAAAATTCCGTTGAACTGCGGTGGTTTGCGGCTCGAGTCCGCTCAAACCAGGAGCGCGTTGCCCTCGCACATCTCAGTGAGCGCGGCTACGAACCGTTTGCGCCTTCTTTCAAGTCTGAACGGCGATGGTCGGACCGGACGAAGCTGATTGAACAGTACTTGTTTCCCGGTTACATCTTCTGCCGGTTTGATCCTCAGAACCGGCGGGCGGTTTTGACTGCGCCCGGAATTATCGATCTGGTTGGATTTGGTAAAGCCCCTCAGCCTATTCCAGATGAGGAAATTCAGCGGGTTCGAACAATGGTGGAATCGGGACTCCTCGTAAGTCCCTATCCTTTTGTTGAGATTGGCCAAACAGTTCTCATAGAGCGCGGTCCCCTCGCTGGTTTGGAGGGAATTGTGGTCGAGGCGAAAGGGCGGTTTCGGCTGGTAGTTTCTATTAATCTCTTGCAGCGTTCTGTGTCTGCTGAAGTAGAGCGGCAATGCATCCGGGCCATCCGGGCAGTTGGGCATCTTACTACGTCGACCAGCAATGTGCAGCTTCCCGAAATCGCTACAAATCCGATAAAGTAGTATACAGCATGGCCGCACTCCGGAATTGCCTCGTCGTTCTTCCGTTGTTACTTGCCGTCGTTCCCGCATTTGGACAGCAACCTCTTGGACAGCAACCTCCTGGCGGGGCCGCTCAATCACCCAATCAGGGCGGCAACCCTGCTCAGACAGCAGGAGCTGCGCAACAGCTTCCGCCCGACACGGTGCGGCCGAACTATGTTCTGGGACCGAATGACCAAATACTGATTCGCGCGCCTGAGGCCGAGGAGATCAACCAAAAGCCATTTCGTATCGATGGCGACGGCAATATCAATCTACCGCTCGTGGGGCGAATTCACGTCGCCGGAATGACGCTTCAGGAATTGGAGGCAGACTTAGTCCGGCGGCTGCGTGAGTACATCCGGGAACCGCAAGTCTTTGTTGATGTGGTTCAGTTCCGCAGCGCGCCAGTGTACTTCGTCGGCATGTTCCAGCGGCCGGGTATCTATGCCCTCCAGGGCAACCGAACGCTGGTCGAGATGTTAACCAGCGTTGGAGGCCTTCAGCCGAATGCTTCTCGCCACATCACGATTACCCGGCATGAAGAATATGGTCCCATTCCTTTGCCGAATGCCGTGGTCGATCCTGCGAGGAAGGTAAGCACAGCCGACATCAGCCTGGGTACGCTACGCGAGAACATCAATCCAGCCGAAAACATCTTGCTGCAGCCCTACGACATTATTTCCGTCGGGCGCGCTGAATTGGTCTACATGGACGGACAACTCTCTAAGGTGGGTGGTATCGAACTTGGGGAGCGGGACTCAATCTCAATGCTCCAGGCGGTTTCGCAGTCCGGTGGATTCACCCCGGACGCCAACTCGGATAAAATAAGAATTCTTCGCCCGGTCCTGGGCACGAATCGCCGCTATGTGATTTACGTGGATGGTAAGCGGTTGCTGGATGGAAAGGGTCTTGACGAGCCGCTTCTTCCGGGAGACATCGTTTATGTCCCGCGATCATACAAGCGAGTTTTCTACCAAACCGTACAGGCTCTCGCCTTGCCCATCATTCCGTATATCATTTTCCTGGCCGCACAATAGAACAGTTTGGTACACTGACCCTTTGTTCATGTCCTATATGGG
Organism: uncultured Acidobacteriaceae bacterium; assembly: GCA_963796615.1. Lineage (GTDB taxonomy): Bacteria > Acidobacteriota > Terriglobia > Terriglobales > Acidobacteriaceae > DASRAA01. The sequence goes on from CAWCMJ010000024.1 coordinate 15,776, forward strand.
GATTCAAGGACGAGCAAGTCGCATCCTGTGCGTAGTTATGGCGGGCTTACTCGTCGCCGCGCAAACGCAGGCCGCTCAAGAAGGCGCCGCTCCAGCACAAGCGGCCGCTCCAGCCCAAGTTCCTCCTTCTCCATTGCCCCCAACTCCTGCCCCACAGAACGCGCCGACCGTGACTCCGACTCAGTCCCTCGCGCAGCTACCGACCGAACAGAGTCTCAAGGTTCTGGTTTTGGCTGGCGACAAGGAGTACAACGACATGGAGCGCAAGGTCATGGCTCCCCTAGTGGTCCAGGTCCTGGACCGCAACGACCGCGCCGTGGAAGCCGCCGATGTGGTTTTTCGTTTTCCCATCAGTGGACCGGGTGCGACGTTCAGCGGCGGCAAAACCTCAGAGACGGCGCGCACCAATGCAGGAGGTCAAGCGGCGGCTCTCAACTGGATGGCCAACGGGCAAGTCGGTAAGTTCGAGGTTCACGTAACGGCGAGTTATGGGAACGAAGTCGGCGAAACTACTCTCACGATGTACAACGTCGCACGGCTCACGAAGGCAGAGAAAGAACGCGAATCCAAATCTCCGTCCTGGTGGTCGCATCGTTGGGCCAAGATTGCCGTCATCGGTGGAGGCGCTGCGCTGGTCGCCGTGATCGTAATTCTCGCGACTCGGGGGGGCGGCAAAGGTTCAACCATCACGATTGCTCCCGGCTCGCCGACAGTTGGAGCTCCCTAGCAGCTATGCGCCCACTATTCTGCATTCTTATCGGATGGACGTGGGCAGGTTTATTGGCCGCCCAGCAAGCTTCGCTTACCGGACCTGTTGAGGCTTACACATTCGACGCGCCTACGCGAAGTCTCCGGGCCGTCATTGGTTTTCCCGGTGCTGCTTCTTTCGGACCAACCCTGAGGGACAGTCTCGATTTTGCTTCTGTTGCGCCGCACCAGAGCTATGCGCTCGGATTCCAGCAAGGCCAGTGCCTGTTGATCTCGGGTTTGGGAAGCCCCAAAACTTCCACTGGGGTTCTTGCCGATGTCAAGGCGAAGCCGGATGGGATCGCTTGGTCGGGAGACGGATCAGTCGCAGTGCTCTACTCCCGTTCAGGAAACTGGCTTCAAGTCGTGTCTGGTCTTCCTGCTGCGCCCGCTGTCCTCGCCCCCTTTGACGTCTCATCCTTGGGGGGCGTTATCGCTTCTGCCTCGGCGGATACTCACGGCAAAGAGATCGCGGCGGGAATTAGCGGAAGCGCCGGCGGTGTGTTCCTGAGCTCCGATGGGCAAAATTTCGTCAACGCCGGCTCGATTCAAAATCCGGCTGCGCTGGCCTTCTCGACGGATGACAGTACGGTATATGCGCTGGATGGAAGCGCTCCACAGGTGATTGCGCTCAGCGTGTCCGATCACACGATTCAGACGATTTCTTTGGAAGGGCTGCGGAATCCGGTGGGCCTTCAGGCGTTGCAGGATTCTGAGAACCATGAACTGCTCTACGTCGCCGCCGGCTCCGATCACTTACTTCGAATCCTGGACGCTTCTAGCGGTCAGCTTGTTAGCGATGTTTCGCTCAATTTCGCACCAACTGCGTTGCAAGAATTTGGGAACAGCAGCTACATCCTTGCCGGACGCTCTCAAGCGAAAAATCCGCTGTGGCTGTTTGCGAATTCTCCTCCACCGGCTGCTTACTTCGTTCCCGCCGTTCGGTTGCATCCAGTAAAACATGGTGTGCCTGGGACGACCGGGGGCTTGCGATAATGCGATCTGCCATTGGTCTGGCTGGAGTTGTGCTCGCGTTGAGTGCAGGAGTCCTGTCCGCGCAAAGTATTCCCTTCACGCTCTTAGCCACAGCTAACGGAAATGCCAGCACCGTTTTAAACGATTCTACGCTCGGGTTTACAACCACCGTCGGCACTTCGACATCCATCACCGTGAAGGCTACTTACATCGGCAACCTTCAGGCGACGATCACGGCGACGCCTCAGGTAGGGCTGGTCGGATCCACGCAATTCAGTGTCAGTTCGGACGTAATGGCAAATACCGTTCTCAATCGCGGCGACAGCTTTACGTTTACGGTGACCTATAGTCCAACGAACGCACGCGGCGCAGCTGGCCAGATCGAAGTTCCCTTCACGGAGCCGAGCACTACCGGCGGCATGCCTGTTCAAAACGCAATCCTGCTGGGGCTCCAGGGCATGACCCCGCAATTCTCGCTGTTTTACGTACTGCAGAACCAGAATAATGCCATCCCGCTGCAGAATAACGGCACAATCCCGTTTGGCGCTGTTCAGCTCAACACGACCAAGTCGGCGAATCTCAATATCGCTAATACAGGAAGCGGTGACGGCGTTATAACCGCGATCACGACACCGCCGGCAAACTCGCCTTTTCAGGTTCAAGGCATCCCCTTGTTCCCATATACGCTGGTCGCGGGATCCTCAGGAACCGCTTCGAACTTGCAGTTGCTGGTGACGTACACCCCGGGGATGGTGGAGAACGACACAGCTCAGGTTCAGATCAGCTTTCAAGGCGGCGCGACGGAGACCATCAATCTGTCGGGCAACGGAATCCTTTCAACGTTTACGTACAGCTATGTAATGCAGGGCGTGACGCAAATGGTCGAGCCCAACGGCATGATTACCCTGCCGGGCGCAAATGTCGGCCAGACCAGTAGCATCATTGTCCAGGTGAAGAATACGGGCGGGACGAGCGCCACCATCAATTCAGTCAGCACCTCGGGGCCGTTCACCGTCACGAATCCGTTGACTCTGCCCGCCACTGTGACGCCGGGCAACAGCTTCAGCGTCCCGATCACCTATACTGCGACGAAGGTCGGAACGGAAACAGGGCAACTGGTCATCGGCAACGACTCTTTCATTCTGTCGGCGAGCGGTCTGGGCTCCGCACTCACCTTCGCCTATACATCCAGCGCCGGTACCATTACAGTGGATCCAGCCAAAGGCGGTGCGGTAGTGTTCCCCCCGACTCCGGTTGGTCAGTCCTCTGAAGTGCAGTTCAGCCTCACCGACACAGGATTATTGCCGGCAACGATCTCTAATATTGGAATTAGCCCGGGAAACGGCCCCTATACGATTTCTGGACTTCCAGCGCTTCCGTTGAGTTTGGCGTCGGGCCAATCGGCGAATTTCAAGATCGTTTTCAAACCCACGGCTACGGATTACACGAACGGGGCATCCCTGATTTTGGACACGACATCGATTCCGTTGATTGGCTCCGGGTCGGCGCCACCGGCTCTGCCCTCCTACACCATCGATGGTCCGAGCGGGAATGTTTCGCCGGCCACCCAACAGAATGTGAGCTTAACGCTGGCAAATCCCTATCCGCTGGATCTAACCGGTACGCTCACTCTAGCAACACAGGGGACGTTCGGCACGGATCCGGCCGTCCAATTCGCCGTCGGCAACACGACCGGAAACAGAACCGTCAATTTCGTAATCCCGGCCAACAGCACCAGCGCGAATTTTGCAGGGCAGGGGACAGATCTTCCCTTGCAAACGGGAACGGTTGCCGAGGTAGTGACGCTGACGCCAACGTTTGCCACCACTGGGGGCGTCGATATAACACCTTCCTCGCCCGCTAATTTGCAATTCACCGTGCCGTCTCAAGCGCCGGTACTGGTGGTCGCGCAAGCCGCGAGTAACGGCACCAGTAGCTTCAATCTGATCTTGGTCGGGTATTCCACCACTCGAAGCCTGACGTCAATGAGTGTAACGTTTAACCCGGCCCCTGGTTATAACGTCGGAACGACCACGCTGAGCATCGACTTGACCAAGGTCGGGACTACTTGGTTCCAGAGCACCGCTGCGCAGGCGTTCGGCGGGCAGTTCATGATCACCATGCCGTTCACGTTGACGGGGCCGACTCCTAAGACTGGCCAGACGCTCCTGAACAGCATCGCCTCGGTAACGGCAACGGTGAGCAACAGCACCGGGACATCCAACTCATTGCAGACGCCAGTTCAGTAAACTGGTTCCAACCCCGGTCCGGTACAACTCACCTTGACGGGGCTGACCCCCAAGACTGGCCAGCCACCCCTGAACAGCATCGCCTCGGTAACGGCGACGGCCAGCAACAGCACGGGCACGTTCGACTCATTGCAGACCCTCGTTCAGTAAACCGGTCCCAACACCAGTGCGGGTCAATCTTTTGCACGGGCGTGACTCTTGACTTTGAATCGTTTTGTTCACATCCCTCACCTGCCGGGAAGAGAACGGTTGGCTGTTGTCATCGGTGGAGATCCAAGTTATGGGGTGGGTGGGGTGTGCTTGTTGTGGCAGCGTGGTAGTGTTCTAAAAATCTCGGTCTAGGAAGCGGGAACTGTGAACAGGCTTCAGAAGGGGCGGGTGGGGCAGGGTGTGGAAACAAGAAAGGCGACCGCCCCGGACGGTCGCCTTGATACTCCGAACGGAATTTGCTTCTTTTAGCTCTGCTGCACGCGGAAACGGCGAGTCGCGAGTAAACCCAGACCGAAGAGTCCGCCCAGCAACAATCCGACAGAGCCGGGCTCCGGAGCAACGCCAAAACCCAGCCCAGTGACCGTAACTCCATCCTGGAAACTAACCGTCCCAGGAACATATTGCGTTGCGTTGGTCTGGATGATCAGATAGTCGGTTTGGGAGCCGACAGGAATAATGTTGGTCTCGAACTGAAATCCAACGACATTGCCGTTCGCCGGAAGACGGCTACCCTCATCGGATCGATACCGCCAGAAATGGTGCTGCCAAGCGGTGCCGAGGCGTTGAAGCCGACATTAGTTGTAATAATCCGTTGCCCTCGAAACCCGAGGCCGTAACATTGTCGATGAAGTCCTGTCCGGCGCCCGGTGTTCGTCGCCTGGATAATAAAATCCAAGGTCCCGCCCATTTCCTGATAGACGTACTCCGAATAGGTCACAGTAAGGGTGTCGCCCACAGTGTTGTAGTAACTGTGTTGTTCGACGGACGCCAACAACCGATCCGCCTCTGGGCAAAGTAACGCTGATAATGTCGTTGATCCGTCCCGGGGCATCAATGTCGCGTGACCGAGCGGGGCAAACACAAAAGCTGCCGCAAGGAGGCCAGACGTCATGACGCTATGCCCCCGAAAAACCTTCCACATCTTCATAATCGTCTCCTTGAAATACTGACCGTCAAGAAGGATCATAGCGGATAAGTTACTTGCAGGTAAAGACCTACCGAGTGCATTTAGTACTAGCATGGTACCCATGAAACGACTTTCCGAGCCCAGGACAATGGTAATACAAATTACTAGAACGGGAGTCCCTTTACTGCGCCAAGCCTATCCGTTAGACTTGGAAGGCATAAATAGGTGCAAACTTGAAAATCATCGTTGTGTCTCGGACCGCGCTGTCCATTGCGATGCTGCGCTGTTCGGTTGTGCAAGAAGCGCTCAGCATTACCTCGAGTTGGGAACCGCGACTTTGCGGCAGGTAGGTACGCCGAGGCGAGCATAAATTACCGTAAGTCCATTAATTCCAATCCGCGAAATGCTGAAGCCCACTACAGGCTGGCGCTGGATGCGCTAAAACTTGGTGAGGTGACGGCGGCGTACGACGAACTGACGCGCGCCGCGCAACTGGCGCCTGGCCGCGACGATATCGCCATCGAGAAGGCCGACCTGGCACTCATTAGTTATAGCCGCGATCCTAAGAAGCCGAAGATCCTCTATGATCAGGTCGCCGAGACCGCGAAGCGCCTGCTGTCCAAGGATAAGAAATCGTTCGATGGCTTACGCTTGAGCGGGGACGTTTCGGTCCTTGACGGGAAGTTCGACGAAGCCTTCACGCAGTATCAGAAAGCCCAGGCCCTCCGGCCCTTGATCCCAAAGTGGTTCTGCCAATGGTGCAGGTGCTGTTCCGGCTGAATCGGGGTGTCGACGGCGAAAAACTGGCCAAAAATGCGATTCGGGCCCATCCGGCTGACAGCGGTGCGATCTACGATGCCCTGTTCAACTATTATGTTCAATCGAAGCGTCTCGGGGACGCCGAAGGTTTGCTGCGAGCCGAGAATGCGCGCGAGCCGGGGGATGCCACGGCCAAGACTACGGCTGGCCGCCTTCTATCATCAAACGCAACGCGACTCCGACGCAACTTCCGTCCTCAGCGGAATTTTGAGCGATCCCAAAGATTCCCCGACGGGCATGCGCTGGTAGGCGATTTCTACCAGTCCAGGGCAGACCGGATGAAGCACTCCGCGAGTACACGGTCTGGTCTTAAGGCCCGACCAAAGACAAATCGCTATATCAAAAGCGCATGGTGTCGATCCTCATGGCGCAGGGAAAGCGCGCCGATGCTGTCGCGCAACTGGATACGATCCTCAAGGAAAACCCCACCGATGTCGACTCACGTGAGGCGCGTGCCATTCTGCTGCGTGAAACCGGAGACCCCCAAAAACTGGAACTCGCCATATCGGAGATGAATGCGATTCTGCAGAATGATCCCAATAACGCCGTGATGCGGTACAACCTCGGACTTGCGGATCTTGATAAAGGCGATACGCAAAGTCAGGCAAGGGACAGCTTACCGAAGCTGCCCGCCTTGCTCCAGGATATATTGAGCCGAGGCTGGCTTTGGCGGAATTGGCACAGAAGACCAGCAATTATTCCGAAACCATCCGGCTCGCCAACGAGGTTCTGGCGATCGATCCGGGGAACATCGCAGGGAGGTTGTGGCACGCCGCTGGTTTGCTTGGGAATAAGACTTATCAGCAAGCGGGAACGGAATTGGCGGCCTTATTGAAGCAAAACCCCGATTCGATGGAGGTGAATCTCTATATCGCGGCCTTGGATTCAGAGCAGAAGAAGTATGCCGAGGCTGAAACATGTTTTCGCGGTTGTACAAGCCGGGTCAAAAGGACTTGCGGCCGCTGCAAGGTTTAATTCAACTGTATTTTTCCAAGGGCGAATCCGATAAGGCGCTGAAGTTCTCGATCGCGGAGCTCAAAGCGGCGCCAGATTCCCTGCCTGTTCACCTGCTCGCGGCATCCGCGGCGTTGCGGGCCGGCAAAGCTTGATTTGGCAGCCGAAGATTCGAGTGGGTGCTTTCCAAAGATCCCAAGTCGTTTCAGGCCTATGCTTCGCTGGGAGATATCGACCGGTTAAAGGGTGATTTCGACCAGGCATCCGTCAATTACCAAAAGGCCAAAGAACTGGCTCCGGGCGATCCGAAGATCACAGCCGACATAGCATTCGTGGAGTCGGCTGTCGAACCACGGGCCCGACGCCATTGCGAAATTGCGGAAACAGCTCGCTACCAATCCCGACGACACCGTGGCGCTGAACAATTTGGCGTTCGAGCTGGCCGAGTCGGGTACCGATCTCGAGCAGGCATCCGCTCTCGCGGAAAAAGCGCAAAGGAAGGCGCCCAACAACCCTGGAGTCGCAGACACACTCAGCTGGGTTTATGTCCGCAGGGGATTGAACGACAGCGCCATTCAGATTCTCGATGGCTTCATCAAGAAATATCCGAATCAGCCGGAGTTCCGATACCATCTCGGAGTGGCTCTGATGCAAAAGGGCCACATCGGAGACGCCAAGACACAATTCAACCTTGCCCTTTCCAATAAGCCGCCTAAAGCCGTCGCGGACAAGATCAAACAAATCATGTCGAAAATGGGCTGACGAAGGTTGAGGCCGACGCATCGCATTGGCAGGTCTGATGCGTAGCGCTACCTCGTTTCCGGCGTGGGGCGTTGTTCCTGACAGTCGCGATCCTGATTTTCTGCCGTGGCGGCATTCGATGGCAGGATATTCTCAATCTCCTGGGTGGCTTCCTCGTGGATTCGCAGCCGCCGCAAAAAGCCGACCTGGTCGTGGTTCTTGGCGGCGACTTCTCGGGCCCCGAGCGATCAACGGCGCCGAACTGGTCCGCAAACACTACGCGCCATTTGCTGTAATGAGCGGCCCGCTGTACCAGGGGCGTCCGCAAGGTGAGTTGACAATCGATTTCCTGGTGAAGAAGGGCTATCCGAGAGATCTCTTTCAGGTTTTTGCCACCAACGCGCACTCGACCATTGATGAAGCGGGGGCTCTTCGCGGCGAATTGGAGCGCCGCCACGCGCAGCGGGTTCTACTGGTCACCAGCAATTATCACTCACGCCGCGCGGCCATCGTCCTCGGGCTCTTTTGTCCCGGGAGTGCAGTTCATTTCCGTTCCCGCGCCCGATTCGCATTATCACGCCGCCGGATGGTGGCATGACCAAGTTCCCGGCATTTGTTCTTTTCCGAATGGAGCAAGATTCTGGGCTCGGTAGTGGTTGTCTATCCCGCTTATCTGCTTTCGCGGCTATTACGGCCATGTGGCGAGGCTGGAAAGTCAAGCGTCCCGCAGCCGAGCCGCATCAGCACTCTTCGAATTTTGATCATCCATTCGGGTCTGGAGATGGATCGCCCGGTGCGGCCGCTCTAATCGCAAGGGTGGGGCGCCGTCCGGGATCCATGGCTGCACCTTGGATGGATTTGGATGAGCAGGACGCGAAGGTTGGGTTGCACGCGGACAGCGAGGCGATGGTTCGCTGCGCACCGGCGGTAATGGATTGACGACCAGGATGTCCACGGGCCTGAGCAGCTTTTTCGCGAGTGCCACAGCTTGCCGGCTATTCAAAGCCGGAAAGGCTTGATAACCGCTATCGGTGAAAAGCTCGCCCAGCCAGAGAATAAACGCTATGTCATCGTCCAAAATCAGGACCGTTATGGAGAGTCCGCTTCGTGGTTCACTTAGCGCCGACGGCGAAACTGGACTGGCCGGAATTTCGCGTGCGGGAACCGGCGGTGCGGAACTCGTGATAACTCGATTGGATGGCAATTCCACGCAGATCGCAGCGAACGATGCGGCCTCGCATGACGAGCCGGAGAGGGCAAACGCCCTCCAGTAGAAACGGCCAAGTCAACATCACTTCAATCGAGCTGCCCTCCGGCGCCGAACCCAGCGCTTCAAAGAGCACACCGCCGCTGCTGATGTTCCGTGTCTTACCCGAACCTCGGGTTGAGAGCGGCCCTTGCTCAACAATCGATACTCTACTTCCAGCTCGATCGGATAGCGCTGATGAGAACGCTGCTCAGTTAGAATTTATGTAACCGAACTGCGGCCCGCGCCGCAAATGTGGCGGCGGACATACCGCCTCCTGCGAGTTTTGAACTCCTAACTGACGAACTACTAACCGGGGGTAGGTCTATTTTATAACATCGTTTCAAGTTTAGAGTCAACGGAATTCGTACCTGCAGGGCCGTTACAACTGTGAGCTAACCTATGGAAATTCACCGTAATCGGGTCCGAAGTGTGAATAGTGGATGAATATTTCAGGGCGCGTGATTCTGCATCTTGCGCCGTAATGGGCCAGTGTTATAATCGCTGGCGGTCCACTGAAATTTACTGATACCGGAGGCGCGATCATGCAGCCGACTCGAAGAACTTTCCTGAAAGCAGGAACCGGCGCGGTGGTCGCATCGGTGCTCGGTTTCGACGTGAAAGCAGCCTATGCGCAGGCGCAGGAGCTGAAAATCGCCCGGACCACCGAGACGCGCTCCACCTGCCCGTACTGTTCGGTGAGCTGCGGCGTCATCATTCACACCCTCGGCGACAAGGCGAAGAACGTCACTCCGCAGGTGGTGCACGTGGAAGGCGATCCCGACCATCCCATCAATCGCGGCACGCTGTGCCCCAAGGGCTCGTCGCTGATGCAGGACATCCTGAATGACCGGCGCCTGCTGAAGCCGCAGGTGCGGCGCCCGGGCTCGGATCATTGGGAAGACATCTCGTGGGACCAGGCGTTCGAGGAAATCGCGCGCCACATCAAGAAGACGCGCGACGAAACGTTCATCACCAAGGATGCGCAGGGCCGCACGGTGAACCGCTGCGAAACCATCGCCTGGAACGGCGGCTGCACCGACACCAACGAGTTCAATTATCTCGTCGTCAAGACCATGCGCAGCCTGGGTCTGACCTACATAGAAAATCAGGCCAGGGTTTGACACGGTCCCACGGTCTCCAGTTTGGGGCCAACGTTCGGACGCGGGGCCATGACCAATGGCTGGATCGACATCAAGAACACCGACATGATGTTGATCATGGGCGGCAATCCGGCGGAAAACCATCCCTGCGGGTTCAAGTGGGCCGATGGAAGCCAAGCGGCAGCGCAACGCGCAAGATGATCGTGGTGGATCCGCGCTTCACGCGAACCGCGGCGGTGGCCGACCTGTTCCTGCAGATTCGCGCGGGCAGCGGACATCGCGTTTCTTGGGCGGGGTGATCCACTACGCGCTCGAGAATCGAGCGCGTCGCCAAAGAATACCTGGTCAATTACACCAACGCGGCTTTCGTCGTCAAGGAAGGATTCAAGCTTCCCGAAGACGGCCTGTATTCCGGATTCGACCCTAGCAGCCAGACCTACGAAAATCACCTGGAATTACGAAGGACGGGCGGCGGCAGCTCCGCCGTCGCGATTTAACGTGGGTGCCGACCACCGGTCTCCAGCGCCGCCCGCTCCCGCGTTGCCGCCACGCATCCGTCGACGCTCGCTCAAAATCCGCGCTGCGTTTATCAACTTTTGAAGACAGCAATACTCGCGCTACACGCCGGAGATGGTGGAGCGCATCACCGGCATTCCCAAGGATCAGTTCCTCAAGGCCGCCGATCTGTTCACCTCCATTCGCAAGGACGGCGACACCAAAGAAGGTCGCGACCGTCATCTACGCGGTGGGCTGGACGCAGCACAGCTTTCGGGTCGCAGATCATCCGCACCGCGGCGATGCTGCAATTGCTGATGGGCAATGTCGGCCGCGCGGGCGGCGGCGTCAATGCGCTGCGCGGGCATTCCAATATTCAGGGCGCCACCGACATGGCGGGAATTTTCGATAATCTTCCCGGCTATATCAAAGTTCCCACATCCGGACCGACACCGACTTCGCCGCGTGGATGAAGCGCATCACGCCGACGGCGTCCAAGCCTAGGGAATGGGATTCCTGGAATTATTGGTCGAACACGCCGAAGTTCGCCGTGTCGCTGCTCAAAAGCGATGTACGGCGACGCGGCCACGAAGGAGAACGACTGGGCGTTCGACTATCTGCCGAAAGTGGATCGCGAATATTCCTGGACGCACATCTGGGACGACATGTACCGCGGCAAGCTCAAAGGCTTGCTCGCGTTCGGCATGAACGGCGTTGCCATCGGGCCGAATTCGCAGAAGAACATCGACGCGCTGAAAAAGGCCGAGTGGCTGGTGGTCTGCGACATTTATCCCGACGAGACCAGCGGCTTCTGGCAGTCGCCCGGCATCACGCCCGACGAGATGAAGAACATCAAGACCGAGGTGTACCGTCTGCCGGGCGCGGGCTTCGCCGAAAAGGACGGCACCTTCGTCAATTCGGCGCGCTGGCTGCAATGGAAATGGGCGGCTGTTCCGCCTCCGGGCGACGCCAAACTCGATCAGGAAATTCTGGCGCGCATTTTCCTGAAGGTGCGCGAGCTGTATCAAGAAGGAAGGCGGCAAGTTCCCGGACCCGATTCTGAATCTGGCGTGGCCTTACATCGATCCCGAGAATCCATCGCTCGCCGAAGTCGCCAAGGAGTTGAACGGCCGCGCGATTCGACGATGTAACTGATCCAGCCACCAAACAAGTGGCGATCAAGGCCGGCCAACAATTGCCGGGCTTTGCCTTCCTGCGCGACGACGGTTCGACGTCATCCGGCAACTGGCTTTACTGCGGCTCCTGGACCGAAGCCGGCCCGCTGATGCAGCGGCGCGGAACGGACGATCCGTCGGGCCTCGGCATTTATCCGAACTGGGGCTGGTCCTGGCCGATGAACCGCCGCGTGCTGTACAACCGCGCGTCGTGCGATGTGAATGGCAAGCCATGGGACCCCGATCGCCGGCAGGTCTGGTGGAACGAAGCCACCAAGCGCTGGGTCGGCAACGATGTGCCCGATTTCAAAGCCGATTCCGCGCCCAAGGATCACATGGGTCCGTTCATCATGAATCCCGAAGGCGTCGGGCGTTTGTTCGTGCCGCTGGCCGGGTTGGCCGACGGCCCGTTCCCCGAGCACTACGAGCCGATCGAAAGCCCGATCGCGAATCCGCTGCATCCGCAGCAGTCGAACAATCCGGTGGTGAAAAAATACATCGACGAAGATGGACAAGTACGGGACCACCGGCGAAGGTTACAACATCATCTGCACCACCTATCGCCTCACCGAGCATTATCATTACTGGACGAAGAACAATCCAGATGAACGTCCAGCTGGTTCCGCAAATGTTCGTCGAAATTCCGGTGGAGCTGGCCGACGAGCTGGGCATCCAGGGCGGCGAAATGGTGAAGGTCACGAGCGCGCGCGCGACATACACAGCCAAGGCGATGGTCACGCGCCGCATCAAGCCGATGACGATCGATGGCAAAAAGGTCTATCAGATCGGCATCCCGATCCATCAGGGCTTCCGCGGCATTCAGGAGGACGCGGGCCGAGTGCCGCGCAGTCGTCGCGAATCTACTGTCGCCCACGGTAACCGATCCGAATGCCTACACGCCCGAGTTCAAGGGCTTCCTTGTGAAACTGGAGAAGGCATAAGCCATGGCAAACGGACCACTTGCAAATCAAAGCCATCTCCGGACACGCCGGCACCGTCCCGGGCAAGAACACCTCGCGCGATTACGATGTCTGCAAGCTGATCGACGTCACCACCTGCATCGGCTGCAAGGCGTGCGAGGTGGCGTGTCTCGAATGGAACGGCTATCCGTTCCGCGAGACCGTCTTCGACAACACCTACCAGACCATGCCGGATCTGGCGTGGAATTACTACAATCTGATCCGCTTCAACGAAGTCACGCGACGACAACGGCAACTTCAGCTGGCTGATGCGCAAGGATCAGTGCATGCACTGCGCCGATCCCGGCTGCCTGCGCGCGTGCCCGGCCGACGGCGCCATCGTGCAATACAGCAACGGCATCGTCGATTTCCAGCAGGAAAACTGCATCGGCTGCCAGTATTGCGTCACCGGCTGCCCCTTCAATATTCCGAAGTTCAATCCCGACGACGAAGAAGGTCCACAAGTGCACGCTGTGTTCGGATCGCGTGGGCGCGGGGCTGGAGCCCGCCTGCATCAAAGCCTGCCCCACCGGCTGCCTGCATTTCGGTACCAAGGACGACATGAAGGAGCTGGCCGAGACGCGCGTCGCGCAGCTGCAGGAGCACACCTCGCATAAGGACGCGGGCGTGTACGATCCGCCGGGCGTCGGCGGCACGCACGTCATGTACGTGCTGCACGACATCAATCATCCCGAGCGCTACGGCGGATTGCCGAAAGATCCGCGCGTGCCGTGGATGGTCCGGATCTGGAAGGGGCCGCTGAAGTGGCTCGGGCAATTTCGCGATGGCCGCCGGGATCATCGGCGTCGCGGCGCATTATCTGCGCTTCGGTCCGAAGAAAGTGGAACCGAGCCTGACAAGGACCCGAGCCAAAGGAGCGCCGAAATGAGCACCGCGGCTGCGATTCAGCACGCACCTCACGCCGGCGAACTCGAGCGCTACAGCTTCAAAGAGCGCATCATGCACTGGCCCACCGGGCTCACGTATCTTTATTGCCTCGCGACCGGGCTTGCTTTCTACTCGCCGCATCTGTACTGGCTCGCTTACGTGCTCGGCGGCGCGCCCACGTCGCGCTTCTGGCATCCGATCATCGGCATCGGATTTCGTCATGGGCACATTGTGGATGAACAGCCTGTGGCGCCGCGACATGGAAATCACCGAGGTCGACAAGCGCTGGCTCGATCACACGCAGGCCTACATCACCAACGATGAGGAGCACACTCCGCTTTCCGACCGCTTCAACGGCGGGCAGAAACTGTTCTACTGGCTGATGCTCTACGGTGCGCTGCTGCTGTTGCTCTCCGGCGTCTTTCTGTGGTTTCCCGAGTACATCCCGCGCCAGGCGGCTTGGGTGCGCGGTGTGATGATCCTGCTGCATGAGATCGCCGCGCTCGCGACCATCGGCGGATTCATCATCCACGTCTACATGGGCGTGTTCATGGTGCCGGGCAGCATGACGGCGATCACTACCGGCTGGGTCTCGCGCGCCTGGGCCAGAACGCATCATCGCTTGTGGTACCTTCGCGTGACTGGCCAGCCCACGCCGAAGGAATGACGACCTACGATGCTCGAATCGCCCGAGCGCGATAAATTAGCTTGCGATCATCCAAGCGCCGCGCCTTTGTTGAACTTTTACGCTGAGCTGGCGCGCTTCCAGGCTCCATATCTTCGATGAATTCCGCTCGAGTGGCGGAACCGAATCACTCGCGCGGGCTGCTCCATTTTTCCCAGCGCTCGTGCAACTGGTCTCAGCGCAGCGGAACGGAGTTGCTCAAAAACTTCGCTGCCCAGAATCTCCGAACCCCGGAAGCGCCGGCTTGATCTCTTGCTGGCGGCGTGGGAGGGCCGGCAAGACTTGGATCCCGCGGCCCGCTTCTACGCTCGCGTGCTCTCCAGCCTTTCGCCGAATCCCTCGCATTCGCGCGGCGATGTCCAAACCAGCGATGCCGCTCCTCCCACCTGTCCCGTTCTGCAACGGACGGCCCGTTGCTGGAGTCCTGCGCGGCGAAGGCGACGGCGGTAAGCGCTGGCTGCTGTGTTCGCTGTGCTCCACCGAATGGCAGTTCCGCCGCGTCTTGTGCCCCGGTTGCGGCGAGGAGAACAAGGACAAGCTCCCGATCTATACCGCGGATCCGAATTTCCCGCGGCTCGCGTGGACGCCTGCGACACTTGCCACACCTATATCAAATCGATCGATCTCACCAGGGACGGCCACGCGATCGCGATGGTGGACGAAATCGCCACGGTCGCGCTGAACATCTGGGCCGAAGAGCACGACTACGCGAAATTAGAGACCAATTTACTCAGTATGTAAATAATTGCGCTCAAAATGTGATAGCCTATGGTCTCGCTAGGGATTGTCGTCTATGAGCCAGATGATTGATCGCGATCAGGAACATTTGCGTCTTCTGTCGATCGGACACTACATTCTGGCTGGTATGACCGCGCTATTCTCTCTTTTTGCTCTGTTGTACGTAGGGTTCGGTGCATTGGTTTTTTCCGGCGCTCTTCCTTCACAAACACAGAATGGCGCCAATCCCCGCATCATCGGGTATGTTCTCACGGCGATCGGTGCTGGAGTGTTCACCCTCGGAATGGCAATGGCCGCCCTTTACTTTGTGGCCGGCCGGAGTCTGCGCGATCGCCGCCGGCGTATCTTTTGCCTCATTATGGCTGGCTTGTCTTGCTTTTACTTTCCTTACGGCACGGTGCTCGGCGTCAGCACGTTGATTGTGCTATGCCGGCCTGAGGTGGAAGAGCTTTTTAAGGTGAACCGGGCCGTGACTGACCTAATTACCCGATCGAATTAGCATCCGGCAATAGTGCGAGTTCTCCGGTCAGAATCGCAAAAGCATTCGCCTTTTGGATATTCCCAAACCGCAACCTCCAAACGTTCGGTCAGGCCCACGTCGGCAACATGAACTGAGCCGGGAAAAACGCCCGATAGCCGCGCCACAAGTTTCCTCGAGAGATTCTCATCGATAAGCAGTTTCACAAGGCAACGCGCTTGCCAACTTGCGCTGCATACTCGTAGACTGCTCGAAATCCTCGTGCACCAGTTCCGGGTAGTCATCCGGGATCTCGGCTTCCCTCAGCCCCGCAGCCAGCCAATTGAGGACATCCCACACAGTGATGCGAAGTCCGCGTATGCAGGGCCTGCGGACCGTTTACCGAGTTCGATCGTGATCCGAGGGGTCAACGACCGCAGAATAACACTTTGGTTCCGGTCAGTCACGCCGCTCCCATTTCTTTTTTATCGTGCCGCCTTCTTATTAATGCAGTAGTCCCGAAATCGCGAAACTCCCTTGAAAACCTCCGCGACCGGCGATACGATGATGCAGCATTCCAAAAGGGCGCTTGGAGAACGGTTTGTGCCACATCCCTCACATCCTGCAACGCCCTCTTCGGAACGGCTACAGATCGAGAGGTTGAAAATGAATCCTTCCACTCGTAAATTTGCGATTCCCGGAAGCCGCCGGCCTGCGATTCCAGAGGCCAAGCTGCTGGGCAGATCGAATCCCGCTCAACGAATCACGCTGAGCATCTATGCCAGGCAGAATCCGCATCCGCCTTCCGCCACGGTCCGCTCACTCGATGCACTGAGCACAGATCTTCCCGGCAAGCGGAGATATCTCAACAAAGAAGAATTCAATTCCGTCTATGGCGCCGATCCGGCGGATTTAGAAAAGATTTCAGATTGGGCCAAGGCCAATAAACTTGAAGTGCTGGATTCCAGCGTGGCGATGCGCCGTGTGCAGGTGCAGGGCACGATTCAGGATATTGAACACGCGTTTTCAACGGAATTGAACGAGTACGAACACCCGCATGACGGCCAATATCGGGCCGCGAAGGCGAACTGCATGTGCCATCGGATCTGCTTGGGATCGTCGACGGCGTGTTTGGACTCGATACCAGACGAGTGGGACGGCCCCGGCGGCGGCGCAGCATACGCACTGTTCCACTGGCATCTCTCAAGGCCGCACCCGCCAGCGCATTTCCTGGTGCATTTTTCCCGCCCCAAGTGGCGCAGTTGTACAGCTACCCTGCCAACCTGGACGGATCCAAGCAGAACATCGCAATTTTCGCCTTCAATGGAACACCCGACCCGGACCCTCACGGTGGCTATAGCCTGTCCGCTCTGAAGAATTACTTCGAAAACGTGCTCGGCGGAAAAACGCCGTTTATCAAAGATGTCGTGGTGCAGGGTCCTGGCAACGACCCGGGGCCCGATTCGCCGGCGTCTGAACAACAGGGTGACTCCACGGGCGAAGTAATGCTGGATATGTGCGTGGTCGGCTCCGTGGCGCCGGGCGCCAACATCTTCATGTACTTCACCGAATTCACCAGCCAGGGCTGGGTGGATGCGTTACATGAAGCCATGGCCGATGACAACAACATTGACATCGTCTCAATTAGCTACGGCAATCCGGAGGACGATCCGCGGGGCGCCTGGTCAAAGATGGGAGTGCGCGTGGTGAATCAGGCGTTCCAGGCCGCGATTGCCAAAGGCATCACGATTTGCTGTGCGTCGGGCGACGACGGATCGAGCGACCAGGAGCGCAGAGGCGCGCACGTGGATTTTCCTGCGTCTAGTCCCTACGTACTCGGCGTAGGCGGGACGAAACTCGTCGCCACCAGCGGCGCGCCTCCCACCATTGCGGAAGAGACCGTGTGGAACGAGCTCATGCAGGATGCGGGTGCGGGCGGCGGCGGCGTGAGCAGCGTGTTCAGTAAGCCGTCGTATCAGAACGGCGTGAAAGTCCCGCCTTCGGCGAACCCGCCGCACAAGATCGGCGCGGCGTTCCGGATGTCGCGGCCGTTGCTGATCCGAGACGGCGTCGTTGTGGTGCACGTCGACGGCAAGCAGACCTGGAGCAGATCGGAGGCACCAGCGCCTCTGCGCCGTATGGGCAGCTTGGTGGCGCGATTGAATCAAGGCTTGGGCGCCAATTGCGGATTTTTGAATCCGGTGCTGTATGCGCGATGCGCGAACGGCGTTTTGCGCGACATTACGGTGGGAGACAACGGTGCGTATTCGGCTGGACCCGGTTGGACGCTTGACCGGGTTGGGCACACCGGATGGCGCGCTTGCTGCATGCGTTATCGAGCAGCGTTGGAATGCCGGCCAGCGCAGGAAGCTAGCGGTGCAGAGGGCGGTCTCCAGGCCGCCCGACTCATCCACCCGGTCAGAAAGTTAGGCCCAACAGTAATACCGCTTCATTTCTCGCAAGGCGTGGATTGTCAGCTCCCCAATACGTGTACTGAACTCGGGGCAGGAGCGCCATTGGTCCCACTTTGAATCTAATGCCCGCTACAGCGGTCGCGCCGGTTTCCACATTCAGCCGGAAATTCCCGTGAGTGATTGAGGTCTAGCCCCGGAGAGCCGGCGTGAAGCTCGTGCTTAAAGAGCCCACCCGAATGAAAGCCCGCTCCAAGGAACGGTTGCCCGGTAGATCTGTTCGAGCGGAGATAATATTTCCCCAGAAGGGAGAATCCCCAGATGTTACCGCGCTTTCGCTGCGAATAAACCACCGCTTCTGGCGCGCCGTAAGAACTGAAGAATGTCAACGAGTAGCCAAGCCGCTAATACAGCCCATCAGCCTCCACGGCGAAATTGGCAGGCAGCCGGAACTCGACGGAACTGCCTGCGTCGTGATGCGCGATTCATCAGGGTAATAGCGAAAGCCGTCCGTAAACCGGATGCCGCCGAGAGCCCCCACCGAGACCAGTCGCGCAGACGCGGCAGTTGCTGTCAAACCCAAAGCGAAAAGCAGACACAATATTCTCATGTCTCGCGGAAGGCACGTTAATTGCCATCAGCGATTCGCTTAATTCCGGAGAGTTATGGAATTTCTGCTGTCGTTATTTGTGCACTGGTGTGGCGTTATATTCTGATCGGTGACTTCGCCGAGCCAGGTAATGCTGCTGCTGGCTGATATTGAATTGCGTTCCGCCCGCATGGGGCGCCGCACCGTGCCAATGCACAACTCCGGGCGGGCAGTAGTGCGTTTCACCGGCACGCAGCTCGACCACTGGTCCGCCCTTTCTCCTGGTACAGACCGACTCCGGTCTTCGAGCGACATGATTCGGCCCCCCGTATGGCTGTGCCATTTAGTACGGGCGCCGGGCCCGAAATAAAAGTGCGCGGGGCTTAGCTTCCGAATTTTCCTTATGCCTCACGGTGAGATCGCCACCGGTAAAGTTGGGGTTGGGCCGTTCTTGTGAATACGCGATCACGCACGCCGAGATCAGGATCACCAATTTCAGTTTCCGTTTCATCAGTCAGCCTCTCTGGTAATTAGGGCAAAGCATATCACATCCCACGAGTGTGACCCGTACGGAGGCGACAACGTGTCTCCGCAAAGTAGAAATGTCCGGTTTTGGCCGAGCTGGCGGAGAGTGCGTGATAGTCTGATTTCGATTCTCTGGGGCGTCGCGCTCCTGGGGAAGATTCAAGGCCGATGCGACGGGGCTGGCTCCGAAGTAATCGGCGGCAAGCCCTCGGTCAACCGGGCCTGCGGGGTACCCTCCGAGGGTTTTGCTTTTGGCTTTGACATTCTCATTACTTGGGTGGAGTCTCGGAGCGGAGGCCTTGAATAGAGAAAGCGCGAAGCTGCCGGGCCGGTTTTGCCCGGCCTTCCTTTGGGTCCGCAGGGCGCTCTCACAGCGACTCCGGGTTGGCTCCGGAATCTTCTGAAGCCTGCCAGATCCTGGGCGACTTTTTCAGATCGAAATCCTTACACCACTCACTGGCCTGGCTGGGTCTGCGCACCCGCCGCGCTTGGACGGCCGGCTTCGGTGCGGGAAGCTTGGGACGCTGCTCGCACACAGAGACCTCCAAGTAACGATCGCGGAACCGAACCGCCACAGAACCATCCCGCCGCTTTTCCACCCGCACCGCAGCACCTCGCAGTCCAGTGCCGATGTCCTTGCGTGCAATCTGATAGCGCCTCCGATCTAACTGGATCGTGTAGTCGTTGTCCACGCGCCGGCTTTCCACATGGCTGAGAATGGCCGCCAAATCGTGCTGCTGCTCCAACGGCCGATGAGCATCGTCCCTATTGGCGGGCGCCACTGTCAGCGTGGCGTTGGCCCAGGGCTGAAACTCGCTTTCCAGATAGTGGGTGGCTTGCTCCAAGGTTGTGACTCCAGCTATGCGCATCCCCTTCACCAGCCGGTCCTGCGCCGTCAAAAATCCGCGTTCCACCCGTCCTTTGGCCTGCGGACTGTGTGCTGCGATCCAGGCGATGGACAGTTCTCGTAAGGCCCGCCCAATCTGGGTCGGCGGCATCTCCGCCGCGTCTTTCTCCACTCCGGGCTCATCGCGTTTGCGTTTCTCCGCCGTCTGAAACAGACTCGCCTTGTCGGTATAAAAGGCCAGCGGCCTGCCGTGCTGCTTCAGGTAGCTCTCCAACAGGTTCATGTTCTCTACCGTCGAGTCGCTGGCCACAAAGCGAGCGAACCACCGGCCGGTCGCATCGTCAATCATGTTGATCAGCAAGATCTGTGCCCCACGTCCTTCCAACCAGTTGTGATCGCTGGTGTCCCACTGCAGCAACTCGCCAAAACGGCTGCGGCGTGGACGCCATTCATGGATCTTCTCGACCTGCTGCTTGCGTGCTCGCCACAGCTTGGCCTCGATCATCCACCGCCGCACTGTCTCCCGGCTCACCTCAATTCCGTGTTTCTTGGCCAGGTATTCCGAGGCCAGCGTTGGCCCGAATCCCCGATACACTGGCCTGGCGAGAATCGCTACCGCTTCGCGCTGCGTTTCCACAGCCACCTTGCGGTTAGATGGCAGCCCTCGCAAGGCGTGCACCACGGCCTGATCGCCGCGCCGCTTCAGCGCTCGCAGCAGACGCCGCACGTGTCGCTCGGTGATTCCCAGCTCCTCGGCCGCCTGTTTCTGTGTGATCAGCTTCTTCTTCGCCTTTTTCAAGGCCACCAGGCGGTCCCGCTCGGCCTGCGTCATTAGTAGTTGTCCTTCTGCCACCTCCCCAGCCTGGAGGTCGTCAATAGGACATTTCTACTTTGCGCAAATAGGACATTATCACTTTGCGCCGACACACCGACAGACTGGCAACCGACAGACTGGCACTTGCCTCGGATCACGATTGTTCGTTATAATCGGACCCAATAAATTTCATTTGAACTGTCGAGCAGGAAGTTTACCTGCGGCGGGGGTGGGATAACTACCCAGGTCGAAGGTTCTGCCTTTGGGCCGAAGTTGATCCGCAGAGGGCCAAGGCACGTCGGTTTACGCTCGCAGCCAGATGTAGAGCCATGCTGTTCTAGGGCCAAGACGCCTCGAACAGCATGGTGGTCGGAGAATTCCGAATCGAGGCGCCACAGAACGCCTTCGTTCGGACAACTCTCGATCTGGATACAAGGAGAGAAGTACAGGAGGTGGCGAGTGTCCAGTTATCCCGAAAAAGCACGAACCCGAATCGCTGGAACGATTATCTTTGCAATGTTCTTGGTCGTCCTTAGCTGGATGGCATTGTACTTGTCTGGTTCGGTTCCTCGTGCACACTGACGTTGCGCACGGTCGACGCAACGGTGTCCACAATGTGCCGACCAGCGATACAAAGTAGAAGCGGATGCGGCAGGTTGCCGGTCGCAGGCATCAACCTTACGACCGACTCGGCACCGGACTTCAAACCACCCACCTGGTAGAGAAAACCGAGACAGGTAGTAGGATTTCGTCGAATCTCTGAAAGATACAGTTATGCGGAATCCCGAGTTGGCGAAAGCGATCGTTACCAGGGGATGTAACGTTTGGATGCTTACCGCGCTTAGCATGCAACCGCTCTTTCCTGAACCACGTTCTCGCGCGGTTCTCTGATTACCGTCACGCTCATCTGTTCCGAAATCCAAAGCTGTAAAGATGGCCGTAGGCGCAATGCGAAAATCAGGGGCTGATGCGCCTTTGCGAGTCAATGGCTCATGAAAAGCGAGCCGGGCCAAGCGTCCCGAATACTTGCCGACGAGGCGAATCGGTCGAACAATGTGATAGAGGAATTCGAACCGTTCTGGGATCTGGACTACAGCTCTATCCTTCGGATCAATTCGTGCAATTGCATGTTCGAAGAGCCACTTCGGGTATCGGAGCCATAGATAGCTCATCCAAGCGACGACTCCTCCCTCGAGGCTCGGCAGCGTGGAGTGAAAGGCTTCAAGTCCCATCGTGCGTCCTTGTGACAGGATCTCCGCGGAAATACCTGCGGCAACCGTTCGCGTGCGCTCATTCGGCTCCAGCGTCTTAGGCAGAATCTCCGGCCTAGGCGCGTGCAGCAGATCTTGAGCGAGGAGAATGCCAAGTGCCGTCGAAGCTCTCGCGAGCGGTTTCTCAGTCGTTATCGCCTCAATTCGGTCCCAATGGAAGCCAGCTGGCTGACGCAGCATCTCAGAAATATCCACAAGCCATTTGAGGCGCGCCCAACGATGCTTAGTCCCATGGCAACACAAGGCCACGAGCTGATCCTCACGGCAGAACGAGGAAACGCACCCAGCAGGCAATTGGACAGACTCAAGCCGGTCCTCCATCTGCTTAGCGTCGAGGCAAAAAACTGAGGCCGTTCTGAAGCCAGCCGCCAATGAAGATCCAGAAAATATGATCTATCTGGGGCTCTCAGGGTGACTTCGTGAGTCCGCAAGAGCTGCTTCGGATTTTTGGAACGACCGGAACTGCATCCGTTGTTCCGCCTCAGCTGGAAATGGAGAGAGCGTTCTACCGTTAAGATAACGGAGAGAACGCGTGAAAAAGACAAGGAAGCAGTACACAGCCGAAGAGAAAGTCGCCATCTTGAGGCGGCATTTACTGGACCAGGAGCCGATCTCCAAGCTGTGCGATGAACTGGGGCTCCAGCCAACGGTCTTCTACCGGTGGCAGAAAGAGTTCTTCGAGAACGGGGCAGCCGCCTTCCAGACCAAAGTGCGCGCCAACCAGCAGCCCGAGCAGGAACGCATCGAGTATCTGACGAAGAAGATCCAGACCAAGGATGAGGTCCTGGCCGAACTGATGGCGGAGCACATCGCTTTAAAAAAAAGTCTTGGGGAGATCTGAACGGGGTCTGGGTGCCGCACGACGTGCGGGACCAGATCGTGGATTTCGTCCGGCGCTGGTCAGAGAAGACCGAGATCGGCGCCGGGCGGTTCATTGCATGGCTCGGCGTGACCGGCAGCAAGTTCTACGACTGGCGGGAACGCTATGGCAAGGTGAACGAGCACAACGGTTGGGTGCCCCGGGATTTCTGGCTGGAGGAGTGGGAGAAGGAGGCGATCGTCGATTTTCATTTGAAGAATCCGTTGGAAGGATATCGGCGGTTGACGTTCATGATGCTGGATGCCGGCATCGTGGCGGTGAGTCCGTCCAGCGTGTGGCGGGTGCTGGGGCAGGCGGGATTGCTGGCGAAGTGGAACGGCAAGCCTTCGAAGAAAGGCACGGGCTTCGAGCAGCCGCCGCAGGCGCACCAACATTGGCACATCGATGTTTCCTACATCAATATCAGCGGTACGTTCTACTATTTGTGCAGCGTATTGGATGGCTACAGCCGCTCCCTCGTCCACTGGGATTTGCGCGAGTCGATGACCGAGGCCGAGATCGAAATCATTCTTGCAAGGGGCCAAGGAGAAGTACCCGGAGGCCAGGCCGCGGATCATCTCCGACAACGGACCGCAATTCATCGCGCGGGACTTTAAGGAGTTCATCCGCATCTCCGGCATGACGCACGTGAGGACATCGCCCTACTATCCGCAATCCAACGGCAAGATCGAGCGCTGGCACAAATCGCTCAAAGGAGAATGCATCCGGCCGGGAACGCCGTTGACGAAGGCAGGATGCGCGGCGGCTGATCCAGAAGTATGTGGACCACTACAACACCGTGCGCCTGCACAGCGCCATCGGCTACGTCACACCGGCGGACATGCTGGCAGGGCGGCAGGCGGAGATTCACGCCGCACGGGACCGCAAGTTGGAAGCAGGCGCGCCAGCTGCGGCACATACGCCGGCAGCAGGCGGCATGAGCCAAGCGAGTTACAATGATTTTGCCGGGTGAAACGGAAGCGGGCTCTGCGGGGACGCAACCATGCTGAGGGATAGCCTGGTGGGCTCATCGAGACGATGTCCGGGGCGCGGACATTCATCTTTCGCGCTCTTCCCAAAACCACATCGGATCGGTAGACCCTGATGCCTTGAAAATCCCCGCCCGAAGGGCGGAATACTCACTAACGGAGAACGCTCCCTCTCCATTTCACGCTGAACCGGCACA
>CAWCMJ010000025.1:0-133318 GCA_963796615.1 uncultured Acidobacteriaceae bacterium
TGACGCTGGGGCTCTCACTTGCGAACACTGGAATCAAGCTACCGGCTGCGCCACGTCCTGCTTCATGATTAGCCGCGTCAACGCTTCATGGTCTTGCGCCAGCAACTCGGCAATGCGCGGTGCGATCACTTCGGCAACGATGATCAACTGGGCTTCTGTGTCCACCTTCCCGAAAATCCCCAGCCGCTTCATCTTCTGCGCCTGGTGCTGGTTGTCTTCCGTCGGGCTGAGGTAGTGCACAATCCCTGTCTTGTACCGATGAATCAGGAACAAGTGCGCCAGCGTCATCAGCCGCCGCTTACGCAGCGACGAATCGAACGTGTTCATGTCGCGAATCGACAGCAGCTTGTGTCCATGCCGGTCATGAACGTCGGCGAAGATAATGTTGGCCGCCTTCTCCTTGCCGTCGTTCCAGATGCTCAATTCCAGGAAGTCCGAATTCGCCGCCACCGGCCGCAACTGTGCGCGATACTTCGGCGGAAGGTTGTTGTGTTCTGCCCAGATCTGCAACCAGTCTTCCAGTACCTTCGGTGGAACTTCCGTCTGCACCAAATGCTGATGTTGTGTCGAGCCT
Organism: uncultured Acidobacteriaceae bacterium; assembly: GCA_963796615.1. GTDB lineage: Bacteria > Acidobacteriota > Terriglobia > Terriglobales > Acidobacteriaceae > DASRAA01. Next base: position 575 of record CAWCMJ010000025.1, read on the forward strand.
TTGCCCATGGCCTTCGTTGTGGCGGTGCGTCCTGAGGCCGCCATAAGCGCGGCATCCAGTCTCGGCCCGCCCACCAGCGTCTGTGGCGTGCGGTAAGGAGACTCAATCAGCCGCAGCTGGCGTTGCAGCTTGGCCAGCGAGAGCATGCCCTCCTGTATCAGCGACGTGGCGAACTCCTCCGATGCCAGTCCATCAATCTGGTGTCCGCCATAAGTGATGAAGTTGAACACGTATCCCAGCTTGCCCAATTCCACCGGGAACTGCCTCATTTCCTCGTCGCTCATGCCGGTCGTGTCCCAGTTGAACGAAGGCGACAGGTTGTATGCCAGCATCTTGTCCGGATACACGGCGTGGATCGCCTCAGCGAATTCCTTCGCCTCGTCGAGATTGGCGGTCTTCGTCTCCATCCACAGAATATCGGCGAAAGGCGCGGCCGCAAGAGACTTGGCGACGGCATACTCCAAGCCGCCCTGCACCTGGTAGTAGCCCTCGGGAGTCTTCGCCAACTCGGCGTCCCAGCCCACTTCGATTTCCATCGACAGGGCCCGCTCGCGCGCTTCATACCACGAGATATGTTCGGAGAACGCCAGCCAGTCCTCCACATCAAGGTCCAGGCTCTCGCCCTGGCTCGTGCGGAACGCAATCTCCTCGGCGACCTGCTGCCGGTACGGCTTCAGATCGGCCGCCTCCTGCCACACGTCGAGGCAGCGCCCCATCACCCTGTCGAGCAGGGGATCGATATTCGCCGACCCGTTCTTCCGGAACGCCGCCGCCGCATCGAGAATCACCGGCACCAGGCCCTTCTGCTCGAGCCAAACGTTGGCCGCTGCGTACTCCACGCCCGACATCTTGAACATCAGGTGTCCGCACACCTCCTCCACGCCGGCTTCGTAGAACTTACGATGGATGGCCAGGACAACCGACTTATAGCTCGGCGTATCCATATGGGTAACGCCGAGGATGAACGGCTGGTCCCGCTCATCCGCGCAGCCGTCAAGCAGGTTCGCGGCCTCGGCGTCCGTACGCGCCACAATGATGCCCGGCACGCCCATCACGTCGAGCTGAAACCGCGCAGCGTTCAGCCGCTGGATCTGCTCGTTCTCCGACACCAGCACCTTGCCGCCTTGATGTCCGCACTTCTTTACGCCCGGCTTCTGATCTTCGATGTGGTAGCCCGGCACGCCCACCTCAACGAACCGCCTGATAAGGTTGCGCACGTGCGCGTCGCCGCCATGTCCGGTATCCGCATCCGCGATGATGAACGGCCGGAAGTCATGCTCGGGCGTAGCCGCGCGCTGTTCCGCAGTCATTCGCGAGCGGAAAAAGTGCTGGTTCCTGTCGGCCGTTACCAGCGCCCGAACGATGGCCGCCGCCTCCTCCGGCACCTGGCTCAGCGGATAGCTTGCCAGATCCGCTCCGGGGTCCTCCGTGATGCTGCCCTTGGCTGATGTTGCCCAGCCCCCAAGATAGATGCCTTCTATTCCGAGTCGCTTGATGTTGACTGCCTGCCCGGGCGAGTACGGCCCGAACGTAGTAATCGATTTGCCCACCGCACACAGCTCGCGCAGCCGCGCGTAGAAACCCTCCGCGGCCTTTCGCGCGATGGGATAGTCGGTGCCAAGCGTGCCGCGCTGTTCCACCACCTGCCGCGGCGTATAAAGACGGATGATTCCTTTGAAGCGCGGGCTGGCGAAATATTCGCTGACCTCACGCACTCTGTCTTCGAATGCAGTCATGATTGTCTCCTGCTTCAACGGCTCGTAGGTGCAGCGTTAGACGCCGCGCGGGGCCCGCGATCGTTGGCCTTTGGTTTGGCCGGCAACACTATGCTAGCGAATATCGCGCTGCCTGCGTGATTCCCTTCAGCATTAATTCTGTGCGTCTCAATGGGAACGCAAACCGCCGTCCGCTGCCGTGAGCCGGGTCACTTGCTGATGTGATTGAAAATTCCGCCAGCTCTCCCACAACAAGATGGTGAAAAACTCACCGTCCGCCAGTGACATCGCGACCCAAACCATTTAGCGTACTTCTTAATAAGGGGTCGCAGGTCGTGTTTCCCACGGTTACCATTCCACTACACCGCAATGCCGCAAGGGCCATCCGCTTGATTGGGGGATATCTCGCGTTAACAGCTCTGGCGATGTTGACGTTGCAGCGCCCCTGTTTCGGTCAGAGTACTTCGGGCGGCAATCCAAACTCAGGGCCCGGCCCCGGAGCGATTCCGCTTATCAACATCGGGGCAAACCCTCAGGCAGCACAGTTCGCTACCCTGGATTTCGCGATGATCATTCTCGATCAACAGCGCAGCAGCCGGACCGGTAAGGAACTGGCCCGCCAGAAGGAGCTGGTGGCCTCTGGCGTGCTCTCGAAGCTCGATCTCGCCGCCCCTGACAAGGCGGTCAACGAATTCAACCAGGCCACCGCACTGCTTCGCGGCCCGCATTCACAGGACGCGATCGCCCACCTGCAGAAAGCGGTCACGCTCTATCCCCAGTTCGTTTCCGCTCGCAACTACCTTGGCATGGCTTACCTCGATGCCGACGACCCACGCCAGGCCCGCAGCGAGTTCCAGGCGGCGGCCGATCTCGATGCCAAGTTTCCCAAGTCATTCGTCAATCTCGGCCGCCTCTGCCTCTCGCAGGGCGACTTCGCCGCCGCTGAGGACAACTTGAACAAGGCCGCGACCCTGCGCCCGACCGACGCGAGCATCCTGACCATGCTGGCTTACGCGCAAAACTCGAACCGGCAGTATCGCGACGCCATCGATACCGCCGCGCGCGTCCATACCCTGGACCATCACGGAGTGGCCACTGCCCATTACGTCGCCGCCATGGCTGCTATCTCGCTCAACGATTACGCCACCGCCCGTGACCAGTTGGCGCTCTTTCTGCAGGAAGACCCGGCGAATCCTCTCGCTGCCAACGCCCGCTACAACCTTGACATCCTCAACCGCAAGCTGAAGCCGGCACCCACACAGGCGTCTCTGTCACCCGCTGCCGCGTTGCCCGAGAATCCCGCCAACTCCGAGCATTTGCGTGCCCAGCTTGCCGCGGCCTCGAAGGAATCTGCCGATGACCGCTGTGCAGGATGTGCCGGCGCTGCGACCGTCGCAGACGCCGGCCCAGAAGCCGCGTCGATACCCGGATTTAATCCCGGAGCCGATGCTGGTGACCAATGGACCATCCGCAAGACTGTGGACGAAGTGGCCGTCTTCTTCGGCGTTACGAGCGGCGGACACACGATCAATGGCCTGGAGCTGGCGAACATCATAATCCGCGACGACAACCGGCCTCCCGAGAAGGTGCTGCAGTTCACCCCGCAGTCCAAGCTACCTTTGCGCATCGGCCTGCTGGTTGACACCAGCGGCTCGGTGGAGTCCCGCTTCGGCTTCGAGAAGCACGCGGCTGCGAAGTTTCTCCAGCAGATGCTCAGCAACAGCTCCGACCTCGGCTTTGTTGCGGGATTTGCCGACTCGCTCAAGGTCTCCCAGGACTTCACCGGCGACCACGACCTGCTCGCCAAGGGCGTCGAACAGCTCACGAACAGCGGCGGCACGGCCCTGTTTGACGCCGTTTCCCGCGCCTGCTGGATTCTGGCCGCGTATCCCGAGCAAGAGCGAGTTGCCCGCGTGCTCGTGGTGCTCACCGACGGGGAAGAGAACGCCAGCCACACCAGCCTGCGGCAGACCATCCGCGACATGGAAGCGACGGGTGTAACTGTATATACCATCAGCACCAAGGAAGGGCAGACGGTCACGACCGATGCTGACAAGGTGCTCAAGACGCTGGCCGAGCGCAGCGGCGGCGAGGCCTTTTTCCCCGGCGACATGCCGACTCTGAGCAAGTCGTTCGACCGGCTGCGCGACGAAATCCGCAGCCGTTATCTCATCGCCTATCGTCCTGCCGACTTCGAGGCCAATGGCAAATATCGCACCATCGCGATCACTGCGGAAAAGGACGGCAAACGCCTGCAAGTCCACGCGCGCAAGGGATATCACGCAAGAGTGGAAGCGGCGAGGCCGTAACCTTTTCAGGTTTTCGCGGTGGTTCGACGTGTTCCCATTTTGGGAATTGTGGGGTTTGGGTACCCCCCCTCCCCCTCCCCCATTAAATTCCTTAGAATCAGGAATTTACGGACAATCTCTGGGTAAATTCGTCTGCCCAAAGGAGTTACGGGTAAATTCCTCTGCCGTAAGGATTTATGGCTGCGAACTGGCCCTGTCTGAGGGACTTTGTGTCCGATAACGAATCGGGCGGCTGGGAATCGTCCCAGGAGGCGGGTTTTCAAAGATCGGGCCGCGCTGGGGTGCGTCGGCTGGCGTCGGCACGAATACCTCTGCCCACGGGATTCAGGGTAGGGCGGCGGTCTTGGCGGGTCAAGGAAAAAGTGGGTGGCTAACCAAACTTCCGTAACTCGTTTCGGAAACTTTGGTAATCACAAATTTGGGGAGGTTCGGAGCTTGGTTTCCGCAAGGGTGGAAGTGTGGGGGCGAGGAGGCGCCCATGGGTCTGAGGGACGAGAGGAGCGGTCAGTTGTCAGTGAAGGTAAAGAGACCCACCTGCGCGGCTTCATCGATACCGTTAATTGACTGTAACTATTATTGACTATAAACCAAATCTCATGGTATCGTGCTGCCCATGAAAACAACAAGAGCTTTACCCGATGAGATTGTGATGCCGGCACTGCTGCGGCACGCTCGCACCACATACGGAGCCGCCATGCGCCGGGCACTGGAGAAAGGCGGCTATGACGACATTCCCGGCAACGGCTTGTATGTGATCGGCGGCCTGGCGCTGGAGTGCGACTATATCCCGCTGGGCCAGTTGATCCTGGAACTCGGGATTTCAAAGCAGGCGGCGGGCCAACTGGTGGACACGCTGGTGACGCGCGGGTACCTGGAGCGGTCCATAGACAAAGAAGACCGGCGCAAGCTGACTGTAACCCTTACTGAACGCGGACGGGCGGCGGCGGAGATCCAGGGCGAGGCGCGCGCGAACGTCGATGCGAAACTGCTGGCCGCAGTGGGAGCCGAGGACGTGGAACGCACGCGTAGGACGCTGGCTGCGCTGATCGAAATAGGCTGGCAGAATGCAGGCGGCCAGGACGACTAGGGTCGCGATTGAGCCACCGGCCGAAGCGGGCTCGGGTGGCCGCCACATATCCCAGAGGAAGGGATGTGTGGGTCACCAGCCTACCGGGACTCCCGATTCGCAATACTAGCTTTCCCAGTGTTGAAACGCTGGCCTTTCTTGTGCCATCCCTCCAGCCCGCGAATCGCAACCAGGGCGCTTCGCGGGGACTCCGGCCACGAGGCGGGACTGGAGTGTCGCGGGTTGCAGGAGGCGTCGGTGTCGCGGCAAAAGCTCCACAGTCGCCAACGGCAGGCACCCTCCGTGATTCATAACGAGGGTCCCCATTCAAGCGGCCAAAACCGGGCTGGATGAAGGGCCAACCACATTTTCGAAGAGGGAAGCGAAAAACCCCGTTCAAGGCCGCTGCGCGTTCTTGAGTGGGGCGTCCGACTAAAGAATTGCTTGCCCGGGCCACCCGCGGCGTTTCATATTTTCCATGCCTCTTTTAGAATCATCGGTTTAGCGAGAAATTCGTCGTAAGCGATTGATTGCAGGCGACTTGTACGTATCCATGTAAGCCGCAAAAGGTTAGGGCCTATTTTGGGGGTTTTTCAGGGCCCAAACTGTCATACAACACATACAAATCGTACGTCAAATTGCCATACTTTACATACAAGTATGACATAATTTTGCCATACATTCCATACAAGTATGTATCCATTTAGCTGCAGCCGGAGGGCAAGCCGAGATGTCAAAGAGCAGGTTCAGGTCCACGGAATGGGCGCGGACCGAGGCAAGAGACACCACTCCCTCGCCTTACGGCCATCGTTCACTGAACGGAAGGGGATGCGAAAGGGCGACCGTCACGGTGGGGTGTGATAAGGCAGTGGATAGTGGATAGAAGAACCGTCGAAAAGACCCACATCTGCCAAAAGAAGGCAGATATGGGCCACGGGATATGGGAGCCACCAGCCGCAGGCCAAAAACGGCGGGATGGGGCAGCCGGTTCAGGCCTCAGTCTCTTCCGGGCGCTTTGTGCTCAGCCCGAGCACGCGATAGATGAGTCAGGTGCCCGCGCCGCCGCTGAGAATCACCAACGCTCCTACGATGCCCAGCGCACGGCCAAGCCAGGGATGGCCGCTGACCAGAATCCCGGTGACTCCGATGGCAATTCCCAGGACCACGCGCACAACGCGGTCGAATCGGCCGAGGTTCTTGAGGATTGCTTTTCCGGTTTCTCGGTCCATTTGATTCAGTCGTCGGCGCCTTTGCCGTGGAGAAGAGACCATTGCCCGCGAACAACAGACGCCGGCCACAGCGATTATAGGACAGCTTGTGGTGGAAGCCGCGAACGTGAGGCACGCGGGTACGGGCCAGTGACGGGCCGGGCTCCGATTGTGCCGCCCGGCGCCTCGCCCAGGTTAGCCCAAAAGACGGGCGAACCTGGGGCACCCCGTCAATTCTGATACCTGGGCCACCAGCCTGATGAGGTATGAACCGGGAACGGTGTTGGGCGGCAAGGAGGCCACAATCTGCGTGTTGGTGTAGTTCACCAGCGTAAGCTGCGTGTTGTTGAGCAAAACGGTCGGCGTGCTCACGCCAAAATTGGTGCCGTTCAGGGTCAATTGTGCCGGGTTTTGGGTGAAATCGGCGGTGGTGTTGTAGACGACGGGCGACTGGGCAAATGCTGCAACCGACAGCAGCATGGCGGTCACCAGGGTAAAGCCGAGACGAGTGTGGCGCGACATATTCAGTCCTCTCCTGAATTCAGATGGAAGCTAGGGCCCGGTACTTCAAATGCGGAAACGACGACGCGACGCTGCTGCCAATCCGAACACTCCGCTGGAAAGCAGCAGCAGAGAGCCGGGCTCGGGCGTGGCACTCATGGAAATCTGGTTGACGGCCAAATCCGTGCAGACCAAGGTGCACGAACTCATGCCAATCACCACCGAAGTGATGTTCGGCACGGTGAGGTCTCTAATGCCGAGGTAGATTGCGCTGTTGTCGCGAATGATGATTAGCAGGAGACGCCATGCCTTGCGTTCAAGCAAATATTCTCACCCAGGTCGAGCCGTTGTAGGCGCAATGGTGGCGGTGAACGGTCCCCGAAAGTCCGCCTGGATCTGCAGGCCAACCATGGTGAGGAGACCGGAAAATGCAATGAAGACCGATTATCTAGTCAAAATGCGGAAGCACGAACTAGCAGCCAGGGGACCATTACGCAATACTGTAGTGCAAAAGATTGAAGTTCGTCGAATACCGCGGAACCATTAATGTAGTGCTGCAGGAGGTCAAATCCACAAAGCCTGCATGTGTTTTGGTGGCAGCGGACAATAAGCTTACGGGAGAACTCTTGCGGTACCTAGATAATTGGCTAGGCGATGGCATAAGGGTACTCTGTTGATGCACGATGCCGCCGTTAGCCGACTGATAGAGTAAACGGTTTCGGGCGCTAAACAAAGTGTATTAACGTCCAGGGCAGAGTTGCGACCAGTCGCCCCCGACAGATTACCGGGCGAGACGGTGATCGCGGAGCTGATATCTCAAGCTGGTGCTGAGCGTCCGTTAAAGCTGCACCAATCTCTTTGGTACTCGACGCGTCGCCTCGTAAGAATGCACCGAATTCAAGATGCACGGGCGGCTCTCGGTGCTGCCGTACTGCAAGAAGCAAGGTCGTCTCTTTCGATTCAGGGTACAACTGGCTACCAGTACACGTTTCAGTTTCCGATTGGCCGAAAGGATGGAGCATTCCATATCTGGCATGTACGGCCAGGAGGAGAGGGTCCTAAGGATGTAGATTACTTGGATGCTTCCAAGGAAGATGACGCGGGACATCTGGCCTTGCAGCCAATCGACAAGATCCGGGGTAGTGCAATTCGATAAGAAATTCTTATTCAAGGCGCCGATCATGACTTAAATCGGAAAAGAGCTTTGATCGATAACAATCAAGAAATGTTCACTCACCTTTGCCCATACCATATCATAGTCTTTTCGCGGTCTCACTTCGGCACCAAATGTCGAAAGAGCGACGAGATCATTTTCTAGTTGTGCGTTCACTTGGAATATTTGTGAACCGTCGCAGAAGCGCAGCCACAGACATTTGCAATCCAGCACAGGTGGATTGTTGCGAAGTTGGATACTGAGGGTGACATTATCTTGATGCGCAGCGGTGCTGCCGCGGGTTGCGCGCCCATCCAAGTGGGGGGCCTTGCGCGGCCGCGACTTCGCGTACGGCAATTCGCGTTCGGGTGAAAATCGCGACTTTCATGTCGGTTTCAGCGAGCCGAACATCAAATGAGTCGACTCGGGAGGGGATTGTTCTTCCCGTCTTCGCCGAGGATAATTGTTATTGGAAGAAACAAATCGCTTTCTGCTCTGGTGATTCATACCAAAATGCCCTGCTCAAGTGCGCTCTGAGTCTGTAGAGAGGGCGCTAGGAATTTGCTTGCTACTTCACGAATACCTTCGACTCCCAGGGTTTCAGCGTCACCTTGCTTGAAGCGTCGAGGTCTGTTGGTTGGCCGGATAAGTATTCGGTGTAGTGGCCGGGGTAGAGCGTGTCTTTGAAGGTGACGGTTTGGGGCTGGGCGGAGAAGTTGATTACCGCGAAGACCTTGTCTTTGTCGTTCTGTCGGACGAAGCTGAAGACCGCGTTGGGGGCGGAGTTGGGGACGTCGATCATGCGGGCGCCCCAGTGGGCGTTCCAGAGCGCGGTGTTCTGCGTCTTCAAGGCGATGAGCTTCTTATAGAGGTCGCCTTCGGGGTCGTGCTTCCAGACGATCTCGTCTTTCTCGAAAAACTTGAGGCGCTTGCGGTTGCCGGCTTCCTGTCCGTTGTAGATGAGGGGCATGCCTTCGCCTACGCAGGAGAGGACGATGGCGGCGTTGAGGCCGGGGCCGAACTGCTCGAACTCGGTGCCGTCCCAGGCGTTCTTGTCGTGGTTGCTGACGAAGGTCATGCGCATGATATTGGGCGGATAGTAGCCTTCGTTCCAGGCATAGTAATTGCGCAGGCCACCGAGGTCATGCTTGCGTCCGGTAGTGATTTCGCGGACGTCGTCGTACCAGCTCCAGGCGTAGGTCATGTCGAAGGCGTGCTCGTGGAGGTCGCGCGTCTCCCACTCGGCGAGCATGAAGACGGGCTTGATGGCATCGAGCTCCTTGCGGGCGTTGTTCCAGAAGTCGATGGGGACGAAGCCGGCGACATCGCAGCGGTAGCCGTCGATGTCGGCCTCGCGCACCCAGTACTTGAGCGCGTCGGTCATGTACTTGCGCAGTCCAGGATGGGAGTAGTCGAGGTCGATGATGTCGGACCAGTCGAACCACGGCGTGGGACGGAATTCGCCCTTCCAGTTGCGCGCGTACCAGTCGGGATGCTGGGTGACGAGGACGTTGTCCCATGCGGTGTGGTTGGCGACCCAGTCGAGGATGACCTTGAAGCCGAGCTGGTGAGCGGTGGCGACAAAATGCTTGAGGTCGTCGAGCGTGCCGAGTTCGGGGTTGACCTTGAGGTAGTCCTGCACGGCGTAGGGGCTGCCGAGGGTGCCTTTGCGGTTCTTCACGCCGATGGGGTTGATCGGCATGAGCCAGAGGATTTCGACGCCGAGATCTTTGAGGCGCGGGAGCTGGGCTTCGGCGGCGCGGAAGGTCCCTTCGGGGGTGAAGGCGCGGGTGTTGATCTGGTAGATGGAGGCGTTCTTGCTCCAGTCGGGATGGGTGAGCTTGACGTAAGGCACGGGCTGATAAGGGTCGGGCTGGGCTGCGGGTTCGGGTGACTTCGCGCAGCTTGTGAACAGTATAAGGAGGAGAAGGGCGGGGAGGAATGTGGCGGTACGAATCCCACCCTGTCCGTCCCGCCAAGCGGGACGGACAAGGGTGGGGCAGCCGGGGAGTTTGGTAACGCGAGCATTCATGGGAGGATTCCGGAAAGGATGATACACCCCTGAATCGTCAGGATGGGGCCGAGGCCAGTCCTGCGCAGCCGGGTTTCGCGGGCCATTCGCGGGGATTTTCTGATTGACTTGGCACTGGAGTGCTGTCATGATTCCGCACAATTTGGGCTGGGGAGGATGTTTTCCGTCCCCGAGCCATGTGGGGAAGATTCTCAGTCACGAATTGGTTTGGTGCGCGCGCAATGGGTCGTAAGCCTACGACTACGTGCGAAAGGGCTGCGGAGTAGCTGGAGTAACTAAGGAGAACTGATGAAGATGCGTTCAGGAATGCTGGTGCTGGTGACTCTAATGCTGGCGGGTCCAATGCTCGTGGCTTCGGAGACCAAGGTGGGCGATACCAAGGATGGGTGCGACAAGAGCAACCCGGTGAAGTTCCAGACAAGTTCGGGGCAGGTTTCGGTGGGAGCGAATTCGCCGACGAAGGGGTTCGACTTGCCGGGGCTTACGAAAGAGATCACGTGGTATTGCGGCGGGAGCCGGGAACGCAGCGCGAACGACAAGGACTTTAATAAGGTAAAGATTTCGCGGGCAGCCAACGGAGCCATTCAATGGACGTTTGTGCGGGTGACGGCGGACGCGGCGACGGTGAATCCGCAGACCCAGCTCGGCAACAGCAAGGACGCGTGCGATGGGTCGCACGCCGTGACGTTCAAGGCGAAGGACGGGCAGGTCACGGTCAAAGCGGGGCAGTCGGTGGTGAAGGAACTGCCGGGCTTGACCAAGGAACTGTCATGGAAGTGCGGCAATAGTGACGAGCGAGTGGCGAATCCAAACGCATTTAATTTCGTGCAACTGGAGAGGGCGGGGAACGGAGCGCTGCAGTGGTATTTCTATCGCCAGTTGACGGTAGTGGACGACAGCGTGGGGAACTACGTGGACATGGTGCCTGGAGACATCATTCTGCAGGCTCCATCGCTCAAGGCAACGGTGCCGATGCCGGGCTTCCTGAAGGAGCAGCTGGACACGTTCTGGGACGCGAGCTCGACGGACATTCATGCGGAGATCATGAAGTCGCTGCAAGGGGACAAGCGCTTCCAGATCAACAGCGTGACGTTGGCGCCGTCGGCGAAGGCGGAGTTACGGGTCGGAGACAGCCCGGAGAACGTGCTGGTGAAGTATGTGGTGCATGAGAACACGGCGGCGGTGAGCAAGAGCGGAGTGAATCTGAACGCGGTGTTCGACATCGAGCTGGTCATGTTCCTGCCGAAGCAACAGACGCTTCCGGTGCAGGCGAAACGGGCGACGGCGTTCGTCCACCATTTCGAGTTGCACGGCGCAAGCGCTGGCGACGACTTGCTGGCGGCGTTTGCGAAGTCGAGGATCCATGCGTCGGAAACTACCGCCAACAACTTCGCCGAAAACGAGAAGAAGCGGGTGAATGACGCGCTGCAGCAGGTTTCAGCGAAATTGCCCGCGCCGGCAGGCACACCGCTGGTGCTCGACGCAGCGATGGGAACGATCCAGGCATGCGTGAAACTAACGCCCAACGACGTGTGCCAGTTCCCGCGGCCCAAGGTGCCGTCGGTCGTGTCGCGCAAGACGCTGGACACGTCGCACGACTCGTGCGGCGAAGCCAATATCTGGATCTGGGACTACCAGAAAGGCACGTTCGTTCCAGTGGCGAAGGGCGGTAGCGCGTTGATCGAGGTGGACAACCAGCGCTTCGAGTGGTTCTGCGGCGGCAACGGACAGCCGACTGGGAGTAACGACGAGTGGGCGACCGGGCCGGAGGGGACCTACTTCGTGCAAGTAAAGCGTGCTGCGTCTGGGGGCCAGATCGACTGGAAGTTCCAGTCGTGGCATTAGAGATAAGCAGCACAGCTTGACGAACACTGCGGCCGGGGCGAAAAGCTCCGGCCTTACTTTTGGTCAAAGGACATCAAGCACGAGGAAAGTGATGTCGTCCTGTTGCGGGGTGGATGGGGGTTGCCAGGCGCGGACGGCATTGAGCAGGAGCAGGGAGAGTTCGGCGGCGGGGCGCGAGGGGTTGTCGCGCAGGATCTGCTGGATGCGGTGGTCGCCGAAGGCCTCCCCCGCGGAATTTTCGGGTTCGCTGAGGCCGTCGGTGTAGAGGAGGAAGCGGTCGCCAGGGGAGAATTGGATTTCGCAGGTGGGATAGTCGGAGTCAATGGGCACTCCGAAGAGCAGGCCGTTGCTTTCGATGCGATCAAGCGCGGCGTCGCGTGCACGCCAGAAGAGAAGCGGAGGGTGTCCGGCGGCGGAGTAGCGGGCGGTGCGGGATTCGGCGTCGAGCCAGAGGTAGGCGGCGGAGACGTATTGCCCCTGCAATTGCGCTGACAAGACATCACGCAGTCGCCGCATCAGTTCGGAGGGATTGTCGGAGGCGGCGGCGACAGACTGGGCCGCCATCTTAATCATCGAAGCGATCAATGCAGCAGGGACACCGTGGCCGGAAACGTCGGCGATGAGAAAGCCGGTACGGAATTCATCGACGGGGAGATATTCGTAGAAGTCGCCGGCGACCTCGGTCATGGGTTCGTAAACGGCGGCGATGCGGAGGTTGCGGACTTCGGGCGCGGTAGTGGGCAGAATGGAGAACTGCAACTGGCGGGCGATGGCGAGTTCGGCCTCGATGGATTGCAGGCGGCGCTCACCGGTGAAGACGATCTGCAAGGCAACGTAGGCGAACGAGAACAGGAGAACGGCGAAACCGAGCGAGTCCCAGATGCGGCCTGACTGGAAACCGAGCGGCCGCGAAAGGTTGACAAATAGCGCCTCAAGGGCAAACAGCAAGCTTCCTGCGGCCAGCACACCTCGTTGCGGCAGGACCAGATATCTGCGGGAGAAGCTGCGCACGCCGATAGTGACGAGTAAAAACAGGAGCGAGCACGCTGCCAGGAGATTGTTCCAGGGGGTCAACTTGTCGGGCGATCCTGTGAAGACAAAGTAGGCAAAGCCAGCCACGGCGATGAGCAGCGCGACGCACGTAATGACATTCAGCAGAATGCGGTAGTGGCCACGGGTAATCTGCAGCCACGCCATGGTGGCGACAACCAGCATGAGATAGGTGGCCAGGACGCGAATGTAAGGAGCGGCGAGTTGCAACCAGTGCGGCAAAGCCGAGACGAAGAGCACAGTGCCGACCAGACTGAGAACGCCATACATGACGCTCCAGATTCCAACCCAGACGATGGCGCTTACGCCGCTACGGCGGCGCAAGGCAGCCACAGCCAGGGCTACCAGCCCGAAGACCACGAAAGTCGTGCCGGTACAAACTTCAATAAGATCGCCGCGAAGCGTTGCCAGCACTTGGTCAGATGGATTCATGGTTAGAAGTAACGGGCAACTATAACAGGGCGGTCGCAGAGGATGCTGAGCGTCTCCGAGGTGTGAACGAACACCAGCATGGGCTGAGGGGTCGATCTGCGCCAGTCCGTTATTTTGCGCGGGTCCACTTCTCGGTGCGGCCGAGGAGCGAGACGCCGATGAAGCCGCGCAGGTCGAGTTGGTCGTGCGAGACCAGCGTGGCTTTCGCGCTGTAAGTCTTGCCGCTGTCAGGATCGTAGATTCTGCCGTTCTTCCAGAGGTTGTCTCCTGCGAATTGGAAGCTGTCCATAATCTGCAGGCCCATGAGCGGGGTCTTTTGACGAGCGGCGTCGGGGTTCTTGTAGTCGATCTTCGCGGTGCCGGGCGTGCCTTCTGTGGAGCCCGCAGGATAGACGGATTCCTTCAGCCAGACGATCTCGCCGCAGAAGTTGTTGCCGCATCGGGCGATTTTGATTTTGGCGTCCTGTTTCTGGTTAAGCCATGTGCCGAGGATGTCATCGCTGGCGGCCCACAGCGGAGTTACCGAAGACATAGCGATGATAAGAGCAAGCAGCGTTTGTGTTGTACGGAACACAGCTCATCCACGGGCGAGAAAATCGGGCGGTTCCGACAGTTCCTGCCGCCCGAGCGGCAGTTTAGCTGAACAGACGGCAGAAAGTTTGTGACGTGGGTGCCGATTGGCTGTGACGCCCTGGCCAGTCGCCCGGAATTCTTCCAGCTTCCACGGTGTAACTTAGCCCAGCCACTCGAAGGCGAGGCCGGTGAGCGTACGCAACGCGGAGAACTGTTCCTTGGTGGCGCAGGCAATTAGACAATCCTGGCCGCCGAGGTCGAGGCAGACGTAACGGAGTTGGGTGTCCTGCGCCTCGAGCAGGGCGGCGAAGCGGCTGAGGATGTTGGGATCGATCCAGCGCTCCTCGATTTTGGCGGGCCAGCGGAAGGGCTCGCCGCGCAGGGTAAAGGTAAGCCAGGCTACGCCGCGGCGCAGGTCGAACTCGTCCTGGACTTCTGCAAGGGGCAGAGCATCGCCGGCAAGCGCGGCCATGCGGTGGGCGACGTTGACGTAGTCGCCGCCGCGGGCAGCGCACTCCGCACGCATGACCCACACGTTGTCAGACATCGGTTGGTGGGGCGGCTCGTCGGCTTCCGAGCCCAGAGCCGTCAGCAACAACTTGAAGGGCGAGGTCTCATAGGCGCGCTCGCCGTACATGCGCAGCAAATCGGCGGGGCCGACGCCGTCGCAGGGCGCAATGCCGCATCCGGCCAGCGCGTCGAGCTGGTCGTAGAGCGTCATGTTGCGGTTCATCAGGCGACGCAAAAGCGACATGCGGGTTTCCGAATACATGGTACCGGAGCCGTGAAAGAAACAACTCAATCGATAAGGTGAAAGCAGGCGAGGTGACGCTTGGGGTTCACGCATGGTTGCGCACGCAGGGTGTAGACTGGCCGCGTATGGAGAAGGCGGACGTAACAACCCGCGTGCTGCGCGATGGCGGCGCTGCCGGCGCGGGCACGCTCTACCTGGTGGGCACGCCCATCGGCAACATGGAGGACATCACGCTGCGGGCGCTGCGCGTCCTCAAGGAAGTGGACCTGATTGCCTGCGAGGACACGCGCCACACGGTGCATCTGCTCGACCACTACGGCATCGAGAAGATCACCGTCAGCTACCACGAGCACAACGAGCTGACACGGGCGGCGGAGCTGATCGTGCGGCTGGAGCAGGGCGAGAGCATCGCCATGGTGAGCGATGCGGGGATGCCGGGGGTGAGCGATCCGGGATACCGGCTGATTGCGCTGGCGGTGCGCCATCATATTAAGGTGGTGCCGGTGCCGGGCGCGTCGGCGTTTCTCTCGGCGCTCGTTGCCAGCGGGCTGCCGACGGATTCGTTTCGCTTCAGCGGATTTCTGCCGTCGAAACAAGGGGCGCGGCGCACGCTGCTGGAGGCGATTCGGAACTCTCCGCGGACGCAGATTTTCTACGAAGCGCCGCATCGGGTGGTCGAGACGCTGCAAGATATCGTGGAATTGCTGGGGGCGGACCGCCACGTGGTGGTGGCGCGCGAGGTGACCAAGCTGCACGAGGAGTTCCTGCGGGGTCGAGCGGAGGATGTGCTGGCTACGCTCCAGCAGCGGGCTGAGGTCAAAGGGGAGATTACGCTGCTGATCGGAAAGGCCGAAGGTGGCCAGCAGGCCAAGCCGGCGGTGAAAAGCGTCGGGCAGCGCGTGCGCGAGTTGATGAGCGCCGATTCGCTGGACGAAAAGGCCGCCCTCAAACAGGTGGCCAAGGAGTTCGGCGTCTCAAAGAGCGAGGCCTACCGCGAGCTGCAGCGAGTGAAGTAAACTTGCGAACGATCTCCGCGTCAAACGCCGGCGATGTGCTGCCCGGCGTGAAAAAGCAACGCGTACCAATTTGCGCTACAGGAGGAACCCATGCCGGAACTGAAGGACCAGATTTCCCAACTCAACGATCAAGAGGCGATCCAGGCGGCAGCTTATCTCGCCAAGTGCCTGCAGGCGGCGGTGCAAGCCCAGGGCGGCGCGCCCGAGAAGCTCGATGATGCCCAGGCGGCCACCATGCTGGGAGAGGCGTTTTCGGGTTTGTCGAGCGAGATCGACCAGATCCGGCCGGAGGCGAGTACGGCGTTGCGCGGCCAGGCGGCGCGGAACCTGCTCAGCCTGTGCGCGGAAGATCCTGACCTGAGCCAGTACGTGCAGGACTCGCTCGATCAGCTTGCCTTCAAGTTCGAGCCGCTCACCATGATGGCCATTGCCGCTGGCATCGTTTTTCTGATGCAGTTGAAGTTCAACGTGAAGTACCACAGCGACAAGCTCAACGTGGAAGTGGGCAAGAAAGCGACAACCGAGACCACGATCAAGAAGATCTTGACGTTCGGAAACCCCCTGAAGGCCGCAGCAAAGACGGTATGACCGAACAAATTGTGCTGACGTATGACCCTGAGCGGTTCGATGCGAAGAGTCTGGAGCCACACGCGACGGGGCCGTTGACTGCGTTCGCCAGCTTCCCGGTGATGGCGCTGGAGTGTGCGCCGGAAGCAATCGCGGCGGTGAAGGCGCTGCCCGGTGTTCTGAATGTGCACCAGCCGCGCCTGCGGCAGTACACCCGGATTCTGGACGCGCTCGACAAACTCTGCGGGCTTCCCGAGGAAAAGCGTTCGGAGATGGGCGGAATCAACCTCAGCATCTCGCCTGGGCCGGGGGCTTTTGACCCGGCCGAGCCGATGAATGTGGCGACCTACGCGGCGGCGAACCTGGGATATGTCGCGGTGGTGGCGGCAGGGAACGAAGGCCCGGCGGAGAACACACTGAACCCCTGGAGCGTGGCTCCGTGGGTGATTGGCGTCACCGCTGCCGATCATCAGGGGACACGCATCTGGGAGCGTGCGTCCATCGGGAAGCCGGGGGATGAACTCTATCATCCGTGGGTGGCGGCGCCGGGCATCGACATTCCCATACTGTCGGCGGCCAGCGACTTCAAGCGCAACCACGGTACTGGCGTGGCCAGCGTGCTGTTGGGGTTTCCTGAGGGCCACGCGGAAGACACAGAATCCGGAACCAGTCTCGCGGCCCCAGTGATCACGCGGTTAGTGGCCTACCTCACGCGATTTATCCGCGTGCTGGTGGACACGCACCAGAAATTGGAACAGGTCTGGAAGTCGGGGGCGATCGATATCACGGTCGCGATCACGATGTCGAAGATGGAGCCGTTCCCGTCACTGCTCAGCGAACTGCGCGACAAGAAAGTGGCGGTGAAGTACTGGCTGGGCGTGGGCGTCATGCGGCAGATGCTGGCGGCTGCGGCGCGGCCCATCCCCGGGTACGCACTGCACCAGGCGGGTGCGGGCTTTGTGGACGATGCCGTGGTGGAGTCGTACCTGAAGAATTTTTCGGCTACGGACTTTCTGCAGATGTTTGGCGATCCCGCTGCCGCACCAATGACGTTGCAGCATGCTGGGCCGATTCTTCCGGCCTCGGCGGTGGACGAACTGCTGGCCGAGATCAAGGCGGAATTGCGCGCGCTGGATATGCCGGTCATCTAGGACGCTGGCGGGCCCGCCGCTGTCGCTCATCTCGCATTTTCCCGGAGCAATCTTCGCCGCCGCGGTGTCTTTAGTGACATCCGAAAAGGAGCGGCGAGCATGTTCGAAGACAGCCTGTTCGATTCAGGCGCGGGGAGTCGTCCGCGCAAAACCTGGACCAAGTTGGCGTCGTTTGCGATGGAAGTCTGCGCGATCGGCGTGCTGGTACTGCTGCCGCTGATCTACACGCAGGCGCTGCCCAAACAGTTGTGGGCGGTCATGCTGGAGGCTCCGCCTCCGCCGCCGGGACCCGCGCCAATGCGTACGGAACGAAGCGAGCCTCGCGTCCAGCGTCCCGCCCGGGAACTTAACGATGATGTATTACGCGAGCCCAGCCGTGTTCCCCTGAAGACTTCGATGGTGCGTGACGAGCCGTCGTCCGCCGATGGTCCACCCAGCATGGAAGGCTTCGTTCCCGGCGGCGTGCCGGGAGGAGTGGCGAATTCCGTGATTACCGAGATTGCGCGCGCGATGCCGCCTGTCATGGTGAAACCCTTGCCACCGCAAAAACTGCGGGTTTCGTCGGGCGTGGCGGCGGGCATGCTGGTGCGCCAGGTGAAGCCGCAGTATCCGCCGATTGCCGTGCAGGCGCGCATCCAGGGAACGGTTGTGTTGCACGCGGTGATCGGCAAAGACGGCACAGTGCGTGACCTGCGGCTGCTCAGCGGACACCCCATGCTTGCACCGGCCGCGATTGAGGCGGTGCGGCAGTGGCGGTATCGCCCCTATCTGCTGAATGGGGAGCCAGTCGAGGTGGATACGCAGATCGACGTGAACTTCAAGCTGGGCGGAGGATAGAAACGGACGCTGCAAGGCCGGTGACAACGAGGGGAGCCGCTAATCAATGCGCGCGAGTTCTTTGGAGTAGAGCTGGTTGTGGGGGAACTCGGTGGCCAGGCCGGCCAGCAGGGTGCGGGCGGTTTGCTTGTCCTTATCCCGCAGGGCGGCGACCGCCAGCAGCAGCCGGGCAAAGGGAGCGAGGTAATAGCCCTTGTCCGCGGTGAGGCGCAGGCGGGAGACGCCAGCCTCCTTGTCGGTCTGTGAGCCGACGGCACGCAGCAACCAGCGCACCGGGGCGGGCGCGGAGCCGAGCATGTAATTCTCCACGCCGATGGCGAGGTAGGCGTCATAGCAGGTGGCTATCGATCGAGAGCAGTTGCTGCGCCGTGGTGCGCGATACTTTCATGTAGCTCAGACTGGCGATATTTCGCTTCTCGATCATGGCGGCGTAATCGCTGCGCAGTCCGTTGGAGAGAACGCGCGCAAACAGGGCGTTAGCGTTCTTGGGCGACGAAGCGAGTATCTTGTCGGTGAGCGCATCACCGCGCGACAGAGCGGCCTCGAAGGCCGACTTTACGGCGGGATCGGGATGCTGTTCTTCCCGACTGTCGAAGTGGTCGTCGTTGGTGAACAGGTCGGTTTCGAGAATGTGCAAGCGGTTGAACTCGCCAAACAAGTAGGCGGCGCCGTCGGCCACCGGGCCGAGGGGGTCGTCGGGGTTAAGGTGCTGATAAACCTGAAAGGTGCGATGGGCGGAGTAAAAATCGAGGTTGTACATCTCGCGGAAGCCGCGCTGAAGCTCCGGCTGGGGCAGAACGCGGTTGGGCGTCTGGGCCATTCCAGGGCCAGCACACGCCAGCAGGAAACCCAGCGCGAATAGAAGTCGAATGATGTGACGGCTGAGGCGCAAAACTACAATCCTTGTGGCGACGGCGCAGAAAAAATCTGTTGCGGAACTCCCCACAAATACGACGGCGTCTGATGCATAGTAAACCCTTACGGCGGCGTCCGGACAAAAGATGACCTTTGTCCGTAGTAATACCCGGCTGAGAACCACTAAAGTTGTGTCGCGGGCATTTTTATTGCTTTTGCTAGCGCAGGCCGCGCCGCCAGCGTGGCTCAGCCGAAGTGTCCGAGGATCGATAGCAAGTACCGGCAGGGCTTCGATTTTCTGTTCCAGAGCAGGCTAACAGACCCGACCTTGGCATTCCGTTTGCTTGTCAGACGGCCCCGCACCGGCAGGAGCTTGGGCGGGGCGACTCTCAAGGGGTCAGGCGACTCCTGAAACGCGGAGCCGCCCGTCCCTCACTTCTTCTGCGTCGTGGCCGGTTTCAGCGGTACAAGGGTGAGACAGTTGGGGTTGGCATTGAACACGGAGTTCGGACACGCCTCGCCCAGCGACCAGGCAAAGTCGCGTGAGATATAGCCTGTCGGAATCGCCGGTTCCAATCCTACCCCGCCGATATTCTTATTTTCTTGGCCATGCTTGTTGATTATGGAGGTCGAGTGACAGGTGATACAGGAGGCCTGTCCTTTGCCGAGGCCCGGCACAGTCTCTCCCTCGATGATGGAGTTGCCCAGCAGGGTTGGATTCGTTCCAATCTCGAAGGCAACTTGCGCGCCATCCATGCGGTAGTTAGAGAATTCAGGGGCAAGGCCCGCCTGCTTCATGAGAGCGGCTAAGGCCGGAGTCTGTTGCGTCGTTTCTCCGGTGCTTGTAGCCGGGTTCGAACCGAACGGGTCGTAGCAGGGTCCGAATAGATTGGTGCTGCAGCGTTGAATATTGGTGGTCGTGTTCTGCGGCTCGAAGGTCATCCACAGCCAATCTGGCAGCAACTTGGAGGAAATATGCATGCCCACCAGGGCATAGCACGTGCCATCGATCACTTCCGTGTGCAGACCCGGCGTTGGGTTGGTGCAACTAAACTGGGCCGGATCGAAGTCGTTGGCCGGAAACCAGTCTGCCTTCACTTCCACTGCGGTATGCGGAAACTGAATGGTGGCGTGGCTGGTCACAGCCTGTTCCTGGCCCACCCGGAATTGATATCCGTGCTGCACTATGTACGCCACCATAGTCGGATCCAAATGTACTTCCTCGCAAAACTCTCCCCCAGGTGTTGGGGCATTGGGCGTGGGCATGTTGGAAGGGGGGCGAGGCAAGCCTTGGCACCCGGTCGTCGGATTAAGCTGCGGCAACTTCGCTCCCGGTAATTTGGCGGACAGCATCATCCCCAACGCGCTGCCGTGAAGGCGCTTGGCCTTACTAGGTGGACGTCCAGGCTGGGTTAATAGGCTGTACTGCTCAGTCCAGGTCTCCCACACCAACTGAGTGGCGTTCGCCGGGCAATTGACGGCGATGAAGATCCTCCACGCCGTCTCTGCCACAGCTTTAGCATCCTTCGGATCAGGCGCCTCAGTAGGAAGCTTGCAAGCGTCGTCCGCGCCAGCGGGTGCTGCGCTGGCTGTCGTAACCAGAATCGATTGGCTATCTCTGCTGTTTGAGGTCCCAAGTCCGAAGTAGGACGTGGCAGCAACGCACAGCAGCAATGTGAAAGCAACGTAGGTCCCTTTTCTCATGGTTCACTCCTTGACGACGAGCCAATGGTTCGCTTCAGTTACTAGCATGCCAGCGATTTAAGCCAGTACTCTCCAAGCGGCTGTGGGATTGAGTTACGATAAGAACCGGAACTGCCATCCCAGCTCTAATGGAGTCCCCCACTCTATACCCCTTCTTAGTATCCAGCGCAAATTTATTTACTTGCATTGGACCCAGAGCATGGCACTAAGGTTTGTCGGGCTCAGCAGGAGGAGTCTGGCTTGGTCAGGTAGTCCATGGACTCTACGCGTAAGAAGGCGCATGTTCGGCAAAGTAGTCGCAGTTTGGTCGCAACGGGCATTGAACGCACAGCGGCAAGGTGCGCTTGCACAACTGCTGTCCGTGATGCCGCAAAAGCTGATGCGCGCGGATCAGGGCGTAGCAATCCGACGGCAACTGGGGAGCCAGTGCTTTTTGCATCCGCTTATAAAGGGTCGAGTAATTGCGATGTTCGGGAGCGTAGCCCAATCGCACCAGCACGCGCAGGCCATTGGATTCCAGCGCAAGCACGGGATAGCGTTGGTTGAAGAGCAGGATCTTTTCGGCGGCAGGCTCACCGATGGCGGGAAACTTGCGCATGTCTCTCTTGGCGGAAGCCAGCGGCTTGTCGAGGATGGACAAGAGGTTGTCGCCGAAATCGTCGCGAGCAATCTCGGCGGCGCGGCGTAGCTTCTCCACGGTGTTGGCCGGGACGATTCCTTTACTGGCGATGGCGAGGAGCACATGGTCTTTAGCCTTGCGGATTCCGGCGGGCGTGAGGCCGGTATTCACACGCAATTCAGTGAACGCTTCCGCTCGCTTAGCGTCGTTAGCCAGGTACGCGACGTTCTCCCACAAAATCATTGCGAAAGGATCGGTCACGACAGGCGGAGCCGGTTCGCCATAGTATTGCGCGAGCCGATTAATCAGATCCTCGAACGGCAGCAGACCTGGAGACATCGTGAAGCATTATCTATCAAAACTCCTTCGATTTGAGTCACGCCGCGCCAGCGTATAAGCTTCTGGGAGCCTGTTCACGCCTGTCCGACCGGGGAGCCAAATGTTCAACCGCCGTGTAGTTGTATGTCTTCTGTTGCTGGTTAGCGCTGGCTTTGCCGCTGAGACGAGTTCTGCCGCGCGCCTGAAGCCAGCTTATCGCTTCGAACGCAGCAAGTGGATCTACGTCCACCTCGAAGGCTCGCCCGCCGACATTGGCTATCAGCACGGCTACCTGCTTTCGGCCGAGATCGCCGACGGCTTCAATGCCGTGAAGTTCATGGACACTCACCGCACTAAGCGCGACTGGGAGTTCTTCCGCGAGACGGCGAAGACCGTCATCTGGCCAGGCGTGGATCCGGAATATAAGGAAGAGCTGCAGGGTATCGCCGATGGGCTGAAGGCCAAGGGCGTGAAGATGGACCTGTGGGACGTGGTGGCGTTGAACGCGATGGAAGAGGTCCCCGACTATTACTTGCCGTGGCTCAACCGGCAGCAGAAGGCCGAGGACCCTCCGAAGCTGGTGCCTCCGGGTAACTGCAGCGCGTTTGTCGCGACTGGGTCGATGACCAAAGACCACAAGCCGGTGATCGCGCACAGCAACTGGACCAACTTTCCCGTGGGCAGCCGCTGGACCATCGTCTTCGACATCATGCCCACGCATGGCTTCCACATCATCCAGGACGGCTTTCCCGGCATCATCGTCAGCGACGACGACTTCGGCATCAACTCCTCGGGCCTCATGGTGACCGAGACCACCATCACCGGCTTCTCGCTGTTCGATCCCAAGGGCAAGCCCGAGTTTTCGCGCGCGCGCAAGGCACTGCAGTACGCCAGCTCGATCGACGAGTACGTGAAAATCATGCTCGACGGCAACAACGGCGGCTACGCCAATGATTGGCTGCTGGCCGACAACAAGACCGGCGAGGTGGCGCGCTTCGAACTTGGCCTAAAGATGCATCGCGTGTGGCGCACGAAAGATGGTTTCTTCGTGGGCTCGAATTTCCCTAGCGACCCCGAGCTGATCAAGAAGGAAACGGATTTCAATCCCAAGGACATGGGCAGCTCGATGAATGCCCGCCACGTGCGCTGGGACCAGTTGATGGACCAGTACAAAGGCCAGATCGACATCGCGATGGCGCAGAAGTTTCTTGCCGATCACTACGACAGTTACGACAAGAAGGAAGGCCCCAACGAGCGCTCACTGTGCGGACACATCGCAGTCTCGCCGCGGGGTGTGCCGGAGTGGGACGATCCGCCGTACAATCCCGGCGGAGCGGTAACCTCGCAAGCCGCCGACAGCACGCTGGCGAAGAACATGAGTTTTGATGCGCGCGCGGGGTATCCCTGCGGCGAGAGCTTCGAGGCCGCGCCGTTCCTGAAAGAGCGGCCGGAATTCGAGTGGGAGAAGCCCGTGCTGCAAGACATGAAGGGCAACCCATGGGCCGAGTTCAAGGCGGGGGAGAAGCAGTAGGGTTCGTCATCCTTCCATCGTCATAAGAGGTGCACAAAGATGAGCAACGCGGTCGTTTTCCTGGTCTTCACAGTCAGCAGCCTCGCGCTGGTCGGCTCAGCGCAAGACAACACCAAGACTCAACCTGGCAACGCCAACAAGCTGCCGCCCGTCATTGTGCAAGCTGATGGAACGGTCGAGCTTCCGGCCGAGTCGGTCCCGATGTCGAAATTCTTGACGCCCGAAGGGAAAGCCTACCTGAACCAGCACCTGCATGATATGCAGGACCCACCGAAGCTGGAGCAGGTGAACGGCGTTCCGCGCTTCATGATGGGATACCTGGAGCGGCAGAAGGCACTCTATGCGCTGAAGATGGACGACACGAAGATCGCCGGGGTCCACGCGTATGTATACACGCCTAGCGCGGGCGTTGCTGCCCGGAACAAGGACCGCGTGCTCATCAACCTGCATGGCGGCGGATTTTCAGGCTGCTGGCCAGGCTGCGCGGAACTCGAGTCGCGGCCCATCGCGGGCGTGGGACAAATCAAGGTCATCAGTGTGGATTATCGCGAGGGCCCCGACAATAGGTTCCCCGCCGCGAGCGAGGACGTGGCCGCCGTGTACAAGGAACTGCTGAAGACCTACAAGCCGGAGAACATCGGAATCTACGGATGCTCGGCGGGCGGGATGCTGACCGCGCAATCGATGGCATGGTTCCAGCAGCATGGCCTGCCGTTGCCGGGTGCGATCGGAATCTTCTGCGCCTCGGCCGGCGGCTTCGGAGGAGATGCGGAATACACGTCGACCCCCCTGGGCGAAGCTCGCTTCATGCCGCACATGGATGAGGCAGCCATGATGAGGCTGGGCTATTTCAGCGGCGCCAATCCCAAAGACCCGCTGGTAGCGCCTATCAACTCCCCGGAAATCCTGGCGAAGTTTCCTCCGACGCTGATGATTACCGGCACGCGCGGCTTCGAAATGAGCTCTGCGCTCTATACGCACACGCAGTTGGTCAAGCTTGGCGTCGACGCGGACTTGCACGTGTGGGACGGCATGTTTCATGGGTTCTTCTACAACGCCGACGTCCCTGAATCGCAGGAGGCTTTCAACGTGATCGTTAAGTTTTTCGACAAACACCTGGGAACAAAATAGACTCACGCACTCCGCAACGACATTTGTGATGCGCGTCATAGCAGTCGCGCGTTACGGGTTGCTAGCCTGAAGTTGCGGACCTCTCGATTTCGTTCGCGCCGGATTCTTCATGAAACTACGCGCTATTGTTTATTTACTCATCGTTTGCACGTTACCATTCATCGCCACCGCGCAGACCAGCGGCGCCATGCCGCCGGGCCACCAGATGCTCTCCTCGCCCGACGCCTTTGCCGACGGCCACCTCGCCGCGCTCGACAAGCAGGTCTCGCTCACGGCTGAGCAGAAACCCAAGCTGCGCGCGGTGTTCCTTCAGGAGGCGAATGAACTGTTCGCCGTCTTCGGCGACAAGACGATGACGCAGGAGCAGAAGCAAGCGCGCATCCAGCAACTTCACGTCGTCACGCAGAACAGGGTCTGGAGCCTGCTCACCCACGAGCAGCGCAAGCTGATGAACGAGGGCCCCGCCGCGCCGCGGCCCGTGGCGTAGAGGATGGACTTGTAGGATGGCACTTCGATCGTCCGAGGCGCAGTTTAACCGCCGCCTGCCCGCTCCTGCTGTGGGTTAGGATAAAAGCAGCGGCCTCCGGCCAAGGCCGCATCGCGAATGGCAACCATCCCCCAGGCAGCCACGGTTCACCAGTCTCCGCTACGTCCCCCGTCGTCGCGCCTCTACTCGCTCGACGTGTTTCGCGGCGCGACCATCGCGGCCATGATCCTGGTGAATAACCCGGGCAACGACTTCGCCTATGCGCCGCTGAATCACGCGCGCTGGAACGGCTGGACGCCTACCGACCTCATCTTTCCGTTCTTCCTTTTTATCGTGGGCGTGTCACTGACGCTGTCGTTTCGCACCCGCGTCGAGCGTGGCGAATCAAAGCGCGACCTGCTACTGCACACCCTCCGCCGCACCGCCATCATCTTTCTGATTGGACTGTTTCTCAACGGATTGCCGTATTTCCATCTCTCCACCTGGCGCGTGGCCGGAGTGCTGCAGCGCATTGCGGTGGCGTATCTGGCGGCGGCGATCATCACGCTGTATTCGGGCTGGCGCGGCATCGCATTGTGGGTCGGAGCATTGCTGCTCGGTTACTGGGTGGCGATGCGTTTCATACCGGTGCCGGGGGTCGGCATGCCCGGCAGCGACATGCCCATCAATGATCCGAATGCAAACCTGAACTGGTACATCGACAAGCTCTTTCTGCCGGGAGCCATGTATGAGAAGACACGCGATCCCGAAGGCATCCTCAGCACTTTTCCCGCGATTGCGACGGCGCTGATTGGGGTGCTGACCGGCGAATGGTTGGGCAAGAGCATCGACGCCGCAAAAAAGTTCTATGGCATGATCGCCTTCGGCGTCGCCGGAATTGTAGCCGGACAGATCTGGCACCTGTGGTTTCCCATCAACAAGAAGCTGTGGACCAGTTCGTTCGTGCTCTTCACCGCCGGCTGTGCCCTGATCGCTCTGGCTATGTGCTACTGGGTCTGCGATAGAAAGATGCGGCGCGGGTGGTGGACCAAACCGTTCATCGTCTTCGGCACCAATGCCATCGCAGCGTATGTGCTGGCCGATTTGGTGGCGGGCCTGCTTTACGGCCTGCATGTGCACGTGGGACGCCGGTCAATTCCCCTGGAGGACCACCTGTACCGAGCCATTCTTCGGCAGCGTATTGCTTCCCGGCCCCTGGGCTCGTTGCTTTACTCCATCGTGTTTGTCGCGGTCTGCTGGCTGCCGATTTACGCCATGTACCGAAAAAGGATATTTTTCAAAGTTTAGCCATCTCCGGCTCGAATCGCCTTTCTATCCTGTTCAGGGTGCAGTAAGCTAAGTGACCGGATTGCAAACTATGGCAACCAACTTGCTGTAGTTATTTGCTGGGCCCGTCGCGGCCCGGCATCGAGCAGCTATGTCGGAGCGTTCATTCAGTCCCGGGGACCAGCTTGGCCACCACCGGCTCATCGAAAAGATAGGCGCAGGTGGACAGGGAGAGGTGTGGCGCGCCCGCGATTTGCGCTTTGAGCGTGACGTAGCCATCAAGATCCTTGCCGCGAAAAGGCCTTAGCTGACCCAGGTGCGCGCGACCGGTTTCGCCGCGAAGCCCGTGCGGTGGGCAAGCTGAACCATCCCAACATCGCCACTGCCCATGACTTCGGCGACGAGCCGGTCGAGTACCTGGTCACCGAATATATCGCGGGCAACGGACTCGACGACAAACTGTCGGGCGGAGCGTTGCCGGAAGAGACGGTCCTCGCCCTGGGCGTGCAATTGGCGGCTGGACTGGAGGCGGCCCACCGCGAGGGCATTATCCATCGCGATCTCAAGCCGGGGAACCTGCGCATCACGCAAAACGGCACCCTGAAGATCCTCGATTTCGGCCTGGCGGAGAGGTTCGACCCCACGAAAGACGCCGCCTCGCTGGAGACCGTTACCATCAACATGACCCTGACGGGCACGCTGCCCTACATGGCGCCAGAGCAGTTTGCCGGCGTCTCCGACCAACGCAGCGACTTGTGGTCGGTGGGGGCCGTGCTGTATGAGATGGCGACGGGCCAGCTGCTGTTTCCGGAAGCCAAGATCCACGAGGTGCGCGACGCCATCCTGAACAGCCGGCCCCGACCTCCGCGCGAGGTGAACCCGGCAGTGTCGCCCGGCTTGGAGCAGGTCATCCTGCGCTGCCTGCAGAAGAAACCAGAGAACCGCTACCAGTCGGCAACCGAGCTGCGCGAAGACCTGGAGCGGCTGTCCCAGGGGCTGCACACCAGGACCAGTCAGCAGAAAATGGCAAAGCGCTTCGCAGTGACCGCGCTGGCTGCCTTGCTCGCGATTTCGGCCATGGCGGTCTACCACTTTTGGCCGGAGATCCAGCATAAGCTCTGGCCTTCCGCAAAAACCGAGGCCAGCCAATTTCGCCTTCTTGCCATCTTGCCGGTGGATACCGGCGCTCAGGATCCGTCAGACAATGCCCTGCTTCGAGGCATGGCCGAAACCGTTAGCGCAACTATTGCGCGGGCCACTCTCGGGCAACAACTGCAATTGATTCCGCCCAGCGAACTGATAGCCCGGGGAGCCAATACGACCGACGCGGCCCGCCGCGAGTTCGGTGTGGAGCGCGTGCTTGAGGTCACCGTGCAGCGCTCAGGCGACAGGGTTCGCGTCACCTGCAGCCTGATCGACTCCAAAACTCATCGGGTCTTGAATGCCTGTACCGTTACGGGAAACGACGCTGACCTGTTCGCGCTGCAGGATACGCTGGCCGGCGAAGTCATCGCCATGCTGCCCGCCGGGCTCGCAGAATGGGCAGCCGGAGCCGGAGGTTGTCCACGCCTCGCCGCCCGCGGGGTACGAGTTCTACCTGAAAGGCCGCGGCTACCTGCTCGATTACCAGAAGCCGGAGAACATCGACGCTGCCATCAGGGAGTTTGAGCAGGCGCTGAAGGTGAGTCCCAACTATGCGCCAGCCTATGCGGGATTGGGCGAGGCGTACTGGCAGGGGTACAAGGCGAATCGTGGAAAGGCGTGGCTCGACAAGGCGAAAGTCAACTGCGAAAAATCGCTGGCCACCGATCCCAAGCTGGCGGAGGGACACACCTGCCTTGGCAACCTATACCGACACCGGCGAGTATCAGCGAAGCGGCCGAGCGAAATTCAACAAGCACTCACCGCTGGATACATGGCAATGCGCGACACAATGCTCGGTTTGGCGAAAGCTTTCGACAAGCTTGGGGAATACCCAGGCTGCAGAAGCGACCTATAAGAAAGCAATCTCGCTGCGGCCGCAATATTGGGCCGTTTACAACTGGTTGGGTGCTTTCTACGCCGGGCAAGCGCAGATATGCGGATGCGGAAGTCATGTTCAGAAAGGTTACCGACTGACGCCAGACAATCAAGCGCGGCTTTTACAATCTTGGTGGGAACATACTTCCTGGAGGGAAGATACGAAAAAGCCATCGATGCCTTACAGGCGTTCCATCGAGTTGACGACCGACTATGGATGCTTACAGCAACCTTGGGACAGCCTACTTTTACCGGCACCGTTATCCGGACGCGATCGCGGCGTACGAAAAGGCCCGGGCCTTGACGATAAGGACTTTATGAACTGGGGTAATCTCGGCGATGCATTGTACTGGTCGCCGGATCGCCGGCCGGAATCGGCCGCGGCCTATAAGCGGGCAATCGAACTGGCCGCAAGCGCAAATCCAGGTCAATCCCAAAGATGCCATCGCTCGTGCTTATTCGGCCGACTACAGTGCCATGCTGGGGGACAAATCCGCGGCCGCCACGAACTTCGACAAAGCGCTGCGAGCTAGCCCCCGACGATCCCGATGTCCTGTTCCGGGCAGCGCTGGTTTACAACCAGTTCGGCGATCAACAGCAAACACTGGATTGGTTGAAGAAAGCAGCGGACGCGCATTTCTCTCGCAGCACGATGCGTGACACTCCAGACTTCGACCACTTGCACCAAAACCCGGAGTTTCTCGCGCTCCTTGATGGGAATTAAGGGCTGCCTGTTGTCCTTCAGGCAGCCGGAACATGTTGCGGAATTTTATTCGGTCGATGATGACTCCCGGGTCTTGCGGGTTTGTGCAGGGAACTCCCCCCACTGTCACGCTGAGATACAAATAAGCATCATCCGGCGCATTCTTCGCGGGCGGTCCGGAATTATCGCCACCATGAAATATGAACTTTGGATCAAAGGGAGAACCTGTGTGGGTGTTTGACATTTGCGGGAATGTTACGACCAACGGCGCGTCATGTCCCTTGGCATCGATCCCCTTCAGCCACGTTATGCTATCGCCGTTGCTGCGGGACAGCGGCGGAACTTTGGCAAAGCCACCTTGTGAGTTGAGTTGCGCACACGAGTTGTCTGCCTTCATGGTGATGACCACCTTCACCGTCGTCGCTTTTTTCGGTTGCGCAGCCGCCACTAGCTCCGGACTTTTCGGTTGGTGCAAGTACCAACCCGCTGCAAAGCCCACAGCAGCAGCCACAATGAGCGTACCTACTAAAACTGTTCCCTTCATAGTCGCCCCTTTCCAGTCCCACCTCTATCCAGTGTGGGACACTTGATCGACAGGATGCCGTGAACAACCTCGGATTCCAAGTTTCAACAAGGTAGCACGCCACAGGTACGAGTCAAGCAAATAACCCGCCACCCCGAGACTATCTCGTGCTACCCCCACTTCGATTCCATTTCCACCCGTCACCTCTATGCTTAATTCGAAAATCCGGCAAACTTAACGCCTCGGCTGTCGGGCCAGATTAATCAGACAACGCTCAAGGATTCCCGACTTTCCCCTGCCCAAATTCAGCTTTCACGGTTCCGTCTATCCGAGTTGTTTGTCAACGCTATCCACTTGGATAGTCGAAGTTGCCGAATTTGGTTGCCGCCGCGACATTCCGGCGGTAATTCGCTGTAAACACTGCGCGTTACGCGTGCAACGCCGCCCCGCCGCACTTTGGCCACCCGCTTGCTCTATCTCCTGGCGTAAGCCGCAAGCCAAAAGGCAAATCGAGCAGGCGCTCAAGGCGAAGCGGTCAAACATTCACAGCTTGGGTTCCGCTACAGGAGCCCCATAAGGAGGAGTTATGAAACGCAACCTGTTTGGGGCCCTGATGACTCTCGTCGCGGCCTTCGCTATCGCAGTTCCTTTGGTCCATGCTCAAACCATCATGAGCGGCAACGTACCGTTTGCCTTTAGCGTCGGGCAGAGACAGCTCCCCGCGGGCGCCTATGAGGTCCGCGACATCGGCGACCGTGCAACGGTAATCGCTGCGAAGGACGGAGACGCCAAGGTCCTGGGCATCTATGCCTACGCCGGACCGTCCAAGGCCGATCAAACCAAGCTGGTATTCGACAAGGTCGGCGACCACTACTTCCTGCGCGAGATCTGGACCAGCGCTCGCGGCCAGGGCCTGGCGGTTCCCGAGTCGAAACTGGAGAAGGAACTCATGGCCTCCAACCGCGACTCCAGCGGCGGCGGCGGAGCCGAGACTGTGATCGTCGCTTTGCGCTAACTCGACCTAACGATCACAAAGAACCCGGAGCCCCTAACGGCTCCGGGTTTTCATTTTGGATTCATCCTTCCCAGTT
This sequence comes from uncultured Acidobacteriaceae bacterium, assembly GCA_963796615.1. Taxonomy (GTDB): domain Bacteria; phylum Acidobacteriota; class Terriglobia; order Terriglobales; family Acidobacteriaceae; genus DASRAA01. The sequence continues at coordinate 31,031 of CAWCMJ010000025.1, forward strand.
TCCTGCGCTTTCCGTACAATTCACTGCCGGCGCGGTTAGAATGCTGAGTTCACCACTTTGCGCTGTCAGTGGAGGCTCCTTCATGTTGGTCGGTGTTCCCCGCGAGATCTTTCCGGGGGAGCGGCGGGTCGCGCTCGTGCCCGCAGTCATTCCCAATCTTAAAAAAGCAGGACTGGACGTCATCCTCGAAGCCGGGGCCGGTGTCGAAGCCGGCTATCCCGACGCCGAATATGCCGCCAAGGGCGCGACGCTTGCGGTTGATCGTGCCGACGTCTTTGCCAAGGCCGACATCATTCTGCAAGTGTTGTCGTACGGCTCCAACGACCGCACCGGCAAGCAAGACCTGCCCCTGCTGCGCCGCGGCCAGGTGCTGATCGGCTTTCTCCGCCCGCTGGGCGACGTCCACACGGTGCAAGACATCGCCGCCACCGGCGCAACCTCGTTCTCCGTCGAGCTCATGCCCCGCACCACTCGCGCGCAGAGCATGGACGCGCTCTCGTCCATGGGCACCATCTGCGGCTACAAAGCTGTGATACTCGCAGCCAACACACTGCCGCGCCTCTTTCCCATGCTGACCACCGCTGCCGGAACCATCACGCCCGCGCGCGTGCTAATCATGGGCGTCGGAGTCGCAGGACTGCAGGCCATTGCCACCGCTCGCCGCCTCGGCGCGGTCGTTTCGGCCTACGACTTGCGTCCCGCCGTGAAGGAGCAGGTACACAGCCTCGGCGGACGCTTCGTCGAACTGGCCATCGAGGCCAAAGACGCGCAGGATGCCGGCGGCTACGCCAAAGCACAGGACGAATCCTTCTACCAGCGCCAGCGCGAGCTTCTCGGGCAGGTCGTTGCCCAGCACGATGTGGTCATCACCGCCGCCGTGATTCCCGGCAAGAAATCGCCCATCCTTGTGACGAAAGAGATGGTCGCGGCGATGGCGCCCGGCTCGGTGATCGTCGATCTGGCGGCCGAACGCGGCGGTAACTGTGAGCTCACCCATATCGGCGAAACCGCCGTAGAGCACGGCGTCACCATCATCGGGTCCATCAACCTGGCCAGCACCGTGCCGTATCACGCCAGCCAGATGTACTCGAAAAACCTGACCAACTTCCTGCTCAATATGGTGAAAGACGGGCAGCTCAACCTCAATATGGACGACGAAATCGTGCGCAGCACACTCGTCACTGAAGGCGGCGAGATCGTCAACCCGCGCATCCGCGAATTCTTCTCGCTGCCCGCGTTGGCGGTGCAGTGATTGCTAGGTCCGGCGGCCCGGGCCGCCGAGAAACGCAAAGGAACCAAAATGCCACCAGATTTCATTTCGAATCTCTACGTATTCATCCTCGCCGGGTTTGTGGGCTTTGGATTGATCCGACGGGTTTCCCCGCTGCTCCACACGCCCCTGATGTCGCTGACCAACGCTCTCGACGCGATCGTGGTGGTTGCCGCCATTATCATCGCCGGCCGGCATGAGACGACGCTCACCACGGTGCTGGGTGCGATCGCGGTCGCGGCGTCGTTCAGCAACATGGTCGGCGGATTCCTGATCACCGACCGCATGCTGCGCATGTTCAAGTCGCGCGGGTCGAAACAATCATGAACCAGCTTGCGTTGCAGCAGTATCTCGATTTCGCCTACATTGTCGCGGCCGTTCTCTTCATCTTTTCTCTCAAGTTCCTGAGTTCGCCGGTGACCGCGCGCTGGGGCGTTCTGGCGGGAGAAATCGGCGCGGCCCTGGCGGTCACAGTTACGCTTTTCAACCCCGAGGTAGTCCACTACAAGTGGGTCCTCATCCCGCTGATCATCGGCGCGGGAGTCGGCATCCCTCTCGGTCTGGTGCATATGACGGCGGTGCCGCAACGAACCGCCCTGAGCCACGCGTTTGGCGCGCTGTCGGCCGCCATGATCGGCATCGCCGAGTTCTACGTGGGCACGGCTCCGGTCACGCGCTTTGCAATGGGCGAGATCTCTCTCGAGGTCATTATCGGCTCGCTCACCTTTACCGGCAGCCTGATCGCCGCGGGCAAGTTGCAGGAGTTCCTGCCGCAGCGGCCGATCGTCTATCGCGGGCAGAACATCGTCAGCCTCTCCGTTCTGGCGGGAGCGCTGGGCCTGGCCGTGGCGCTGGTGGTGAATCCCGGACACGTCATTCTGTTTCCCATCATGGTAGTTGTGGCGCTGATTTTCGGAGTGTTGCTGGTCACTCCCATCGGCGGCGCCGACATGCCCACGGTCATCTCCCTGCTGAATGCCTATGCCGGCATTTCGGCGGCTCTTTTGGGATTCGTTCTGAACAGCAAGGTGCTCGTCGTGGCCGGCGCGCTCGACGGATCTTCCGGTTTCGTTCTGTCGGTGATCATGTGCAAGGCCATGAATCGCTCCTTTACCAACGTAATGTTTGGAGCGTTCGGCCAGGTACAGGCCTCCGCAGCGGCAGCGCAAGAAGAACGAGTGGTGCGCAGCTCCACCGCCGAAGATGCGGCCGCGATTCTCTCCGCCGCCAGCAAGGTGGTCATCGTTCCGGGATACGGCATGGCGGTCGCCCAGGCGCAGCACAAAGTCCGCGAACTCTACGACGCCCTCACCAAGCGCGGGATTGACGTGACCTTCGGCATCCATCCCGTCGCCGGCCGCATGCCCGGACACATGAACGTTCTCCTCGCCGAGGCCGACATACCTTACGACAAACTGATCGACATGGACGACGTCAACGCCGACATGCCCCAAACCGACGTGGCGCTGGTCATCGGCGCCAACGACGTCACCAACCCCTCGGCGCGCACCGACAAGTCCAGCCCCATCTATGGCATGCCCATCATCGACGTGGACAAGGCCCGCACCGTAATGGTCATCAAGCGCAGCATGAGCCCGGGCTTCGCCGGCATCGACAACCCGCTCTACTACCTCGACAACACGCTGATGCTCTTCGGCGACGCGAAGGCGTTCGTGGGCGATATCGTGAAGGAGCTGTCGGGCAATAGCGGAGGGCACTAGGGGTGACTGGCAGCCGATAACTGGTAACTGGATTGAGGTGTCGGCCTTCGCTTCCGAAAGTGGGAGGAATGGATTTGGGGTACCCCCTCCCCCCACCCTTTTTGCAAATTCTTCATTCCATTGGGGATAGGCACGCTTGTCTTCGTAAAATATTCTGTGCGTTGGACTTACAGGCAAAATCTTCGTAACAACGGAGTTAGACGGGGTTGCGGAAGGCCGGACGGGTGCGGGGAAGGTGGGGTGGGTGGTCGATCGATGAAAAGTACAACAAGCCACAGGGCGTAACCGCCTAGTCCGTCCGACGATGAGGATGGTGTCTGAGTGCCGTCTTTTGGAGACAACAACTCCCCTCATCGTTCTGGCAGCGAGTTTAGGTGGATGGGAGCGGGGATGACTAGGACGTGGGTCACGGGTGAGTGTGATAAGAAAGTGGATAGTGGATAGTGGTTAGTGGTTAGTGGATAGCTGGTGGGGTCGATCTATCCCGGGTTAGCGCCAAAAGAGGGCGCGAACCCGGGGCACCCGACTGGGCAGTAAAGCGGCTGACGCAAATACAAGCCGTTACTGTTGTAGTAACTGCCGTGGCAGGGATACTATTTTGGGGATTTGCACGCCAGAGCAGAGTCGATGGAGTTTTCTCCTTGTTCTGGGGTACACCAGCGAAACTCATTCCAGTTCACATTGGTTTCCAGGCAATATTTTGTCCAATGCTCGCAACTGAATATGTCCCGATACCGCATCGTTCCACGAACTATCATATTGACTTCGCCATTACCAAATCGAGTCTTGTAGGGCTCCTTGAGCCGATAGAGTGGCAAGAATTTCTGTGGGCGTCCTGCCCCTACGATGCTGGCGCTCATCGTGGAGTCTGGACTAGGGGGAAGTGAAATGCCCTCAACAGTAATTCTGTTTTCGGAAATATCTTCTCGAAAATCAATTGCAGGCGTTCTTCCGATATTAATGAATATCATCTGAATTCCATCGGTTCCATCCCGATCTTTTTCCAGAGAAAAAGCATCCGCGACAACGAATGGACGCATCTCTGTTTTGAAACTCCGTTGAGAAATGTCCAAGGCATCTCTGGCTGTAGTGGAGGATGCGATAGCTGCATCAGCAAGTCGTCCAAATTCCATCACAGCATCCCTGGTGTGCTGGTTTATGTCAGTCGCGGTTTGAGAAAACTTTTCAGCGGCCTCGGCATTCCTACTAGTGTAGTGCGTCGTAAGTAGTAACGATTATCTTCGATGCGCGTCCAATACTATGGAGGACGAGAGGGTATGCGCATCGCCGCCGCAGTTACGCTGAGCCCGGAACAGACCGAAGCCTTGGAGCGGATGGCACGAGCACGTTCTTTACCTGCACGGGTTGTGGAGCGGGCGCGGGTCGTGCTGATGGCCGCAGACGGGCTGGAGAACAAGGAAATTGCCGGGCGGATGAACATGACGCCGGAGAAGGCGGCGCGCTGGCGGAGCCGCTTTCTGGCGGGCGGCGTGGCCGCCTTGCAGAAAGACGCACCACGACCCGGCAAGCCACGCACCATCACGGAGCGGAAGGTGAAGCGAGTGGTGGAGATGACGCTGCACAATAAGCCGGCCAACGCCACCCACTGGTCGACGCGCACCATGGCGCGGGCGGCGGGCATCAGCGAGGCCAGTGTGCGCCGCATCTGGCGTGCGCACGGACTGAAGCCGCATCAGGTGCGGACCTTTAAGCTCAGCCGCGATGTCCGGTTCCAGGAGAAGCTGGAAGATATCGTCGGCCTGTATCTGAATCCACCCGAGCACGCCATCGTCCTGTGCGCCGACGAGAAGAGCCAAATTCAGGCTCTAGACCGCACCCAGCCGGGATTGCCGCTGAAAAGGGGTCGTTGCGGCACCATGACCCACGACTACAAGCGCAACGGAACGGCCACCCTGTTTGCCGCGCTGGATGCCCTGGAAGGACAGGTCATTTCCATGTGCGACGACCGGCACCGTCATCAGGAGTGGCTGAGGTTCCTGCGCGCCATCGATGACATCATTCCCAAAGACAAGCAGATCCACATGATCGTGGACAACTATGCCACCCACAAACATCCCCGCGTCGGGCGCTGGCTGGACCGCCATCCCCGCTTTCGCATGCACTTCACACCCACAGGCTGCTCCTGGCTGAACATGGTGGAGCGCTTCTTCCGCGACCTGACCGAAAACCGTCTCCGCCGCGGGGTCTTTCGTAGCGTCGAGGAACTGATCACAGCCATCTTCGACTACATCGACCATCACAACGACAACCCAAAGCCCTTCATCTGGACCGCCAAGGCCAGCGACATCCTGGAGAAGGTTAAACGCGCCCGCGCCGCTCAGAATAATCGGCAATCTGCATGACGCACTACACTAGCTGCACCAGCTTGGATATTGGCTGCATCAATGATTTTTTGAGTTTGCCCGCCAGCGGTCTCGGATTCGCACCAATAGACGATGACGTTAGCGGCAGTAGCAATGGCAATGATTGCCGTGAGAATAATCATTGGCCATTCAACTTGCTTCACATTCGCCGCTACGCTGGAGTCTTTTGGGTCTCCTTCTCGTTCTTTGTCATGTGCTGAGCCATCAGATGCCTTAATTCCGCTGGTAATGGACTCAGACGACGTAAGATTCGCTTGCTCGGGGTTGGGCCGTATGTGCTCGCTGTTGTCATTCTCATTCATGGCGCTAAATTGTTGATTGTATGAAAGCAGACTACAAAGAAGGACCGGAAGCAAGAGAAAACTTCGCCGGTGCCCCACGTTTGCATCCCTCTTTTGGACGCAAACGTGCCAGCGAACTACAACCTGATCTTTCGGCGAAGGACTCCGACCGCGCCCAGCAAGCCGCCGCCAAGCAAAACAAGAGTGCCCGACTGGTGGTCCGGGTATCAAAATCCACGTGAATTCGTGGCCCACATATCCCTGATGTTGGGATATGTGAGGCTCTTGCCCCCTGGACACGAATCACGATTCAAAGCGCTAAAATCGTTCCGGCCAGCGTTGGGCTCCGTGATAAACCGCCAGCACCACGATGCGCGGGCCGTCGATGGTGTAGGCCGCGATAAATGGAGTTCCCGCTATGACGAGTTCGCGGGTGCGCGGCACCCGTCCTGGGCGGCCCGACGTAGGAAAGCTGAGCAGCCGCTGCACCGCGCTCACGATTTGCATGGTGATGCGGTCAGCCACTTCCGCACTATTGGACAGTTCGATGTAGTCGTGAGCGTTGTCCAACTGCCGCGTGGCCTGGTCTGTCCATTCGATCATTGGCTGGCGCGGCCCGTCTTCTTCAGGCGTCTGACGACTTCGTCATGGCTGACAACTCGCCCCTTCCGCATCTCGGCCAGGCCCTGCCGCACCAACGCGTCCTGGTAAGCGTGCAACTCAAGATAGTTGCCGATGGCCTCATTAATCAGATAGCTGCGTGTGCGGTCCTGTGCTGCCGCCAGATCGTCGAGCTGGTCGATCTTCTCCGCGTCCGCCCGAAAACTGATTGTCTTTTCGCTCGTAGCCATAATGCAGAAAGCATACAAAATAATATCCTGCATTACAATGCGAAGGCTGACTCGTTTTGCCCCAGACTCTTCACATGGGTTCCCCACGTTTGCATCCCTCTTTTGGACGCTAACGTGCCAGCGAACTAGAACCTGATCTTTCGGCGAAGGACTCCGACCGCGCCGAGCAAGCTGCCGCCAAGCAATACAAGGGTGCCCGGCTCCGGGGTTGGGCAGATCATGACGTTGTCAAAAGCCCACGGCGGGTGGCCCAGGTAACTCCTCCCATGCCCAAAAATCTTCAGGTCAGGTGCCCCGTTCAAGCGAAGCTTGAGCGGGGGTTTCCTCGCTCCCGCGACAATGTCGAATTCATTCGAGCCCGCAGGGCGTCATTCGCGTGAGTCCCGCTCGGCGGGACGTCAGCCCGCCGAAGGGTTCACTTACTGAAAGTCGAGCCCGACTTAGCGAGCGGCACTTTCACCCAAACACCTTCGAACGATCCCATCGCACCCCCGCACGCTCAAACAAAATCACGGGTATCTCTTCGAACCGGCACGTGCGACGCTGACGCCGGCGCGTCCTCCTACCGGCCGCCAACAGGGAAACTCCATGCCACATCTGCGCAAAAAGTTGCACTTATTCGACATGGGTCACCACCATAAAAGTCCGCAAGTCACACGAGCAAAAGGGGCACCACTACAGACTGGAGTGGCGAGTCGATTGCACAAAGATACAAAGCGGTGTGCCTCTACGCACCCTTCAAGAGGGCTGATTCGAGAAAAAGGAGTGAACCTTATGAAATACAAGATGCCATTAGTTCTGCTTGTGCTTGTCGGCGCGCTGCTCGTCGTTCCAGCGCACGCTGCGACAATCATTGACTTTAACAGCCATCCGGATGACTTCGGCGACCCCATTTTCGACAGCGGATTTGAGTTCGACTTCAATGCCGCAGGATGGGGCGTGTTCGGGCCGGCATCGGGTGCCTGCTGCAAACGTTGACTACAACGGCACCACCTCGATGTTTGCCGACGGCGACCGTACTGGGAACGCTTCAATTCTCATGACCCAGGTCGGCGGAGGCACTTTTAGCGTGTCGGCTTTGGACGCTTCCGTTTACTGGATCGGCGCTTCCGGCCAGATCCTGCTTGACTGGGCAGATTTCCGGTGGTGGTAAGGTTACACAGACACTGACTGTCGGTACGCCTTGGGCTTCTTACACGCTCTCGGGATTCGACAATCTGGTGAGCCTGACCTTCGAGGATACGACGTCGGGCGCTTTCCTAACCGCGCCGGGAATGGGAATTGACAACATTAACCTCGGCTCCTCCTCGATCCCCGAGCCGGGAACGTTGGTCATGTTTGGATCCGGGATGGTCGGTTTGGCTGGCTTGCTTCGCCGCAAGCTCATGCTTTAGTCGATGTGAGATGGAGTTATTGGGCAGGTGTCCCAGGTAACCCGTCCAATTGAGCAAGAATCTCCACGTTGGGTGTCCCATTCAAGCGGCCCGCCTTTGGCCGCTTGAATGGGGGCCCTCGCTCCTTCCACAATGTCGAATCCATTCGAGCCCGCCTCGGCGGGCGGCACTTGCAAACGGCGATCAGCGCAACTTCCACTGCCTCGGGTTGCGCTTGGCATGGAAGCAGGCGATCACGACGATTCGGTCCGCTTGCACTTCGAAGAAGATTCCGTACGGGAACCGTCGCACACCAGCGCGCCGCCTTCCACGATGCGCGACAGGAAACTGCATAGGCCGTTCCGCAACTGCCTCGACCGTCGCATCCACTGCTAATGCGAATCGCACGCCGAGGGCTGGCCGCACGTTGTCGTACCATGCTCGCGCCTGCCGCAGTTCCGCAGCGGCCTCAGGCATCCAGACAATTGGCAGCTTCACTGACGTTTGAACAGCTCAGACCTGACTTTTTCCCAAGGAATTACATCGGAGGGATTCTGCCCCAGGTGCTCAATGCGGGAATCCAACTCGGCGCGTTGCGCGTCGGTCAGAGTGAGCGAGTCAGCCTCCAGGCTCTCCCACACTTCATCGAGCAATTCCGCCTTCTCGACGGCCGTGAGGTTGGCAATCTGATCTCGTAGCGCGCTCATTGCCTATAACCCTAGCGCGGATTCCTGGTCTCCGCAAGCCCGCCTTTCCGATGGTACGATTTGGCCTGCCCCAGGTTCGCGTCCTTCTTCTTGTCGCTAACGAGGGTGCGGCGAGACTGACAAGTGGCCCATTCTCAGTCTCGACAACCTTCATAGACTGTCATAATATGACGGCATGCCAATGACGTCTCTGAACATCTCGCTTCCCGAAGCCCTCAAGGCGTATGTCGAGGGGCAGGTCGCCTCGGGCGACTGGGGAACTCCCAGCGAATACGTCCGTGAGTTGATTCGCCAGGACAAGGAACGCCGCCTCGCTCATCTGGAGCAGGAGTTGCTCACCGGGGCGAAGGGCCAGAAGATCGAAGTCCGCCTCAGCGACATTCGCAAGAAGGGGCTTGTTACTGCACTGCGTGAACGCGCGGGCCGCAAGTGAATCACGGCCCGGCGCCCCACGTTCGCGTCCGTATTGTGGACGTTAACGTGGGGTTTGCGAGCTGCCCAGTGCTTGATTCCTCTACTTAACTTCGGTGATGGCGGGCGGCTTCCAAGTGCCGTCGATGATTGAAGGTGGTGTCTCCTTCGGCCAGTACAACCGCATCATTGGGATGAACTGGGCCTTCGGAGCGGGCAGCCAGTTGGCTTCTTTCGCTTTGCCCGGCGAGTCGGCTTGCAGGTACAGATCGACCGAGCCGTCGGGATTCACGTTGAACTTGTTGCGTGCGCTCAACGTGTATCGGTTCAGCGGGTTCGGCACAAAGAAGTAGTCCTTGTCGTACATGGTGATCGACCAGAAGCCATTGACCGGCGGCATCTCGCCTTTGTTGAAGTGAATAACGTACTTCTTTGAGGCGCCGTCGTACTCGTGTCCGTCCGCATCCTTTTGCGTGGTCGGATAGATCGCGTCCTGCGGACGGTTGGCTCCGAGCCCAATCGCCGTTACCAGCGCGCGCTGGATGTAGTTGGTTCCGTAGATTCCAATGTCCTTGGTGAGGTACGTCCAGCCGTTCACCGGCTCAGCCGCTTTCTTGAAGTACTCCATGATCTTGACCTGCGCCAGCTTGGGCACGGTCTTGATCACTTCCTTGTCAAAGGCGCCCAGCTTGCTCGGATCGAAATCCTTGCCAGGCTCCAGGCCGATCGCCTTCATCTTTTCGACCATCGCCGCATCTGCGGCGGCAGGCGGGTTGGTCTTCAACAGCCGCGCCAGGTAATTGAAGTAGTCGTTAACGCTCAGTGCGTCCACCTGGTCGCGAATGCCGGTCTTCATATCGAAGGTGGCATCGACCGTGCCCGGAACAGGGGTGTAAGGCTTGCCGTAGGAACTGAGCGGAACCAGCGAGAACTTGTCTTGTAGCGCGTGCACAGCAGCGTAGTCGGCAGGCGTGCCTGTGCAGTAAATGCGGCCGAGGATCCATACCATCCCGGTCGGCGACTTGTATTCCGTCACGCCCTGTGGCAGAGTGCCGCTCCAGCCCGGACCGGTGATCGCGTACGTCTGCGCCTTTCCGCCGGTGGTGCGCTTGCCCGGAACCTGGAACACGTCCGTCCACCCGCTAAGCATCGGCAACAGGTAATAGCGGTCCCCCATGTCAGGGACACTGAAAATCCAAGGTTCGTTCGTAACGTCCAGCCACGCAGTTGTGTAGAGCGTGTCGGCATTGGGCGCAGTGACGGCATGGTTGTCCACTGCCGGATAGTTGCGCAGCTTAAGCATCTGTCCCATGGGGGCGTGGGCGGCATCGGGTATGGCAACGTTGGTGAATTGGCGGCGCGTCATGTCCATGGTGACGAGCGGGTAGCCATAGACGTAAACGTCCACAGCGTCGGCGATGGCCTGCTCCGTGCCGGGAGCCTTCTGGCCATCAGCAGCAGGCTTACTGTTACAGCCCGGCTGGGTCAGCAACAGCAGTGAAAGTACGAATAGCGCGAGAAGTGCAAAGAGCGATCGGGGTTTCATAACCTCTCCTCGGTAGTTATTTGCAGTCACACTGGCAGCGTGGGCACCAGGCTACCGCCGCGCCCAGCCGGACGTAACTTGCAAGACTGCTAGTGGGAATGCACAGGTGATGATAGAGCGACCATGTGGCGAAGACAAGTGGTTGGCGGCCTAAGCTAACCCGTCCCATGGACCAAGAACATTCAATTCGGATGCCACATTCACGCGACCAGTGTTTGGTCGCTTGAGTGCGGATTATTATATGCCTTGACAAGTATATGCTATATGACGTATATAAAGAGCGTGGAATCCGCCTTCGAAATCATTGCCGAGCCGAACCGCCGCGCGATTCTCAGCCTGCTGGTCTCATCGCAACGGTCGGTGGGAGAGATCGAGCAGCGCCTTCGCATGTCGCAGCCGGCTGTATCCAAGCACCTGCGCGTGCTGCGCGAGGCCGGTTTCGTGGAATCCACGGTGGACGCACAGCGCCGTCTCTATCGGCTGAAACCCGGACCGTTTCAGGAGGTCGATGCCTGGCTGGCTCAGTTCCGCCGGTTCTGGTCGGCCCACCTCGATGCTCTCGAGCGCCACCTCGACCGCATGGATCCCTCAACTCCAGGGAAGAAGAAGACAGCGCGAAGACAACGCGTCCCAAACCGCAAACGCAACCAAGGAGAAACGAAATGAAGATCAAACTAACCAGCGTATACGTGAACGATCAGGAGAAAGCCCTGCGCTTCTATACCGAAGTGCTGGGTTTCGTGAAGAAGGCAGATTTCAGCAATGGCCCATTCCGCTGGCTGACCGTCGCCTCGTCCGAGCAGCCCGACGGCACCGAGCTGCAGCTGGCGCTCAACAACAACCCCGCGGCGCAAGCGTATCAGCAGGCGATGTTTCAACAGAGCCAGCCCGCGGCCATGTTCTTCACCGACGACGTGCAGGCTGATTACGTGCGTATAAAAGCGCGTGGCGCCGAGTTCACCATGCCACCAACGGACGTGACGGCCTCCATAATCGCCGTAGTGAACGATACCTGCGGCAACCTCATTCAGCTCGTCCAACTGAAGAGCTGGTAGGGCGGCTGTTCAGGAGAATGAAGATGACCTATCCCGAGCACTACACGCCGGGTCCGGCCGGCGGGGCGCGGATACAAAAGGACCGCGGGCAAAACGGCGAAGAGAAGTGGACGCTCGTTCTCGTCCGGGAACTGCGCCACTCGCCGGAGAAAGTCTGGCAGGCGCTTACCGACCCGGCGCATCTGCGCGAATGGGCGCCCTTCGACGCCGATGGGAACCTCGGTACGGTTGGAGCCACGGTGAAGCTCACCACGGTGGGAGCGCCAGCGCCCCGCGTTAACGAAACCACCGTGACTCGAGCCGACGCTCCCGAGGTGCTTGAGTACAAGTGGGGCGACTTCGATATGCGGTGGGAACTCGAAGCTCTTGATGGCGGCACGCGCCTCACGTTGTGGACCAACATCGGTCACCGCTTCATCGCAATGGGTGCTGCCGGGTGGCACATTTGTTTCGATATTCTGGATCACCTTCTCAGCGGAACTCCCATCGGTCGCCTAGTCGGCCCGGACGCCATTAGGTTCGGCGGCTGGCAGCGGCTGTACGCCGAGTACGCCAAGCAGTTTGGCGTTGAGACACTCAACTGGCCGCCGAAGTAGGCTGAATAGTCGTGAATTGGGGACCAGTGGATCCCATTTGCCTGTCGTTGGCAATTAACTACGCAGCCAATACATCGGGGCGTCATTTGTGTGTTCCGCGCGCCAGCCAGCGAAAATAGTTTTCCCATTCCGGGAACAATTGGTTACTAAAGTTTTATTCCCTGCACTTTTTCTCGTGACTCTCCCACTCGGCTGCTTTATCACCGAGGCTGAGAATGTTTTGCCCTCGACGATTGGGGACGTCGGCTGGTCTAATTCGGCCAGTCCGCTAAGTTCTTTGAAATCTATGATTTGCCACTAACTCGCGTGGGTACAATAACTTGCGTCGGAAACCATGCGTAAATCATTGATTCCACGATGGGGCAGAGGGAGGGGCGTTTCGCCAGACTTTCGCTTTTTGGGATGCGACCGTGGGCGCGGCCAGCCTGACACGAAGGCGGAAGAACGGTGCAACGGTCTGGAACAGAAAAATGGCCGCCGATCGAACGGCGGCCATGAGTTCTGACTTTCTTCGATGGCTAGAACAGCTTGCGGCGAACGACGCCCCATGCTCCCAAGAGTCCAGTCCCGAGCAGCATCATGGTTCCGGGCTCCGGAACCTCCGTGAAATCAGCTCCCAGAACTACCTGGCCACCTGCATTGGCATCCAGCCAGGCGATGCCGTCCGCGTTCAGGTCAACCGTGACCGTCTGAAACGAGTTGCCCGGAGTCACCCAAATCGAGCCAATGACCGGGCCGGCTACCAGGGCGTTGTAATACGCAACGCTGGTGAAGTCGTTCCCCGAATAGACGTCGCTCGGAAGCAAGGTCGTGCCATACAACAGGTACGTGCCCGGGTCGTACTGGATCAGGTAGCTGTCAACATTCCATGACGCAGCGGTGGCGTTGCCGGTAAAGCCCGACAAGTCAAATGAGAAATAACCGTGAAACCAAAACCCGCCGCAGTCGTCAGGGCCGCACCAGCCGGTAATGTAGTTGGTGTTGCCGCCCTCGTGGATTCCGTCGTTCCGAATCCAACCCGAGTCGGTGTTGTAGTACGGGTTTCCGTCAATGGTGAGGTTGTTGGCGGATGTGAACCCACTAGCGCCAGCGAAAAAACTGTCCTGCTGTGCCTGCGCGCCAACCAACATGATGGCCAGCAACGCGAAGGCCAGCACATAGATGAACCTGCGCATATTTCCTCCTGAGATTGGCAAAAGCCACTGTTGTTTGGGTTCGACGTAACTCGCAGACCACAAAGCTAAGTCGAACGTCGATGTTGAAGTGAGACTGTATCACCGTCCAGCAAAAAGCGAAAGCGACATTCGCCTAAGGGGAGGTCGAATCTTAGTGTTCGGCAACCCATCGTGACTTGCAAGGAGAAAGTCGATTTCTTGTAAATCTATGGGTTGCGGCGGCCCATTTTGGGACTGGATTGGTGGGAGTTCTATCGTGGGCGATACGATTATTCGCCGCGTGCCCCGCTTCGTATCGCCGTTCCTCGGCGATAGGGAACGACCTCCCAAGGAAAACCCGGAGCACGCCGCTCCGGGTCTGAGTCCTTGCGTTGAAGTTGCCTTACCGCATCGCGATGATCACTTCCTGCGGCCCGTCCTCATCGTTCAAGGCGGCGCGGGTTTCCTGCTCAGCCTTGCTGGACAGAAGTTCCATCCCGGAAGCGCCGGCTTGGCCTGAGGCGTTCCAGACTTCGGCCAGGAAGTAGCGATCGCCATATTTGTGGAAGACCAGGCGAGTAGCCTGCGGCTTCGCGCTATCTTCGGGTTGTGCGAAGAGCCTCACTGTCGCGTTGGTGGCGGTGTTCCTCAGCTCCAGCACATGATCGGCGACGATGATGCTGTACTGCCCGGGTTCCATCGACTTCTGCGCGACGCTGAATGAGAAGGGAACGTCGGCCTTGCACCTCGACTGCACCTGCGCGAAGGCGACATTAACGGTCAGAGCCAGAACGAGTGCCGTCAGGCTCACATACAGGTTGCGTTTCATAACTCCTCCTTGATGTGGCGCCTCAGGTTGAGCCTGAGCCGCTTGGCCTTCGCAGAGTCGGCGTTTCGTCCGCTACTGGATGGCTTACGCGTGGAGATAAAGCAAGCGGAGTGCCAATCGGCGGTACCGCCCGATGGGAGAAGAGAGATGTTGCACGGCCTATGTTTACAGCAGGATGCGACTCGGGCGACATTCGGACCCGACGAAATCCGCACCGGAAACTATCCATTTAGATAGTCTCGACTATCTGGTTGCTTACGAAGCAGACTTCGCCGGCGCCAGCAGCAGGAAGACCACCCCAATCGCCAGCATCGGCGCCGCGGCTTGCAGTAGATCGCTGTGTGGTATTACGCCTTTCATCGCTTGCACGCCCATCACTGCCCCGTGAACCAAGCTCGACCAGGCGGTGAAGGCGATCAGGCTGCGATGCGCCGGAGGATTGAATGCCGCGATGATGAGGAAGACTCCCAGCGTGGCATACACGCTGGCCAGCATCTGCTCCCAGGCTTTCGCCGGATTGGTGAACTGCACCAGGCCGAAAACGCCAGACAGGAACATCAGACCCACCAAAACCAGTACTACCCGGAGCGCCCGGTCACGAAACATAGTCCCCTCCCCTCGAAGCCGAATCAGGGAATAGTAGCGGGCGGAGCGGCTTTTCGCCAATTCCCAGCGACGTGGGGAACATTGGAAGAATCCGGCAACGGAACTCCAACCGCGAAATCGCCGTATCATTATGCAGGGGGAGTCATGTTCACGTTCCTCGTGTGGTTGGTGCTGCTGTTCTTCTGCTGGCCGCTGGCGATTGTGGCGATCGTCCTGTATCCGCTGGTCTGGCTGCTGCTGTTGCCCCTGCGCATTCTCGGCATTGCCGTGGAGGGTGTGCTCGAACTCGTCAAAGCGATCATCTTCCTGCCGGCGCGTGTTCTGCGCGGGCCAAGGCGGGCGTACTGATCGCGTCGCCGGTTCAGGTCATCCTTCATGGTTACAGCGTGGCGGTTGTGAAGCTGCAATAGGGCACTGATTCCTGTGCCGGCGGCCGAACACAGTAAAATAGATCCCTTGGCGGCTGGTGCTTGTTTCGCCCTGCTGTGCCCAACCCAAGGAAGCCGATAAATCATGGATAGCGACAACCGCGCGATGGAGACGCCTTCCAAGTCTCCCGCTGATACGCCCAAAGCTTCGAATTTCATTCGTGACATCATCGTTGGCGACATGGAGTCCAACAAGTTCGCCGGACGAGTGCAGACCCGCTTTCCTCCCGAGCCTAACGGCTACCTGCACCTCGGCCATGCCAAGTCCACGTACCTGAACTTCGGTCTCGCCGCGGAGTTCGGGGGCAAGACCAACCTGCGCTTCGACGACACCAACCCCGAGAAGGAAGAGCAGGAGTACGTTGATTCCATCATTCGCGACGTGCACTGGCTCGGGTACGAATGGGACGGCCTTTACTACGCGTCCGACTATTTCGACCAGCTTTACCAGTGGGCGATCCAATTGATCAAGGCTGGGAAGGCGTATGTTTGCGACCTGAGCGCCGATGAAGTGCGACAGTATCGTGGGACGCTGACCGAGCCGGGCAAAGAGAGCCCTTATCGCAATCGTAGCGTGGAAGAGAACCTTGACCTCTTTCAGCGGATGCGCGCCGGTGAGTTTCCCGACGGCGCACGAACGCTTCGGGCCAAGATTGACATGGCATCGCCGAACCTAAACCTGCGCGATCCGCTGATGTACCGCATCCTGCGCGCCACGCACCATCGCACGGGCGATACCTGGTGCATCTACCCGATGTACGACTTCGCGCACGGGCAGTCCGACTCCATTGAGCGCATCACGCATTCCATCTGCACGCTGGAGTTCGAGGACCATCGACCGCTGTACAACTGGTTCATCGAGCAGTTGGGCATCTTTCCGTCGCAGCAGATCGAGTTCGACCGCCTGAACGTGACCTACACGCTGCTCAGCAAGCGCAAGCTGCTGCAACTGGTGCAGGAAGGACACGTTACGGGCTGGGACGATCCGCGCATGCCGACCATTTCGGGGATTCGGCGCCGCGGTTACACGCCGGAAGCGCTGCGCAACTTCTGCGCCGCCATCGGCGCGTCGAAGACCAATGGCACGATCGAACTTGCCATGCTAGAGCATTATGTCCGCGAAGACCTGAATCGGCGGGCCCATCGCGCGATGGCCGTGCTGCGACCTCTGAAGGTGGTCATCGACAATTATCCCGAGGACAAGGTCGAGCACCTCGAGGTGGTCAACAATCCTGAAGACCCAAGCGCGGGAACGCGCGATGTGCCGTTCGCACGCGAGCTGTACATCGAGCAGGACGACTTCCGCGAGGAGCCGCCCAAGAAGTTCTTCCGGCTGTCGCCGGGGCGCGAAGTGCGGCTGCGCGGCGGATACTTCATCAAGTGCGCGCATGTGGTGAAGGACGCGAACGGGGCCATTGTCGAAGTGCATTGCACTTACGATCCGGAAACCCGCAGCGGCAACGCGCCTGATGGACGCAAGGTGAAGGCGACGATTCACTGGGTGTCAGCGGTTCACGCCGTCGATGCCGAAGTCCGGCTCTACGAGAACCTGTTCCTCAGCGAAGACCCGAACGCGGTCGAGGCGGGCAAGACGTTTCTCGACAACCTCAATCCCAATTCGCTGGAAGTGTTGCCTATCTGCAAGCTGGAGCCGTCGCTGGCGAAGGCGGAAGCAGGCGATCGCTTCCAGTTCGAGCGGCTGGGCTACTTCTGCGTCGATCCTGACACGACCGAGGAACTGCTGGTGTTCAACCGCACGGTTCAGTTGCGCGATTCGTGGGCGAAAATTGAGAGCCGCGACAAGGCCAGCGGAGCGTAGTTCTGGTTCGACCGGCTGGGTGCGCGGGATCCGACCTCAGTTGTGCTGCAGGAACTGCGCGTTCTTTTTGTTGGTGAGCGAGTTGTACAGCGTGTCGATAAACAGGTCAGGGGTGATGAAACCCTTGCCGTACTTGGCGTCCCACGTTGCCAGGATTTTCTCTTTCTTCATCTGATCCGGTGTCTTGCCCAGGTTGATTGCCGCCTGTACCGCTGAGCTGGTTTCCTTGAGCATCGCGGAGTAGTCACGCACGTCGCCAAGGTTGGCGAGATCGCCGTGGCCGGGGATGACCTTCACGTCATCGGGCAGGAGATTGGCCACCTTGTCACAGGCGGCGATCATGCCTTGCACGCTGCCGCCGGCATTCACGTCAATGAAGGGATAGCCGTAGCGCACGAAGTCGTCGCCCATGTGGACGACATTGTTCTTGGGGAAGAAGACGATGGCATCGCCGTCGGTATGTCCGCCGGGGAAGTGCAGGGCGCGAATGTCTTCGCCGTTGAGATGCACCGTGACATCGTGATCGAAGGTGATGATGGGAAGCGCGCCTTTTGCGGCGGCGGGCTGGTCCGTGCTCATGGCCGTGCCGATACCCGCTTTGCCGCCGGTTTCCAGGCGCTTGCGCACGTTGTCTTGCGCGATGATGGTCGAGCCGTTGGTCGCGAACGGCAGGTTCCCGCCGGTGTGGTCGCCATGATAGTGGGTGTTGATGACGAAGCGCACCGGCTTGTCCGTCGCGCCAATGCCCTTGAGCGCGGCCGCGATTTTGTCGGCCAGCGGGGCGTACTGGTCATCCACGATAACGATGCCGTCTTCGCCGACGGAGGCGGCGATATTGCCGCCCGAGCCTTGCAACAGGTAGATGTTGCCGGAGACTTTGGTGACCTTGATCTGAACTTTGCTGAAGTCCTGCTGCTGGGCAAGGGCGAGCACGGTGAAGCCGAGCACTACGGCAAAGGCTAGCTTACGCACGGTCGATTCCTCCGGTTGCGTGCGGAGTATAGCATCCAGTCACCAGTTGGGGGTGCAGGAGCGGTGGAGCCGAAGAAGGGCATTTTCCCACAATGGCAGCGACTCGTTGGGGTACCCCCCCCACGTTTGTTTGCAAATTCCTCATTCCACAGGACTTGTGGATGGCATGGCCGAGCAAAATATTGAATCCATTGGAGTTAGATGCAAATTACTCTTAATAAAGGAGTTAGGCTGGGTTGCGCAAGAACAAACGGATGTATGGCAGGGGTGGGGAATGGTCGATCGATCAAAAGTACAACAAAGCACAGGGCGTGACCGCCTAGTTTGGTCGACGACGGAGCATGGTGTCTGAGTGTCGTCTGTTGGAGACAACAACTCCCCTCATCGTTCTGGCAGCGAGTTTAGGTGGTCTGAAGATGGGAAGGCTAGGACGTGGGTCACATCGATGCGTGATAAGGCAGTCGGACCAGTGAAAAAGGCAAAAGCGACGACGGATTGCCACGGATTGAACAGCGAGATCAGAGTTGGAAGGCCCTTACTCGGCTACCGGCAGCGGGGCACGTGGGAACAGGCGGCCCTTCAACTCGCGCTCGCCCGGCCCGCAAAAGAGGCGGGCCGAAAAACATTGGCGAGCGCTCGGCGAAGGGCACAAATTGATTGACCGGGGTGTTACTCCGTATTGCACCGCTGAAGCGGTGCGCCGCCCGGTTAACTGGCTGAGGGGAAGTTGGGTGGCGCGATCCCGACGGTGACTATGCCGCTCGCCAAAGCGGGCTCGGGCTTGCAATCGGGGTGATTCCGCAGGCTGACGAAGCTGTTACGAAACTGTGCCGTCCCTGCGGGACTCGGGTTAATCTCCCACTTGTCCCAGGGCTCACGCCCCGGGCTACGATTGTTTCGCCCTGCGGGCTCGCATTTCCGCGCTAGTCTGACGTCTATGGTCCACCGCCGGTTTTGCTGGTAGAGTTTCGTAACACCCTCTGGCGCCCACGGCTCAACCAGATACCGCCCTGCGGGCCGGTGTTTCGCCGATGAGGAGAGTACCGGCTCGCCAAACGTCCCCCACTCAAACTCGCTGGCATGCGGCGCGCGGCTTAGACGAATGATGCTGGAAAGCGGGATGCAATTCATTCCACATCGGCTACTATGTCCTTTCCGTAGATTTCCTGCACCCGGAGATCGGCTTGGCAGCAGAGCCACAGACCGCCTTTTTCAGCTACAGCCGTGACGATTCCGAATTCGCGCTTCGGCTGGCCGAAGACTTGAAGGCAGCCGGGGCGAACGTGTGGCTGGATCAACTGGACATCGCGCCGGGTCAGCGGTGGGCGCGCGCGGTCCAGGATGCTTTGAACAATTGTGATCGCATGCTGGTGATTCTGTCTCCCGCTTCCGTCAGCTCCACCAACGTCGAGGACGAAGTCGCCTTCGCCCTTGAGGAACACAAGACCGTCATTCCGGTTTTCTATCGCGATTGCAAGGTTCCGTTTCAACTGCGTCCCTTTCAATATGTCGATTTCAGGACCGACTATGAGCGCGGGCTGAAGACACTGCTCAGAACATTGGGTGCAGAGCCTCGAGCTGTCGCTGCCGGTGGTGTCAAAGTCTCCGCCGTCCCGAAAAACACCGCAGCCGATGTCTGGGATGCGGGCGAGCGGAACGGGCGGAGCATCAGCGGCAGGAACAGGAAGAAAAGCAGGCGACGGAACGAATGCGCTTGGAAGAGCAAGAACGCGAGCGTCTAGCCACCGAAGCGACGGAGCGGCAACAGAAGTTGGAACAGGAGCGTCAGGCTGCCGCCGAGCAGGCTCGCTTAGAACGAGAGCGCCGCATAGCAGCAGAAAAAGCACAACATGAAAAGCAGGAGCGCGAGCGCAAAGCGGCTGAAGGGAAGGCGCGACAACATAAGCTGGAAGAGGAGCGTCAGGCCGCTGCCGAGCAGACTCGCTCGCAAGAAGAGCGCAGGCTAATAGAAAAAGAAGTGTATACCGATCCCGAAACAAAGCTGATGTGGACGATGCAAGATAACGGTAATGACATCGACTGGCATGATGCAAACGAACACGCAGGACAATTGAAGCTGGGCGGTTACTCCGATTGGCGGCTGCCCACGCTCGACGAACTGGAAAGACTCTACGATCCCCAAAACAAAAGCTCAAACAAGATCCGGAAACCGTTCCGGCTGACCAACGTTTGGGTATGGAGTTCGACGAAGGAAGGATCGGGTTCTGCTTGGCTCTTCGACTTCACCAACGGTGTGCGATACCACTTCCCCACGCACAACTCCAACGACAACCGCGCGTTGTGTGTGCGTCGTTCCGGAAAATGATGTGGGTGATTGAGAAGAAGTTGTCAGTCGCCAGTTGCCAATCGCCAGGCGGGCGGTGATGGCGACTGCGGATGCACCCGGATGGATGCTGTCAACCCATCGGCTAACGAGGCTGTTGAACTGGACGGGCAAGCAGATCCCCCGCGGGCTGAAGCCCGCGAGGGGTGACAAGGATAAAAGGGCTTATCGGCACGACTGAAGTCGTGCCCTGATACGAACCATTCGCGAAAGAGACTACTTCAGCAGCCTGTGAAGCGGCGCTCCACCCGATACCCAAATTGAAAATGCTTTAGTCCCACTCGGATACGGCGAGGGTGTTGCCTTCTGTGGTGCACATCCAGAGTTTGCCGGCGACCTTTTCGCCGCAGGTGGGGGCGACGTTGAGCGCGGAGGACTTGCCGCTGGCGAGGTCCCAGACGACGGCGTGGGGTGGCTTGTGTCCGGCGTCGTCGACATAGACGGTCGCGGTGCGGTGTTTGTCGGACATCATGGCGATTCCCACAATGTAAGACCCATTGTCAGGAGGAAGCTGGCGCACCTGCTTGGCGGTGGCTGCGTCGAGCACGGTGATACGCGAATCGGCGCCGCCGACCAGGACCTGCTTGCCGTCAGGAGTGAACTCGAGGGCGAAGGTCTCGAGCAGAAAGTCGCGGTTTTCGCTGGTCCTCTGCCAGGTGGCGGTGTCGTAGAAGCGGACTGCGGTATCGCCTCCGGCGATGACGAGCTGTTTGCCGTCGGGGCTGACCGCGGCGGCGCTGGCCCCGCCGAATTCGAAGGGCAGAGTGGCGAGTAGCTTCGGTGTTGCAGCCAGGCTCCAGACGAGAGCGGGTTCGTCGGAGGGGCCGACCACGAGCGTTTTGCCATCGGGCAGGAAGGTGAGCAGGTCGATGCGGCGTGGGCCGGCTTGCCAGCGCGTCGCGGGGGCGGAACCTGTAGTGGAGGTGATTTCAACGGCGCCGTCGCCGTATCCGATGGCCAGCTGCTTGCCGTCGGCGGAATAGGCGGAGGCGTTCGGCTTCTGCTCGGCGGGGATGGTGCGAAGCGTTTTGCCGTCAGGCACGCTCATGACGACCATGGAGAAGCCGCGACAGTTCACCACGAGCTGGGTGCCGTCGGGGGAGAGGTTTTGGTCATAGGCCGGGCAGGGAAGCTGCATCTTCGCGATGGGCTTGGAGGCGGCAAGGGCGGAGAGGGCGCAGGAGAGGAGCAGAGCGATCACGATTCGTGTGCGCATTAGGCTCTCTCCATGACGAGGTCGAAGGTGACGGCGGCGATCATCTGGTTGCCCTCGCTCTTAATCATGACGGGGCGGACGAGGTCAATGCTGCTGCAGAGGGGATCGCGCGTGTAGTTTTTGGCGGGATCGCCATCGAAGACGGGATCGGTGGCGAAGTACATCTGGGTGATGAGCGGCTTGTGGCCGGGCGCGGTGACCAGATAGTGCACGTGCTGGCAGACGCGGCTGGGATAGTGTCCGGGGACGACGGAATCGATGGAGTAAGCGGCTTTCGGGCCGGGCGTGAGCTGGGTGCGGAAGCGGTAGCCGTCGATGTCGTAGAAGCCGGCGTTGTCGGTGTGCCAGATATCGATTTTGGCGTCGGGCACGATGTCGCCGCGGGTGTCGTAGACGATGCCGGAGAGCGCCATGGGCATGCCGGCGTCGCCGGGCTTGCGGAGCACGGTGTCGTGCGGGGCTTCGCGCTTGAAGAACGGGCCCAGTTCGGAGTGCGGCGTGGTTTTCTTGCGTTCGGCTTCGTCCCATGCCGCCGCCAGTGTGGGCAACGAGACGGTGGAAGCCAGCGTCACAGCGCCGAAAACGGCGCAGCGTTCCAGCAGTTCACGTCGATTAAATTTCATGCCATCCCCAGTAGGTGTAGGGAATGGACTATAACCCGACTTGCGGTTTTCGCCAAAACAAAAACGATGTCGCGACTAACGTGCGACGGCGGCTACGACTTTGGAGCCACGACGCAGCTTGGCGGCCTTCACGGTGTTGCTCATCAGCATGGCAATGGTCAACGGGCCTACGCCGCCGGGAACGGGCGTGATCGATCCCGCCACTTCGGCGACCTTGGGATGGACGTCGCCGATGAGGGTCGAGCCGTTCTTGGCGAATGCGGCCTCGCGCTTCGGGTTGCCGGCGAAGTAGTTCGCGAACTCCGTTGGGTCGGTGATTTTGTTCATGCCGACGTCGATGACGCAGGCGCCGGGTTTTACGTAATCAGGCGTGATCATTCCCGCGCGGCCGATGGCGGCCACCAGAATATCGGCGCGACGGCAGACGCCGGGCAGGTCGCGCGTCTTGGAGTGGCAGATGGTCACGGTTGCGTTGGCGTTGGTCAGCAGCATGGCGACGGGTTTGCCGACGATGTCGCTGCGGCCGACGACGACCGCGTCGGCTCCGGCGATCGGAATGTTGCTGCGTTTGAGGATCTCGATGACGCCTGCCGGGGTGCAGGGCACCAGCCCAGGACGTTGCGTGGAGAGGTAGCCGACATTCATGGGGTGGAAGCCGTCAACGTCTTTCTCGGGGGAGACGGCGAGCAGGACCTTCTTCGAGTCGATCTGGGATGGGAGGGGGAGTTGAACCAGGATGCCGTCGATGTCGTTGCGGCGGTTCAACTCGTCGACCAGTGTGAGCAGTTCTTCGGTAGAGGCCGAGTCCGGCGGCGTGTGGGTCTCGCTCAGGATGCCTAGCTCCTGGCACGCCTTCACCTTGCTGCGGACGTAGATTTCCGACGCCGGGTTGTGCCCCACCAGCACCACAGCCAGACCGGGATGCAGGCCTGCGGCGGTGAGGTGCGTGACTTCCTCGCCTACTTCGGAGCGAATCTGGGCTGCGATTTTGGTTCCGTCGAGTATGAGTGCTGGCATGGGGCCTCCGGAGGAATAGAGATGAGCCTCCAGTTTAGCGGGAAAGGAGCGCTTTTCGCTCTTTGCCGTTCGCTCCTCGTGCCGGAGGGCGTTGGCGAGCAGTTACCGGCGAAAAGCGAAGAGCGCAATGCGAACCGCGTTCCTGCTACAATCTCCCCGTCATGATTTCGCCTGAACTGCTGGAAATTCTGGTCTGCCCCGTATGCCGCAAGCCGCTGGTGCTGCGCGGCGAGGAAAGCTTGAAGTGCAATGAGTGCAAGCGGGTTTACCCAATTCGGAACGGGATTCCCATTTTGCTCGAGCACGAAGGCACGATCGAGACAATCTGAATCCCCGGGCGCACCGCGGCGGCTAAGCGTCGCATCTGAGGCGCCGAACGCTGCACTTTTCCTGTTTTACCCAACCCCCTTGTTTTCTGCGAAGTGCCGAGTTGCGCGGTGGCTTGCGGGCGTGCGTTCGTGCCGCCGGAGATTCTGCTCGCAACTCTTGCGCGGGGGCGGGGTTGAATGATGCACAACGAATCGCGTGTGTTACGGAGGCGGTACGTTCGGCACCAGGATTGCTGAAACCTTTTTGTTGGCTGGTTCGTCTAACATGCAACACCCGCAAGGGTCGGAGGTGAGCTCGATGGCAGAAAAGTTTTCCGCACCGGAATTGGCGGCGCTGAGGAGCGAACTGCTGCTGGGGTTTGACTCCAAAGATGCCGCCGAGTTGGTCCAACTCTTTCTCGCCGGGCACGGGTACGGTGTTTCCGCCGAGGCCGCACGTCACGCAGTCAGCCGGGTCGGTATGATGGGCAGCACGCTGGAAGTCTTTCAGCGGGAACTGGAGAACATCGCCCTCGCGATGTAATCGGGCCGGCTGGCCCCAACGTAAGGTGACAGAGATTCGAGATGAGCCCGGGCGAAACCGCCCGGGCTTGTTATTTCAGCCCGAACGATTGCGGCCCTATTTTTGGAAGTGCATCTCCACCGTGATCTGGACGGGCACGGGCTTGCCGTCTTTCTTCGCAGGAGAAAATTTCCAGGTTTTGACGGTGGCGACGGCGCTCTGCTGAAAGGCGTCATTGGAAGCACGCAGCACCTGAACCGGTTCGACGTGGCCCTTGGCATCGATGCCGATGAGCATGACGACGACGCCATTGGGCTCGGCGTCGGCAGGAATCTGCGGATAGTCGGGATCGGGCGACTTGGTGGCCTTAGGCGGCTTCATGCCTTTGGTCACATGAAGGTAGGTGCTGAATGCCTGGTCGTCGACGGTGCTGGCCGGGGTCGTGGTAGAGATGGACGCCGAGTCGGCCGCAGTGTTGGAGGCTTGGGCGGCGGAGAAAGTGCAAGTCGAAATCGCGAGTGCGAACAGAAAAAGAGTGCGCATGAAGTGCCCTGGTGGAAAGACGCAACGATATCTTAAACGCGTATGCGTGAATCTGGAAGCAAACCCACCGGCCATACTTACCAAGGAGAAATGCCGTCTCTGTGCCGCTGGCGCAGCCCCGGGACTCCGGAGTTACTAGGGCGTCTCCCCCAGCGTTGAAACGCTGCGCTTTGATATGTCGGCCCTCCGGCGCCTCGGTTTGAAGCGGCGCATACTGTAAACTGGATACTCCGAGAAACTTCCCCTCTTGCTGCTCCCACGCCGGAAAGGACCCTGAGTTTTGAGCGAGAGCCAGCGGTTTTGGGCAAACGATTGGGGGAGAAAACCGAGTTACCGCAGGGGCTGAGGCCCTGTCACCTGTTTAAACACGTTGCGGCATGACTAAAGTCATGCCCTGATACGAAACTGTCACGAAAGCCGCTTCTTCAGCTGCCTGTGAAGTCGTGCTCTAGTACGAAACAGTTGTAAGAGCGGCTATTTTTGCAGCCCGTGAAGTCTTGCCTATTACAAGGCCCGCGCTTCCATCGAAAACCCAAGGAGTCGTTTTGAGCAAGAGCTTACGCAATATCGCCATCATCGCGCATGTGGACCACGGCAAGACCACTTTGGTGGACGCCATGTTGAACCAAAGCGGCACCTGGCGCGCCAACGAGGCCCACGCCGAGCGCGTCATGGACTCCAATGATTTGGAACGCGAGCGCGGCATCACCATTCTGGCCAAAAATACCGCGATTTTCTATCACGACATCAAGATCAATATCGTTGACACCCCCGGCCATAGCGACTTCGGCGGCGAAGTGGAACGCGCGCTGAAGATGGTGGATGGCGTGATGCTGCTGGTGGATGCCTCGGAAGGGCCGCTGCCGCAGACGCGCTACGTGCTGAGCAAGGCGCTGGAAGCCAAGCTGCCGGTGATTCTCGTGGTCAACAAGATCGACCGTCCCGATGCGCGTTCGCAGGAAGTGCTAAACGAGGTCTATGACCTGTTCATCGATCTCGACGCGGGCGAAGACCAGATCGACTTTCCGGTGTTGTACACCAATGCGAAGTCGGGGACGGCAACTACTGACATCGACAAGCCGGGCGAGAATTTGCAGCCGCTATTTGAAGCAATCGTAAAGACTATTCCGCATCCTACAGGCGATGCCAACGGGCCGCTACAGGTGTTGGTAGCAAACCTCGACTACAGCGATTACCTCGGACGGCTGGCCATTGCCCGGGTTTTCAACGGCACGCTGCGAGCGGGAGAAGATGTGGCCATCGCCAAGCGCGACGGCTTCATTCAGCCCACCAAGATCACCAAGATGTTTACCTTTGCCGGACTGAAACGCACCGATATCACCGAAACCGAACTGGGCGACATCGTTGCCGTGGCCGGTGTCGAGGGAATCAATATCGGCGAAACCATCACTGACGTGGAGAACCCAGCGCCGCTGCCGGTCATCACCATCGACGAGCCGACCATTGCCATCCAGTTCATGGTGAACACTTCGCCGTTCGCGGGACGCGAAGGGCAGTACGTGACCTCGCGCAACCTGCGCGACCGGCTGGCCAAAGAGCTGCTCACCAACGTTTCGCTGCGGGTGGAAGAGACGGAAGCGACCGACTCGTTCAAGGTGATGGGACGCGGCGAACTACAACTGGCGATCCTGATCGAGATGATGCGGCGCGAAGGCTTCGAACTGGCGGTGGGCAAGCCGGAGATCGTGACCAAGCACATCGACGGAAAGCTCATGGAGCCGGTCGAGCGCCTGACGATCGACGTGCCGGAAGGTTTTGTGGGCGTGGTGATTGAGAAACTCGGCGTGCGTAAGGCGCAGATGCAGAAGATGCATAACCACGGCTACGGGCGCGTGCGCATGGAGTTCACGGTGCCCAGCCGCGGACTCATCGGGCTGCGCAGCGAGATGCTGACCGACACGCGCGGAACGGTAGTGATGAACTCGCTGTTCGACGGGTACACGGAATGGCTGGGGGAGATTCCGCACCGCGTGACGGGAGCGCTCGTGTCGGACCGCAACGGTTCGACCACGGCCTACGCGCTATGGGGCCTGCAGGAGCGCGGCGAGCTGTTCGTTGGGCCGGGAGTCGAAGTGTACGAGGGAATGGTCGTCGGGGAGAACGCCCGCGATAACGATCTCGACGTGAACATCGTTCGCGAAAAGAAACTGACCAACATGCGATCGTCCACGGCGGACGAGGCGATCCGCTTGGTGCCTTTCAAGAACCTGAACCTGGAGCAGGCCATCGAGTTCATCGCTGACGACGAACTGGTGGAGGTGACTCCGAAGACGCTGCGGCTGCGAAAGAAGATTCTGCAGCAGAACCGGCGGCCGAAGCGGAACCAGCAGCCGGCCGGGGTGGAAGCGGAGTGAGGCAGGCCGGCCGCGGTGGCGAGTGTCAAAAGACTTACCCGCAGCTAAGACGGCGCGTATAGGGCACCCAACTACTTTTGCTTGACCGGATATTGCTTGAACATCTTCTCGACCATGGTGTTTACCTGGTCGAGCAGTTTGTCGCGTTGATCGCTCAATTTTTCCTTTCCGATGCCGCGCCAGATGAGCTTCTTCTGGTTAGCGTCAATTACGTCCACTACCAACTCACCCTTGTGAACCACGACTGTTGTGACCGTCCCCGGAATGTTATGCCACATCGTGATGCCGTAGTTGAGGGGTGGAATTCCGCTGCCGTAGATAGGGTCGTGGTAGTTCGCGATGGCGTCGCTGTCGATGGCGCCGTACATCTGCACGTAGAGGTCTGGATTGCTGTCAACTCTGGTCAGTCCGCGCTTGGTGAGGTCGTCTTGCACGGCGGCCTGGATGGCCAGCCGAAGCATGGGCTTGGCTACGGCTTCTTGCGGGTCGATGCCGTAAGTCTTAAATTTGGAGAAATCGACCGACTTGTCGTACTCGACCTTGATCTTCTGCGCCTGCGCGACAGTTGCAGTAATCAAGACAATGGCCGCCAGGAACGTCCGGCTTGCAAGATGTTTGAGCGAAAAGCGCATGAATTCCCCCGGGTAAGCCGCAAACCTGCGGCAAAGATGAATTAGAACACAATGAATCATTTTGGCTGGGGAATGCGTATCATCTTTAGCGACGCCGGAATGTGCGGTGCGGTGTGAATGGCCAGTGTTCAGCGGTTGGCTGCGCCTCCTTGTTCCGCCGCCTGGCTGGTAAACTGAAGGGCTAGTAAGACACTCGAAGCAAGCGCCGATGAATATATCCGAGGCAATCCGCATCGCCCTCCTGTCGCTGTGGGCCAACAAGCTCAGGTCAGTCCTGACGCTGCTGGGCGTGGTCATCGGAGTGTCGGCGGTGATCGCCGTGGTGACGTTCGTCAACGGGATCAACGGTTATGTAGCGGAGAAGGTGTTCAATCTGGGCGCTGACGTGTTCATCATCAGCAAGATGCCCAACGTCATCACCGACGCCGACCAGTTCATCGAGGGCAACAAGCGCAAAGATCTCACGATGGAGAACTACCAGGCCGTTGTGGACGGGTGCTCTGCCTGCAAGATCGTCGGAGCGGCGGTGCGCAATTTCACCGGCAAGGTGGTATACGGCACGGAAAACAGCACGGACACCGTAATTCGCGGGTGGACTCCGAGCATGGAGCCGATTTACGACCTCGATGTGGTGATGGGCCGGCCGCTGAACGATGCGGACGAAAACAACGGGTCGCCCGTGGTGGTGATCGGCCAGGACATTCGCGAGAACCTGATGGCCGGGACCGATCCCATTGGCAAGCTCCTCAAGGTTGACGGTCACGAGTACACGGTGATCGGCGTCGGGAAGAAAGAAGGCAAGACGCTGGGGCAGAGCCGCGACAACTACGTGATCATGCCGATCAGCGCGTGGTTCAAGGCCTACGGCTCGCACAACAGCTTGAGCATCTGGGCCAAGGGCTACGATGTGGGGACCGCGATGGAGCAGGCGATCGACCAGTCGCGTGTGATTCTGCGGGCGCGGCGGCATGACGTGCTGGGCGAAAAAGACAGCTTCACGATCGAAACCAACGAAAGCTTCCTGTCGCTGTGGTCGGACTTGAGCGGCACGTTTTTCATCGTGATGATCGTGATTGCGTCGATTTCGTTGATCGTCGGCGGCATCGTCATCATGAACATCATGCTGGTGTCGGTGACAGAGCGAACGCGGGAGATCGGCATCCGCAAGGCGCTGGGAGCGCGGCCGCGCGACGTGTTGAGGCAGTTCCTGATCGAGTCGAGCACGATGGCCGTGATCGGGGGCGTGGTGGGAGTGCTGTTGGGCATCGCGATTGCGAAGGGTGTGACGGCCGCGATCGGCATGCCGTCGGCCATTAAGCTTTGGGCCATCGCCGCAGGATTGCTGGTGTCGGCGAGCGTGGGGATTTTCTTCGGCGTGTATCCGGCGCGAAGGCGGCCAAGCTCGATCCCATCGTGGCGCTGAGGTTTGAACTATGAGCATGCTAGCGGTCGCTTACCCCAGCACGGAATACCTTGTGCGCGCGCTCGGACTCGACAGCGCTCATGGGTTCGTCGTCGCACTTTGTTTCTTTCTTTTGTTGCAGTTTTCTCACTAACGGTTGGAACGTGGCGGCTAACCGCAAGAGGTCTAACCGATGAGCATGCGCGGCGGCGACTACAAAGAAATTCTGCGCATGGCGCTGGAGACCATCGCCAAAAACAAGATGCGCTCGGGGCTGACGGTGCTGGGCATCGTCATCGGCGTGATGATGGTCATCCTGATTTCGTCGGTGGTGCGCGGGCTGAACAGCAATGTCGAGAACATGGTGAAAGACATGGGATCCGACATTATCTTCGCGTTTCACATTGACGTGTTCACTTTTGGGCGGCCTACCGCCGAGATGCTGAACCGCAAGGAACTCACGCTCGAGGACGCGATAGCCATGCGCGACCTGCCGCACGTGAAGGCCGTTACCGACGGCGTGCGCTTGCAGTTGCCGCAGTTCGGCACCGGCTCGTATTCGGTGAAGTACGAGGGCCGCAAGACCAAGAACACGATCCTCGACGGCGACCTGCCTGACACGATGAACGTGTTTGACCTGAAGCTCGACAAGGGCCGGTGGTTTACTGAAACTGAAAACGAGCATCGCAGTCCGGTTATTGTTCTGGGCTACGATACCGCCGAGAAGCTGTTTGAAAACGAAGAGCCCGTGGGCAAGGAAATCAACATTGAGGGCGAGCTGTTTACGGTGATTGGAGTGCTCTCCAAGCGCAAAGCGGCATTCGGCAACGGCTCTAATCCGGAAGACAACCTGGTGTATTTTCCGATTGCCACGTTTCATAAGCTGCATCCGGAGCTGAAGCAGCACTGGATCAGCGTGAAGGCCACGTCGCACGCCGACATGCCGTTGGCGATGGACGAGATGCGCGCGCTACTGCGCCGCCGGCGCCACCTGGCGCCGAACCAGCCTGACAACTTCGCGGTATTCAGCCAGGAAGCGCTGAGTGACACCTGGAACCAGCTTACGGGCGGTATCTTCGTGTTCATGTTCGCGGTGTCGAGCGTGGCGCTGATTGTGGGCGGCGTGGGCGTGATGAACATCATGCTGGTGTCGGTGACCGAACGAACCCGCGAAATTGGCGTGCGCAAAGCCATAGGTGCGCGCAAAAGCGACGTGCTGCTGCAGTTCACGTTGGAGGCGATTACGCTGACCGGACTGGGCGGAATCATTGGGATTCTGCTCGGCGGATTTCTGACGATGCTGGTGCCGCTGGCGTTTCCGTCGTTGCCGGCGAGCATGTCGTTGTCGTGGGTGCTAACGGCGACCATGGTTTCCGTGGCGATCGGACTGGTGTTCGGCATCTATCCGGCTTGGAAGGCGGCGAACCTTAACCCCATCGAGGCGCTGCGCTACGAGTAGGCATGCGCTTGTCTGCTAATCTGAACAGCTTGTGATCCACCTGCTTCTCACAGTAGTTGCGGTAGTGTGTGCGCTGCTTGCGCTGGCCGGCGCGGCATACTTCGTGCTGTGCGTTTGGGCGGCGGGACGGTTCCGCAGCCAGGCGGCACAATCGGTGCTGAGGGATTTTGAGCCGGCGGTCAGCATTCTCAAGTCGCTGAAGGGGCTCGATCCCCACATGTATGCAGCGTTTCGCAGCCATTGCTTGTTCGACTACGAAAGGTACGAGCTGCTGTTCGGGGCGAGCGATCCCGACGAGCCGGCACTGGCGCTGGTAGAGCGTTTGCAGCAGGAATTTCCCCAGCGAACGATTCGCGTGGTGCATTGCCCGCTGAGCCTGGGGCTCAACGGCAAGGTCAGCACGCTGGCGCAGATGCTTCCACAGGCGACGCACGAGCACATCCTGATCAACGACAGCGACATCGTGGCGCCGCCGGACTACTTGCGGCGCGTCATGTGCCGGTTCGCGGATAAACGCGTAGGCATGGTGACGTCGCTGTATCGAGGATTGGCTGGGAAGACCGTGCCTTCGCGCATGGAAGCGCTGGGGCTGAGTACCGACTTCATGGGCGGCGTGCTGGTGGCACGCGAGATGGAGGGCGGCGTGCGCTTCGCGCTGGGCGCAACCATTGCGACCACGAAAAGCGTCTTGCGTGAAATCGGAGGACTGGAGGCGCTCGTCAACCATCTGGGCGACGACTACGAACTGGGAGCGCGCACGGCAGCAGCGGGATACGCGGTCGCGTTGGCTGATGTAGTGGTCGAGACCGCACTGCCGGATTACCGATTTGTCGACCTCTGGCGGCACCAGATGCGCTGGGCGCGTAACGTGAAGGACCGCCGGCCGGCTCAGTATATTGGGCTGATCGTGACGTTCGGGCTAGCGTGGGGAGTCCTGGCCGTACTGGCTGCGCCGCAGGCGTGGTGGGCGTGGGTGGCGCTGGCTACGGTTGCAGTATCGCGGCTGGTTGGGGCGCTGGCCATCGGGCTCGGTGTGCTGCGGGACCCCTGCGTGCTGCGCGACCTCTGGCTGGTTCCCCTGCGCGACTTGACGGCGCTGGCGGTGTGGTTGGCGAGCTTTGCCGGCGATGAAGTGGAGTGGCGGGGGATGAGGTTCCGAGTGCGTTCGGGGAAGCTGGAGAAGCTGTAAACGCAGTCAATGAGCAATAAGCGGAAGTGCCGCCGCAGCGCGGCTCGGAATGCACTCATGACCGGGTCCACGGGCTTATGAGGATATTACGAAACTCCTGTCGCCGCTACGCGGCTCGGAGAAATCTCCCCCTTGCCCCCGGCGTTTGCACGCCGGGCTAACCCCGAAGCCGCCGCTTCGCGGCTCACCTGTTCACAATTCGCGGGTTTTGTCCCACCACCCAGGATGTGATCGTGGTTTCGTAACAGGCTCTCACGCCCACGGCTCACATGAATGGTGCCCGGCGGGCTCGGGCTTTGGCGCTCCAACCTTCACTAACCATCACCCCGAAAACCGATCACTTCTTGCCCTGCACGGCCTCGAGGCAGCGTCCGTAGAGCTCCAGCAGATGTTGCGCATACTCGTCGGCGGCGTTTGGCGAGACGCTACCCTGGAAGCCTAATCCGGGAGCCCCTGCTTTGCCGTAGCCGGTGGTGGCGGCGATAAATTTCATCAGGTCGAGCGCGATGTCTTCGTTGCGGCGCGAGCCCAAACCATTGGGGACCGGGACTTCCATGAGTGCTGACTCCTTCAAGTCGAATCGAGTAAAAATGGCGTGACGGAATCATAGCAAAGCTCCGCCTGCCGCTGCACCGGCCGGCTGCAACGGCGAGGTCCGCGGGAAGCACTGCTGGACACGGCGGTCAGGCTTCCACAGCGATGTGACAGACGCGCCCGACGATGTAGCTCGCGAAACCACTCCCCATCGCAATTTCCACCAACTCCACCGGCCACTGCTCGCTCTGCGGCCGCAGGATGATGCGTCCTGAAGCCACGGCAACGTAGCGGATGACGCACTGTTCCCTCACGCGGACGGCATACAAGTTCTGCATGCCGCGGTGGTAGGGACGCAGTGCGTTGTAGTGACGGTCGAGCAGCAGGACCGCTCCGGGAGCGAGCCGCGGCGACATGGCGCGGGCGCTTTCCGGGTCGGCCTTGACCGCGACGAAACGCAGCCACGAGCTACGATCGCCGATGGTGTCGGGCTTAAGACGGTGGAGGAAGCGCTTGCGAAACTTGAGCGAGTCCAGCACCTGCCGGGGCGGAACGCCGGGAGCGAAGGCCGCGTCATGCAGCGAGAGCAGAGGCACGCTGTCGAAAGACGAAGCGCGCTCAGGCCGCTGCAGGGCGCGGAGCCGAAGCTCCTCGGGGTCGGCGAGATCAAGCACGTCGACTTGTAAGACATCCAGAAGCCGG
Source organism: uncultured Acidobacteriaceae bacterium (assembly GCA_963796615.1). Classification (GTDB taxonomy): domain Bacteria; phylum Acidobacteriota; class Terriglobia; order Terriglobales; family Acidobacteriaceae; genus DASRAA01. The sequence continues at coordinate 63,901 of CAWCMJ010000025.1, forward strand.
TCCATGGCTTCGGGGCTGAGGCCGCGACGGGCGTTGAGGAAATTCGACATGTGGGCCTGCTGAAAACCGGCGTCGCGCGAGAGTCCTGTGCCGGTCAATTCCCCACGGTGGATGCGGGCCCAGATGTGGGCGCGCAGGTTGTCTTGGAGGTCAGAGATTCGCATAGTATTGCTAAAAGCTATACAAGTACTTTCGTAATATGCCTATAGCCATAAAGTCATTGACTGGTGGTTACCCCGATGCCATAGTGGGACTGTTTCCAAAGCAGGAAACTGGCCGAGGCGAACGATGAAAAGCGGAGATGAGGAAGACCGGGCCTTTCAGGAACTGCGCCGCCGAATCAGGGAAGCCAAGGTGCTAAGCCCTTCGGTGGAGTCGCTGCTGGAAAGTGTGCGGTTCACGGGACGGCTGAGCGTGGTGGTGCAGAACGGAAAGATCCTGAAGTCAGGCTACGAGGAGGGATACTTCACCCGCAGGCAGGACGATCGCCTGGTGGGATGAAACAAAGGGTGCGGCGAAAACCGCACGACAACAACTAACTGAAAAACAGGTCATCGTAACTGAAACGAGCCCTGTGCACCGTTCCCGGACAAAGAAGGGGACGCGTCACAGGGCTTCGCTATTTGGATAGACAACTGAAGCGCCGAGGATGGTGACATGGAGAACATCAGGTACGAACTTAAGTATTGTGAAGGTTGCGGGACGTTGAAGTTGCGTCCTGTGGTGGAGGGCGCCAAGCCCTGCCGGGTGTGCGAGCAGATGCGTTTGCGGTTCCGGTTTCCGCGAAAGATGCTGGCCAGCGGGCGGGCGCCGCTGCCTCAACTCGCAGAATTGAAACTGGGAGCGGGACGGCCTCCAGCGGCGCGCCGGGCTGCAGCCGCGGGGAGGGCGCAATGAGCGCGATTCCGGTTGTACGAGGCAAGTCGACATTCGGAGCGATTGCGGGCGGCCGGACGCGTCACAAAGCGGAAGAACTGGATAACACGCGGGCCGATGCGCTGTTCTACCGCGGGCAGACGCTGGCAATTGTGCGCCACTTTTTCGAGATCGCCAGCCAGATCGGAAGACTGCCGTCGATCCTGGGCAGGGAATTCTTCCGCGCCAAAGTGTCGCATCACCGCATCCCGAGCTTTGAAGAGCAGGCGGTATTTGTTCACGATGTGGAGCGAGCGCTCGGGCGCCTCGACGAGGCCGACGCCGAGGTGATTGCGCTGGTTGGCCTGTTCCACTATTCGCTGGACGACGTGGCGGTAATGTTGGGCCGCAGCCGCAGCGGTGTGGCCGGGCGCTACGCCGATTCGATTGATCGGCTGGCCCAGATGTTCCTCGCCGGCTGGCCTGCTGCGCGAAAGCCGTCCCGACCGGCGGGTACATTACTTTGCTGCCGAGGATACGCCGCCGTTACCCCTCCGGAAGCCGGTCAGGTCGGTGGGTGTCGAGGAGTACCACGTTGTGGGACAAGCGAGCGCAAGCCGGCGGTGGGGCGGCCGGGGTTGCGACGCCTGATGGCGAAGGCGCGGGCCGCCGAGGCCGGACTTTCCGCGATAGTCGAGGCGCTAGTCTCCGGTTGGGGTCGTGGCCTCGCCGGCGGCGATTACGGGAAGGCCGAGGCGTTGGCGGCAGTCGTTGAGCATCTCGGCGGTGCGCGTGGCCCCGACGCGCGTGACGCCGAGAGCGCGGACTTCGAGGAGCGCGTCGAGGGTGCGGATTCCGCCCGCCGCCTTCACCTGTACCGAAGGCGGCGAGTGGCGTCGCATTAGGGCGAGGTCGGCGTGGGTGGCTCCGCTGGAGGCGTATCCGGTGGAGGTCTTGACCCAATCCACGCCGATCTCGCCGCAGATTTCGCAGAGGCGGACCTTCGCGGGGTCGTCGAGGTAAGCGTTTTCGAAGATGACTTTGATTTTGGCGGCCTTGGAATGGGTGGCCGTGGTGAGCATGCGGATTTCATTGGCGACATAGTCCCAGTTGCCGCTGCGTGCCTGGCTGATGTTGATGACTATGTCGAGTTCGGTGGTGCCGTCGTGTAGGGCTTGCTTTACCTCGGCGAGTTTCACCACGGTGGTATGCCCGCCGTGAGGGAAGCCGATGGTGGTGCTGGGTTGCACGGTGCTGCCGGCGAGCATCTGCGCGCAGCGCGCAGCGTAGTAGGGGAGGATGCAGACGCTGGCGGTGTCATAGAGCAGGGCGAGCTGGCATCCGGCTTCGAGCTCGGGGACAGTGAGCGCCGGATTGAGCAAGGAATGGTCGATCATTTTGGCGATGTCGGAATAGGAATAATCAGGGGACATGGCGGCTCCGCTTCCTGCAGACATTCCATGATACGCAATAGAAAACTCGAGTGAGGTATAGCAATCGGATTCGTGGTAGTTCCGGCATGTTCCTGGCCACCAATGCGACTACCGGGCCGCGAAAGAAGCCGTAGGCGGAACGGTGAGCCGTATCCGGAGGCTCACCGGGGTCGGACCGGTATGAAGGATGGCGCCGGACCGCGCCTCGTCTGCGCTATAATTCGCCATCGGATGGCGCTACTTCCAGGTACAAAACTAGGCCCGTACGAAATCCTTTCTCCGCTGGGCGCAGGCGGCATGGGAGAGGTGTATCGAGCGCGTGACACGCGACTCGAGCGCGAAGTCGCCGTTAAGATCCTTCCTGAACATCTGGCGCAGGACCCTGAAGCCAAGGCGCGCTTCGATCGCGAGGCGCGGACCATCTCGTCGGTGAATTGTCCCAACATTTGCGCGCTGTATGACGTGGGGCAGCAGGACGGCACGCACTACCTGGTCATGGAACTGCTGCAGGGCGAGACGCTGGCTGATCGCTTGTGCAAGGGCCCGCTGCCGATCGAACAAGTCCTGAAATATGGAATCGATATTTGCGAGGGGCTGGAGAAGGCGCATCGCTGCGGTGTGGTGCATCGCGACCTGAAGCCCGGCAACATCATGCTGACCAAGTCGGGCGCCAAGCTGATGGACTTTGGCCTGGCGAAAGAAGCGGCGGTGGTGGCGAACCCGGCCTCCGGGTTGTCGGTGACGCTTACAACGCCGGCGAACAGCCACCCTCTGACGGCGCAAGGGTCCGTGGTGGGCACGTTCCAATACATGTCTCCCGAGCAGGTGCAGGGCACGGAGGCGGACGCTCGCTCGGACATTTTTGCTTTTGGCGCTGTGCTGTACGAGATGGTCACGGGCAAGCGCGCGTTCGAGGGCAAGACGGCAGCCAGCGCGATGGCTGCCGTGCTGGAGCGGGATCCGGTATCGATTTGTTCCCTGCAACCGCTGACGCCTCCGGCGCTGGAGCGGTTGGTGAAGACCTGCCTCGCCAAGGACCCCGACGATCGCTGGCAGACCGCACACGACGTGGGTCTGCAACTGAGGCAGCTGGCGGAAGGCGGATCGCAAGCAAGCGCACAGGCACCGCCGATTGCGCCGCACCGCAAGCGCGGTGGACGGCTGGGCTGGGCCGTGGCCGCGCTATTCGGCGTGATCGCGGTGGCAGCGCTGGCCTGGGCGTACCTGGCGAACCAAAAGGAAGATCGTATCCTACGGCTGGAGATCACGCCGCCGGAGAAGTTGCAGTTTAACCTCTCGGGCGACAACAGCGGCCCGGCGATGTTGTCTCCGGATGGCCGCTACCTGGTGTTCTCGGCCAATGGCGAGGAGGGCACGCAGCTCTATCTGCGTTCTCTGGACTCGCTCACGTCGCGTCCGCTGCCGGGCACCGAGCAAGGACGATTTCCGTTCTGGTCGCCGGACAGCCGCTCGATCGGCTTCTTCACGGAAGACAAGCTGAAGCGCGTCGAGATCAGCGGCGGAGAACCGGTGACCGTTTGCAATTCGATCTTGGGCCGCGGTGGAAGCTGGAACCAGAACGGCGAGATCGTGGCGGCGCTGTCGTACAACTCCGGCATTTCACGAGTGTCGGCCAGTGGCGGCACGCCCACGGCGATCACGCAGGCGAACAACACCACCTATTCTTCGGATCGCTGGCCGTGGTTCCTGCCTGACGGAAAACACTTTCTGTACGTCGCAGTCAATCACAACGCGCCCAACAGTCCGGATACCGCGGTGTTTCTGGCTTCGCTCGACGGCAAGGAAGACCGTCTGCTCTTCCACAATCTGTCGAACGCCATCTACGTTTCCGGGCATTTGTTGTATCAGCATGACAGTTCACTGGTGGCGCAGGCATTCGATCCAACCGCCGGCAAGTTTACGGGAGAGCCGGAGACGCTGGGCGAGAACGTGCAATATGACGTCGGGTTGTGGCGGATGAACCTGAGCGCGTCAAACACCGGACTGATGGTGTACGCCTCGGGGCCGACTTCGGGGACGGAGATCATCGCCTGGCTGGACCGCACAGGAAAACGGCTCAGCACCGTGGGTGAGCAGGGCTCTTACTTCGACCTCGACCTGTCGCAGGACGAAAAGAAAGTGGCCTTCACGGAATTGAATACGGCGGTGGCCACCACCTGGATTTACGACCTGGTGAGCAAAGTGAAGTCGCGAGTGACGTTCTCGGGCGGCGCGCACCTGACTCCCACATTCTCGCCGGACGGAAAAGAAGTTGCCTTCACCTCGAACCAGCAGGCAGCGATCTCGGTGAAGGCGCTGGGCAGCAGCGCGCCGGAGCGAGAACTGCTTACCGCGCAAAAGCCGGTTTTCCAGGGAGTGACGGACTGGTCGCGTGACGGCCGCTACCTGATGTACGAGCAGGGGCTGGATTTGAACTTGCAGCTCTGGGTGCTGCCGATGTTCGGCGACCGCAAACCATTCCCCTACACCCAATCGTCGGGCCAGGTGGAGGAGCGCAGCGGGGTATTCTCGCCGGACGGGCGATGGGTCGCCTATATGTCGGCTGAGGGCGGGCGTCCCGAGGTGTTCGTGGCGCCGTTCCCGTGGACGGGGACGAAGTGGCAGGTTTCGAACGGCGGAGGGGCCGATCCGCGGTGGAGTTCGGACGGGAAGGAACTGTATTACTTCAACTTCACGGGGATCGCCGCCGCGGAAGTGAATGGGTCCGGGCCGGCCTTTCAGGTGGGCGCCAGCAATCTGCTGTTCCGGGTGCCGGTGCGGGGCATCGGTAGGGAATTCGCGCCCGGCCGTGATGGTCAGAAGTTCCTTATCATCGTGCCCAACAGTGGAACTTCCCAGTTGCTCACGCTGGTGCAGAACTGGCCGGCGGAGCTCAAGAAGAAATGACGGCGCGACCAGTGTCGGGCCGTCTCAGACATCATTCAACAGCGACATCACATCGGATCCAAAATTGAAACTAGGTGCTGGAGCCTTTAGAACCCTCGGCCATCTTGGCCAGGGCAATGGTTAGTGCCGCGCCGCCCAGCGTCTTGATAAGCGCTGGATGCTCGGAGTAGAAAGCGCTCGCCTTGTCGATGAGCGAAGGGTCCGACTTCTCGGCGTGCGCGGCCAACTGCTGCAACGCTTCGGGTGAAATCGACTGCGCCTGCTCGGGAGTGAGCTGGGAAGCTCCACCGGCAAGCAAGGCCGCCAGACTGCCGCCGGCGCCACCGGCAGTGAGCTGCGACAGGAGTCCCGGTCCGGCGGACGCCAGCAGCTGATTCACGATGCCGGCTTTCTGGGAGCCATTGGAGTTGCTGAACAGGCCGCCCAACATCTGACTGAAGTCGGGAGTGCTATTGGAACGGAAGGCGGAGGCCAGTCCGTCGGCGAGAGCACTGCTGGGTGCAGCCTGAGCAACCTGGTCAAAGTGCTCATGTACCTGCTCGTTAACTTGTCCGGAGGCCGAGCTGTCGGAATATTGCTTCAAAACGTCGCTGAGTTGGTCGAAGAGTCCCATACGATTCTCCTTAAATTGCGTAGGCGGCCCACGCGAGAGGACCGCGCTGGAAGCTTATTCGGGAATGGTCAACTGCTGGCCAACCTTGATCTTGTCGGGGTCGGAGAGGCCGTTGGCGTGGGCAATGTCCATGTACTTGTTGGCGTTGCCGTAGAAATACTTGCTGATCTTGGAGAGGTTGTCGCCGGGCTGCACGGTGTACATCTGCGTACCGGGTACAACCTGAATATTGTGCTTGAGGTCGGCAAAGCTGGGATCCACGGATTTAATGCTGTCCCACACGCGGTTCTTGCTGGCCTCGGAGACCACGGTGGCGTTCAACACCAACTGCTCGCCGTCGAGGCTGAGGGGTTGCACCTGGGCACCTTCAATCTCCAGGGTGTGCAACACGGGCTGATATTTTTGCGTGAGCTGTGCTTGATCTGCCATTTGATTCATCTCCTTTGGGATTCTTCCGGCGTGGAAGGTGGGGGAAGCGGTCTAGCCGGAAGTCATAATCGTACCATCACACCACGGCGCGCGGCGGCGTGGGTTAACGTGCGGTCAAAAGTGTGGCTGCGCGGTCCCGGAGAGGAGGGCAGTCTTTTCCTGGGAACTCCAGGGAAAGTCCCAGGCCACGGGCAGCGGCGGGACATACCCGATCCGGACCCCAACACGACTTTACGTGACATCGCGGCGCAGGTTCGGTACTTTACAGCTTGCTGGATAAATCTTATAAAGCACGATGGACGAGAGTAGGGAGGTCGGATGAATCGTTTGCTGGTCGTAATCACACTGCTGCTGAGCTGCTGGGTGGCCGCGGCCCAAAACACAACGGGGACGGGAACTCCAGCAACGGCCACGGCCCAAGCCGCAACCGGCGCGCCACAAGAACCGGGAAAAACGCCGGCATCCGGGGCGAGCCAGGAGGCCCCGACCTTCTGGGTGCCGGCGCCGCAGGAGCGCTGGTGGTTGCCGCAAGGAAATTGGATTTACGGGTATGGCGAGTTCGACTTTGCTCCTCCCCACAACGAGCCTGACCCGAATTTCTGTGCTGCCGACGCCGGCAATTACGGCGGCGCGAATTCGCAGTGCAACCTGTTTGCGCGCTACCTACTGGGTGGGCAGGTATGGGTGCGTCCGTTTGGCAAAACGGCCTTGCGGCGGGTCAAGATTTTCTGGAACCCGACTATGGCGTTCGGCAAAAACGTTCCGCAATACTTGTACACGTATTCGTGGCAGGGCATCGGCATGGAAAACCAGTGGGGCGCCGATGTCTACCTGGGACGGCGCTTCGATTTTCGGGTGACGCAACAGTTCCTGTTCGAGCGTTTCGGTTCCCGCCCGCTGGGGCCGGCATATCTGGGGCCGAACGGTCCCTGGGGACGGTTCTTCACCATCGGAGTACGCAAATACTTCGGCAATCCGAAAGTCTTCGATGAGGGAGCAAAGTAGCGAGTCGTCGAGGCCGCACCCGCTGGATCGGGCAGTGGCGTGGTTGTCGCGGCGCTCTCGGCTATTCGGCGCGAGGCTGGGGCGACGAGGCGGTGCTGGCTGAATTCTCCCAGCGCGACCGCTACCTGACTGCCCCTGGTTCGGTCGCAATAGCCTGGACGGCCGAGCGTGTGTTGGGCGGGCGCGCCTCCCGCGATGGGACGTTTCGGTCCCCCTTGCCGGAGTTGCCACAGGCCGTGGCGACGGCCCAGGTACGCGCCTGGTCGCGCGCGGGCAATGCGGCGGCATGCGTGGTGCTGGCGGCGTCGCGCGATGAAGGCTACAGCGTGCGCGAGCGGGTGTTTGGACCTCTGACAGAGCTTGGCATTGATCTCTATCTCCTCGAAAATCCTTACTACGGGCATCGCCGGAATGGGTCTGGCCCTTCTGACATTACCGTCGCCGACCATTGTCTGATGGCGTTAGGTTCAGTGCTGGAAGCACGAGCGCTGTTGCAGTGGCTGAAGTCGAGATACGACAAACTCGCGGTGGCGGGCTACAGCATGGGCGGCCACATGGCGGCGCTGACGGCAGCCGTGTCGCCGTTTCCGATGGCGTGCGCTGCTCTGGCGACCGGTGCGTCGGCCAGTGCGATCTATACGCGCGGGCTGCTGTCGCGGAGCGTGGACTTCGATGCGCTCGGAGGCGATGCGGCACGCGACCGACTGCGAACGGTCTTCGATGTCGCGGACATCACGCATTTTCGTCCGCCCGTGCGCCCAGATGCGGGGGTGGTGTCGGGATGCACCCATGATGGGTACGTCCTGCAAAGTGAGACGGAACGCCTGCATCGTCATTGGAAGGGCAGTGGGCTGCACTGGATCGAAGCGGGCCACTTCTCCGCGCTGATCACGCAGCGTCGGGCCCTACGGGCATGTGTGCACGCGGCGGTGGGAAATCTGTAGCCGGGCCGGTCGGCGACTAAGATTTGCCCTGTGGCGGGTTGGTCAGTAGCGTTTCGGTGGCGTCGCCGGCGATGCGGGTGGGTTTCCACAGTCGTTCGGGCGGAACGAAGAAGACCAGCACCGCCAGCAGAGAAGCAGCATTCAACGCTACGAAGCTCCTCGCCGGCGAGGAGACACGACGCAGCACGAACTTCTTCGGCAACGCCAGGTCAAGGGCCGCCAGCAATAGCACGACCACGGCCATGGCCAGCAGAGTTGAGCGAATCGCACCGGCGGGCAGCGCGAATGTTGCTGCCATTCCCGCAAGAATGAGCCAGGGAAGCGCGACGCGCCCGAACTTGTGGGGCAGAAAATGCATTCGCATGCGGTTGGCCGAGGTGAACAGTTGGGGCATTCGCGCCCAGGTCTGCCACACACCTCCCAAGGTGCGGAGCTTGCGGCGGAACTCACCCCCCTTGATGACTCCATAGTCGAAAGCCAGGGCCTCGGTGTCAATCACCACGCGATATCCGCGAAAAAAAGCGCGCAGAGGAATCACGGCGTCATCGACCAGCGTGTCAGGCAGGATGGGATCGGCCAGGCTGCGGCGCAGCGCATAAATGCAGCCCGTGGTGTTGAAGATGGAGTCGATGAGCGAGTGCCGCTGCCGTGCCCAGATTTCGTACCGCCAATACACATCAATATCGGCGGCTTCACCGACGCGATCATCATGCACAAAGCGCAACTCGCCGGTGACGCCTCCGATGCTGGAGTCGGCGAAGTTGGCCACCAGATGGCGCAGGGCCTGCGGATCGAACGTCTGGCGCACATCGGCGAAGAGCAGAAGCTCTCCGGTAGCGTGTTCCATGGCGGCGTTTAGCGCCGCCGCCTTTCCGGCGTGGGGCACCCGCAACAACTGTACTTTGCGATTAGCGTACGACTGAACAATGCCGTCGGTCGCGTCGGTGGAACCGTCGGAAACCACAATGATGTCGAGTAGCCCAGCAGGATAGTCGAGCGCCAGCAGATTATCGAGTCTACGCGCGATGAAGGCCTCGCCGTTGTACACCGCCAGCAGCACAGTCACCGTGGTGCGATAGTCGAGGTCTTTGAGGATGAGCGGGCCAAAGCGCCGCCAACGGGAAAGCAGCAGCGGGTATCCCACCAGGATGTAGAGGCTAAGAACCACAGCGACGATCAGGATGAAGGCTGCAACCATGGCGAAGTCCCGGCGGGTACGTGCGCAGTCAGAATAGCATGGCAGGATTACGAAGTAGTAAACAGCGAGGTTCGGCTATCGCGCTGATGACTAAGGCGACGTTTGCTGACCGAAACTACAGCTTGAGCGACTTCAGATATTGGCGGAAGTCCTCTCCGAGGTCTTCGCGTTTCAGGGCGAATTCGACCGTCGCCTTGAGGAAGCCGAGCTTGTCGCCGGCGTCATGGCGCTTACCCTCGAAGGTATAGCCATAGACTTTTTCCTTCTTGAGCAAGGCGTGCAGGCCGTCCGTCAATTGCAGCTCGCCGCCGCTGCCGTGCTCCACCGATTCCAGCATCTCAAAGATCGCGGGCGTAAGAATGTAGCGTCCGACGATGGCCAGGTTCGACGGAGCGTCTTCGAATTTCGGCTTCTCGACCAGGCTGCGTACTTCGAAGAGGCGGCCGTTATGCCGGCCGGGAACGGAGACAGCGTCGAGCACTCCGTAGGCTGAAATGGCCGGCCCTTCCACCACCTGCGTCGCCAGCACCGAGCAGCCCGTCTCGTTGTAGATGTCGATCATCTGCTTGAGGCAGGGAACCGGACCATCAATCACGTCGTCGGGCAGGATGACGGCGAAGGGTTCGTCGCCGATGAGTTCCTTTGCCATCAACACGGCGTGGCCCAGGCCGAGCGCCTCTTTCTGGCGAACGTAGGCGAGGTGGATCATGTCGGAAATTTCCCGCACGATCTTTAGCAAGTCCAGCTTGCCGCGCTCTTCCAGGGTCTTTTCCAGCTCATAACTGGCGTCGAAGTGGTCTTCGATGGCGCTCTTGCCGCGGCCCGTCACCATGATGATCTGGTCGCAGCCGGACTGCATGGCTTCCTCGACGCCGTACTGGATGATGGGCTTGTCGATGAGGGGAAGCATCTCCTTGGGCTGAGCCTTGGTGGCCGGAAGGAAGCGTGTGCCCAGTCCTGCCGCCGGAAATACCGCCTTGCGAACTTTCTGTGCCATCAGTGCCTCGAAACTAAGCTTTAGAGCGCCGGGCTGTCATTCCCCAGCATAACGCGCCGCACGATCGGGATAGGCGCCATCCCCTGCTGCATGAATTCGTCGTGGAACTGCTGCAGCGTAAAGCTCGCTCCCATCTTCTGCTTATAGTCAGCGCGAAGTTTCATGATCTGCAACTTGCCCAGCGTGTATACCAGATAGGTCGGATCGGAGGTGCCGCGCTGTGCCTCGCGCTCGGCGACCGCCGGTGTTTGATGTCCCTGTTTAACGAAAAAGTCTGTGGCCTGGGCCAGCGTCATCTTGCCGGTGTGCATTTCGATACCGGCGATATAGCGCGCATCGCGCAGCAGCGCATCCTGCAATTGGCCAATGCGCAGCTTGGGATCGCCGCCGCCGTAGCCCTCGTCGAGCATCATCTGCTCGGTGTAGTGGGCCCAGCCCTCAATGTAAGTGCCGCAGCCGATCAGCTTGCGCGTTTTCGACGGATACTTCGGCACCCACAGGAACTGCTCGTAGTGGCCGGGGTAGGCTTCGTGGATCGCGGTGCTGAGGATAGTGCCGCGGTTGAAGCCCTCCATCCACGAATTGGTTTTCGCGGCCGACCATGTTGGTTCCGGCAGCGTCACGTTGAAGAACGCCTCCGTTGCCTTGGTCTCGTATGGGCCGGGGGTTTCCATCGATGCCGAGGTGAGAGCGCGCGCGAAGGGCGGCGTCTCTTGCACGATGGGCCGGATGTCGGACGGGATCGTGATGACCTGCTTTTCCTGAATGAAGGCGATCAAGCTATTGAAGGTGTCGCGGAAGCTCTGCAACAGATGGTCGGGCTTGGGGTGGTCCTGCTCCAAGGCCGCCAATACCTGCTCGGGCGTTTTCGTGGGATCGATCTGCGCTGCGACCCGCTTCAGCTCCGCCTGATTCTTGTGCAGGTCGTCGTAGCCGATTTGCAGCAGGCGGTCGAGCGGTATCTCGACCATGTCGTCATACAGCAGCTTCTTGCGGTACAGTTCCGGGCCGAGACGGTAATCGCCCTTGGAGACGGGTAGCAGGTCGTTCTTCAGAAAGGTCTGGTACCGCTGAAGTTCGGCGATGACCTTGTCATTCGACGCCTTGAACTGCGCCAGCAGTTGCGCATCGGTGACGCTCTTAAATGCCTCGGGCACATCGGTCTGAAAGAAGGCGATGATGCCGGGAATCTGTTCGAGGGCGACCTCGGTGTACACGTGTGGCGGGTTCTTCAGGTTCGATCTTGCATCGGCCAGGTTGCCGGGTATTTGCTGTTCGCGCGCGATCACCGACTTGAGCCGCTCGGCCGCCGGCGCGAAGTTGCGGCTCATCAGGAGGTAAACACTGGAGCTGCCGGTGCTGCTGTAGATGTCCGGGTTCTTCTGCCACATGCGGATTTCCTGCAGCTCAAGGATTCGCGCGTTGATGGCGTTGGAAATCAGCTTGAGGTCGATACGCTGCTCTTCGTTCAGGAACTCCGTGTGCATGTAGCCGGCTCCCTGCTTGGCCTCCAGCAGGAACGAGAGTTCGGCATCGCGAGACTTCTGCGAGAAGTTTTCCAGCTGATTGTCGTATTGATGGAACCCGACGTAACTGGCCTCCGTCGGGTGGAAGCGGAAGTAGGCATCGAAGTAGTGGTCCACCATGCCGTTGAATTCGGCAGTGGCCAGGGCCTCAGGCGTCGGCGCTTTTGGCGCAGGGTTCTGGGCAGGAACATTCGTCATGAGCCCCAATCCCAACAGCAAGAGATATACGGCGCGCTTCATCGGCAGTGTCCTTATACCTGCAAACCTTACATGGTAACGCATCGATAAGGGAACCACCGGCTGAGATATGGAGCGGCAGCACAGCCAGCACCAGCACGTCAGATTTCACTCATCCCGCCGTCGATGACGAGTTCGCTGCCCACCGTAAACGCCGACTCATCGGACGCGAAATAGATGACCGCGCTGGCAAACTCGGTTGCGGTCCCGAATCGCTTGACGGGTACCTGCTGCTGAAGGGCGGCAGAAGTGGACTGAAGTTGTTCCGGCGAGAGGCCGAGCTTGCTGTAAAGCGGGGTTGCGATGGGCCCGGCGCTTACAACGTTGAGTCTAATTCCACGCGAAACCAGTTCGCCCGAGAGCGTACGCGCCAGAGAGATCACAGCGGCTTTAGCGGCGGAGTAGACACTGGTACCCGGCATGCCGATGTGGGCGTTGACCGATCCGTTGAGAACGATGGAAGCGGGCGCCGCAAACACCGGCAGCAGTGCTTGGATAAGGAAGTACGGTCCCTTGAGGATGAGAGACAGGGAGCGATCAAACCCTGCTTCATCAAATGCTTCGAGCGGCCGCAAGTCAGCTATACCGGCGTTCACGAACAGGACATCGAGGCCACCAAACTCGCGTTGCAGCGTAGCTGCCACCTGTTTTTGCTCGGCTGCCTGCGCCGCGTCAGAAGCGATAGCCAGAACGTCGTTCCCCAATTCTTTGCAGGCCGCATCCAAGCTGGCAGAGTCCCTGGCCGTTATCGCAACCCGCGCGCCTTCCCGCAGGAAGTGACGCGCAGTCTCCAGGCCAATGCCTGAGGTGCCGCCGGTGATAAGCGCCCGTTTTCCTCGCAGCCGATCCATGATCTCCTCCGTATTGCAAGCATCAGAAACGCACAAAAATAGATTGCGGTGCTTCCAAAACGATGCAGGGAGAGAAGAGAATTTCAGAGATCGAAATGTCCAGCGGTCATGCTACCGGTCGAAAATCACCTTGATTTGTTCTGCGGTTTGGCTGCCGGCGTTCGCCGCGACTTGGGCACTTTGCCGATGCGGGGATCGCGGGCGAGCACCAGCTCACAGGCGCGTGTCGCAGCCTCCTCGAAGTCCGGGGCGTCGGCCGGGAGCACCTGCCAGCCAGTCACATTCTTGCCCAGTACTTCGATGGAGCGCATGTTAGGAAACTCGCCGCGCAAGGAATCGTGGTGCTCGTGGGTGGTAGCCAGCCAGACTCCGTTGTCGGGCGACGGGGCGGATTTCTCGCGCAGGACGAGGACGATCTTGTCATCGACATACACTGCGGTGCAGCCAAACATCGGGCGCGTCCACGGCGAAAGACCAGCGAGCGCGTCGAGCACGAACTCGTAGGGGACTTTCTTACGCTTATAACCGGCGAGGAGAGGATCCGGCTGCTTGGATCTGGGCATATTGGGACAACACTCCAGGCTCGGGCACGCTCGCAGGGCTGCGCCTTAGATCGGGGGCATGCCCACCGCGCGCCGAACCTGGGCGATCTCTTCTGGCGACAGGCTGCCGTAGCGGCTCAGTTGTTGCGCGCGAGCGTACGGGGGCATGGCGCGCAGCGCCCGAACTGCGTTTTGGGCTTCCGGTCGCAACGTTGGAAGCGGCTCGGTTGTGTAGCTCACCTGCCGGTAGCCGCCCGTGGTCGCAGAGCCATGCTGTTGCGAAGAGGCGTAAGGCGAATATCTCGCGCTGGCGGAATTCGCATAGGGGACGCTTCGCGGTGCAGCAGAGCTGGTTGGCGCGGGTGGAAGATTGTCCTGAACATTGGAGTTCGGATCGTTTGCAGCTGGAGGGTCCGAAGTCACATAGCCGGCGGGAGCCGCGTTGTAGTAATAGGGGTACGGATAGTAAGGATAGGGAGCCGCCCAACCCGGAACGTAACCGTAGGCGTAGGGATAGGAAGGCCAGTATCCTCCCCAACCAATGCTGACGCCGAAGCCCCATCCGCCGCCCCAGCCCCATCCAGACCCGTATCCGGGATAGCCCCAATATCCGCTGCGGTATCCACCGTAATAGCCGCCGTGATATCCACCGCCATAACCGCCGCCATGATAGCCGCCGTAAGAGCCACCGTGGTAACCGCCACTGTAACCGCCGCCGTGGTAGCCGGCACCTCCGCCGCCGTGGAATCCGCCACCGCCGCCGTGGCCACCGCCTCGTTGCGCGAGAGCGGGAGTAGGTGCCCATTCGAACACGATGAGCAAAGCGGCCAAGCAAATAGCTTTCAGTAGGATCGACCTGTTCATCTGCCACCTCCGCTGCGGTATGGGTAGAGGGCTGTGATCCTCAGCCTGCCGCTAGTATAAACCTGACACACGCGACCGAGTTGCGCATGTTTAACCCGGCCCAGTATCGCGGAGGAGAGTTCCTCCGGCGTTTGACCCCTGCTCATCTCCTTGTTAAACTTAGACTTTCCCGCCTTGTGGCAGACCAATTAAGGAACAATCGTGCGCAGTGCTACTCGACGTCAACTGAAACAAAACTCGTTCGCTGAAACCACAGTCGATACAATCTCCTGGGCTCGGGAGCATGAAAAGCCGCTGATGGCGGTGGCCGTCCTGGTGGCTATTGTGGCGGCCCTGGCTATCGGCGCCTATGCCTATGTAAACTACCGCAACCAGCAAGCCAGCCAGGAGCTCTCTTCCGCGGTGCTGAAGTACAACGCCCCCATTCGTCCGGCAGGTGAGCCGGCCAGCCCTGTGGAGCTCAGCTACGCCTCGGGAGAGGAGCGGGCGAAGGCGGCCAATGCCGACTTCACGCGCATCGCCGACAAGTATTCCTTTACCCGCAACGGCCGCATCGCGCGCTACTTCGCGGGTGTCACCCTGCATGACATGGGCGACAACGCGGGCGCGGAGAAGCAGTTGCAGGAAGTCGCCGGGAGCTGGGACAAGGAAACCGCCAGCCTGGCAAAGCTCGCGCTGGCATCCATTTATCAAGACACGGGCAAGACGCAACAGGCGATTGACCTTTACAAGGCACTGATAGAGAAGCCAACGATCACCGTTGGGAAAACGACCTCCGAGTTCGAGCTGGCCAACCTTTACGAGAGCAATCACCAGCCGCTGGAAGCGATGAAGATTTACGAGCAGATGCAGAAGGACTACCCGACCAGCCCCATCGGACAGATGGCGGCGCAGAAGCTGCAGACGCTACGTCCGCCGGCGTCGATGCAGCAGCAGATTCCGGCACAGGCCCCGCAACAGAAGTAGGCGAGTAGCGCATCAAGGCTCAAAACCGGCCCGCGCGGCCGGTTTTGTTCTGCAGCGGTGCGGCCGTTGCCAAGGTGAAGGTCAGTCCACCTTCGCCCACGTCTTGTCGGGATTGTATTCCGCCATTCCGCCCGCGAGTGTCGCGGTGTCTGGCCCCAGGTCCTTCTCGTATACCACGCCATCCGCGTTGACGATGAACGTCATCACGCCGGAGTTGCGATACTCGGCCGGATATGCCACAAACGCAAATCCTTTCGTCAGTTCGCCATTCACCAGGTAGCTATGCGCGCCACCTTTGGCGGCGGCGCCCTGCGCCGTAAGGATGCGGTAGTAGTAGCCGTGGAACGGCTCCGGCTTGCCCTGTTGCATGTTGTATCCCTGACCGGCCGCCTGCACGAGCAGCGGCCCGATGGGGCTCGGGGTTTCGTTGTCGCTGGTCTTCCAGTACAGTCCGTTGTGCTTGCCGTCGTCACTGAGGAATTTGCCGGCGTAGTGCTTGGCCTTGTCGCCCTCCTGCACGGTGGTGGCGTACTCGTGTTGGGCGGCGACGAGGGTGTCCAACACCTCGATCGCGTCGTTCTCATTGGTTCCGATGCGGCGGTAAAGGATTTCCTTCTTGCCGGACTCAGTGTCGAAGTACCACGCGCCGCCGCTGTTCTTGACCAGCGGAATAGGCATCGGCCAATTCTCAGCGCCGACGTAGAGGGTCGCGGTTTGGTCCGGCTCGATCACGACACGATGCATCTGGTCGTAGCGGCGAACGAAGTCAGTCGCCATCTTCTTGTCTGCCACCGCGTCACCGGTCTGGAGGATCTCCTTGGCGTTGGAGCCAAAAATTGCATCGAGTGCCTGATTGTCGTTTGCCTTGGCAGCGTTGTAGAGCGCCAGCACCGCGTCGCCGGGCGAGCCAAAGGTCTTTTCATTCCCTTGCTGGGCGTGCGCGCGCGGCACAACCAGCGCCAGCGCCAATACGGCGCCAACCAGCGGGACGAAATTCCACCGGCGAGTCTCGGTCGGCTTGTAAGATTGCGAGTTCGGTTTCATAAACAGTGCTCTCCTGCCTTCCAACGGGATGTATCACCATCCGGGATTTCTGGATTGCGCATTACCGGCGGCGTCCACCGCCACCGCGAGCCTCGCCGCCACCGCCGCGCGCTGCTCCACCACCACCGCGGTTCCCTTCCAGACTCTGCTGGCCACGAGCGCTGTTGGTGCGGGTGTTCCCCCCCGAACCGTAGTTGCTGAAAGCGCTCTTGCCGGAATTCGGAGCCGGCTGCTGTCCGTAGCCACGTTCCGCCTGCCGCTGGTTCTGGTTGAAATTGCCGCCGCGGGCCTGGGCCTGGTTCTGAGCTCCGCGATTCTGCTGATTGAAGTTCGGTTGGTTCCCGCCGCCGCGGTTCTGCTGATTGAGATTGGCTTGGTTGCCGCCAGCGCGTTGCTGTCCAAGGTTTCCCTGGCCCTTGTTTTGAAACTGCGGCTGGTCGAGCTTCTGGTTGAAATGCGGCTCTGTGTAGTTGCCGTTGAAATTATTGGCGCGGTTGTTGGCGTTCAGATTGTTGCGGTTCACGTTGTTCGCGTTCACGTTATTCCGGTTGTAATTATTGGTGTTGATGTTGTTCCGGTTAACGTTGTTCACGTTCACGTTGTTTACATTGCGACCGTAATAGTTGTTGCGATTCACGAAGGTGTTTGACGTCGAGATGTATGTATTGTGGTTGTAAACCACGGTATTGTTGTGCCAGCCGCATCCCCAGGCGTTGTAGCCCCATCCGCAGCAACCGCCGCCGCTGATGGCGGCGCCTACGGCGATGCCGACTCCAAACGAAATCAGGCTGGTGGCCACCATGGCTCCGGTTGAATATCCGGGATAAACCGCGACCGGCGCCCCATAAACGACTGTCGGATTATAGGCGGGGACGTAGACAACTTCGGGCTGCGCCGGCTGGATGATGATCGTCTGCGGCGGAGGCTGCACCACGGTTACCTGCGGTTCTTCCGAGGTGGACGCCGGCGGCGGGGCGACTCCGGGTGCCTGATTTTCCACGGTGACGTTCTGTTGCTGGTTGCTCTTGAGATTTCCCGCCGAATAAGCACGCTGGCGCATGACTTGCACCGCGTTCATCACGCTCTGGGGAATGTTGTAATACGCGTCGCCCAGAGCGGAAGTCCAGGACAGGTTGGTGGCCATCTGACTCAAGACGTCAGAAAATGCGGTGAGGCCTTTCACGCTCGCATCCCACGACTGCTGATTAGCGGCCTCAGCAAGCTGCTGGCCTTTGAGACTGGAGTTCTGCTGCAACCACTGGTAGGCAGCGCTAACCTGATCCGGGTAGGTGGAAGCAGCCAGCACCATCGCAACCAGGTTGTCGGGGAAGAGCGCGATAGGAGCTACCAATTGGTAGAGCTGATCAGCTGTAGGCGCGGCGTAGGTCGCGGCAGGAGCCTGTTCCGCTTGCTCAGCCTCGCCAGACTGCGCCGGTTCCGGCTTCTTGCTGCAGCCGTCGAGCCCCAGGACGGTGACCATCACACTGAAGCTAAGTAAGACGGAGAGTGCTTGCTTGAAAATTGGCATAACCAGGCCTCGTCTGTCGAATCATACAACGTTGCGGCGCCTAAAAATCGTACACGCAGAGGACCCGCGGCGCATCCTTAAAGTTCGGTTTTGCCGAAAAGATACTGTCTTTGCCCGGCGGCATTGCAGGCCAATATCGCATGCGGGGCGATAGAATCAATGCAGGGCCGCCGTGAGCTGGTAAAACGCGCCGAAAGGCGCCCGCCCAGGAGAAGTCTTCATGCAAGTAGTCGAGAACTGGCAACCCAAGGGCATCACGGTTTACATGGACGGTAAGCGCTACCTGAACTGCATCTTCACCGAGTGCAAGATCGTGTACGGAGGCGGCGACGTGATGTGGGAAAACAGTCAGTTCGTGAACTGCCAATTGGTGTTCGACGCCGCCGCCCAGCGGACGGTCGCCTACCTGACCAATCTCGGATTGCTCAAGCCTCCGGCGGGGATGATGCCGGTTCCCGCGCCTCCCATGAGTTCGGAGCCGAACTAGCCTCCGGTTTTCACCATCGCCTTGGTGCTCTAGTTCTGGTCTCCACCGCCGTGGCGCTGCCGGCATAGCTTGCAGTTGGTTGGCGGCTGGGAGTTGTCAACGTGGTGCTGGATGGGCTTCACCGTCCGCAGGTAAGCGAACATCGCCTTCAGGTCGGTGTCGGTGAGATTCTTGTAAATCATGGTCGGCATAATGGCGCTCAGAGCTTGGCCGTTGACCGCTCCGGTTCGAATGACCTGAACGAAAGAATCGTCGGTGTAACCGGCAATCCCCGTGGTGTCCGGCGTGATGTTAGCGCTGGCTACCATGGGCCATGGCCCGGGAAAGGGCTGCCCACCGGCGAAATCAAGGCCCGGCTCATTCTGGCCTTGCACTTGAGGCGTGTGGCAATCGCCGCAGCCCGCCAGGTTGACGAGATGGGCTCCATATTTCACCGGACCGGCATCGGATGTGACGTCAGCCACCGGCGACGTAAGTGGCTCAGGGGCGCTGCGGATCAGGTACTTCACGGGGAAGATGATTTCGGTCTTGGGCAGTTCGTGGCGTATGGGCGGAAGTGACCGCAAGTAGACGATGACGGACGCCAGATCTTCGTCCGACATCTCACGGAAATGGGTGTAGGGCATTTCGGGGAAGAGAGCGCGCCCATCATGTCCGATGCCCTCGCGGATGGCACGGGCGAGCATATCGTCTGTCCAAGTGCCGGCACCCGTCTCTCGGTCAGGAGTGAGGTTCGGCGCCACAATTCTGCCCGGCAAGTCGGCGTACGGTTGAACGTCGCCGGAACCTTCCATGCCCGCGAGCATGGGCGTGCCCGGAGCTTTCCAGTCGTGTGGGGAGTGGCAATATATACATCCAGCCAGCGCGGTCGCGATGTACTTGCCCCGTTCCAGACGCTGGGGTGTGGCCTCGAACTTGCGGTCGGTGAGCGGGCGGGCTTTCGGCCCGATGAACGGCCGCCAGCCGATGGTGAAGGTGATACCGCAGGCAACTAAGACCAGCAGCGCAAGAAATCCGATGGAGAGTCCTCTGCCCAGGCGAGTCATCGTAAATCCCCCCAAGTCACGTCCGTTAGACAATATACATCCGTGAACTGCGGCGAATCGCTTTTGCCCGGGATGAGTTTATTCGGCAGCAGCGCTCCCAGATCGGAGTCGCATCTTGACACTGCATTTCCAACACTTTATCCTTGTATTTTGCCCCAGCGTGACTCCCGCCTGTCTGTACCTGCCAGAGTGATCCGAGAGGAGCTTGGCCTGCCAGACCCGGTTCCAGCCGGAGCACGTGGGCTGTTGGGAAGTGATTGTACGCTAGGGAGTTAGGCAGGTGCCGCCATGCTGATTCGGGTCGCGGATTTACATCTCCGCAAGCTGGAGTTCAAGCAGGACTTCCAGCCCGGTGCGATTGAATTCGGCTCCGACTCCCGCCAGATGAGCCCCCTGCACACAGAGGGCCGGGCGGAAGTGATCGTCGAACATCGCGGTCACAAAGAGAACATCGACGACATCCGCATCGTCGCCAAGCTGGATGCGACCATGGAAGTCGGGTGTGCCCGCTGCCTGGAACCGGTACAGTTCACGGTCAACCGGGCGTTTGATTTGCTGTACCGGCCGCTGGGTGTGGACAAGCGCGCAGAGGAGGTTGCCATCTCCGAGGCTGACACCGAGATCGGCTATTATGAGGGCGACGGTATTCTGCTGGAAGACGTTTTGCGCGAGCAGGTTTTGCTGGCGGCGCCCGTAAAACTGGTTTGTCGCGAGGATTGCAAGGGTCTGTGCCCGCAGTGCGGCACCAACCTGAACACAGCGAAGTGCAATTGCCCGCAGCCCAGTGATCCGCGCTGGGCAGCGCTGAGCGAGTTAAAGAACAAGCTGCAAAGCTAGAATATAGTGATCGCCGCCCGAGGGCGCGGTCCGATGAGAGGTTTTTCATGCCTAATCCAAAACGGCGGCATTCGCAGGCCAGAACGTCGAAACGCCGCTCCCACGATCACCTGACCGCGCAGTCCCTGTCGGACTGCCCCAATTGTCACGAGCGCAAGCTGCCGCATCGCGCCTGCCCGAAGTGCGGGTATTACAAGGGACGCGAAGTCATCGAACAGAAGGAAGCGGCCAGCTAAGACTGCGGTGGGCCGCCCACCGGCGTACAATCTCGTAACGATATCCAAGCATGCCGACTACGATTGCCGTTGACGCGATGGGCGCTGATCGCGCGCCCAAACCCGAAGTCGATGGTGCGATCCTCGCCGCCCGTCACTATGACGTGGAGGTGTTGCTGGTCGGGCAGGAAGATGTCATTCGCAAAGAGCTAAGGCTTCACCCGCTCTGGCAGCGACTTCCGATTGAGATTGTTCCGGCCAGTGAAGTGATTGGCATGCACGAAAAGGCCGCCAAGGCGGTGCGCGCCAAGCGCGATTCGTCCATGCGGGTTGGCTTGCGCCTCGTGCGCGAGGGCCGAGCCGCGGGCTTCGTCAGCGCCGGCAATACTGGCGCGTGCATGGCCACCGCGAAGATGGTGCTGGGCGCACTGCCCGGCGTGGACCGTCCGGCTCTGGCGGCGGTTTTTCCTACCGCGCAGGGCACGGCGACCATCCTGATCGACGTCGGCGCTAACGTCGATTCCAAGCCGGAAAACCTGCAGCAGTTTGCCATCATGGGCGATGTGTACTTCCGCACGATTTTCGCCGGCAATTTCCCCACTTCCGAACACCCGCGCGTGGGGCTCCTTTCTGTTGGCGAAGAAGAAGGCAAAGGCAACGAGCTGACCAAAGAAGCTTTCAAGCTCATCAAGGAGTTGCAGCTCAATTTCGTCGGAAACGTGGAAGGTCGCGATCTGTTTAACGGCAAGGCTGACGTGCTGGTGTGCGACGGGTTTGTCGGTAACGTTGCTCTCAAGATTTCCGAAGGTATGGCCGAGACCGTGCGCTTTCTGCTGCGCCAGTCTTTGCAGGCGACCATCACGCGGCAGGTGGGTTTCATGCTCTCGCGGCAGGCGTTTGTGGACTTCAAGAAGCGTCTGGATTACTCGGAATATGGCGGCGCGCCGCTGCTGGGCATCAAGGGTGTGTGCATCATCAGTCACGGGTCATCGAACGGAAATGCCATAAAGAATGCGATTCGCGTAGCAGCCGAGTTTGCCAATAGCAAAATGAACCAAACGATCGAGCAGCAGATCGCTGAAGCCAGCCGCCATCTCGACCACGGCAATGGCAAATCTGCGGCAGCTTCACATGCCGGTCAACTCGGTCAGGGCCTGGACTAGGCGCGCGACCTAGAGCTTTCCGGTGTCTGTCGTTTATCTCGCATCACGGACGGAATCGATGAGCTTCCACAAATCCCCGCTTGTTTTCATGTTTCCCGGACAAGGTTCTCAGCAGGTCGGCATGGGCCGCGAATTGGCCGCGATGTATCCGGTCGCCAAAGAAACCTTTGACGAAGCCGATGAGGCACTCGGCTATAAACTCTCGCAGCTTTGCTTCGAGGGCCCCGAAGAGCAGCTCAAGCTGACGGAGATTACCCAGCCCGCGATTCTGACCGCGTCGGTGGCGGCGTGGCGCGTGCTGCAGTCGCAGGGAATCACGCCATCCTACGTTGTGGGACACAGCCTCGGCGAGTACTCCGCCAACGTGGCTGCTGGAACACTCTCGTTTGCCGATGCCGTGCGCACCGTCCGAAACCGCGGCAAGTACATGCAGGAAGCGGTACCGGTCGGCGTGGGTGCAATGGCCGCAGTGATTGCTCTGCCTGCCGAAGAAGTGGAAAAGGTCTGCGCCGAATCCGCGCAGGGAGAGGTCTGTCAGGCAGCGAACCTCAACTCGCCTGAGCAAATCGTAATTTCCGGTAGCAAGGCTGCTGTGGAGCGCGCGGCCGTGCTGGCCAAGGAACGCGGCGCCAAGCGCGCCCTCCTGCTGCCCGTAAGCGCGCCCTTCCATTGCGCGCTGATGCAGCCGGCACAAGACCGGCTGGCCGCTGATCTTCACGCGCTCAGCTTCCACAATCCGGAGGTTCCGGTGATGTGCAACGTGGATGCCGTGCTTGTAACGACAGGCGACCAGAGCCGCGACGCCCTGATCCGCCAGGTGACAGGCGCGGTGCAGTGGGTCAAGTCGATGCAGACGCTAATCGCCCTGGACGTGGAGAACTTTGTCGAAGTCGGCCCCGGCAAGGTGCTGTGCGGCCTGATGAAGCAGATTGATAAGACCCGCGTTTGTATGAACGTGCAGGACGAAGAGTCGCTGCAGCAGACGCTGAACCGCTTTAGCGCGGCTTCGGGGCGGGCGGAGTAAAAGCCAGACTAGCGCCCAAGACGGCGGCGGCGATAACCGAGCGCTCCCGCCAGCCCCGAGCCCAGCAAGAGCAGGCTACCCGGTTCGGGGACGGGATTGCCGAGGCCGTAACCGAAGTAGACGGTGCCGATGGCGGCGTCGTTGTTGCCTTCCGCGTCGGTTACGGTGAAGCCTAGCGCGGTGATATCAGACGCGTTTGTTATGCCAATGTAAATGGCGCTGCCATCTCCATTGGAGTTTGAATTTCCGTTCTCGGTGAAGCACGGGCCATCCCATTCACATACCGTGGCGGTGAAGGCACCCTCCATCAGAGCCTGAATCTGGACTACCTCCCAATTGATATCGGGAACACCAGCGGTCAGCCAGACCGTGATCGCGTTGTCGCTGCCGTACACCTGATTCCAAATCAGGTATTCGCCGCTGGAAAAGTTTCCGTTCCAGTTCGTGCCCTGCTGCATGAGCTTGAAATCTGTAGGGCCAATTACGCCAATCTGGCCCGTGTACTGTCCGCTGGTCGATGTCCAGTTTTGCGGTGTGCTCCACAAGGTTCCCGGCGCCCCCAGGCCCTGCGAGCCCCAGTCTATGGAGTCCGTCGACCCCCCGTGCTGGCAAGGATTCGCGGTGCATAGGCTGGAAGCAAACAAAGATGTGGAAAGCAGCTGCAACAAACAAAATGCAAGAAACAGAGTCGCGTTCTTCAAGGCGGTTCTCCTCTTGGCATGATTAACAACTGAGACAGTTCAGCCAGTATGGCGCTGCCCAAGAAAAAGCACAATTGAGAAAATGTTCCTCGGCGACCAGACGACTACGGCTAATACGGCGAGAAGCCCAGCGTCTTGTCGGACTTCTCCACCCAGATGTGGGCTTTCTTGGCGACGCGCTCGTTGACCGTAACCACCACCACGATTCCGCTGGGCGTTACGTCGAACGTCGTTCCATTACCGCCCTTGGGCACGGCCGAGCCGTCCACATGGTAGGTCTTGATGAGCCCCCACTCGCCGCCCGGTCCCCAGTCCTTCATGAAGTCGGAGAAGGGGTAGTTCGTGTACTTTTCGGGATGTTGCTTCCACTCGGGGTCGTGGTTCCAGATACTGTAGGCCTGCTCGTAGTCCTGGTGCTGCAAGGCTGCGAAAAACGTATCGACAATGTGCTCCTGCGGATAGTGCCGGAAGTTCCACGCCAGGATTAGGCACAGCAGGACTATGGCGGAAATCGAGATAATCCGAATGCGCCGCTTGCGCGCCTGAATCGGATCGTAGGGTTGGGCTTCGAACAGTGTCATAACGAGTACAGTTTACTCCCGCCACCACACTGCGTTACGTCGGTGGCCTGCAACTCGCGCTTACAGCTTGCCTACGTGGATACTGCCATCGCCCGTCGAAATCTCCAACAGTTCGCCGCCGCCGTTCATCTTGCCGCGCATGCGCCCACGGTCGATCGAGCCGCTGACGGTCACTGGGAAGTCCATGGTAATGCGACCATCGCCGGTATGGGCATAGAGTTCGGCGGAGAAGTCGCTCGGCAGCTTGGCGTCGACCCGGCCATCGCCGGTGTGGATCAGCCAGCCGCGGTCCATCTTCGAGCCTGGCTGTGCCGTGAAGTTGATATGGCCGTCGCCACTGTTCAGGTACACCTCACGGAAAACACCATCCGCCGTAATATGCCCGTCGCTGGTGCGGGCGCGAAGGCTGCCGCTGAAGTTATGCACCTCGATGGCGCCATCGCTGGTATCGATGCGCGCGCCGCCGGTGGTTCCGTCAACGCTGATGTGGCCGTCGCCGGAATGAAGGTCGAGGGCCGTCTCCGCGGGTACCTGGACCTCGACCCGTACCCCCTGGTCATGCCAGTTCATGTGGAATCCCGACTGGTTTGGAATGTGCACGTTTAGGTCAACCTTGTCGCCATCCTGGTGCTCGGTGATGCGCACTCCACCTGAGCCGATGGGGTATCCGGTGGTGGTCACCCGCGCCGAAATGGTTCTACTGCTGCCGCGCGTGATCTCAATGGCAGCATCGTTAGTGTCCACACGAACCTCAGGGTTCGCCCCCACGGTGAACGACTTCGACCACTCTTCGGCAAACGCCGAAAGCGTCAGCAAAGGGAGAGAGAAAGCAAGAACCAGAATGAGTTTACGCACGGGCTCCTCCACGACTGTGTACGTAGCGGAGCCCGTCTCAGTTCCCTGCGAAAGGAGAGTGCAGTTGGCGATGGCTCCGGGGGCGCGGCTTCCCAGGGAGGAACACCAGCCACGCCCCGTAAGTGCCTCGCTTCCTGCACTCCTAAAGACGCAACTACCAGGGAAAGGTAAGCTGGATTGGCCGAACCGGTCCGTCTGCCTCTCGGGGAAGGTGGATCTCCGGTTCTGCGCTCGCCGATCCGGTTGCCGGTCCCCGGACACCCGTTCCGCCGTTGTACAATAGCCCGTTCGCCGGCAGGTGGCCTGCGCCCTGACACGCAGCTGAGTCGCCAGCCGCCGCCAGACATCTAAAGTACATTCGCACGCTACCCGGCACCCATTCTCTACACCCGAAAGGACGCACTTATGACAACCTTGATCCATCCTGCACGCGAGACTAACCGCGCCGACAACCGCATCGTCGTTACCCCGCCTGAGAAGTTCGTGAACGAGCCCATGATCGACTGGACCGACCCGGAGAACCAGCGCCGCATGCAGTCTGCCCTCGACAAGGTGCGCAGCGAGTTGGGCCGCGAGTACGACCTGGTGATCGGAGGACGCCGCGTCAAGACCGGCGACATTGCTCCTTCCATCAATCCCGCCAATCCGTCTGAGGTCGTCGGGCTGCATCATCAGGCTGGCCCTGCGGAGGTCGAGCCCGCGATGCAGGCGGCGCTCAAGGCCTACGAGACCTGGAGCCGCACCACGCTGGAAGAGCGTACCCAGTTCCTGTTTCGCGTGGGTCAGATCCTGCAGCAGCGCAAGTTTGAGTTAGAGGCATGGCTGGTGTTCGAAGTCGGCAAGAATTTCGCGGAAGCCGACGGCGATGTTGCCGAGCTCATCGACTTCTGCCACATATACGCCATCGAGGCCTTGCGCCTCGGTCAGGCCAAAACCGTCGTGCAACTGCCCGGTGAGCACGACCAGTTCCGCTATGTTTCGCTTGGCGTGGGCGCAGTTATTTCGCCCTGGAATTTTCCCGCAGCCATCATGGGCGGCATGACGCTGGCTTCTGTCGTTAGCGGCAACACTGTCGTGCTGAAGCCCTCGGGCGACTCGCCCACCATCGCCGCGAAGTTCATGGAGATACTGGAAGAGGCTGGCCTTCCCGACGGCGTTGTCAACTACTGCCCCGGCCACGGCTCCAGCTTCGGCAACGCGATTGTCGCGCATCCCAAGACGCGCTACATCGCCTTCACAGGCTCGAAGGAAGTCGGCTTGCACATCAACCTGACGGCCGCCACACAGCAGCCCGGCCAGCTCTGGATCAAGCGCACCATCCTCGAGATGGGCGGCAAGGATTCCATGGTGGTCGACGCTGACGCCGACTTTGATGCCGCCGTCGAAGGCACCGCACAGGCGGCCTTTGGCTTCAGCGGACAGAAGTGTTCGGCCTGTTCGCGCGTTATCGTGGATGAGCGCATCTACGACCGATTCTTGCAGGCGTTGAAGGCGCGCGTCGAGAAGATCACCGTCGGCGACCCCACGACGAATCCCGGCACGGGCCCGGTCATCAACGAGAAGTCAATGAAGTCCATCCTCGCTTACATTCAGAAGGGGATAGCCGAGGGCGGACGCGTCATCACCGGCGGCGGCCCCGCCAAAGAAGCCGGCGAGGGCTACTTCGTGCAGCCCACCGTCATTGCCGACGTGGCTCCCACAGCGACCATCGCCCAGGAAGAAATCTTTGGCCCTGTGCTCGCCGTTATCAAGTGCAGCAACTTCGAGGAAGGCATCGCCATCGCCAACAACACCGAGTTCGGGCTTACCGGCGCGGCCTACACTTCGTCGCCTGACAAGATTGAATACGCCAAGCGCGAGTTCCACGTTGGTAACTTGTACATCAATCGCAAATGCACCGGCGCCATCGTGGGCGCGCATCCCTTCGGCGGATTCAACATGTCCGGCACCGACTCGAAGGCCGGCGGTCAGGACTACCTGCTGCTCTTTACCCAGGGCAAGTCGATCGGCGAGAAGATTCGCAAGTAGTCGCGCCATAACCGAGTTTCGCAACTCGCTTACCCTGTCCGCCAGAGGACAGGGTGTTTTTTGCCTACCTGGTGCAGTTTGTGCCTCTTCGGCGGCAACCCTGCGCACCGCCACAATGTTCACTGCTCACGGATTCCGGCAAAGTAGGGGAGTAGAATCTAGCTGCTACCCGAGCCGGATGCCCGAGTGGCATGTCATCATGTTTGTGGAGGCCGCCATGCGTAAACTCTGTACGCTTGTTGTTGTGTTCGCTTTCCTTTTCTCCGTAGGTGCGCTATTGGCCCAGACTACCTCGTCCGACTCCTGCTCCAACCCCGCGGAAGCAAAGAACATGGTCAATCCCGTGAAGCCCACGGCCGAGTCCGTCGCTCTGGGCAAGAAATACTACGGCTACGATTGCGCCATGTGCCACGGCGAGACCGGGAACGGCAAGGGCGACGTGGACACCGGCCAGAAGCTGCCTGACTTCACCAGTGCCGCTGCGATGAAGGAATTCTCCGACGGTGAGATGTTCTGCGCGCTGAAGACTGGCCACGGCCATATGCCAAAAGAGAACATTCGCCAAACCCCGAACGAGTTGTGGAACCTGATCAATTACGTTCACTCGCTCGAGAAATAGGTTGGCATGAGCTTGCGGACGCCGCCCGCGCCTCGGCCGTCCCGCACGTTCTTCTTTGGCGAATCGCTCCCCTCCGCGATAGTCTCGTATTCGTGTATCTGTCTGCTTCCGTAACCCGCTCCCTTGCGATCGTTATTCTGTTGGCGTGCGCTCTTGCCGTCTTTGCAGCTGAGCCGGCTCCAGTCTCGTCGTTTTCGGTCCAGCCCCAGCTTCTGGTCAACGGCTCGGTCTGCCTGTTTACGGTCGATTTAAAGGGGGCTCCCGAAAAGGTCAGCGCCAAGTGGCTGGGCCACGAGATCGTGTTTACGCGCGGCTCCGGTACTACCTGGTACTCCCTCGCCGGCGTCGCCTACGAAGCCAAACCCGGCTCCTACGACTTCGAACTTGAGGCACTAATGCGCGATGGACGCATCGTGCGCGCGGTGCATGCTGTCACCGTGCACGCCGCCAACTACAAGACCTCGCGCCTCAACGTTCCGCAGAAGTATGTCACGCCCGATCCCGAAACCCTCAAGCGCATTGAGGCCGAAAAAGAAATCAAGCACGCCGCCTTCGCCCACGCGAACCCTTCGCCGGAATGGACGGGCAACTTCGTCGCGCCGGTACCGATGGAAGTGTCGGAGAACTACGGTACAAGCCGCACTTTCAATGGCAAGCTGGCCAGCGTGCATCGCGGGACCGATTACCGCGCTCCTTCGGGCACGCCCGTCCACGCCTCTAACGCCGGGGAAGTCATCCTAGCTCGCGAGCTCTACTACGAGGGCAACTGTGTGATCATCGATCACGGCCTCGGCTTCATGACCCTCTACATGCATCTGTCGAAGTTCGATGTGAAGGAAGGCGACAAGGTCGAGAAGGGCGAGATCATCGCGCTCAGCGGAGGCACCGGCCGCGTCACCGGCCCGCACTTGCACTTGTCTGTTCGCTGGAACGGCGAATATCTCGACCCCGCGAAGTTGCTGGCGCTAAAGCTGCCTGCGCAACCCTGAGTAGGTTCGGCTAACCAGTTGCGAGCGTTGCTATGCCGCTGTCACGTAATAGCGCTTCTGGAAATACAACGCCACGTTCACCAAGGCTATCATCACTGGCACCTCCACCAGCGGACCGATGACCGCCGCAAACGCCGCTCCCGAATTGATGCCGAACACCGACACCGCCACGGCGATCGCCAGTTCAAAATTGTTGGAGGCCGCGGTGAACGCCAGCGTCGTGGTTTTTGAGTAGTCCGCGCCCAGCTTGCGTCCCATGTAGAACGACACCAGGAACATCACCACGAAGTAAATCAGCAGCGGCACGGCAATACGCAAAACATCCAGCGGCAGCCGCACGATGTACTCGCCCTTGAGAGAAAACATCACTACGATGGTGAACAGTAGGGCGATCAGGGTCAGCGGGCTAACCCGCGGCACGAAGTGATGCTCGTACCACTCGCGGCCTTTTGCGCGTATCAGTGCTGTTCGCGTCAGGAACCCCGCCAGAAACGGAATCCCGAGATAAATGAATACGCTCTTCGCAATCTCGCCGATCGAGACATGCACCACCGCGCCATTCAGTCCGAACTTCGCGGGCAGAACGGTGATGAACACCCACGCGTACACCGAGTAGAAAAACACCTGGAACAGCGAATTGAACGCCACCAGCCCCGCAGCATAGTCGGTGTTGCCTTTCGCCAGCTCGTTCCACACGATCACCATGGCGATACAGCGCGCCAGCCCGATCATGATCAGGCCGGCCATGTACTCGGGATAGCCGCGCAGAAACACGATCGCCAACACAAACATCAGAACCGGCCCCACGACCCAGTTCTGCACCAGCGAGAGGCCGAGTACGCGCTTGTCGCGGAAAACCTCCGGCAGTTCTTCGTAGCGCACCTTGGTGAACGGTGGATACATCATCACGATCAACCCAATCGCGATGGGGATCGAAGTGGTGCCCACGCTGAAGCGGTCGAGGAAGGGAACTATGCCCGGCAGCAGCCATCCCAACAACACCCCAAGCGCCATCGCGCCGAAGATCCACGCCGTGAGATAGCGGTCAAGGAAGCCCAGACGGCGGGTGGTCTTGGTTGCAGCCGAAGCCAGTGCCGCGTGTGCCGAGCTACTGTTTGCCGATGCCATCGATTTCCCTCTGAATCGCCAGCCGATCGAGCGACTGCAGCGGCAAGCTGAGAAACAAACCTATTCTGCGATCGAGGGCGACGAAGGCTTCGCGGAACGCGCGCTGCACCTCGTCTGGTGAGCCGGTGGCTGTTGCTGGATCGGCAACCCCCCAGTGCGCCGTCATCGGCTGCCCCGGCCAAACAGGGCACACTTCATTCGCCGCGTTGTCGCAGACGGTGAACACGAAGTCCATTACCGGCGCGCCCGGCTGCGCAAACTCGTCCCAGCTCTTGCTGCGCGCATTGTCTGTCGGCAGGTTCGCCGCTTCGAGCTCCTGCAGCGCCTCCGGACGCACTTTGCCTGATGGATGGCTGCCCGCGCTGTAGGCCTTGAAGCGCGGCTTGCCGCGGTAGTTCAGAATTGCCTCCGCCATAATCGACCGCGCCGAGTTGCCGGTGCACAGAAACAATACGTTGTAGCTGTCCTTCATTCCCTTCGCTCCTTGGTCTATTTCCGACCGTGCAACTTGATCGAGGCCACGGCCGCTGCCGCCTCGCGCACCAGGGCGTCAGGATTCTTCAGCGATGCGATCGACACCGTCGAACCGCAGCACGAACTGCCCTTTGCCGTGGCGAATCCCTCCGGCGCCAGCACTTTCACCAAGTCCGGACCGTGCGCGATCTTCGGGATCGTCAGCTCCCGCAACCCCGCGTTTAGCGCGGTGCTCAGATAGTCGGTCAGCAGGCTCGCCCCCGAAATGCAACCGACATAAGCACTGATGTCGCGCACCAGCGCATCGGGCAATGCCTTTAGCAGCACGATGTCGCTCACCGCGAAGTGCCCGCCCGGCTTCAACACCCGGGCGATCTCGCCGAACACCGCCGGCTTATCTGCCGACAGGTTGATGACGCAGTTGCTGATGACGTAATCCACTGTGCCGCTCTCCACCGGCAGCTCTTCGATGTGGCCCTTGCGAAACTCCACATTGGCCGCGCCGCGCTTGGCCGCGTTCTCCCGTGCCAGTGCCAGCATGTCGTCGGTCATGTCCACGCCGATTACGTGTCCCGTTGGCCCCACCCGGTGCCACGCCAGAAACGCATCAAACCCCGCGCCCGAGCCCAGGTCGAGCACCGTCATACCTGCCTTGATCTCGGTCAGCGCGAGCGGATTGCCACATCCCAGTCCCAGGTTGGCGTCGCCCGCCAAAGCCAGTTCCTCGTCGCTGTAGCCGATCGACCGCGCCACGTCCTCGACCGGCGCGCCGCAGCACGAAGCCTCGCCCCGTGCCACCGCCGCATAGTGTTCTTCCACCGCTGTCGTAATTGCTTCGTTCTTCATTTCTGCTCCTTAATCTGTGTTAGCGTCGCCGCTGGCGCATTCAGCGCGCAGCAGCCCGCCCGTTCGATGGCCGAGTTGAGGAGTTCCAGCGCAGTCAGCACCTCCGTGCGCTGTTGGTTTGGAATGGCGTCGATGATGGTTTGGGTGCGGCTGCGCATGAGTTCATCCAGCAGCTCGCGAGTGCTTCGTCCGGCGGGGGTAATGCGCACCATCGCCGCCCGTCCGTCGTGGTGGGCGCCGCGCAC
Organism: uncultured Acidobacteriaceae bacterium; assembly: GCA_963796615.1. Lineage (GTDB taxonomy): Bacteria > Acidobacteriota > Terriglobia > Terriglobales > Acidobacteriaceae > DASRAA01. The sequence continues at coordinate 95,078 of CAWCMJ010000025.1, forward strand.
ACGCTCCACCAAGCCACGCGCCTCCAGTTTTTCCAGCACGCGGGTCATGGCGCTCGGCGTGATGCCCGACAACGCGGCCAAGTCCATCAGCCGCGCGCCTTCGCTCGTGACCAACACTCGCAGGATGGCCGTCTGCCTCTGGCTCAGTCCGTCGCAGCAGACTTCGTCGGGCCCAATCTGGCCCAGGAGGCGCGCCAGCCGCTCCAGTTCATCCCACCACGTCTGCACGGTGTCGCTGTTCGCCTGTTTCTCCACAAACCTAGCGTACTCAAGTTACTTGCATGTTGCAAGCAAATAATATCCGCCTCGTCTCCTGCCGGCCCCAGTTCCTGGGCCAGCGAGCACTCCCTGATTGACATCCGCCTCGCCGTCCGAAACAATGGGCTTCGAGTTCGGTTGTCCCGCGCCAATTCGTCAACGATGGGGGCAAGTTGAGCGGCACATTTCTACGGCCCCGGAACCGCTATTTATGGCTAGAATCCTCTGTGTAGACGACGAACTGCACGCCGCCCGGTTGAAGTGCATTATCCTGGAAACGGCGGGTCACACTGCCACTGCTGCCACTTCGCTCCCGGAGGCCGTCTCGCTACTGCAGTCCAATTCCTACGATTTGGTGGTTACCGACTGGCGCCTCGGCAGCGCCAGCGGCCGTGACGTGGTCGTCGCCGCCCGTAGCCACTCAGCCACTCCCGTCGTGGTGATTTCGGGATATGTGAACGAGGCTTTCCAGGCTCCCGACCCGCTCGCCGACTATTACCTCGAAAAGCCGGTGAACCCCGAGGAGTTGATCAACATCGTTAACGATTTGGTTAAGGCTGGATCCGCAAAGGGCTGATACGATCCGTTTCGCGCCGTAATCATTTGGTGCCAACTACGCCTTCACGTGTCTCGCGCGTCGGCGCTGCGCGCGGCGTTTGGGTCGTGGAGGATCGGGATCGATCCTGACCGACGCGGTGGCGTGCGCCAGCATGCGATGATGCAGCACAAACAGCGCCAGTTCCAGCCGGTCTGACACGCCAATCTTATCGAAGATCGACCTGAGGCAATTCTTGACCACCTGTTCGGAAGTTGTCATCCTTGCGGCGATCTCGCGGTTCTTGTAACCGCGCACTACAGCCGCAATGATGCGCAACTCTTTCTCCGACAGGCGGTCACGCACCCGCACTCCCACCAGGTCTTCACTGATCTCGTTGACCGCTGCGTTGGGGGTGTGAATGTAGGCTTCGCCGCGCGCCACGCGCCGTACCGCTTCCACGATCGCAGCCCCGTTCACCGAACGGTAAACCACGCCCTGCACGCCCATCGCGACAAACGCTGCCGCCTCGTCGGAGTGTTCTGCCAGAACTAAAATCTTTGTCTGGTTGCGCGCGGTCAGTTCGCGGATCTCGTCGAACACCGGCAGGAAGCCCGCGGAGACCAGCAAAACATGCGCCCGCAGGTGCTCCAGCGCATTGAGCGTCTGCTCGCGTGAATGCGGCTGGCCCACGATGCGTAGATCGTCTTCCACGGCGAGCACCTTGGCCACCCCGGCGCGGAAGATCGCCTGGTGGTCCGCGATGATCACATTAATCATGATGTCAGTTCGCGCCCAGCGCACCATCGGCATTGCAGTGCCTTGGTCCCTTGACTGCCGGCACTTGTCAGACCGGAAATGGTATCCACGCCCTCTTCATACCGAGAGTTTCGCTATGCCATCCTCCACATAAGTGGAGCAATCCACTAGGCTTCGGTGTTGTTATATCACGGCACGTTTGGAGATGTACTGGTTTCACCGATTACTCGAGCGGCAATTCCACCAAAGTTGCATGAAGTTGCATTCCTGAGCATGACCTAATAGCGAAACGTCGGTTTCCTCTCTTGCATCCGCATCCACTTCACGCGCGCAACTCCCATCGCCCAACCGCGTTTCCATGTGCTGAAAGTCTTTCTGCCGCGCGATGGTCCTTCGCGGAACGCGGTGTTGGCGGACAGCGGTATCCAACTCTGACAACGCCGCGGCTCCCTCTAAGGCTGCAGATTCTTGTTATCATCTTGCCTTGCCGTTCCCGCAGACATCGGCTCGCGTTTCGACCCGGCCCAACTGGGCTGAAGTTTCACTGCCTGCGTTGCGTCACAATTTCCGCACGCTGCAGCTTCACGTGGGCCCGGCGGTCACCATCTGCGCTGTGGTCAAATGCGACGCCTACGGCCACGGCTCAGAAGCTTGCGCGTTAGCTCTGGAACGCGAGGGAGCTTCCTGGTTCGGGGTCACCTCCACCGACGAGGGCGTTGCCCTCCGCGATGCTGGTGTGCGCAGCCGTGTTCTCGTCATGGTCGGCGTTTTCCCGGGCGAAGAAGAAGACGCGCTCCGCTACGATCTCACGCCGACTGTCCACCGTATCGAGGACGTCGAGGCGCTGGCCCGCGCCGCTACGCGTCTTGGGCGGCGCTCCCCGGTTCCCGTGCATCTCAAGCTCGACACCGGAATGGCGCGGCTCGGACTGTCTCTGGGCTCACTCGACGATTTCGCCACGCGCCTCAAAGCCCTTCCACAAGTCGAACTCGAAGGAGTCTTCAGTCACCTCGCCTCCGCCGAAATTCTCGATGCCGTTGACGCGCAGCAGCAGCGCCTGCGTTTTGAGGAATCGTTGCGCTCGTTAAATCGCCACGGCTTTCAACCGCCACTTCGCCATCTTGCTAACAGCAGCGCGACCCTGGGGCGGCCCGATTGCTGGTACAACTTTGTTCGTCCGGGCATGGCTATCTACGGGTACGAACTTTCTCTGGGCCGGCGCAATGGCGAGGTCGCCGCCGAAGTGCCGCCCCTCGGACTCATTCCTGCCCTGTCGTGGAAGACCCGCGTGCTCTCGTTGCGCGACGTCCCCGCAGGTCAGGCGCTTGGCTATAACGGCGCCTACTTAACCCCCGCTCCAGCGCGCATCGCCGTCGTCGCCGCCGGCTATGGCGATGGACTCTACCGCCGCCTCGCGCCGGACGGCTACGTTCTGGTGCGTGGGCAGCGCGCTCCCATGCTTGGCCGAATATCCATGGATCTCACCATCATCGATGTCACCCGTATTTCCGGCGTCGAGATTGGCGATGAGGTCGTGCTCATCGGCCGCAGCGGTGAGGAGCAAATTACCGCCGTCGATCATGCGCGCTGGTCCGGCACCATCCCTTACGAAATTCTGTGCAATCTCTCAGAGCGCGTCGTCCGGCATCATGTGGAGTAGCCCGCTGCTTCATGCTACGATGCAAATTCGGTTGACTCAGGAAAGCCACGGATAACCCTATGCATCGCATTGCTGTCCTCGCTATCTTCTTTTCGACGTTTGCCCTTGGGCAGGCCCCAATGCAGAACGCCGCGCCCGGAGTAACCGCGCACCACCAGGCCATGAGTTTCTTTCTGGGCGACTGGACCGCCTCCGGCACATCAAAAATCAGTCCCAAGTCTCCCGCCGCGCCCTTTAAGCTCAAGGAGCACAGCGATTGGGTCACCGACGGATACTTCCTTGAGACCAAGACCTCGCTGAAATCTGACTTAGGCACGGTCAACAGCCAGCGCGTGATGGGCTACAACGTGGAGGACAAGACCTACACCTACAACGTGTACAACAGCCTCGGCGAACACCAGGTCGCGCTCGGTTATCTCAACGGCAACACGTGGACCTGGAACTCGGAAGAAAAACTCAACGGCCTCATCATCAAGGGGCGCTACACCATCGTCGAAACCGGCCCGAATTCGTTCTCCTTCAAGTCCGAAGTCGCCGATCCCAAGGGTGGATGGGCCACGGTCATGGAAGGCAAAGCGCAGCGCGTCCCCCCGCCGAGTACCTAGCGCTCGCGCGTGCTACGTTTCTTCCGCCGGACGCCTCTCACCTCGAGACATCAGGTGGCACAGGGACCACCGTTTCATTTACTGGCTCGCCATTAAACGCTCGAGCGGCGAAAGTTTCAGGATCACCCCTGAAACCATGGCGGTCGCCCGATGGCTAGCCGACGCCCGGTTTTCGAAGATAAGGTAATTTTTATGGCGACCGACTACGCGCAACTCACCGCAAACCTTTGCAGCTTTTACGATTTCACCGACAAAGAGGTGCTCTTTGTGGGCGCTGCGGGAAGGCAACTCCTCGATCCTTCCGCACGCACGAAGAAGCTTATCGCCATCGACAAGAATGTCGCCGCAATACGAGAACTCCAGGCCACCATCGCGGCCCAAGGCCTGCAGGATGCGATGCAGGCCATCGCTGCCGACTTTGTCGATGTGTCCCTCTCCTGCGATGCCGTGTACTTTGAGTTTTGCCTGCACGAAATGGACGACCCCGAGAATTCCCTGCGTCATGCGCGAACTCTGGCACCCGACATTGTCATCTTCGACCACTCACCCGGCTCGGAATGGATCTACTATGGCGCCGAAGAAGACAAGGTGGCCCGCAGCGCAGCCGTGATGCGGCAGTTCGGCATCCGCCGCCACCAGGACTTTCTTGCGGAACAGAAATTCCCCACATTTGCCGACTTGGTGGCCAAGGTCTCGCCCCAGGGACCGCTGGCCATCGAGCGAGTGCAGCGCTTCGCCGGCTCTACCAACATCGTCATTCCGATGAGCTACGAATTGAATCTGCTCTAGCGCCGCGGCATCGGAGACGCCGGTCTCCTTATGACGCCATCCACACCAGGTCGTCCAAGTCACCCGTGGCAAAAGCCGGTTACCCGTTACCAGCCACCCGGTACAAGCTCAGTCCAGCGTCCCCCTGCACGATCTTCCGATACCGCGCCAACGCTCCGTACTGCTCGCCGGGGTCATACCTCTTCTCGTGCTCGGCGACCACAATCGTCGACGGTCCCACCATCCGCGACTCACCTAGAAATTCCAGCGTTCGCTCGTAAGCCCCACGCATCTGGTACGGAGGATCGAGAAAGCAGAAGTCGCACAGTATGCCCGACGTCTCCAACCCCCGCAAGGCCGAGGCCACATCGTTCTCGTACACTTCGAATCCGTCGCCAACCTTCAGCGCCTGCAAGTTCTCGCGAATCAGTCGCGCGTGTTTTCGCTCCGACTCGACGAAGTACACCTGCCTTGCGCCTCGACTCAGCGCCTCAATGCCGACTGCGCCCGTTCCCGCGAACAAGTCCAGCCACACGCTGCCTTCGAGCGTACTTGCCGCCGCCAGCACGTTGAACAGCGTCTCCCGCAGGCGATCACTCGTGGGACGCAAATCCATCCCTGGCAGCGACTTCAGTGGACGGCTGCGATACTCTCCGGCAATCACGCGCATCGATTCTTCCCGCCCATCAAGATCTCGGCAAAGCTGATCCTCGGCAATCCGAGTGTATAGAATAAAGAAGGAGGCTTACGCACTTCATGCGTGGTTGGTCATTTCCCGCAGGGCGCCTGTTTGGCGTGGACATTCGCATCCACGTCACCTTTCTCTTCCTGCTGGGTTTCGTCTGGTTCTCCGAATCGCTAAACATGGGTGTTACCGGCCCCGGCCGCGGTCTTGCCTTGGTCGTCATCATCTTCGGATGCGTCGTCCTGCACGAACTGGCCCACGCCGTGGTCGCCAAGCGCAGCGGCATCGCCGTGCGCTCCATCATTCTGCTGCCCATCGGCGGCGTTACTCTCATGGAAGACCCTGGCGCCAGCCGTCCTGATCCTGCGCGCGATATTCGCATTGCCGTTGCCGGACCGCTGACCAACTTGATCATCGCCGCCATTACAGGGGCCGTGATCCTCGCTTTCGCGCCCCACGTCAAGCTCTGGTCGCAGCCCTTGATGCACGCCACCAACCTGCCGCGCAGCCTGTTCTGGGGCAACGTCTTTCTTGGCCTCTTCAATCTGCTGCCCGCCTATCCCATGGACGGCGGCCGCATCCTTCGCGCCCTGCTCGCCGAGCGTATGGACTACACCCAAGCCACCCGCCGCGCCGTAACCGTCGGCCAGGTGTTTGCCATGGGGCTCATCCTCGCCGGCGTGGTCTGGGACCCATGGCTCGTGCTTATCGGCTTCTTTCTGTTTATCGGCGCACAGCTTGAAGACCGCTCCGCCATCTTTCAGTCGGTGATCGAGTCGGTACGCATGGAGGACGTGATGCTCACTCACTTTTCCATCCTCTCGCCCGCCGACACGCTGCAAGATGCCCTCAGCAAGGCCGTTCACACCTTGCAGGACGATTTTCCTGTCGTCCGCGGCATGGAGTTGGTCGGCGTTATCAACAAGGCACGCATCGTCGACGCCCTGCGTCGCGACGGCAACGGCTATGTTCAGCCCGAGATGGTGCGAGGGTTCGAAGTTGCGAAGCGTACTGACTCACTCGCCGAAGCATTCCGCAAGCTCCATGGCCGCGGCCTCAGCATGATCCCCGTGGTTGACGCTGGGCGCCTCGTTGGCATCGTCACGCTGCAGAACCTCACCCACTCCATGGCCCTGCTCGCCGAGTCCCGTCGCCTCCAGCGCACCGAACAAGCTGGCGAGTAGTTCACCAGCCATCTACCACTAGCCACTGGTCTAATACAGGTTCTCGTGGCACTGCTCACATACCCCGCAAGTCGCGCACAGCTTCATCTCCTTCGGAGCCCCCGCCGTCAGCAGGTTCTTGTACGGAGACGCATGCGCTTTGTGGCACGAAAGGCAACTAACCGGCGGTAAATTTGGTTTCCGGTTCGGTCCCGTCACCGGATGTTTCTCAACCGGATGACCTTCCGTCAGTGCCTGGTTCAGGTGGATGAACTGCGCACCCTTCATCTCGGCCATCGTCAGCGTTCTTCCCCACGGAGTGGTCACAGTCTGAGACTTCTCGTCCACCTTCAGCCGCGCCTGCGCGTGGCAGCCCAGGCACGTATCCTGCTCCGACGCCCACAAGTGCGCCGGGAAATCGCTGCTGTGCGGCGAATGGCACGTGACGCACAAACCCTCGCGGTACGGTCCATGCAGCACGTTATCGGTCGAAAGCGTATGGCACGTTTCGCAAAGCTGGTTCGCGGGCGACACCAGGCGCATGTGCGTCACCCCGGATTTTGTCTCGATGCTGTGGCAGGTCGTACACCCCATCGACATCGCCGTGTGTACGTACTTGCCCTTGTTTATGCCGCTGTGGCACTCCAGGCACGTGGCCGCCGGAGTGTTGGCCGCCAGCACAACCGGATGCTCCTGCACGCTGACCTTCGCGGCGGGTGCCGACCGTGCCGTGTTTTTCGTGGATGCAGTCTGGGCGGCGGAATAAAACCCAGCGGTAATCAATAAGGGAAAAAGTGCAGTCGCGATCAAATGGGCAGGTCGGGTCATGCGGGCCGGGTCCAATCGTCCACCTCTGACGCTGGACCGTTCAGCCTGCCGGTAACCAGCGTCTGTGACGGAAACTCGCCATTCTATTCCTGCGCGACTGCCCAGACAACTTCTACGCCGATGGTCACCCGGTGCCCGTTGTACCGCCTGCTTTGTGCGACAGGGCGAGCTGCTCCTGCAGCAAAAATCCCCACCCGCCTGTCAGGCGGATGGGGCGACCAGTGCTGCATCTCTTGCAGCTACGCTGCCCGGTGCAATTGAGTCTTCTGCATGATTTCCTGCTCAGCCTGCATCCAGTGTTCTATGTCATGTCCATGTTCCCCGCCGCCCGCTTCGAACAGCTGGTAAGCGCGCTTCTGAATGTGTTCCCGCATTTCCTGGTTCATGCCATCCCCATCGGCCTTTCGGTTAACGTTGCTCGTTGCTCGCATCTCGTTTTCTTTTGACATGACAACTCCTTTGATTGATTTGGGCGGTACCGCCCGTCGGGCAAAACAGACCGCTGCCGTCTGCCTGAAAATTGGCGAGTGGGTCCTGCGAACGCGTCCGCACTGATGCCGCGCATCGCGTCCGCAGGCGCCACTCATAGTTGGGTTGGTAGTCGGTGATACGAAGATGAAGTTATGAACGGGGCGGCGGTCGAATGCGGAAATCTCGCTCGAATCCACCCACTGGCGCTGCGGAATACGATCTCGCGCTGATCAGCGATGGCGCGGCGGCAATCGGTATCACGCTGCTCGCCAGTGCGGCCCACCACAAGAGCAGCAGTACAATCAGCGGTGTTCCCATCCGCGTTTCTTCGCCGTCGAAGTAACTCCGTGTGTTGAAGGACCTGGAGTGGCGATATAGTGCGTTGTAGCTGTTCAGCCGGGTGCTTGCGCAAAACAGCACCACCAGCGCTGCCAACAACCACGCCAGGTACTGTTGGGTCGTCGTCTCACGGCGGGTGTTGGGAATCGGGGGCTGAGCTTGGGAGAACATCCGAGGCATGTCCGTCGCTCTGTGGAAACCCCGGTATTTCGGGTAAGTTGTGCGCCTTACTTTCGATTCGTCACTCGCAACTTCTAATATGTCCAATTTTTTGTACTACACAATGTTCCGCTGTAGTGAACCGCGGCTTCCGGTCGTTCACACCTTTTGCAAAACACGCGTCCTTCGACGCCCATGTGCGTGGACATCTTTGCCCTGCCCGGGCATCGTGCGTGTCAGGTCTTGTGATTGGGAAGTTTGGGCGGGCATCGGGAAACAGGATCTGTGACCGGACACCTCCACATTGAAAAAGGCACGGCAGGGTGCCGTGCCTCATTTGCAGGATCCAGACCGAGTTCTAATTGAACATGCGACGGCGAACCACCCCGAACAAGCCAACCAATCCTGTGCCCAGCAGGGCCAATGTCCCTGGCTCCGGAATGGTCGAGAAACTGGTCACCAAGCCATAGCCATAATTCGTATTTCCGGCGGGGAAGCAGCCGTTGCAATACACGCGGCCAAGGTAGTTGTTGCCATCGAAGTTCCCGTTATCGTAGCCATTCGTGTCGAAGAAGATGGTACCTCCCGGGTCCGTAGCGCCGCTCACGAATACATCCATCAGCAGGTTGCCCTGCGACGGGTCATAGGTGAACGGGGTCGTAAGCGTGACGTGTAGAGTGTCGCCGAACGTCCAGGGCTGGGTAAGATCGCCGCTGAACACCAGCGTATTGTTGCCGCCGATGTTATTGGCATAAGTGGTCGACAGTGTGTTCCAGTCCGCTGATGTCGTGGACAGGTAAATGGTCCAGGTGCCGGTATTCATCTGCGTGGCGCCCGAGTCTGCCACGGTATTGAAGAACTCAAGGTCCAGGATGGTAATAGGACCGGTGAACTGAGTATGTGAGTACACCTGCTGATATTCGCCGCTGTAGGCGCAGCCGAACGGGAAGCAGTTGCCTGTGCCTGGGTCTGCGGGCAACCCCACAGTGACGTTAGCGAATGCAGGGACCGCCAGGACCAGGGCAGCGCACAGTGTGCAGAGTACGAAAAGGTTCTTCATGTCTTCCTCCTCAAGGATCGCTCCGCGGATTTGCTGTGATCGACGGCGGGGGAGCTCGTTGAGCCAAGTTGATGCGTTCACCGAGTAGTCGTCTCGATTCGACTTATACTCCGGAACGTTCTCTGTTCAACAGGATTCGAAGATTTTTAACGGAGGCATTCCCAAGATGGGACGCACCACTCGAACCGCGGTGCGACAACCGCGTAGCCGTGCGAGGAAATAATCGCTGGCTGACAGCGCGCTACTCTGCTGCGCGCCAGATTGACGCCAATGGCCACACCGTCACCGAAACAACCTGCCCTCCGCCGCCCGTCGCATAGATCTCAATTCCCGTGCTCCCCGGAGGAGGATAAATCCGGTCGGTCATCACCTTTTCGCCGTCGTTGGCGAACACTTCCACGCTCGACCGGTCCACAAAAATATGCAGCTTCACTCGCTTCGTAGTGCTCAGCGTCGTTGAAAACCGCCCGGGAAAGTCCTTGCTGAACGAAACGTTTCCTGACTTCGTGCGGTCAACGAATAAGGTATTCGTTGCCGTCGTAACGCCCACTACCGTCTCGGATGCGGCGCCTTTGCGGAGCCGGAACCCGAACTCGCTTGCCCCGCCCGTTTCCACTTCCGCCTCAATCTCGCACGTCTCGCATTGCACGGCCGACAACTTCTGGTTCGCCGCTGCAAAGCTGGCGCTCTTCACGAAATATGCCTTGCCTCGCAGACTCTGCAACTCCCGGACTGGCGTCTGCACCATCAATAACTCCGTACTTCCGGAAGACCTGGGTGCCCCACCCTTATCGCCATCCTTTGGCGACGGGGTGGGCGTGTTCACCCATCTCAGCGTAAGTGCTCTCGGAACCGATTGTGCCCCGCGCCACAGCACCGTGGGCTCATCTTTGGCATAAAGCCAGTTGCTCGTCCATCCCATCCAGATGCGCCGCTCGTCGCCTTTGGGCATGTCGTTAAACGAATTCGTCGCATAAAAATCCTTACCGTAATCCGCCCACAACTTCTTTCCCGCGCTTTCCTTCTCGACGAACTGCGTCCCGTCGAAATCTCCAATCAAGTAGCGCACGCCCGTTCCGCCCGCCGGCGCGCCCGGATTGCGGTTGATGATCAACACCCAACGCTGCTCGCTGGTGCCTTCAATCGGAAGTTCAACCAGGTCCGGGCACTCCCACTGGCCGCTGTCGTCGCCTGCCGGCCCGAACTCGCTCAGCTTGGTCCAGTGCTTCAGATCTGTCGAAGAAAAGAACAGCGCCTTCCGCTGGTCGGCCAGCACCGCTACCAGCACCCATTTCTTCTGCGGCTCGTACCAGAACACTTTGGGATCGCGGAAGTCCTCGGCGTCCACATCAATTACTGGATTGCCTTTGTAATTCGTCCACGTCCGCCCGCGATCGTTGCTATACGCGATGTGTTGCTTCTGCCGGTTCTTGTACGCCGCTGCGTAAATCGCAATCAGGCACGAGTGGTCCCGCTGAGCGGGATCGGGGTTTCGGCACAGTCCGCTGGAGTCGTTCCAGTCCACCACCGCGCTGCCCGAATAAATCATGTAGTTCGGGTCTTCCGGAATCGCCAGCGGAAGGTGCTTCCAGTGCACCATGTCGGTGCTCACGGCGTGCCCCCAGCTCATGTGTCCCCACACCTGGCCTTGCGGGTTGTACTGGTAGAAGAGGTGATACTCGCCCTGGTAGAACACCATGCCGTTGGGATCGTTCATGAAGTTGTGCGACGGTGTGAAATGATACTGCGGCCGCCACGGCTGGTTGTACGAATCCTGAGCAGTCGCAAGCGAGCCAATGGCAAACAGGAACAGTATTGGCGCGAGAGCCGCAGCTCGACGATTCATAAGGAGTCCCCTGAAATTATTTGTCACGCGCTACCAGCCACTTTTGGGGTCTTTTTGTCTGTCATACGTAACTAGTACACAATATTAAATCTTTTAAGTTACTGAAATTTAGCTAGTTATAGCAATTATTCAAAGTTTTGCAGGCTGTTGTAGGTAACCAAAACGCTATATCTCGTGTAGGCTTATCTATGCCGCAGCTACTGCCCGATCGTCACTTGGGCCGGCTTGCCTCCGGTAGAATCGGGGGCGACCCATACTGTCAATTCCGCCGGTTCCACCACATCTTTCATGTCAAGGTTCCAGAATTTCAAATCATCACGGCCGAGCGTGAAATCGACTTTCTGCGATGCGCCGGGGGCCAGCGTGATCCGCCGGAAGCCTTTCAACTCGCGCACCGGGCGAACGATGCTGGTGCCAGTCTGGCGAATGTATAACTGAACCACTTCATCCACCGCGCGGCCGCCGGTGTTCTTTACTTCCGCGGTCACGGTCAACTTTGCCGAGCCGGCATTCAGTTGTTTGGCGCTCGCCGAGGCCGCGCTCACCTTGGTTGGAGAATACGCGACGGTACTGTAGGTCAGTCCATGCCCGAACGGATAAAGGGCGGAGTTCGGCACATCCACGTAGCGCGACAGGTATTTTTCGTTGCTACTCGTGGGAGGGTGCGTGAGATCCGCGCCACCGGCCGGCCGCCCGGTGCTGAAGTGGTTGTAGTATAGCGGCTCCTGTCCGACAGCGCGGGGGAAACTCACAGTTAGCCGTCCGCTTGGCGCGCTGCCTCCCAGAAGCACGTTAGCCATGGCGGGGCCAGCTTGCACGCCGGGGAACCAGACTTCCATGATCGCCGGAACATGTTGCGCCGCCCAGTTCAGTATCAGGGGACGTCCGCTGAAGACCAAAAGCACCACCGGTTTGCCCGTCGCCGCCACCGCTTCCAGCAACTGCTGCTGGTTGCCGGGAAGGTCAAGGTGGGCGCGGGAGCCGGCTTCTCCGGTCATCAAACCAGCATCCTCACCCAATGCAAGTACCACAATGTCAGACTTTGTGGCGGCGCTTACAGCGTCAGAGAAACCTTTGTCTGACATTGTCAGAATATCGGTGCCTTTGGCGTAAATTACATGTCCCTGGGCGGATTCCACCTGCTTGGCGAGCGCAGTACGCAGCGTTACGACGTCCTTTGCCTCGCCCTTGGCGCTCCACGAGCCCAGCATCTGGCCGGCGTCGTCGGCCAACGGCCCGATCAGCGCAATCGTCTTCCCGCTCGCTTTCAAGGGCAGCAACCCGCCGTCGTTCTTCAACAAGACGAACGACTCTTCTGCGGCCTTGCGCGCCAGCTCGGCATCCTCCGGGTCGATGCGGTCCGACCCCTTGCCGTCGGCGTAGGGATGCTCGAAAAGTCCCAGCGCGAATTTTACCCGAAGAACGCGCCTGACCGACTCGTCAACCATCGACTCCGGCACGATGCCCGCCTTTACCAGCGCGGCGAGATGCGGCCCGTAGGCATTGCTCTCCATGTCCATGTCCACGCCGGAGAGGAACGCCTTGCCCGCCGCTACGGCATGGTCTTTGGCCACGCCTTGTGCGATGAGTTCGCCAATGGAGTTCCAGTCGCTGGTGACAAAGCCTTGGAAGTCCCATTCCTTCTTCAGCACCTGCGTCAGGGTGAAAGCGTTGGCGCTCGCGGGCACCCCGTTCAACGCCTCGAACGCGGTCATGAAGCTTGCGGTACCGGCATCTACGGTCGCCTCAAAAGGCGGCAGGTAGACCTGACGCAGCAGGCGTACTGGAATCTCCGCCGTGTTGTAGTCGCGCCCACCTTCGGCTGCGCCGTAGCCGACAAAATGTTTGCTGCAGGAAGCAATCGATTCGCGGCCGCCGAGCGCCACGCCCTGGTAGCCGCGAACGTAGGCGGCGGCGATGGCCGAGCCGAGATACGGGTCTTCGCCTGCGCCCTCGACGATACGTCCCCAGCGTGCGTCGCGTGAGATGTCGACCATTGGCGAGTAGGTCCAGCGCACACCGGCGTGGCTGGCTTCCTTGGCGGCGACGTGGGCAGCCTGTTCCACGAGCGCCGGGTCCCAAGTGGCCGACATCGCCAGCGGCACCGGAAATTCGGTGCGGAAGCCGTGAATGACGTCGAGCCCAAAGAGCAGCGGGATATGCAGCCGCGACTTCTCCACGGCGATCTTTTGCATGGCGTTCGTTTGGCTTGCACCGGTGAGGTTGAAGACGGAGCCGAGCGTGCCCTGGGCGACCATCTCCTTGTAATCGCTGCGACCGGTGCCGGGCCCGGTGGGCGCACCCTGCGAGTAGGTGATTAATTGTCCGACTTTTTCGTCGAGCGTCATCTGCTGGAGCAAGGCCCCTATCTTCGCCTCTACCTGCGGGTCATTGGCCCACGCCTTGGGATCGGGGACCTGCGCCGCCATCGCGGTAGCCAGTGCGACATAACACAACACGACTCGAAGGATTCGCATGAAAAGTCCCTTAGAAAATCGATTCAACTGTCGTTCCGTATTCTACCCCCACCGGGGAGACAGGCAATGGCGGCGCAACTGGGACGGACAGGGATAGCGGCATGGCCGAGAGCACGAGAGATGGGCGGCGAGGGCGGATTGACAGCGACCAGCGGCGAATCTAAGATAAAAAGTGGGCTGGACGCAGTCACGTCCGGCCTTTTGTGTGGCTGCCGATGGTTCTGGGTGGCCAGCAGGTTTCCTGCCTTTTGAGCGGCGCACAAGGGCCGCATCCGACCGTTGGCGGTGTAGCTCAGGTGGTTAGAGCGACGGTCTCATAATCCGTAGGTCGTAGGTTCGAGTCCTACCGCCGCCACCAAGTTCCCGCGTGACATCTGCGAAAAAGAGGCCCCTCGACTCGCCCAGCGGGCGCGCTGACGATTTTGCCTTCAGGCTACCGCTAAGCTCATGCCTGCGAAACAACTAAAATTCAAGTCCAACTGTCGCTACCAACTCCCCCAAAGACGCCGGTAGCCGAGGCCCATTGCTGCGATCGGGATTTCGCAAGAAACCCGGCCCTGTCCCTGGATGGCGCAAGGCCTGAATCTCCGATGCGGATTTGGATCGTCCGGCGCGACGGATTACCGCGGCGCATCAATCTTCAGCAGCAAGACATCGTGGGAAGCGATTTCGAGCGGCACACCCTCGGTTAACTGCAGCTCTTTGCCCGTCCACAGGTCGGTTGTCTTTTGCGGGCCGTGCAACCCGAGTTTCGACAGGTAGAGATGGTAGGGGTGGGTGGAGAAGCGTGCGTCGCCGATGTTGAGCACGGCGACGGCCAGCGCGCCTCCGGTGAGGGGACGCGTCCAGACTTCGACCTGACCCTCGACGTCAACCCGTTGCGCCTGCTTACCGAGTTTGTCCTGGTCGATGGCGATGACTTCACGTTTGGTCAGGATCTCGCGGATCTCGGGCTTCATCTTCGACAGATCGTTGCCTGCCAGCAGCGGAGACGCCAGCATGGCCCACATCGAGAAATGTGCACGGTTCTCGGCCAGCGTGAGCTTGCCGTTGCCCACTTCCAACATGTCGGGGTCGTTCCAGTGGCCGGGGCCGGCGTAGCGGGACAACCCGGCTTGCAGGCTCATGTTGGCGTAAATGCTGTGCCAGTTGGCCTCGATGTCCCCGGTGGAGCGCCAGAGGTTGCCGCCAAGCGCAGGCGCCCACTCCCATACCGCATCCCAACCGTACTGGCACAACGAGTAGACGATGGGACGGCGAGTGGCCTGCAGCGCCTTGCCCATCTTGTCGTAGGCGGCGTGCATCAGGCGCATCTGCGCAGCCGGGTCTTTCGGCGCCTGCTTTTCCATCACTTCAGGGATGAAGCTGCAGAGGTCGTATTTGAGGTAGTCGATGCCCCATGCGGCATACATCTGCGCATCCTGGGCTTCGTGGCCGTAGGAACCTTCGTAGCCGGCGCACGTCTTGGGTCCGGGCGAGGAGTAGATGCCGATTTTCAGGCCCTTGGAATGAACGTAGTCGGCGAGGGCCTTCATGTCGGGGAACTTGGAGTTGGTGTGCAGCACGCCGTTGGCGTCGCGCTGGCCTTCCCAGGTGTCGTCGATGTTGACGTAGACGTAGCCAGCGTCTTTCATCCCGCTGGTTACGATGGCGTCGGCCGCGGCGCGGACGTCGGCGTCGGTGACCTTCTCGGCGAAGAAGTTCCAACTGTTCCATCCCATGGGCGGCGTGAGCGCGACCTGCTGTGCAGCGGCAGATGGCGGTAGAAACGCTAGTACAAAAGCGGCGCCGATGACGGCGTGCACTACAAATCGGGAGCCAGGCATGGCATCATCTCCTGAAGAATGGGTGATGAAGATCGAGTTGGGCGATACGCCGTAATCGTGAGCGGAAGGCCCCGGTCGGGAAGTGGTGCTGTAATTCGCAAACTGGGCCGGTGGGATCCCACCAACGAGTGATCGCGAAAGGATTGTACCAGTGCTGCAGGTTGCTCGCTGGGAGACGTCCCCCGTCGCACACGTGAGCTGTCAGTTATTGCATTGCGAAAATTTGTTAATTCTTCAACTAGCTTAAGTTGTGCGGAGTACGCCGATAATAGACGATGTGCATCCCCGGTCACGCTCTGACGTGAGGCGGCGCACATCGCTGGTCGCTTTAGGTTGTGCAAGATAAATCCAGTAGGGCTTTGAGCCGATGCTAGAGCACGGGCCGAGATGCAGCACTGCATGCGCGAAAAAAGATTCTCCGCGGGAATTCTGAAGACGGTGGAGGCAGTGGTTCACGCGTTCGATCACTGCTGGGGCTGTTCGACGCACGCGAACAGGCACGCGGCATTGCAGGTTGCGTTGCGCTCGCCGGATGGCCACATGCTCGACGAAATCTGGAGCCGCTAGATGTCTGGGGTGCTCATCATCGGTTATGGCAATCGTATGCGCACGGATGATGCGGTCGGAGCCGAAGCCGCCGACCGGCTGGCGGAAGCCTATCGCGACGACCCGCGTGTACGCGTGATCTCATCGCACCAGTTGATGCCAGAAATGGCGCGCGATATCGCCGAGGCGGAATTCCTGCTGCTGCTGGATGCCGATGCCGGAGACGTTCCCGGTGCGATCACGAAGATGGTGGTTACTGCTCGCGGGGATGAGAGTTCGTTTACGCACAGCTGTACCCCAGCCGCGTTGCTGTTCGTTGCGCAGAGCCTCTACGGACGCGCTCCCGAGGCAGTCAGCCTCACTCTGTCAGCCGCCTCCTTCGAACTGGGAATGGAACTTTCACCAACGGCAAGACGAAGCCTGCCGGACTTTGTGGCGGCTGCACGGCAAATCGTATCGGCTTGGCAAACTGGCGTCTAGGCGGCGGGCGGCCACCACGAAACTACTAGCAAGAATTAGGCGACCGGACGGCCGCAAGGAGAAAGGCAGCCCGGTCGCTTTCGTGCGCGCAGATCGACTTCAGTCATTCACTTCATGCTTCCGCCGAAAGGCCACCGTTCGCCATCCAGCGTTGCATTCCCTTGGGATCCTCGGGTTGCTTGGGTAGGATGTCGAGGTAGATAACCGCGTAGCGGAAGGCGATGACCGCAGCGGCCACTACCAGCAAGCTCGATGAAAGCTCCGTCCACTTGGGAACGTAATGGGTTCCCATGGCAGTCTGGAGTGCGTTGATGGATACGTTCAGGCGGTTGACGATGAATCCCGCTACAACCAGGGCGCAGGTTCCGTAAAGATAGTCGGGCGTATTGCGGACCTTTTCGTAGCTCAGCAGCCAGATCGGCGCGATGAGGAACATCGCCATCTCCAGCCAGAAGTATCCGGCCTCAGGCGTCCATTGGAAGGCATAGTGCAGCGCGTGGTTGGACACGAGGTCAAGGACCTTGAAGAAGGCAAAAACGATCAGCAGGAGCTGAATCATGCCGCCGCAGTCGCTCAGGATGGAGAAGTCCACCCGCACCTTCAGCGAACGTATGCACAAGTAAACGGCCATGACCGTCAGCGCCAGCCCGGCGGGTATAGCCGACAGGTAAAACATGGCGTGCATATAAG
This sequence comes from uncultured Acidobacteriaceae bacterium, assembly GCA_963796615.1. Classification (GTDB taxonomy): domain Bacteria; phylum Acidobacteriota; class Terriglobia; order Terriglobales; family Acidobacteriaceae; genus DASRAA01. The sequence continues at coordinate 112,233 of CAWCMJ010000025.1, forward strand.
GCGAATACCACAACGGATGCATCTTGCCGTCGGTGATGAGGTAAAGGCCGCCAAGGAAAGACTGGTGCATTGACGACAGAAGCACTCCCGCCAGCACTACGCCGGTGAGGATCCGGTGGTGGTGTTTGAGAATGGTTTCGCGCAGGCCGCGCCACGGAAGTTTCTCGATTAGCGCGGGAGCAAACTCAAAGGTGAGCACCGTGAAATAGGTCATAATGCAGACGCACACGTCGAACAGCACTGAGCGGTCATTCCACATGACGATGGGATGCCAGAAGCGCCAAGGCAACCCGATCTCGTAGAGGTAGCCCACCATCACAGTGCAGTAGCCGAGGAACGAAATCAGGATGGAAGCGCGGAGAATGGGGCGGTAGCGCTCCATGCCGAGAAGATAGACCGCGGCGCTGATTCCGAAGCCGGCGGCGGAGAGCCCGATGCCGCACAGCGTGCCGAGGCCGACCCACAGCCCCCAGGGCATTTGGTCGCTGAGGTTGGTGCTGGCGCGAAAGCCCTCGAAAAACCGTACGTAGGTTGCGTACATTCCGGTGATGAAGATGACGGCGACGATGGCGCGCCAGAGAGTGATGCGTGACGTAATTCGCGCGAGCATGACTAATTCCTTTCCTCATTCGACGGTTTGGCGCTGGAATTTCCGGTCGGATTCAGCGAGGGCGACTTCACGGCGCCGCTGCGTGATCCAGTAAAGTGACGAAAGGATGGCACCTCCCATGATGACCACCTTGGGGGAATCGCCGAGCGCAGCAGCTGTGAGCGTCGGCATGGGCTGGTTGCCGGTAGGGAGTGGCTTGAAGCCGAGCTTCTCGAACTCCACGTCAGACACGAACAGCACGGAGCCGCCGCCGGCTTCCTGCAGGCCGTAGATTCGCGGCACGTAACTGGAATCGCTACGAATACGTTCCCAGGCGTCAGCGATCAGCTGGTCACGGTCGCCGAAGACGCTGGCCTGCACCGGGCAGGCCTCGGTGCACGCGGGCTGTCCGCCGGCCTTGACGCGCTCCGAGCAGAGGTCGCACTTCTTCACGAAGGGAGCGAGCTTGGACCACTGATAGCGCGGGACCTGGTAGGGGCAGGCCAACATGCAGTACCTGCAACCGATGCACTTGTCCGCGTCGTATACCACCGGGCCGAGCGCCGTCTTTTTGATGGCTCCGACCGGGCAAACTGACGCGCAGGCCGGATCGCTGCAGTGCATACAGACCTTGCGGACGAACTTGTCGCCCCGCGGCTCAATCACTGTAAAAGCGGTGTCTGACAATGTAGGTTCCGGATCGAGGTTGAATCCGTGCAACTGCTTGCAGGCGGTCTCGCAACTTCCGCACCCGATGCAGCGCTTGATGTCGATTAGCATGGCTTTTTGTTTAGGCATGGCGATCTCCTTGTCTTTCTTAGGCGCTCCGGGCTAGGTCAAAAAGAATTCTTTGGCAAGTTTGTGCTGCACGCTGGAATCGACCTGAAAGTACAGGCCCTTCACCGGGAGTCCGCCATCCTGCGCGAGGGCAGGATTCGCTTCTTGCATCATTCCGCCCAGCCGCGCGAAGCTGTTCTGCATCCAGGCGGGAACGATTGGTCCCTGCAGCAGGTTCTTCAGGTTGATGGAGAGTTCCGGAGCCTTCACCACGCCCAGCCACCCGTTCTTGTAAGGATCGTCGGTGATCAGGCTGGGGTTTTTCAACACTTCATGGTTGACGGAGACGAGCACGCCTTCCACCGGCGAGAGCAGTTCTACGCTCTGATCGCCTTTCTTCAGGGTGCAGAGCTTCTGTCCCTGGCGCACCCAGCGGTTTAGGTCGGCCATCTCAATGCTGTCGACCTGGCCGAACAGGTTGCCGGCGAAGCTGTCGATGCCGACGCGCGCATTCTGGTGGCCCTCGTCGCGCACCCACGTGTGTCCAGTGTGGAAGCCGTAGCCCTCGGGAACCTCGAAGCCGGCAGCCTTCACCATGCGGGGAGCGGTCACCTTCTGGAATGGCGCGGGCTGCAGCGCCACTGCCGGAACTTCATTACGACGGAAGTAGGAGTAGGAAAGAATCAGAAGAAAAGTAAGTAATACGAATAGGATTGACATGACGTCTCCTTATGAATGCCTCAACAGCGAACGCAGTTGTAAATACGGCTGGTTGGAGCGCGTGCCAGCATGCGTTGGCCGGTTCTTTCTGTAACAAGCCGTGATGGAATGTGCAGTTGTCATGGCACCGTGCTCACCATTGACTGTGCACGTTGAGGGCAATTCCAAGAAACGGATGAAATGTTGATGAGAAAGCGCTTAGCGTGAGGCGGGGATGTATCAATTCGGGAAACTACTGCAAGGTGCAGCGGTCCCCTTGCATTTTGCAGTAGTGAAGAGCGAGGCTAGGTGTCGCCCTGGAGCTTCTTGAGGCGGCGCATCAGCGAGGTGGGGTGGATGCCGAGCAAGCGGGCGGCGTGAGTCTTGTTCTGGCCGGTGGCGTGCAGAACATCCTGGATGTAGCGGTCTTCGAGCTCGGCGAGGGTGACGAACTGATCGCCGGTCGGCGAGACGTCCCAGGATGAGGAAGGTTCTTCGCTGGCAATCGCAGGCCGGTGGTCACGCACTTCCTCTGGCAGGTCGCCGGAGTCGATCTCGGACTCCTTACAGAGGATCATGGTGCGCTCGACGACATTGCGCAGCTCGCGGATGTTGCCGGGCCAGGGGTAATCCTTGAGTAACTCGGCGGCTGCCGGGGTGAAGCCGATGAAGTTCTTGCGCAGCTCTGTGTTGAATCGGGACATGATGTCAATCGCCAGGGGAACAATGTCTTCTTTGCGTTCGCGCAGCGGGGGAATGAAGAGCGGCAACACGTTCAGGCGGTAGTAGAGGTCTTCGCGAAATTCGTTCTTGGCAACGGCGTCTTTCAGGAGGCGGTTGGTGGCGGCGATGATGCGTACGTTGGCCTGGATGACCTTGGTGCCGCCAAGACGCATGAATGTTCCTTCCTCCAGGACGCGCAGGAGCTTGGCCTGCAGACTCGGGGAGGTGTTGCCGATTTCGTCCAGGAAGAGCGTGCCGCCTCTGGCTTTCTCGATGAGGCCTTCCTTGCGTCGGCGGGCATCGGTGAAGGCTCCTGGTTCGTAGCCGAACAGTTCACTCTCCAGCAGGGTGTCAGGCAGGGCGGCACAGTTCAAGCTAATGAGCGGCATGGAGGCGCGGGGGCTATTGTAGTGAATGGCCTTGGCCAGCACCTCTTTACCGGTGCCGCTCTCGCCTTGAATCAGGATGGTGGTGCGCTCGCTTTCGGCGCCGCGCCGGGCCATCTGCAGCACTTCAGTCATGGCCGGGCTCATGGTCACGATGCGGCCGAAGTCATAAATTCCCTTGGCGCTCTGGACGGTATCGTGCACGCGCACCCGCAGGGCGAGCATCTCGGCGGCCCGGGTGAGAGAGCTGACCATGTCAGCGATATGAAATGGCTTGGTGAGGTAGTCGTAGGCGCCGAGCTTCATCGCTTCCACCGCGCGATCGATCATGTGGTAGGCGCTCATCATGACGAAGATGGTCGCGGGCGAGAGTGGCCTTCCCTGGCGCAATACTTCGATTCCGTTGATTCCAGGCAACACCACGTCGAGCAAGGCGAAGTCGGGCTGTTGGTCGGCCAAGATCTTCAGTGCTTCTTCTCCACTGGCCGCGAGGAACACCTCGAATCCCTCGCCGTCGAGAGCGCGGCCGATCGTGCGTAGTGTGAGCGCTTCATCATCCACGATGAGGATGGAATACGGCATGCTAGGTGATTACCTCCGAGCTGATCGGCTCCCGCTGGCTCTTTTGGCAAATAGGCAACGTTACGCGAACGGACGTGCCCAGTCCGGGGAAGCTGTCCAGATGGATCTCGCCGCCGTGGCGGCGGACGTAATTCCGCGTAATGCTGAGGCCCAGGCCAGTGCCTTTGCCGCGCTTGGTGGTGAAGAAAGGTTCGAAAACGTGCGGCTGGATGTCCTCTGGGATACCGCTGCCGGTGTCGCGCACGCACAACTCGATCGTTTCGGCGAAGCGCGGCTTCTCGGCCAGCACCGTGATAGACCCACCGGCGGGGGTGGCCTGCGCGGCGTTGAGCAGCAGGTTCATGAGGATTTGCGATACCTGATTGGCGTCGGCGGTAATGATGGGGAGATCGTGCGGCACGCAATCCTGCAACTGCAGCCCGCGGAACAGCGGCTGGTGCTCGACGAAGCGCAAGGCATCTCCGACGAGTTGCTGCAGGTCCACCTGGCTGAGGGTGAGCGGGCCGGGGCGGGCGTAGTCCAGCAGGCCGTGCACGGCCGAGGAGATTCGCCGCGCGCCTTCGATGCACTGTTCAATCTCTGCACGGCGCTCGCCGGTGGCTTCCTTCCAGTCCAATTCCAGATGTGACAGGATGCCCAGCAAAGGATTGTTGATTTCGTGGGCCGCGCCCAGCGCCAGTTGCGCCAGCGACGCGTATTTTTCGAACTCAGTAAGCTGCGACTCGAACTGCATCTTCTCCTTGCTCAGTTCGCGCTCCTGCTCGAGCTTTGTGACGAGAGCCTGTTGGGCGAGGTCGCGTTCGGATTCGAGATGAGCGGCCAGGTCGCGGGCTTTGGCAGCCTCTCGGCGGGCGGCCCGGATGCGAAACCACGCCAGCAAACTCGCAGCGGCGGCGATGGCCAGTCCGGCGACGATGCCTATCCCTGTTCCTCCGGTCGAACCGACGACTAGATCGGCTTGATTCGCCAAACCAACGGCGACGGTGTTGGCCTCAGGGATAGGCGCCAGCGGGGCAGTGCAAGCACATAACAGTGGCGCAAGGAGCATGCAACTCTCCTCTATGACACTGGCCCAGTCGGGAAGATGCGGCAGTGACCGGAGTCACGTCGAGGGGTGATGGAGCTGCGGACGGGATGCCCGCGGAAGCAGATTTCTATTGCTGGTCTTGGGGAGCCAGCACTATGGTACCGGCCGACTTGAGAGCGCTTCAGGGCAGAACAAAGCCGCGGCCAAGGCCGCGGCTTGCGAGTGCAATGCAGGAGAGATCTTACAGGCTGAGCTTGCGGCGCAACAGGCCCGCCAGTCCCAGTACGCCCGACCCGAACAGCATCAGGCTGCCCGGCTCAGGAACCGTGCCGCCGGCGTACGAAAGGCCGGTCGTGCCGCCATCAAACCAAGCTACCGCCCCACCACCGTCAGGGACGGTATTGGTCAGCAACAGCGTGATCTGATAGCCGCCGTTCTGCGGTGCGATCCCGGCAAAGTTAACGGTGCCAGTCACGGTTCCGATGCCGCCGCCATAGCTGTCATCGGGAATGATGGTCTGGGCAACGGCAGTGCCGTTGACTAGAACCCACCAGGTTTCGGTGCCTCCGTTACCCAGAAAATCCTGGAAGCTCCAGTTGGCGGTGAGATCAGTAACGGCCTGGGTGTCGAGGACAAAGACTGACGAAATCACATAATCCCCGGCGGTAAACATGAAGCTCGGTCTGCCCGGCGACGGGAATGGTGCCGTCGCCATTGAACTGATCGTGGTAAAAGTCGCCGGCCGTTGGGAATGGCACATCGACGTTAACGTCGGCATTCGGCACAATATGGCTGCTAAATAACACTGGGAATACCGGCAGCGCTTTAGCGCTCGCCATGCCGACTGCTAGAAAGCAGAGTGTAGCCACGATGGCGACGCCCCGCAACGATTTGTTCTTCATACTGAAATCCTCCCCATAAGCCGCGCCTCGCACGGCTTTGTCCTGAAGGGGCGGTACTTCCACCCGGCCTGAGACTTGGTGGAGACCACCCGTTTAAAAGGCTCAACGTCCAGATTCTAGCCTAAGTTGTGTCAATGCTGCATAAATCTTGCGGCGCCGCACGAGGCGGCGCCGCCGAAGCAACCCAATTTACTGCAAGTTGATGGGCGGACAGTTAGTGAACTTCAGCGAAGCCACGCGCGTGCTCCAGGCAAACGTCGTGGTGGTCGTGTAGTACTGGTTTGTGTACCAGAACGTGCACCCGTCCGGGTCAATGGTCATGCTAGTGTAATCACCCCAGCGGTTGGCAGTATCCGTCTTTGCGAACCGGTAGCTACCGTCTGGTCGACGATTGCATTCTCACCGTCCATTGTCCCCGTACCAGACGCGGTTGCCGACTGGCCGGTGAAGTAGATGTCCGGATGCAAGGTTGCGCTGGAGCGGCTGTAACCCATCGCGATGTTGCCCTTCTTGATCCTTGGCGATCGAGCCCATGAAGCGATAGGTGGCATCGGGAGCGTACGTGCCGCCCTGGTAGATGGCCAGCGCCGTCGGGTTGCCCGCCGGGGCTCGGAATTCGTACCAGCGCATGGCGCCAGTGCTGCCATTACGATGGCATGACTGACCAAATACGACCAGGTGGTCGGAACATTGGCCGTGTTTGGTCGCGGTGGAGCGCCAAGCGGAACATCAGGCGGTCGCCAAAGGAATCCAGATGATCCGCTGAACCTTACTGCAGTATGCAAGCCCGAGGAACCGAAGCTACACAACCCACAAAGCCGGCAACCCGGTTGCGATCGGCGTTGCGCCGTTGACTCCGGTGAGAACAGCGGTTGGGCCGCGAAATTCGGCTTGTACGTGTACATGTAAATTTTAGTTTCCGTAGCGTTGTTGTCGATGCTGCCGACGAACACTTCAGGCGTGCCTGCGGGAAGAGGCAGCTAGGCGTGTCGAGATCGGCAGGCAGCATGCTGTCGTCAAACAGGCGTGCCGTTGGAGTTGTCGAGCGTGCAGACCTGCTCGGCGGTCGAATCGCCCGTCAGCATTTTCGTGAGGTTATAGGCACAGGGCTGTGCGCCCAGGTACGCCGTACCGGCGTATTAAAGATGTTATGTGACTGGTAGATGGCGTCGGCTGAAGGCCCAGCTTCGGATAGTCGGGGAAGCCGGCAGTCTGCGGGAAGGAATAACGAAAGTACGAGCCCAGCGCGTCAGGGGACGGTGGAGATGGCAAAGCAGCCGACAAAGGGCGAAGTTAAATGCCGGCTGAAACAGGACCCAGCGATGATGCGTCTTGTCGAACTGCACGACGATATCGCCACTGTTGCGGTCTGGCAGAGTCCGCCAAAACCAGACCACAGCGCGTTACCCAAAATCGGACCGGCAAGATAAGCGCCGTAGCTCTTTTGAAAACAGCGTACGATACGTTGACCCATTGTACGACCTGAGCATTGGCTTGGTTGCCCGGCCAGTCGCCGGAAGCCATGTTAACGTCGGTGGGCGCGTCAGGCACGCTGTAACCGTGGAAGCCGACACCGACGCCAAGCACATTCACTCCAACTGAGGCGTTTACGGGAGCCAACTGTTGCACGTTAGCATTATCTCTTGGACGGCGGCTGGAACTCACACCGCGTTGGGCGGCGAACTGCAACTGTTTCTGCAACTTTGGATTCAGGTGCGGGCTGGCCAAGTGATAGCCAAAGGGCGAAACCGGTTGGGATGCGATTAGATCTCTGAGTGGCGGCGATACATCGGAATGAGTCGCCGGTTGAAATCAGCTGTCGTGAGTACGCCGGTCTGGGCCTTGCTGTTCTGCGCTGACATCGAGACGCAGAAGAACAACGATAGGCACAGAACGCTGGCGCACAACGAGAGGGTGTTCTTTAGTTTCATCGGGCCTCTCCTGAGGAACTCTTGGAGTTCCTGGGTGCTGCAAGTTTTGGATAAATCGTTTTGCCGGTTAACGCGAACCCCGGCGACTGCCTTAAGGTAGGAGCCTTTTTACCACGACTGGATTCGCCGGTGCAACTACTTTCCTAGTATCTTTTCCCACCAGATACTTTGGACCGTAAGAAACGCGGCAACCGCGTTGTGCAGGCGCTAACGATTCGCAGGGGTCCCGGATCGCGCATGTAATATTGCTGTATCGTGATGAAATATAAGTACTTATTGTAATTTTTGTGGTCGTTAACGTACGGGTAATGTCACGTTGTAAGTCAACGCACGCAGAAATCAAGTGCGGTGAAAGGGGCGGCACCTGCGGAGTGGTAAACTCGACTGTTTTCCTGCTTTGCGAGTCGCTCCGGCACCTCACGGGAGTGAGTGACACCCGGCAGGCGACACGCAATATCTTGCAGTATGAGTTAGGTAGGGGGAATCCACTTGCACAGGCGTCTTCTCAAATCGATATGCACTTTTTCGCTGGTCTTGTGTTTTGTCGTGTTCCTCCCGCATTTGGGGAATGCTCAGAATACGACGACCATCGACAACGCGCCGAATGGCAAACAGGAAATAGATCATGATGCTCGCGGACGCATGGTAGAGATCCGCACCATCGGCCCCGACGGAAGACTCCAAGTCAAGATAGATTACACCTACAGCCCGAATTATGAGGTCAATCACTTCGACCAGATGTTTCGTACTGGCCCGACGGCAAGGCAGTACAGAAGAAGGCGCAGACCAGATACGACGAAAGTAACAATTTCATCAGCGAGATCATCGAAGATTACAACCTGTCGGGCAATCACGTTTCCGGGCACAAATATTTCATGAACCCATGACCGGAATTTACCGTTGCTTCGACTGGAACGGCCCGCAACAAAAGTATCTGGCCATCGATTGTCCGGACTCGGAGGAGTCGCATGCCGGCCCCAAGGACACGCCGAAAATTTCGCGTGAGGAAGTGATGCAACACTTGGCGCAGGCGAAGGCTGGCTGCCAGGCCGTGGAGAAATCCCGGCGTATGAAGGTCAAAGCCCCGGTTCAAGCGTCAGACACAACCGTAAATAAGGATGTCGGCGTTGTATTACCCGTGAGCCTCCGTCCCGGCCAGCGCGTTTCCGGCATGGTGGTGGACGATCCCGAGCGGTTCGCCAACCAACCTGATCTGATGGTTACTCGCGTCACGCTGCCGATGCAGTCAGGTGGTGACGCGGCCCATTTGAGCGGCTGGACTTTCGAGTTGATAGGCGCCGAACCGGAACCGGCTAATGGGCCGATCAGCTTCGTGGTTCCGACTGGCGTTCCTGCAATCGAGTTCACATTGCGCCAATCCGGCGATCCGGCGATCGCGGTTTCGGGTAAATTGCAGATCCCTAAAACAGCGAGAGGTAAGTCAACCATCCCGCCGAACTTCCAGTCGGCTGCACTTTGTTTCAAGAGGGACGTATGCGTGGTAACGGGAGCATTGAGCGGAGACAGTCGCAAGACGTTCGCTGCGTTCGATAGCGTTCCCGCTATCATCGTTGCGGAAACCGAAGACTACTGCGATTATCGAGGTACCCGCTCTATATGAACCTGGGCCCGACTGCACTCATAGTGGTGGAGGGATCTAAGGTCGAAGCCATGATGATGGTCGTAGCCGAGATTTCGCTAACGCGGAACCACGAGCCGATCGAACCAAGCAAGGAAATGATAACGATCCTGCAGGTCGATGGCGTGCAGGAGTTGAGCGATGACCAGTGGCACTACGGCGTCTTTCCCGCCAGCAACCTGGAGAAAGCGCGCATCGTGGTGCCGGGCTTCAATCCGGCTAAGATCGGTTGAGCAGGAACGAGAGCGCCGCGAGAAGCAGGAAAAGCGGGACGGCCTGAAGAAAAAGGAAGACAAGAAAGAAGAGTCGGCCGGCATGGTCTCTGGTGGTGGTCAGCAACGCGACGCCCGATATCGCTACCATGCGTGGAGCAAAGCAGCAAAGCTTCATCTTCCACCTCACGCCGGAATCGTTTGCCATGGGTGAGTTCAAGTACAAGATCGTTGCTCGAATCGTTGAAGCCGGGGACATTTGTGCTGAATGCTACCGCAATCCCATTCCTGGCTCCGGTGAAGGCGGAAAGTTTTCAGGACATGCCAGTCGGGCGAAAATAAATACTAAGCATCGACACTAAAGTGCCACAAAAAATAGCACAACAGTAACAATTAAGAGTAGGTTATTGCACGTTACTTGTGACACACTAGTGAAGACGAACCGGTCGCCCTGTGTGACTTGCAATTTCCACTTGGATTCGTCTCAAGTGCAAGTCCGTCACAGCAGGAAGTGGTTGGTGTAATTCGTTTTTTGGTTGCAGCACTTGTGCGGCACGAAGTGTGCTGCGATTGCAATCCACTTCCCTCCTCAAGGTACCGCGGTGCGATAGCCGCGGGCCGTGGCACAGGCACGCGGGCGCCCGGACGCTGGCCATATGTCGTCCTCACGTGCATCATCCTCGAAATCGGCTGGAAGTGCTGGCGAACCAATTCCCACTCATCCGGTGCTGGAGTTGGACCGCTCGCGACAGCTCTTGGAATCTTTTGCAGCACACGCACCGGTAGCCATCGCGATGTTTAACCGGGAGATGCGCTACGTCTGCAGCAGCCGCCGTTGGCAGGAGGTCTTCCTTGCATCCGAGCAGTCGCTAGCTGGACGGCGGCATTGCGACGACCCGGGCCAGACGAATGAGCGATGGATCGATGCTCACCGGCGCGCTTTGGCGGGAGAGACCGTTAAGGGCGAGGACGAGTGGGTACGACCTGACGGGCAACACGTTCGCCACCGCTGGGAGGCGCATCCCTGGGGTGACACGGGAATCGATACCGGCGGCATTATCATCTCGTTTGAGGATGTGACCGAGGCCCGCGCCATGGAAGCCGAATTGCGCCACGCTCACAAGATGGAGGCACTGGGCCAGCTCGCAGGCGGCGTCGCCCACGACTTCAACAATCTATTGCAGATCATCTGCGGGTACACCGAGATGGTGCAGCACCAGCTCGCGGATGATCCCACGGCCTCGCAATACACCGGGGAAGTGCTGCGGGCCTCGCGTCGGGCCTCGAGCCTGACGCGGCAATTGTTGGCGTTCAGCCGGCGCCAGGTATTCAATCCTACGGTAGTGGACCTGAATGCCGTGGTCACCAGCACCTCGAAAATGCTGAAGCGGCTTTTAGGAGAAGACATTGCTCTCGAAATGGTTCTGGACGAGTCACTGTGGCGGGTTGAGGCCGATGCCGACCAGCTTTCACAGGTGCTGATCAACCTCTGCGTGAATGCCCGCGACGCCATGCCGCACGGAGGAAGCCTCACGATTTCCACCAGCAACTGTTGGGCGGGAGAGTTGGGCCTGGCTGGGCACGTCCACGCCGAGCCCGGCGAATACGTGATGATGACGGTCACTGATACGGGTACCGGCATGGACGCCGAAGTGATGCAGCACATGTTCGAGCCGTTCTTCACCACCAAAGAAGCGGGCAGGGGAACGGGCTTGGGGCTTTCGACCGTCTACGGAATCGTGCGGCAAAGCCTCGGACACGTGTGGGCGGACTCGGCGCCGGGTCGGGGAACGCGTTTCATCGTATGCCTGCCGCGAACACAAAAGCCGGCTATCGACACAAGCGCCCATAGCCCTCAGCCTTCACTTGGGGGTAACCAAACACTGCTGGTGGTGGAAGACGACGCGGACGTGAGACAGGCGGTGGCCGCTTACCTGCCGTCGCTGGGGTACACCGTTTTGGCCGCGCATCCCGCGGACTCGATGCGGTTGGCGAGTCAGCACGTCGGCGTCCTTGATCTGCTGATAACAGATGTGGTGATGCCGGGTATCAGCGGACCGGAACTGGCGGCAAACGTGCGTGCCCTCAAGCCGGAACTCGCCGTCCTCTTCATGTCGGGGAATATTGACGATGCGGTTGCGCGCCATGGGGTTCTGGACACCAAGGCTCCTTTTTTGCAAAAGCCCTTCACCCTGACCGAGCTGGCGTCGGCCGTTCACGCGGCGCTTTCGCGGAATTAGTCATTTCAGGTAGGCGCGGACGATTGCCAGCAGGTCGTCGGTCACGTCCCGGGAGGCGCGGCCCCGGCCGATGTGCTCGCGGATGTGGCCTTCCATGAGCTCGGCCATCAGGCCGTTGATGGCGCCGCGTGACGCGGCCAGCAATTGCAGCGTGTCAGCGCAGTCTTCCGCATCATTGGCCAGGGCGCGTTCCACCGCCTCGATCTGGCCGCGGATCCTGCGGGCGCGCGCCAGCAGCTTCGCTCGGTCTGACTGCGTTTCTTTTTTTGTCATAGCTACTTGTTTATACCCTACCCCAGTATGCTATAAAAGACCTGGCGATGCAATTGGGACCGCCGTTCGCCGAGCGTATATGAAAAAACCGCGAAGTATTTTGCTGGATACCAGCCGGTCCGGGTGGCGCCGCCAGCGAGGGGACTGAAGTTCCTACCTGGCCGCGCTGCGGAACCATAACCGCAGTGCGAGCCAGAGTTCCCCCTTTACGGCCACTCCTGCCTCGTATTGATATAACCGACGGGAGAAGACCATGTCCAACATGCCCGAAATCACGGGAAATGTGGCCCTGATGCGCCGCACTTGGTATCGAAGCACCTCCGGCAGGCCGGAACTGCGCTCACGCTGGATGGCGCACCCGCAGACGCCCCAGCAGCCTGGCGTATCCCGCGCCGGTTTTCGTAACCAGCCTGTAATACAAAGTTGTGACACTGGCTCATTGTCCATTAGCGGATGAGTCTGGATGGCCTGAAATGACGACATGGGGAGACCTCTGCCTGAGGCAACTTTGCACAATACGCTGGAGGTCGAAGGCGTCGTCCCGGTTCGCCTGGCGTGAGCTCGGACGGAGCTTCGGTGCGGCGTTGTGCCTTCTCATTTTCTCCCTGTCGGCTTGGTCCCAGGACGCGCAACCCAATGCCGCCACACCCGACGCTCCCACGCCACGCGATACGTTCTTTGAACACTCTGACACCGCAAAATGGTGGGTTTCCGGACAGGCCAACTTTGTGTTCCAGGAGCATGGCGATTTCTATGCGGCCTACAGCGGTACCAACAGTCTGCACGACACCGCGGAACACGCAACCTCGCGTGTGCTGACGCTGTTCACCGGATACGAATTCACCCCGCGCTCGATTGTTTACCTCGACGTCGAAGAAGCGGGATGGGGTGGCATCAGCGGTGCGCTGGGGCTGGCTGGCTTCACCAATCTCGATGTGGTGCGCAATCCCCAACTGGGTAGCGCGCCCTATATTGCGCGGCTGATTTTCCAGCAGACGATTCCTTTTTCCAAAGAAGAAATCGAAGTCCCGCGCGGGCCACTCACCCTGGCGACGAAGGTTCCGGTACGGCGGCTCGAGATTCGTTTCGGCAAATTCTCAATGGCTGACTTCTTCGACAACAATGTTGGCGGTTCCGACAGCCATTATCAGTTCCTGAACTGGACGGCAGCCAACAATGGGGCATGGGACTACGCAGCCGACACACGCGGCTACACCTTTGGAGCGATCTTCGATTATGAGGACCGCAACTGGGGCTTGCGCTTTGCCGAGGCGTTGATGCCCAAGGTAGCCAACGGGCCGAACTTGGATGCGGACGTAGCCCGCGCCCGCGCCGAGAACGTCGAGTTGGAACTACGCTACAAGCTGCTCAAGAATAAGGACACAACCGTACGCCTCCTGAATTACGTGAACCATGGCAACATGGGCAATTACCGCGAGGCCATTGCGGCCTACGACGCCGACCCCACGCAGCCGCCCGACGTTGTTGCCACCCGCCAGCAGGGGACCATAAAGTACGGATTTGGAGTCAATGTCCAGCAGGAGATTTCCAGCGACGTGTGGGCCTTCGGGCGCTGGGGCTGGGCCGACAGCAAGTACGAGTCGTTTTGCTACACCGAGGCGGAAAGCGTGCTGCAGTTGGGCGCGTACGCCAAAGGAACACGCTGGCGCCGCAGCCTCGATCGTCTTGGTGCAGTGTTCCTTTCGAACGGAATTGGTGCCTACCACCAGAAGTACCTCGCAGATGGCGGACTGGGGTTCCTGCTGGGCGACGGCGGCCTCACGTACGGTCGTGAAACCATCGAGGAAGCGTTTTATACCGTTCACGCCTGGCGCGGTCTGTTCTTCGCGGTCGACTACCAGCACATCAACAACCCCGGCTATAACCGCGACCGTGGGCCCGTCAGCGTGCCGGGATTGCGGCTGCATCTGGAATTCTGAGCGGCATCGTCCTCACTGTTAGAATAGCCATGTGATTCTCCCGTTCGTCCGCGAAATATTTGCGGACGTGGAAACGTCTCCTGCCTTCTTGCGCGCCATAGCCCGGGTCAAGGGCGGCGTGGGGCGTAGTCGTGTGTCCGGCCTTACTCCCACCGGAAAGGCTCTCTTCTATTCGTTACTGCATCGCGCCACCTCGCGGCCGCTGATCGTGGTCGTGGGTGATAATCGCGCGGCGGAGGAGTTGCTTCCCGTCATTCGTGCTCTGGCGGAACTGACGGGGGCCGTGCCCCCCGACGGTGTCATCGCCCTGCCCGCCTACGATGTGCTGCCGTTTGAGCAGCAGTCCCCTCACCCAGAAATACAGGAAGCCCGCGCCACTGCTCTTTGGAAGATCGCGACCGGCGGGGCGCGCATCGTGCTCACACCGTTTGCTGCTGCCGTAATGCGCCTGCGCGGTTCCTCGTTTTATGCGGACCTGGCGCGAGTGGTGCGGCGTGGCGAGATGATCGACCCTGAGCGACTGGTTGAGCATTTGCGCCTTGCTGGATACAACCAGGTCGATGTGGTCGAGATGCCGGGCGAGTTTGCGCATCGTGGTGGATTGATAGACGTCTATCCCCCCGAGACGGACCGGCCGGTGCGAATCGAGATGTTTGGTGACGAGGTGGAATCGCTGCGGAAGTTTGATCCGGCGACCCAGCGGTCGGCCGCAGCCGCCGAGGAAGTCGCGCTGCTGCCGCTTACCGAGACTCCCACGGACGAAGACACTTTGGCGGCTATCAACGCGCGGCTCAGCGGGCACCGTCTGGCCGGGGACGACGATGCGGTTGAGGAGGCCACGCGCTACTCCGGCGTAAGCGTCTTTCCCGGCTGGGAGCTGTATGCTCCGGTCGCCGGGGCCGACCATACGCTGTTCGAACTTCTGCCGGGCGCGACTATTGTGCTCGACGAGCCCGACTCGCTGAGAGAAGCACAGGACCTGTGGTGGACCCGGCTCACGGAGGTGCACGAGCGCAGTCTCGTCGGGAACCTGGTTCGTCCAGCGGATTTGTGCCTGAGTCCCGAGCAGTGGGTGACGACCCTGGAACATTTGCCGACCCTCGCGGTTGAACAACTCGGCATCGAAGATTCGGACGAAACCGAGCACATCGTGATGCAGACGCAACCTACCATGCGCTTCCATGGCTCGGTGGCCGCAATGACGGAGGAAGTAGGCAAGCTGACGCGTGAAGGCAAGCGAGTGGTGTTTGCCGTATCGAGTACCGGCGAGGTCGAGCGTCTGGCCGACGTCTTCAATGAGTACAACCTGTCGTTCCGCATCGGCAGCCGCACCCCCAAGCCTGGCATGGAAGTGTTTGTCGACGAGTCCACCTACTTCACCGATGACGTGTCTGCCACGACGATCGTGAAGGCCTACGTGCCGGAGGGAGTGGCGCTGCCGGAGGCGAACCTCATCCTCTTTGGATCGCGCGATTTGTTCGACGACCCGGAAGTCTCGCTTGGCCGTCCGCAACGGCAGAAGTCGAAGGTGTCGGCATTTCTGTCCGATTTCCGCGACCTCGCGGTGGGTGACTACGTGGTGCACGTCGAGCACGGAATCGGGCAGTACCAGGGACTCAAGGAGGTTCCGCAGGAAGACGGAGCGGTCGCAGAGTTCATGGTGCTGGAGTATGCGGAGGGCGCCCGGCTTTACGTGCCGCTCACGCGACTCGACCTCGTGCAGAAGTACCGCTCGT
Source organism: uncultured Acidobacteriaceae bacterium (assembly GCA_963796615.1). Taxonomy (GTDB): domain Bacteria; phylum Acidobacteriota; class Terriglobia; order Terriglobales; family Acidobacteriaceae; genus DASRAA01. Next base: position 127,889 of record CAWCMJ010000025.1, read on the forward strand.
CGGAGGGCGCGAAGCCCGTGCTGAACCGGCTGGGCACCGCGCAGTGGCAGAAGACCAAGGCGCGAGTGAAGAAGGCCATGAAAGACATGGCCGACGAGTTGCTAAAGCTCTATGCCGTTAGACGGAGCGCCCAAGGCCATCCGTTTGCCGCTGATTCCGAATGGCAGCGCGAGTTCGAAGACGCCTTCGAGTTCAGCGAGACCGAAGACCAGATGAACGCCATCGTGGACGTCAAGCGCGACATGGAAGCTTCGACCCCGATGGACCGCCTGCTGTGCGGCGACGTGGGCTACGGCAAGACCGAAGTCGCCATGCGCGCGGCGTTCAAGGCGCTGCAAGACGGCCGCCAGGTGGCTGTGCTCGCGCCTACAACAGTGCTGGCGTTCCAGCACTTCAATACTTTCCGGAGGCGATTCGAGGCATTCCCGCTGAAGATTGAAATGTTCAGCCGGTTCCGCACGCCCAAGCAGATCAAAGAGTCGCTGGTGAAGCTCGAAGCCGGAGAGCTCGACATCGCAATCGGCACTCACCGGCTGCTGTCGAAGGACGTCAAGTTCAGCAACCTCGGGCTCGTGGTCGTCGATGAAGAGCAGCGCTTCGGGGTGCGTCATAAAGAGCGCCTCAAGCAGCTTCGCAAGGAAGTGGACGTGCTGACGATGTCGGCTACTCCGATTCCGCGCACGCTGCATATGTCGCTCCTCGGGCTGCGTGACATGAGCGTCATCGAGACGCCACCGAAAGACCGCATGGCGATCCAGACCGTGGTGGCCGCCTGGGACAACACCCTCATCCGCTCGGCCATCGAGAAAGAGCTGGAGCGCGGCGGGCAGGTGTACTTCGTACACAACCGGGTGGAGAGCATCTACGAAATCTCCGAAAAGATCCGCGAGATGGTCCCCAAGGCGCGCATCCTCGTCGGCCACGGCCAGATGGGCGAGAGCGAGCTGGAGCGCGTGATGCTGGCCTTCATGAAGCACGAGGCCGACATCCTCATCGCAACCACGATCATCGAGAACGGGCTCGACATCCCACTCTGTAATACCATCCTCATCAATCGCGCCGATCGCCACGGCCTTTCGGAGCTGTATCAGCTGCGCGGACGCGTGGGCCGCTCGGATCGCCGCGCCTATGCCTACCTGCTGATTCCTCCCGACCGCGACCTTACCGACCTGGCCCGCAGACGTCTGGCAGCGCTGAAAGAGTTCAGCGACCTCGGCGCGGGTTTCAAGATCGCAGCGCTCGATCTCGAGTTACGCGGCGCCGGCAACCTGCTGGGCGGCGAGCAGAGCGGACACATCGAGGCCATCGGCTTCGAGATGTACACCTCGATGCTGGAGCGCACGGTGCGCGAGCTGAAAGGCGAGGCCGAACCCGATACGCCGGAGACCCAACTTAACCTCGGGCTCAATATCCGCATTCCCGCCGAATACATCGCCGAGGAGAACCAGCGCCTGCGGATGTACAAGCGCGTCGCTGGGGTGGAGACCGAAGCCCAGCTCAATGATGTGGCGGCCGAGCTGGGCGACCGCTACGGCGCGCCTCCTCCGCCGGTGCGCAACCTGCTGGAGTACGCGGAACTGAAGCTGCTCTCGCAGCGGATCGGGGTGGCGCAGATCGAGCGCCGACGCGATGCCGTCAGCATCCGGTTTACCGAGAAAGCCACCATCGATCCCGAGCGGCTGGCGCGGTTCGTGCAAGGCGAACCGGGCAGCCAGTTCACCCCCGCGGGCGTCCTGAAGTTCACGCTCAAAGAGAAGCAGCCCGAGCTGGTGCTGACACGCCTGAAGGCCCTGCTGGAGCAGTTGGCCGGGGATGCGGTCGGGGTGGCGTAGGGCGGCTGGCTTCAAGCGAGGGGTAAGCATATAGGAGTTAGGTGGCACAGCTGTTCGCTTTTGGCGGCGAAGCAGCCCGCGATGGCTCTTTCCGGTGCGCCAGGGCAGAGCAGCAAGAACGAGCGCTTCCGGGCAGCGGATAGCATCTCCTCGTGTCAATTCGTCGATTTCAAAGAGCCAGTTGACTCCGCAACTTGAGGTACGGAGCTGGCGAGGGACACTAATCCCTTGCCCTCACGATAGGTTTTATACAGGTCGGGCAAAGGCGGCAAAAGGACGTGCGACACACGGCATTGTGATAAAGAAGGCCGGTAGGGAATCGGCGGTCAGGACTATTCCAGTTTAGCGGCCAAAAGCGGGCCGCGAACCTGGGGCACCAGGCAGGTTGGCTATTCTGGCAGTCCCATCCGACGCAATATAACGGCGAATCTGTGATCGCCGCGCAAGTTTCTGTAGGCCGGATCGCAGTTCAAGAGAGTGATGTCCTGCCCGTCACGTTCGTCGTAGGCTCTGTCCAACCACTCAAAAGCATTATCCTTGTCGCCGACCAAAGCATACGCGATGGCCACTTGGCTCGCGGGAATCGACCCGTCTCGTCGTGCGCGGGCGTGCAGGGTCGTTTCCAAGTTGTAATACCAATACCCTTTCTCTCCTCCATGTTTGAATGCTGTTTGCATGGCAGCGGCTTCGGCTGCCGCCGCTTCCGGGCTGATACCACTCAACAGTTGACCTTTCTCGTGCGCCTGGATTGCCTCCTCATAGCGGCCCCTTTGAATAAGCGTCCACGACGAATACTCATATGCCAGCGGAAAGTTGGGATCCAACTCCATTGCGTGCTGGAACCATCGAAGGGATTCTGCGTAGTTCCCTGCAAAGTAATACGTCATACCCATGAAGTTGTTTATGGGCAGCGAGAGCGGATCCAGTTCCAGGGCCTTCTGGTTTTCGGAAATGGCTTCTTGCACGCGACCCATGGGCAGTAGGTAGCAATTCGAGTAGAAAAGATGCGCATAGGCAGAATTCGGATTGAGTTCCAGCGCCTTCAAGAATTCTTTTTCCGCGCCGGGGAAGTCAAACTCGTTGTGCGACTTTTCCACCCCGAGAGCTGCATGCGCTTCCGCCAGCGAAGGATCGAGCGCGATCGCCCTGGTCGCCGCTTCCCGGGCTTGAGGGAAACTCTGCTTCGGGGTATAGACGCCAATAATATTGCTCAAGTTGTAAGCATCGGCGAGGCCAGCATACGCGAGGGCGAAATCGGGATCTTTGGTGGTCGCCTGCTGGAAGTAATCAATGCTTTGCTTGATTCCAGCGGGAGTCCTCAGATTCCAGTAGAAACGGCCCTTCAAGTAGAGGTCATAGGCTTCGGGGTTGACCCTACGTGTCTTAGAGAGTTCCATCTTTCGTTGCGGCGTTAGATTCAGTTCCACTTGTTGTGCGATGGTCCTACCCATTTCGTTCTCAATCTCAAGCAGATCGTTCGATTGGCGGTCGTAATTCTCGGCCCAGAGGTGGGTCTGATCGCTGACGCGGATCAACTGAGCGCTTACGCGCGTGCGTCCGGCTTCTCTCCGGACGCTGCCTTCCAGAACGAAGTCGACCCCCAGTTCGCGCCCTATCTGACCGATGGTTTTGTCGGTGTGCTTATAGGCCATAGACGACGTGCGAGCGATGACGCCCAGCTCGGCGGGACTTAACTGGCCGAGGTCGGTGATTGTCTCTTCGGTCAGTCCGTCAGAGATGTATTCCTCGTTCGGATCACCACTGAGGTTTTGGAAGGGCAATACGAGCAGCATCGCCCTCTTGGCTGGAGCTTGTGGCGCTCGATGAAATCTCTGCCATGAGAGAAATGCGGCGACGGCGATGATTCCAGCGGCGACCACCAGCAGGAGCCATGCGCGGTTGGGGCGGCGGGGCTGTTTGGTGGTCTCTGCCGGTCCAGGTGGACTAGCCGGCATAGGGTAGGAAGGCAGAACCTGAGATTGACCGCCATTTGAAGGGCTTGCCGGTGGCGGCTGTTTCAGCGACCCGATGAAGCGGTAACCTTTGCCCGGAACCGTCAGTAGAAACTGGGGGTCATCGGAATCATCCCGCAAAGCTTGCCGCACTTTGCGGACGGCGACATTGATAGCGGTGTTGGTGTCGATGTAAACATCACTGCCCCAGAGCTTTCGATGATCTCAGTCCGGCTGACCAACTCTCCTTGGCGCGACACTAAAAGAAGCAGCAGCTCCAAGGGGATTCGCTCCACGCGAATCGGGCGTCCCTTCCGCCGCAGTTCAAACGCTGCTGGATCCAGCTCAAAGTCGTCGAATTTAACTGCAGGGCCGGGCATCTTTCGCCTAACTGAGTGTGTCGAGCATTCTACCGCGATTCTTGGTTCGTAACGTAAATGCTTGTGGCGAAGGGATTTGCCGCGCAAGCAAATCTTAACGAAACCTACACTTCGGCTTTATTGCGAAAACCCGGCGGTTGGGCGATTCTCAGCCGCATTCGCGTCGACGAACGGAGCAAAAAGGGGAGTCAATGAAGACGAAGCCATTCACGAGTCTCGTTGCAACGGTTGCGCTGATCCTGGAGACCGGGGCATCGGGCTACGCACGACGCGACTGGCGCCGAGATTGACAGCGTGGTCGTGAGCGCAAACGGCATGCGGGGGAGCTTGGCCACCCGCGCTATCGGGCATAGATACTTACCCGGCCGGTAGGAGACGAAACACAGGCGGACGCCAAATCATACGCCTATCGTGGCTTTGGGCTACAGCGGCGGCACAAGATTTCTAACGGATGGAGGATTGGAACGTGAACAAGAAATCTGTACGATTGGTCTGTGTGCTGGCGGTTTCCCTCTGCGCCAGCAGTTTGCCGGCGATGGCCGGTGTCGCCTACACCAATTTGCAAAGTGGCAGTTACCAATGCTGCGTTGGCTACAGTGTGTCCGGCATGAATAGCTTCTAGGACTCGCCGAGGAAGCCCAGTTGTTTACGTCCCTGGTGACCGGCAATGTCAACCAGATTGACGTCGCTTTGGGCTTCATTTCGGGCGACAACATGGCCACTATAAGTGTCTGGACCGACTCAGGTGGCGTTCCGGGCGTGAATTTGTCCGGGTTCATCAATGCTCCCCCGAGCCCTACCTTTGGAACTTGCTGCGGGCTAACGACGGTCGCTGCTCCCGGAACTCTCGTTACCGCTGGACAGACGTCTTCGTTGTGCTCATAGCCGACGAAATCACCTGGGACTCCTGGAACTGGAATGACACCGGCGCCATTGGACTGGTAGATACAAACCTCGGCGGCGGCTGGTACCAGCTTTGGGGCGGCGCCCCGCTCGCGGGCGTGGACATCTTACAGCTAATGGTGCGGCCCCGGAACCAGGCTCTCTGTTGTTGCTAGGCACCGGGCTGTTAGGAGCGATAGGGGACGTTAAGTCGGAATATCAACCCTGAGCTTTATTTGAGGGGATCGTGTTTGCCGCGCGACAGGCAAAGGAGGGTCGATCAGCGGCATCTGTCAATGGGCAAGACGGTCGGGGAGCGGAATCGTTCCCGAACAGCTTCGGGGCATGGGGCGACTCCCAAAGCGGAGATGGCGTACTCGGCAC
>CAWCMJ010000026.1:0-13488 GCA_963796615.1 uncultured Acidobacteriaceae bacterium
GTCATAAGCGCAAACTCTCCTATATACATTGTATATCGCGTGTATACGCCGGAAAGAAGGGAAACCCCTGGGCCGCCCGTTCCGATGCCTTGTATCACTCACACTTGTGTCAGTCGTCACTGAAGCCCTCGCTGACCTATTCCACAATATTGACCGAAGACTGCTGGGAAGGTTTCCCTGGCCTCTCCCCTGCCCTCTGCCCCCAAAAGCGGCGCGGCGAGATCAATAGCCGGTCTCCTTTCCCCAGGTGTGTATTTGTGCCCATTCGGCGGTGCGTAGCTGCTCCGCAGTTACAGGAGGCCAAATCTATGACGAGCAAAGCTCATTCGACACAACTCCTCTTCGTCAAGCTCTTTCAGGGGCCCGCTCTCACCTTGATGTCGCTTATTGCGCTCGCAACCATCTTGCTCGTCGGCCATAAGGCCCAGGCACAAACGTTCAACGTGCTCTACAGTTTTACGGGGGGATCCGACGGGGCGAATCCTGGCGGTTTGGTCATCGACAAGGCAGGGAACCTTTATGGAACGGCTTCCCAAACAGTTTTCAAGTTGACGCATCGGCAGGCAGCGTGGCAGTTAGCGACTCTCTTCGACCCCAAAGCGCAGAACGGTCTCGCTCCCGCGAACGGCGTCGCCGTCGGTCCCGACGGAAACCTTTACTGGGCGGGCGCAGGCGGGAAAGGAACTCAATGCGGCGGACCTTGCGGACAGGTGGTGCAACTTAAACCTCCAGCGGCAGCCTGCAAAACCGCGACCTGCCTATGGACGCAGAGTCAGATTTATGAATTTCCTTACCCTAGGGACGGATTTGTACCCGACTCCAACCTCACCTTCGACCAGCAAGGGAACATGTATGGTACGACCATCTATGGAGGGATATTTGGGCAGCCGCCCGGCCTCGGCGTTCTTTACAAGGTGTCGCCATCGAACGGCGGGTGGCAAGGAGTCACACTGCATAGCTTTGGATCGGGCTATCCCGACGGCGATGGCTGGAACCCGGTTGGTGGTCTGGCTATCGATAGCCAAGGGAACTTGTACGGCGGCACCTCCGGCGGAGGTCCCTACGGCACGGGCACAGTCTACATGGAGAGCGGATACTCGGAATCCGTGATCTTTCCGGGCGACGGCGCCCCCGGGGTCGTTGACAAGGATGGGAACCTGTTCGGCAACTGGAACGGCGAAGTTTATGAGCTGTCGCCTTCCGATAACGGCTGGATTTTTACCGTAGTGTATAGCCCGTCCCCAGGTGTTATCGACGCTATCGATAACGCCGGGAACTTGTACGGTACAACCCGCTGTTGCCTCGATCCGGGATCAGTTTTCAAACTGAGCCGGAGCGGTGGAGGTTGGGCCTACACCGACCTTTACGATTTTACTGGTGGAAGCGACGGCTACGGACCTGGCAGTCTATTAATCGACCCGGCCGGCAACCTATACGGAACCACGTTCGGTGGCGGCAATCCAGCCTGTAATAACTATCCGTATCCTCCCGGCTGCGGGGTCGTTTTCGAAATCAGCCCCAACTGAGACTGGGCGAGTTCTATAAAAAGGGATACCAACAGAGGAGCCGACCGCCGGGTGCCCCACCCAACCCTCTGTTGGTCGGGCCGGGGATCTTCTCTGTTGTTTACTCACAAATTATCTATAGTTAACTACACAGTCATCTATATCTTCTCCAGCACCGCCTTCAGATACCTCCAGAAGCTCTCCACCGACGAGATCTGCACCCGCTCGTTGGGGCTGTGCGGATCGACGATCGTCGGCCCGAACGACACCATCTGCATGCCGGGATATTTCTCCCCGATCACGCCGCACTCCAGTCCCGCGTGCATGGCGATCAGCTTGGCCGGCTCGCCGAACAGCTCTTCGTGCACCGCCTGCAGCTTGCGCACGATCTCGCTGTTGGGCTCGGGCTTCCATCCCGGATAGCTGCCCGAGTGCTCCACCTCGAAGCCCGCCAGCCGGAACACCGTCGCCACCATGCGCGCCGCCGCGTTCATGCTGCTGGCGATGGCGCTGCGCTGGCTGGTCACAAACTCCACCACGTCGCCTTTGGTCGAGACAATCGCCAGGTTGGTCGAGTTCTGGGTCAGACCGGGAACGTCGGGGCTCATGGCCAGCACGCCGTGCGGCACCGTGACCATCAGCGCGACGGTGTTCCTGGCATCGGCGGCGGCGAAAACCTTCTCCGGCCGCAGCACCTTCTCCACCGTGATTTGCAACCCGGGATCGAAGCCGCCCAGGTCAAGCTTCGCTTCCGTCTCCGCCTTGGTCACCAGCGCGGCCAGGTCTTTTTCACGCACCGGGTCCATCACTAAGATCGCGACCGCCTCGCGCGGAATCGCGTTCTGTGCGCTGCCCCCGTTGATCTCGGCAATCTCGACCGGCAGACGGTCGAGCGCGCTCTGCAGCACGCCGCCCAGAATCCGTATCGCATTGCCGCGGCCCTGGTGAATGTCCACCCCGGAGTGTCCGCCCTTCAGCCCCGAGACCTTGACGCGCCAGCCCGCGCCGGCGCTGGCCGGACGCAGCGTAACTTGACGCCGCGCCATGGTCTTGATCCCGCCCGAACAGCCAATGCAGATCGTCCCTTTCTCCTCGTTGTCAAGGTTCAAGAAGTACTTCGATCGCAGCAGCCCGCCGGGAAATTCCGCCGCGCCCGTCAGCCCCGTCTCCTCGTCGATGGTGTAGACGAACTCCAGCGGCCCATGCGCGATGTCGGTGCTCTCCATCACCGCCAGCGACGCGGCCACGCCCACGCCGTTGTCGGCGCCCAGAGTGGTGCCGTCGGCCTTCAGCCAGTCGTCGTCGCGCACCACCCGGATGGGATCGCTATCGAAGTTGTGGGCCGTGCCTTCGTTCTTCTCGCACACCATGTCGAGATGTCCCTGCAACAACGCCATGGGCGCGCCTTCCCGGCCGGGGTGCGCCGGCTTGCGAATGACAGTGTTGCCGGCCTTGTCCTGCACGGCTTCCAGACCCAGACGCTTGGCCACGCCGAGGACGTAGTCGCGGGCCGCCGCTTCCTTGGTCGAAGCGCGAGGTATCGCCGCCAGCGCGTCAAAGTGTTTCCATAGCGCTTTCGGTTCCAGATCTACCAGTGCTGAAGTCATGAATTGCTCCGTCGGAAAAATGGGATGAGTCCATGGTACAGCGAGGGAAAGCGGGACGCACCGGCTGGCTGCTCGCGCTACCCTCGCGAGTTCATTTCAGTTGCGCCTGGGAACGGGCAGTAGTCTAATAGCTGGAACCGGGGCGGGGAGAAGCTCTCCAACTTTGCGATCGCCCTTCTCTGATTCGGCAGGATTCGCGATGGCTTCCGAGTTTGCCAAGCTGTCCAAGCGTTCGTCGCCGTCGCCTACCCGCGCGACGAAGCGCGTACCGAATCTGGCTACAGCGCCGCCAATCGTTCACGACGTGTTGCGTCGTCCCGGCCTGCCGCTCGATGCGCAGACCAGGAACGCTGCCGGCGCGCGCTTCGCCTTTAATTTTTCCGAGGTTCGCGTCCATAGCGACGCCGAGGCAGCGCAATCGGCGCGGGCCGTCGATGCCGCCGCCTACACCGTCGGCCACAATATCGTTTTCGATACTGGAGAGTTCCAACCGCACAGCCCTCGCGGTCAGGACTTGCTGCGTCACGAACTGATGCATGTACGCCAGCAGCGTTCAGCCGTCTCCAGCGGCGGCGCGCTCGCCATCGGCAACGTCCACAGTCCGCTGGAACGCGATGCCGGCGCCGTTGCTCCAAGGCTCATGCTTCAGCGCGGGCCCAAGAAACCCCCAGAAGAAACGGGGCTGCCGACTTCCCTCGATCAACTCCCGGAGGCGGAGCGCAAGAAGATCACTGTCTTCGAGCAATTGCCCACCAACATCAACGAAGTGATCGGCACCACTTGGGATCCGGACAAAGCGGCGGGCTATGTCACCGACGCCGACACCAAAATCGTTTACGGCTCCGGCATCGCCGATGCCGACAAGAAGCCTCTCGATTCCCTGTCCAACTACCTCGTCGGTGACGCTCCCGTCCACATGGGATTGGACCAGACGGTAACCATTGACATCGCTCCCATGAAGCAGCGGGTGCGGTTCACCTACGCCGGAGTCAGTAAAGGCAAGATCAAGAAGGTCATCCTGGTGGAAGGTCTCGGTCCCGCTCCGGCAGCGCCGGCTGCCAAGGACGGCGAGGCCAGGTTCCAGGCCAAAAAGTGCACTTTCGCAACCGACTGGAGCGATTCCGACAAGCAACTGTTGTTCCAGGCGCTCGCCATGCTGCCGGACTCGGCCATACCGGAAGGTCTCACCTTTAAGCGGGCTGCCCTCCCCAAGGCCAAGAAAACCGACCAGCCGAAACGGGGCGAAATCGATCCCAAAGCCGAGGCAGCACTGTACGATCCCGACAGCAACACCATGACTGTGTTCAATGCGGCCTTCGCTGGCGGCTCAGCCCCGGGGGTTTATTTCTCCCTGCTGCACGAGATGGGACACGCCTTCGATTTCGGACCCGTGCGGGAGGCGACCAAGGTTTACCAAGCCAGCGGAAAGACTCCTGCCGACGAGACCAAGCTGAAGCAGGCCCAGCAGCTCTCCGGTGGCGACATGGATCCGGACAACTACGGTACAGACTTCCGCAAAGCTGCTAAGAAGGACGGCGTTGTTCCCGATACCTCCACTCCGCCGCGCATCACTCTGGCGGGCACGGAAGCGACGTTGAAGGGTTCTCCGACCGACTACGGCAACACCAACTGGAAGGAATTCTTCGCCGAAGCGTTCGCCATGTTCATGACCGATCCCCAACTGCTGCATGCCATCCGGCCCAATATCTACGCCTACTTCATAAGCAAATTCCCCGCCTCGCCTCCGGCTTCCGCGTCCGCTCCCGCCAAAGCAACACCTCAGAAATAGCAGCGCCAACCCGCAGCGTGGCCCAATCGCAGCTCTGGACGCGAGTGTCGATGGCATAACTTGACTGCTTGAATCAAACCGAGTCGATGCTGGATTCGCCAGAATCGGAGCCCGGCACTTCTGGGAAGCGTCTTACTGGCGCCATGGGCGAATGCGCGGAATCCATCGCGGGACGTTGCGGCAATAGGTTTCATAGTCGGCGCCGAACATCTTGCGCAGCGTGGGTTCCTCGTACAGCGGCACGAACAAGGCCACGGCCACGACCGCCACAATCGCAACCACCAGCGCCGTCATACTCGCCCGTCCGAAGACCACCCACAATCCAACCCATCCCGTAATGAAGCCAACGTACATCGGATTTCGCACGTAGCGATAGAAGCCTACGACCACCAGCCTCTGCGGCGGAGCGAACGGCGCCGGCGTTCCGCGTCCCGCCCAGCCGAAGTCCCACACGCAGCGCAGTGCCACCGCGAAACCTAGAACCGACGGCACCGCCGCAATCCAGCGCCATCGAGCCGCTCCGGCGGTGGAAACCCGGAAGCCCAGCCACGACGGCAAAAGCCAGAACCAGAGCGCAAAAAATGCAGCGCCCACAGCCAGTGAGGCCACCGTAGCCGGCCAGTGCCCGCTGTCAACTTCAGAAGACGGCGCTATTCCAGCCTGTCTGCCTGTCATGTTGTCCTCTACCGGGAGCATGGGCCTGTAGCGCGACGGCTCGCAAATCACCTCCCGCCACCCACCCTCCACCTGGCAAGGAAGCGACCCTAAAATCAAGCCCTGGCTGCATGGAGACTCGTCTCATCGCCGTGAGTGCTCCCGATAAAGAATCGTTTTGCGGTGGCTCACGAGCCGGCTGCCAGAGCCCCTTCTCAGAATCTTTATTATCTTGGAGGTGTAGGGTCAAGCGTGTACACTGCGCACATAATCGCACAATTTCATGAAAGAGACGCTGCCAGTTCGCGCTCGCTTCGGGGCCTTCGAACTTGACCCGAAAGCTGGGGAACTGTGGCAGGACGGGCGCAAAATCGCGCTCCAGGAGCAACACCGGCAGCTCCTGCGGATCCTGGTCGAGCACGCCGGCAAGGTTGTAACCCACGAAGAAATCCAGCAGCAGCTCTGGCCCAATGACACGGTGCTGGAGTTCAACCAGGGCATCGACTCGGCCATTAAGGGCCTTCGCACCGCGCTTGGCGACTCGGCTGAAAATCCCCAATATATCGAGACCGTGTCCCGCCGAGGCTATCGTCTCCTGGCGCCGGTGGAGTGGATTGATTCCAGCTCCAGTGACGCAGCAAGAGCAGCGGTGTCCAGCAGCTACAACGTCACCGGTGGGCGGATCGAGCTGGAGCCTGCAGGTCTGATCGGCCAGACGTTTTCCCATTACCGCGTGCTACGCATTGCTGGCAGTGGCGGCATGGGGGTGGTGTACGAGGCCGAAGATCTGAAGTTAGGCCGGCGTGTCGCATTAAAGTTTCTGCCCCCTGAGTTGGGTCAGGATGCGCGCGCCCTGGAACGGTTTGGGCGTGAGGCCCGTGCCGCCTCGGCGTTGGAACATCCCAACATCTGCCCCATTTATCAATTTGGAGAGCATGAGGGCCAGCCCTTCCTCGTGATGCAGTTGTTGCACGGGCAAACCCTGAAGGACCATCTGGCAGCGGTTCGCGCTCAAGATTCTACCGGCCCGCAGGCCGGGGCATTGCCCCTCGATCAGGTGCTGGATGTGGCGATCCAAATCGCCGGAGGCTTGGAGGCGGCCCACGAGAAGGGCATTATTCATCGCGACATCAAGCCGGCCAACATCTTCCTCACCGATAAAAGCGAGGTGAAGATTCTGGATTTTGGCTTGGCGAAGCTGGTGCAGAGCAGCGCCCAGGAAGAGGTTGGGACGGGAGCCGTGCAAGCCGAGCTTTCGACCGCTACGGAGGTGGATGACCGGTCGCGCTGGAGAATCCGCAGCAGCAAATCCGAAACTCCGCCAACGGCTCGTGTCGCGGCGAACGAGTTGAGCCTGAGCCAACCCGGCGTCGCGGTTGGAACCCTGGCCTACATGTCGCCGGAGCAGGTGCGAAAAGAAAAGCTGGACGCGCGCACCGACTTGTTTTCCTTCGGTCTCGTGCTCTATGAAATGGCGACCGGGCAGCGGGCCTTCACCGGCTCCAACGCGGAAACCCTGCGCCAGGAAATCCTGAATGGCACGGCGGCCGCGGCCCGGAGCCTGAACCCCAAAGTGCCCACCCGGCTGGAAAAAATCATTCACAAGGCGATGGAGAAAGACCGCGGCTTGCGGTATCAACATGCCAGCGAAATCCGCACCGACCTGAACCGAATCAGGCAGAGTATCGAATCCCGCCAGCGAGCGGCGGGCCTGCGGCGGGCGTTACTGGCGGCCATGGTGGTCGTACTTATCGCCGGGATTGCCGGCGGGTTCTACTGGCGCTGGCGCAGCAACCGGCTAACGGCTAAAGACAGCATCGTCGTCGGCGACTTCGACAACAAAACCGGCGACGCTGTCTTCGACGACACGCTGAAGCAGGGACTCTCCGTACAGCTTGCGCAATCGCCCTTTCTCGATCTGGTTTCCGACGCCAAGGTGAATGCGACCTTGAAGCTGATGGGCCGCCGGGCCGGTGACCGATTGACCCCGGAGGTGACGCGCGAGGTCTGCCAGCGCACCGGCAACAAAGCCATGCTGACCGGCTCGATTGCGAATCTGGGCAGCCAGTACGTGATTGGCCTGAAGGCGGTGAACTGCGGCACGGGAGATGTGCTGGCGGAAGCGCAGGAACGGGCGGCGGGCAAGGAAGCGGTGCTCAAGGCCCTGGACGCTGCGGCCGTCAGCTTGCGCGGCAAGCTGGGCGAATCGCTCAGCACGGTACAGAGGTACGCCACGCCGTTGGAGGAAGCCACCACGCCATCGCTGGAGGCGCTGAAAGCCTACAGCCTGGGACTTAAGGCGGAGCATGCAAAAGGGGGCACCGCCTCTCTGCCTTTCCTTAAACGGGCAGTCGAACTCGACCCGAATTTCGCACTTGCCTACGTCACGATGTCAATCACCTATCGGAACCTGAACGAAACCGGGCTGGCGGCGGAGAATGCGCGCAAGGCGTACGAGCTGCGGGAGAAGGTGAGCGAGCGGGAACGGTTCTACATCGAGACAACGCTTTACATGAATACGACGGGAGAGCTGGAGAAGGCGGCGCAGGTGTACGAACTGTGGCAGCAGACCTATCCTCGGGAGGCTGCGCCTTATGGAAACTTGGGAGTCATTTACCAAGGCCTTGGATACTTGGAAAAGGCTCTGGAGCAATTTCGCGGGGCAGTGCGCCTGGAACCGAACAGCCACGGCGACTACGGTAACCTTGGCAGCGCCTACGTAACCCTCAATCGGCTGGATGAGGCGGAGGCAGTGTACAAGCAGGCGGAGGAGCGCAAGCTCCAGAGCGAGTTCCTGATCGACTGCCACTACCTGTTGGCTTTTCTGAAGGGAGACACGGCGCAGATGGCGCAGATGCTGTCAGGCGCCATGGGAAAACCCGGTGCGGAGGACCTCCTGCTGGCTGCGCAAGCGGACACGGAAGGTTGGTATGGCAAGTTGAAGAGCTCACGCGAGTCGACGCGGCAGGCAATGGATTCAGCTCAGCGCAACGACGCCAAAGAAGCGGCTGCAGGCTATCAGGCTTCGGCGGCGCTCCGCGAAGTGGAATCGGGCAACCGCAAGCAGGCGGTTTCCGATGCTAACGCGGCGTTGAAGCTGGCCCCGAACCGCGATGTCCAAGTCATGGCGGCGCTGGCGCTGGCGCGGGCAAGCGATACGGCGGGGGCGGAGAAGCTGGCAGCCGAGCTCGACAAAACGTTTCCCCTGGACACCCTGGTCCAGAAATACTGGCTACCGACGATCCGGGCGGCTATCGCCTTAGAGCACAAAGACCCGAACCGGGCGGTTGAACTATTGAAGCCGACGAGCACAATGGAATTGAGCGAGCCGACGGAAGTCACGGTGTTCCTATGTCCAACCTATTTGCGCGGAGAGGCCTATCTCATGCTGCACGACGGCAGCGCGGCCGCAGCAGAATTTCGTAAGTTCATCGACCACTATGGCCTGGTATTGAACTTTCCCTGGGGGGCGCTGGCCCGCCTCGGCCTGGCTCGCGCCTACGCCCTCGACGCCGCCCAAGACCCCGCCGCCCGCGATAAAGCCCGCACCGCGTACCAGAATTTTCTCACCCTCTGGAAAGACGCCGACCCCGACGTGCCCATCCTCATCCAGGCCAAAGCCGAGTACGCAAAACTGCAGTGAAGGAGAGGCATTGTTTTCACATGCGAAACGCGGCGGCGGAGCAACATGACTGAACCAGGGTCCGGCATAGCCAAGCTGCTCGATCTGGCGCGGGTAGACCCGACCTGCGTAGAAAAGCTTGACAAGCTTCGTCGCACCATCACTGTCATGTTTACCGACATACAGGGTTCGACCGCCTATTTCGAAAAATACGGAGATGCTGCCGGACTGGTGATGGTCCACGAGTGCAACGACACGCTGCGTGCGATTGTCGAGGACCACGGCGGTCGAGTGATCAAGACCATTGGCGACGGCATGCTGGCCACCTTTGAAGAGTGCTCTTCCGCAGTGCAAGCGGCCATGAAGATGCAGAGTGCCCTGGTCAACCTGAATGCGCCCCGCCCCGAGTCCGACCGCGTAGCCATTCGCATTGGGATCCACTATGACGTCGGAATTGTCAGAAGCAATGACGTGTTCGGCAACGTCGTGAATGTTGCGTCCCGCATCGAGAGCGTCGCGTCCCCTCGGGAGATCGTCATCTCCGACACGCTCTATCAGGAAGTGCAAAACGGGGAATTCAAGATCAGGAAATTGGGACGCTTCGTCCTCAAAGGGAAGAAGTCGGAGCGCACCTTGTACGAAGTCTTATGGAACCAGGAGCAGGTCAGAGGCGCGGTCGGCGGCTCTAAGGAACCAGCGGCAGCACGTTTTCAGCTTGAAGCGATAGATGGGAAGGGCGCCAAACAAGCCGAATACCCCCTTCTCGACAGCCTCACCATCGGGCGATCGCAGGGAGATATCACCTTCCCGGCGGACCTCCACATGGCGCCCCTGAATGCCCGCGTATTCATTGACGATGGGCAGCTGTTTGTTCAGGACCTCAGCCACAGTGCGGAAAGCATCTTCATCCGGGTTGCCGCCGGATATACCTTGCAGAATGATGATCTGGTTCTAATGGGTCATCAGGTATTCAAGTTCCGGGAAGTGTCCGGAGCGATGTCAGCGGCCGTGGAACGTGGAGCAACGCTGGGTGAAGTCAACCAAGCTCTGCAGGAAGCAGCGGCTGAATTGATTCAAGCGAGCCCGAAGGGTGGCGCGCCGGTTCGTTGTCCTCTTGCGCTGTCCGAAGTGTACCTGGGGCGAACCAAAGGCACTTACACCTTTCCCGAAGACAAGCTGATGAGCCGATCGCACGCTCGCATTCTGCAACGCGCCGAGGATTTCATTTTGGAAGACCTCGGCAGCCGCAATGGAACATTCGTCAAGGTACGCGGAACAGCTCCGCTGGCGGTCAATGGGATGGTACTTCTGGGAAATCAGTTGTTGCGGGCCGTCCGTCAATGAACAACCGCAAAACTTGACAAACTGGAGGGCGCCGCGCGGCCTCGCAAATAGCGCCCCTGGTCCAATGCCCGGACCTGCCCCATCCCCGGCGCTGCTACACTGGCTCTCTGCATTCACGTATTAAATCGACCGAGGGAGGTTTCCTGCCATGCCGGAAGGCGGCGGTTCTAACATCGAAGTGGCCCATCATCTCAGCGAGCACCATCACGGGCAGGCGCAGTCTCTTGCTCACCAGATCCTGGAAGTCGCGGAGGCGATTGTGCTCGCCGTCGTCGCGGTCACCACCGCCTGGAGCGGCTACCAGGCAGCCCTTTGGACGGGGCATCAGGAGGAGCTGTACGGAACCGCCAGCCGGTTGCGCGTGCAGGCCGAAGGCGCCATGAACTACGCCAACCAGGAGCGCTTGTACATTGCTTCCACGGTGACCGAGTGGCTGAAGGCCGAAGCCGCCGGCAACCAGAAGCTGGCCGACATGTTTGAGCGCCGCTTACTGCCCGAGGCGCGCCCCGCTTTTGCAGCCTGGAAGCAGACCGATCCGCTCAATAACCCTGACGCTCCCGCCGGCCCGCAACAGATGCCGCAGTATCACAGCGCCAGGATGGACCAATCTGCCCGGCTGGAGGAGCAGGCCGACGATACCTTCGAGCGAGGCAATCAGGCGCGCGAGTACTCCGACAAATATGTGAGGGCAACCGTCATGCTGGCCACCGTCCTGCTGCTGATGGCCATCAGCCAGCGATTCCAGACCCACGCCATACGGGTTGGGCTGGCGGTGATTGCCGTACTGTTGCTGTGCTTACCGCTGTACCACGTGCTCACGCTGCCGCGGGCCTGAAGGGCGCACCAAACTGACTAGCACCTAAATGCTAGAAAACTGTTAAATTATCGCGTAAGCTGTCAAGCCCAGAAAGTGCTGTATCAAACATCCCTTAAAGTGCCCGCTAGAGGCCACAGGAGGCCCGTAGAGCCACGCCAAGGTGACCGGACAGGGAAAACCATTACCGCGCAACGAGACGCGGCGTACGGGCCTCCTACGCGCAAAATCGGGGGTATCGTTGTGGCGGCACCACCAAGGTGCCGCAATCGCGACGCAATTCCCCTACGCTATCGCTATTACTTGCCTGCCGCCTTCTCCAGATGGCCGCCGAACTCATACCGCATGGCGGACAGCAGCTTGTCGGCAAAGTCGGCCTCGCCGCGCGAGCTGAAGCGCTCGTACAGCGCTGTCGTCAGCACCGGTGACGGTATGGCCTCATCGATGGAAGCTTTAATGGTCCAGCGTCCTTCTCCGGAGTCGGAAACTCTGCCGGCAAACTTGGTCAGTTGGGGATCGCCCGCCAATGCCGATGCTGTCAGGTCGAGTAGCCAGGACGCGATAACGCTACCCCTTCGCCATACCTCGGCAACATCGGGGAGGTTGAAGTCATACTGATAGTGTTCAGGGTCGCGGAGAGGCGTAGTCTCGGCATCGACCTCGCCCTTCTGTTTGCCGATGTTGGCGGCCTTGATGATATTCAACCCCTCGGCATAAGCAGCCATGATGCCGTACTCAATACCGTTGTGCACCATCTTGACGAAGTGTCCGCCGCCGCTGGGTCCGCAATGGAGATAGCCATCCTCGGCAGTGCCACCGAGCTTCTCGCGTCCTGGCGTGGGGTCAATGTTGCCTTTACCGGGAGCCAATGTCTTAAATATGGGGTCAAGATGCTGTACCGCCTTGTCAGGGCCGCCGATCATCATGCAGTAGCCGCGCTCCAGTCCCCAGACACCGCCGCTGGTACCGACGTCAACGTAGTTAATGCCCTTGGGGGCCAACTCCTTGGCGCGACGAATGTCGTCGATGTAGTAGGAGTTGCCGCCGTCGATGAGAATGTCTCCAGCCTCCAGATACGGCAGGACTCCGGCAATGGTTTCGTCTACGGCGGCGGCGGGCACCATCAGCCACACGGCGCGCGGCTTTTGCAGTTTGCTCGCCAGGTCCTGTAGCGAAGAACTCCCTGTTGCCTTCTCCTTGGCCAACTCCTCGACGCTCTTGGGGAAGACGTCGAAGACCACACAGTTATGCCCTGCCTTGATGAGACGCCGTACCATGTTGGCGCCCATGCGTCCCAGACCCACCATTCCTAGTTGCATAGCGATCTCCTCGCCGAACAGCATATATCGTTGGCCGCGATTGCACCAGCGAAAGGGAGAGAAAAGGCGGAGGAGAGGGCGGAGGTTACAGGGACATTACGGCGGTAGGCGATCAGGGGCGTTCGACCGCGGCGCGCTCCGCGGAAACGCCGCCGGTGCGAGGCAGGTTCGAGATGCGCGGCGAGGCCGAAGACCAATCGTTATTATTTACCATATAATTATCTATTGTTAACTGCTAAATTAACTATATAGAATAGATTGCAATGAGGCGGCGGACGCTCCGATCCCGGTGGGATAGCCTTACGCAAGACTTCGACAGGATGCCGAACCTTAGGATCGACTCAACCCGAGCGCCTCGGGCGCGACATAAGATAGCCCACTGTTTTAACGGTGGGTAGGCATGTTTCATAGAGATGAGTTTCCCGGGGACGACACAGAATCTCTCCCGGCGCGGATGTGCCGTGCCTGGGGCACTCGGTTTCGTTACACAATCCTTTCCCAGCGCTGAAGCGCTGGGCTATCTTATTCCGTCCCGCGGGGCGGGACTGGGGCACGACCGATTGCAATGTTATGCCAGCGTCCACCGCGCACCGGCGGGTGGCGCACCGCCCTTCGATTCCGCTCAGGGCAGGCTTTCAGCGGCGCAAACAAGCTGCCCATATAGATCCCGGCTTCAGCCGCTGAGGTAAAACCGTTCGAGCGAATTACAACAGGGGCTAAAGCACCGGTCTTTTCTGTGTCCTGTTCGGCACGACTAAAGGTCGTGTCCTGATACAGAACGTTTCCTTACGAGACCTTATTCTGCCCCCACGCGAAGGAGTTTATGATGTGGCG
>CAWCMJ010000027.1:0-147023 GCA_963796615.1 uncultured Acidobacteriaceae bacterium
TCGGCTTATAACTACTTCAATATCAATCACTTACAATCAACAGATTTCAACAGGTTTCACCAAACGCGGAATCTGGTTCGGGACCAGGGGGTCGGAGGTTCAAATCCTCTCTCCCCGACCAATCTTTTCAATAAGTTGCAGCCGTTTGGAAATCCGCAAAAATCTCACTGTGGGCAAATTTGTAACAGTGAAGTCGTTGGCTCCGCTCAACGAAAAAGACTAGAACGAAGACTCTAAAGCAGTCCCGCTTTGCTTAAAGCTGAATAGCACGCTTCCACCCCGTTCTGGCCAAACTTATGGCCTTTCCTCGTAAAAAATTCGGAGAAGACCTCGCTCTTGTTTGGCTTCTTTCGCGCAGCAGCTCGGCGCCGGTAGTGAATAAAGTAAAGCGATGCAACTAGTTGCCAACTCCTCAGGGCGAAACATGCCAAGAGCACTGGCGACTCGATCGAGCTGTTTTCTGTTAGGAACGACATTATTTTCAAGTTCAGGAGAAAAAACAGCGTTCCTCGTCTTCAAACGGTAATTCGAATATCTCGACGTGTTCTCGCTGACATCCATCAAAACATCGTCCGCAAGTAGACCGTCGACGGCGAATGTCACCTGATCAGAATAAGGTCCGTAGTTGTAGATCTCAAATGCATAAGGAATCGGCATTGCAGCCGGGTTCATGGCATACTCCCCGCATGCTTAGGATGGGCACAACGCTACCGGATCTGAGCCGTTTGGATCAGGACGCGTTGAAGACGATCATCCTCGCGCAGCACGAGCAGTCACAGATCAAGGATGAGCAACTGCTTTGGCGGGAGCGGGAGATCGCGCACCTGAAGCTACTGCTGGCCAAGTTGCGTCGGATGCAGTTCGGGCGCAAGCCCGAAAAGGTTGTACGCCAGATCGAACAACTGGAGTTGAAGCTGGAAGAGCTGGAGGGGAATCCTCGTGCAGCTACGCCGCAGACCGAATCAGCACCCAGCGCTTCGCCTGTGTTCCCACTTGCAACTCATTCCTCGCGTCGTGCCTTGCCCGCGCATCTGCCGAATGTTCGAAGCCGCTAAGTCTTTGATTCTTGCAACTTAGACAGTCCTGGCGAAAGACAGCCCTGACAAAGCACCGTCAGGTTCCGATCACGACGCCGCCATCGACGGAAATCACCGCACCATGAATGAAGCTGGCTTGGTTCGAAGCCAGCCAGAAATAGACATTGGCCACATCTTCCGGCGTTCCTGCCCGTCCCAGTGGAGTTCGTGCCACCATGGCTTCGAGTACTTTCGAAGGCATGGCCTTCACCATGTCTGTCGCGATAAATCCCGGTGCCACGGCATTAACGCGAATCTTGTGCCTGCCCAACTCGCGCGCCCAAGTACGGGTCATACCGATGATGCCTGCCTTGGAAGCCACGTAATTGGTCTGCCCAAAATTTCCCAGAATTCCCACGACGGAGGCCGCCGACAGGATGACTCCGCCTCCACCCTTGATCATGTGGGGCACAACCGCGCGGGTCACCAAGAAGACACCCTTCAAGTTAACCCCGATCACCGAATCCCACATCTCCTCGCTCATGACCGACTCGGAGCTACCGCCATTCCATTTCACCAGTTGTGCGTCGCGAACGATACCGGCATTGTTAATGAGAACGTCGATGCGGCCCCACCGTTCGACAACTGCAGTTGCGGCGGATTCGACCGCGCTGGCGCTGGCGACGTCCACAGCTTGAAAATAAGATTCGCCGCCGGCCCATTGGATCGCTGATTCCAATTGGGGTGCTGGCTTGGCCGAAACATCCCAAGCGGCAATTCGTGCGCCTTCCTTAGCGAAACGCAACGCAGTTGCCCGTCCGATTCCAGACACGGCACCTGTGATTACCACAACTTTTCCAAGCGACTCGCCCTCTCTGACTTGCAGCCGTTCTTCTTGGGCTGCGGGCGTGTCCACGGGAGCGAATTCAATTGGCGGACGAGCGTCGGGGACTGTTGAGTCTTCTACCGGCTCAGGAATGCTCTTCATTGCGGAGTCTTGCTCAGAGCGAAGCATCGATTCTCCTGGTCATCACAACTTTCAGGGGCAAACAGCCTTGGTTGGTTAGTGTCAATTTCGCGTCCTGAGTACGTGTGAGCGGTGCAGAAGTCTGAGAGTAGTTGGTTTGCCGCAGTGCGTCAAGCTTTGCGGCGAGATTTCGCTTTCCGCTTGTTCCGTTTTGGGACAAGCTCGGTCAGCAAAGCAGCTTCCAATTCTTCGATTCGCCGTTGAGATCGTCCACCTCGCTGGCTTTCGCCCGGGGTCTCGGCGCGACGCCGGGGGCTGCTCTTGCCGCAACTGGCGGGCCGCCGCTTGGTCCATTCGCGGCCGGGGGCTGGGCCCAGCGCCCCTGCAGTAACTCGAAGGGATTCATCGTTGCGGGCAGGGCGCGGTAGGCGTTCTGATACATGTCCATCATCGCCTTCATGTAGCTCAACGCATTTTCCTGCGTCGCCCTGCCGGAAGCAAGGATCATCTGGCGCAATACATCAAGCGGAAAAACCGAATCGGGTGCCTTGGCATCCTCCAGCACAATCTGCGCCAGGATCAACCGGGTGATGTCTTCCCCGGTTGTGGCATCGACGACGCGCACGTCAATGCCATCTCGCACCAATTGGGCAACTTGGTCCTGGTTGATGTATTGGCTGGTTAAAGTATTGTAAAGACGCCGGTTCTCGTATTTCTTGATAATCAGTGGCTGGGGATGCCTTTTGCTTCATTTTTTGCCCTTGACATGCCGCCAAAGAGGAGTAAGCTTAAGTTATGTTGCAATGCAGCATAAATTGCAACATAAACAGCAACATCTTGCTAAAAGGAGCAGACCATGCCCAGTACCTCCAAGTCAAGCAAGAAAGCTCGCCGGCCACGGCGCAGCCGTAATCCCGAATTCGCGGACGCCTTTACTCCACTCGTTCTGAACAGCGTTGAGCGCGTCGCCAACTTGCAGAAGAAGACCCTGGACCTCGCCGCCGAGCAGACCGCCGAATGGATCGGCGCCTGGAAGAAGGCATTCAGCTATTTTCCCGGTAGCCCCGCCCGCGTTCTTCTTCGATATTGCCGGCCAGGCCGTCCAAACCGCATCGAAACCCAGAAGAGCGCCATCGACCTGGTGGTCGAGCAGACCGAGGCCGTGACCGAGATCGCAAAGCTGCGCGCTGAAGCTTATTCCAAGATCGCCGAGAGCGTCAACCGCTGCATTCCAGACAGACGGTTGAGCGCTCGGTCGAAGCCCAGAAGAAGGTGCTGGAGTTTGCCGGCGCGCAGAACAAGGCGGATTTCGAAGCCGCCAAGAAGCAGCTCGGCAGCGGCAGCCGGACCGGCGACTGCGATCCTCGACTCGTTCCAGCGTGGAGCGGACACTGTAATCGAAGCCCAGAAGTCGATTCTGGAATGCCGCGACCAAGCCGTTCGTGAACGCCGCAAGAAACTAACGTTGTCGAGTTCCGGGGTGAGGCAGTCGCGCCAGCGTAAGGAGCAGCTGCGGGTATGCCTCGCGACTGTCTGCGGGTGTATCGTCGTGATGAGAGGAGTGCCAATGGCTGACGACACAACCCGCAATGGCAAGCCGTTCGACCCGATGGAGCCGTGGCGGGGAATGCGCGACGTCTATCTGGATGCCTGGGCCAAGACCATGGTTGACATGGTGAACAGCGAAGCCTATGCGCAAGCCACGGGAGCGATGCTCGACAGCTATTTGACGGTCTCCGCTCCGTTCCGCGAAGCCTCGAAAAAGCCATGCTCAAAACGCTGGAGCAGCTGGCGATGCCGTCTCGGGCTGACGTTGTCTCGATTGCCGAGCGCATGACCAACATCGAGATGCGTCTGGACGACCTGGATGCCAAACTGGACGACATACAGCGGCTGGTTGTGCAAGCCGGCGCCGCGCGCTGCGCGGCAGCCGGGTAAGAGGACGCAGGCATCGGCCAAGAAAGCACGGCCGAAACCGAAAGCAGCGAAGAGAGGGAAGAAGTAGAATGGCAGAAGCTCCGGTGATCACCGACCCATTTACCCAGCTGCCGACCGGCTGAAAACGCTGACCAAGGTGATGACCACCAAAGCCGCGATTGCCCAAACCCCCAAAGAATTGGTCTGGACACTCAACAAGGCGAAGCTCTACCGCTACATCCCTGTTCTTCCCAAAGAGAAGCGCCATCCGGTTCCCCTGTTGCTGGTTTTCGCTCTGATGAACCGGCCCTACATTCTCGATCTTCGTCCCGGTCACAGCTTTGTCGAGTACATGGTCAATCAAGGCTACGATCTTGTATCTGCTGGACTGGGGAGCGCCCGGGCCGGAAGACAAGAACCTGAAGTTTGACGATTACACCCTGGATTACATGCCGCGCGCGATCCGAAAGATGAAGGCAATCTCCGGAGTGGAAGAGTTCAGTCTCCTGGGGTGGTGCATCGGCGCTATCCTCACCACCATCTATGCCGCCCTGCGTGGCGACGAAGGTTTGCGCAACTTGATTCTGCTGACCGCTCCCCTGGACTTTTCCAAAAAGCAGGACCTGACCTTCGCCCGCTGGACCGACGAACGCTATTTCGATGTCGACAAAGTTCTGGCGGCCTTCGGCAACATGCCCGGAGAGATGATCGACTACGGTGCCAAAGCGCTCAAGCCGGTGGAAAACTACGTCGGCAACTACGTGAAGCTCTGGGACAACATCGACGATCCTCGCATCGTGGAATCCTGGCATGCGATGAACACTTGGGTGACCGACAATGTGCCTCTAGCCGGAGGCGCTTTCCGCCAGCTTATCGTGGACCTTTATCGCAATGACAAGCTGATGCGCGGCGAGCTTGATGATTCGAGGCGAGCGCGTGGACCTCAGACGCATTCATGCCAATCTGCTGACCGTGATCGCCGAAGGCGACCACATTACGCCATCGTGCCAGTCTGAGCCCATCATGGCGAAGGTGAGCAGCGCGGATAAGGAGCTGTTCCGCGTCAAGGGTGGTCACATCGGGATCATGGCGGGCAGCGGAGCCAGCAAATACACTTGGCCGCACATCAATGGCTGGTTGAGTCCCCGCTCTCAGTAAATTCAACCGTCGTCACATGTGGTATCCGCCGTTGACGTTCAATTCCTGCCCGGTGATGTAGTCGCCGTCGGCGGCCAGGAAGGCGGCGGCTTTGGCGATTTCCTCGGGCGTCGCGAAGCGTCCCAAAGGAATCTTGGCCTTGATCTGAGCGGCAATCTCTTCCGGGAATGGCGTCCACCATTTCGGTGGAAGTGAAGCCCGGCGCGATGGCATTGGCGGTGACGTTGAACTTGGCCATTTCCAGGGCCAGGGTCTTGGTGAAGGCGATGATGCCGCCCTTGCTGGCCGCAGTAGTTCGCCTGGCCAAATGCTCCCATCTGTCCGACCACCGAGCTGATATTGATGATGCGGCCAAACCTCTGATTGATCATCGCCGGCACGGCGGCGCTGGTGCAGTAGAAGGTGCCGTTCAGATTGACGTTGATTACCGCGGCCCAATCGTCGTCGGTCATCTTGCGCATGCTGCGATCGCGGGTAATGCCGGCGTTGTTCACCAGGATATCAAGGCGCTGCCACTTGTCGAGCACTTCTTTGACGATGCGCGCGGCCTCGCCTTTCTTGGCAACATCGCCCTGCACCAGCAGGCACTCGACGCCCAACTTCGCGGATTTCTTCGGCGGCGCTTTCGGCTTGCTTGGCATCGGACCGGAAGTTCAGCGCGACATTCGCCCCGCGGCGCGCAAGTTCAAGCGCGATCGCCCGTCCGATGCCGCGCGATGCGCCAGTCACCAGAGCGACCTTACCGGCGAGAGAAGTCGCGTGGAAGTTTCCATTTCCTTCTGCAGCGTTTGCCATTTCGAGACTCCTGTCTTCAGAATTGCAGCTGACAATTGCGGGATCAACCCGCATCACCACGTATCCGCCAACCGCGCCGGCGCCAAAGCCAGGAGCGAAGACCCGCATCGGACGGTCAATTCGCTCCTTCCCGCACCGCGTCATGAACCGCCATCAGAATGCTCGCGGACGAGGTATTGCCGACCCGTTCGATATTGAAGAAAATCTGGTCGCCGGGGATCCCGGCGGCTTCGGCCAGGGTCAGCACCATATTCTTGTTGGCCTGGTGCGGCACGACCAGGTCGATAGCATCAATCAGCGACCCGCCGCTGCCGTTGGGGTTCGGCAGGTGGCCAGCTCGCCCATCATCTCCTTCAGGTACCGAGTCACCAGGGACTTCACTTCCGGCCCGTATACGGTGATGTTGTTGTCGAACTCCGGGTTTGGCCAGATGATCGAGTTCACCTCCGACCATGGACCGCTGGCGTAGGTTTGGAAGATCTCGATATCGGAAGGCAGTTCCTTCGGGCGCGGGAGCCATCACCATGGCCGCAGCGCCATCGCCAAAGATCATCCGCGAGGTACGGACGGTCCCGATCTTGTCGGAGAACTTTTCCGCGCAGACCAGCAGCACCGGCCGTTCGATCTCCTGCAAAAGGCGAACGGCTTCGGCGATACCATAAGGCATGCCGGCGCAGGCGGCCACAATGTCGCAGGAGTTATGGGTCTGCATCAGGCCGAGTTCGCCCGAAAGCCAGGTGGCGACCGAAGGAATTAGCTTCGTGCTGGTGCAGGTGCAAAACAGGACCGCGCCAATCTCGGCGGGCCTCCGGCCGGACTTTGCCAGCGCTCTTCTTGGCCGCAAGCAGGGCCATGTCCTCGAGCGGCAACTCGGTATAGCACCGCTGCTCGATGCCGGTCTTCTCGGATGATTTCCGCGGCGCTCATGCGCGACCAGCAATAAGCATGGTTGCGAATCAGGTCATGCATTGGTGCAGGCAACTTCGCCCTCATAGACCGCAATGGCCTCGATCCGTGGCAGCACTGCAAAACGCTTGCTCACTTCCACCGGCGGATACGGCTTGATGGGCTCACTCAGGGCCAGAGTGTCAGCGTCGGAGTCTGTGCGACTTCGGGCGAACCCGCGGACCCCAGTCGTCATCTGTCTTTACGCGCTGGATGAAACTGCGAGCACTTCTTGGTTTCGCGGATAGAAGGCGACCACATAATCGTCGTCCTTCAGCTTGCCGATTTCAATTTGCGTGCTGGTCGCCGGGTCCCAGGGATACTGGTTGTGCAGGATCATGCACTGCCGCATCAGTGCTTCCAGTTCGGGCACAGGATGCAGGCAGTCGACCACATCGTCGAAGCTGTAGCGCAGATAATCGGGATCGTATGTCAGCAAGCGGCGGGTGCGGTTCGCAGGGTCGGCCAGCGCCTCTGCCACCAGTCGGACGGATCGGGCGAAGCTCGCCACCGGCGCTCAGCTTGTTGCGAAAAACATTCAGCAGGATCTGAAAGCCCGGTCTTCCAGTGTCCTCGTCCCACGACGGGGGCAACCTCGATATCCCGCCTCGATCGCGGTGGTGATCGCCGAGTCATCGCGCGGCTTGTACACCGGAAGAAAAACATCGTCACGGTGCCGCGGCAGATCTCCCCAGCGAATGGGCCGTTTCTCGTACATCGTCAGGGTGTAGCGATTCACCCAAAGCGATTGAGCACCAGGTCGCGGCAAAGTTCGTACCGGCTCTTGGTATTCGCCCGCCTGCAGGCGCCCTGCAATCTCCGCGTCGGTGGGAGCTTTCTCCCGAAGTCCCGCCGGATGACTGCGGCAAACTGCTTAAGGGTCTTGAAGACGGAAAAATCCAGCTCCGGGAAAAAGTTTCCGGGGAAGACGATGCGGCCGTGAGAGTTGACCATAAAAGGCTTCAGACGCATTGATTATCCTTTCCTTGTTGCGCATTCTATCCGGTCACCGGCGAAGCCTCCGAGGGCCGCTCCGCTCGGACAAAATCAGTCGAATTCCACCAGCACCTGGTTTGCTTTCACTGTTCTCCAGGCGCCACGTTGACCGATTTTACCGTTCCCTCCACCGGCGCAGTGATGGCGGTCTCCATTTTCATTGCTTCCAATACGATCATGAGATCGTTCACTTGCAACCGTTGCCCTTGAGCCACCGGTACATGCACGACAATTCCGGCCAGAGGACTGCGGCACAACTTGTCTTCGTGATGATCGGGACCCTCGGAAGACCCTGGTTTGGACGGCGTGCGCAACACTGTCGATTGAATGGTGGACGAAGTCGGCGGGGGGCGGTTGTCCTGCATTTGCTGGGGATAATCGTCCTCGGCGACCTCAACCTCGACTTCGTACGCTTGCCCGTCTACCGATATCAGGAGCTTCATTGATTGCTCCACTCCATAACTCCGTTGACTTCCGTGATTGCGGGTTTCTTCGGCATCGTCAACGCTCTCTGTGGGGCAGGTTGTGCGAAGTCTGGACCATCGTTCGCCCTTGCCGTGCCCAGCGGCCGACTGCGTTCGGTGTCATCAGCACTCTCGCCGAGCGAATTCGGACTTTCTTGCCGAGAAACTCCGTGACGGCTGCGGCGATCACAGACAGCGTCTCGGACGTGACTTCGTGAGACGACTTTGATTTGAGATCCATTTCGTTTGCTCCCGAGTGCCTCACAGGGGAATCAGCCCGTGCTTCTTGGCTGGGCGAAGTTCGCGTTTGCGTCTGCAGTGCCTCCAGCGCCATGGCCAGATATCGCCTGGTCTCGGAGGGCTCGATCACGTCATCGACCAACCGGCGGCCAGCGGACACGTACGGAGTAGCAAACGTTTTGCGATATATTTCGATTAGTTCCTCGCGGCGCGCTCTGCACCTTATCTTCGGCTGCGTCGATTTCATGCCGAAACACGATTTCCGCCGCGCCTTCCGCGCCCATGACGGCGATTTCGGCCGTCGGCCAGGCGACAACGCGATCAGCGCCCAGGTCTTTGCTGCACATGCTAGGTACGCCCCGCCATAAGCCTTGCGCAACACGACCGTAATTTTCGGGACCGTCGCTGCCGAGTAGGCGAACAACATTTTGGCGCCGTGCCGAATGATGCCCCCATACTCCTGCTCCACTCCGGGCAGAAAACCGGGCACATCGACAAACGTCACCAACGGAATATTGAAAGCATTGCAGAATCGAATGAAGCGGGCCACTTTGTCGGAAGCATTGATATCGAGTGCGCCGGCCAGCACGCAGGGTTGATTGGCGATCACTCCCACCGTGCGTCCCTGGATGCGCCCGAAGCCGACAATGATATTCGGCGCAAAGCCAGCCTGGATCTCCAGAAAATCCTGCTGGTCCAGCACGCGCATCACGAAGGCGCGCATGTCGTAGCCGACTTTGGGGTCGACAGGGACAAGTTGTCGATCTCCGGATCTTCTTCGAGCGGCAGATTATAGGGCAGGTGCGGCGGGTCTTCGAGATTGTTCGACGGCAAAAAGCTCAGCAGCCGCCGGCAGAGAGCAGCGCCTCGTCATCGTCTTCGGCAATGAGATGAACCACACCCGAGCGATTCATCTGCGCCTGCGGACCGCCCAGTTCTTCCGCCGTGACTACTTCTCCCGTGACCTGTTTGATGACCTGCGGTCCGGTAATGAACATCGCGCGTTTTTGGTTTGAATAATGAAGTCGGTCAGCGCCGGACTATACGCCGCGCCGCCGGCACAAGGTCCGCAAATCAGCGAAATCTGCGGTACCGTGCCCGAAAGCATCACGTTTCTGTAGAACACGCGGCCATAGCCCGAAAGGCTGTCGATGCCTTCTTGCACGCGCGCGCCACCGGAATCGTTGATGAACACGAACGGGCTGCCCGTCTTCAAAGAAAGTTCCATCATGTCGGCAATTTTGGCGCAGTGCACTTCCCCGGCCGCTCCGCCCAGAACCGTAAAATCCTGGCTGCCATATGGACCAGACGGTGGTCGATCGTCGCACAGCCAGTAATCACGCCATCGGCAGGCAGATCCTTATCTGCCATCCAAAACAGCGTGGCGCGGTGCTTGGCAAACAGACCGATCTCCTGAAAGCTGCTGGCATCGACCAGTTTCTCAATGCGTTCCCTTGCGGCGACTTCCCCGCCTTGTGCTGCTTCTCGAGGCGTTGTTTGCCGCCACCTTCCTTGATCTTTGCCTTTTTCTCCCGCAGTTCGGCGGTTCGCTCCTTCATAGTCGAGTTTCCCGGTTTGAGTGTTGGTGTGGCCACGTTGGACCTCCCTGGCAAGGGTCTGAAATCTGAAAACCCTCGTTCCGTCCTTGTTTTCACTGCGCCGGTGTCACCGTAACTTTGTGATCTTCACCGTTGACTCTGATGACATAGGTTCGGGACGGTCCCGCACTGGCATCTGCTGCCCGCGCTCGCCGACGGCGCCAGTTCGTGGCTGGCTTTGAGTTCACTCGATTGCCTTCTATATCTTTCGGTCCTGCCGTCCGATCTGGAAGAACTTCGCTGCCGTCTTAGGAAACATGGCATAAGTCAAAACATCTTCGTCGCTACCGTTGGAGCCTAGCGCCAGGGCCTCGGTTCGCTGATGCTCCCATGATGGCTGGAGCAAGTCGGCTGGACGGCAAGTGATGGCGGGTCTGTTCTCGCCGGATCGCCTGCTTTGGCAACGACTTCCGGATCCTTTTCGCCAAAGGCTGTGCCGTAATAACCAAGCATCAAGTCGGCGAACTCACTGGTGATCACTTTGTACTTGCCGTGCAAGACATTAAACATTGCCTGGGTGCCGAGTATCTCGCTTGCCGGGATCGCAAGCGCGGATATCCGGTGTCCCGACGGACGTTCTGGATTTCTCCCAATACCTCGTCCAGCAATTGGGGCGCGCCCTGGCCCTTCAGTTGATATTCCATGCTCAAGATGACTGCTGCCGGTATCTGGTGCTGGAAAATCTCTTTGTTCAACACCGATGGGCTGATGGAAGAATTCGCCATACCGAGGACGGACGCTCGCAATATGCTGTTTTATGCGATGCAGCCGCTCAGTATCCAGACGCGACTCGTAACCGGTCCCGTCCAGCATTGCAACTACGCTCTCGGTGGGATTGTGCCCGCGGCCTAGCGCCAGGGAGCTGATAGCTGAGTCCACGATGTCGCATCCTGCCTCAATCGCTTTCATCAGCGAAACCATAGTCACGCCCGTCGTCGAATGGGTGTGGACGCTGACCAGCGTGTCGCTTCCGCACTTCTGCTTGATCCCCTTGACCAGATCGTAGGCCGCCTGTGGTTTCAAGAGGCCGTCAACGTCGTGCACGCAGACGGAATCACAACCCATCTCCTTGATTTGCTGCGCAATGTCTACGAACACCGAAACCGTGTGCACCGGACTCGGCCCATAACAGATTGCGCCCTGGGCGTGCTTGCCGGCCTTCTTCACGGCTTCAACACTGGCCTTCAGGTTCTGGACATCGTTGAGCGCGTCAAAGATGCGGAACACGTCGATGCCATTCAACGCCGCCTTTTCCACTAACCGCGTAACGATCGAGTCGTCAAAGTTCCGATGGGCAACCAGGTTCTGTCCGCGCAGCAACATTTGCAACCTGGTCTTGGGGAGCAGCCTCCGGTAAGTCCGCAACCTCTCCCAAGGATCTTCATTGAGAAAGCGTATGCAGGAACTGAATGACGTCCCGCCCCAGCACTCAACAGACCAATAGCCAGCGTTATCCAGATCTTCAAACGCGGGAACCACGTCTTCGAGCACCATGCTGGTCTCCAGCAGGCTCTGTTGCGCTTCTCTCAGCAGCAACTCGGTGAATTCCACAGTGCGTGCCATGACGTCTCTCTGCTGACAATTCGGTTGCGTAAAACCAGTAGTGTTGTGTTTCTCGGTAAATGGCGAGACGAAGTGACCTGGTTATGAAATCCCCACTCCGAACAAAATCGGATCCAACAGGCGTTTCGACCGAGATTGCAGCCAACAGTTTATACCCCGATAGCCGATGTGACACTGTTCCATTTTGCTCAATTTAGAGAAGAAGCGTGAAAGCCCGACTCGGCTTGGTCAACTTCGCGGCCGTCGAGCCTCCTCGGAAACAGACCGGGCGAATGTTGTTTCGAAACCGAGCAATCCGGTACAGCATTCGTATCTTGGCGGAGAGATCATCGTGGGAAGCCGCGATTCCCTCTGATCATTCAGGCATGAGACAACTGCGACGAGATGATCCGGATCGATCCCGCACGATGATATTTAGAAGAGGATGAAGCAATGGCCTACCAAAGCGTGAATCCCTACGACGGCAAGAACCTGAAGACCTTCGAGGAACTGACCGACGAGCAGCTCGAAACCGCACTTCAAACCGCCGCGAAATGTTTCGAGACCTGGCGGCATAAGACGTTCGCCGAACGCGCGGCCATCGTCGCCAAAGCCGCCGCGATCATGCGGGCGCGCGTCGATGAATTCGCCAAACCGGTGACGCTCGAAATGGGCAAGCTCATCGCCGAGCGCGCGGCGAAGTGGCGTTGAGCGCGGACATCATTGATTACTACGCCAAGAACGCCGAGCGCTTTCTCGCCACCGCAAAACCTCAAGCCGAGTTCGGGCGAAGCCGAAATTGAAAGCAGTCCGTTCGGCGTGCTTTTTGGCGTGCAGCCGTGGAATTTTCCTTATTACCAGCTCGCGCGTTTTGCCGCGCCCAATCTCATGGCGGGCAATGTCGTGATGGTGAAGCACGCGGGTTGCGTGCCGCAATGCGCCATCGCGTTTGAAAAACTGTGGCTGGATGCGGGTGCGCCGGCCGGGCGCTTACACCAACTTGCTGATCTCGCACGAGCAGGTGAACCGAGTGATTGACGATCCGCGCATCAAGGGCGTGGCGTTGACCGGCAGCGTGCGAGGCCGGAAAAAGCGTGGCCGCGCGCGCGGGACAAAATCTCAAGAAGTCCACGATGGAACTCGGCGGCAGCGACGCCTTCATCGTGCTCGAGGATGCCGATCTCGACAAGACGGTGAAATGGGCGGTCTGGGCCAAGATGAACAACACCGGCCAGTGCTGCGTCGCGGGGAAACGATTCATCGTCGTCGAATCCCTGGCCGACAAGTTTCTGGAAAAATTTCAAGCCGCGCTGGCGGCACTCAAGCCGGGCGACCCGATGGATGAGGCGACGACGCTCGGCCCGCTGTCCACCGAAGCGGCGCTGGTGCAACTGCTCGGCCAAATCAAAGGTGCCGTCGCCAAAGGCGCCAAGCTGGTGATGGGCGGCAAGCGGATTGATCGCCCCGGCTCCTTCATGGAGCCGACGATTCTCACGAACATCAAGCCCGACAATCCCGCGTTTCGCGAAGAATTTTTCGGCCCGGTCGCGCTGTTCTTCCGCGTCAAGAACGAGGATGAAGCCATCGCGCTCGCCAACGACTCGGACTTCGGCCTGGGCGGCTCGGTTTTCACCAAGGATGTTGCGCGCGGCAAACGCGTCGCGAGCCGCATCGACACCGGCATGATGTTCATCAATCACCCGACCTGGACGACGGCGGAACTGCCGTTCGGCGGCATCAAGAACTCCGGCTACGGACGCGAACTTTCCAGCATGGGCATCCAGGAGTTTGTGAACAAAAAACTGGTGCGCGTCGCTGCGATTGACGCGCCTGGCATAGGACGCCGTGCGACGAGCCCGCGAGCCAGTTGATCTGATCTGATCACAGTCTGTGAACGACAGAGTCGAGTGAGTCATGACACGCAAGATGCAACGCCGCAGTGGTCGAGCAGTTCGGAAAACCCTTGGTGCTTCAGGAATGGGACATCCCGACTCCCGGGGCCGGGCCAGATCCTGGTCAAGACCGAGGCGTGCGGCGTATGCCACACCGATCTCCATGCCGCGCACGGCGACTGGCCGGTGAAGCCCACCCTCCCGTTCATTCCTGGCCATGAGGCCATCGGACCGGTCGTCGCCGTGGGATCGGGCGTGACGATCGTGAAGGAGGGCGACCGGGTTGGCGTGCCCTGGCTCTACTCGGCCTGCGGTCATTGCGAGTATTGCTTGACGGCGTGGGAGACGGTGTGTGCCGAGGCCCAGTTCGGCGGCTATACCAGGAACGGCGGCTTTGCCGAATACATCCTCGCCGATCCGAATTACGTCGCCCACATACCTGCCGGCCTCGCATCCGTGGATGCCGCCCCGCTCATCTGCGCCGGCATCACCACCTACAAGGGGATCAAGGAGACCGCGGCGCAAGCCCGGCGAATGGATCGCCATCTCCGGCATCGGCGGACTCGGGCATCTGGCGATCCAATATGCCAAGGCTATGGGACTGCACGTCTGCGCGATCGACATCGATGATGGCAAACTCGCCCATGCCAAGCGACTTGGCGCCGATCTCGTGATCAATGCCAAGGCCGGCGACCCGGCAGCCGCTGTGAAAAAGGAGACCGGCGGCGGCGCGCAAGGCGTTCTGATCACGGCGCCCTCGCTCGGCGCATTCAAGCAGGGCGTTGGCATGACCCGCAAGCGTGGCACTTGCGTCCTGGTCGGGCTGCCGCCGGGCGAATTCCCGGTCCCGCTCTTCGATGTGGTGGCGAACTGCATCACCATCCGCGGTTCGTTCGTCGGCACGCGCCAGGACATGGCCGAAGCGCTCGCCTTCGCCGCCGACGGCAAGGTCAAGGCCGACATCGAGCTGCAACCTCTGTCGGCGATCAATCAAATCTTCGACCGGCTCGAGCATGGCAATGTGGCGTCACGCGTCGTTCTCGATTTCGCGAAGGACTTTGGTCGGCTCGAGCACGGCGATGAAGCGTCACACGTCGTTCTTGAACACGCACAGGCGTGACGGGAAATAGCAGGCGCTGTGAGTAGGTCGGCGAAAGTCAGGCCATCTTTATTTCCTGAGGCGAACCATGCCCGCGACGAAACAACACGCCGCCACCGCGGACGCGGACGAGCAGGAAACCTCCTCGCACACTAATCTCCTGAGTCGTTGGTTTCTCGTATAAGTTATGGGGATTAAGCGGCGAGGGTGGCAGTGGCGACGGGTGCGATGGAGGTCAGGATCCGGTCTGCCGACCTGGTCTCGTGGAAGGGCTTGGGCTGCTGGTTATGGGCAGCAATGAACTCTCGGATTGTGGCTTCCAGTTCCTGAACACTGCGGTGCGAGGCGCGCTTGATTTGATGAGTCGGCAGACCAGCGACTTAAAGCGGACGACATGCCGTACAAGAAAGGGTAGGGCGTTTTAGGCCATGGTGGCGTGACGTGCCGTCACTCGATGCTGGCCGAATTGTGGGGAATAATCTGCAGCTAGGTCATCTGCAGGGCGTAAGTTCGCGAACGCTTTGCAAGAACGGGTGTGTACACCCCTGAGACGTTGTTTCCAAATCCAAGAGTTCCGTTGAGTTTGATCTCAAGTTCGGTATTGAATGTCCTCTGTGAGCCTGGACAGCCGGCACGCGTAACAGGCTGAACACCGACCCGAAAGTGCGGTGATTGCGTCACTGCAGCAGATTAATTTTGCCGGATGTTGAATGCTGCTGAACGAGGAGTCTTCTACGACTACTCAGACGCTCCGAATTGTTTTCCAGATGGATCATTCCACCGACTCAATGTCTTAGCTTCTCCGACGCTGCCAGTCCCTCTGGTTCGGGACCAGGGGGGCGGAGGTTCAAATCCTCTCGCCCCGACCAATCTTTTCAATAAGTTACCGCCGTTTTGAAATCCCCAAAAATCTCACTGTAGGCAATTTTGTAACAGTGATTTCCTCGCGGTTCTCTATTCGGTCCTTGCTCTAATGAGACGCATAGAGAACCCAGATACTCCCCTCAATCGCCGGCCCCGTGCCGCACACCCCCATCACCGCTGCTAACACAGGCATGTAGGGCGAAGAACAACCGGAGAAAGTCTCATTCCCCCTGGACTAAACATGGGGGCAGGTCAGTATTTCTTGAGCCGCGGGCTCCAGAAGAGCGCGGCAAGCGTGACGCAACCAGCCAGCGGGACCAGCAACGCGATTCGCAGGCCGCCGATTCGAGTGGAGACGTAGCCCACCAACCAGGGAATGCACGCTCCGCCGAGAGTGGAGAGAGCAAAGAAGATACCGATCACCCGTGGGGCCGCAGCACCGAGCGCCGATGACGCAAGTCCGATGGCTATGGGATAGAGCGTTGCCAGCCCAAACCCAATCAGCAGCGCCGAAGCCACAATTCCGGTCAGAGTCTGGGAATACAGCAGCAGAGCGACACTGGCAGCGGCCAAAACAGCCCCCAGGCGAGCCTGGGTGACGTCCGAGATTCGCTTGAGGCTCCAGGGAGCTGCGAGGCGCCCGAAGAGGAGTGCGGCGTAAAAGTACGCTGGAACAGTAATCCATCCCCCACCCTGCACGCCAATGGACCGTTTGGCGTAGGAGGCCAGCCACGCACCGAGTGCGCTCTCGGTCCCGACATAAACGAAAAACAGTGCCCCGAAAATCAGCAGCATCGTCATGGAGAGAGATCGCAAATCGAAGTGGGCTCGAGCCGCCGATTGCGGGCCGGTGTCAGGCAGTCGGATGGGCACTACCATCAGAGCGACAACCAGAAGTCCAAGAAAGGCTGCGAGCAAGCAAAGAAACAAAAGTGTTCTCTCAGCTTGATGAAAAGGCGCGAGGAGAAAAGGACAAGCTACCGCGCCCGCGCTCCAGAAAAAATTCAGCACATTTAGGGACGAGGCCCGATCTTGCCCAGAGGCCTGAGCAACGAGAAGATTGGCGGTCGGGACTGTGATTCCAATGCCAGTTCCGTAGCAGAATACTGCGAGAGTGCCCCAGAAAAAGTCGTGGCCCACGAGAGTGGCGACCCCAAACGCCATCAGGGAGACACCCACAACCGTCGCCCGACGAAATCCAATCCGAGAGAGGACGAATCCGGACGAGACGCTGCCCACCAAAGAGCCTAAAAACTGTGCCGTGATGAGGTATCCGCTTTGGGAGTCGTTCAGCGACCAACGCGCCGACAAACTGGGAAGCAATGGGCCAAGAAGGACCGTGATCAAGCCGGTAGGGACGAACAGCACGCCCGCAATTGCGGTGGGCGTCAGGAATCGGCGACGCGAGGAGACGGGCAGCGAGCAGACCTCCGCACCGGGGGATGCCGGTACCGAAATTCTCAGGGCGGGCGTTCGCAACAGGAAGCGAAGGCGAAGCGCCTCCGCAGTACCTTACTACCTGGAGGGTCCCAAGACAATGAAAGTGGAAGCGCGGCCGCTTGGCGGGACGATCCGCCGTGATGACAAGTTCGTAATTTCCGGCGACAGTCGCTTCTATTTCACACGAATGACGGCCAATCCGTTTACGGGCAACTCGAGGGTCAACCTGCCAGCGCTGAGATGGAGCTGCTGCGGGGACTTCAGACTCGAAGCCTGCCGTATCTCGCGAACTTGCGCCGGAGTCGGATAGCGGGGTTTGCCCATCTTGTCATATTGAGCCAGGCTGTCGCCGTGCTGCTCGTCCACGCGGGTAATCGTGACGGTAGCCGCAGGCGCAACTCCTTTGAAGTTCAGTTCCATGGTCTTGGGCGATCCGGTGTCGCCGGGATTCACCAGATTCCATGCAGCCACAACCAGAGTGCCGTCAGCGGCTTCGGTGACCAGCAGGTTGGGATTAGCATTCTCGATCCTCTGATCGCCGAGGTAGTGCAGGATTTCGAAGGCGTAGAACGAAGGCTTGGGAATTCCACCGGCAGCGATCAGTCCAAAGCCGCCGTAGAACGGTTGCTTGACGACACCCTGCTCCTCGAAGACGTCGGAGATGCTCCAGTAGGACATCATCTGCGTCATGCCGTCACACTGGCTGATAGTGTTCGCCATCCAGGGGCCCATGTAGATGGAGTCGGTGACCGCGACCTCGTTGTCGTAGGCGGCGTTGAACTCGCTCCAGATAAGGGGCATGTCGGGGCGAGGGGACGACTTGATCTGCTGGTGAACCATGCTGACGGCACGGCATACCATCTGGTCGCGCGGAATGTTTTCCTCGGTCTTGAACACGTCTTTGGAGGTGTCGTTGCCGTAAACATGAGTGGACACGAAGTCGAGGGGGACATTCGTCTTCACCGCGTGGTCAATCATGTCGCCAACCCAGGCAGCCTGGGCGGTGGCGGGCCCGCCCACGCGGAGACGTGGGTTGACTGCCTTTACGGCGCGGGCGGTGTGGTCATAGAGCTCGAAATACGTCTGTTGTTTGGGACTACCAGCCCAGAAGTCGATGTTGGGCTCGTTCCAGACTTCGAAGTACCACGAGGCCACTTCGTCGATGCCGTAGCGCTCGATGAGGTGCTTGCAGAACGCTGAAACGAGGTCGTCCCACTTGGCGTAGTCCTTGGGCGGAGTGTTGTTTGGCTTATACCAGAAGCCAAAAAGTTCCGGCTTGGATGCCAGCTTCTCCGGCATGAAGCTGATTTCAACAAATGGCTTCACCCCAGCGGCTAGCAGTCCATCGTAGATCTGGTCAACGTAAGAGAAGTTGTAAACCGGCTTTCCGTCCTTGTCTTCGTCGTAAACCCCTACTTCATCGTGCAAGATGGCGTGGAAACGCACGTACTGGAACCCTGTAATCTGCTTCACTTCGCGCGCGTCGCGACGCCAGGAATCGCGCAGCGTCAGTATGGCGCGGCCTGAGCCGAACATCTGCTCCCAGTAGTGGGGAAAGGGGCGCGCGGGCGCTTTCGCGTCGATGGTGACCGTTTGGACGGATAGCTGTGCCGTGAGGGGCAATGCAGCGACCAGACAGGCGGCCGCCGCCAACAACGATATCGATTTCCGAACAGAGCGCAAGAGCATTCCGCAACCTCAAGTCTGAATTGAACCGATGAAACGGCCGGCAGGATCAGCCGGCTGGGTGCGAGCCATGAAAGCCCGCGGCCTTCATTCCCTTCTGCGCTTCAGGAGAGCTCATGAACGTCTTCCAAACGAAGCCGGTGCGGTGGTTTTCCACCATTAGCATGGTGATGCCTACGTCGATACCGATCACGTCCGGATTGACCCAGCCGTTGCCGGGGTTGAATGCGTCGGTATAGCCATAGCGGCCCCATACGCCAGGCGCAGTACGGGTCTTGCGCAGCACTGCCATACAATCGTCGTAACAGAATGCAATGGAGCCGCCTGGGGCGCAAGGCACCACGGTGCCGTCGATCGGTCCCATGGCTGGAGGCCCGCCCCAAGCGACATATCCGTGCTCCGAGTCGGATGAGGTGATGCCCCACATCGACTCGGAGTAAGTCGGAAAGCGCGTCCTCAGCGACTGACAGAACAGCTTGTGCGCCTGGGTTGCCTTTACGGAGTTCTCGAAGTAGTCGGCGTAGGCGTCCCGTTGGTTGCGGAAGTCAAACCAGGCGTGCGAATACTGGTGCGTGAACAGCGGATCGCCGGACGAAATATAGGTAATTCCCTGATAGGTGTACTTCGGCCGCGTCCAGGCACTCCACGTGCTCGCCGGAAGCGGGTCGGTCAGGGCGCCCATGCCCAGCAGATACATCATCATCAGTTCGCAGTAGTGGTTCCAGCGGGCGTCGAGGAAGCCGGACTCCGGCTTCCATCCCATCGAGAGGGTGTCGCCGCCGTTCAGCATCCACTTCCATTGCACTCGGCCGTTGATCTTGTTCGCCAGGTCGACGATCTGCTGGTCGTTGTGGAAGTGCTGGCGGGAGGCCAAGACCCCGCACAGCAATAGTGCTGTATCTATGGACGACAGCTCGCATTTCCAGGCGCGTTTTCCTGTCTCCCAATCGACGAAGTGGTAATAGAAACCATTGTGGCCCTCGCTGCGATCCAGGGTGGACTGCAGAGTGGTGCGGACACGATCGCGAATTTCACCGTTGGACCTGTACCCGCGGCTATCGCCGATGCAAAGCGCGGTCAAGCCAAAGCCGGTGGATGCCACACTGGCCACGGTAGAGGCATCGTTGCCGCTGGTCTTCGCACGGTCCTTAACGAAGCCGGTCTTGGGATTTGCCTGCTCCCAGAAAAACTGAAAGGCGGTTCGTTCAATCTCATCGAGCAATTGGTCATCGGTGCCTGAGTAGGGAGCGGTGGTTGAGAGAGGTTTCGACTCTCGATCGCTACAAGCGTACAGCGATGAGGTCGCCGACAGCGGCGCCAGCAAGAGCAGGCGTCCACCCATCTGCAGTAACTCCCGGCGGGTTCGATCGCCAAAACCCATCGCGCTTCTCGCCATCGATCCGGTGAATAGAGAAATAAAAAGGGCGCGCGGGATTGGAACCGCGCGCCTGAGTGGGGTTAGAAGACAAACTTGAATTGCACTTCCGCCGTGCGAGCGCCCAAGGCACTGAAGGCCTGACCGAACTGGGCGTTGTTGGTCCAGCCGGTCACGACGCCGTTTGTGATCGTCGGAGATGCAATGGTGTTATTGATGCCGGTGAGGTTGAGAGTGTTGAACAGATTAAACGCGCTCATCTGCAGTTGAAGCTGCGCGCCTTCGCCAATTCCGGGGATGTTAGGCAGAGCGAACGCTTTGATCATCACCATATCGAGATCGAAGTAACTCGGTCCGGTGAATTCGTTCTTGCCAATCCCGGGGGCTTGCGGCGCTCCGGGACAAGTCTGCGGGAACGGCAACGAGCAGGTGGTGAACGTCGGCGGTGTAAAGTAGGCAAGTCCACCGTTTGGGAACTGGCCACCCGCCGCGAGGTACGTCCCATTGACATGGCTGCTGGCTGCGCCGCCCGAGTACCCGGCGGGCAACAGACTAAACTGCGTGCCATTCTGGCAATTCCCACCCGCATAGATGAGATCGCAACTCGAGCCGAAAACCGGCGTGTAGGGGAAGCCGGAGTGGTAATTCATGATTCCGCTGAACGTCCATCCGCCGAACACGCTCTTTTGCCAGCTCTTGTTCTGGAAAATGTTCGGAGAATAGACGCCGTAAATCTTGATGGACTGGCCGACGTTAAAGTCCGACGGCCCATACTGGGCCCCGGAATTCCACTGATAGTAGCTGACCGTGTACGGCCCCGCCGCATCGTCCATGCTTGACGAGAAGCGGTACGACGCTGCGATCTGGAATTGGTTGCTGAACTGGTGGTTGATTTCCGCCAGCAGGGCGCCGAAGTGCGCGTTGGCGTCCTGCGCATACCAGTCCACGTTGTTCACGAGCGGGTTTAACGCAATTCCCTGCGCGCCATATACCTGATTGGCGTTGTACTGTTGCGTCAGGTGGTGGGAAACCGTGCCCTGATAGCCCACCGTGGCCACCCAGTTCTTGCCCAAGTCGTACTCCCCAACCAGCGAGTAGCGGTAGGCGTATGCCGTGGGGTAGTACGACGGGAAGCCCGTCACACTCACCGGCGGTCCGTTCGCCGGAAGATTCGCAGCATTGAACGTGACGATAGTATTCGGGTTCGCCGGATACGGCTGGAACTGGTTCGGATTGGAGGGGAAGTCGTAAAAGACGTTTGAGCCCGTCAGCGTAGTGCCGCCGATGGTGAACGGGACGTTGGGCCAGCCGTTCAGCGTAATGGCCTGTTCCTGGGAGTTGTAGGCCATGCCAAAACCACCACGTATCACCAGTCGGCCGCCTGTGTCCCACTTACCGACGGAGTTCGGACTCCAGGCGAAGCCCAGTTGTGGGCTGAAGTTGCCCTTGGGGGGCGTGTAGAGACTGCCGCCGATCCTCATATTCAGCCCGGTCAGGACATCGCTTCCCGACCCAAGTTCCACGCTGGAGAGCTGATTGTGCAGGAAATAGATGGAGCCGAAGTAATCCCAACGGATACCCATGGTGAGGGTCAGGTTAGGACGGAACTTCCAGCTGTCCTGGAAGAAGAAGCCCCAGAACGTTGCCCGGGAATCCTTGCGAACGTCGGTCGGGACACCGGTCAGCGGATTAAAGGTTCCGGTTTCATAGTCTGTCGCATCGTTCAGGAAATCCCAGTAGTTGTTAAAGCCCCAATTGGGTCGCGCCGACCAGGGAGCGTCTTGCACAAAATGAAATTCGGTGATCTCGCCGCCGAACTTCATGGTGTGGGCGCCTTTCACCTTGGAAACGACGTCCTTGTAGCTGTAGGTCCACTGGTCGAAGATACTGCCGGCCGCCGTGCCCACGCCGTTAATTCCGCCGAGAGTGCCGATGTTATTGCCATTATTCGCGCCGATAAACGCGGTCTGCGGCAAACCTAGTGCGGCCTGAGGATTGCTTGACAGCTCGTTCCAGCGCCACCCGGCGGCATTTACACGGAACTCGTTCAGGAGGCTGGGAGTCCAAGTGCGGTTCCACAGCAGCGTCATGGCTTCGTTAATCGCGTCGTGGTAGAAAAGATTGGCCGGGCGCGCCGCCCCTCCGTTGGTGCTGCTCTGGGAAACCGGTACCCAGTAGATGGTAAAGGCCAGCAAGTCCTTGCTGGTGACGTTCCAATCCAGCCGGCCCGAGTACTGTTGATTGGTTTGCGTATTGGGTGCGACCGCGTTGACGTCGAAGATATCGGCAACGCCATCGAGGTTCTCCGGACCGCCGGTCCCGTCACCGCCCAATCCCGGGTTCAGATTGTTCTGGTAGCTGGGATCCATCGTACCTAGCGGGAACATGGACTGAATCAGCGGGCGGCCGATGTCCAAGCCTTGGCCGGGAATCATGTTGCAGTTCTTACCCTGGATCAATCCAATGGACGCGCAAGTCTGATCGATTACGCTCGTGTAGCGTGTTGCAGCCTCACCGGTATATGCACCATACCGTGCGGCCAGACTGCTTGCAGGAGCCGACTTCAGCAGCGCCGGAGTTTCATACCATCCGGTCGAAGTGCTGGTGGATGAGTTGCGGATGGTGTCGTAGGCGAAGAAGAAGAAGATCTTGTTCTTCCAGATGGGACCGCCGAGGCTGCCGCCCCAGTCGTTGAAACGAGACGTGTTCTGTTGCGGTGGGACCGTCGTCCCGACAGGGCCATTCCAATTCTGATACGCATTCAGTCCGGGCCGGTCCATCTTGAAGAAGAGGCTCCCATGGAATTGATTGGTGCCGTTCTGACTTACGACCTGGATCTTGCCACCGCTATTTCGGCCATACTCGGCGTCGTATTCGTTGCTGGTAGCCTTAACCAGCTTCACCGAGTCGGGATTCGGGGTCACGATGGCGGCCCCATTCCAGGACACGCTGTTGATGCTCACACCGTCGAGCGAGACACCGTTGGCATCGGAGCGTCCGCCGGCGCCGCTGACCTGGGTGCGATTCTCGGTCGCATAAACGCCGGTGGCGGCGCCTGAGCCACCGGGCCCCTGGTTGCCGGGTATGGCTGACGTACCGCCACTGGAATCGCGCGAACCATCGCCAAAGAACCCGGGAGCCAGTTGCACGGACTGAAAAACATCTCGCCCGAACACCGGCAGAGTCTGCAGCTGAGCGCTGGTGATGGTTCCGCCGACCTGCGCCGTTTCCGTGTCGATGAGCGGCGTCTCGGACGCGTTAACCGTGACGGTCTGGGTCGTGGCGCCGACTTCCAACTCCACGTTCACGGCGTTGTTCTGTTCCGCGATGACCGGCACATTGTCAAGCACCTTCGTCTTGAATCCATCTCTCGCAACTTCAATCTTGAAGTGGCTGGGGGGCAACGCGCCGAAGTTGTAGAGGCCGGCGCCGTTGCTCGTGTCCACCTGGGTCTTGCCCGTCTCCAGGTTGGTTAAGGTGACCGTAGCCCCGGGAATTATTGCTCCCGTGGAATCTGTGATGATGCCCTGGATGGAGGCGCGATACTGCCCTAGAGCAGAGCCCGCCACCATGACGACGAGCGAAAATAAGAAGACCACGCGGACGACCAGCTTGCAGCGTGACATTTGAACTCCCCTTAGACGAGTTGAATCTGTGGTGAATTGATTGACGCGTCTTGGCGACAACCCCGACAACTTCTGCAACCCCTGCGCATGCACCGATTTAGTAAATCCTTTTACTAAATCGCTTTACTGACTAACTTGCCCTTTTAGCACGCGGCATTTGCGATGTCAAGAAATTTTCCGAACAGAAATTTCCCGATGCCGGGCCGGTTGTCCCGTTTCGCATAAAACGCTTGCGACAAGGCGGCCACGACGGCCGACAGCAAGCCTATTCAGTTTCGGAAAGGAACGATGGCCGGTGACGAAGCGCCGGTCACGACGGGTCGCGCTGGAGAAAGCCCGCAACCGCATTCAAAACGGCTTCTGCCATCTCCTGCGACACGCCGGTTTCTGTCATCAGCATCTGGACAGCTCCATTCGTAGGCGTTCTGGAGCGATCGGAAGACGAGTTTGCGCCCGCAGTTTTCAACGCGACGCCAGGGTCCGTCCGCCCTATCACATGGTTCGTCGAGGCAGGCCCAGTGGTTCCACGAACCACCAACTCCGGCTCAACTACGATAGAAGTCGGCTTGCTCTCCGGAACTTTGGAGGAAATACGGCGCAGCAGGGTCTCAGCCGCAATCTTTCCCATCTTCCGCAGTGGCTGTCGAACCGTAGTGAGAGCAGGAGACTGGAAGGCTGCGCTCTGAATGTCGTCAAAACCAACGACTGAGACATCAACGGGAACGCGCAGCCCGGCCTCGTGCAAAGCGTGGATGGCACCGATGGCGGAAATATCGTTGAAGGCGAACAACGCGGTAAACGGTATCCGCGTCGCTATAAGTTTTCGCGTGACCTTATAGCCCAGCTCCGGCGAGGACTTATCGCCCACAAGTTGCGCGACCAACTCGGGGGCGATGGTAAGTCCCAGTCTTTGCGCGGCCCGCGTAATGGCATTCCATCGCAACTCAGTGTCAGAACTGAATTTCTGCCCCTTGATGAAGGCGAGCCTTCGATGTCCGAGCTGAGCGAGGTGACGCAGCGCCAGTTCGGCTGCCAGGTCGTGGTCGATTTCCACGTTGGTCACGCCGTTGACTTCGTTGTGGCCAGAAACAGTGACGACTGGGACCGGAAGGTGGCTTTTCCAAGGCGTATCGACAGCGATAATGCCATCCACGGAGCGTCCCAAAAGGAGTCTAGGATATTCGTCGATCAGGTCGGGCTTGTGGCGATGACTGGCAACAAAATAAAAGTAGCCCGCATTCAGGAGGTAATCTTCGATGCCGCTCAGGACCTGGGTCTCATAACCTTCGCTGATCTCAGGCACGATCACGCCGACGCTGAAAGTACGCTGCGTGCGCAGCGAACGGGCGACGAAGTTGGGACGATAATGGAGCTTCTCGGCGGCAGTGAAAATGAGGTCTTTCGTGCGCTGAGGGATGTTCTCCGCCACCTCGGACTGGTTGATGACCAAAGAAACGGTCGCGGGCGCAAATCCGACATAGTCGGCCAGCATTTTGAGAGTTACCGGTTTTTTCGGCCGCTCACCCACACTGCGACTAGCTCGGCCCTCTGATTTCTGCCGCGGCACTCGTGCAGTCTCGCACACGTGGCGCTGCAAGAGCAATAGAGATTTTTGCGAATACTATTTCCTTGACGGGTCAATCCAATTGTTGTAAAACGGTTGGCCTGACGCAAGTAAAGCGATTTAGTATCGATTTACTTGCGTCTCGTGGTCAGGACGCAAGCGAGACAATAACTTCCCGCGCGCTAGTTGAAGGCCAAAAGTCCGGGAGGTTTTGCGGGGCCGGCAGGCAGAGCACGCTTTCAGCACCGCATTGGCTAGTAGATGCACAACCCAGGAAGTTCAGGTCACAGGCGGACCCGATGTGGCTGAGAACGCCGTATGGGGCGTCGCCGGCAATGGTGAGTTTGGCGGCAAGGAACGTTTCACCGGACCCACCCCGAAGATCGTTCTTACCGTCGAAAAGCGGATCTTGGGGTCCGCTTTTTCTGTGCCACAAAACCCGATTCAGCGTGATTC
The DNA here is from genome assembly GCA_963796615.1 of uncultured Acidobacteriaceae bacterium. GTDB lineage: Bacteria > Acidobacteriota > Terriglobia > Terriglobales > Acidobacteriaceae > DASRAA01. Next base: position 25,641 of record CAWCMJ010000027.1, read on the forward strand.
TTGCGCAGGGCTTACAAGATGACTAACTTTGCGAGAGACGCCGAAGATTCCGCCGCGCGAATGCCGCGCACGCTTCTTACCATCTGCAGTCTACTCGTGGCATGCTGCATCACAGCGCAAGCGCAGCAACCGATCATCATCGATGCGAGCGCGCCAGGAACTCCGCTGCCCCATTTCTGGGAGGAGATGTTTGGGTCGGGCCGTGCCATTCTGGCGCTGCGGGACAGCTATCGGGACGACTTGCGCGAGGTCAAGAAGGTGACCGGGCTGCGGTATGTCCGTGGTCACAACATTCTTCATGATGAGGTGGGTGTTTTCGACGAGGACGAACAGGGCAAGCCGATCTACAACTTCACCTACGTCGATCAGATCTACGACGGGCTGCTGAAAAACGGTGTTCGCCCTGTCGTTGAGATCAGCTTCATGCCAAAGAAGCTCGCTTCCGATCCCAATGCCCTCCACCCGTTCTGGTACAAGCAGAACGTCTCGCCTCCGAAGGACTATGCGAAGTGGGACGACCTGATTCGGCACTTGGCGCAGCACCTGGTGGACCGCTATGGCCTGGGCGAGGTCTCGCAGTGGTACTTCGAGGTGTGGAACGAGCCGAACATCGACTTCTGGGCGGGAAATCCGAAACAGCCCACCTACTTCGAGCTATACGACCACACGGCTCACGCTCTCAAGTCGGTTTCTCCGCTCCTGCGGGTAGGCGGGCCGGCGACTGCGGCCGCCGATTGGGTGGACGCTTTCCTGACACACTGCGCCAAGCAAAACGTACCGGTGGATTTCGTTTCCTCCCATGGCTATGCGGACGATACGGTTGAGAACCTATTTCACACCGCCGAGCAGATTCCCATGAACCAACGCGTCTGCCGCGCTATCGGAAAGGTCCGCGGGCAGATCAAGGCGTCGGCGTTTCCCAACCTTCCGTTGTTCTGGACAGAGTGGAACGTTCGCGGAGACCAGGAGCTGCGCGATACAACCTACGTTGCCCCTGCTCTGGCCTACGATATCGTGCAGTGCGATGGCCTGGTCGACATGATGTCGTACTGGACCTTCGACGACGTATTCGAAGAGGGCGGGGTGCCACAAGACCCATTCCACGGCGGTTTCGGCTTGATCGCGGTGGGCGGCATCAAGAAGCCCAGCTACTATGGCTTTTCGCTGCTGCACACCCTGGGCAGTGAGAGGCTTAGCAATGCCGCTACCGACGTACTGGTGACTCGTCGCGCCGACGGCACGCTGGTGGTGGCTACCTGGAACCAGGTAGAGCCCGAGGCAAAGGGCGCCCCCAAACACGTGCAACTCCAATTTCACAACACGAATCCGTCGGGCACTGTCTTGGTCAGCCGGGCGGATGAAACCCACGGCAACACTCTCGCCGCGTATCGGAAGATGGGCAGCCCGCAGTATCCAACGCAGGCGCAAGTCGAGCAGATCAATCGCGAAGGGGAGTTGCCGCCGCCGGAGGCACTTCAACTGAAGAACGGCGCGATCGAAATTGAGGTCCCGCCGAATGGTCTGGCGGTACTGGAGGTACTCAAGTAGCGACACCTGCTAGAGTCGACCCAATTCCCGGCGAAGCGCGCATTCCGGACTGGCCAGGCGATTACACTAATTCCGGTATGTCGCTATGGTGAGGGTCTGCTCCCGTTTCGCGCTCTGTGTGGTGGTTTGCTCGTGCCTGGCATTGCTCCTCAACGGCCCACCAACCGAAGCGCAAGCAAAAAAATCCGCGCCCAGCTTTGCCGCAGTATCCGCACAAGCGAATGCGGCCCGCGATGCCGACCGGCTTGACGAGGCGGCGGCCCTCTATCAGAGAGCTCTCGCCATCAAGCCCAGTTGGGCTGAAGGCTGGTGGTCGCTGGGCACAATCGAGTACGACCGAAATGCCTACCGTGAAGCCGCCAAGGCATTCCAGAAGCTGGTCACATTGCAGCCAAAGTCAGGAACCGCCCGAGTCATGCTCGGACTCTGCCAGTTTGAGCTGGGTATGGAGGACGAGGCCCTCGAGTCGCTGCAAGAAGGCAGGAGGATGGGTATCGCTACCGACCCGCAGTTCCGCGAGGTGATGCTTTACCACGAGGGGATCTTGCTGCAGCGGAAGGGCCGGTTTGAATCTGCGCAGGAGATTCTCGGGCAGTTGTGCCGGCAGGCGCCATACCCTCAAGAGGTCAATCTAGCGATGGGTGCAGTTGCGCTGAGGGACCGTAACCCGCAGTTACCCGCCGAGGGCACGGTGGAATATCAGGTCATGGAGACATCCGGCGAGGCGACCTGCTTGGGTGCCCAGCGAAAATACGACGATGCCCGTCGTGACTTCGACGCGCTGGTGACCGGCCATCCCAAATACCCGAACTTGCATTATGCCTATGGAAAGCTACTTCTCGATGCGGACGATAACAACGCTGCGGTCGCACAGTTCCAAGCGGAGATTCAGAACAACCCGAATGATGTTATCTCGCGGTTGCGCATCGCCTCGGCGAAATACCGGATCGATTCCGCCGCGGGATTGCCGTATGCCGAGGAAGCGGTCAAACTCGACCCCAGCCTTCCCCTTGGACACTATCTGCTGGGCCTGCTGCTTCTCGACACTGACGACTATCAGCGCGCTATTCCTGAACTCGAAATCGCCCAGAAGGCATTTCAAGACCAGCCCAAGGTTTACTTCGCACTGGCCTCAGCGTATTCCCGGGCGGGACGACACGACGATGCGGCGCGTGCCCGAGAAACTTTTATGCGTTTGAATAAAGAGCAGGAGTCAAATCCGGGAGCGTCGGATTCGAGCGAGATCACCCCGCAGACAGACAGCCCACCAACTCCGCCCAAGCCATGAAGCGCTCGAAACCTTCGTGCACGTGCCTACTCTTTCGGCTCTTCGACAACGACGATGTGGTCCCCTTGGACGTCGCGCAGTACCTGCCGGATACCACTGGGCCAGCGCACTTCCAACTCTTTCACGCGCGCATTCGTCCCTAGTCCGAAATGCACCCGGGCGTCGCTGGAAGAGGCATAGCCCACTGAAGTCGTGGCCTCGTTCCATTGCGAGCGGCCGTCTTCCGTGGTGATGTGGACCTGGGCACCGATGCCCATGCGATTGCTCTTCGTACCGACCAGCTTGAGGAGCAGCCAGTGGTTGGCTCCGCCCGAAACGTTGTGAAAGATGCGGGCGGGTTCACCGAGCGCCGTCACCACCATGTCGATCCGGCCGTCATTGTCGAGGTCGCCGAAGGCCACGCCGCGATGTGGGGCAGCAATCTGGAAATCGGCGCCGGCGGTCGCGCTAACGTCTTGGAACTTATCGCCACCAAGATTGCGGAAGACTGCATTGGGCTCGGCGTAAGTGCGGCTCGGAGTCAGCACGCTGATGTTATCCAGGACATTGGCGCGCGCCACGAACAGGTCCTTCCAGCCATCGTTGTCGAAATCCATGATGCCGTTGCCCCAGCCTGACATCTCAATGGTCCGCCGCGATAACCCGCTCGACACGGTCATATCCACGAAGTCGCCCTTGCCGCGGTTGATGTAGAGAGGGAACGTCTCGTGTTCGACGGCGGTGTGCCAGATATCGGGCAAGCCGTCATTGTTTACGTCGCGGAAGTCGGATCCCATACCCGAGAGCGGCGTGCCGTCGGGCGAGTAGGCGACGCCGGCCTGCACACCGACCTCCTCGAATCGCTTGCCACCGATGTTGTGGAATAGGAAATTCTGCGTCGTATCGTTGGCCACGAAGGCGTCGAGGAATCCATCGCCATCGTAGTCTGCAAACGAAACGCTCATGCCCTTGCCGAAGTGCTCGGCGATCCCGGTTTCCTGCGAAACATCGGTGAATGTGCCGTCTCCGTTGTTGCGATACAGCGTATTGTGCAGCGGGGCATACTGCTTGGGATGGCAGTATGCGCGCACACCGCTTTTCACCGCGCAGTACGGGTCTTTGTTGGGCTCCCACTTGCAGTAATTCACCACGAACAGGTCGAGCAACCCGTCATTGTTGTAGTCGAACCAGCCCGCTGCCACCGACCACATCTTTTTGCCGTCGAGCTCGGCGCCGGCAAGCCCTGCTTTTGCGGTCACGTCGGTAAATGTCCCGTCACCGTTGTTGTGAAACAGTTGATTACCGCTGACGTTGGCAAGAAATAAGTCGGGGCGCCCGTCATTGTCATAGTCTCCGACGGCCACTCCCATGCCGTAGCCCGCTCCCGCCACACCGGCTTTCTCGGTCACGTCGGTAAAGGTTCCGTCGTGATTGTTGTGGTAAAGCCGGTTCCAGTACTCGGGAGAGGTCTTCTTCAGCGACGGGATTTCCGCTCCGTTGACAAAGTAGATGTCCAGGTAGCCATCTCCGTCATAGTCGAACAAGGCAACTCCCGCGACCATGGTCTCGACCTGGTTCTTGTTCGGCGTGGGAAAGTTGAGCGTGACAAAATGCACCCCGGCCTTATGCGCAATGTCCTCGAAGCGAATCGGCGCAGCGGATGGCGCAGCCGCCACTTGCGCCCAGCTCGGACCACTCGCGACAAGGCCCAGCGCAATCAGGAAATACAACGCGCCTACGGACGTCAGTCGCACAGTAACCGCCCCGCTCCCTCGCCGATTGCAAATCACAAGACAGTATAGTTGCAGCCGCGCAGGCCGCCTCAATCGAGGGCGCATCTGTCGAAGTTGCCAACCGTGGCTGATCGCCATAGCATTCTGAATCATGATCACTAAGGCGGTACGGGGCGCAGGCCTTCTTCGACTCTTGCGTGGAACCTGTTACCTCTTCCTTCTTGTTCTCCCTTCCCTTGCGCACGCCGACACTGAATATTACCGGCATGAGCTGTTCGATAACAGCCTCGAGACCGATGCGTACTTCTATAGCGAAGGTAAGGCCTCGCCTCCCTCGATGCTGGAACTTGATCGCGGCAAGCTGCCGGTGAGCCGAGCCGTGTTTTTCACGCCGCCGAATGCGCTTCGTGTGAAATGGCGTTCCATCCAAGGGGGCGGCTGGGAGGCGGGCATTCGCGTCGTTGATTTTAGAAATCGTGAAATCCTTTTTCGTGGAGACACGCTGTACTTCTGGTGCTACTCGGAAGACGGAATCGCCGCCCGCGATCTACCTGTAATTCGGCTCTTGGACAGCAACAGGAATTTCTCCGCTGCCCTTGACCCCGCTAAATTCGTGAGCACCATTCCAGCGAAGAAATGGGTCCAGGTTCGCATTCCACTGTCGGGATTTACCACCGGCTCGGTTTACGCCTTCGACCCCAATAGGACGGCGAAAATCATTTTCAGTCAGAACGCAAGCGATGACACCGAGCACACCCTGCTCATCGATGAGGTCACGATCGATGATGCTGAAGCTGCAGCACTCGTTACCGCGGAGTCCGCGGCGTTGCCGGCGCCACAGAATGCATCGGCAAAACCCTACGAGCGTCATGTTGACCTGCAGTGGAGCGCTGTCCCTTCTCCTGACGTGCGCCGCTATGTGATCTATCGTTCGTTGAACGGTGGCCCTTTTGAGCCGGTTGGAATCCAAGCCCGGGGCGTCAATCGGTTCACCGACTTCCTCGGCAAGCCGGGTCAAACCGCGCGCTACAAGGTTGTCGCCTCCGATCGGCAATACCGCATGTCGGAGTTTTCGGACGAGGTGAGTGCAACCACGCGGCCCATGAGCGATGAAGAGTTACTCACCATGCTGCAGGAGGCCTGTTTTCGCTACTACTGGGAAGGTGCGCATCCGAAGGCTGGAATGACGCTGGAAAGTATTCCCGGCGATGACCGGATCGTGGCCACGGGCGCCAGCGGTTTCGGCATCATGGCAATCATCGTCGGCGTCGATCGCGGTTTCATCACTCGCGACCAGGGCCTGCAGCGCCTGACGAAGATTGTCGCCTTCCTGGAAAAAGCCCCTCGCTACCACGGCGTCTGGTCGCACTTCATGGACGGCGACACCGGCCAGTCTCTGCCCGTGTTCGGCATGTTCGATAACGCGGGCGATCTGGTCGAAACCGCGTTCCTCATGCAGGGACTGCTGGCTGCACGTCAATACTTCAATGGCGCCAATGCACCCGAGCATGATCTGTACGCCCGAATTTCGCGGCTCTGGGAAACCGTGGAATGGGACTGGTATCGCAAATCGCCGCAAAGCGATGCGCTTTATTGGCACTGGTCTCCAGAGTGGTCGTGGTATATCAGTCACCGGCTCACTGGATTCAACGAAACTATGATTGTGTACCTGCTGGCGATCGCTTCTCCAACCCACGCCATTCCGGCCGAACTTTACTACTCTGGCTGGGCCAACCAGGGAGAAGTGGGAGCCAAGTACAGGCGTGGATGGTCAGGGACCGACGAAGGAGATCACTACACGAACGGACATACCTACTACGGCATCAAGCTGCCGGTCGGCGTGGGCACCGGAGGGCCGCTGTTCTTCACCCAGTACTCCTACATGGCGTTCGATCCTCGCGGTATCCATGATCGCTTCACCGATTATTTTGTGAACAACCGCGATATCGCGCGGATCAATCTTGCCTACTGCGAACAGAATCCCGGGCACTACGCAGGATACGGGGCAGATTTCTGGGGTCTCACTGCCAGCGACGGCCCCAACGGCTACATGCCGCACGAGCCCAGCCGTCAAGTCGATGATGGCACGATGACTTTCACCGGGGCCTTTTCCTCGTTTCCCTATACTCCAGAATCTTCCCTCGCGATGTTGAAACACGTCTATCGCGACTTGGGCGAACGCGTGTGGGGAGTCTATGGCCCGCGCGATGCCATCAACTTGAGCCAGGACTGGGTTTCGCCGATCTTCATGGGGCTGAACCAGGCGCCAATCACGGTCATGATCGAAAACTACCGGACCGGCCTGATTTGGAAGCTGTTCATGTCAAACCCCGAGATCGAGCCGATGCTGCAAAAGATCGGATTCCAGCCGGACGCGGCAGCGATAAATTGAAAACTACAAATCATGGGGGTCGCCATCCATGACAAGCGATAGTCCGTCCAAACTTGGCCCATTGTTGGTTTGCAGTCGCTCGCTTTTTCCGAATTTCACCCTCGTTGTGTTCGTCGCTTTGTGGTCGCGAACGGGCACTAAAGATATTGCTCGCCAGCCGATGGTATGCGGGGATTATTTCGGAAGGAGTGGACCCGAACACTGCAGTGATGGACCGCGCTGGTTGCGCCTTCGCCACTGCCGCAGGTTACGTGGCGCACGCCATCTGTGCAGAGTACTGCACGACTAAGCCGTGACAGCGCTGGGACAGACGCGATGGCAGGGACCGCGGTAGTAATCTGCATCAGTCTATTGCCCTGCGCGCGCTCCAGTTGCTGGATGCGTTTGGATTATTCTTGGTCGGCCGGTGCTGGTTGCGATTCGAGGACCCAAGAATATTTCACGCGAGTGGGCGATATTGAATAGACACCTCCCCACATAAGTGGTTTAATCGCCGTCTCGGGCCTCTAAGACAGAAACTCAACAGTCGTGTCGAGTTGTTGGGAGCCAAAAACAACATCCCGGCCCAACTAGCAAGTCTGTTCTTCCGCAAATTCGCCGGTAGGAGGGAAATATGATGAAGCGAAAGTTTTTTGTGGCCTCGGTCGCAGCTCTAGCTGTGGGCGCAGCTTTCGGTGTCGTTGTATTGCACGGTCAGGCGCCTGCAGCGCCCGCAGCCAAGAGGGCGATCGCGCCGGCTCGCAGCGCGGAATTGCTGCCCCGGTTTCCGGACTTCGGCCAGCTTCCGCCTCCCGGGGTCTACACCGGGCGCATCTTCAAACTGAGCCAGGATTATCCGCAAACCCTTCCAAAAATGGAGCCCGCGGTGCAGAAAATCCTGAGCATCGATTTCCACAAGGATTGGAAGAAATACATGCTGGCCGTCCGCGACTACATCTACGAGGGCAATATTGAAGCGGATGGCGTTGCCAACGACTTCTACCTCGAAGACAACAAAGTCCGCCGCTGGTACCACGTGCCGTGGCAACACTACGGCCCGTTCGGCCGCGAAGGCATTCACGGCCTGACAAAGGAAGGACCGGCCAATCCCCAGTCTCTCGCACCCAGCCAGACCCACTTGTGGCAAACCTATGCCGTGGGCTTCTACAACGCTCCCGGCGGATACGAGATCGGCCGGGTTTGGGCTAACGCCAATAATCCGCGGATCGACATCATGCAGACCGAAGGCTTTCCGGTCGGCACGGTCGTCGGCAAGATACTCTTCTCGACTGCCCCCGTCTCCGAGGTCCCCTACCTGACAAATCCAATCGAATGGCTTGCCTATACGACTACCGATTTCATGCCGGTCACCTCGCCGCGCATCATGAACACCGTCCGGTTCATCCAGATGGACATCATGGTCCGCGATCCGCGCGCGGAGTTTGGCTGGGTGTTCGGCACCTTCGTCTACAACGGCGCTCTGGCCGAACCGAATCTCTGGTACAACGTTGTGCCGGTCGGCCTGATGTGGGGCAATGATCCAACCGTTACCAGCCACGCCGGCTCGAATCCCAAGCCAACCAAGACAATCATCAACCCCGACCTGCATCAGACGGTGATCAACACTGACCCAAACATGCCCCCCATGCACCTGGGCTTTGGCATGCGGTTAGACGGCCCTGTGGACAACGTGGCCTCGTCCTGCATGTCGTGCCACTCCACGGCGCAGTTCCCGGCGATCTCGGCGATCATGCCCAGCATGGCCCTGGACGACGGGAAAAAACCCGTGCCGGGAAGCGAATTTTGGATGCGCTGGTTCCGCAACATCGAATGCAAGAAACAGTTCGATCCGCAAGGGACCTCCATGGACTATTCGCTGCAACTGGCGGGCAGCATACAGAATTTCCTCGCCGCGCGGTCCGCGGCAGACGGCGGTTTGTACAACAAGCAGTATTGGAATGGACTCCCGGTCCGTCAAATTTACGGCCTGCGCGGGGCGGAGCCAGATCAGAAATAGGTGGACAACCCACTCTGGAAGGAGAAGACCATGTCGCAGGAATCGGATTACAACAAATCTCTCACCGTAAAGTTCTTCGAGCAGGTGTTCAACCAGCAGAACTACGACCTCGTGAAGGTCCTCATCAGCCCCAACTACAAGTTCAACGGGGTGCCTACGACCGCCGATCAGACCGTGGCCTGGGCCAAGAGCCTCCACGCCAAGTATCCCGGTTTGCACTTCAGCATTGAAGCCATCCTTGGTGAGGACGAGAAAGTCGCGCTGCGCTGGCGCATGGACGTAACTGATCCAATCAGCAAGTCGAAGGGGTACGTATCGGGCACGAACATCCTCGTGTTCGTCAGCGGGCAGGCGCTCACGAATGATCAGGCCGGCGGCGACGCGTTTGTTCCGGTGACTCCGTAGGCAGCCGCATAGATTGGGCGATTGTCATGGCTGTGTTTTGGTGATGAGCTTACCTTTATGGGTTCGGGTATGCCACAAAGCTTTTCATCAGCCTTGGAAGTTCCACAAGCGGGGTGCCCTTGTTGGCCGCGGACTGCGACCGATTGACTCCGGGTGCGTACACAGTCAGGCGAACCACGGGGGAACGACATGGTCAATCTTCAAGTAGCACTGGAGGGTAGCGAAAATGAGCCTCGCAGTTACCGCAGTGACAACTTGAATTGCCGCCGAAGCAACAAGTGAAAGGTCACGTTGGAAGCCCGAGATGTTCCAGCAGAGTTCAGTCGGCCTTCGGGTTCGCAGCGGCCGAACTCCCTCGTGTCTTCGCCTCGATCCAACTAGGAGCACTTCATAAGATGGCCCTGATCTCCCTGCACCAGATCAAAGGTCCTTGGCGTGTCCTGCCCCTCGATGGAAACCTCGAGCCGCAAGCTCGACCCGTTGAGGACTCCAGTATAGGTTGCCGTTACCCCTGAACCGGTTGCGCCGCCATCCTCCGCACAGGCGCTGGCGTCTCCGCTTTATATGTGCCCTGGACCTTAAAGCGCCCCTGAGCGTCTAGCACCAACGGTTGCGAGATAGTTCCCCTCGCGCAGTCGAACTCGATGTCTGCACCGCTGTCGTTTACGTCCATGCGGATGTGCTCGCCGCCCCAAACGCCGTTCGGAACCGCTTTGGCTGGACCAGCCGGGCTGGATTGCGCCGGACGCGGAGCCTTCATTTGACCGGCACAGGCTAGACCGACGCTCGCGATGATCAGAACTAATGCCACGAATCGCATCTCACCATCTCCTCGAAAGATCGCTTGCCCGGTAACGACAGAGCGCCCGTCCGTTTCTCGCCGGCTCCTGATTTGGCTGGGTCAGGCCCGCGCAGCCCTGCCAGGCCAGTATTGTATGGCTTTCGGCGGAAACGTTCGTTCTCGAAGGGAATCGATCGGCTCCCCGATCTGAGCTCCGGAGTCAGCAATCTCAATGACAGAGCCCGCGGCCTTGAGCCGCGGGCCCTGGAGAGGAGAGGATGATGGATTTCGTCCTATTTGTGGCTGCGTCTCCGCCACAATCCCGCTAGACCCAACAAGCCGCTGCTCAGCAGTACGATGCTTTCCGGCTCCGGTACAAGGACCGCGTTCACGCCTACGGTCCCGTCGCCGTAGGTGTTGACGCTCAGCGGACCGCCGGTGAGGTCCACATCCACGAGCGCGCCCGTCACCTGGTTACTGCCGTAGCAGGACAGAAATCGGCCGTACACAGAAACATCTGAAATTCGGCCGGAGTGGGTGAGGGGTTTCCGTCGTTGGGGGCATTATTGGTAAGGGTCACAAACATCGAAAAGTACGGCGGATCAAAGTTCTGTGTGAACAGCGAGAGGAAGCTGCCATCCTCGGTGAGCGACACCGAGCTGGACAGATCGCCGCTGCAGCCGCCGGAGCAACTGTCCGTGCCCACATCCGGGCCGGAGCCGCCGTAGAAATTAAAGCCGGACAGAAACACGCTGTTATTCCCCGGCAAGTCATCGCCGGCGACCAGGGCGAATCCCAGGCCTTGTGTGCCGGTCAGGCCAGAGGTGACGGTGATGAGGTAGGTGGAGGTATTCGCCACCGCCGGCATGGCTGCCAAGACGATTAGCATTGCCAGCAGAATTCCCAATTTACCGAAGCGCTTCATTCATTTATCTCCCGTTCTTGCAATTATCTCCCGGTCTTGGTCGCCAGCGCCGCGGACTGGCCGGGCGCTGGCGAAATTCACGTTTCCCTTATCGCGCCCCCGGCCCCGCCAGGACCCGCGTCGTATATCCAATGTAGCCTTTGCTCGGATTCGTGAACTGTAGCGTAATCGAGACCTTCTGGCCCGGTCCCAGATTCCCGCTGTAGTTTACGTACGGGCTGATCGGCAGCGCCAGAAAATCGGTGGTGCCGCTGGCGCCATACACTGCTGCATTGCTGGTCAGGTTATCGACCACCAGCGAAATCGGGCCTGGGATCGTGGAACCGGAGTTGTTGGTCAAAGTTACCATTTGTGAGAAGCGGCCGGTGACCAGGTTCAGACCCAATCCACCTTTAGCAATGCCAACCACGCCGCTAACGTCCAGGGGAGAGACGTTAAGCGTACCGGTGCCACTGCTGGCAGCGTAGACGGAGTCGCCGGCAAAGCTGGCTTGTACCCCGGCGGGATAGCTACCCGCGTTGATTCCCGCCAGGCTCGCGCCAGACAGAGTTGCCGTGCCGGCGCCGTTGGTCGTAGCGCTGCCCACGGAATTGCTGTTCAGGCTGAAGTTGATGGTTCTGCCGCTCACCGGATTGCCACCGGAAGTCAGCACGGCCGATAGCGTGGCTGTTCCGCCATACATACCGCTGGCGGTAGCCGCGCTCACGCTGGTCGGTAGCGGATTCTCCGGCCCGGTGGGCAGCGGCCAGGCATAAGCGCCGCGACTGCGGGTCCACAATGCCAGCGTGGTGGAACCACGATCAACCGACATGTCCCAAATCATGACGTTGGGCAGGCCGTTGTTGAAGCGGTTCCACACCGGAGGATTGGCGGTGATGTCGTCGGTGTAGAACAGCCCGAAGTCGGAGCCAGCAAAGACCTGGCTGGGGAAATTCGGGTTGACGATGATGGAATCGACTGGGATGTCGGGCAGGTTGCCGGTCTTGTCCGTCCAGGCGAACCCATCGCAGGGGGTCGACGTCATGGTGCAGACCACGCGGAACACATGGCCAGGAGTACTCGGAGTGTTGTTGTTGAAGCCGCCAACGGCAGCGTATCCGGTTGGGGTGCCTGGCGCCGGAGCGCTGGGATCCAGGGCGATGCCTTGTATCGGACGGTTGGGCAGAATGGCGTTGCCGCCGGTCACGTCCACCCAGGTGGCTTGAGCTTGCACGCCAGTACCCAGATTGAAGCCGATCTGCACGTTGCCGTCGTTGGTCCCGACGATGGCGACGCTCTGGTACTTGGGCGAGTACTTGACCTGGTTGATATACGAGCGGTTGCCCAGCGTGCCTTTGGTCAGGTTCGCCGTGATCGGGTTATTGGTGACGTACCACTGGCCGGAGGAGAACGTCGTCGCCGTGCCACTGACCGTTTCCCAAACGCGGGTGGTGCCGGCCAACAGATGTCCGCAGCCGGAGGTCGTGCCTGCAACTGAGCAGTCATCGCCTCCTGCTATGCCTCCGTGGAAGAGGTGGACAGGCAGGACAAAAGACTGGGTGTCGCCAGTCCAGCTGCCCCTCCAGGATGTCCAGGTCGCGCCTGGCTGGGTGCAGTTGTGGATACAGCGACTGAAGCCACCGCTGTTGTTGCCTTCCCAGTAGCGGAGACTGCCGGTATCGTCGCCGAGCGTCGTGCCGCCGAGGAACCCGCCACCGTCCATGGAGAAGTTCGAAGCGTTGATGTTCGTAAAGACAATCGAGTTGCCGCTGCTGCCGCCCGTGACAGCGGTTACGACTACCCTGGAACTGCTGCGCGCCGCCGTGACCAACGTCGGGATGTCCCGGTTGATCGCGGTGACGATGTTGTTGCCTTCCGTCGTGGTGCTTGAGCTCAACACGACCTGGCCGGTGCCATTCCCCGAAGTGACGAAGGTGAAGACCTGCGAACCGATCGTGAATTGCTCACCGGCGTTCGCGCCACCCGTTGTCAATTGGATCGTGCCTTGGGCTTGGGTCGAACCCGTGCCCATCGGATCGATTAACCCGGAGAAGCCATCGCCGCCCAGACCCATCTGCCACTGCACCGCCTGGGTGGGGAAGCCGGAAAATATCGCCGAACTCGGTCCGTTGTCTTGAGCGCCGCCCACGGCCGACGGATTCGCCGACGCCGCAAAGTTGCCGCTGATGTCGCCGGAGTAGAACTCGATGGCATTGATGCCGGCATCCAGGTTCATCCACGTCGGGCGGGCGGTGTTCAGGGCCGCGGTGCTGGCATTGAGGGTCCCGTGAACGCCACCGTCGTTGCCCACCATAAGGATGTCAGACGAGCCGTTAACAAAAGCGAGAGCATGCTGGTCTACGTGCACCACGTGGTTGCTCAAGCTGGAGCCGTTGTATCCACAAGTGGTGTCGTACCAAGCGGAGCCGTTGCTACTGGCCAGCCAGACTTCAAAAGTATCGAAGAAGACGCGATCTGGGTTATTGGGATCAACGACCACGCCTTGGTCGTACCAGTTCTGCGGATAGTCGCCGGCGCCGGCCGAGCCCGGACCGGAGCTGGCGCACGCCAGCAGCGAACCGCCGGCCGAGCCCGTCATAAAGTTCCAACTCGCGCCACCGTCTTTACTGACCCAGGCGCCGAGCTGGCAGCCGCTGGTGTTGCCGCAACCGTTGTTGTTATTCCAATCGATGGACCCCACTTGGACGTAGATCGTTTGGGGATCACTGGGTGCAACTCCCATGTCGATGCGGCCAAGGTTGTTGACCGATGCACGGGTGCGGCCGCAATAGGTCGCGGTGCCACCGGTTATCGGATAGTTACAAGGAATGCCGCTGCCGGCATTCATCGGTGCGCCCGTAGTGTACGGGCTGCCGGTCACCGCGTTGCCAAAAATAAACCCGTTGGCGTTGCTCGCAATGGACGTGAAGGTGGGGCAGCCACTGGATTGCATGGTGCCCTTATAGATGCCGTTCGCGCCGTTGAGCCCGAGATCATATTGCACATAGGTGGGGAAGCCACGAGTGCCCACGGCCGCCAGAATGCGGGTGACGCCGCCGCCCATGTCCGTGAGCTCCAGCCCGGTGATGTCCTGACGCTGGGTGTTGAAGCTATTGGTGAGGCAATTGGTCCAGGTCACGCCTTGGTCATACGAGAACCACAGGCCCTTCTTGGTCCCGGCTACGATGTTGGAACTATTATTGGGATCGACCCGAACCTTGCCGACCGCGTCGTACTGTGGGTAGTTACCTGGCGGCTCTGAATACTCAGGGCCAAAAACGTCAGCGCCCAGAACAATCCAAGAGTTGCCGCCGTCGGTCGACTTAAGGATGCCCTGGCTGCCCATGGAGAATGATCCGTAATTCAGATCGCCCGTGCCGGCATAGATGGTGTTGTGATCGTTGGGATCGAAGGCCAGAGTGTCGATGCTGGTTGTCGAGAGCAGTGGGCTATCAGTGGTAACACTCCAAGTGGTGCTGTCGGTGCAGCAATTGGTTGTCTTCCAGACGCCGCCGCCGACGGACCCGGCATAGGCGACGATGCTGCCGTTAGTCGTGGTGGTCGGATCGATCACGATGGCGTTAACACGTCCCTCGGTGATTCCATAGTCATAGCAGCCGGAACAACCTGTCATGTGCTCAGGCATCGGGCCAAGGGCAACGAAGGCCGTGGGATCGAGGATCAGTTTGCCGTCGGAACCCGTGGTTCCACCGTTCTTAGCGCCTGTGGAATTGAGGGCCACGCCCTTGCGCCCCGCCGGCACGCCGCTCTTCATCGCAAGATCTTGTTCGGCAGCCTTACGCGTCCAGGCGGGCGAGTAGCGGCCCGTCGGGTACGTCAGCCGGTGGTTCCAGTATTCTTCCTCGCTAATGAGACGCTCGGCATCGGTGGGCGCGTGGCCGGCAGTGAACTGGGTATGGACCGATGCTCCCGAGGAGCTGCCAATCGCGGTAGCCGTGAAGATCGGAGTTTGGCTCTTGGCCCCAGCGCTCATGCTGCCCGATGACGCCGTTTTCGGCATAGGCGCAGTGATGTTGATGACGCCATTTTCGTCGGCGCTGCCTTGGATGGTCGCGACTATCCCGGCGGAGCCTGTCTTGATGACGATCGTGACACCCTCTCTCGGTGTCCAACTCCCGCCGCTAAAGAGAATCGTCTCGCCCGGCATGTAGCTGATCTTGTCAGCGATCAGCGTCGGCGCTTCTTTGCTGGTGCGGACTGTCCGCTGGGCGCCCGCGAAGGCCGATACCGCGAGGATGATTGCCAAAGTTGTGAGAACAAATCCGACTGTGCGAGGAAGTGGGCGACGATTCATCATGTGTCTCCGACGGAGATTTCCGGGTTCGAGATCAAGTCCGGTGCTTGTATCCTGTAATCACACCCGCTCGCCGTGACATTGGTAACGACCGTGAGTTACTGGCCAGCAAGTATTACTAGCAGGCCAGTAATAACGTCAAGGAAATTAATGAAAAGTTAAGACCAGCGCCCTACCACTTTCAGGTGATATAGAGACCGATCCGTGCCACGTTCGGGCTCGGTCATCAGCAAACGAACGTGCTTGGGCATGACGACCTATCCCACCACGTAACGGCCGTATCGAACTCGCGACTGCCGGGTGCCCTAGGTAACCGATTTACGCCCGGACAATAACGCTGTGGGTGCCCCAGGTTCGCGCGCGTTCTTGGCGCGCTAACCTGGGATCACTGCACCTCCCAACGGCGAATGTAGTAAATTCCCTCCATGCCCGCGGGCCTCCGGCGACGCCAGCAATCCGGACAGACCCTGCAGCAGTACACGCTGCCGCTGGCGGCGGGCGTGCAGGCGGTGTACAACTCCAGCGGACTGCAGTATTACCGCCACGCCGACTGGCTGGGTTCCGTCGCGCTTCGCCGGCACTCCTTCGGGCACGGTGCAGTACAGCTTGTCCTACGCTCCCTTTGGCGAGACCTATGCCGAGAATGGCACGATTGACCGTTCCTTCACCGGACAGACTCAGGACGTGATCGCCAGCTCGCAGGGGATTTACGATTTCCTCCTCCGCCAGCACGCCGCGTCGCAGGGACCCCCGCACTGCGGGATGGTGCCCGATCCTGCCGGCCTCACCGCCGTCGATATCACCAACCCCCAGACCTGGAACCGCTATGCCTACGTGGGCAATGATCCGCTCGATTACTTTGATCCAGACGGACTGGCCGAGTGTACGTTGAATGTTGGGATATCTTTCCCGGGTTCTTCCACTACGCAATTCATGAACGGAGTGGAGAATCAGTTATCAACCCTCTTCGGCCCCGACGTCGCCCTTAAGTTCACTAGCGGTGTTGGCGATGTCAACCTGGACATAAGTTCCCTCATAGGTATGAACAGTGGGGGCACTCTCGATCCCAATGGCGTCGGAGGTACACCGATAGATCCAAATACAGGCCAACCTCGCAACTACTCTTTTGTCGACCTCGGGTTGACGGCAAACTTCGGTTATTTCCTTAACAAGCAGACAGGACAATCCGCTGGATTAGCACCTGCGGTTGGGCGCGTCGCTGCACACGAGCTGGGGCACGAGCTGTTCTTAGGTCATAATGCATTGGGCGGAATTATGGCAGCAAAAGCGAACCCCTTTCAGAATCTTGGTTTTTCCGAGACTGAGCGAACAAACCTCCTCACCCGGTGTCAATACCTACAGAAGGCAAAGAGTAATGGGTCGCACGCCGGGACATCAGGTAGCGGTGGTGGAGCAGGCGGGGGATTCGCTTTCTGGAACATTCAAGGCTATTGGAGTGAGGGTGTGTTCATGGGGGCAGATATTACTGCAATCGTGCCTTATTCACCCTATCGGCTGCAACTGAGAGGGTACTAATGCGAACTCTCTAACACATAGAACATCCGTGATCTCTGTAGAGGCTCTACCTATGCGAAGAGTTTTGTGCGTATGTCTTTTCTTGTTTGCCTTCTGGGGTTGTGGCACCAAGGCATCTCTTGGCAGCGGCGAATACACGATCCGATTCGAACTTGCTAAGGGGCGGATTACATCCACATCTGTCGAAGTCAAGACCGGCGCGTCTAGTGTTTCGAAGTCAGGCCGGGGTGAACTACTAAAGATGGCTGAGCCTCTTATCTTAAACGAGATTCGAAGCGCAAATCTTTACAACGCATCCGGGTTCATCGACGTTGCTGTTCTGCCGATGCGACCGTTGACCCTTCAAATTCGAAGTTTTCAAATCTTGGAGCCGAACTTTCAAGATTTGGCCGCCGCAGTCCAAAACAATGATGTACAACGGATTCGGGAGTTAATTGCTCGTTGGAACAATGTCAACCAGCGGGAACTCCCGTCACAACAAACTGCGCTGAGCATTGCCGCAGCTGGTGGTTGCCTCAACAGCTTACAGGTCCTCCTTGAACTGGGGGCTGACCCAAACCTTCCCGACAACATTGGTGTTACCCCACTCATGAATGCCGTCATTGACGATAACCCGAGGGCAGTTGAAACACTTCTTGCAAAAGGGGCCCGGCCATCCGTGGCGAACAAAGCCGGAGATACGGCACTGACGATTGCAGAAAAGCTGCATCGGGATAATCTGCTGCCGTTGCTGAGACGGACCAATGGAGCGGTATAAGTGAGCTTAGTAAGATAAGGACAAGGTGCGAGGTGAGAGAGACACGACAACGCAACTTGGGAGCTGCGCAGCAACCTGCAGTTGCTGTGGGTGAACCTGTTGATTCCTTTCGCCGAATTGCTCACCATACGAGGAACTTGGTCCAGCAGTGAGGTAGTTCCCTGGTGCAGTTCCTTCCCCGGTTGTGGTCTGTAGTGTGGTTTCCTCCCTTGGCGGTGATCGATGGTGAAGCCGCCGCTTCGAACAAAAACCGTTGGCACGAAGCTGAGCGAGCCGGAGTACGCGCAACCGGAGGCAGCCGGCGGGTGGCCCTCGTAACCAATCTTCTCCGGCAAACGATGCTCGAGGGTGGCCGGGTGCCCCAGGTTCGCGCGCGTTCTTGGCGCGCTAACCTGGGATCACTGCACCACAAGCAACGGCGAATGTTGTAAATTCCCTCCATGCCCGCGAGCCTCCGGCGACGCCAGCAATCCGGACAGACCCTGCAGCAGTACACGCTGCCGCTGGCGGCTGGCGTCCAGGCGGTGTACAACTCCAGCGGACTGCAGTACTACCGCCACGCTGACTGGCTGGGCTCGTCGCGCTTCGCCGGCACACCTTCGGCGGGTGGCCAACCCAGTCAACTTATTGATAGCAATAAACTTACACGAGTGGGTGGCCCATCCGGCCTGATTTTGGCCGGGTGGGGTTTTTGACTTGGTAGTTTCCGCGTAACCGCCCAAATCCGTGGTTGCTCCTTCTTCTCCGAGTGCTCCCTATCCTCCGTGGTGAAGGCAATGTCCTGACAACTGACAACCGACCACTACCTTTGTTCACCCATCACGCTGAACCGTGACTAAATCGCTTGGTGCCCGACGCCCGCCTGTCGTACACTCTCCACCGGAAGGATGAGGGAGAGCTGTCGTCCACCGAGTTGGCAGCCGGACATTGCCCCAATCCCCAGTAGGCGGTTCGACCTGTGACCGGTTCCATTCGCTGTTGCGTGTTTGCTCGTCCCGCTGCCCACACCCCCGTCCGGCCTCCAAGGGTCTTACCTAACTCCTTTATTAAGAGTAATTTACCTCTAACTCCCTTGCTCAGAATATTTTGCGCGGAGTGCGACCCCTATCTCCAATGGAATGAGGAATTTGCAAAAACGGTGGGGGGAGGGGGGGTAACCCCAGCCAAGCCATACCGGACGATCATAAGTCCAATGCTGTGTGATGGATACGTATAACTAGCATAAGAATCAATTGCTTAGAGACAATTTCCTCCTAAGCCATTGATTCTAAACAGTCGTCAAGAAGAAAATCTGTGGCAGGTTACAGAAAACTCGATTCCCCAAGCGACGTCGCGGCTCTCGGCCTTCGCGCCCTAAAACCGAAACACAGCTCCGCCGCTGATCACCACGTTATTTATGTTCCCGTGAAAGACCGAAAGCACATCAAACGTCGGAGCGCTGCTCCAATAGTCGCGAACCTCAGCCCGCAGGCTCAGAATCGGCAGGATCGTAAAGTCCGCCCCGCCGCCAATGTCTCCCGCAAACTTGTTCGACGTAGCACTGGTATTGGTCGAGCGGAATCCGCCCCAACCCATTCCACCCGCAAGATACGGTGCGATGAAGGACGTAGGAAGAATCTTCAGCTTCAGTCCCGGCGTGAAGTACATCGTGTTGTAGTCTTCGTGCAGAAGGTTGCCCTGGGTGATCGAGCGGTTTCCACCCCATCCTGCCGCGAACGGAAGCTCCAGGTAGAGAGCGGCCAACTTTACATCCACCAGCCGGTGCGCGTAATTGAGCTGCAACCCCTCTCCGCCGTGTACGTTAAAGCTCGCCGACGTCTGGAAGCTCGACGCCAGTACCGCAAATTCGTTCTTTTGCGCGAAGCTCGGAGAAACTGCGACCAGAAACAGCAATCCGCAAATCCACTTGCTCATATCGGGTTCGCCTCGAATGTATCTGACCCGATACTAGGAGATCGTGCGCGGCGTGCTCAGTGGCTACGCTGGTTCGGCACGTTTATGGCCGTGTGCTCGGTAGATGGCGAACTGCGTGGTGCGGTACACGGCTCCAGCCACACGCACTCGGTGCAGGCTCGCTCGTGCACCAGGTTGTGGTAGATCACAAACGCCGGCCGCGGCTCCCGGCTGAGGGAGTCTCGCAGGTTCGCCAGCACTTCTCGCAGCACGTGCTCGGGGAAAGGATTGAACAGGTACAGCACCGTCGGCTCCGGAGGAAACTCGAACTCCCTCGCGTCGCCCGCGTGCGACTCAATCGCGAAGCACTTCTGCTGCTCGCCGTGATAGCGCGCGATGTTCTGTTTCGCGATGGTGTCCAGTTCAGCCAGCAACTCGACGCCGATGATCTTCTGGAACCGAAACTCGGAGGCCATCAGCAACGTGCGGCCTTTGCCCGATCCCAGGTCGATGAACGTAAACCCATCAGGTTTTACGGGCAGTGCGCACAAAATCTGGAAGAACAACTCCGGCTCCGACGGCTGATACTGCGCGCCCGACAAGAGTTCCCGGAACCGTGTACGCAGCGTGACCGTCGCCCACGTCGTATCGACCCCGTGGTCGAAGTCGTAGTCGATGTCGCCGTAGCGCGATCGCCGTCGCTGAGGAGTCAGATCCCGCAGCAATTCGAAGGTCCCGGCAATGTAGTAGCGCAGTGCGCCAATCACGCCACGCGCCTGCACCGTGTCGCGCACCCACGCTCGAGTATCTGCAGGGTTACAACTCCCATCTTTCTTTGCGCCGTTCACGTTGCGATGGTAAATGACCGCAGCTGCCCGCCCTAAGCAACCGTGTACAATCCCATTAGGGCCGTTGGCCAAAGTTGACCTCGCCCGAAAACTGCCATCATCGCGCGTCGCGCACTTCCCGAACCCTTCCTGCACGAAACCGCTAACGGGTGTCGGCAGCACCGATGCCAAGGAGAATCCGCATTGAAAAAACTGATCGCCGCCGCCGCACTGCTCTTGTTGTTTACCGCCATGGCTCCCGCCCAGGAAAAGACTTACGATGTGCCGGGCGAGTTCTCCTTCCAGTATTCTGACGGCTGGAACAAGGGCGCGCGCAAAGGTGGTTCGCCTGGTGAATTAGAGTGGCTCGTGAGCACCTCCGATCCGACGGCCAGCTTCCACGCAGTGCTGGCCCACGCCGATTTCTCCTACGACGATTGGCTCCATCGCACCATTAAGCAAGCTACTCCCGAGCGCGCCCTGGCCTCCAAGACCGAATTTGTCGCCTCGAATGGCGAGAAGGGATACAAGCTGGTGTGGAACATCAAGGCCCCCAAAGGCCAGTCCCTCACCTCGTACAACTACATGTTCAAAGGCAAGGGGGACTCCCAGTTACAGCTCAGCGGTATGGTAGACGCCGCCAATGCCGCCAAGTTTGAACCTGCTTTCGACAGCTTCGCGAAGTCACTAGTCATCTCTAAAGGTAAGTAGTGCCGCACAATACTAAGCGGGAGGCCGCCTGGCCTCCCGCTTTTTGATTGCACGCTGGAATCAAGCGAGGTCGAAGACCAGGAATTCTGCCGCGCCGTTGCCCCCAACGCTGGCCAGCTTCAGGTTGCTCTCCTCGCTGATGGCCGCACCGTCACCCTTCTGCAGTCGCGTACCGTTCACGTCCAGCTCGCCGCTAATCAACTGCACCCACGCGTGGCGTCCTGGCCGCAACGCCAACTCCACCGACTTGCCGCTCCCGAGCAGGGATGCGTACACGCTGGCATCCTGGTTGATGCGTGTCGAATCCTCGCGCCCGTCGTGCGAAGCTATCAACCGCAGGCGGTCAACCTTCTCCTCGCGCAGAAATGTGCGGTCCTCATAACTGGGCTTCAGGCCGTCCGCTTCCGGCAGGATCCATATCTGCAGCAGGTGCACCGGCGCATCGGAGTTGTTGTACTCACTGTGAACTACTCCCGTCCCTGCCGACATGCGCTGCACGTCGTCCCGCTTGATCGAGGCTTCGCGGCCGGTGCTGTCGCGATGGCTCAACTCGCCATCGATGATGTAGGTGATGATTTCCATGTCGCGGTGCGGGTGTGCTCCGAAACCCTGGTTCGCGCTGATCCAGTCTTCGTTGATGACCCGGAGGTCACCAAACCCCATGCGCTCTGGGTCATAGTAGTTGGCAAACGAAAACGAAAAGTAGGTATCGAGCCAGCCGTGGTTGGCGTGTCCGCGTTCTGCCGATGGCCGGATGGTAATCATATCGCCCTCCTCAGGTGCACTCTATAAGATGCTTTAACGTTAAAGAAAGATTCGGGGCAGGCTTCGAGCTCGGAGATGCAAGGATTTAAGCCGTGGCGGGGCGATTCCCTTGAACAAGAGGGCAACAATCAGTCCCCGACTTGCGCGCCAGCGCCTAATTTCCGGCACAAATCGCCCAGGTTTGCAAGTTCCTCCGGGGACAGGGTGGCCATGAACTCCGTGATCGCTGCCGCATGCCCGGGGAAGATACGGCGCAGCAGCGCCTTGCCCTTAACCGTCAATTGGAGGATTTGCACTCTTCCATCTTCGGGTGAAGTTTGCCGCTTTACCAGACCTGTGCGCGCAAGGTTTCCTGTCACCATCGTGAGGTTACCGCCCGTGGTCAGCACTTTTGCAGCGATATCAGAGAGCGACATGGGCCCGAGGTGGTAGAGAGCCTCCAGCACGGCAAATTGTGTCAGGGTCAGGTCCCTGTCCCCCAAGTGGCGCGAGGCGACAGCACGCGCCGTGTTGGCGGCACGATTGAGGCGAACATACGTGGCAAGGGCGAGGCGTTGCGAGGCACGGGACATGAGACGTCTCCCGTGGTAATAGTACAACGTTGAAGGAATGTACTCTGGGGATCAGTACTTCCGCAGCACGCCGATCACTCGCCCCTGGATTTGCACATCCGCCGCCGGAACAATGATCGGCTGCATGGCTGCATTGGAAGGCTGCAGCCGGATCTTGTCGCCTTCGGTGAAGATGCGCTTCAGCGTAGCGTCCGTGCCGCTCACCAGCGCCACCACGATCTCGCCGTCACGCGCGATGCTGGTCTTCTCCACCAGCACGTAATCGCCGTTCACGATGTGCTCGTCCTGCATGCTCTCGCCCGTCACCTGCAGCACGTACACGTCTTTCGAGCGGGTGAAATCGGTCAGGGAAATCGATTCAGGATTTTCCAGCGCCTCCACCGGACGCCCTGCCGCGATGCGTCCCATCAGTGGCAACGTGAGTCCGGCATTGGCAGTCTGCCCCAGCGCTTGCCGCATCCGCCCACGGGGCTTCACCAGATCAATCGAGCGGCTGCGGTTGTAATCTCGCTTGAGCAGGCCCTTCTCTTCCAGATTGCTGATGTGCTTGTGTACCGTGGCCAGCGAACTCAGGCCCAGCCCTTCACCAATCTCTTCAAACGATGGCGAGTAGCCGTGCTCTTCGACGAATCCTGCGAGAAAATCGTATACCTGTTTTTGCCGTCGTGTCAGGGCCATGGTTCCACGTAGCCTCCGCCGTTATTGTCGGCGAACAAAAGGCGAAGTGTCAACAGTGGTGGGATACGACTGGTAAACGTCATTCCCGATGCAGTAGTCCGAAACCTAAACTCCGCTGAGAATCTCATCCACTGTTTCAATTGCCAGAACGAGTTCCTCGTCGGAATTGTAGAAGTGCGGCGAGAAGCGCACTCCCGCCTTGGGGCGATAGTCCACCAACACGTCGCGCTTCAGCAACTCCGCGCACACCTGTTCGGCGTTGGGCATGTTGATCGACACTGTGCCTCCACGCCGCTCCTCATCGCGGGGCGTATTCACCCGCCAGCCGCGCTTGTCTGCCAACTCGATCAATTGCGCTGTGTGCCGCTTCGACTTCTCGCGAATGTCGGCGATGCCCGCCTCCGCTATGATCTTCAGCCCCGGCCGTGCTGCGTGCAGCGCCGCAATATTCGGGGTCCCTTGCGTGAAACGATAGATCGTATCGGTGTAATGGGTCGGCCCGACCTCAAACCCAAACGGATTGCGGTGCCCCATCCATCCCGTGAAACTTGGTTCCAGCGTTTTCGCCAGATCCGGACGCACATACAGATATGCCGTGCCCGGCCCGCCGCACAGCCACTTCAGCACCCCGCCCGTGCAGAAATCCACGTTGAGCTGCTGCA
The DNA here is from genome assembly GCA_963796615.1 of uncultured Acidobacteriaceae bacterium. Lineage (GTDB taxonomy): Bacteria > Acidobacteriota > Terriglobia > Terriglobales > Acidobacteriaceae > DASRAA01. The sequence goes on from CAWCMJ010000027.1 coordinate 49,383, forward strand.
CGTCGAACGGCACCGTTCCGAGCGCCTGGAAAGAATCGAGCAACACATACGCACCGACACGGTGCGCCTTTTCGACGATGGCAGAGACATCCTGAATAAATGCACTGCGAAAGATCACGTGCGAGATGGGAACGATCAGTGTTTCTTCGTCGATCGCCCTGAGCAGTCGCTCGGTATTCACGTGCACCGCGTCATCGTTCGGAACCATCACTATGCGTGCGCCGCGCGCGCGCTGCGCCTCCCAGAAGTACATGATCGAGGGAAAATTCAGGTCGCTGTATACCACCTTATTGCGACACCCGCTGAAATCGAGGCACGATGCCACTGTCGCCTCGCACGTGGTTACGTTCTGTAAACAGGCCACCGCTCCTCGCGGAGCATTCATCAGCGCCCCGATCTCGTTGCCCACCTTGGACGCCAGCATCCACCACTGTTCTTCCCATGCGCGTACTCCACGGGTGTTCCAGGTGTCGGCGTAGCGTTGCAACGCCACTTCCACTCCGCGTGGCATAGCCCCGAGCGAATTGCTGATCATGTATGTCGTGCGCTCTAGAATCGGAAATTCAGGCCGGAACCGCAACAGGTCGTCAGTCATCCCCGGTATTGTAGTCCGGCAATTTGCCCACAATGAAACGAAGCGTCCGCCAGCCCGAATTCATCTAAAATGTCAGCAATTCAGGGTGAGGAGTTTCCCATGCGTAAAGCCACGATTCTGTCCGTCGTCTTCACATTGTCGTTGGCGGTCTCGTCACAGGCCCAGCAGATCCGTGGAGACTACATCGAGTCCCGCTCCACTGACGTTTACGTTGCCCAATGCTTCGCCAACGGTGAAGTCGGACTCACCGGCAATTTTGCCCTCATGGCCTGGCACGTCGAGGAGGGTTCGTGGAATGGTGTTAAACTCGACGGCCTCTCCGTGGCCGCGGCCGTGCGCGCCCGCGCCACCTTAGGCGATCCTTACGGCGACCCTTATCCCGCACAATCCGTCCTGATGGTCGACAACGCTGCCAGCTCTGCCCAGCGCGCGGCCTTGATCGCCTTGGCCCAGCACCAGGCTGGACGTTTGCTCGAAAACGTTGTTCGCGTAGACTATGTCCCGGTCATACTCGATATGCCCGCAGACCTGCATAACGGTCATGCTGTCCTGCGTGCCGGACACTTGGCTACGATCGTCACCCGACCGCTGAATCACCATGACCACATTTGCGGCAACGAGACCAATTTCTACCCGCCGCTGACCAACATTGAGCACGCCATGTCGGCCGTGGCCCTCACGGACGAGTTCCAGGGCGACGGTCTCGATTCGCGCTGGAGCACCCACGACCGTCGCAGCGCCTACCTTGGTACGTTTGACGAAGTGGTGACCGCCACGGTGCGGCAACAAGCCGACCGGCCGACCCATTCCTCCGGCGAGTGATAGCCCGTCGCAAATGGTTAAATACCACTATGCGAAGATTTCCCGTTTACTTGGTAACGGTGCTGATCTTGCTCCTGGCCTCGGCAGCCGCACAGCCACCGTCAGTTCCGCACGCGGCCGATGCGGCCACGATTGACTCGCTGGCGCAGGAGACTTTGAGTCGGCAAGGCATCCCGGCCGCGACCCTCGCCGTAATCGATCACGGCACGATTATTTACTCGCGCGCCTTTGGCCGCTCCGACGTTGAGAACAATGTCGCGGCGGTTCCCGAATCCGAGATTCGCACCGCCTCGATCGCCAAACCCATGACCGCCATGGCAGCCATGGAGTTGGCCCGTGCCGGCACACTCGACCTCGACGCGCCCGTGCAGAAATATTGTCCCGCGTTTCCCGCCAAGACTTCTCCTGACGGTAAGCCCTGGGTGGTCACTACGCGGGAACTCTTGTCGCATCGCGCCGGCGTGCGTTGGTATCGCGACGATGTCGAGCTCAGGAACGTCACGCATTTCGCCACTCTCAGCGACGCTGTCCGCCACTTCGGCGACGATCCGCTTCTTTTCGTGCCCGGCGAGAAAATGCAGTATTCCAGCTACGGCTTTGTCGTCGTCGGATGCGCCATCGAAGGTGCTTCACGCTCCACCTTCACCGGTTACATGCAGCAGGCCGTGTTTGCTCCCTCCGGCATGACCGCCACCGTCCCCGACGATCCTGCAAAAATCATCCCGCATCGGTCGCGCGGCTATGAAAAGACTAAAGCCGGTGCGCTGGAGAATGCTCCGTTCTTCGATCCCAGTGACCGGCTGCCCGGTGGTGGCTGGCTCAGTACGTCAGCGGACCTGGCACGTTTTGCCGGCGCAGTCATGGCCGCCAAGCTGGTTCCACTTTCCGACTTGGAAATAATGTGGAAGCCGCTCACCGTGCAGGATGATGGCAGCGGCTACGGGCTGGGATGGGCGGTCGCCAAACTCGCAGGCCATCGCGTCGTTGGACACAATGGCGGGCAGGTTGGCGCCAGTACTTGTCTGAAACTCGTTCCCGACCGTCAACTCGCCGTCGCGATTATGAGCAATGTTGAAGGCGCTGCGCTCGACCACCTGGCCAACTCGATCCTCGAGCTCTACCTGAATACTGCCGCTGCCAGTTCGCCCCGCTGAATCTGAAGCGGTACGATAATGATGTATGGCTCATACTGCGAACGCATGTTCTTCTGACCTTTCCGCCGCAAGACCTCGCGTGGCACGCTCGAACGTCGGCACGATCTCCATCGTGGCTCGCTCGCTGCATCTTATTATTATTGGCTTCATTGTCGTGGTGGGCCTGGTTTGCCTCCCGGCGACCCCGTCCTACGCCGCGGGACCGGGCGTCGAACGTACCGGAGCTCTGACTGCCTCCGGCACCTCGCCGGAAGTCGCCCAGGCCGTCGAACAAAAGGGATACCAGGTCACGCTAGACGACGGCTGGTCCGCTAACTTGTGGTTCGCCCGCGGACTGGAGATCTCGTCCTATGCCGCTGCTGGCGCTCTGTACCCAGACCTCGCCAACGGACAATTCGTCGGCGTGGTGACTTTCCCTAAGGGAGCTTCCGACTTCCGCGGACAGGCTCTGCCCGCCGGAACCTATACCCTGCGCTACCAGTCGATTCCCCAGGACGCCAACCATATGGGTGTCTCGCCCAATCCTGACTTCTTATTAGCCATACCCGTTGCAAGCGATGCCGACCCCGCGGGCAACTTACCCCTGAAACTTCTTGTCGCCCTAAGTGCCAAGTCCACCGGCACGAACCACCCCGCAGTATTCGCCATGGCTCCAGCCGGTACGCCCGCCAGCGTGGCAAAAGACGATCAGTCGATGACTGTTTTCAGTGTCGAGGTTCCAACGTCTGCTGGAAAATCAGAAAAAATCGGAATTGTCCTCAAGGGGCAGGCGATGTAACGACTCACTGCTGTTGCATAGCACAACACCACGTTGCAGATCACAACAATTGCTATTCTCCGCCATTAACGCCGTCAACCCATTGACTTCAATGGGACTAGCGCCTGCAAACCGCCGTATCGTGCCTCCGGGTCCCCATCCCCCGATGTACTTCGCATCAAATCGCAATGTTGCATATCACCACTCGCAATCCGTTAGATTTCACAACACTCCTCGCTAACTCATTCAGTAAGCATGATGTTGCGTCTACCGCCGCCGCGATAGTCATCGATGGGCTCGTGTGGCATGCCGCGTGCCTTTAGCTAAGGTGCAAGGCGTCGAACGTAAGACGCTAAATAACAGGAGGCCCACCATGACAGTCCTACTTGTACTTTTCACCTTCGCAATCTTTCTGACGATCGACTTCTTCTATGCCAAGGCCAAGCACCCCGTGGTTCGTGTGGCACCGGCGATGAGCAAAGTTCCAGCGGCTACCGGCACCCAGGCCAAGCCGAACATGGTGGGCGGTTTCTCCGTTCCAGGAAACTTCCGCTATCATCCCGGCCACACTTGGGCATTGAGTGAGAGCCCCAACCTCGTCCGCGTCGGCATGGACGATTTCGCCACCAAGCTCACCGGCAAGATCGAGCAAGTCAACCTGCCGCAGCGCGGCCAGTGGATACGCCAGGGACAAAAGGTATGGAGCATCATCCGTGACGGCGTGAAGGTTGACATGGTTTCGCCCATCGAGGGCAGCGTGGCCGACATCAACGAGGCAGCTGTGAAAGACCCGTCGCTCATCTCCAAGGATCCTTACGGCGAAGGCTGGATGGTGACGGTACAGTCTCCCGATGCGAAGACCAACTTCCGCAACCTGCTGGGTGGTGCGATGGCCCGCTGGTGGACCGAAGAGTCATCGATGCGCCTGCAGCGGTTGATGCCAAGCGCGCTCGGCGCCCTGGCGCAGGACGGCGGAGTGGCCCTCGACGACATCGCCAGCACGCTGCCCGACGAGCAATGGGTGAAAGTCACCCGCGAGTTCTTCCTGACCTAGAGCACTCGCCCCGCACCTCGCGGGGCGATGGCCTCCTGCTGATCGGTCAGTGCATCGGCCGCGGATTTCGGGACACCGGCGAACCTGCCGTCACCCCCGGAGTCCGCGGCCTGCTTTTTGGCGCCTCCTCCAGTGGGTACCATTGGCAAGTTCGCCTGCACTACGCTGATTGCGGTCGCGACAGCGAGGTTACGTCGACCACGGTGCAAGGTCGTGATTCGGCCAGTGATCGCCGCGTCGCCTGCGTTCTCTCATTGAGGAACCTTAAGTTGCACCATTGTGGTAGTGCTATTCCACTTTTCTTCTATGTTTTGCGGGTTACTGAGCAATATGATACGAATTTGAAGTAAGCAATTACTCATCGTCTTTGAACGCCGGCATTTCTGCCGGGGGGGCCTCCATGAAAAAGTATGTGCTGATTGGGTTGTTGCTGAGCGTGTGCGCATTTGTCGGATGCGGCGGTAGTTCGTCTTCTTCGGGTGGGGGCACAACACCAGCCACGCTCGTTTCCATTCAAGTTACGCCGGCTACGCCGAGTATTGCCCTCGGTGCTACCCAGCAGTTCACAGCGACCGGCTCATACAGCGACGGCACCACCAAGAGCCTGAGCGCCAACTGGCTTTCATCGACCGCGTCGGTTGCCACCATCAACACCTCCGGCTTGGCAACGGGAGTGGGGGGTGGAACCACCACGATCTCGGCTTCGTCGGGCAATATTACCGGCACAACCACACTGACGGTCACCAACCCCCTTGTCTCCATTACCCTTACGCCTGCAACTGCATCGGTAGCAGTCAACGGTACACAGCAGTACATGGCGACCGGGAAGTATACCGATGGCAGTACCCAAAACATTACTTCGACTGTGACGTGGCAATCTTCTGTCACCACGGTTGCGTCCATTAATGCCGCCGGACTAGCCATAGCCAAGGCAGCCGGAAACACGACCATCACCGCCGCGCAGGGGTCCATCACTTCGAGTCCCGCAACCCTCACCGTGACCAATCCGCTGGTTTCAATTGCGGTGACGCCGGCCTCCGTGTCGTTAGCTCCGAATGCTACTCAGCAGTACACCGCCACCGGTACCTACGCTGATAGCAGCACGCAGAACCTGACCAGCACCGTAACTTGGCACGCCACCGCCGGAGCCACTATCACCGCCGCTGGACTTGCAACTGCTGTGACTCCCGGAGCCACGTCCACCATCACGGCAACGCAGGGAACCGTCACGTCGAATTCAGCATCTCTGACGGTCACCAACCCGCTGGTTTCAATTGCCGTGGCACCAGCCACGATTTCTTTGGCGCCAAACGCCACCCAGCAGTACACCGCCACCGGCACTTTCGCCGATCAGAGTACACACGACATCACCGGCAGCGTGACGTGGAGCGCATCCACCGGTGCCACCATCACCGCTGGCGGTCTGGCGATGGCGGTTACGCCCAACACCACTGTGACCATCATGGCCATCCAAGGCAACATTTCTGGCACGGCCATCATGACCGTCACTAACCCGCTAGTGTCGATCGCCGTCACCCCGGCGAATCCCTCCGTCTCGGCCGGCTTCACGCAACAATTCGTTGCGACTGGAACGTACGCCGACAACAGCACCCAGATCCTCACCACCAGAGTGACATGGGCCTCGTCGAACCCGTCGGTGGCCTCCATCAGCAACACCCAGGGATCGCAAGGCTTAGCCACTGGTATCGCCGCCGGTACGGTGCAAATCACTGCGACCTCTGGTTCCATTATCGGTAGTACTACGTTGACCGTGACGTCGGCCAACTTGGTTTCGATCGCTGTGACGCCTGTCGGGCAGCAGATCGTTTACCAGACGCAGCAGCAGTACACCGCTACCGGCACGTTCACTGACTCTTCCACTCACGACATCACCAACACCGTGACGTGGACGTCGAGCGACACCGCGCACCTAACCATCACCCCGACCGGCATAGGCGGCGGTCTGGCCACCGGCGTTGCCACCACCGCCAACCCGGTGACGATCCAAGCCAGCCAGAACGGCATTAATGGCAGTACCACCGCGACCGTAGTCGCGGCGATTGTAACTTCCGTAGCAATTACCCCAAACAACCCTCCCAATAGCACCAATCTCGCAGTCGGCACCAGCCGCCATTACACGGCAACGGCAACCCTTGCCAATGGCAGCACGCTCAATGTCACTACCCAGGCGAGTTGGACTTCATCCAACCCGAGCGCCGCATCGGTTGTATCAAACTCCGGTCTGGTGAGGGCCACTACTATTAACGCAAATGCCGGCACTACGGTCATCACCGCTACTTACAACGGCGTGAGCTCGAATTTCACGCTGAGCGTCAATGTTGCCTCGGTGCAGTCCATCACCGTAACCCCGGTGAGTCCCACTGTGCCGGCCGGCGTAACTCAGCGGTTCTACGCAACTGCCGTTTTCGATAACTCACCCACGCAGGACATCTCGTCGGATGCGACGTGGAACTCCTCGAATCAATCGGCTGCGACGATCGATTCCACCGGTCTCGCGTCGACCCTGGCCATGAACTCCACGACCAACATCACGGCTACTTTTGGGGGCATGACTAGTTCTCCCGCTGTACTGACGGTCGACAGCTCCACGCTGAACAGCATCGCCATTACCCCGGTATCGACTGTGCTTCCGGTCGGCAAGACGATCAACTACAACGCTTACGGTACTTACGGAGACGGACTCACGTTTGTGCTGACCAGCCTCGCGCAATGGTCGTCTTCGAATCCGACCTCGGTTTCGATCACGCAGACGGGCCTGGGCAGCACGCTGACTCCAGCACCGCCGGTAACTATCTCGGCGGTCTATCAGGGACAAACAGGAACCGCCACCGTGATCGTTACACAGTCGTCCTTGGCATCAATCGCTGTCACACCGACGACGGCAACGATTCCGGTGTCGGTATCGACACCATTTACAGCCATCGGCACTTTTGCCGACAGCAGCACGCAAAACCTCACCGGTTACGCGACTTGGGCCACCAATCCCTCGTCCGTGGCCACCATCAACAGCGGAGCGGTCCAGCCCGGGGTAGCTACCGGCTTAACTCCGGGCCAGGCGTCAGTCACGGCAGTGTTCGCTGGAGTTATCAGCAACAATGCAGCATTGACCATCAGCAATGCCACGATTGTCTCGCTGACCGTAACCCCCAACCCCGCCTATGCGAACCAGGGAGGTCAGTTGCAGTTTAAGGCGTTTGGGAAATTCAGCGACCAAAGCACAATTGACCTGACAAACCAGGCGAACTGGACTTCCTCGGATGCGACGGTGGCGACCATCAATAATTCGGGAGTCGCCAGCATTGCCGGGACGAGCGGCAAGACAACGGTCATTACAGCAACGTTTGGAAGTGCCACAGGCACCTCAATCCTGACCGTTAACTGATGTTGGACTGAGACAGCCGTCCCGCTTGCGGGACGGCTGTTTCCTTTTGTAAGGGGATTTATTGAACCCGGGAGTGCCAGAGTTGAAGGGAGATGGGGATTCTGATCTCCGTTTGGCGCGGGGTTCGCGGTAGAGAACAGTCTGCCTATCCGCCTGCGATCGACCCAATCACCAGAAACGGCTCTTTCCCCGATGTCACTGCATCAGGCAAGAGTGCATCCGGCGATTCGTGCGACAGGTCCTCCTCGCAGGCAAAGAAGCGCAGAAATGGCCGTCGTTGTTGCGTAACGTGGTCGCGAATTGTGCCCCGTAGCGTGGGATATCGCGCTTCCAGCGCATCCAGCACCGAGCGCTGCGTCACCGCGCCCGTGACTTCCAACTCCACTTCGCCACTGACTTTCGCCAGAGTACGCAGGTGATACGGCAGGGCAACGCGGATCATGGTAGCGTCTGTGCTTCTACCGACAGCACGCCCGGCAGATCGCGCACAATCGCCGTCCAGGTATCGCCATTGTCGTTTGACGCGTACACTTGTCCGCCACTAGTGCCGAAGTACACGCCGCAAGGATCCATCGTGTCCACGGCCATCGCATCGCGCAGCACGTTCACATAACAGTTGCTCTGCGGCAGGCCATTGGTCAGCGCCTCCCACTCATTGCCGCCTGTGCGGCTGCGATAGACACGCAGCTTGCCATCAGGAACGAAGTGCTCCGAGTCGCTCTTGATGGGCACTACGTAGATCATCTCCGGATCATTGGAGTTCACGTCGATGGCGAAGCCGAAGTCGGTGGGTAGGTTGCCGCTGATTTCGTGCCACTGCTCGCCCGCGTCGTCGCTGCGCATTACGTCCCAGTGCTTCTGCATGAACAGCACTCCGGGACGCTTGGGATTCATCGCGATGTGGTGCACGCAATGCCCAACTTCGGCGGTGGGTTCGGGGATGTACAGGGAGTGCAGTCCCTTGTTAATGGGCTTCCAAGTCGCGCCGCCATCGTCGGTGCGGAACGCGCCGGCCGCCGAGATAGCAATCCACATACGCTGCGAATTGCTGGGGTCAAGAATGATGGTATGCAGGCACATGCCGCCCGCACCGGGTTGCCAGCGAGGCCCAGAGCCGTGCCCGCGAAGTCCGGGCAACTCGTTCCACGTTTGCCCGCCGTCGGTGGACTTGAAGATGGCCGCGTCTTCTATGCCGGCGTAGACCGTGTCGGGGTCGGTAAGGGACGGCTCCACGTGCCAGACGCGCTTGAACTCCCACGGATGCGGCGTCCCGTCATACCATTGGTGCGTGCCCGGAACGCCGTCGTAAGCAAATTTATTGCCCACGGCCTCCCAAGTCTTGCCGCCGTCATTGGAGCGCTGCATGGTCTGCCCGAACCAGCCGCTCGACTGCGAGGCATAAATGCGATTAGGGTCGGCCGGAGAGCCCTTCAAGTGATACATCTCCCAGCCGGCAAAGAACGGGCCACTCACATCCCAGCTCTCCCGCTTGCCGTCCGCGGTAAGAATGAACGCGCCCTTCCGGGTGCCAATCAGAACTCGAACCTTGCTCATGCTCCACCCCTTAGATGCAGCATTGTTTCCGATTCGCGAGGATTTTGCAACACGATGCCAGATGCGGTGATAGCAGCGCGGGCGGTTGCAGCGCGAGCAGATCGTACGCATCAAGATCGAGGCCGTCAAAATGGACTCGACCCTCGTGAAGGTGCATCCCGACGGAACCGGTGCCTTAAAGAAAACGGCAGGCAGGCAGCGGCAAATCTCGTTGTGGATGGACTAGCACGATTCATCTGGTTGCCGCGAATGCTCGAACCGATATAAGCTTCGCTCTCTCCGCTGGCCAAGCCTCTGACGCGGTGCACGGTCGCGAACTTTTGGCCGGCATCGGACCGCTGCCCGCGCCCTTGCACCTGATCATGGATGCCGCCTATGACGACAACACCACCCTGCAACTGTTGCTCGATTTTGGCTATATCCCGGTCGAGGAGTGGTACTCTCTCCCCGACCAACTTGCCGTATACTCAATTTCTCATAGACAGCACCGGGGAGTTGGCATTGGCAAGTGAGAAGTATTTTCGTCCTGAAGGATTCGCCTTTCTGCGGCAACTCAAGCGGAATAACCGGCGCGACTGGTTTGCGAAGAACAAAGTGCGCTACGACGAGTTCGTTGTTGAGCCGGCGCTCTCGTTCATCCGCGACTTTGCGCCGCACCTGGAGAAGATCAGCCCGCACTTTGTCGCCGACGCCCGGCCCACCCGCGGTTCGCTGTTCCGCATCTACCGTGACACGCGCTTCGCTGCCGACAAAAAGCCCTTCAAGACACATGTTGGCATTCACTTTTCGCACGCCAAGGGCAAGGACGCGCACGCACCGGTCTTTTACCTGCACCTGGAGCCGGAAAACTGCTTTGTGGCGGCCGGAATCTGGCACCCCGATAACCGCGCACTGACCCTTATCCGCACCGCCATCGTGCGCGATCCCGCGAAATGGGCCTTGGTGCGGAAGAGGCTGGAGTTGGAGGGCGACAGCCTGTCACGTCCGCCTCGCGGGTTCGACCCGAATCACCGATTCATCCACGACCTGAAGAGGAAGGACTTCATCTCTTCGGTTGCGTTGACCGAGGCGCAATTGTGCAGCGAAAAACTGATGCGGGAGTTCGTGGCGAACTGCAAGACCATGACGCCGCTGGTGGAGTTCACCTGTAATGGCCTGGGGCTGAAATTCTAGGGACCGCTGAGCAGCATGCCGATCAGGCTCGGCAGCTACCGCTGCGGATGACTCGCATAGCATAAAAAACGGGCCACATACCAGGACTCTGGCCGATATCCTTGGCATGCGACCCGATTGCGCCACTTCGTCTGCCATAATCAATTGCACCCCAGAGGCCAAACCAGCGACATTGCAAACAGGCAGCTTAACTGCGACCTGTTAATGCCTGAGTAGGTAGAATTTACCTTTTATGTAAATATTTTATGGTCAAAAGGTGTCGGTTCGGTCGCCCGCGGTGCGGCTACTGGCTGGGTCTGTGGGCCTTGCCGAGGGTTTCTGCCTCGAAGAGGCGCTGGTCTGCGCGATGCAGGAGGCGCTTTGTGCCGGGCTGCAGCAGCTTGATGTGAGGAATATCGACCAGATGGTACGGAATGAACCAGACGGGATCCTCGGTTACCATCCAGTTGAGTCGGTCGAAACGAGCCAGGTTGACCGGGCGCGAATAATTCCGCAGCGTTCGCTCTCGCCGCATATTGAAGTAGATGTTGAAGTAGCTCATGGCTAGCTCACGCAGGGTGCGATAGACCGGCTCACGGTAGCGGCAGCCGGTGTAGTTCGACTTGGCGACGGCTCCCCAGTGGCTCTTGATGCGGTAGACGGCTAATACGTGGTCAGTATCGTTTTCGGCTTCAAAATCGATGATCAGCGGAGGGAATCCCAGGGCACGCAGAGCGGCAGCCGCAAAGATGGCGCCTTCGAGACAATGGGAAGTACGCTCCCTCAGAACAACTCGCGGGGACCAGGCCGTGTCCTGCAGATGATATGGAGTGTCGTCCAGAAATCGCTGGATGCCATAAGGGTCTTTAAAGCTGCGCAGCTTGCGCAGCTCGGCGGGGGTGAAAGCAGCCAGAGGGTTGCTCATGGTTGGATGTATGGCAGTTTACCGCATGAGCGTCGGCAAGATTCCTGCAAAACAGAATCGCACAGACTCAATGGCTTCGGTATCGGGCCGCACTAGGAAACCGGGTCCCAAGCCCCACGTGCTGGATACGCTGTGCCGCCTTCATTGAGAATTGTCGCCAGCTTTGACGCTCGTGCAGCGGGCGGCGCCGGCTGATTCAATCGGGCTATGGCGTAAAGGACCAGTTCCACGCGGTTGGAAAACCCGAGCTTCTCGAAGATGCGGAACAGATAGTTCTTTACCGTGTGCTCGCTCAAACTGAGATGCTGGGCAATTTCACGATTCCCCATGCCTTCGGCGACCAGGCGAACCACGGTCTCCTCGCGGGCAGTGAGCAGAGACAGACTGCGGTTACTTTGCAGGTCCTGCGGTGCGTGCGGTTTGGCGAAGGCTTCCAGGAGGTAGTGCAGTTGTTTGCTGTCGGCCCACACTTGTCCTTCCGCCACCCGGCGAATGCACTTGGTCAGCATGCCGATGTCGGAATCGGAGCGGGCGTAGACCCCACGCGCACCGGCGCGAAAGGCATTCACCACAAGTTCCGGGTCGGTCCGATCAAGCAGCATGATCCACGGCAGTTGTGGGAACTCGGATCGCAATTCAGAGAGGCGGGCGAATCCGCTGAGTGGACCTTCTTCCAGGTGGACCCCGATGAGGGCTACGTCAGGCTGGCTCTGCCGCAGTGACGTCACCAGTTCACCGCAGCTGACTGCGGTGGCGGTCACGCGAAAGCCGGGCTCTCTTTCGAGCGCATCGGCTAGAAGACGGCAAACCAATTGGTTGGTATCGGCAAGGAAAATTCGCAATGCTGGTCGTGCCATCAAACTAGAATGCCCCCATCAATCAATTTCTTTTGCAACTCACACCACGAGCCGCCGGAATGCAGAACTCCGCCGCCGGATTTGAATACCATCGCGATTAGAATCGAAGGACTGGTCTTGATAGGCCGGAGCCATGCACGACTACCTTGGGATCAACGAACGCTGTGAGTAAGCCTACACGTTGAAAGCGATTTCGTAAATCAACAAAACGAAGGATTTACACAAAAAGCGCATGTCCCGCAATGTCAGACTATGGTGGAGGACTGCCGCCCGGTAGTGGCATAAATCATATCTCACCTTGGTGGTAGCACCACCTGCGGATCCGCTGCCGAACCCAGTACTTTCTTCTCACGCGCCTCGCCCCTCACTATCGGCTCTGTTCCCACCCACGCAGCTCATTCCCCCTTCCAGCAGGAAGTACTCGCCCATAAGACTTGGGCATTTTGATTGGTGCGCAAAGTTTGCTTGAGAAGAAGTTTCGCGAGAATTTCTAGCTCTTGTTGGAACTTCGTATTGCTTCTATTTTCGCGAGTGTTGGACGCAGGAGAGCAAAACATTGGAGCGGTGCTTGTCGCAGACGCACTCAGAAGCAGGTGGCAGAGACCAGCGGAGAAGGAGTCTACGGTTCGCGATCGTCGCCGCAGTCCAATTCTCATGGATCGGGTCGGATGGAACACGCAACACCGGCAAGGGAAAGACGCGGGACGTCAGTATCTACGGAGCGTTCATCTGGGCCTGGCCAGTGCCATTGCCCGGGACCGAGGTCGAGGTCCGCGTTGAGGTCCCCGCGTTTGTGACCGGCGGAGCACCTTTGCGGTTGCAGGGCATCGGAACGGTTTTGCGAGTCGAGCCTCCCGATACACAAGCCCACGGCTTTGCGGTCGCCGTGAATTTTCAAACCACCGGGATCAAAGCGATATCGAGCTAAGGTCCTGCAAACAACAACTCGCCGCTGTCCTGAGTTCTGTCAGCCGATCCGACCGATCCTGAACCAGGCTTCTGCGCCACGGGCCATTTCGACCTCAAAAAACCTGTAACACCGAATGGAGACCACTTTGATGATCAGAAAGACGATTTGTTTGCAAACTATGCTGGGGGCTGCGTTAGGTTTGGCCCTCTCGCTGTCGGCTTCGGCCGACGTCACCGTCGTAACCTACGACCTGTCCCATCCCACCGGCAATCAGGGGCCAAGTCATACCTACGCGGGAAATACCACAGGCTATGACTTGCCGATCTACGGCTTCATGACGAATGTAGCCCAACCTACCGCCACTGGCTTCACTTGGACGCCCGGCAACACCACCGCCGATTTATATGGCAAGGTCACCAATGGAGATCCTGGCGAGACCGGACTCGGCATGGCACAGGATCCGCTCACGGGCCAGAACGAGATTTGGGACTTTCCCGGCCAACGCAACCAGGGCGTTGACCAGTACGGATTCCTTGTTATTGACACCTACAATCTGCAGCAGAACCCCAACCTGTTGTACTTCCACATCCAGATCGGTAGCGCGCAGCTGCATGAATGGTGGACGATCTACACCAGCAGCGGCCTTCCCGGGACAAACGACGGCGTGGGAACTCTACAGCAGATCGCGGGGTTGTCCAACGGCGATCAGACGGCGTTCTTTACCATTCCCGGCTGGAATAGCGACCCGAACAACCGCTACGTCTGGATTGGTGCGATCATCCAGCCCAATTCCAACAACGACCACTCCAACATTCTTCTCGATTCTGAGATCGCGTTCAACAACAACCCCAACGGTCTGGGTCCCGTCCCAGAGCCGGGGACCCTCGGCATGATGGGCACCGGCCTGTTGTCGGCGGCCTTCGGCCTGCGGAAGCGGTTGGCAACCCGCTAGGCAGGTAAACGCAATGACACTGAGCGAGTTCTAGACATGCAACCCTGGGCGCCGCCGAAGGCATCCTCCCCGCTTAGGCGGCGCCCTCAACCGGCAACGGCAACCACCATCGGATTCTCGCTGTGATGGTCCGGTGAGCAGGCTCTGGCCTGGCAAGCGAGATCGAGATCTTCAGACGAGGTGATTGAACCATGTACAAACATTTCCCTATCAATACCCCAGTCCGGTTCCTCTGGCACGACGTCAGCGGAGCGATGCGAGTCAGCGTCGGCTCCACCCTCGAGATCAGCCGGAAGACCGTCTCGGTCGAATCGCAGTCGATTCCGTGGCCGGGGAGCAACGTCCAAGTGATTGTCGATTTACCTGCCACCGACGGCTCCAGCGCCGGCCTGCGCCTGCTAGGCAAAGGCACGGTCTCGCGGATCGAGCAGTTGGACGGACGAGCTTTTGGGTTCGCCGCGGACGTTCGGTTTCAGATGATGCCCGCGAGCGAGGCTTTGCCTGCCATGGCACTGGGACTGGAAGAGAAGACATTCGAGTTTCCAGTTTCGGCTTACGCACAACCCGCCGCTCTTACACCCGACTTTGGTATCGCCGATGGACTTGCGGCGTTCCATGGAATGGCCGAGGTCGGCGGTCAACTGCAATCGCCGGCAGCGTAGTCGCGTCGCTAGCGAATGAGACTGACATATTTCTTATGCACACGAAGAAGACCCTCAAGCTCAAAGGGGCAATCTTCTCGGTTCTTCTTGCACAACCGTAGGGAGGAGGTGGATCCGACATTTTAGGGGGAGCTGCGGTTTATTTCTCAGCACTCGTCGGCTGGTATGCCTAAGAGCCGTGTGCATCAATCGCAATTCGAGACTCTACGTTCAACTCAAACTTTTGTCCACTTCATGAAACAGGGTTCAGCTGCGTCCGACTTCAGGCTCCCCTCATTCAGTGGTGGAAGATTAGTGCAACGCAACGAGGCTTTTTAGCCGAGGAGAATCAAAGATGAAGTACACATTGACAAAACGGAGCGTTTACTCGCTGGCCGCTCTCTTCCTGGTTGGTTTGGGCCTTTCAGTAAGTGCTTGGGCTGACTCGGCGACGTTCACCGGCTCGAGCGGAAATATGTCCGCTTCGGCCATTTTCACCCAGATTGGAAACACTCTGGTTGTCACTCTGCAGAACACGTCCTCGGCCGATGTCCTGGTGCCAACGGACGTGTTGACAGGGCTCTTCTTCAACAGCGGGTTTGCACTGACTCCGGTCTCCGCTTCGCTGGTCGCTGGCGATACCGTGTGGTATGGCTCGCTGACGAATGTCGGCGACGGTTGGGGCTATGGCTACGGCGTGAGCGCCCAAAGTTACAATAATGCGATCAGCGCGACAGGTGCAGTAAGCGGTTTGGGCCACAGCAACTTCTCCGGCGCCAATAACTCCCTTGACGGATTGAATTATGGGCTTTTGAGCACTGGGGATAATCCGGCAACCGGGAACACCGGCGTGACAGGTCATGGTCCTCTCATCCGCGACACTGCGCAGTTCACGCTCACCGTTCCCAACGGCTTCTCGATCCCCGCGATGGGAACGACCGTTGAGTTCCAGTACGGGACTTCACTGAGCGAGACGCATTACACCAGCTCTTTCTACCACTACGACGGTAATAACCCCCCAGTGCCTGAACCGGGCACGCTCGCGTTGCTGGGGACGGGAGTCCTTGCGCTAGGTGGAATGTTGCGCCGCAAGCTGCGCGCATAGCTCGATAGAGCCAAAGTTTGATGATTACGCCAGCTTGTTCGAAGTATAGATCAATCCGGTCAACGCAGTCTCTCCCCTGCCCGAGGATGCGACGGCAACGCCTTGGGCAGGACTGATTTCAACGAACTGCCCGTTAGAGGCAGTTGTCAAAGATGCGGCGGCCTTCCCTTCCCAAGGGCCGCCATTCACAAACGCAAACCACACAACCCTCGGAAGGAAAGGCAATTCTTATGAAGAAAACCCTCGCGCGCTTCAGCATTCTCGTTCTCGGGCTGATGCTGGCGGTAACGTATGCCAGCGCCGGTAACGTCACCCTGGTGATCACACAAAATAGCTTCCCGTCCTACAACGGGGGGGAGATAGGGCCCTATGCAGGCACACTGAACGGAAGTCCGGCGCTCTTCACTTGCCTCAACCTCTTCCTCGAGACTACTGTCGGCCAACCCTACACTGGAAGCCTTATTGCGGCCACCACCACAGCAGAGAAGGAAGCCGTCTGGCTGACAGATCAAGAGAATATCCTCCTCGGTCAGGCGCACACGCCGGTCAACGACACAACTACATTCGGAGATTTGAACTGGGCCATCTGGAATGTCATGGATCCGAGCGGGGTTGATATTTCCGGACTGCCCGGTGCGGAAACCGACGTGGCAAATGCCGTGACCGCCGTCGCCAGCGGGCTACGTTCCGGATCATCTGATCTTCAGCCCGGACGACCAGAACTCCCAGTCGTTTTCCGTCGTTGCGAGCGCGGTCCCCGAGCCGGGCACGCTGGCAATGTTCGGTTCCGGTTTGGTGGGATTAGCAGGACTGCTGCGGCGGAAGATGGCGCGGTAGAGATGTTCTACACGCTGTAAGTCTGCAGGTGACCGGGACGCTCCTCCCCTGTCCCGGTCGCCTGGCAAGTCCCGAGGGGAGGCCTAGCACCGAAGTTATAGGCATTACTATCCAATAAATATTGCCTTCACCACCACCAAATGGGATTGACGTCCGAGGTAATAATCAATAGGGTTACGTAATCCCGTGCGATGTTGGTTCTGAAGATCGCCGGCGCCAGCAATACAACAACTTTTTCGGCGCGGCTTGGCCCTTATACGGGAACAGGAGATTCAATTGGAACTAACGAACAAGAGGAAAATGACTGTGCCGCGCAACGTGAGTAAATTTGCCGTCCTCGGCCTTCTGGCCGTGGCTTTTCTGACCTTTGCCATGACGGCGCAAGCTAACAATCTGGTCACCAACGGCGGTTTCGAGACGACAACCAACGGCCCCAACTATCAGTTCGAATCGAGCCACGCCAACCCCCCTTACACTACTGCAACGGGTTGGACCTCGACCAATAACAGCCACAACGCCTACAATTTCATCTTTTCCCCTGGAGCGGCAGACACCACCGGTGCGACTGGTCAGAACGGCAACCTGAAGCTCTGGGGCCCGGGCTCTGGCTCGAATAATGGCCTGCCGGCCAGCAGCCCTGACGGCGGCAACTACGTTGGGGCCGATGGTGCTTATCAGAACGGAGCGATTTCGCAGACGATCCACGGCCTGACGATGGGCGACAGCTACACGGTCAGCTTCTGGTGGGCGGGAGCGCAGCAGTCCGGCTTCAACGGCGCCACCACCGAGCAGTGGCGCGTTAGCCTGGGAAGCCAGACGCAGTCCACGGCTGTAGTCAACAACGCCAGTCACGGGTTTACTGGCTGGATGCAGCAGTCGTTTACCTTCACGGCCGACAACACCAGTGACCTGCTCTCGTTCTTTGCCGTCGGCACCCCGCAAGGCGTTCCGCCCTTCGTGCTGCTGGATGGGGTTACGCTGAATGCCAGCAACCCTGTTCCAGAACCGGGAACCATCACTCTGCTGCTCGGTGGCATCATGGGCGGCATCGGTGCAGTCCGCTCCAAGAAGTGGTTCAATCGGTAAACTCGAGCTGGGCGGGATGGTTCCCGCCCAGCAGATTTAATTCATTATCCGCGCACGGCTCAATGGCGCCACAGTATGGAAATTCTCCAACTTTTGCAACAACATCTTCCCGCCTTTGTCCTGGACGTCGTTCGACTCAGCGTGTGGTTGCTCGTGCTGATGGTCGTTTTCGTTCCCCTGGAACGGTTTTTCGAAGTCCGCCCTCAGAAGATCTTCCGCAAGTCATTTCCCACGGACCTGGGCTATTACTTTCTGAACAGTCTTCTACCCAAGGCACTACTGGTTTTTCCCATGGCCTTGCTTGCCTGGGGGCTGCGTCACGTCGTACCCAGTGGGTTGCACATGTGGGTGGCAGGTATGCCCATTTGGATGCGCTTAACCGCTGCCCTGATCGCGGGAGAAGTCGGCTATTATTGGGGGCATCGCTGGACGCACCAGATTCCCTTCCTATGGCGCTTCCATGCAATCCATCACAGCGCAGAGCAGATCGATTGGTTAGTCAATACTCGCGCCCATCCGTTGGACATTGTATTTGTCCGCCTGTGCAGCTTTGTGCCCATGATCGCTCTCGGCCTGGCCCAACCCATGATGGGGAAACACGTGGACGTGGTTCCGTTGCTCATCATGCTGATCGGCACCGTTTGGGGCTTCTTCATCCATGCCAACTTAAAGTGGAGATTTGGCTGGATGGGCCTGCTGGTATCAACCCCCGCCTTTCACCACTGGCACCACACCAACGACGAACACGTCAACAAAAACTATGCGTCAATGCTGCCCGTGATGGACAAAGTGTTCGGCACCTGGTACATGCCGAAGAAACGGTGGCCGACCAAGTATGGCGTTGACGGCACCGTTGCGCCTGGCTTGGCTGGACAGCTCGTGCAACCATTCCTGCCCGATGACGACATCCGAGTCCCTGCCACCGCTTTCAGCGCCGCCACGTCACCGTATTCAGACAGCTCGTCGTGACCTCATTGGAACGATAACGCCGACGGTACAAGCGGCGGCTTAGCGCCCGCCGCGTCCGAGCAGCAGGATTTTCAGGGTCGAGAAGAGAATATAGATATCGAGGCCCACGGAAACATTCTTGATGTAGAAGAGGTCATAAGCCAGCTTGTCTTTGTGGTCCTCGATGGTGGCGTTGTAGCCACGGTTGATTTGCGCCCATCCGGTGGCTCCTGGCTTGATGAGCCAACGCTCCTTATAGAACGGGATCACCGCCGCGCACTGCTCTTCCTCGTGCGGCGGCACCGGCCGCGGGCCTACGAAGGAAATGTCGCCCTTCACGATGTTGAAGAGCTGCGGCAGTTCGTCCAGTCGAGTACGCCGCAGCCACTTGCCGACCCGGGTAATGCGCGGGTCATCAAACTGCGCTGGTGTCCCGATATGGTTCTGCTCCGGGTCCTCATTATTTTGCAGGGGCGGCACTGGCAGCGACGGAGCGTGGTCGTACATGGTGCGAAACTTGAACACCGTGAAGGGTACCCCAAACTCTCCCACGCGCTTTTGGCAAAAGATAATCGGGCCTTTGGAATCCAAGCGGATGGCGATGGCCGAAAGCAACATAAGGGGCGAGGTGAGGATCACGCCAATCGATCCGAAGGTCATCGAAAAGACGCGTTTATAGAAGCGCAATCCGGGCCGTACGTGAAACCCCGGAGAAAACAGAAGCCAGCTTAAACGCAACGATTCCAGCGGAATTTTCCCCGTCACGGTCTCGTAATACTCCGGGCCGTCCTGTATCTGGACGCCGCCCGCCTTGAGCTTGAGTAGCTCACTGACATCGAGTTTGCCGCGCCGGTCGCCCATGGTGACGATGATGCGACCGATGCTCTCGCGGTGCACGAAGTCGGTGATGTCGCCGGTTTCAACTTTGGGAACATCGCCAACCTGCGGCGCGGACCCCACATAGCCGGCCACACGCAATCCCAGCTCGGGGCGCTGGCTAATGGCGTCCATTAGCGGCGCTGCCAGCGGACCATCGCCATAGATCAGGGCGCGCTCCGCGAACCGCGCAGAGCGGTTCAGCGCGAAAAAACAGGTCCGCCACAGGGGCACCGCGACGGCAACAGCCAGGATGCCCGTCCACAGCACAGAACCACTCAGGCTCTCGTCGGGAAACACGTAGTACAATACCGCAAGCGCAACGAACGTGGTGCCCAGCACACCCACCAAGCGCGTGATCACTTCCCGCCGATTGGTGAGGATCGAAGAGTTGTAGAGATCGAAGTAATACATCAGCACGAGAAAAACCAGCACGACCAGGCCGATTCTCCCAGCGCCATTTTCGTAAAACAGGTAGGCTTGCGCCGCCGGCGCATTGCCCGAGGTGAACACAACTGCAAGAACGAAGCCTGCCGTGACCAGGATCGCTTCCGTCAGCGTCAGTAGAATCGTACGCGTCGGGAAGTAAGTGTTGAACAATCGAATCATGCAGACGCCGTGCGCTCGTTCTGGCCTTCTTCCTCTCCCTCGGATTTCTTCTGGCCGTAGTAGCCGTATCCGCCGTAATAGCGCTCGTAGCCGGCTTGAATGGTTGAGGCCTCATTGAAGACAAAACCGATCTGTTTGTTCCTCTCGATGGAGGCGAGCGCCCGCGCGAGGGTCCGCTTCCGAGTATGGCCCTCGCGAGCGACCACAAGCACGCCATCGCTCAGCCGCGACAATGACGTCGCATCGGCCATGGGCAGCATCGGCGTGCAATCCAGCAGCACCCAGTCGAATCCCGCGGAAACCGCATTCAGCATCTGGGCAAACGCATCCGACTCCAGCAGCGGCAGCGGCTCTTCAATGCCCTTCCCGGCCGACAGAAACCACAACGGCATGCCCTCCACCTGGTAGAAGGCGTCCTGCAGCGCGAGCTTATGCTCGTGCCATTCGGCAATGCCGCGAAGCGACGAACTCGATAACAGCGTGCTGGCGGTCGGACGCCGCAGATCAGCCTCAATCAACAGGACACGTTCTCCGGCGCGCCGCGCCAGTGTCAGGGCCAGGTTGACCGAAACCACTGACTTTCCTTCGTCGCCAACGGCGCTGGTAATCAGGAGTTTCTTCAGCGTGCGCTTGTCTCGCATATGGGCCAGCCTGGTGCTTAACACCCGAAACGTCTCCGCCCCTGGACTATTGGGATTGGTAAGCGAGATCAGACGCTGTTCGGGCGTTGGCACCGGTCGCAGAATGCGCTCTGCCGGCACCGCCAGCCACGACGCCGTGGGTGGCGCCTGCGTCGCCAGGGCGTCCAGCGCATCGGTGTTATCGATCGGCAAGCCGAGCACAGGTGCGCCCGGAGCTTGCGCGTCCGGCTGGGCAGGAGTGGACAACGGCGAGACACTCGGGGCTTCTCCCTGAGACTTCTGCAAGGCATCGTACAATCGACTCATCTTTAGACTCTCCTGCCGTCAGCGGACGGGATAGATTTTTCTTCCAGCGGCTGCTCGTTGTCCATAGTGCGCAACAGCCGGAATAGCGAACGCAAAAGGCTCTCGTTGTTTTCAACCGGAAGGGCGTTGGCACCGGCCGGCTCCTCGGGTGCAGCAGCAGTCGAACCCAGGCGAAAATCGGCGGCGACTTCGCTGATCATCTCCGGCGTGACCGTCCGGACTTCGCGGGCAAAGGCGGCAACCATCGAATTCTCGCAAAGATTATTGATGATGCGCGGAATACCGCGTGAATACTCATAGATCTTCGCCAGCCCTTCCGCGTCGAAGATGGGCGGTTCCGGCTTTGCCCCAGCACGCTCAAGGCGCGAGAGAACGTAGCTGCGCGTCTGCTCCTCGTCCAGGGGCAGCAGCTGGCAACGCAGCGAAACCCGCTGCTTCAGTTGCCGCAAGCTTGGCGAGTCAAGCACAGCTTCGAGCTCGGGCTGTCCCATAAGCACGATTTGTAACAGTTTCTGTTGCGACGTCTCCAGGTTGGTAAGCAGCCGGATCTCCTCTAGCAACTCGGGACGCAGCGCCTGTGCTTCGTCCACCACCAGGGCGGTGATCAGTCCGCGGGCGTGCCGCTGAATCAGAAACCGGTTGAGGTCCAGCAGCATTTCGGTCTTGCTGCGGCCGCTATACTGCAGCCCCAGGTCGGCCATGATGTATTGGAAGAACTCCGTCGTCGACAACAGCGGGTTGAAAACATAGCCAAAGGCGATGTTGTTCTTGCGCAACTCCGCCAGCAGGCAGCGCACCAACAGGGTCTTCCCCGTGCCCACCTCGCCGGTGATCACGATGAAGCCTTTTCTGCGCCCCACTCCGTAATGCAAGTTGGCTAACGCCTCGTTATGCCGGGGAGTCGCATGATAAAAATACGGGTCCGGGCTGATCTCGAACGGGTTCTTGCTCAGCCCGAAAAATTGTTTATACATGCGCTATCCCCAGAAATAGGCGTACCAAATCCCAGTTGGAATGATGATGGCAATCGCAATTGCCGCCGCCACCGCAATCCAGGGTTTCCACCGCTGCGCGGCGATCTCCCGGTCGGTCGGCAGTGGAGGAATCTCCGCCAAAACCGGCAATGGCGCCGCCTCCAGTAAATCCTGCTCGCCACGGATCCGATCATCAAGGAATTCCGAACCTACTCCAAAGATGAAGGCCAGCACCAGGCCCAGGCCCAATCCGGCAAGCGAGAACTTGAAGCGGTCGGGGAACGACGACTTGTCCGGCAAACTGGGAGGGTCAATAATGCGAAACTGGTCGCCCTGCTGCTGCCGCGTGAGGCTGGTCGCCAAGGACGACTGCATCGTCTTGCCCAGCAACGTGTCGTAGTTCTTCTTCGACTCGTCGTAGTTCCGCATGATGTCAGCCAGTTCCTGCTGATGGGCCGGTGTGGCGTTCAGCCGCGCCTGGTACTGGTTTACTTTGGCTTCCAGCTTGGCGATCCGCGCCTCTTGTGTCTGGATCTCCAACTTGTTCGCCTTCAGTTGGCTCTGGATCTGCATCACCGGCGTCATGGATTGGACCTGTGCAGGAGACGACCTTTCGATGTCACTGGCAGCTTCGCCGGACTTCGTGTCGCCAGAGTCCTTCTGCATCTGCTCCATTCTGGCGATGGTGTCTTTCAGCTTCTTCACGTCCGGATGGTCCGGCGTGTACTTCGCCTCCAGGGCTGCGAGGTTCGCGCGCATCATTTCGAGTTGCTGCGCGGTCGTAAGCGGAGTAGCCGGCGTGGATTCGCTAACTCCCATCGCATCGTATTGCGTGGCCAGCGAGGTCAAGTACGCCTGCTGCTGCAGGGCCTTGTCCCTGGCGTCGGTGGCGGCCTGCAACTGGTTCTGCGCGCCGCTCAGGATTTGCAGGTTGCTCTGCAATTGGTCGGGCAGTTCTCCGGCGTGCGACGCCTCGTATTCGCGGATCTGCTTTTCCTGCGCCCCCAAAGCCGCCGCTGCCGCGGTCAACTGCGAGTCAAGAAAGTTGGTGGTGCTCTCCGACTGCTGCTGGCTCGCGCGAACGTTCTCGTCAATAAACAGACCTGCCAGTTGGGTATTGACCTGCTGGGCGATCTGCGGCTTGTCCGCGATATAGGAGATCTTGAACGCGGTCAGCTGCGACTTTCCGGCAACCGGAGGGGTCTGGACCAGGTCGATCTTGATGTCTTTCCGCATCTGCAGGATCTGGTCGTCCGGCGAACTGAAAAACAAACCCTGATACAGATGCAGGTTGGTGATGATGTTCAACAGGCGAGCACGGCTCAGCACTTGCTGCTGAATGGACTGCAAGCGTTCTTGCCAGATCCACCTGTACGTTCGGCATGACGAACTGCTCCGGCACTTTCTGTGGCTCGACCAGTACGACCGTTTCCGACGTGTACTTCGGTGGAATGATCCATGCTGAGGCAAACGCGATGAGCCAGCCCAGAAAGAGCGGCCCGAGAATCCACCAGCGGCGGCGGACCACCATGGCCCAGTATTCATCCAATCCACGCATCGGTTTCTGGTCGTCAAATTCTTCCGTCATAGTTACCGTCCCAAGGGGTGGTTCCAGGTGTAATTGATTGTGACTCCACACGATGTTGGCATTGTAGGTTACTCGATCCGATGATGATTGTGTTGATTGGGTCTGATGCAGGTGCACGTACTGCGCCGTGGCCATCCAGCGATCTGGCGAGCTTGATAAGCCAGCCCCGCATTGACCGTAAAGTTGTCGAAGGAACGGCTCGAGACGGTTGTGGAAACGTCGTTGAAAGTACTGCGCTCCCAACGTCACATTCATCTTTTGCGTCAACTGCCGGCGGTAGTTGCCATTTACAGAATTGACCTGCGTAGTCGCAAGGATCCCCCCGCCATCCGACACTTGGCGACTGAACCCGGCTTGCACGGAGTTGCGAAGTCCGCGCCAGCAGAAATTCGCTCCAGCCGACGTGCTCCACAAGGAACTGTATGAGATGAAGTACACAATCTGTCCAAGAAAGGGGAATGCCCACCACGGTTTTCGTCGAAGTGTATTGCGGCCCCACCCAGCCTGAGATCGACAGATTGGGCCGAATCAGGTATTCAGCCGTCATCGAGATCGTCTGAATCCCGGAACGCTGCTGGCCCTTTCCGAAATCGAGACTGTTGAAGTCGTAGCCTGCACCCAACGAAAGTCGCGGCGAGAACCGGTGGGAGTAGGACGCACGGCCTCCGTAAGAAATCAGGTTGTAGAAAGGAACCGGTCAACAGGTTGTAAGTAGAAGTCCGCCGCAGATTGGCCGTCCCATTGAATGACAGGGTGTCCACTTTGCTGAGCTGGTCGGTTAGCGTCAGCAACCCGTAATTCTGCGTGTATTGAGTCAGCGGGTAGTACGTCACCGGATTGGGATTGTTCATCGTTGGCGTTCCGGGCGTGGTCAAGTAACTATCAAACGGATTGGCCGAATAAGAGAAATTGTCGCTCCCCGCAAGTTGCCACCGCCGCGCCATCTGCCAGAGGAATCCGGCCCCGGCCCTTTGTGAAAATAGGTTGTTGTTTTGATTCACCACTCCGCTGTACTGCGAATAGGCTTGGTATCCGCCAGCATACGCCACGTTCCAGGAAAGATTCTGGCCGAAACTGCTGAATCTTTATGCTGGGGGCCACGTGAAACAGCCAAAAATCCTGGGTGTTACCGTTGTTGTAGTGATAGGCGTAGCTGTCGATACGAAATCCAGCGCCGATTCCTAGCGTGATGCTGCTGTTCTCCAGCGCCGGGTTGAGAAAGTCCAGCGACGGCGTAGCGTCCGGATAGGTATATGCCGGCTTCGGGCCGGGCTGCGTCGGAGCCTGGTTGTCCGGTGCGCCAGTGTCAGTCTGCGCCCAGACACACGTACCGAACAGCATTCCCACCACCAGCAGGAGCGACCCAAGTCGACGCGTCATCTTGTTCTCCGGTGCGGTTACGGGACTACGACTGTGTCCCGGGGCTGCAATTCGATGTTTTGCTGCGCGTTTTTGCCCGCAATGACGTCTTTGTAATTAAAGGGCAGGCGGTCCTGCGTGCCATTGGCGTTGGTCCGTAAAACATAAATCTTCTTGGTCTTGGCGAAGTCCTTAAACCCGCCGGCCAGCGAGATGGCATCTAACACCGTCAACGGCCGCGTCAGCGGATAGTAACCCGGCTTGGCTACCTCGCCCACGATATTGAAGTTCAGGCTGGCAACCTTCTCCACCACCACCGTCACCTGCGGTTCGGAGACATACTTCTTCATCGCCTCCGTCAGCACGTCCTGCAACTGCACGGGAGTGTAGCCCGCCGCTTTCACTTGCCCCACCAGCGGAAGCGAGATCATGCCGTCAGGCCGGACCGGCACCGTCTTAGACATGTCGGGCTCTTTCCACACGTAAACCGAAATCACGTCGTCGGCCCCCAGAATGTACTCGTCCGGTCGTAGGTCCGAGGCAGCGCCCTTCGGCTTGATCTCAGGCGCCGCTGCGGCTGCCGCCGGCTGGTTCGCAGGCGTTACCGGGGCAGTGGCGGGTTCTTGCCCGATCGCGAGCGTCGTAAGAATCGCAAGGAACGCAATGCATGCCAACATCCGACTGCCAGACTTCTCGAAAACGTATTTCTGCAGGTACATTCAGGTCACCTTTTCTTGCTAGGGTCAGGGTTACTCCGGCTTTTCGCCCTCACTTCGAAGTCCGGGAACCGCACCGCGCCGCTGCGGAATCCCAACGTCCTTTAGCTTATACAACAATGCCCGGTAACTGATACCTACCGCCCGGGCAGCCTTCTTGCGGTTCCAGTTGTTGGCATGCAACGCACCCAGAATAATGTGCGCCTCGAATTTCCGCACCGTCTGCCGCGTCAACTTCTTCAGTGATACCGGCCCTTCAAACGAAATCTCGGGAAACGCATCGCGCTCCTCGGGCTCCCGCAACTCGTCCACGATCACGTCATCGGTCCCCATCACTACATAGCGCTTAATCAGGTTCTCGAGTTGCCGCACATTCCCCGGCCAGGAATACCGCTGCATCTTCGTCAATACCGCCGGGCGCAGTGCCGCCGCGCGCCCGTTAAGTTTATCATTGTAATACTGCAACAGGTATTCGCACATTAACGGAATATCAACCGCCCGCTCGCGTAACGCGGGTAAATGAATGGTCATACCCGCGATCCGGTAAAACAGGTCCGGGCGGAAGTTGCCTTCCTCCATCTGCCGGCCCAACTCCCGGTTGGTCGCGGTCACTACCCGGACTTCGACCTTGGTATCCTCTCGCGATCCGATTCGGCTGAATTGACCGTCCTGCAGAAGTTGCAGCAACTTCGCCTGTAAAGTCGGATCCAACTCGGAAATCTCATCGAGGAAAAGCGTGCCTCGATGAGCTTGTTCCACTCTCCCCGGCTTATTACCGAGCGCCCCTGTAAATGCGCCCTTCTCGTACCCGAATAATTCGCTCTCCAGAAGCGTCCCCGGAATCGCGGGGCAATTCACTTTCACGAAAGGTCCGTTGGCCCATGGCGAATAAATGTGCAAAAGTCGGGCCACAATATCCTTGCCGGTCCCACTCTCGCCCGTAATCAGGATCGAAAAATTCGCGCCTGCCACTCTCTCTAGCTTGCGGCGCACCTCGCCCATGGCTGCGGTTTGTCCGAATATCACGGACTCCGGCGGTAGCGTTTGGGCGTTGGCCGCCCCATCAAAGCTCACTCTAGCCAGCGACGACATCGCAGCCCTCTCCCCGGAACAGAGCCGACCGTTAGCTCCTCGCCGGTGAAAATCTTGCGCATTTCAATGCCTCAGCGCCCGAGGCTTGCAGAAAACAAGGCCAGCGCGTTGTAATAATCAGAAAGCAATGCGTTTAGCGTAACACAGGTTAGGCGAATAAATTGGGAAAAAACAGCCTTGTTGGCGGGAGCACGGCAAGGACTAAGTGCAAAAGATTTCACCCGGCCACAAGGGTTCCGTCACTCGGTGCGTGCGGAGTCGGAATGGTGGCTAACCACCGCCTCGGCGATCAGCGGATCTTCGAACTGTAGCCCGAGCAGAAAGTACTGCCGGTCGGGTATGCAACGCAGCACGGTGGCATGGAGAAGTGAAACCGACCGCGGTAGCTGCGCTTTGTTGACTAACGCAACCGGCACTTCCAGCGAAATCTGTGTGCCAGGTTCCAGATACCGACGGGTCGCCAGCAGAACTCCCCCGGCTGAAAGGTTGAGGGCCGTCGAGAACTCCAAGAACTCCTCTCCCGTGCCCTTTCGACCTCGCACAAAGAACGGGATGGAAATAGGAAGGCGATACCACTCCCGGCGATCCGTATCCGTTTCTCGACGATCCACTTACACACCCCCCTTAGAAAACCTTGCACATGAAGAACCAAACTTCAAAAATCGTAACTGTAAGAAAATAAGTGTGTTGCACGCTATTCGATTCGCTTCGGCTGGCAATTCACCCTAGGAAGTTGCAAATCATTGCGCTAAGGAAGAAGATTATTTCCATCGTCCGTACCCAAATTATGCAGTTTGAGATATTCCGGTCGTCAGATTTTCACTCTGGAGAGGGGTTTTTCGTTGACAGCGGGGCCAGTTGGGTTATGATGCTAGCTCCCCCTTGGGCGTGCGGCGAGCCGCGCTCCTTGCGCTTGACCCTTGAAATGCAATTTGAGTAATCGGTCGGGCTTTTGTGTCGAAGATATCCTCAGACAGGCGCCGCCGATCCGTAACTGGCTTCCTGTTACCGGAAGCATACAGGAAGCACTGATACCAAGCCAACCGCCATGCGCTCCGTGAAGTCAGCTTCGGCGAACCCCGCCCTCAATCTGCTGAGCGATGAACACCACTGCGCCGCATGCCGTGACGCGCTGGCTGCGGCCGCACACGAACTGAAGACTCCGTTGGCCATCATGGGCGGCTACTTGAACCTCCTGCTCACCCAGAAGCTCGGCCCGTTGGCACCCCAGCAACTCGAAGTGCTCCGGGAAATGCAGGAAAACGGCGACCGCCTGACCAACTTTGTCCAGAATGTACTCAGCTATGCCACCCTCCGCGTCAACCGCTTCGAGATTCGGAACGAAGTCGCCGACATCAATTCCTGTTTGCGCGAGATCGCCGAATTCTGGGCCCAGCGTTTTCAGGACAAGGCGATTGCCTTCTATTTCTTCCCGGACGAACAACTGCCCGCTTTTGCCTTCGACTGGTACAAGGTCCAGCACGTCGTCTCCAACCTCCTCGATAACGCGATGAAGTACACCCCTAGCTCCGGGACGGTCTGGTTGCACGTCGAGCCGTTCTTTTGGGAGCGGCGCGCCCTCAAGCGAAAACCGCTCTTGGAACGCCGCCGCCGCCTTATCGTCACCCCGAATTGCTGCCGCATCTCGGTCGCTGACACCGGCCCGGGAATTGCCCCCGAGCACCAACAGGAAATCTTCGATGAGTATTTTCGCTTGACCTCCGTAGGCGCCCGCGCCGAGGGACACGGTCTCGGACTCTCCATCGCGCGAAGGTTAGTCCAGGCCGCGGGAGGCAAGATTTGGGTCGAGAGCGAACCCGGAAGCGGGAGTAAGTTCTCCTTTCTCTGCTTACTGAATCCACCGGAAAAAGAGCTCGATGAAGCAGGCGAATTATGAATGCCGGGCATATCCTCGTCGTCGACGACGAGCCCGGAATGCGTCGTTATCTGCAAACCGTCTTAGAACTCGACTCCTATCGGGTAACCACCGCGGTCGATGGCGACGATGCCCTGCGAAAAGTCCAGCGGGATCAACCCGACGTCGTCCTACTTGACGTCGTGATGCCCGGCCCCGACGGCCTGGAGACGCTCAAGCGCATCCGCGAGGCTCGCCCCACGACCAAAGTCGTGATGCTCTCCTGCGTCCGCGACACCCGCAAAGTAGCACTCGCGATGCGCCTCGGTGCCCAGGACTACCTCTCTAAGCCGGTCCAGAAGGAAGAAATGGACGAAGTGCTCCGCTTCTGCCTCGACAATCCCGCGCCCAATGCTCCTGGTGCCGGCGAGGTGATCGAGGTCGTGCAGGGCGTCTACTTTTTCGCCGCCACGGAACAGATGCGGCAGATTCGCGCTCAGGCCCTGCAGGTCGCGCGCTTCGATTTTCCCGTCTTGCTTCTCGGCGAAAGCGGCACCGGCAAGGAAGTACTGGCGCGACTCATCCATAAGAACTCGGACCGCGCCGGACGTACGTTCCTCAAAGTCAATTGCGCTGCCATGCCAAGTGAACTCCTGGAGAGCGAACTCTTCGGTTACGAGCCTGGCGCTTTCACTGGGGCGGTCAAGGCCAAGCCCGGCAAGTTTGAGCTTTGCAACAACGGCACCATATTGCTCGACGAGATTGGTGAGTTGTCCAGCGCTCTCCAAGCCAAACTTTTGCAGGTCCTCCAGGACGGACAGTTTTCTCGGCTCGGTGGCCGTCATGCGGTCAAGGTTAACGTTCGCGTACTCGCCGCCACCAACATCAACATGGCGGAGGCCATCGCCAACAAGGCATTTCGCGAAGACCTGTACTATCGCCTCAGCAGTTTTGTTCTGAACATGCCGTCGTTGCGTCAGCGTAAGGAGGAGATTCCACTGATGCTCCGGCACTTCATGATCCAGGTGGCCGAGAAATATGCCTGCCCGCTGCTTCCAATTTCTCCGCGAATGATGAAGGCCTGCGAAAACTACCCCTGGCCAGGGAACATTCGCGAGATGGAGAACTTCGTCAAGCGTTACCTCGTTTTGGGAGACGAGGGCGCCTCTGTCGCCGAACTGGAGCGGGACGTCGATCCTGCGAGTCTGCCAGTCGTCCCGCCCCGCATCGAACCTCCAAGCCCCGATCTGAAGCAGATGGTAAAGAGCCTGAAGAACGATGCCGAGATGGAAGCCATCGCCAATGCCTTGGAGGAAAACGGCTGGAATCGCAAACGCGCTGCGGCGACTCTCAACATCAGCTACAAAGCCCTGCTCTACAAGATTCGGCAGTACGATATTCGGCCGCGCCAGGTTGCGCCGCGGCGGTCAGACTAGCGAAACGCAGACAACTGGTGCGCAACAGTTTGCACTTATCTGCGCGTTAATTCTGATTGCCTCCACGCGCCACTAACCACGCTATCCTTAACACGTTGATAGCACTACCTTTGCCGGATCATTCTTGAACGTCACCCGAACCGCCAATTGGCAGTCTGCGTGCTTAAGGTTTCCATATGGATTCCTGGTCTGTCGCCGATCGAGTTACTTCAAGACCGCATTTCCACTCTGGAGAGCGGCGCAAACACCCGCGGTTCGATATGCACTTCCAAGTCATTCTCCGTTCTATGGGAGACGGTTGGGTCTATGCCGAAACCGTCGATATCAGCGCGGCTGGTGCTTTCTTCGTTACTAAGCGCCAGTTTTCGCCCCATGCCCTGATCGAATACGTCCTGACGTTTCCGTCGGAGTTGACCAAAGCTCCGAGGAACCTCCGGATGCGCTTCAGCGCTTCAGTAGTGCGATGCGAACGGATTCCTGGCGAAAGCGGAGCCTACGGCGTGGCCGTGCGCCACAACACCCACCGCTATCTCACTAGCGAAGAGGTCTCGTACTTCGATTCGCTCGACAAGAGCCTCGGAGATACCATCACTTAGTTCGCCGACGAGAGCAAACGACGCACGAGCACCTAGCACCCGGACATCCGCTGCAGTTCTGCGCCCAAATGCGAAGGGCGAACCATGGCGGCCCGCCCCTCTCATCGTTTCAATGCCAACTAATCTGTGTAAGCCTATATCCCCAGGCGGCGACGCGCAAAGCCCAACGCTCCCACCAGTCCCGATCCCAGCAGGACGAGCGATCCCGGCTCCGGAACCGCTGCGTATGTCAGATGCGTGATGCCAACGTAGTTATCGCTGAGGGTAAAGTATTTAATGATCGTCGAGTCTTCCTGGAAGCCGTAGAACGCGCCAACATTTGCGCCCCCGCTTGTCGCGAAGTTTAGGTCGTAGGATTCGATCAGATGGTCGTTCACATCGTAAACGGCGATCGTCGTCGGATTCGAGCCCTGGCCATAGTAGTTCAAGAAACCGCCTACCGACGACACCAGATTGGTGAAGTTAAAAGTCATCGTGTAAACGACGTTCGGGTAGAAATCGGATGTCCAGTTGAGGCCGGCCATCGGACCCAATGCGCCGGTCCAGTAACCATTCAACCCGAAATCGTAGTGGCCTGCGTCGCCAAATACCGATCCCCCCCGCTCGAAGCGTTGTCGGAAGTCCAGGTAATGCCCGGGCCGAAAGTATGCGGTCCAGTACCGTAGCAGGGGTCGGTCGACACCGAGCAGGCAAGCGTGGGCATAGTCACAACTGTTCCCCCCGGAATCGATGTGACCACAGATGCTCCAGCCTGTGCTGCGAGAAAAATAGCCAGCAACAATAATAACGGAGCAGAAATCTTCCTCATCGAGAAACCCTCCATACCGTATCAGTGCGCACCAACAACCGTGACGTCTAGATCTCAGACGTCAAGTTCCAGTAACTTATCACATTACTACGTGCACCCCAAATGCCAAATTCCGCGCATTCAAGCTATTGAAAACATTGGCTCCTAGAATGAACCGCAGTCTGGCGCGTGCAAGTCTTTGCAACTTGACGGAAGAATACTTCCCAGCCCCGTGCGGCGGGCGAAACTTGTGCCCGAGGTCTGAAGTCCCGCAACCGCTATCCGAGCAGCCGCGCGGCGTCCTTGGCGAAGTACGTCAGCACGATCGACGCTCCGGCACGCTGGATGCAGGTCAGCGACTCGAGCATTACCCGCTCGTAGTCGATCCAGCCATTGTTGGCCGCAGCCTTGATCATGGCGTACTCGCCGCTCACCTGGTAAGCCGCCAGCGGCACGTCGAATTGCTGCCGCGCTTCACGGATCACGTCGAGATAAGGCATGGCGGGCTTCACCATGATCATGTCAGCGCCTTCTTCGAGATCGAGTTCAATTTCGCGCATGGCTTCGCGCAGATTGGCTGGATCCATCTGGTACGACCGCCGATCGCCGAAATGCGGCGCTGAATCGGCTGCCTCGCGGAACGGCCCGTAGAATCCGCTGGCGAACTTCGCGGCGTAGGAGAGGATGGGAATGTTCTCGTAGCCCGCGCCGTCGAGCGCGGTGCGGATGGCAGCCACGCGGCCATCCATCATGTCAGACGGCGCTATGATGTCCATGCCCGCCTTGGCCTGCGCTACCGCGGCCTTGGCCAGCAGGTCGAGCGAGGCGTCGTTCAGGATCTCGTAGTCTTCCGCCGAAGCCGGCATTAGCACGGTCGCCGATTGCGCGCCGATCTTCACGGCCACCGATTTCTTCCCTTGTACTCCCAGATCGCGGAGCGTCGCCGCCACTTCACGGCGCACGCTGTCGGTCTCGACGATGCCGCAGTGGCCGTGCGACATGTACTCGCACAGGCACACGTCGCCCATCAGCAGCAGTCCCGGCACCTCGCGCTTGATGGCCCGCGCCGCCTTCTGCACGATGCCGTCGTCGGCCCACGCTCCGCTCGCCACCTCGTCCTTGCGCTCCGGCAGCCCGAACAGGATCACGCTGGGAATGCCCAGCGCCTTCACCTCGGCGCACTCCTTCACCACTTCGTCAATCGAAAAGTTGAACACGCCGGGCATGGAGCCGATTGGCTTCCGCACGCCCTCACCCGGACAAACGAACAGCGGATAGACAAAACCTTCCGGACTCAGGCGGGTTTCGCGCACGAACGAGCGCATGGCTTCGTTGCGGCGCAGGCGGCGGGGACGATCAACAGGAAATGCCATAACAGAAAATTCTAGCACCGCGGCAGTAGCGCGTAGCCGCTAAAAATGCGGCTCCAGAGAGTTCCCCCGTTGTGACACGAGTCACTGACGCTGGTTGCGGGGAGGGTGGCTGTGCGTGACGCGATCAGCCACCCGGGAGAAACCCGCCTTTGCCCCAATAAAAAGGGATGACGTTTCTGCCGTCATCCCATAATCCAAGTGAGTTATTCTCCCGTTCAGCGCGGTTCCGCCACCCAAGCCACCGTCTCTGAGGGGAACCGATCAGGACGATAGACCAATTGATTGCCGCTCTCGCCGAGTAAAAATGCGAAGGCACGATCCCCTGTCGAGTCGGACTGAGACACTGCCCCAGATACCATGGTCCACCGACCGGGCTGGCCCTTCTGCAGTGTCAATTCCGCGAGTCCGTTCAGCGCTTTCTCGTCACCAGGCGTGCGGAGGCTGGCAAAGACCTTGCCCGAATCCGTGAAAGCGACTCCAGTGACCTCGACGCCGCTGGCTGGCCGAGCCAACGTCTGGCGCATCACCGCATGGCTCTGTAGGTCGATGGCGATCCATTCCGAGGTGCGGGCAGAGTAGAATCCCAGCGTCTGACCATGATTAGCAATGTGCATTCCACCGGGGAAGCTCCCGTACCACGGCACAGCATCCTGCTTTGTTGCAGGCTGAGGAAGGGAGGTGGAATCCAACGCAGTAAAGACCGTACCTTGAGCAAAGCTGAATTGCCGTAGAACTCGGAACTCTTTGCTGCCCACTGACTGAGCGTTACGCTCGACGCCGAGCGTCCATACGGTTCCGTCCGAGGCGGGCCGCAAGTAATAGGCCAGGTAAGGATTGGTCTGAATAACTTGTTCAACGCGACCATTGTTCCCAACCCTTGCGATGAAGTTGGCCACGCTTCCATCAGCGCGTACCGCTCCTCCCGATACAACAATTCGGCCTTCGGAGTCCACCGCTGCATCCGCCACGCTGACCTGTTTGGCATCAGGGAACCATACCACCGCCGCCGCAACCAACGTACCGTGATCGTCGTGAACGACCACCACTGGGTTGGATGGCGAAGCGTTGATTCCGGAAGAGATTAGCGAATTCCCCTCCCAATGGTGTCGAACATAGTCAGTTGAGGAAAGCACCGCGAACTCGGACTGGGAGGTGCGTGCCCCTAGCTTTGGGGTAATAGTGTTTACCTGCGCTGTCGCGAGCGATGTCAATGCAAATGACACGACAAGGCACAGTAGTCGAGGCGAATTAGATTTCATGTTCATGCTACTCTCTCCGTCCTTATAACCCATCGTTGGGGTCGCCGTTGAAGCACCAGTTAGTCGTGACGCAACAATAGGCGCTGCAATAGGAATCAAAGCCTCCGTCTTCCCATGCAGCCAAAATAGTACTTTCTCCGCCGCCGTTCACTGGGCAAGCATTGCGGTAGCAGCCTCCCGGTATGTTGCGCACAATATATACGTAGTGTCCAGCACACACAGTTGGCGAATCGCAGGAGACGGTTTTTAGTCTCGCAGGGCGCTCAATAAGGCCGCCGCCCATCTTCGCATTCATATCGTTCGATGCAATTGGACAGGCCCGGGGACTCTGCACGAGCGACGATTCGTAGGCAGCAGGCTTAAAGAGAGTGCCCATAAATATACTGCTCAGGTGAGAACCGTCGATGGAGATAATTGTCATAGGCGCCGGGGCCATTTCACGAGCATACGAGCTGCCCGCCACCATACCCAGCACCAGAACTAAACAGAAAATGTACTTCGGTTGTCAGGTTTGCACGTACCCTCCTTTCATGGAAGGAGTATGCTACTGAGGTGCTAACCCTTCAATGGCTCTTTAATGGTGGTATATGTAGTCGTGGGACTATCAAACTGGGCGGGTTTTGTAGTGGGATGTCAAGAAAAAACACTTGTCTCATCGGTGGAAGAAAGGTTCGTTCTCTGGTATCCAGCCCCTTCGGTGGGTGGCCTACAATTGCCTTCCTTTGGCAATTGTGGGATTCGCCCAGATCCCCCTCCTGATGAAGTTGACGGGTAGCCTAGGCCACCCGCCATGCCTATAGCAATCTCCAAACCAAGAGGAGCACCACAACGACGATGACTATCGCCCAGTACCATGGGTTGACGAGTATCTCAACCAACACTCCCACGCCGAGAGCCTTTTGCGAGCCCACTGTAAGAATTGTGCGAAGAAGGAAGCCGAGATAGGTTATCAATGCCAGGCCCAAGCCCCACAAGGTGGAGCTGAAAATGGAATTCACCTTAAAAGTCCAGTACATGGATTATGCCTCCTCAACGCGTTTTCTTGCATGCCCATCGTGCAAAGTCGTCCGCACCAGCGAACCCAGTAAACGAGAAACCATAACAGGTAAGCGGGCCATTCTTCTGATCGGTTTCACACAAAGCCTTAGCGAACCAGTAAAAGGCGGGTGCCGGAGTTGCCTTTTGTACCAAATGTACCCCGTCAGGTGGATTGTAGTCCGGCGGTGTTGTTTCTGGAGTGCACCAAGTAATGGCGCCGTAATCGCAGTACCACTGGCCGAGCGTGAGACGGCAGCCGTTCTCGGTGCCCGGAATCATCTTTAACAGGGTAAGACCTGTGTTAATGTAGACATTCACAAAGTCAGCGAAATCGACGAAATTGCGAACTGACGCCACACCATAGCCCACGGGACAGATATCGCCTGAAAAGCAGTATTGGTACCAGTAGGGCGGGCCGGTCTGAGCAGGGGCAAATCCCGCTATAAACCAAAAGTTTGGATCCACATCGGACCAATTATAGAAGTCAGCAATCCCGGGGTACATATAGTAGGTTGGGTTGGGCGCGCCCGAGCAACTCACGTCAGCTTCCACTGAAAGATTCAGGTAAACCGTCGAACCG
This sequence comes from uncultured Acidobacteriaceae bacterium, assembly GCA_963796615.1. GTDB lineage: Bacteria > Acidobacteriota > Terriglobia > Terriglobales > Acidobacteriaceae > DASRAA01. The sequence goes on from CAWCMJ010000027.1 coordinate 85,220, forward strand.
TCGGCGGGGACTTGCAGCGCTTGCCCGGTGCGGACCTGGTCCACGGCATGTCCAAGGGCAACCCTGGCACCGCCCACCCAGTCGGCATCGCCAGTCAGTTCTATTTTCGGCCGTACGTTGCACACTGGCCGGTATTGCCCTTCGACCCAGTCGCTGACATCGTCAATGCCGGTCACTTCTGCCGTCGGAGTCACCGTAGCGCTGCCGTCGGGATTGTAGTTCATGGTGTAGGTGTAATAAGACGAGTAGTCACCGTTCTGGGCCTCCGCCACCACGGCAACAAATAGAAGCGAGATAAAGCAAATTGTCACCAGAGAGCACTTCATTGGGCGCTCCTGACTCCCACGACCATGTGGGTCTTCTCCGACTGTACAAAAGCGTCTAGTCTCCTGAGTCATTGATTTCTAGCATAATTTGGATGTGATTGAGCGGCGAGAGTGGCAGTAGCGAAGCGGGCGATGGAGGCCAGTATCTGATCTGCCGACTTGGTCCAGTGGAAGGGCTTGGGCTGCTGGTTATGGGCAGTGATGAACTCTCGGATTGCGGCTTCCAGTTGCTGAACACTGTGATGCGAGCCGCGTTTAATTTGGCGTTGGGTCAGCAGTGCGAACCAGCGCTCGACCTGGTTGAGCCAGGAAGCATGGGTAGGGGTGAAGTGTAGATGATAGCGAGGCCGCTTCTGCAGCCACTGGCGGACCAGGGCAGTTTTATGGGTGCCGTAGTTGTCCAGCACCAGGTGGACTTCCATGTCGGCGGGAACTGCCGCGTCGATCCTTTTTAAAAAGTCGAGGAACTCCACCGAGCGATGACGACGGTAGCATTTGCCGAGAACGTTGCCGGTGGCAATATCGAGGGCCGCAAACAGGCTGGTAACGCCGTGTCGCTGGTAGTCGTGGGTGCGCCTCTCCAGCTGTCCAGCCCGCATGGGCAGCACCGGCTGGGTACGGCTCAGAGCCTGGATCTGCGACTTCTCATCCACGCACAACACCAGGGCATGATGGGGTGGATCAAGATACAGGCCGACAATGTCCCGCACTTTGTCGATCAGCAAGGGATCGCTCGATAACTGAAAATTCTCCGTGCGGTGCGGTTTCAGACCGAAGGCTCGCCAGACGCGGCTGATGGTGGACTGGCTCAATCCGGTTTTGGCGGCCAGCATGCGGCTGGACCAGTGGGTAACTCCTTTCGGAGTCTTCTCCAGGGTCAGCCGCACCACCCGTTCGATCTTCTCATCGCCAATCTCACGCGGCGCCCCAGGACGCGGCCCATCGCCCAGACCAACGACCCCTTCGGCAATGAAACGGTTACGCCAAAGACCCACCGTAAAGCCCGTGGTGCGCAGCTTGGCAGCGACCGCTGCGTTGCCGGCTCCGGTCGCACATTCCAGAATGATCCGGGCTCGGAAGGCCACTGACCGGGCACTGCGCGACTGTCGTGCAAGGCGCTGCAACTCGATCCCCTGCGCCGGGCTTACGACCAATTCATGCTTCTTCGGACGTCCACGACGAGGCTTCATACCTCACCATAGAACATCTCATTTATATATGCAACCTATTTATGACTCACAAGACTAGTTTGGCCATTCCGGCCTTGCTCATACCGGCGGCCAACTGGGATCGCGCCGCCTCGACAAGGCGCTTTAACGACTGCCGCGTATCGGAAACCTCCTTTTGCAAGTCCGCGATGCTGGCAGAAGCGGTGTTGGCGTCGACGAAAGCGCTATGCGTCCGCAGCAGAAAGTCGTATTGCTGAAGGAAGTTCTTGAGAACCTCGTCGTAGAGTTGATGATCGGCCGCGGTGAAACCGATCATCGCGTGAAACTGTTCGCTCCGCACCGTCTCCTCGGGTGTTGCAGAGTGAGAGTGCATGAGGAATACCGCGCGATAGGCTGCATTGTCGGGGACTAACTCAGGGTGCTGTCGCCCATTGATGCGGGTCGCATTTTGTGCGAGCCCGCAAGCAACGGCCAATAGCACAAATCCTAAAGTCCGATAAGATTTCATTTTCGTTATCACCTTTCTGAACAAATGGTTCTTCTATAAAACGAGCCAGCCTATATGGCACCTAAGTTTTATGTCAATAGCTCTAAAGTGACAGTAACAGGCATATGGGGCGCGCAGCAGATCGGGGAAGTCACAGATATCAAATGAGATAGGCTGGCAGTGGAGGCACGAAAGATAGTTGTGTCAAATTGGGAACGGATGATATAGGCAAGTTGCGGGCGCATCGTAGCGCGGAAAAACCAATTTCGGAGACGGCTTCGTATCATGGCATGACTTTGGTCGTGCCAAATTGTGTCGAGAATTGGGGGACGGTTGCAGCCCTTGCGGGAATTCCAATTTCCTCGCCCGCACTGTTGACGAGATCGCCTCTACGCCTCTGGGCCGTACCCGATCCGCTCCAACAGCGTAGCCCCGGCTTCGTCCGCCGAGCGGCTCTTGAATTCACGTTCGAGCACGACAGACTTCGCCGACGGCGCCAGCTTGTGCAGCACGTCGAGCGTGCCTTGCGATGCCAGGTTGCCGCCGTCTGGTCCAATCACGATCACGTCCACCGAAGAGGCGCTGAGCAGAATCTTGGCATCGCCCATCAGTCCGGTGGAAAGCACGCGATAGCCATGCCGCGACAAAACGCCCGCACGAAGGCGCAGGTATCGGGCGAAGGATCGAGGAACAACACCCGCGGCCCGGTATTCGTCCGATTCCGCGGCCGTGATCACGCCTTCTTTCAGGAACGAAACGATCGCGGCTTCCTCGTCAGGATAGATCTTGAAAACGGAGACGAGCTTGGTCATCTCCAGCAGGCTCACGACAAATGCGCTGGGTGCAGCCAGCCGCAGGTCGCCCCGCTTGTTCCGGGCATGCCAGAGCAATCGCACCAGCAGTCCCATGCCCGCGCTGTCCACGCGGTCCACCTCGGCAAGGTTCAACACCATCCGCGTGAACTCGCGGAAGCCACGCTGCATCGCATCGTCGAGGACCTTTGACTCAATCCCGGAGACAATCCGCCCCGAGCAGTGCACCACGTACACCGAACCCACAAAGCGCGACTCAACTGCGAGGGACATACTCTATACCCGCTTTCCCTGGGACACACCGACTGGCCGTAATCTTACAGTACGAGGCCAATCGTGATGAAGGGATAGCCTGGGACTCGCACCTTCCGGTGATACGATGAGTGCAAACCAACACCCGCCCCGGAAGAAGCGGGCTCGAACCGGCCCAGGAGGTACATCAATGAAGATTCGTTTCACGCTTGTGCTTGGCATCGCCTTGCTCATGACAGCCACGCTCTCTGCGCAGAAGGTAAATGTGGACTGGGACCGCGGTACCGACTTCTCGAAATATCACACGTACGCCTGGCAGCCCAGCCCTGACCCAGCCAAGGGCCTGTGGGATCAGCGTGTCATCGACGGCGTCAACCAACAGCTCCAGGCCAAGGGATTCCAGCTCGTCACCTCCAATCCCCAGCTCTGGGTGGTCTACACCTCTCACGTCAAGCACGAGCAGCAGGTCGTCGGCACCGGATACAATATGGGGCCTTCCTGGGGATGGGGCTATTGGGGAGGGCCCTCCACCACCACTTACAACACCTATACGTACAAGGAGGGCACGCTGGTCATCGAGATCGCCGATGCCAACGGCCACACCTTACTGTGGCGCGGTACCGCCACCGACACCTTGCCGGGCAATCCCGACAAAGGGATCAAGATGCTGAACAACGCCATGAACAAGCTGTTTAAGAACTTCCCGCCCAAGCCGGGCAGCAAGTAGCACACCGGCCGGACTTGAACTGGTTCCGAAATCCGGTTTTGAAAGTGGCCGGCTTCACAGCTTCCGGAAAAACCCTCTTCCGACGGTGCTTGGAAGGGCACAACTTTAGCTGTGCTCCATAGGTACTTTGTTCTCGTCCCGCCGGGCGAACGTTAGTCCGCGAAGCGTACCTATTTCCCCGACTTCTTGTTGTGCATCTTTTTCAGTTTTGCCCTAATCTCCGCTGAATCCATTGGGCTTCACGCCCCCGCGAATATTCGGCTTCGCACGATAACGCGATTTGCGAAACGGTTTCTGCGGGTCCGCTCTGCCGACGCAGCCCTGCCTCCCCTGCTAAAGTAGAAAGAGGCCGTTACTGGGCAGCGCTCCTCGTCTCGGTCCGATATTGATGCATCCGGCTACAAATTCGACAATCACTTCTGTGTGTGAGGGCTGCGGTCATCCCATCCCGATGGGCGAGGCTGAGTGTCCGTTCTGCGGCCGCGAACTGCCCGCCTCCGGGCGCACGGTGCTCGCGGTTGTCATCCTTGTGCTGATCGCTTTGTTCGCCCTCACCCACTACCTGGTCAAATCGCATCACAACACCGAGCTGGGACTGGCAAACAGTTGGTATCTGCGCGGCGAGCGTGCCATGACGAAGGGTTATCCCGCGATTGCCGCCGAAGATTTTCGCACGGCCTTGTCGTATGACCGGGACAACCGGGAATACCGCCTCCGCCTGGCCCAAGCCCTGCTGGCCGAGAAGCATTTTCCGGAAGCCCGCTCCCACCTGCTCAGCCTATGGGAGCAGGATCCCGCCAGTGGCGAAGTCAATTTGACTCTGGCGCGGCTCAACGCGCAGCAAGGCGACGAGACCGCTGCCGTGCGCTACTATCGCAACGCCATCAATGGAGTCTGGAGCACCGATCCGCGGCAACAGCGTATCGGCACCCGATTCGAGCTGCTGCAATATCTGCTGCAACAGCACGACACTCGGCAGGCCGGAGTCGAACTGGTCGCGTTGCAGGCCGACCCGCCTGAGGAAATCTCTCTCAAACTGGAATTAGCAAACCTGCTGGCGGAGAGTGGTGAGTTCGCCCGCGCCCAGGGCGTCTATGAGTCGATCTTGAAGAGCGATCCCACCAATGCCGCAGCCTGGCTTGGCAATGGCAGTGTTTCGATCGCCCTCGGTGACTACCGGGGCGCGCAGCGTGAATTGGACGCTGCCTTGGACCAAGACCCCACTCTCACCGAAGCGAAACAACAACTGGACTTCGTCCAGGATATCCTGGGCATTGCGCCTGGGCTGCGTGGCTTGTCGTTAAACGAGCGCGCACGCCGCGTTGCGTTGGCGTTCGATGCTGCCTTCACTCGCCTGACCACTTGTACCGCGCAAAAAGGATATGCTTTCGCGCCGCCGCCGGGTTCGCCAGGCAAGCCTGCTGACGCAACCCGTTCGGAGGACGCTTTAGCCGGGGCGCCGCAACTGAACAACGCTCCCGAAAACTTGCAACACCTTTACCTTACCGCGCTCCAGATGAAAAGCGCGGCGACCCAAGATGCCTTGCGCAACCATCCCGACTCGATTGAATCCGCCATGGATTTTGTGTTTGCTGTAGAAACCACCACCCTACCGCTCTGTTCCAACATGAGCGAGACGGACCGCGCCCTGCTGCAACTGGCAAAACACCAGAGTGAAATGACGCAATGAGCCCCGACCAGCCGGAAGCCCTCAACTCGATCGACCCCACTGCCGTCGCAAATGCCGACGTTGCCAGGGTCCCCTCCCCAGTTCCCCTCTCGGCGCGAAGGAAGTACTGGGATGAAATGCGCAACTTGCTGTCCCCCGGCCGATTCAGCCTGCGTGAGGAGCAGTTCTTTCTCCTGCTCGCGGTCTTAATCGGCGCCGCTGCCGGCCTCATGGTGGTGTGCTTCCGGATGTGTATTGAATTTCTACACCTCAGGTTGCTGGGCAGCGCATTGCAGCCTTCCATTCCCCGTGTTTTCCTCGCCCCCCTTCTGGTGGGCCTGGTGATCGCTTTCCTGGTCGTCCGCTTCTTTCCCAAGGCACGGGGCAGCGGCGTCAACCAGACCAAGGCAGCGCTCTACATCTACGACGGTTACATCCCGATAGCCACAGTGGTAGGCAAGTTCATCACCAGCGCCCTCGCCATTGGCAGCGGGCAGTCCCTAGGTCCCGAGGACCCATCGCTGCAAATCGGTGCCGGCCTGGCCTCTGCGCTCGGACGGCGTCTGAAGCTCTCCCGCGAGAAGCTGCGCTTGATCGCACCCGTCGGCGCGGCTGCCGGCCTGGCCGCAGCCTTCAACTCTCCCATCACCGCGGTGCTGTTCGTCATTGAAGAGGTCATTGGCCGTTGGACGGCCGGCATCTTGGGCGCCGTAGTGTTGGCTGCCATCTCCAGCACAGTGGTCGAGCGCTGGTTCCTCGGCGACCAGCCGCTGTTCCGCGTTCCCGCCTATCATCTCGCCCACATCGGCGAGCTCGGGGCCTATGCCAGTCTCGGCGTAATCGGCGGTTTCGCCTCCCTGGCTTTTGTGAAATACATCGCCTATCTACGTCCCAAGCTCCGCCAGTTGCCGCCTTGGACGCAGTATTACCAGCCAGCCGCCGCTGGTTTCCTCATCGGGCTCATTGGCATCAAGTTCCCGGAAGTCATGGGCGCCGGCTACAACTTCATCGATCAGGCCATGCACGAGCAGTACACCTGGCAGATTCTCGCCGTGCTGGGTGCGCTCAAGATTGTCGCCACCGGCCTCTCCTTCAGCAGCGGAACCCCTGGCGGCCTGTTTGCTCCTGTATTGTTCATGGGCGCCATGCTCGGCGGCGCCGTCGGCATGGCCGAGCGCCTCATCGCTCCCAACTTAGCCATCCCCGTCGGCGCCTATGCCCTGGTCGGCATGGGCACTCTCTTTGCTGGAATCTTGCGCGCCCCCATGACCTCGGTCTTCATGATCCTCGAAGTCAGTGGTAACTACAGCATCATCGTGCCTGTCATTTTGTCGAACGGCATCGCCTACTTCATCTCGCGCCACTTCCAGCCCACCCCGATCTTCGATTTGCTCTCCCGTCAGGACGGACTCGATCTGCCATCGCTCGAAGAAGAGCGCGAAGTACAGGCACTGCACGTGGAGGACGCCATGCGGTCAGCCGTCGCCCAGACGCTTAACCGCCACATGACCGTCAGGCAAGCTCAGGAACTGATTCAGGCTCAGGAATCTGCCCCGGAATACTTTGTCGTGGGCTTGGGCGGCGATCACTGGTCAGGCATTCACCTCGCCCCGCTGCTCGAGTTGCCTGCGTCGAATACACCTCTGTCCCAGGTATTGCACGACAGCGTCCCTTACCTGTATCCGGATCATCCCCTCGACACGGCTCTCCGTCTGATGGGCAAGCGCCCCTTCCTCCCGGTTGTGCATCGCGCAGACATCCAACAGTTGTTGGGTATCCTGTCTGTGGATGACGTCATGCGGGCTTACCGGGACATGGGCAGGAACCACGACTCCGCGGTAGTGGAGATGGAACCGGCCGACTGACGGTCAACCGCCGTTGACCTGGACCTCAACCGCGGACACTCTGCCCATCGTCCACGGCGCAGGAGGCAACTACGCGGTCCGGCCGCTCAGCGAAAGTTTTCCACCAGCATCAGGTCGGCCTGGCGGTCGTCGATCTGCGCCCAGATCACATCGCGGCCATCCGGCGCTACCGCCATCGACCAGTCGGTAAGGAAGCGTTGATCGTAGTGCACCTTGGTCACGCTCTCATCGGCGAGCCGGTAGTACAGCAAGTTTCCAGTTCCATCGATCACGTAGATTCCTGATTTCGCGATCGCCCAATGCGAACAGTCAGAAGGCTTGGGCATTCCGGGGACCTGCTCCTCGGCGCCTCCCCCTACCGGCATCCGCCAGATTGTTGGATCGTGCGAGTTGCGTGAGTAGTAAAGATACTTGCCGTCGAGCCGATTCCATCGCATAAATACCGCCGTTGCGGGTAACTGACACCGGCGTGCCGCCCCCGGCAGGCAGCTTCCATACGTTGGCCGAACCATCGCGAATGTTGGAAAAATAAATCCACTCGCCATCCCGCGACCACGAAGGAACTTCCCCGCCGGACGTGTCGTGCGTGAGTTGCCGCGGCGCCCCGCCTTCTGCCGGGATCGCGTAAATCTGCGACACTCCGCTGGCGCGCGAGTCAAACACAATCTGTTTGCCGTCAGGTGACCAGCGCGGCGTGCCCACCAGCGGGCCCTGGAAATGTGTGACCTGTACTGCATCCGAGCCGTCGCGCTTACACAGCCAAATCTCCCAGTTCCCAGTGCGGTCCGACTGAAATGCCAACCGTGATCCGTCGGGCGAAAATGCTCCCGCAGCCTGCTGCCGCGTACTGGAGATCAGTCTCATCGGCGCCCCGCTGGCATGCTCCGGGTCCCTCAGTTCCAGCTGCCATATGTCAGCCATCATCGCGGCCTGCACATATGCCATGGCTCTCCCCTGTACCGCGGGAAACAACGCCGGTCCCGGCACGAACGAAACCACCGTACTGGCCGGATTATCTCCGCTAACTGGGATTCGCCGCAGTTCCCTGCCGCCAAAAATGATCTCGCGGTCGTCCGCCGTCCACGCCAATCCATCGATGAAATCCGTCAGGAACTTCGAGTCCAACATCCGCGCCGGCCCTCCGGCTGAAGGCACGATGTGTACTTGCTGCAAATCTAACGTGTTCCTCTGGTATGCCAGAAACTTCCCATCGTGCGAAAACGCCGGATCGCCATCGCCCTCTGAATTGGCAGGCGGGTTCGTCACTTGCCGCGTTTCCTTCGTATCCAGTTGCAGCAGAAACAGCGCCGCAGTGTTCTGTCCAGCCACCAGATCGGGATACGCCAGGGTCTTGCCGTTGGGCGATACGTCAAAGCGGCAACGCCGAATCCTCCTTCCCCCGAGCGACGTTGCCACCACTAACCTCGCCGGGCCGCCTTCGGCCGGCACCGAATAAATTCCGCTCGGACTACCACCCCTGCGAAAGAAATAGATTTGCTTCCCGTCGGGCGACCACACCGGATCGCCGTCGGACGCGCCTGCGGGCATGTCGGTCAACCCATGTGGTTGCTCGTCTCCGATACGCTTGGTGTAAACCGAGTAAGAATCATTCGCATTCGGTCCGGTCCACGCGAACGCAACCTGCTTACCATCCGGCGACAAAGAGGGCATGTACTCCAGACCGGGATACGTCGTCAACGGAGTCACCTTGGGTGCTTCGCCGACCGGGGTTTGGCGCAAGAAGTATCCGGCAGCCAAGGCTGCCAACAGCAATAGTCCAGTAAAAACGATGCTCTGTAATCCGACACGGCTCTGGGCGACCCGCGCCTGTCCCGATTCGTCGTGAATTACTTCGGAACTATGCCGGGTCCCTTGGGAGTCGCTGGGCGCTACTTCGCCCGGAGGATTGTGCGGGGCTTCATGGACCGTAACCGGGTAAAGCCAGCGGTATCCCCGGCGCGGCAGCGTCTCCACATATCGGGGACGATCGGAATCGTCTCCCAGCGCCTGTCGCAACTTGTTGATCGCCACTCGCAGGCTGTTGTCGAAGTCCTGCACCGACGCGCCGGGCCACACCCGCTCCCGGATTTCGTCCCGCGTGACCACCTCGCCCGAGTCTTCCAGCAAAGCCAGCAGCACCCGTAATGGCTGCTGCTGCAGGCGCACTAGTTCCCCGTTTTTACGCAATTCGGCAGCGCGAACGGAAAACTCGAACTCGCCAAAGCGAAAGACGCGGTTGACTTGCGAGGGTGATGGCGCAACCGGCAACGCGCACCTCAATCCAGCAAAAGATACGCCATCATACTCCATGTAGAAGTATCACTCGCAAGGACATCGCGCACACCACTAATGTGGCGAGGCCCGGCTATAAACCGGGCCTCGCGCATTCTCGGAAACAAAATCGTTTTACTTAAGATTCGCCTTCTCTGACAGCGGCAGGTCTTTCGACGATCCTCCCGCCATAAATAAATAATTACCGGGTACCAGCGTCCAACTGCTGGTCGCTTCGTCGTAGATGGAGAGGTACTTCGCCGGAACCGTGATCGTGACATCCTTGCTTTCTCCGGGATTCAGCGCCACCTTGCTCCATCCGACTAGCCGCTTCGGAGGCTCGTTCGTTTCGGCCGGCAGCCCCACATACACTTGGGCGATCTCCTGTCCGGCATGCTTGCCGGTGTTCTTCACCGTGAACGTGACCGTGGTTTCCTGTCCAGGCGTGACCTTTAGTTTCGAGTAGCCATAACTGGTGTACGACAGCCCAAATCCGAACGGAAACAGCACCGGCTTTTTCTCCGCGTCATACCACTTGTACCCCACCTTCAATCCTTCGTCGTAAGTCACGTCGAAAGTCGGCTTCTCCAGTACCCAGCCGTTTTCCGGCCCGCGATTCCGCGCCGGCGGCTGTGTCACTGTCACGTGCGGCAGGTCATTCACGCTGACCGGGAACGTCAACGGCAGCTTGCCACTGGGATTCACGTCGCCAAACAAAACGTTGGCCACGGCATCAGCTCCCTTGCTGCCGCCATACCAAGCCTCAAGAATCCCGCTGACTTTCTCCACCCACGGCATGGTCACCGCAGTTCCGGTTTCCAGGACGACGATGGTCCGCGGATTCGCCGCAGCGACTGCGGTAATTAGCGCGTCCTGATTGTCGGGAAGCGAAAGGTCGGGCAGGTCCATCCCCTCGCTGGTCCATTGGTGCGCAAACACAATCGCTATCTCCGATGACTTGGCCAGAGCCGCCGCGGACGCCGTGTCCGCTCCCGAATCAAACTTCACCTCAGCAGAAGTCGCCTTCGCCTTCACCGCTTTCAGCGGCGATGTCGGGAACCACACATGCTCCAGCCACTGCGGCGCGCTGCTTCCCTGAGGATCTACCTGGGCCGAACCTCCGCCCGAGATCATCCCCATGTCGGCGTTCTTCCCGATGATGGCGATACTGCGCACCTTCGAGCGCTCCAGCGGCAGGATGTTCTTTTCATTCCGCAGGAGCACGATGCTCTGCTCTTCCAGCTTGCGCGCAATCTCCAGGTTCCCTTCCACGTCGATCACGCCCTTCTTCGTCGGATAATCCACAATCCCACTGGCAAATTCCGAGCGCAGCATGCGCCGCGCGTGATCATCAATTTCCGCCATCGGCACCTTGCCCGCTTCCACCGCCGCCTTCAGCTTGGGTCCAAAAAAGGTGTCCATCGGCTCTTCATTGTCCAGTCCCGCTGCCGAGGCCTTCACCGTGCTGTGTGTTCCTCCCCAGTCGGAGAGCACGAAGCCGGGAAACTTCCAGTTCTGCTTCAGCACCGTGGTCAGCAGGTACTTGTTTTCGCAGGCAAACTCGCCGTTAACGGCGTTATACGAGCACATCACGGCAGCCGGGTGGCCGGTTTCAATGCCAATCTCGAACGCCAGCAGGTCGGTCTCGTGCATCGCTCGCTTCCCGATGATGACGTTCACTTCGTTGCGTCCGCTCTCTTGGTCATTCACCGCATAGTGCTTGATGTCACCAATGACATGCTGCCCCTGTTCGCACTTGATACGGTTGCCAACCAGCGTTCCCGCCAGGATCGGGTCCTCGCCAAGGTACTCGAACGTGCGGCCGTTGCGCGGCTCACGTGTGATGTTCGTTCCCCCGCCCAGCGTCATGTTGTAGCCCTGAGCACGAAGCTCGCGGCCGATCAATGCTCCGTATTCGCACGCCGCCTGCGGGTCCCAACTCGCAGCCGAGCCCAAGTTCGAAGTCAGCGCCGTCGAGTAGCGCCCGTTCTCCGCACTGCTGCGCACGCCGTAGGCCGCGTCAGACATATTGATAGGAGGAATACCCAGCCGCTCGATTCCCACCACAAAGCCTGCCCCCCCATTCGATTGATTCGTCAAGGGCATCTGCCAGTTCGGAACATGCGCCATGCCGTTGCCATGCAGCAGCTCGATCTTCTCGTCGAGTGTCATCTGCTTCAGCACCATCTCGGCGCGCTCGTCGGGCGACAGGCTCTTGTTCATCCAGGGAAAGTTCTGCTTCTTCTGCTGGGCGGAAACCGTGCCCAGTGTTACCAGCAAGCAAATTGCCGCAAGCGCTGCGATACGACTGCAATATCGATTGTTCATAAGGAATGGCCACCAGTCACACGAAATTTACCCATCAGCATAGCAGTGCAGTACGGCAAATGCGAAGAGAAAAATCGGTTTTCTAGGCGTACGGGCCTGCGGCGCTCCGCGCTCACGTCCGACCCAAATTCATGGTGGCGATTTTCGCCCTACTGCGACGGCGGTGTGTTCGGAATGTAGCCGTGCGGGCCCACCGGCGCTTCACCCGGCTTCAGGTTGCGGCAACACCCATTCACCGTGTCGCCTTCCGGCAAATAAATCTGTCCTTGGTATGGAAACTCTTTCGTGCCAGCCTGGGTATTATCGACGCACTTGCCCTTCGTAATGGTCGCGGTGAGCCCGCCGCCGCTGCCGGTCGCCGGATTCCCGTGCCACGACCACTGCCCGTCCACGTACATGAACTTACCGATCCAAAATGTGTCGCCCTCGCTGATTCCCAGCGTGCGCGCCGCCTTGTCGCCGAACTGAAAGCTCCAGCGCGGATTGTTGCCGAAGCACACCAAGTCGGGAACGTGCGCCGGTTGCTTTGGCGGCGCGGCTTGCTCCTTGCCTGTGGGGGCCGCGCCATTCTGCCCAAACGGACTGTCCTGCGCCACGGCAAAAACCCCGGCGCACAGGATAAAGACTGCGATGACGATACGAAGACGCAGAGACACCATGACGCACGAACCTCCAGAGAGTGCTCTCATTGTAGCGCCCCATTCGTGACTCATCCGGAGCGCAGGTTTTACTGACAACTGACCACTGGCAACTGACAACTTTCTTACCGCTCCGCCACGCCCAACTGAGTCAGCAAAAACGCCCAGTTGAACGCCACCTCATGAATGCGATCGTAGCGCCCGCTCGATCCCCCATGCCCGCCGTGCATATTCGTATAGAAAATCAGCGGATTGTTGTCCGTCTTGAGCGTCCGCATCTTGGCGACATATTTTGCCGGTTCCCAATACATGACCTGGCTGTCGTCAAATGAGGTGCGCACCAGCATCGTCGGGTAGTCCTTCTGCGCCAGGTTGTCATACGGCGAGTACGACAGCATGTAGTCGAACGCCGGCTCGGTATTCGGATTCCCCCACTCTTCATACTCCGGCACTGTCAGCGGCAGCGACGCATCCAGCATGGTGTTTATCACGTCCACGAACGGCACTTCGCATAACACCACCTTAAACAGGTCGGGACGCATGTTCGCAACCGCACCCACCAGCAGTCCCCCCGCGCTCGCTCCTTCGATGCCAATCTTCGCCCGCGACCCATAGCCGTGTTCGGTCAAATACTCCGCACTCGCGATAAAGTCCGTGAAGGTATTTTTCTTCGTCATCATTTTGCCGGCATCGTGCCACGGCTTGCCCAGCTCGCCCCCGCCCCGAATATGCGCCAGCGCCACGATCAGCCCGCGGTCGACCAGCGGCAACCGCGCCGCGCTGAACGTCACCGGCAGCGAATACCCGTACGACCCATACCCATACAGATACAGCGGCGCCTCCGCCTTGTTCTTGAGGTCCTTTCGATAGAACAGCGAAACCGGAATCTTCGTCCCATCGCTCGCGGCCGCAAACACCCGCTCCGATGCGTAGTTCTTGCGGTCAAATCCGCCCGGCACTTCGTTCTCTTTCAGCAGCGTCGACAGGTGACTCGTAACGTCGTAGTCAAAAACCGACGGCGGCGTCACCAGCGACTGATAGCTGTACCGGAACTTGTCGGTCTTGAATTCCGCATTCGGCCCCGACGTCGCAAAGTACGCCGGCTCCGGAAACTCGATCGTCTTCGCCGAGCCGTCGCCAAACTGCACCACGCGAAACACCGGCAGCCCGGCCACCCGCTGCGTGAGCACGTAGAAGTCCTGGAACATGTTGATGTCCTCCAGCGGTATATCCGCCTGGCTGGCCACAAACTCGTTCCAATTTTCCTTCCCCGGGTTCGCAATTGGCGCCGTCACCACCCGAAACGTCTGCGATGTGTCATTGGTGCGGATGTAAAACTGGTCCCCGCGCTGGTCCACGTAATACTCCACGTTGTCCACTTGCGGAGCAATGAGCCTCCATTCGCCCGTCGGCTCATCCGCCCGCAGAAACCGCACTTCGCTCGAAATATGGCTCGCGTCAGTCAGCAGCAGATACTCGCTGCTGCGCGTCTTGCTCACTTCGATATTGAAGCGCTCGTCCTTCTCCTCAAACACCACGGGATCGTGTTTCGAGTCGCTGCCAACCGCGTGCCGCAACATCTGATAGCTGCGCTTCTGCACCTCGTCTTCCACGGTATAGAATAGCGTCCGATTATCCGCGGCCCATGCCACCGACACCACGCGTTCCGCCGCATCCGGCAGGTCCGTCATCGTACGCAAATCGCGAATTTGCAACTTGTACTGCCGGAATCCCACATTGTCGGTGCTGTAGGCCATCCAGTGGCCGTCGTCGCTCACCGCCCACGCCCCCACCGACATGAACTTCTCGCCCTCTCCCATCTGGTTCAGGTCGAGGATCACCTGCTCCGGCGCCTCCAGCGAGCCCTTCTTGCGGCACAGCTCGAAGTACTGCTTTCCCTCGATTGTTCGGGTGTAGTAGTAGTAGCCGTCTTGCAGGAACGGCACGCTGTCGTCGGTCTCCTTGATGTGGCTCAGGATCTCCTCATACAGCTTCTTCTGTCGAGCCTCCGTCGGCTGCATCAGGAATTCCGCGTATGCATTCTCCCCTTCGAGAAACGCTTTCACCTCAGGATTCGTGCGATCGCGCATCCACGCGTACTCATCCACCAGCGTCTTGCCGTTGCTCTTCGTCTCCGTGTGGATCTTTCTGGCGGTCGGAGGCTTCACCGCCTCCGCTGTGGATGCGTTGCCGTTCATCGGTTTCGAGGGATCTTTCGACGAATCTTGTGAGTTTGCCATCATAGGAATTATCGGGAAAAGAGCCAGAACGAGTCGCGCCATAACCCTCTGCACGGTATCGCAGACACGACCAATAACCGCTGATTATACGTGACTTGCGGCGCCGAGGCTGCGATCCGCCGCTTCCCCGGCGAGTAGTCCCGCGCCTGCCGCTCGCCCGCCTCGTTCTTGCCGGACGCCAACAATTTTCACATTTCAGCCGATAACCTAAGCCAGGCGTTAAAAGTCCATAATATGAATGACCTTTTGTTGCACGGTTAACAATCAAAGCTGATTGTTATTGCATCGCTATCTTGTGCTGTGGCCGTATCGAACGCCCTGCACCCCAGCCCACGAATTCGGAGGTATCTGCATGAGTGCCATCGCTCCCGAAATTACTCCCGACACCCAATCCATCACCGCCTACGGTCCCGCCCGCTCGACCGTCGCTGGCGCCCCGCTGAGCCCCGACGAGCTCCGCAAGACCGACGCCTACTGGCGCGCCTGTAACTATCTCAGCCTCGGCATGATCTATCTGCTCGACAATCCGCTCCTCACCGAACCTTTGCGCCCCGAGCACATCAAGAACCGTCTGCTCGGCCATTGGGGCTCCAGCCCCGGCCTCTCGTTCATCTATGTGCACCTCAACCGCCTCATCAAGAAGTACGACCAGGACATGATCTTCCTCGCCGGCCCCGGACACGGCGCGCCCGGCGTGCTCGGCCCCGGCTACCTCGAAGGCACCTACTCCGAGGTCTATCCCGAAAAGAGCGAAGACTTCCACGGCCTCAAGGAGTTCTTCAAGCAGTTCTCCTTCCCCGGTGGCATCGGCAGCCACTGCACTCCCGAAACTCCCGGCTCCATCCACGAAGGCGGAGAGCTAGGCTACGTCCTCTCCCACGCTTGCGGAGCGGCCTTCGACAACCCCGAACTCATCGTTGCCGCGGTCGTCGGCGATGGCGAATCCGAAACTGGCCCATTGGCCACCTCCTGGCACATCAACAAGTTCCTCAATCCGGCGCGCGACGGCGCAGTGCTGCCCATCTTCCATCTCAACGGATACAAGATCAACAACCCCACGCTCCTCGCGCGCATCCCGCACGAAGAGCTCGAGAACCTGCTCCGCGGTTACGGCTGGACGCCCTATTTCGTCGAGGGCTCCGACCACGACTCCATGCACCAGGCCATGGCCGCCACCGTCGAGCATTGCGTCCTCGAAATCAAGCGCATTCAGAAGGAAGCCCGCGAAGGCTCCGCCATCACCCGAGCCCACTGGCCCATGATCGTGCTGCGTTCCCCCAAGGGTTGGACCGCTCCGCGCGAAGTCGAGAGCCACTATCTCGAAGGTTTCTGGCGCGCCCACCAGGTTCCCCTGCCCAACGTGAAAAAGGACCCGGTGCAGTTGCAGCTACTAGAAAATTGGATGCGCTCACAAAAGCCCGAAGAGCTCTTCGACGGCCACGGTAAATTCGCCGCCGAGTTCCGCGAACTTGCGCCCACCGGCAATCGCCGCATGAGCGCCAACCTGCACACCAACGGAGGCCGCATCAAGCGCGCACTTCGCCTGCCCGATTTCCGCACCTACGGCGTGCAGTTCGAGAAGCCCGGCACGACGACGCACGAGAACACCCGTCCCCTCGGCGTTTATCTGCGCGACGTGATGAAAGAGAACATGGACAACTTCCGCGTCTTCGGCCCCGACGAGAACACTTCCAACAAGCTCGACGCCATTTACCAGGTCAGCAAGAAGTTCTGGATCGAGGAATATTTCAAGGAAGACCTCGACGGCGGCGAACTCTCCGCCGACGGCCGCGTAATCGAGATGCTCAGCGAGCACACCATGGAAGGCATGCTCGAAGGCTACTTGCTCACCGGACGCCACGGCTTCTTCTCCACCTACGAGTCGTTCGTCCACGTCATCGATTCCATGTTCAACCAGCACGCCAAGTGGCTGGAGATCTGCAATCACCTCTCCTGGCGCGAATCCATCGCCTCGCTCAACCTGCTCATCACCTCCACCGTCTGGCGGCAAGACCACAACGGCTTCACTCACCAGGACCCCGGCTTCCTCGACGTGGTCGTCAACAAGAGCGCCAATGTCACCCGCATCTATCTGCCGCCTGACGTGAACTCGCTCTTGTCCGTGACTGACCACTGCCTGCACAGCCAGAACTACGTCAACGTCATCGTCTGCGACAAGCAGCAGCATCTGCAGTACATGACCATGGACGCCGCCATCACCCATTGCACCAAGGGCATCGGCATCTGGGACTGGGCCAGCAACGACGAAGGCGGCGAACCCGACCTCGTCATGGCCTCCGCCGGCGACATACCCACGCAGGAAGCGCTGGCCGCTACCGTGCTGCTGCGCGAAGAGTTCTCCGACATCAAAATCCGCTTCGTCAACGTCATCGATCTCTTTAAGCTTCAACCCTCGACCGAGCACCCGCACGGCCTTCCCGACAAGGATTTCGACTCGCTCTTCACCCTCGACAAGCCGGTGATCTTCAACTTCCACGGCTACCCGTGGCTCATTCACCGCCTCGCCTATCGCCGCCACAATCACGACAACATGCACGTGCGCGGCTACAAGGAGAAGGGCAACATCAACACGCCGCTGGAGCTGGCCATCAACAACAACATTGACCGCTTCAGCCTTGCCATGGACGCAATCGACCGCGTGCCCCGCCTGCAAAAAATCGGCGGCCACGCCAAAGAGCGCTTCCTCAACCGGCAAATCGAGTGCCGCAATTACGCGCACGAACACGGCATCGACGAACCCAAAGCCGCAGGATGGGTCTGGCCGTACTGAACGGGCTGAATGAATATCGGCTGAATGGATTCTCTGGGTGCCTCACCCTTATCGCCTTCCTTTAGCGATGGGGTGGGACTCTAGCGAGGAACCCTGCCCGCAGGGCGGAATTTGTTTGAGCCGTGGGCGTGAGCCCGCGGACTGCATAGCCATAAAAGATGCTCAAACCCGCCGCTGGCGGGCGTCAAAACAGTAGCCCGGCACGTGAGTGCCGGGAACACTTCTACAAATAACCCAAGTCCAGTAGAGACGGCACTCTCTGTGCCCGCTCCATCTTTTGCGCCTTTCTTCCGCGCAAAGCGAGGGACCACGTCGTACTCCTAGTCGAGCCACCCGCATTTCTGCGCCGTTCAATCCGCGGGATTCGCAGTTACCTTCGCTTTTCGCCCAATCCTTCTCTGTGCCTCTGTGTCTCTGTAGTGGATGCTACGACGGATGCGGCTCGCCCAGAATCACCCGCACGGTGTCCCGCGCGATCAACAACTCTTCATTCGTCGGGATTGCATAGGCCAGCAGCCGCGAATCGTCGGTACTAATAAGGCCTTCGCGCCCCACCGTCTGCTGGTTGCGCGCCTCATCGATCTTCAGCCCCGCCCACGCCATTCCCTCGCAAATCCGCGCCCGTACCTCGGGCGAGTTCTCTCCGATGCCGCCCGTGAACACCACCGCGTCCGCTCCGCCCATCGCGGCCAAGTACGCACCAATGTACTTGCGCGCGCGATAGCAGAACACGTCAATCGCCAGCCTCACACGCCGGTCATCATGGTCCGCCAGCTCGGCCTGCAGCTCGCGCATGTCGTTGGTCAGCCCTGAAATCCCCAGCAGCCCCGACTGCGTGTTCAGCAGCGTCTCCACCTCCGACGGCGACATCCCCTCTTTCGCACTGATGAGGTTCACAATGGCCGGGTCCACATCACCCGAGCGCGTTCCCATCACGAGCCCTTCCAGCGGCGTCATCCCCATCGAGGTGTCGATGGAATTCCCTGACTTAATCGCCGCCGCCGAGCAGCCGTTACCCAAATGCAGCGTGATGATGTTCGTCTGCTCCCGCGTCAACCCTCGCAAGTCGCGATAACGAAACGCCACGTAGCGGTGCGACGTGCCATGAAATCCGTAACGCCGCACCCGATATCGCCGGTACAGGTGGTACGGCAGCGCGTACATGAAGGCCGCCTCGGGGATCGTGTGATGAAACGACGTGTCGAACACTGCCACCTGCGGCGTTGCTTTGCCGAAGATCTCGCGTGCCGCGCGAATCCCCTTCAGGTTATTGGGATTGTGCAATGGTGCAAGATCAATGCAATCCTCGATACCCTGCAACACCTTGTCATCGATGAGCGCCGACTCGCTGAACGCCTCGCCGCCATGCACCACGCGATGCCCCACCGCATGGATGTCGGCGGTGCTCTTGATCTCGTCCACGCCCGACTCATCCGAGGCGATGTAGCGCACCAGGTAGTCGAGCGCGGCAGCGATATCTTTCAGCGGAGCGGTGAACTTACGCTTCGCTGCTTCGCCCGGCTGAAAGGTGATGATGGCTTCGCCGCCGGTGCGCTCCACCTCGCCGCGGCACAGCCGCTGGTCCTGGCGCTCCTGGATGCGCTCCATATCAGTTGCGATAACTTGAAACTTCAGGCTGGAACTGCCGGCGTTGAGGACGAGGACGTTCATGAAGGTGTCCTAGTTGCCAGTATGGCATCCGCACAGCTTTGTGCGATTAAATTGGCTTGCCGATCTAAAGAAGCGGTTCGCGAGCAGTGTCGGGTTGTGATATAGCGATATACAACACAGAATCGCAACTTTTTTATCGACGACTCCTTAGAATCAGCGACTTAAGCGGAAATTGTTCGTAAGCAATTGATTCTTAAGCCAGTTATACGTATCCATGTGAGCGCGTGAGACTTAGGGGTTAAAACCGGGCAATTTTGCGAAGTTTTTTGTCATACTTGTCATACTTTTCATACCACAAAATGCCATACAATGCATACTATCCATACAAGTATGGCGAATCCGCGAATTGGCCGGAAATCGACCCGCAGGAGGCGCGGTTTCAGGAGTTCTCAAAGAGCCGATGGGCCCGGGCGCTGGGCGAGGGTGGGCAGGGAGACACGAATCCCTTCGCCCACGGGGAGGTTATAACGGCAGCAACGGGCGAATGCCAGAGAAATCGGCAGGTCGGGAAAACTTTAGTAACCACGTTCTTCCCAAAACGGGAAGACCATCGCCAGCGGGTAAGAGTTGCCATCGGTTGGTTGTCAGGCAGGCAAAGGCAAACGCAGATTCAGTGGAACCTCGGATGGGACATTGGCCAAGAACCATCCTTGAGCCACGGATAAACAAGAATGACGCAAATCAAGCCGCGGCGAAATGAGGGATTGTTACTGCTAAGGCCTGATTGCGCCAAGAAATCCTGGCTGGGCGCCGACGTTTCGGTTAACCTCCGACATGGCCTGTTGCCGCCAACAATGCGGCAAAAGCGTTGGACGTATCGCAGCCGGATGCCTAGACTGTCCCTTATACGCAAATGTCCTGCTAACAGCCCTTTCCGACCGAGTGCCGGGGGTATAAAGCCGATCGGGGGTTTGCGTGTTCACTACAAGGAGCAATCTATGAACGATCCGACCTTCCTTCGCAGTTTGACACTCCCAGCTCTCATTGCCTTCACGTTCTTAGCCGTAGGGCAGGCTTTTGCCGCCGACAGCATTAAAGGTCAAGTACTCGGCGGAGGAGTCCCGATCGCCAAGTCAACCGTAACCTTGTGGGAAGCCAGCGCCGCTGCTCCCAAGCAACTCGCTCAGAGCAAGACCAGCGATAACGGCCGCTTTGAAGTACGCGCCAAGGGCGCAAGCAAGGACGGCATCCTCTATCTCGTTGCAACCGGCGGCGTGCCGAAGGCAAGCAAGACGAGTGCCGACAATCCCGCCATCGCGCTGTTGTTGGTGCTGGGCAGCAATCCCCCGGCTAGTGTGACGATTAACGAACTCACCACCGTCGCATCCGCATTCACCAACGCACGATTCATCAGTGGCGATGGAATCTCGGGCAATCCACTTGGACTCAAGATCGCTGCCGGAAACGTTCCCAATCTGGTCGATCCCGCGACCGGCACTTGGGGCAAGGTTCTACTGGATCCGATCAACAGCTCGATGACTACGACGCTCGCGACCTTGGATACAGTGGGATCACTGATCACAGCGTCGTTCACGGTGGCCAGCGACGATTGGCGCGCCCGATTCTACAAGGCCGCGACGCCGACCGGCGGAGCGACGCCTAAGAACACTCTTGAGGCGATGGCCGGCATTGCACGTGAGCCATGGGCCGATCCGAAGAACCTTTACGCGCTGTTCGACGAGGCTTATCCGCTGCCCGCCCCCGATGGGCGGCGGAGTGCGCCCTTCATTCCGTATCTCGTTTACGTCCCGGACGATTTCGCCCTCTCGCTGTGTTTCTCGGGTGGCGGAGACTACGCCAATGGACGTTTCATGTTTGATCCGGAAGGCAATCTTTGGAGCGGCATGAACTGGATGCCCGGCTCGCAGTCCGGCGTGAATAAGAGCACCGGCGGCGGTGTGGGCAAGTTCAGCCCCAACGGAGTTGCACTGTCACCGCCGATCACGGGCTTCACCGGAATGGGCATTGATGGCGTCGGCTGGGGCACGGCCGTGACCAAAGACCGGGTCTGGATCTCCAGCTTCAACGGGAAGATTCTGGTGATGGATTTCAATGGCAAACCGGTTGCCAGCGAGAGCGATTTCCCGTTCAAAGAGAAGTTCCTCGGCCTGATGGGAATCGGAGTTGCCCCGAATGGGGACGTCTGGATTGCCGATGGCTCTGACAATCAGTTGCTTTATTTTCCCGGTGGACGGATCAAAGATGGCAAGATCGTAAAGCCCGCAGGGTTGAAGTCTCCCTTCGACATCGTCGTCGACTCCCAGAACCGTGTTTGGGTTGCCAACTCTTCGTCGGACACAGTGGTACGGTTCCCGATGAACGATCCCAGTAAGGCGGAAAGTTTCCGTGCCGGGATCGGCGTCCGTGCCCTCGCGCTGGACTCGAAGGAAAACGTCTGGGTGGTAAGCAACATGGATCTGAAGACGCCCCAGCCGAAGCTTCCCGATGGCATTTCCATCATGGAGCAGTTTAAGCTTATTACTGCGGCCATGTTCAAGTATGTGATGGGCCCACCGGCGCGACCAACGGGCGCAGTCAACATGATCCGTCCGGATGGAACGCAACCCGCACCCATGGGTTTTACAGGCGAAGCGATCAACATTCCGTGGGGCTTGAATATCGACGGCAACGACGATGTGTGGGTGGGTAACATGTGGGGTCGTTCCGTCACTCTTCTAGCCGGGGACAACACTAAGGGGCATCCCTCTAGCACTAGGACCGGCGATGTCGTCCACATCTTCCAGAGCGGCAGCATCCAGATGATCACCGACGTGTCGATCGATGCGGCCGGCAACGTCTGGGCTGCGAACAACTGGAACCTTCTCGAAGCGGCTGCAGGCCCAAATCCTGCCCGTCCCACCTCAACTTGGGGCGGAGGCTCAGGCTTTACCGTGATCTATGGAGTAGCTGCTCCAGTGAAGCCGCCGCGCATCGGCAAGGTTCAGACGTACTAGGCAACACACCACCAGAAAGACAAGTAAGGCGAGGAAGGCGGGGCCATTCTCGCCTTCTCAATTTTTACCTCACTCTGGCGTAGTCGGCTATCCCAAAGTCCGAACATCTACCACGCCGCGGGATGGATTGTGAAATCGCCATTTCACAAGCAACTGACTACCAGCGGATCCGTCAGCGCCGTTTGGGTGATTTGCTGTTGCGGGACCACTTGCCCAGCTTGTATTCGTTGGTATGCTGCGAATACTTGTCGCTGATGCGGACTGCGACAGCGCCGTTGGCGTCACAGGTGTACTCTTCCTCGATCAACACGTCGGAACGGGGCGTGCCTCGCTGCACGGTTGCAGAGGCCAGGTCGGAGGAACCGCGCAACGCGGGATCGTAGGGGACGCGGATTTCGTCCCAGTTGCTGATGTCGCCCTGGGGCTGATGGGCGGCGTCGAGGTGGGAGCACTCGAGATAGCGGAAATGACCGATGTTATGAGCAGGGTGATAGCCGCGGACAACGCGCAAGGGAGCTTGGCCACGATGGGGCACCTGGACGCCTCGGGGGAAGATGACGTCGAAGACGACGTTGGCGCCGTTGTCGGACTCGCGCCAGACGCCGAAATTTCGGGTGAAGCGGTCACGAAGGACGCGGTCGTCTTGGCTAGCGGCGCGGATCGCCAGCCCAATCGCCGTCGCCGAGCGCATGTAGGCCGACCGCCGGACGCGGCGGCCGAAGGTCTCGCGCAGAATACGGGCGACCGGTGGCAATTCCGACCCGCCGCCGGTAAGGTACAGCGTGTCAATCAGTTGGTCGGGGTTGGTGGCGAGCAAGTTTTCGGCGACATAACGCGATTGCTCAATGAGCGGGCGGCAGCGCTCGTAAAAGGCGTCAACCGGAATGGAGATTTCTTTCCATCCCTCCCGCACCCGCTCCAGATCGATTAAAACCTTGCGGCTGTTGGGGTTAAGGGACTCTTTCTTCTCGCGGCACTCGTCGAGGAGGGCGAAGTGTTCCGCGACCGTCAGGGTTCCGTGCACATGGGGCGGGATTCCGGCAGCAGAGAGGGCCAGTTCGGCAAGGATTTCGTCGAAGTCGTCGCCACCAAACTCCGGCATCCCGTCGGTGGCCACCACCTCGTGCTCATCTTCGCCCATAGCCACGAGCGAAACGTCGAGGGTGCCGCCACCGAGATCGTAGACGAGCAGTCCGGTGCGGGACTGGCCCTTGCGATCCTCGCTAGTGCGATGGGCGTATTCAACGGCAGCCGCTGAGGGCTCGTTGGTGAGGCCAAGGACCTCAAACCCGGCGGACCGCGCCGTCTCTTCGGTCAGGAAGCGCTGGTTGCTGTTGGCATTCGCCGGAACTCCCAGCATGGCCTGCAATGGCTCAACCTTCTTCGCGCCAAGTGTCGAAGAATGAAGGAGTTCGTGGCGCAGCGCCGCCATCATCTCCGTTAGCACTTGGGCAAGGTTGATGGCTTGCCCGCCGATCTCGACTTGCGAATGAGGCCCGGCGTTCTTCAGCAACCGCTTCAGGGAGCGAACGAGCGTCCAGCCCGGCTGCCCCTGCCGCTCGAGCGCCTCCCAGCCGTACACGCGGCGAGCGCCCGAAGCTGCCAGCACGGCGGGAAACCAGTCGTGTACCCGCCCGCCGGGCGCTTCAAAGTTGACCAAGGGATAGTTGCCGCGATCCACGCCGGCCACCACGATGCGGGTTGTTCCAAAATCAAGCCCAATTTTCACGGCAAGGCTATTGTAAGGCTTCGCAAATCGCCAATGCCGCTGCGTCCCGTTGCGTCTGGTTATGCCTGCTCGATTACGGGCATTCGAGCTTCGTCCGCCCAACAAATCAGGCCGGGAATAAACGGCACGGGCAGGTCGGGATGGCTGGGTCGCACCCGCACCGTCACGCCGTGCAGGCCGCTACTGACCATCGCCGTTTCAACGGCATACGGCACGATTCCGTCCGATGCCGGACCGGTGGGCTGCATAGCGACCGCATGTCCATCCACCAGTTCTCCGTTGATGTCCACCCGCCCGGCGTATAGCTCAACCACCACGTCCTGCGGGGTCAGCCGGCCAAGATGCACCCCGGCGCGGACTTGCACGGACGAGGCCACGGGCACCTCTCGTGACGGCCCGTCCGCGACGTTGGCGACCCACACGTCCTGCCAAGCCCCACGGATGCGGTCGAGGTCAGCGGCAAGCTGCCGGGCACGGGCAGCTTGGTCCTGATCCAGAGCCCGGAACTGCGCGTGCGCTTTCATGTAGTAGCCCTCCACGTAGTCACGCACCATGCGATGGGTGTTCACGAAGTGGCAAAGCGAATCAACGTCGGCCTTCATCCGCTCCACCCAACGGCGCGGAATCCGGTCACTGCCGCGATCATAAAAAGTCGGAACCACATCGCGTTCCAGCAGATCGTAAAGCGCTTCGGCCTCCACCTGGTTCTGCTTCGCCGGGTCGGCGTACTCCTCGCCCTTGCCGATCGCCCAGCCCATCAGTCGCGAATTGCGCGGATCGTTCCATACTTCGTCCCACCAGCCGTCGGGCATGCTCAGGTTCAGCACGGCATTGGCCGCGGCCTTCATGCCGCTGGTGCCGGATGCCTCATTGGGGCGCAGGGGCGTATTGAGCCATACATCCACGCCCTGCACCAGCGAGCGCGCCACCGCCATGTCGTAATCGACCAGGAACACCACGTGCCGGCCCAGCACCGGATCGCGGCTCACCTCGGTGATCTTGCGGATAAGTTCCTTGCCCGCTTCGTCTTGAGGATGAGCTTTTCCGGCAAAGATCAGCTGGACAGGCCGCTCTGTGTTCGTGAGGATCTTTCGCAGTCGATCCATGTCGTGCAGGATCAGGGTCGCCCGCTTATAGGTGGCGAAGCGCCGGGCGAACCCAATGGTCAGGGTGTCAGGATTAAGCACTTCGGCGGCGGCTTCAATTTCAGCCTGGGCGGCAGCGCGGCCGATACGCTGCTCTGTCACCCGGCGGCGGGCAAACGCCACCAGCCGCTCGCGACGGCGCTCGTGCGTACGCCACAGTTCTTCTGCCGGGATTGACTGCACGCGGCTCCACACGTCGCTGTTAGCGGGCTCCTCGCGCCAGTTCGGGCCCAGATAGCGGTCATAGAGCTGATTCATCTCGGCCGAGATCCAACTGCGGAAGTGCACGCCGTTGGTCACGTGGCCGATGGGCACCTCGTCGACCGGCACACCCGGCCACAGCGATTGCCACATCTTGCGGCTGACCTCGCCATGCAGCTTGCTGACGCCGTTGGCGCGGGCCGCCATACGCAGCGCCAGCACGGTCATGCAGAACTCGCCAGTCTTGGCCGACCGGCCCAATTCCAGGAAGTCCCACTGTGTCAGACCAAGCTCCCGCGCCATGTCGCTGAAATAGCGGTTCACCAACTCGGGCTGAAAATAATCGTGCCCGGCCTCCACCGGAGTGTGAGTGGTAAACACCAGGCTGGCGGAGGCAAGTTCCCGCGCCTCGGGAAAGCTGAGTCCGCGCGTCGTCATGAGATGCCGGGTGTGCTCCAGCGCGGCGAAAGCGGCATGGCCTTCGTTCATGTGAAAAACCGTGGGATGCAGGCCGACCTGTTGCAGCGCGCGGTAGCCACCGATGCCGAGCAGAATTTCCTGCCGGATACGCATTTCACGGTCGCCCCCGTACAACTGATCGGTGACGTCGCGATCTTCGGTGCGCGTATTGGCGGCGATATTGGTGTCAAGCAAGTACAGCGACACCCGTCCGACATGCACCCGCCAGACCTGGGCATGCACCGGATGTCCTGCAAGATCGACGCTCACCTCGAGGGGCTGACCGTTTTGGCCCTCCACCAGTTCCACAGGTAAATTATGGAAATCGTTGCCGGCGTAGGCTTCCTGCTGCCATCCCGACTGGTTGAGGTACTGGCGGAAATATCCCTGCTGGTACAGCAGCCCGACGCCCACCAGCGGCACGCCCAGATCGCTGGCCGATTTCAGGTGGTCACCGGCCAGAATGCCCAGCCCTCCGGCGAAAATCGAAAGACACTCCGTAAGCCCGAACTCGGCGCAGAAATACGCGATCAGCGGAGTGTCGCCGCTGGCGCCATGCGTGCGATGAAACCAGGTCGCTTTGGCCAGCAGGTACGACACCAGGTTCGATTCGACGCGCGAGAGGTGGGCCAGAAAAGCATCGTCTTTGGCGGCCTCTTCCAGCTTGGCTTGTTCGATAGTGCCCAGCAGCAGCACCGGATTATGCCCGGTGGTCTCCCACAAATCGCGATCCAGCCGGCGGAACAACTCCACCGACTCGTGGCTCCACGCCCAACGCAGGTTGCGGGCGATCCTGCGCAGTCCCTCGATCGGCTTGGGAAGTGAAGGTACAACGCTAAAAGTGCGGATCGGCTTCATAAAGGCTGGCCTCCTTGTTCTTTGAGGGCGTTCTACTCTTCCCGCTACGGCGGGTCAAGTGAACCTTTGGTCAATCCCATACGGGCACGAAAGCTGCGAAGCGACTTCGTCCCGCAAAATTCCCGGTATAGGTAGATCGGCAAGCTGGGCCGCGAATTCACTTTTTTGTGACGAATCGCCGTCTTTTTTTCAAGGATATTTTCAGACGGGAACCGGGCGGTGGACTTCCCCTTCCGGCACGCGACCGGAAGTGCGCGGAGTGCAGGGCCGCGAGCTGTTGTCACTGGTTACAAGAGGAGGGAGGAATTGGTCGGGGCGAGAGGATTTGAACCTCCGACCCCCTGCGCCCAAGGCAGGTGCGCTACCAGGCTGCGCTACGCCCCGACTGGTGAGGCTTTATTTTATCGTAGTGGACACCCGATGACCTAACTGCGCGCGCCCTGCCTGCATCCAGCCACTATAATCAGATTGCATGATGGGTCTTACGTACGCGGCGGTGACCTACGTCCGGAGTCCCGCCGGCATGTTCGTCGAGGAGATGCGGCGCGATCTGCATCCTGCGCACACCCACGCCGACGCCCACATCACCATCCTGCCCCCCCGACCGCTGCAAGGTACGGAAGCGGAAGCCATCCGGCAGCTACGATCGGTTTGCCGCACCATGCTCCCTTTCGACGTCACCATGGGAGACGTGGAGACCTTCATCCCCACCACACCGACGGTCTTCATTCGCGTGGCCTACGGAGCCTACCGTATTCGCGAATTGCACGACCACCTCAACCAGGGAGCCCTCCTCTACGCCGAGCCCTGGCCCTACATGCCTCATCTCACTATCGTCAAAATGGACACGGAAGCCGAGGCCCGCAAGGTCATCGACCTGGCCCGGCCACGATGGGACTGTTGCGAAGACAGCCGTCGCATCCGTATCGACAGAATCACGTTCGTGAAAGGCACAGGCGAGCGCTGGATGGACTTGGCGGAGATCCCTCTGGGCGAGCAACATCGCGAATAGATGTCGCATCGGTTGCGAAGTGAAATGGGCCTAAGGACAATATCAGGAGGGATTTTTGGGGTGGGTGAAGGGATTCGAACCCTTGACAGCCGGTGCCACAGACCGGAGTTCTACCACTGAACTACACCCACCGCATTCGTTCGATTATAACATTCACCCGCGCCCCGGGCGGCCATGCGTCGGGTCGCGCGAATTTGCGCGGCCAAATCGCGCTTCGCGGACGCTAGTTCATCGAGCAGCCGCCGCCGTTGTTCATGCAGCAGGCAGTTTGTCCGCAGGGACTCGCCGCGGGCGCGCTGCTGTGGGCGTGGGCCGAGAACCTCGACAACTGCTGCTCCAGTTTGGCGGTGTGGCACTTGGGACATTCGGCCTTCTGATCGCCCAGGACAATAGCTTCGAACTTGTGGCCGCACTCGGCACAGAGATACTCAAAAATCGGCATGGTTGCTCCCACTCGACCTCCCGCTCCTTCGGTCGGCTTCTGCTGCCATAATGTTGGAAACGGGGTACATTTCATTATAGATGCAACGCAGCGAACCCAGTCCATCCGCCGACCGCGGCGTGCGAAATGAATTGCACGCTAGTGGACATCCTTTGCGGGTGACCGACACCAACGGCGCGCATGATTATTTCGGCGAACCGTTCGTTCCGCGACGTCCCTTCCTTGGCGGACACTCTCAGACTATCGCCGGCAACTTCCTGCCGCGTCGCAACGAACTGCCTCCCGCCGAGGCGCGGCTGTTCGAGGTTGAACCGGAGATGAAGGTGCTCTGCCAGTGTCACTGGCAGGCGGAGCGGGCCGCCGCCACCACGCTGATCATTGTGCACGGCCTCGAGGGCTCCAGTGAATCGCAGTATGTCATCGGCACCGGCAGCAAGGCGTGGAGCGCTGGCATGAACGTGGTGCGCATGAACATGCGCAACTGCGGCGGTACCGAGACGCTGGGTCCCACGCTCTACAACTCCTCCATGTCGGGCGATGTGGGAACGGTAGCCGAGACACTCATTCGCGAGGACGGCCTGCCAGCGTATTGCGCTGGTCGGGTTTTCCATGGGCGGCAACCTCGTGCTGAAGAAACTTGGAGAGTGGGGCTCGCATGCTCCATCGCAGGTAGTAGCCGGTGTCGGCGTCTCACCCGCGATGGACTTGGCCGCTTCGGCTGACGCCCTGCATGAACGCGCCAACCTTATCTACGAATGGAAGTTCCTACGCGGTTTGCGGCAGCGCATCAAGCGGAAGGCGGCGCTCTACCCCGGCCGTTACGACACGCGCTACCTCCGCGGCTTACGCAGCCTGCGCGAGTTTGACGACCAGATCACGGCGCGCTACTGCGGCTTCCGTGACGCCCAGGACTACTACACTCGCGCTGCTTCGTCGCAGTTTCTCGACCGCATCGCCGTACCTACGCTGATCCTCCACTCCGAGGATGACCCATTCATCCGTATTCTCCCTGACACGCGGCGCAGGTTGGAGCAGAATCCACACATCACTTATCTGGAAACCACAAGCGGTGGACACTGCGCTTTTCTCGCCAACGCTAACGGCTACGACGGCCGCTGGGCCGAGCGCCAGGCCATTGCTTTCGTGCAACGAATCGAGCACGGCGAGTCGGTGGCCGCTCCCGCGTGGGCGTCTCGCTGATGGACGCCGACTGGTCGGTCGAACTGGGCGCGGATGATCCGGTGCTCGAGTTTCCCTGGTCGTCTCCTGATGGGTCGCAGCATTACGTTAACCTGCGCGAGCAGCCGGAATTACTGGCGGCGATCCCTGAGGCTACGAACAACCCCGAGCTCGGCGACTTTCTGCGAGAAATCAATGCGCCGCCGTCTCCGTGGACGACCGTGAAGTGCGACATCTGGCTCGACGACGACCTCGGCGAGGCTGAGGCGATCTACGACGCAACCGCGAAGTTCTGCTGCTACGTCGATCTCATCGCAAGCGACATGGCCGCGCGTCTCTCGTTTGAGCGGCATGAGGCGTGGGTGAAGTCTGCGGCGCGCAAACTCGACAGCGAAGATGCTGAGCCGATCGCCTGCGAATTCATCGTGCGGCGCTGTTGGTATCTCCCGGAAGCCGAAGGTGAGCGGTTCGACGCGGACCCAACGGGCGCCGACGCCGAACCGTCGCCCGGCTTCTATGTGACGCTTTACGTGTCCGGCTATGGCCGCGAGGAGGCGGAGGCGCGCACGTACTGGGGAGCAGGACTCCGCCGGGTCACTTCCGTACTTACCGCCGCCGTGCCATGATTTGCGATAATGAAGCTGCGGCCGGCGCTGATAGGGCATCAGCCGCAACGTGTGGGGCCGTAGCTCAATTGGATAGAGCATCAGCCTTCTAAGCTGAGGGTTGCTGGTTCGATCCCAGCCGGCCCTACCACCGGTTCATCTCCCCTGTTGAGTGCTCTTGAAGGGATTCACCACTTGCACTCCCAGTTGGCGAAAGTCCTTCTCGTTGCGGGTCGCGACCGCCAACCCGTGAACCCGTGCTGTGGCGGCAAGCATCGCGTCCTCAACCAGGTGGTCGGACCGGCCATGCATGAGCCGCCCCCACTCGCGGAAGCACGACGCATCCATCGAGAGCACCTGAATCGTATCTTGCAGCCGATCTGCCCACTGTCCGATTTCCTCTGCCTTGATTGCGTTCTGGGCGCGGGTGATTTCGATCCCGGCCTGCAGTTCGCCGAAAGTCACTGCAGAAACGTAGATTTGTTCACCTTGCAGGCTGCTGACCCAGGCAACGACCGCTCCATGGGGCTTGTTCTTGCGCAGTTCCGACACGACGTTCGTGTCCAGCAGATAGCGATTCATCGGAAACTAACCGGGCGCCGACGGTGCAGTTTTCCTCGCGGCGGCACGATGTTCTCGAATCGCGGCCCCGGGCCCAGCAACAGCTCTTTCAGTCCCGGGCGCGCTTCTTGCTGCAAGCGCCGCCATTCCTCGATCGGCACCAGCACGGCAGCCTCAACGCCCCGCTTGGTGACCACCTGTGGGCCTTTCTTGAGAGTGGTGTCGAGTAACTCGCTGAACCGAGCCTTCGCATCCTGTACTTGCCAGCCGGCCATGCTGCACCTCATCGTCGCTTCAACGATAACACACTAGTCATCTAACTAGGCGTCGATTAACGACAACCTTCCACGGCACGCTGGCAACCTTAATATCCCTCGGAACGCTTCTACGGTACCGGCCTGACCTTCACCTCGCCGGCTTTGCACTCCTTCACCGTGGCCGGACACGCCAGGTATTTCAGGTCTTTGCTCAGGCAGATCTCCACCGCCGAGAACTCGTTCTGCGGACACGACACGCGAAACGCTTCCTTGGGTGCGTTATTGGCCGTGGCGAATTCCGCCTCGATGTCGCCCGGGGCTGGTTTGCGCCGAATTGGCGGGCTTCTTGAAATCGTCGGGTACATTCAACCCGGTGTAAAGCTTCTCGATCGACGAAAAATAATCCTGACCGACAGGCCGCTGCACGTCCCGTGCTTCGCCCACTCATGCTGGATCAGTTGTTTGCCCGGCATGATCGGCATCATGTGATCCACCGTCGCCGAAGCGACCGGCGGCGTGCTGGAGCAGTCTTGCGGCCACTTGCCGTTGTTGTACTGCGGCCACAGCCCATGCACTACCAGTCCCATGTGGTGCTTGGGGTCGCACTCCGCCGACCCGCGCCCGTTGGTATTGGTTGCGCAAAATTCCGGCGCCCAACTCAGCGTCAGCAGGTAGTAATCGAAGCCGCCGCCGGACGGTCGTGCTGGAATTCAGACGTGGGCTCTTCTTGTGTTTGGCGAAGCTGTTTGCGGCGAGGGAAAGACACAGCACCACTAGCAGACAGAGGGAACGCAACGTTTGGTTTTCATAGGCTGCACATCTTACCGCAACTTCGGCGGCAAGTCAGCGAAATTGCATTAGTGCAGTGAAAGAGGAGATCGAGCAGGAAGAGCAGTCCGACGCCGGCAAATACCACAACCGCCATTCCGACTCCGGGCTCGCGGTTGACCTCGGGAATCAAGTCGGAGGCCGCCACGTAGATGGTGACCCCGGCGGCAATCGGCAAGCCGTACGCTACTTCATGGCGGCCGACGACCATGGTCAGCACGCCCGCCACCGTCGCGATCCCCAGCATCACCGAGGCAAACCACGACTTCCCCTTGCTCAGTCCGCTGGCCAGCATGACGGAGGTGACGGTAAAGCCCTCGGGAATCTTATGCAGAAACACGGCGAAGAAGATGATCCAGCCCAGCCAAGACGAGATCAGGAATCCCGAGGCGATGGCGATGCCATCGAAAAAGGTGTGGATCAGCAGCCCAAATAAAACCGACGTTCGCCGGTGCGAGTGCAGATACTCTTCGGCGTGGGTCTCTTCGCCATAGTGAAAATGCGGGGTGATGGTGTGCTCGAACAGGTGGACCAGCAGGTAACCGGCGAGCACCAGCAGCGCACCCTTGCGGCCGCCTAACTGCAGGCTCTCCGGCACCATCTCCACCAGCGCCGTGGCCAGCATGAAACCCGCGCCCAGAGCCACAAAATAGCGGAGATAGCGGCGCTCCCAGTTGCGTTGCACGATGACCGCGCCGCCAAAGACGTTGGCGCCGGCGGCCGTGAGGCCCAGCAAGATGCTAAGTACGATGGGATTCATGCGCAGCCAGAAGCATAGCAGAGTGGTTCCGTCCAGACTGCTGTCAGCCGAAGGTTCCGAATTGACCATCCACCACGGCAAAATGCGAGAATGGCTCGCTGTAAAATTCAGCATCGTTTGAGGAGGGACGCATGCCGGCTAAATCCGCGGAAGCGCAATTCCAGGAACTCTTGCTACAACGCCACATTGCAACGCTGGGAACCAGGAATGCCGACGAGACCATTCAC
This sequence comes from uncultured Acidobacteriaceae bacterium, assembly GCA_963796615.1. Classification (GTDB taxonomy): domain Bacteria; phylum Acidobacteriota; class Terriglobia; order Terriglobales; family Acidobacteriaceae; genus DASRAA01. Next base: position 117,683 of record CAWCMJ010000027.1, read on the forward strand.
CTCACAGCCGTTTGGTACCTCTACGCGGACGGCTACCTGTATGTGGCAACGTCCTCCCGGAGCCGAAAGGCCCGTAACGTCATGGCGAGGCCGAATGCCTCCTTGATGGTTGACCTGCGGGTGCCCGGCAAGGAACGGGGGGTCACTGCAATCGGCTCTGTGGAGTTGCTTTCCGGCGCGGAGTCGCAAGCCATCAATCATCGCCTGCACGGACGATACCTGAGCGAAAAGGCGCTTGCGGACCCTCACGTCGGTCCAGTGTTTGCGTCGTTTGACGATGTCACCATCCGCATCACGCCCACTTCGTGGATCTCGTGGGACATGGCGGTGCTTGACGCTCAAGCCCTTGGCGGACAACTGAGCGCCAACCCGGAATATCTGTTGCCGTTGGACTGACCGCTAGCCGCTATGCCGTATGTGCATCACATCGCCGTCTTTGACGATGTACTCTTTGCCTTCGAGCCGCAGGGTGCCGCGGGCGCGGCCTTCGGCTTCTGAACCGGCATCGAGCAACTGGTCCCAGTGAATGGTCTCGGCGCGGATAAAATGCTTCGACAAGTCGGTATGAATGGCGCCGGCGGCTTCGACGGCTTTTGAACCGCGCTCCACGGTCCAGGCGCGGCACTCGTCTTCGCCCACGGTAAAGAACGAGATCAGCCCGAGCAGTTCGTAGGTCTTGCGGATGAGCCGCACCAGCCCGCTCTCCTGCAGGCCGTAGCTTGAGAGAAACTCCGCCGCATCTTCGTCGCTCATCTCCGCCAGCTCGGCCTCGACTTTGGCGCAGACCGCCGTCGCGCCGGTGTTGGGACGCGCCGCAATCTCGGTCAGCCCGTACTTCGCCACCGCTTCTTCGAGATCCTTGCCGAGGGTGGTGCTCTCGCCGATGTTCAGCACATACAGGATGGGCTTTTCGCTAAGAAACATGAAGCCGCGGATGCGCTTCTTGTCGTCGGCGGTCATCTCCATCTCGCGCAGGGGCAGCTCTTTCTCAACGTGTTGTTGGGCCCGCAGCAAGAGCTCGTGTTCCTTCTCCAGCTCGGCGGTCTTCATCTTCTTGAGGTCTTTCTCCACGCGCTCCAGGCGCTTCTCGATCTGCCCGAGGTCGTTGACAATCAAGTCGAGGTCAATGTTCTTGATGTCGCGCAGCGGATCCACCGCCCCTACGTGCGCAATAGACGGGTCATCGAAGGCGCGCACCACATGGGCCAGGGCATCCACGTTGCGGAGGTTGGCGGCGAAGGCCGTCTCCTTTAGCGCTTCCTGGCTAAGGGCGGCGACATCGGTGTATTCCACGCTGGCGTGGATCAGCTTCTTCGGGTTATAGAGCGCCGCAAGCCGGTCGAGTCGGTCGTCGGGAACCTTCGTCACGCCGAGATGCGCCTCGCGTGGGCTCCCCGAGCGATTTGCCACCGACAGCTTGGTCAGCATTACAAACAGCGACGTCTTGCCCACCTGCGGCAAGCCAATGATTCCGGTTTTCATAAGGATTAAGACCTCTAGTTCCGCGTCCTCAAGGGTCGAGGGACGGAAAACAAAATTGATCCGGCCAGGATGACACTCTCACAGCGCCTGTCACTCGGGTTCCCGAATCTTCTATGATAAACGCCGCGCGGTCAGAAAAATCACCGCCAGCCCCAGCAACAGAACGGTACCTTCCAGCCGCGTGGACCACTCGTGAAGTCGATTGAATTCCACCCGCCGAGCGTCATCGTGCGGCACACTGTCAATGAAGACCATGTCGTTGCGCAGTGCCAGCATTGGCCTGGAAATGGCGAAGATGCTCACCAGCGTCAACACGATCATGGCGCACACCAGCAGATTCCGCCCGCTGAACACCGAAGCAAATCCCGTGGTGACCTGCGCTTCGACCACCGACGTAATCAGGAACACTACGCCGCAGCCGATCCCCATCCAGTGCAGGATGCCCAGGCTCCGGCTGACCACCTGCCCGGCCAACTGCCGGCTGGGCAGAATACCGGGATGAAAGACGGTCGGCGCAAGCACGAAGGCGAAGAAAGCAATCCCGCCGATCCAAACCACCAAAGCCAGCAACATCAGAAAACGCACAATCGACATGAAGCCCTCACAACTCTCTCTATTCTAATTGGTTACGCCCAATGCGAACCGGAGCTGCATCTGCCTCCTCAGGCGCTCGTTTACGCCGTTCCGAGCAGCCAAACCCGCCACTCTTGTGCCCTGTGCTGAAACACGAAAGTCTGCCATACTCAGGGGTCGTTGTTGCGTTATCACCTAGCTATTCGGATTTCCCGGCAAAAATGCCGGCAGAAGAAAGACTGCGGTCGCTCCAGAATGCGCTTTGCCTGCAAACAGGTGGCAACCATCCGCCTGCCGTTCATCCTCCTCATGCTGGCCTCGTCGACCGTCCTGGCCCTGCAAGCTCCGGGAACCGGTGCTATCCCGCTGGGGCCGGCCGTCGAACGGGTAGCCCTCGCCTCCGGCGCGGAGGTTGCTTGCGACCAGTCCGGAAACGCGTCGCTGGAGGCGGCGCAAACCCTCTCGTATAGCGAACTGCCGCTGAACATGCCCACCTCCAGCGCATGCGACGGCTATTGGGTCCGTTTTTCCCTGGCAGCGGACGACTTGCCTGCAGGAGGGTGGTTGTTGCAGCTCTCCCATCCCTGGCTCCATGCCGACCTCTATTTTTTGCGCGACGGCGTGATCGCGAGCGAACACACTGGGCTAACCTTGCCACCGCAGAACCGCGCGCTCGCCTCCAGCCGCCTTGCGCTCCCTGTGCCACTTGCTGCTGGGCAGCCGCAAGTCTTCTACCTTCACCTCGTGGGGAATACCACCCGCTACGGCGAGTCGCGTGCCGTTGATGCGACCATCGTCAGGCTGAGTGGATGGGTGATGGAGCAGCGGCGGGTAAACGTCGGCCAGGGGACCTACGCCGGAATCATTGCGGCGTTGGCACTCTACAACCTTATTTTATTTCTTGCCATCCAAGAACGCGTTTACCTTTACTACGTTCTCTACGTGGTTTCGTTCGGCTCCGTCTGGATTGCCCGCACCGGTTTCTTCTTCCAGTATCTTTGGCCGCGCCATTACCTCTGGGACCAGTCATATCTGCCCTATTTGGCGGCTTCCGCCATTGCATTCAGCGCTCTGTTTGTGCGCGAGTTTCTGGCCACGCGCAAACGGTCTCCACGGGTCGATCTCCTTTTGCGGGGAATCGTGGTCGTAACGGTCGTACTGGTCCTGGCTGGCATCGTGACGGGGGCGGAAGCCTTGGCCCTTCCGCTGGCCCTTCTCGGCCTTTTCGTTTCCCTCCTTTACGCCGTGGTAGGACTGATTGCGCTGCAACGCGGCTTCCGCCCGGCCCGTTTCTTCCTTCTTGCGTGGACTGCGCTGTTGCTGGGCAACGTCATCTACATCCTTATGTTTCTGCGCCTGCTGCCACTGACGTTTGTCACCAACAATGCCGCCCAGGCCGGCTCGGCGCTGGAATGCATCCTGCTCGCCTTTGCGCTGGCCGACCGCGTCAACCTGTTCAAGCGCGCTCGCGACGAGAGGCAATTGGAGTACACCCACGAATTGCAGGAGCAGGTCAAGCAGCGCACTGGGGAGTTGAGCGATGCCGTCGAACGCTTGAAGCAGGCCTCCGTGACCGACCCGCTTACCGGCCTCAGCAACCGCCGCCACGTGGACGCCGCCGTTCAGCCCTGGATCGCCGAACTGCTGCGCGCCCGTATTCGCAATGTTGCGGGAGAGCCGCGCCGCTCGTTGGCCGTCTGCCTCGCCGACCTCGACCATTTCAAGCTCATCAATGACGACTTGGGGCACGCAGCCGGCGATCGCGTGTTACGCGCGGCTGCCGAAACTCTGCGCCAGAACGTGCGGGCCACTGCCATCCTCGCGCGCTGGGGCGGCGAGGAATTCCTCATCCTCGACCACGTCACCGGCCTCTATGAAGAAGTGCTCATGGCGGAACGCTTGCGCCAGGCCATGATCGAGGAGAACTCTCCGGTTAGGGTTGAAACCGCACTGGTCTTGTCGCTGTCTCTCGGGGTCGTGCGCTACCCCTTCTCTGATGCCTTTCCGGAATTACTGGACTGGGACCACTGCCTCGCCCTCGCCGACCACGCTTTGTATCGCGCCAAGAAGGCCGGCCGCAATCGCTGGCACTGCTATCGCGCGAACGATGATGCCATAACAAGTGCGGTTCACGATCTAGGTGAAGACGCGGTTCGCCGCCTGCTTCGTCTGCACTCCGACCGAGCCTTCTCGATCGGACTGATAGAAACCATCGAGCAGGTACCCGCCGGTACTTAAGTCGTCTGGCCGCCGGAGCGGTGCTCTAGTCCGCCACAAACGCAAGTGCTTCGCTTTCTTCCAGCACCCCTTCGTGCAACCGCCGCACCGCCTCGGCGGCGTCGCTCTCGTTGACCAGGTAACTCGCGCTGCAGCGCGATGCTCCTTGCGCGATCAGCCGCACCTCCAACCCCTCCAGGGCGCTAAATACCTGCGCTCCCAGGTCGGGCACTTCACGGATTCTGTCTGCTACCAGCGATACCAGCGCCTTGCCGATCTCCGCGTGTACCTCCACTCGCGGTCCGAGGGCGTTGCACACCAGCGGCACAAGTTCTGTACGGTCGAGCGTGACCAGCACCGTCGTGTCGCTGAGGGTGGCCACGTCGGGCGTGCAGCCGTGCTGCTCCAGCACAGTAAACACCTCGCGCGCCAGCCCGCTGCGCCGCAGCGAGCGCGGCGTGCTGGCCTCGAGCAAGATGATTCCCTTCTTCACCGCTATGGCCTTGATCCGTGGCGCGCCGTCGCTCTCCGCCTGCACCCGCGTGCCCGGATGTCCGGGGTTACGCGAGTTCAGCACATAGACCGGAATGTTCTTCTCGATGGCCGGCAGCAGAGTCGCCGGGTGCAGCACTTTCGCCCCGAAGTGCGCCAGCTCGGCGGCTTCCTGAAAACTGAGGCTCTCGATGTGCCGCGTCTGTGGATACACCCGAGGGTCGGTGGTGCGAATGCCGTCCACGTCGGTCCAGATGTCCACCCGCTCCACTCCCAGCGCCGCTCCGATGATGGCGGCCGAAAAGTCCGAGCCGCCTCGCCCCAGCGTCGTCGTCTGGCCCTTGCCGTTGGACGCGATAAATCCGCCCAGCACCGGCACCACGCCGTTGCGCACCAGCGGCAGCAGACGGTCGCGCAAGCGGTCGTTGGTTTCGTCCATCCGCGGCGCCGCGGCCGTGTAGCTTTCATCCGTGAAAATGCACTCGCGCGCATCCACCAGTTCCGTCGCGATTCCGCCTTCCTGCAGCGCCGCCGTGACCAGCACCGTTGACAGCCGCTCACCAAACGACACGATGCGGTCGCTCATGCGTGGAGTCAGTTCGCACAGCGCGCACACCGCCCGCAACACGGTTCGCAACTCGTCGAACAGCTCTGCCACCGCCGTGGTCGCCCTCTCCGAATTGGCAAGCAGTTCGATCGCCGTCACTTCATGCCGCGCCTGCAAATCCGCCAGCAACTCGAGCATGGACTTCGCGTTCCCTGCCGCCGCCAGCGACGCCGCCTGCAGCAGTCCGTCCGTCACCCGCGCCAGCGCGCTCACCACTACCACCGGACGCTCGCCCGCGCGCTCCTGCACAATGGCGCGCAATCGTTCGATCGCACCCGCATCTTCCACCGACGTACCGCCAAACTTCATCACAATCATGACTGTATGAACCTGTTTCCTGAACAGGTCGTGGGTCCCCCACCCTTGTCCGCGTACTTTGTGGACAGGGTGGGAATGACGGCCCCTACCCGCCCACCTTCCGTCCCGGGTTCGAATGCACCACGGCGAGTCGCCGCGCGTGAAAACTGCCGTTCACCACCGCCGCTACGGCGTCCATCTCGGCTAGAAATCCGTCGTGTCCGTGCGCGGTCTCGAACTCCGTGTAATCGCACTTGGCGCCCGCTGCCTCCATGCGCTTCGCCAGGTCGCGCACGTCCTTCGCCGGAAATAACCAATCTGACGAAATACCCACCAGTGATACGTGTGCCGTGATGCGACCTAGCGCCTCAGCCTCGGACGCATAGCCTCGGCCCAGTTCCCACGTGTCCATCGCCTTGGTGATGACCAGGTACGAATTCGCGTCGAAGCGCTTCACGAACTTCTCGCCCTGGTAATCCAGATAGCCGGCCACGTCGTAGCGCTCGCTGAGGGCACGCAGCGGGTCTTCGCCGTTGCGATTCGGCTTGCGCGCATAACGCTCGTCAAACAGCTCCGGCGATTTGTACGAGCACATGCCGATCCCGCGTGCCAGCCCAAGGCCGCGCGCCGGCTGCTCTCCCGCGGCGTAGTGCCCGCCCTTGAAATCAGGATCGAGATGGATCACCTGCCGCTGCACGTGGTTCAACGCCAACCCCAGTGCGGACAGCGGTGCGCAGCCGACGGCAATGCAATGCTCCACGCGCTCGGGATAATCCACCGCCCACTGCAGCGCCTGCATGCCCCCGATGGATGCCCCGATCACCGTGCGCAACCGCTTCACTCCCAGCTCATCCAGCACATGTGCCTGGGCGCGAACGATGTCGCGAATGGTGACCAGCGGGAAATCCGGGCCAAACGGCTTCCCGGTCGCAGGGTCGATCGACGCTGGCCCACTCGAGCCGTAACACGAGCCCAGAATGTTGGTGCAGATGACGCAGTCTCGCGCGACGTCGAAGACTTGGCCGAACATCTCGGGCCACCAGTCGGCCACGCGTGCCGATCCCGATAGCGCATGACACACCAGCACGGCGTTGTCGCGCCGCTCATTCAGTTCGCCGTAAACGGCGTAGCGCACCGAAACCGGCTGCAGCGCGCCGCCGCCGTCGAGACGGAAGGGCGCGCCATGCGAAAACGTAAGGTCGCCCTCCCGGGTTGGTTCTAATACGTCACTCATCGCTTGTCTCCGAATCCGCAATTCCGTCATCCGGCTCTCGTAGTCTTGAAAGGGCGCGGCCTCAGCCGTGCCGGCTCGCCTCTTTTTGAAACGCCGCGCGGACTTCAGTCCGCGCGGCCGTTCCTATTTCGCTCCTGCTACCGTTGCCGCCGGCTTCTTGCCCGTCGCTACCTGAAGCGCGTTCTCCAGGTCGGCGATGATGTCGCGTACGTCCTCGATCCCTACCGACAGCCGCAACAATTCAGGCGTCACGCCGGTTTCGCGCTGCTCCGACTCGGCCAGTTGCTGGTGCGTCGTCGACGCCGGATGGATCACCAGCGACTTCGCATCACCAATGTTTGCCAGCAGGCTGAACAGCTTCACCGAGTTGATAAACTTCTTGCCCGCCTCGTAGCCGCCCTTGATGCCGAACGTCACCAGCGCGCTCGCTCCATCGGGCAGGTATTTCTTCGCCCGCTGGTAGTACTTGCTGGTGGGCAGCGCCGGATAGTTCACCCACTCCACGTCCGGATGCCCCGCCAGGTACTCGGCCACCTTCAGCGCATTTTCCGAATGCCGCTCCATTCTCAGGTGCAACGTTTCCGCGCCCTGCAACAGCAGGAACGCGTTGAACGGCGACAGGCTCGCGCCGGTGTCGCGCAGACCCTGCACGCGCGCCTTCAGGATGAACGCCAGCGGCCCGAACGCCTTGGTGTACGACACGCCGTGGTACGACGGATCAGGCTCGACGAAATCCTTGAACCGGCCCGACTTCTCCCAGTCAAACTTGCCGCCGTCCACGATCACGCCGCCGATCGACGTTCCGTGTCCGCCGATAAACTTCGTCGCCGAGTTGATCACGATGTCGGCGCCCCATTCGATCGGACGGCACAGCGCCGGCGAGGCTGATGTGTTGTCGATGACGAGCGGCACGCCTGCGTCGTGCGCAATCTTCGCCAGCTCTTCGATGTCGGCGATGTCGAGCTTGGGATTGCCCAGTGTCTCGGTGTACAGCGCCTTGGTCTTCGGCCCGATCGCCTTCCGCAGCCCGTCGAAATCATCGGCATCCACAAACTTCACCGTGATGCCCAACTTGGGCAGCGTGTAGTGGAACAGGTTGTACGTCCCGCCATAGAGCGACGTAGTCGAAACGATGTCATCTCCCGCCGACGCGAGCGTGGTGATGGTCAAAGTCTCGGCCGCCTGTCCCGAGGCCAGAGCCAGTCCCGCCGCGCCGCCTTCCAGTGCTGCGATACGCTTCTCCAGCACGTCGGTCGTCGGATTCATGATGCGGGTGTAGATGTTGCCGAACTCCTGCAGAGCGAAAAGCCGCGCCGCATGGTCAGCGTCGTCAAACACGTACGAGGTGGTCTGGTAAATCGGCACCGCGCGTGATTTGGTGGTGGGGTCCTTCTCCTGCCCTCCGTGGATGGCGAGGGTATTGAGGTGGTATTGCGGTTTATCGTTGGTTTCGCTCACTGAAGTCTCTCCTCTGTCGTTTTGGCTGGTTGGTGGCCCACAATGGCCTTCCCATGGCAATTGTGGAAAGACCAAAAACACAACGACCCACAGCGTGACGGCTGTGGGTCGCTTGAGAACTTGGCGGCTTCTACTCTGTTATTGGCCGCTTCAACGCGCTACCCACACGCCGACACGCATGCACATGCACATGGCCATGGTGCTGATGCGGGTACGGATGTAGGAAGCGGGGATCATACTTGGATGTTGAGTATAAAGATTGACGCAGAAATGTCAAGCCGCTCCCGCAAGGGCAGCACTCCTTTCTTAAAACTTCACGACACCTGCCCTCCTCGCCGGATCCCGTTTTAGAATGCAAGGCACGCGCGCTCTACTCTGTAACGCGCCACCATCAATGACCGTCCTCGCCTTCACTCTTCTCATCGCTGTCGGGTCATTCCTCGCCGGAATGCTCGGGGCGCTCACCGGCCTCGGCGGAGGAGTTGTCCTCGTGCCCATGCTCACGATTGTTTTCGGCGTTGATATCCAATACGCCATCGGAGCTTCGCTGATCTCAGTCATTGCTACCTCGTCCGGTGCTGCAGCCGCCTATGTGCGCGAAGGCTACAGCAACATTCGCATCGGTATGTTTCTCGAAGTGGCGACCACCACTGGAGCCGTTTTTGGAGCCTTGATTGCCACCCGCGTACCGGCTCGCTCCATCGCCATCGTATTCGGCGTGGTACTTCTGCTCTCGGCCTATTTCTCCAGCCGTTCACATCCTCCCGACGTCATCGCCCCTTCTCCCGATCGACTCGCCACCCTGCTCAAGTTGAACGGTTCCTATCCCTCCCCGAACGGCCCTATCTCCTATAACGTTCATCACGTGCCGGCGGGCTTTGGACTCATGTTCGGCGCAGGGACCCTCTCCGGACTTCTCGGCATCGGCTCTGGCGCGTTCAAGGTCCTGGCCATGGACCAGGCGATGCGCATTCCGTTTAAAGTTTCCACCACTACCAGCAACTTCATGATCGGCGTTACCGCTGCTGCCAGCGCCGGCATCTATCTCAGACGGGGCTATATCGATCCCGGCATCACCATGCCCGTCACGCTGGGCGTTCTAGCCGGCTCGCTGTTGGGAGCGCACCTTCTGATGAAGGCCCGTACTCGCTGGTTGCGCTACGTGTTTAGTGCTGTGATTGTGCTGTTAGGACTGGAAATGATCTACACCGGCTGGCGAGGAAACCTATGAACCGCCCTTTGATTGACGATCGTCGCCTTGAGCTGATGCTGGGCAACCTGCTACGCATTGGGGTACTGCTGGCCGCCTTCGTGGTATTGCTGGGAGCGTTCGTCTATCTCGCCCGCCACGGACACGAGCCCACCAACTTCTCGGTATTCCGCGGAGAGGCCGCCGGCCTGCGCTCGCTGCCCGCCATAGCACTCGGGGCCATGCAGTTGCGAGGTAAGAGCGTCATTCAGTTCGGCCTGCTTCTACTCATCGCAACCCCGGTAGCCCGCGTCATCTTCTCCGCCCTTGGCTTTGCCGTCGAACGCGATTATCTCTACGTTGTACTCACCCTCATCGTGCTGGCCGTGTTGCTCTACAGCCTTATTGGTTCGGGTGCCGCCTGACTGGCTTCGTACCCGTGCGCTTACCGTCGTCGAGCATCACCCTTCTGCGACAGGCGTCGCGTTCGCCAAACTTCCGTCGCAGAACACCACATCAGTGTGGGCAACCTCTTCTCTGGCGCATCACTTCGCCGCGCCCAAGGGCATCGCGTCGTCCTACAATTGCCCCATGTTCAACCTGCGGCTTGTGCTTACAGCTGTTTTGCTCTCCTCTGGGCTTGTTGCACAGAGCACAACCACTGCGAAAGGAGGCCTCTCCATGACCGGATTTAATCTCGCCAGCACCGCCTTCAACTCCGGCGCCGCCATTCCCGATGCCTACACCTGCAAGGGCCCCGACGTCTCGCCGGTGATCGCCTGGAGCGGCGAACCCGCACACACCGCCGGCTTCGCGCTCATCATGGACGACCCCGACGCTCCCGTCGGCACCTGGGTGCACTGGGTGATCTGAAACATTCCCGCCAACACGCAACTGTTACCCAAGGACGTCGCCAAGAGCGACACTCTTCCTGGCGGCGCCATGCAGGGACGCAACGACTTCGGCAAGGTCGGCTACAACGGCCCGTGCCCTCCGCCGGGCAAAACTCATCGTTACTTTTTCCGGCTCTACGCCCTCGACACCACGCTGGCCTTGCAGCCCGGCGCCTCGCGCAAGGAGCTCGACTCCGCCATGAAAGGTCACATCCTGGGCACAGCGGAACACATGGGCACGTTTCGCCGCTAAGGCCAAGCCATGAACTGGATCGCCCACTCACAGAACTCAGGAATGAGTGGGCTGCCTCCCGCACGAATCAGATGTCCGGCCGATTACTTTCTCGGTCCGACTAGCTCGTCCCCCTCGACCTCAACATGGTCGATCGTGACGTGCTGGTGCTGATGGTCATGATTGAACACTTCCTCCACTTCGAGGATTTCGTACGCGTGTTCGCCGTGCAGCGACTCGTCGAGACCAATCCCCTCGCTCACCTCGTCAACTCTTACCGGAGTGAAGAGGTTGATGATGTGCAGCATCCCGTAGGTAAATCCGAACGCCCACACCGACGAGAACAGCACTGCAACCACTTGCTTTACAAAGAAACTGGGATTGCCATACAGCAAACCGTTCGTTCCGGCGGGATTGAATTCGCTGCTGGCAAACAGTCCCAGCAGGATGATTCCGAGGAATCCGCCAACTCCGTGCACGCCCCATACATCCAGCGCGTCGTCCCAATGCAGCTTGTTCTTCATCTCGACCGCGAAGTAGCAAACCACTCCCGAGATCACGCCGATGATGACAGCGGTGGTCGGTGAAACGTATCCCGCGGCCGGTGTGATGGTCGCGAGCCCGGCAACCGCTCCGGTCAACAGTCCGAGGAACTTCGGCTTGCGCTCCCGGATCCACGCCACCAACAGCCACGATACCGCCGCAAAGGACGCGGCAATATCAGTGTTCAGAAATGCCGTCGCCGTCACTGAATCCACGCGCATTTCGCTGCCGGCATTAAATCCGTACCAGCCAAACCACAACAGCCCGGCTCCCAGGGCCACCAGCGGAATGCTGTGCGGTCCGCGATCCAGGATGCGCCGCCGGCCGACATACAGAATTGACGCCAGCGCTGCCATACCCGCGATGTTGTGCACCACGATGCCGCCGGCGAAGTCTTCCACGCCCCAACGTTGCAGGATGCCCCCGCCCCACACCATGTGCACAAACGGGAAGTACACAAATGTCAGCCACGCCGTCAGGAACAGGCAGTAGGCCTTGAACGTCACTCGGTTCGTAAACGCGCCCGAGATCAGCGCCGGGGTGATGATGGCGAACATCATCTGGTAGGCGATGAAGACCATCGCTGGAATCGTGTCATTCGGCGCCGAGGGCGTTGACAGATTGATGCCCCGCAGGCACACGTTATGCAGGTTGCCGATGATCCCGTGCCAGTCGCCGCTGAAGCACAGCGAGTAACCGTACAGGTACCAGATCACCGTCGTCCATCCCATCGAGACAAAACTCTGAATCATGATGGCAAGAACGTTCTTCCGCCCTACCAGGCCGCCGTAAAAAAACGCCAGGCCGGGTGTCATGAGCATGACCAGGCTGGTACACAGAAGCATGAAGCCGGTATTGCCGGTATCAAGATGAAGCATAAAATCCTCCAAAACTGAATGTGCAAAACTCTGCTGCGCCGCCGCTCCGGGAGCAGCCTGACGCCAGCGACGTACTCGATGAACGACTCAAATTGATTAAGAAATAAGAACTACGAAGACGATCGCCTGGGGTGGAAAAGTCCCGCGACGTTTGGATGAAACTTGGCGAACTCGTGCAAGATGCCGGTCGAACCGTAAAGTGCCTCGCGGCTACGTCTGCCGGACAGACGTCAACTTGCCGCCAGACTAGGCTGCGCCTCGCCGCAATCGAAATCTGTGCCCGTTATCACACGTCCAGGTGACAAGAGCTGATTCGCGATGAAAAAACCGGCGGAAACAGCGATGGCCGGCACTAACCGGCCACCTCGTATCGACCATCAGTCGAGGGTTATTGTGCGGGTGCTGGCGTCGCCTGCGGCGCGGGCGAGTTGAAGTTCACCTTCGGTGCCTGCCGCGAGCCTTCCTCGGCCTTGAAGTACGCCTCGTTGCGCGCAAAGCCCGACAGGCTCGCCACGATATTGTTCGGGAACAGCCCGATGTAGGTGTTGTAGTCCTGCAACGTGTCGTTATACCGCTTGCGTTCGACGGCGATACGGTTTTCTGTGCCCGCCAACTCGTCCTGCAGGCGCAGGAAGTTCTCATTCGAGCGCAACTGCGGATAGTTCTCCACCACCACCATCAGTCGGCCCAATGCGGAATCGAGTTGTCCGTTGGCCGCGATCTTCTCGGAAGGCGTCTTCGCCCCGATCATGGCCGCGCGCGCCGCTGCGATGTCGCCGAAGACTTTTTCCTCATGGGTGGCGAAGCCCTTCACCGTCTCCACCAGGTTGGGGATGAGGTCCGCGCGGCGTTGTAACACCACGTCCACCTGCGACCACGCTGAGTTCACCGCCTCGCGCTTGACTACCATCTCGTTGCGCCGGCTGACAAATGCGCTGCCCACGAAAAACACCAGCAGCACGATGACAATGAGAATGATTACTCCAGTTTTCATGTTCCTCCCGCGTTCACTCGAAACTTGATTCCACCCTAAGGGCCAACAGCCTTAATGCCTATGCCACTGCCGCTTCGGCGCCTTTACGTCCAGCCCATGCGCCACCGCCAGGATGGCCCCCATGTAGGCGTGATACAACCCGCGAACATTGTCCACGGGATGGTCTCCGCTCCGCAACTCCAGCACCGACCGTAGCGGCTTCCCGTCGAAGCCGAACACCTCTGCGGCATGCTCTAACACCTGCGGCTTGCCGTGCGCTGGATTCTCGCCCAGGGCAATCAGGGCGTGGCGGAAAAGCGTCATCACACTGGTTACCGACTTGGCCATCACTAGCTTCAATTCCTCTTCGCCATCGTTGGTCAGCAGCAGGTGGTTCCGTAGGCGCAGCAGCGTCGTCCGCAGGTCATGCTCCACTTCGACGCGGTGCAGGTTCATCGGCACCTCAATCCCGCTTACCACGTCCTCGCCGTGCAGAGTCTTGTGCGCGCCCTGGATGTCGAGCATCTCGATGGCAAACACGTCCGCCGACTCGCGCAACTCCTCCAGCGTCATAATGGTCGGTGGTCGCAGCTTCTCTTCGTGACTCCACCAGTTCAGCACGCCGGTGAGCCCGGGATACATTTCCGGCTTCATCTGTCGCAGCACCACCAGCAGGTTCACGTCTGAATACTGCTCACTGAAATCGTCGCGCGCCGCCGAGCCGTAGAGCACAACTGACACCAGATCGTCGCCGCAGGCGTAATGCAGGCGGTCCACCAACTTCTGCAATTTGTCGTCAGGCTTGTTGACCATCGCTCGCTCCTTGCGGCTACCAGCTTCCGCCGGCCCCGCCGCCGCCGCTCATGCCCCCGCCGAACCCTCCGAAGCCTCCACCGCCGCCACCACCCCAGCCGCCGGAACTGCCGCCAAACCCACCGCCCCAGCCGCGTCCGCCGCCGCCCATCGCATTGCCCATCAGGAGCCAAGGCAACGCATTTCCCATGCCTCCGCCGGAGCCCGGAGGTCCGCGCCGGTTGCGCCCGCTGCGCGCCAGCGCTCTTACCAGCAGGAAGAACGCGCCAAACAGCACAAACGGCAGCCACCATGGCGCCTCGTGCGTCGGCGGTCGCGACCTGCGTTGCGGCAGTCCGGTCAGCGTCACTCCAGCATCGGCGGCAATGATCCGCGCCACACCGCTTACGCCCGTCAGCGCCGCTGCGCTGAAATCACCCTTGCGAAAGTCGGGAACCATCTCGCGCCCGACATCCCCTGCTCGCGCATCGTTGATGACCGGCTCGAGTCCGTAGCCAACCTCAATCTTGTATTGCCGGTCCTTGGGCGCAATCAGGATGAGCACGCCATTGTCTTTCTTCTTGGCGCCGATGCCGAGGTGCTTGTACAGGTCCACGGCGTACTCGTCGCGTGTCTGCCCTTCCAGCGAGTTCACTGTCACGACCGCGATCTGCGCGCCCGTCTTCTGCTCTACTTCCGTCGCCAGCAGCTCGATCTTCTGCCGTGCCGCGGGGTCGATTACCCCAGCCAGATCTGTGACGTACCCCTGCGCCTGAATGTCGCTGATCTTCTCCGCCCACGACAACTGCATGAGCGCGACGACGAGCAACAAACAAAGGGCGGCTTTGTATTGGGCGGGCACGACCCGCTGGAAATTACTGGGCAGAACGGCTCCTCTCCTCCCAACGCTAGTAAACTGCCTGTCCCGTGTCAAGAATGTGACTCGCCGCTATTTGGCTCCGCCGCGGCCCTGCTCACCCGAAAGCCCGGCGCGCGATAATCCTTCGGCAAAAATTGATCGGGAATCGCCACGCGGTTGCCGTCGCGTAATGCGTGGAATATGGGCGACATGATCTCGACGCCCGCATCGTAGAAGCTGTCCTGAATGTTGGCGTGCAATTCCGAGTAAATATTTGGCATCTCGTGCGGACTGCGAGTGTACGCGTTGATCTGGTACTCCACATACGAATCATCAAGCGCATGTTGCAGCACAAACGGGGCTGGCTGCTCGAGCACGAACTCCGTTTTCCGCGCCGCGTTGATCAGCAGTTCGTGAATCGTCCGCCAGGGCGCGTCGTACCCGATCGTCACGGACGTGTGCAGGATTACGCCTTCGCCGTGTGCCAGCATGCTGAAGTTCTGAATGTGGCTGTTGAGCACGACGGAATTCGGGATCGTGACCTCGACGTTCTTCACCGTCTTGATGTGGGTCGCCAGTAGCGCTTGCTGGGTCACTTCCCCGGTGTTGTCGCCGATCGTCACAAAATCTCCCACCCGGAACCCCCGCGTATAGGTCAGGATGATGCCCGCCACCACGTTCGACACCGCCGAAGTCGACCCAAGCGACACCAGCACCCCGAGAAACAGGCCGATGCCCTTGAAAGCCGGCGATTCCTCCCCTGGCAGGTACGGCACAATCATCACCGCCGTGAATGCGAAGATCAGAAACCGAACTATCTTGTAAGTCGGCTGCGTCCATTCGGGATAGAAGCCGGGAATCCGGATGCGCCCGCGTTCCGCCTCGTCCGCCACCAGCCGCACAAACCGCAGCACGTAGTGCATCACGATCAGGATCACGCCGATGTAGAACAGGTTGGGGATGTACCCCAGCATCGAGTTGCCGACGGTACTCAGGGGCGACACGACATAGCCGAGGAGACTCTGGCTTTGCCCTCTCGTCCACGGAAAATAGCTAAAAATGGTCGCGAGGAAGAAGTAGGTAAGCACCGCCAGCAACACCCAGCGCGCGGTGCGGACCACCCAGAGCAGCACCTCGGCGAGTCGCTCGGCGCCCACGATCTCCGATTGCTGGATCTTCAGGCTCTTGACGTGCAGATGCGTGGATCTCTTCAGCCAGTGCAGCGCCCTGCGAAACACCCACAGAATCGCCCAGAAAAGCAGTACATACAGCGCCAGGGTGACAGCCGCATAGCCTACCGCCCGTAATAGGTACTTCCTCGAACGTTCCTGACGGGCCCTGAGCACCGCATCTTTGACGAGACCGACGTACTGTACTGCCAATGCCTGTCGCGGCAGGCCGGCATCGCGTGCTTCATCATCCGTAATAAGCAAGACGATCTGGTCGCCAAGCTTGACCTCGCTGCCGTAGGCTTCGTCCTCTGTTGTCAGCTTTTCCGGATCGGCTTTAGGGTCCCGGGCTATGGTCAGGATGCGATCTGCAATCTTCTGTGCCCTTTGGTCGGCGGTCGCCGAACCCATGTCCTCGTGCACGAAAAATACGGTGTAGCCATCCACCATCACGGGATAGCCGACAGTCGGCTTGGCCGCGGAAAGTTCCACATCAGCTGCAGAAGCGGCGCAAACGCCCGGCAGCGTCACCAACGTAACCGCGAGAACTACCAGACAGCATCTGACTGCGAAAGACTTGAACAGTCTCACGACGATACTTCCTCCTCCACGTTCTACCGCTCTAGGCCACCTGCATCTTTGCTTTCTTCGCTTGGCGAGCTCTCAGCCATTCCATCCACCCATCCAGCCCTTCGCCCGTCGTGCTCGATAACTCCAGAATCTCCATCCCCGGGTGCACCCGCCGCGCATTCTCCTTGGCCAGCTCGGCGCTAAACGGCACGTAAGGCAGCAGGTCGATCTTGGTCAGCACCATCAGCTCCGACTTAAAGAAGATCGACGGATACTTCAGCGGCTTGTCTTCGCCCTCGGTTGTACTCAGCAGCACGATCTTCGCGTCCTCGCCCAGGTCATAGCTCGACGGACACACCAGGTTCCCCACGTTCTCCACGATAAGCAGGTCGATCTCTTCCAGCTTCCAGTCGGCGAGATGCTTCTCCACCATGCGCGCATCAAGGTGACACGTGCCGCCGGTCACGATCTGTTTCACCGGGAACCCAAACTTCGCCAGCCGCCGAGCATCGTTCTCCGTCTGCAAGTCACCCGTCAGCACCGCGATCCGCGCGCTCTTGTCCATCCGCTCCAGCGTCTTCTCCAGCAGCAGCGTCTTGCCCGAACCGGGCGCACTAATCAGGTTCACGCACAACAAGCCGTTCTGCCGATATCGCTCGCGCAACTGCTCCGCTAAAATCTGGTTCTCGTTCAGGACTTTCTTCTCGACTTCAACCCGGCTCATTCATCCACTTCCATGTAGGCGATGTCCAACTCTTCCCCGCTAATGCACTGCGTGCCAAACTCGCCGCACTTCGGACACCGTGGATCGAAGTCGGCCATGCGAAATTCCTGCGCGCACTTCGGGCAGCGCTGCACCCGCGGAATCGACTCCACCTCCAGCGCCAACCCCTCCCACTCCGTATCTTTCACGATGCACTCAAAGCCAAATTGCAGGGCATCCACGTCCACACCGGCCAGCTCGCCGATCTTCACTCCGACCTTCGAGATCCGCATGCCTTGGTGGCGGCGCGATTCCTTCTGCACAGCCTCCAAAATCGACGATGCAATGCCCAGTTCGTGCATGAAATCCAGCGTCGCGCTGCGACCTGCCATTGTCGCACGAGCTCAACCGTGCTCGCCCGCCGATCCCATCGCTGCTCGCAACTTGCAACTCGAAACTGGTTCAACGCATCTACCTCAACCATGAACCTCGCCTTCCTCGGACTCGGCAACATGGGCGCGCACATGGCCCGCAACCTTCACCGCGCCGGACACTCCGTCACCGTCTGGAACCGCACTCACTCCAAGGCTGAAGCTCTTCAAGCCGACGGCATCAAGGCCGCTCAGTCTGTTGGCGAGGCCACCAAAGGCGCCGACATCGTCATCACCATGCTCGCCGACGATGCTGCCGTTTCCTCGGCAGTCTTCGGTCCCGAGGGCGTTGCCGAAAACCTCGCCCACGGCGCGACTCACATCTCCATGAGCACCATCAGCGTCGCGCTCTCCCAGCAGCTCGCAGCCGAGCATCACCAGCGCGGCCAACACTACGTCTCCGCTCCGGTCTTCGGACGCCCCGAGGCTGCTGCTGCCGCCAAACTCGTCGTCGCCGCCGCCGGTCATGCCGCCGACCTCGAACGCTGCCAACCCATCTTCGACTCCGTCGGACAACGCACCTTCGTCATCGGACCGAAGCCGGAGATGGCCAACGTCGTCAAGCTCGCCGGCAACTTCCTCATCTGTTCGGTAATCGAATCGATGGGCGAAGCGGTCGCGCTCACCCGCAAGTACGGTATCGAACCGCACGAATTTGTGGAATTCCTCACCAGCACGCTCTTCTCCGCGCCGGTATACAAGACTTACGGCGGCATCATCGCCGATCAGCGGTATCAACCCGCCGGGTTCAAGCTGCGCCTGGGACTCAAAGACGTCCGCCTGATGCAGGCCGCCGCCGACAGTGCTGAGGTTCCGATGCCGCTGCTGAGCGTCGTTCACGACAACGCCCTCGCTGCCATCGGCCGCGGCATGGAAGATCTCGACTGGAGTTCCCTCGCCCGCCTCGCGGCCGAAAACGCGGGACTAAAGTAAGGCAAGCAATCAGCGGCGCGGAGCCCGCGTCGGCAACCATGATCGTCCTCACCGCCCCCGACATCCACGCCAACAACACCTTCGCTCAACCCAACGCCGTCGCGCCCCGAGCGGACGACGCCAGGACTACACCATCAAGCGTGGTCGTCACCATTCCGGCGGCATCGGTAGAGGGGGTGGAGAAGGAGTTAGTGTAAGCGGGGACGGCGGAAAAGTAACACCTCTTCCCCACAATTGCGGGCGGCATGTTCCGGCTTATGACGGACTCAGTCGCGCTTTCGATGCTGCGCACTAGCTGATTTCGCCCCTGCGGACGATCGCGTAGGCGGCGAAGGCGAAGCCGGTCTGACTCGCGCCGAGGTTTGGGGATAGGGTGAGCGTTTCGGAACGGAAGGCGAGAGGGATTTCTTTTCCAATATCTTCTTCTGGTGCTTCGCCAGCTCCGGATGGCTTTTCCAGAGAATGCCTTTTTCCATTGGCTTCCTGTAAAGACGAGGATCGAGATAGTAGTGTCGTTCGCTGGGCGGCTTGGTCTCTTCGACGACGACAGGATGGGCCTTGGCCCAAGGGTCGATGCGCGCTCCTGTAATCTGCCAGCAGACTTCAGACTTTGGTCTGCCTCCGGCAATCTTGAATAGCCCGTTGCTCATCTTCGCAGCAACGTGAAGATTCGGTGCCGGGCCGCCGATGGGAGTGACCTGGTAGCGAAGATTGCCATTGATGGCCTCGAACCATGATGGAAGCTTGACGGTCGCTTGCCCCTTGGCGTCGAGCTTCACCACACCGTCATAGATATTCTTTCGCTCAGAAGACTCCACGAAGGAGTGACTGAAGACCTTCGAGTCGGGATGAAGAGGATGGTCGATCCTGAATCCGCCGCCAAACTTATGGAGAGTGCCCCAAACATTGACATCCCCGACAAAGCCGGCAGCGCTGGCACCCGGCGCCGTGGAGCGGGCAGTCGCGATCAGCCCGATCTGGTCTCCGGACACCTCGGCACCGATTCCACCACCCGCCACTGACGCGCCCATACCGTGGAACGCTTCGACAACCAGGCCAATCGTGCCCCCGGAACCGCGGGCGGAGCAGAACATCCCGGAAAATTGCCCCACGGCATACATCCCATAGAAGCCCGCGCCGTAGACGCCGGCTGTGGCTTCGAAGACATCTCCGGTATGCCGCGCGTGGTTGACTCCGGCGACGCCCGCAAATTGCTCCGCCTTCGTCTCACCCAAAACGCCGTAGGAATGATCCGAGTGGCCATATACGCCAGGGCCGTGACCGGGATCCCGATTGAATGCGGCGACAGCTGCCACCTCACCCATGGTCTCACCGTGTACTCCTTCGCCATGGTCGGACTGGCCCCAGACGCCCGCGCCTTGGCCGGGATCAACGTTGTATCCGGCTATACCGGCGGCGTTTCCTTCCGCCTGTCCGCGAACTCCTTCAGAGGCGCTGCTGGTACCCACAACACCGTTGCCATCATGGGAGTCTCCCCACACTCCGGCGGCCGAGGGAGGCTGCAAACCGCTCGGTGTCTCGGTCACGCCCTGCACCCCGTGCGACGATGTGCTGATTCCAACGACTCCGGCGTCGCTCGAACTGGTGCCGAGTACGCCATCTCCGCTTTGGGAGTCGCCCCATACCCCGAAGCTAGTTGGGGGAACGATCCCGCTGCCCGACCCGTCTTGCCCATTAACAGATGCCACTGATCGACCCTCCTTTGCCTGTCGCGCGGCAAACACGATCCCCTCAAATAAACTACGGGGTGATCTTGCGACGTAACGTCCCTATGGCTCCTAACAGCCCGGTGCCTAGCAACAACAGAGAGCCTGGTTCCGGGGCCGCACCATTAGCTGTCAAGATGTCCACGCCCGCGAGCGGGGCGCCGCCCCAAAGCTGGTACCAGCCGCCGCCGAGGTTTGTATCTACCAGTCCAATGGCGCCGGTGTCATTCCAGTTCCAGGAGTCCCAGGTGATTTCGTCGGCTATGAGCACAACGAAGTACGTCTGTCCAGCGGTAACGAGAGTTCCGGGAGCAGCGACCGTCGTTAGCCCGCAGCAAGTTCCAAAGGTAGGGCTCGGGGGAGCATTGATGAACCCGGACAAATTCACGCCCGGAACGCCACCTGAGTCGGTCCAGACACTTATAGTGGCCATGTTGTCGCCCGAAATGAAGCCCAAAGCGACGTCAATCTGGTTGACATTGCCGGTCACCAGGGACGTAAACAACTGGGCTTCCTCGGCGAGTCCTACGAAGCTATTCATGCCGGACACACTGTAGCCAACGCAGCATTGGTAACTGCCACTTTGCAAATTGGTGTAGGCGACACCGGCCATCGCCGGCAAACTGCTGGCGCAGAGGGAAACCGCCAGCACACAGACCAACCGTACAGATTTCTTGTTCACGTTCCAATCCTCCATCCGTTAGAAATCTTGTGCCGCCGCTGTAGCCCAAAGCCACGATAGGCGTATGATTTTGGCCGTCCGCCTGTGTTTCGTCTCCTACCGGCCGGGTAAGTATCTATGCCCGATAGCGCGGGTGGCCAAGGTCCCCCGCATGCCGTTTGCGCTCACGACCACGCTGTCAATCTCGGCGCCAGTCGCGTCGTGCGTAGCCCGATGCCCCGGTCGCCAGGATCAGCGCAACCGTTGCAACGAGACTCGTGAATGGCTTCGTCTTCATTGACTCCCCTTTTTGCTCCGTTCGTCGACGCGAATGCGGCTGAGAATCGCCCAACCGCCGGGTTTTCGCAATAAAGCCGAAGTGTAGGTTTCGTTAAGATTTGCTTGCGCGGCAAATCCCTTCGCCACAAGCATTTAGGTTACGAACCAAGAATCGCGATAGAATGCTCGACACACTCAGTTAGGCGAAAGATGCCCGGCCCTGCAGTTAAATTCGACGAGTTTGAGCTGGATCCAGCGGCGTTTGAACTGCGGCGGAAGGGACGCCCGATTCGCGTGGAGCGAATCCCCCTGGAGCTGCTGCTTCTTTTAGTGTCGCGCCAAGGAGAGTTGGTCAGCCGGACTGAGATCATCGAAAAGCTCTGGGGCAGTGATGTTTACATCGACACCAACACCGCTATCAATGTCGCCGTCCGCAAAGTGCGGCAAGCTTTGCGGGATGATTCCGATGACCCCCAGTTTCTACTGACGGTTCCGGGCAAAGGTTACCGCTTCATCGGGTCGCTGAAACAGCCGCCACCGGCAAGTCCCTCAAATGGCGGTCAATCTCAGGTTCTGCCTTCCTACCCTATGCCGGCTAGTCCACCTGGGCCGGCAGAGACCACCGAACAGCCCCGCCGCCCCAACCGCGCATGGCTCCTGCTGGTGGTCGCCGCTGGAATCATCGCCGTCGCCGCATTTCTCTCATGGCAGAGATTTCATCGAGCGCCACAAGCTCCAGCCAAGAGGGCGATGCTTCTCGTATTGCCGTTCCAAAACCTCAGTGGTGATCCGAACGAGGAATACATCTCTGACGGACTGACCGAAGAGACAATCACCGACCTCGGCCAGTTAAGTCCCGCCGAACTGGGCGTCATCGCTCGCACGTCGTCTATGGCCTATAAGCACACCGACAAAACCATCGGTCAGATAGGGCGCGAACT
The DNA here is from genome assembly GCA_963796615.1 of uncultured Acidobacteriaceae bacterium. Lineage (GTDB taxonomy): Bacteria > Acidobacteriota > Terriglobia > Terriglobales > Acidobacteriaceae > DASRAA01. The sequence continues at coordinate 139,816 of CAWCMJ010000027.1, forward strand.
GGGGGTCGACTTCGTTCTGGAAGGCAGCGTCCGGAGAGAGGCCGGACGCACACGCGTCAGCGCTCAGTTGATCCGCGTCAGCGATCAGACCCACCTCTGGGCCGAGAATTACGACCGCCAATCGAATGATCTCCTTGAGATCGAGAACGAAATGGGTAGGACCATCGCACAGCAAGTGGAACTGAATCTAACGCCGCAACGAAAGATGGAACTCTCCAAGACACGCACGGTCAACCCCGAAGCCTATGACCTCTACTTGAAGGGCCGTTTCTACTGGAATCTGAGGACTCCCGCTGGAATCAAGCAGAGCATTGATTACTTCCAGCAGGCGACCACCAAAGATCCCGATTTCGCCCTCGCCTACGCCGGCCTCGCCGATGCTTACAACTTGAGCAATATTATTGGCGTTTATACCCCGAAGCAGAGTTTCCCTCAAGCCCGGGAAGCGGCGACTAGGGCGATCGCGCTCGATCCTTCGCTGGCGGAAGCGCATGCTGCTCTCGGCGTGGAAAAGTCGCACAACGAGTTTGACTTCCCGGCGCGGAAAAAGAATTCTTGAAGGCGCTGGAACTCAATCCGAATTCTGCCTATGCGCATCTTTTCTACGCGAATTGCTACCTACTGCCCATGGGTCGGGTGCAAGAAGCCATTGCCGAAAACCAGAAGGCGCTGGAACTGGATCCGCTCTCGCTGCCCATAAACAACTTCATGGGGATGACCTATTACTTTGCAGGCGACTACGAGGAGTCATATCGACAATTCCAACACACGATCGGAATGGATCCCAACTTTCCGCTGGCTCACCAATATTTTTATTGGCTGTTGATTGCGATGGGTAGATACGAGCAGGCGATCCAGGAGTATCAGAAGAGGACGAGCTGCTGGATGGCTCCAGCCCACAAGAAGCGGCTGCCGAAGCAGCCGCCATGCTCGAATCATTCAAGAGTGGAGGGGAAAGAGGGTTTTGGCATCATCATCTCGAAGTTACCCTGCGTGCCCGAGCGCAAGCAGAAACGCCCGTTTCGGCCAGCGAGGTGGCCGGGGCGTATGCACTGGCGGGCGAAAAGGACAAGGCTTTTGCGTGGCTAGACAAAGCTCTTGAGGAACGCGACGGGCAGGACATCACTCAAAAGCATTATCCTTGTCGCCGACCAAAGCATACGCGATGGCCACTTGGCTCGCGGGAATCGACCCGTCTCGTCGTGCGCGGGCGTGCAGGGTCGTTTCCAAGTTGTAATACCAATACCCTTTCTCTCCTCCATGTTTGAATGCTGTTTGCATGGCAGCGGCTTCGGCTGCCGCCGCTTCCGGGCTGATACCACTCAACAGTTGACCTTTCTCGTGCGCCTGGATTGCCTCCTCATAGCGGCCCCTTTGAATAAGCGTCCACGACGAATACTCATATGCCAGCGGAAAGTTGGGATCCAACTCCATTGCGTGCTGGAACCATCGAGAGGGATTCTGCGTAGTTCCCTGCAAAGTAATACGTCATCCCATGAAGTTGTTTATGGGCAGCGAGAGCGGATCCAGTTCCAGGGCCTTCTGGTTTTCGGAAATGGCTTCTTGCACGCGACCCATGGGCAGTAGGTAGCAATTCGAGTAGAAAAGATGCGCATAGGCAGAATTCGGATTGAGTTCCAGCGCCTTCAAGAATTCTTTTTCCGCGCCGGGGAAGTCAAACTCGTTGTGCGACTTTTCCACCCCGAGAGCTGCATGCGCTTCCGCCAGCGAAGGATCGAGCGCGATCGCCCTGGTCGCCGCTTCCCGGGCTTGAGGGAAACTCTGCTTCGGGGTATAGACGCCAATAATATTGCTCAAGTTGTTAAGCATCGGCGAGGCCAGCGTTCGCGAGGGCGAAATCGGGATCTTTGGTGGTCGCCTGCTGGAAGTAATCAATGCTTTGCTTGATTCCAGCGGGAGTCCTCAGATTCCAGTAGAAACGGCCCTTCAAGTAGAGGTCATAGGCTTCGGGGTTGACCCTACGTGTCTTCAAGAGTTCCATCTTTGGTTGCGGCGTTAGATTCAGTTCCACTTGTTGTGCGATGGTCCTCCCATTTCGTTCTCAATCTCAAGCAGATCGTTCGATTGGCGGTCGTAATTCTCGGCCCAGAGGTGGGTCTGATCGCTGACGCGGATCGATTGAGCGCTAACGCGCGTGCGTCCGGCCTCTCTCCGGACGCTGCCTTCCAGAACGAAGTCGACCCCCAGTTCGCGCCCTATCTGACCGATGGTTTTGTCGGTGTGCTTATAGGCCATAGACGACGTGCGAGCGATGACGCCCAGCTCGGCGGGACTTAACTGGCCGAGGTCGGTGATTGTCTCTTCGGTCAGTCCGTCAGAGATGTATTCCTCGTTCGGATCACCACTGAGGTTTTGGAACGGCAATACGAGCAGCATCGCCCTCTTGGCTGGAGCTTGCGGCGCTCGATGAAATCTCTGCCATGAGAGAAATGCGGCGACGGCGATGATTCCAGCGGCGACCACCAGCAGGAGCCATGCGCGGTTGGGGCGGCGGGGCTGTTTGGTGGTCTCTGCCGGTCTGCAGGTGGACTAGCCGGCATAGGGTAGGAAGGCAGAACCTAAGATTGTTCGCCATTTGAAGGGCTTGCCGGTGGCGGCTGTTTCAGCGACCCGATGAAGCGGTAACCTTTGCCCGGAACCGTCAGTAGAAACTGGGGGTCATCGGAATCATCCCGCAAAGCTTGCCGCACTTTGCGGACGGCGACATTGATAGCGGTGTTGGTGTCGATGTAAACATCACTGCCCCAGAGCGTTCGATGATCTCAGTCCGGCTGACCAACTCTCCTTGGCGCGACACTAAAAGAAGCAGCGGCTCCAAGGGGATTCGCTCCACGCGAATCGGCGTCCCTTCCGCCGCAGTTCAAACGCCGCTGGATCCAGCTCAAAGTCGTCGAATTTAACTGCAGGGCCGGGCATCTTTCGCCTAACTGAGTGTGTCGAGCATTCTACCGAGATTCTTGGTTCGTAACGTAAATGCTTGTGGCGAAGGGATATGCCGCGCAAGCAAATCTTAACGAAACCTACGCTTCGGCTTTATTGCGAAAACCCGGCGGTTGGGCGATTCTCAGCCGCATTCGCGTCGACGAACGGAGCAAAAAGGGGAGTCAATGAAGACGAAGCCATTCACGAGTCTCGTTGCAACGGTTGCGCTGATCCTGGAGACCGGGGCATCGGGCTACGCACGACGCGACTGGCGCCGAGATTGACAGCGTGGTCGTGAGCGCAAACGGCATGCGGGGGACCTTGGCCACCCGCGCTATCGGGCATAGATACTTACCCGGCCGGTAGAGACGAAACACAGGCGGACGGCCATAATCATACGCCTATCGTGGCTTTGGGCTACAGCGGCGGCACAAGATTTCTAACGGATGGAGGATTGGAACGTGAACAAGAAATCTGTACGGTTGGTCTGTGTGCTGGCGGTTTCCCTCTGCGCCAGCAGTTTGCCGGCGATGGCCGGTGTCGCCTACACCAATTTGCAAAGTGGCAGTTACCAATGCTGCGTTGGCTACAGTGTGTCCGGCATGAATGGCTTCGTAGGACTCGCCGAGGAAGCCCAGTTTTTACGTCCCTGGTGACCGGCAATGTCAACCCGATTGACGTCGCTTTGGGCTTCATTTCGGGCGACAACATGGCCACTATAAGTGTCTGGACCGACTCGGTGGCGTTCCGGGCGTGAATTTGTCCGGGTTCATCGATGCTCCCCCGAGCCCTACCTTTGGAACTTGCTGCGGGCTAACGACGGTCGCTGCTCCCGGAACTCTCGTTACCGCTGGACAGACGTACTTCGTTGTGCTCATAGCCGACGAAATCACCTGGGACTCCTGGAACTGGAATGACACCGGCGCCATTGGACTGGTAGATACAAACCTCGGCGGCGGCTGGTACCAGCTTTGGGGCGGCGCCCCGCTCGCGGGCGTGGACATCTTGACGGCTAATGGTGCGGCACCGGAACCAGGCTCTCTGTTGTTGCTAGGCACCGGGCTGTTAGGAGCCATAGGGACGTTAGTCGCAAGATCACCCCGTAGTTTATTTGAGGGGATCGTGTTTGCCGCGCGACAGGCAAAGGAGGGTCGATCAGTGGCATCTGTTAATGGGCAAGACGGGTCGGGCAGCGGGATCGTTCCCCCAACTAGCTTCGGGGTATGGGGCGACTCCCAAAGCGGAGATGGCGTACTCGGCGCCGGTTCGAGCGACGCCGGAGTCGTTGGAATCAGCACATCGTCGCACGGGGTGCAGGGCGTGACCGAGACACCGAGCGGTTTGCAGCCTCCCTCGGCCGCCGGAGTGTGGGAGACTCCCATGATGGCAACGGTGTTGTGGGTACCAGCAGCGCCTCTGAAGGAGTTCGCGGACAGGCGGAAGGAAACGCCGCCGGTATAGCCGGATACAACGTTGATCCCGGCCAAGGCGCGGGCGTCTGGGGCCAGTCCGACCATGGCGAAGGAGTACACGGTGAGACCATGGGTGAGGTGGCGGCTGTCGCCGCATTCAATCGGGATCCCGGTCACGGCCCTGGCGTATATGGCCGCTCGGATCATTCCTACGGCGTTTTGGGTGAGACGAAGGCGGAGCAATTTGCGGGCGTCGCCGGAGTCAACCACGCGCGGCATACCGGAGATGTCTTCGAAGCCACGGCCGGCGTCTACGGCGCGGGCTTCTATGGGATGTATGCCGTGGGGCAATTTTCCGGGATGTTATGCTCCGCCCGCGGTTCCGGGGGCACGATTGGCCTGGTTGTCGAAGCGTTCCACGGTATGGGCGCGTCAGTGGCGGGTGGTGGAATCGGTGCCGAGGTGTCCGGAGACCAGATCGGGCTGATCGCGACTGCCCGCTCCACGGCGCCGGGTGCCAGCGCTGCCGGCTTTGTCGGGGATGTCAATGTTTGGGGCACTCTCCATAAGTTTGGCGGCGGATTCAGGATCGACCATCCTCTTCATCCCGACTCGAAGGTCTTCAGTCACTCCTTCGTGGAGTCTTCTGAGCGAAAGAATATCTATGACGGTGTGGTGAAGCTCGACGCCAAGGGGCAAGCGACCGTCAAGCTTCCATCATGGTTCGAGGCCATCAATGGCAATCTTCGCTACCAGGTCACTCCCATCGGCGGCCCGGCACCGAATCTTCACGTTGCTGCGAAGATGAGCAACGGGCTATTCAAGATTGCCGGAGGCAGACCAAAGTCTGAAGTCTGCTGGCAGATTACAGGAGCGCGCATCGACCCTTCGGCCAAGGCCCATCCTGTCGTCGTCGAAGAGACCAAGCCGCCCAGCGAACGACACTACTATCTCGATCCTCGTCTTTACAGGAAGCCAATGGAAAAAGGCATTCTCTGGAAAAGCCATCCGGAGCTGGCGAAGCACCAGAAGAAGATATTGGAAAAGAAATCCCTCTCGCCTTCCGTTCCGAAACGCTCACCCTATCCCAAACCTCGGCGCGAGTCAGACCGGCTTCGCCTTCGCCGCCTACGCGATCGTCCGCAAGGGCGAAATGGGCTAGTGCGCAGCATCGAAAGCGCGACTCAGTCCGTCATATGTCGGCAAAATGCCGCCCGCAATTGTGGGGAAGAGGTGTTACTTTTCCGCCGTCCCCGCTTACACTAACTCCTTCTCCACCCCCTCTACCGATGCCGCCGGATGGTGACGACCACGCTTGATGGTGTAGTCCTGGCGTCGTCCGCTCGGGGCGCGACGGCGTTGGGTTGAGCGAAGGTGTTGTTGGCGTGGATGTCGGGGGCGGTGAGGACGATCATGGTTGCCGACGCGGGCTCCGCGCCGCTGATTGCTTGCCTTATTTCAGTCCGGCGTTCTCGGCGGCGAGGCGGGCGAGGGAACTCCAGTCGAGATCTTCCATGCCGCGGCCGATGGCGGCGAGGGCGTTGTCGTGGACGACGCTCAGCAGCGGCATCGGAACTTCGGCACTGTCGGCGGCGGCCTGCAGAGGCGGACGTCTTCGAGTCCCAGGCGCAGCTTGAATCCGGCGGGTCGATAGCGCTCGTCGGCGATGAGGCCGCCGTAGGTCTTGTACACCGGCGCGGAGAAGAGCGTGCTGGTGAGGAATTCGACGAACTCGTGGGGATCGATACCGTACTTGCGGGTGAGGGCGATGGCTTCGCCGAGAGATTCGATGACCGAGGTAATGAGGAAGTTGCCGGCGAGTTTGACGACGTTGGCCATCTCGGGCTTGGGGCCAATGACGAAGGTGCGTTGTCCGATGGCGTCGAAGATGGGCTGGCAGCGTTCGAGGTCGGCGGGGTGTCCGGCGGCGGCGACGACGAGTTTGGCGGCGGCAGCGGCCTCGGGGCGTCCGAAGACCGGGGCGGAGACATAGTGCTGGCCACGCTGGTGATGCTCGTCGGCAAGTTGCTGGGAGAGGGCGACGCTGATGGTGCTCATGGAGATGTGGGTCGCGCCGGGCAAGCGTTTCGGCGACGCCGTCGGGCGCAAGGACCGGCGATGGAGACGGCAGTGGTCGTCGGCCAGCATGGTGATGGCGATGTCGGCGCCTCTGGCGGCGTCGGCAACAGACGGAGCGGCTGATGCCGTCGGCGCGAAGGCTTCGGCCTTGGAGAGAGTGCGGTTCCAGACGGTGACGGTGTGTCCGGCGCGGTGGAGGTTGCGGGCCATATGCGCGCCCATGTTGCCGAGTCCGAGGAAGGCGAGTTTCATGGTTCTGGTGGATGCGTTGAACCAGTTTCGAGTTGCAAGTTGCGAGCAGCGATGGGATCGGCGGGCGAGCACGGTTGAGCTCGTGCGACAATGGCAGGTCGCAGCGCGACGCTGAATTTCATGCACGAACTGGGCATTGCATCGTCGATTTTGGAGGCTGTGCAGAAGGAATCGCGCCGCCACCAAGGCATGCGGATCTCGAAGGTCGGAGTGAAGATCGGCGAGCTGGCCGGTGTGGACGTGGATGCCCTGCAATTTGGCTTTGAGTGCATCGTGAAAGATACGGAGTGGGAGGGGTTGGCGCTGGAGGATGGTGGAGTCGATTCCGCGGGTGCAGCGCTGCCCAGAAGTGCACGCAGGAATTTCGCATGGCCGACTTTGATCCACGGTGTCCGATGTGCGGCGAGTTTGGCACGCAGTGCATTAGCGGGGAAGAGTTGGACATCGCCTACATGGAAGTGGATGAATGAGCCGGGTTGAAGTCGAGAAGAAAGTCCTGAACGAGAACCAGATTTCACGATG
>CAWCMJ010000028.1:0-19947 GCA_963796615.1 uncultured Acidobacteriaceae bacterium
AACGCACCCAGAAGAGAATCAATGAGTTAACTCAGTGCGTAAAGGCCGCATAGAACCACTCGGTGGTATAGCACCACCAGGCCGAGAAACGGTGGGATATGGCCGACCTCGGGCATTTCCTCCGTGCACCTCTTAAAGGCTCCGTTGTCCAGCGTGCCCGAGTCGATGATTTCGAACTCGCCGGAGGAGATCGGTTCTGGGTTGCACAGCAACGCCATCCCGACCTAGAATCCGTTGAATGCGCCCATTCCTTGTCGCGATCACCGTGATCGCCATGGTGCTGGCCGAAACGCCCACACCTCGCAAAATCGCCTTCGCTCGTGTATATCCGCAACCGGGCCAGCTCGGTCTGTTCGTTGCCGCGTCCGATGGAAGCGATGAGCATCCCCTGCTCGCCTCTCCCGGTACGGATTACGACCCGGCCTGGGCGCCGGACGGCGGATCGATCGTCTTCACGTCCGAACGAAACGGCTCGGCGGATCTTTTCCGGGTCAATCCGGACGGCAGCGGACTGACGCAGCTCACGCCGACCCGGCTTACGACGATCAGGCGGCATTCTCTCCCGACAGCAAACAAGCTGGTGTTCGTCAGCACGCGCGGCGGTGGAACGGCGAACCTTTGGACATGGATCTCTGCCACGAACGCGCCAAGGCGCTGACCTCCGGAGCCGGCGGCGATTTCCGTCCGTCGTGGTCGCCGGACGGAAAATGGATCGCGTTCTCCTCCGGCCGCGGCAATCCGATGCCGTTCGCCACGGCCGATGGGAGCGGCTTCAATTGGCGGATATCTACATCATCCACCCCGATGGCTCCGGATTGAAGAAGGTCACCAAAAGCGGAGATTTCTGCGGCAGCCCGAAATGGATGGGTGACAGCAGTCACGTGATCGCCTATTGCATGACGGCCGAACAGACGCTCGCCAACCGAAGGCCGAGTCCCGAACCCGGGAACGACACGCGGCTGGTGTCGATCGACACCGCCAGCGGCCGCTCCGCCGATGTGGCCGCCGGTCCGGGCGTCAAGATCAATCCGTCTCCGCTGCCGGGTAACGAAATCGGCTACATACGGAAGGACACAGGCGGAGCCGGGCATCTACTACTCGAGCGGGCGGCGCGGACCGCGCGGCGAGATCCGGGCCGCATCCTGGTCGCCCGATGGAACCCATGTCGTCTTTCACAAGCGTGCTGACACTCCGCGACGGACATGGGGCGCAGCAGCATTCAGCCGCAATTCCAATTACGAGTTGATGCCTGACGGATCATGCCGGCGTTCAGCCCCTCGGGCAGGGAGTTCGTTACCGTCAGTCCGCCTTCCGCGCGAGCCGCGTGGCGCCAGTCTCAGCGTCACCAACGTGGAGACAGGGGATGTCCAAGTCGTCTACCAGGATAAGAACCGGAACGTGCTGGCGGGCGCCTGGTCGCCCGACGGTGAACGGATCATCTTCGGCATCGGCGGATTCGCCGCGTTCTTCGACGGCTTCCATTCCCAATTCCTCAAAGCCGGCGATCGCGTTGAGGGCGGCGCGCAGGTGGCCATCGTCAATGCGGATGGCACCGGCTTCCAGGAACTGACGTCGGGCTCCGGGCAACAACGCGTTCCCGTCGTTTGTTCGCTCCCGACGGCAAGCGATTTGTGTACCGGACGTTCGCCAAGGACGGGTACGGGCTGCGCATCATGAACCTCGAGACGAAGGCAGTGACCACCCTCACCGGGGAATACGACAACTTCCCGCTGTGGTCGCCGCGCGGGGATCTGATCATGTTTTCGCGCCTGATTGATGGCGCGTATGAGATCTACACCATCAAGCCTGACGGCAGCTCTTTAAAGCGCCTCACCTTCACCCAGGGCAACGACGCGCACATGGCGTGGTCGCCGGACGGCGAGTACATCGTGTTCACCAGTTCCAGGATGGGCTTCAAGGATGAAGTCGTGTATACCGACGCGCCGCAGCCTTACGGCGAGATTTTCGTGATGCGCTACGACGGCACGGCGTGGAGCAACTCACCGACAACCAATGGGAGGACGGCACGCCCGCCTGGCAGCCACCAACACCAGCCGGCGCGAAGACTGGCCGCTGACAGCCCCTCGGGCAGCCCGAAGCGGAGCCGGTGCTGCTCATTTCCCGAGCACTGCAGTCGACCGCCGGAATTAAGCCGAACTGGTGAGGAGCTCGGCCCTTCCCGAGTGTGGTCGGCAAACAGGAAGTTGGCCTCCGCTTTACAGATCACACCGCTTGTAGGCCAGCGTTTCCCCCTATTGGCGCCTGCACGGCGTCCGGCCACTGGCCGTGAAACCGCCTTTCCTTCCGTTGGGCCGCCGACCGCAGGCCGCGGCGGTCCATTCTCCGGGATCCCCACTTCTTGTCCAGTGGGCAGGAGCTGGTAAACGCTTCCATCTGCGGCGCGCCGAAGGCCGCGGTTTGGCGATGAAACGCTCGTTGGCTGCGCAGAGTTTGTCGGACACAAATCCGTTCTTGAGGACTTATGCCTATTTTGCCGCACGAACACAAATGACTTCAGCTGCTTGCACCGAAATCACACAACACAGTTGCTATGAAGTTCATTAAATAGCCTGAGGATGGCACTAGGTCTGATGAGCTTCGATAGCTCAAAGCCCTAAAGAATCTCGGTTTGCCAGTAGGCAAGAGCTCGGTCCTCATGCGATGGCATCAATTCAAGCTATCAGCCTAGGTCCAATCGGGATGGAGAGCCAATGGTACAAGGATCGCTTCCTTTTCTTAAGATCGTTTTCAGAGGATGGATAGCGATGAGAACTCCAGCAGCGGCCGTGGCGCGAAGAAGGGTTAAGCGGAAGCGAAAACGCATGTCAACGCAAAGTAGAAATGTCCTATTCTCTGCAAAGTAGAAATGTCCGGTTTGCGCCAGTCGGAGGGAGGGGGCGTGGTAGTCTGAGCGTGCCGGTGAAGCGGAGACGGGCAATGCTGGCGAGCACCCCGATCAAGGAATAGCCGGTCGGAACTCATCGCGGACGATGAGCAGAGCGTGGTCCTCCCGACGCGTTCTTCTACCTGGGCACGGGGCCGCCTGGCGGGAGGCGGCGCGGTTCCGCCCCAGGGTTTGGTTGTGGTTCGACCACATCGGACCGATAGATTCCGCCATGCCTTCCAAAACGCATACTGGGCGCCCAGTATCGTTCTTTGCAACTGCGGCAAGGGAGTGGCGGAGAAGGGATCGTCGCAAACTCTCCTCAACGAACAAACACCCCGGCTTACCGGCTGGGCGGGCGGAGAGTTTCCCGGTATCGGGCGAACTTTGCCTTCGTGCCACCGCCGCAACCCTGTGCCTGTGGTCATCACGGCTCCTCGCGCCTGGCACCAGAGCCTTGCGCTGCCAGCCAGACCTTCGGCCCCTTCTTTAGATCGAAGTTCTGGTTCCATGCGCTCCCCCGGCCCGCCTTGCGCGGTGCGGTTCTCTGCGCCGGCTGGGGAGGCGTCACTTTGGGCCGCTGCTCGCATCTCTCCACCTTGAGATACCGTCCTCCAAAGCAGGCTTCAACCGAACCATCCCGCCGTTGCTCCACCCGTATGTAGGCCCCTCGGAGCCCAGCGCTGACGTCCCGGCGCGCGATCCGGTACGTCTTGGCGCCCAACGGGAAGGTGTAGTCGGCGTTCACCCGCCGCTTCTCCACGTGACTGAGAATCGCGGCCAAATCGTGATGCTTCTCCAGTGGCCGGTGAGCATCGTCGGGGTTGGCGGGCACCACCGCGAGCGTCGCGTTGACCCACGGCAGAAACTCGGTCTCCAGATAGTGGTTGGCACCCTCCAAAGTGGTCACTCCCGCCACCCGCAGTCCCTTCACCAGCCGGTCCTGGGCCGTCAAGAATCCCCGCTCCACCCTCCCTTTCGCCTGCGGGCTGTGCGCCGCTATCCAGGGGATTGCCAACTCCTGCAATGCCCGGCCGATCTGCGTCGGTGGCAATTCTTCCCGGCTCTTCCCCAATCGGCTGCCGTCCCGTTTGGTTTTCTCCGCGGTTTGGAAGATCGACGCTTTGTCGGTGTAGTACGCCAACGGCCGCCCGTGTTTCTGGGTGTAACGCTCCAGCAGGTTCATGTTCTCCACCGTGGAATCGCTGGCCACAAATCGTGCGAACCATCGACTGGTCGCGTCATCGATCATGTTGATCAGCAAGATCTCTTCCCCGCGCCCTTCCAGCCAGTCGTGGTCGCTTGTGTCCCACTGCACCAGTTCGCCAAATCGACTCCGCCGAGGGCGCCATTCGTGCACCTTCTCCACGCGCTGTCTCCGCGCCCGCCACAATTTGGCCCCGATCATCCACTGCCGTACCGTCTCCCGGCTCACATCAATGTCGTGCTTCTTAGCCAAGTACTCCGCGGCTAGCGTCGGACCGAATCCCCGGTACACCGACTGCGAGAGGATCGACACCGCCTCCTGTTCGGTGTCGGCACTAATCTTGCGGTTGGACGGAAGTCCGCGCAGCGCGTGAGCCACGACCTTGTCACCACGGCGCTTCAGTTGCCGTAGCAGGCGTCTCACGTGCCTCTCCGTGATCCCCAGCTCTTCGGCTGCCTCCTTCTGGGTGATCAGCTTCTTCTTCGCCTTCTTCAGGGCCACCAGGCGGTCCCGTTCGGCTTGCGTCATCAGTATTTGTCCTTCTGCCACCTCCCCAGCCTGATTGGCGTCAATAGGACATTTCTACTTTGCGCAAATAGGACATTATCACTTTGCGGCGACAGGAAGCGAAAACGCAGTGAGCATCTCGTGAACAGGTGGTATACTTTGTCGGAGCTATTCCATGTGGAGACTCGCGATGCTATGCCTGGCGGGATGGGCTTGCGTGTTGCGAGGACAGGAGCCGCCGCCGGACTTCGAGCAAGTGAGCAAGTTCCTGGAGGCGGTCCAAACAAAAGATTCGTCAGAAAAATCTGTGGGTGAGTTCCGGCTCGGGCAGTTTGCCAAGTGAATGATAGAGCGCCAGTTCGGTGACTCGGAAGGTTCGGAATCCGTAGGATTTTCTCATGGTGACTTTTGCTTTGTTGTTCAGACCCTCGATTACGCCGCTGGAGAACTCTTTCCGCGCGCGGAAATAATTGAGGATGAGTTCGCGGTGGGCGCGTAGAGTTCTGGCGACTTTCTTCATCGGCTCGATCCGCGAGCGCATCACTTGGCGGCACCAGTGGTCGAGGAACTTGGCGGCCCAGGCGGTGGACTCGTAATTCCAGAGTTGCTGGAAGTCTTCCTTCAGCAGATAGGCGCGAACGCTCTGGAGGTTGTAGCGCACCAGAGTCTTTCAGTTTCACTTTCTGGTTGGCGGTGAGGTTCGCCGGCCGCTTGAGCAGGCACCACCGGGACTTGCTCAAGACCGGTTCGTACCCGTCCCCCTTCATGCGCCGGGCTTCGGCGGAGCGGATGTCGTCGAGCGCCTTGTTCACCTTGGCCACGATGTGGAACCGGTCGAGGATATTGAGGGCCTGGGAACACTTCTCGCGGATCACCCCCAAATACGGTTTCCACATGTCCGAGCAGACGAACTCGATCTTCGCCGACACCTCTGGGCCGATCATGGCAAAAAACTCCTTGAAGGTTTTCACGGTCCGTTCCTTGCCAATCCACAGCAGTCGGGTACAGCCCAAGTCGATCTGATACACCAAGGTCAGATATTTGTGGCCTTTGCCGCGCTGAATCTCGTCCACGCCAATGGCGCGAATCGCCCCCAGGACGCGATGCTCCAAACCCCAGGTGACCAGATACTCCACCGCGTCGTGGACCTTATCCCAGGAAGTGCGAAACTCTTCGGCGGTTTCCTTCCAGGAGAGTTTGCGCGCCCAATGTCCCAGGAAATGCATGTGAACCTTGGTCGAGGCGTGCTTCCCCATGCCCCACGGAACTTCTTCGACCAGCACCCCGCATTGGTGGCAGTTGACCCGTCGCATGCAGTAGACCAGAAAAACCAGATAGCCCCAGAATCCGATAAACTCGAATCGCCGCGGCGTGGGAGACTGGTCGTAGCCGGGCGCCGGTTGATGACAGCCCGAGCAAATGGCAGCGGACCGTTTCCGGGGCCGGACAGGGATCAGAACGGCTTGCTCGTCTTGGGCGAAGCTGGCTTGCCCGTAGACAAATCCGGGGATGGGATGGCACTGGTTCAAAAGTCTGGGAAGACGCATGAGGTTTGCAGATCGATAGGAAGATGAAGACGAAACCCGATTCTCTCCCATTGACGCCCGCTGCGCTATTGCCCTACTGCCGCGATTGCCACGATCTTTCGGAGTGGCCAGAGCGTTGGATGGGCGAGGAAAAGGATCTTCCCGTCGGGCAAAGGCTCGTGGAATACTTCCTGCCCTTCCTGCTTCACCTTGCCGAGTCCGACCTGTCGAAAAGGACCATCCAAAACCACGTCGACAATATGTGGCTGCTCGGCGGAGAGATCATCCGCGACGTGAACGAAGAGCCTCGTCTGAGGAAGAGCTCTGCGGAACAACTTGTCCGCAACGTGGTCCACGAAGACGGCGGGCCGCTGATCCATAACGGCTGGGAAGACGAGCAGCGCGCCTTCGACTCAACGTGCCGGAAGTTTCACCGTTTCCTCACTCAATCCCAGCGCTGAGACCCGCAACCTACCCACAGATTCCCCGGACGAGCCTTTTATTTGACGGTGCTGAACAAGCCGTGGCGCGGGCACGAGATGCCGTATCCGAAGAAGACCCTGCATCTGCCGGTGATCTGGAGTCCGGACGAGGTCGCGTCGCTGATCGACGCCGCGCCCACCCCGTTCTACCGCACCATTATCATGACCCTGTACGCCACGGGCCTGCGCCGAGCCGAGGTGGCCGCTCTCAAACTTACCGACGTCGACTCCGCGCGCATGGTGCTGCATGTTCAGGAGGGCAAAGGCCGCAAGGACCGCGACGTCGTGCTCAGTCCGCATCTGCTCGAGGAATTGCGGCAACACTATCGCCGTTTGCGCCGCAAACCGGCGGTGTGGTTGTTTCCGGGCGGCACACACCATACCGCCGACACTCCGATCACCGTGAAAGTCGTTTGGCACGCCTGCCGCCGCGCGGCCAAACGCTGCGGCGTGAATAAACCGCTGCACCCGCACACGCTGCGCCATTGCTTCGCGACGCATCTGGTCGAAGGCGGCGCCGACCTGCGCACGGTTCAACTGCTGCTCGGGCACGCCGACCTGCGCGAAACGATGCTCTACATCCATCTCTCGAAGCGCCATGTGGGCGCCACGGCCAGCCCGCTGGATGCGTTATCGCTCGGCGCCAAGTAGGTGTCCCGGCCACCGCTGGAGGTGGCCGACCTGATCCGCGCAGCCGGAACGACGTTCTATCAAAGCAGCCGGAAATGGTTCACCTGGCTGCACCTGAAGATCCTGACCGCCATCGTCAACTGCCGCACTTCCGCGCTCGGCGGTCACATCGACGAGTGTTCCGGCTGCGGGCATCGGGCCATCTCCTTCAACTCGTGCCTTATGGGGAGTATTTCCTAATGGGGAGTTGGGCTCCACGGGATCGACGCTGGCGCCGGCCTTTTTGAGCAGGATTCGGCGGGCCGTGACTCACCATAAGCTGAGGGGCTCCTTGCTACGTTGATGCTGGCCATTCATGGCCAATGCTCAACAAGGAGAGCCCATGTTAGAAAAGTACTTCTCCGCGCCCAAGACGCTACGGCGTTTGCGCGGTGGAATCAGTGGACCACACATCGATGCGTTCGCAGATGACCTCGAACGCGAGGGATACGCCCCGGCAAGCGCCGTTCGATACATTCGAGCTGCCGCTCATCTCGGCTGCTTCGTTCAGCGGAAAGGCGGTGTTCTGAAGGACATCGATCTCGACCTGCTGGATTCCTTTGGCCGCCATCTTCGCCGTTGCCGATGCCCTCATTTCAAGCGCGGAAAGATCAGCTACCACGCCCAGTTCGGAGTGAAGCTCTTCCATCATCATCTCGTTGGATGCGGGGTTTGCTCGATCGAATCGGTTCCGAATCTGGCCCCGATCCCGGCCCTTGTGACCGCCTTCTGCGACTGGTTCCGAACCCATCGCGGCGTGAAGGAACCGACTCTCCGGCAGTACGCCCGCGGTGCTACAGATCTACTCCGGACGCTCGGCGAGGATGTCGAGCAAGTGGAATGCACAGGCCGTTCGAGACTTTCTTCTGCGAACGGGCCAGCCAGTGTGGCACGCCGACAACGCAGGCGCTGATCACTTCCCTCCGCGCGTTTCTGCGGTTTCTCAACTTCCGTGGAGAATTCCGCGACGATCTCGCCCTCGCGATACCCGCCGTGGCCCACTGGCGGCTCGCGAGGTTGCCGCGTTGTTTGTCGGCGGAAGAGGTAGACCGGTTGATCGCCGCGTGCAACGGCACCGATCCCAGGCGGCTTCGCGACCGGGCGATCTTACTCATGTTGGCGCGATTAGGATTGCGCGCCGGAGATGTGGCGCGTCTCCGTCTCACCGATATCGACTGGAACAGCGGCACGCTGCAGGTAATCGGGAAAGGGCGATACCAAGTGCGGTTGCCACTCCCGCAGGATGTCGGCGACGCGTTGCTCCGCTATCTGGAATGCCGGCCCGCGCAATATCGATACCGATCACGTCTTCATTCGAAGCAACGCCCCGTGCAGGCCCTTTGCCTCCGGGGATGGTGTCTCGTCCGTGGTGAAACACGCTCTCAAACGCGCCAACATCGATGCTCCCGCCAAGGGTGCGCACCTGCTGCGCCACACAGCGGCCACGGAGATGTTGCGGAATGGCGTGCCCTTGGATCAGGCAGGCCTCGTCCTCCGTCACCGCAGCATTGACATGACCGCCTACTACGCCAAGGCGGATGTCGCGCTGCTCAAACAGATCGCTCAGCCGTGGCCGGAGGTGAATGGATGATGGCGGCTGTCGAATCCTATCTTGCCGTGCGGCGTGCTGCCGGGTTCACTCTCAGCAACACAGAATATCTCCTGCGCAGCTTTGCAGACTTCGCGGCTGATCGAAGACAGACGCACATATCCGCACAGCGACAGCCATCGATTGGGCCAGCCAAGCGGAATCGGTCGCGCAACGACACACCCGCTACCAGACCATCTGCCGTTTCGCTCAGTACCTTCGCGTGGAAGACTCCCGGCACGAATCGCCACCAGCGAACCACTTCGGCTACCGGAAGACGCGTCGCGTCCCGCACATTTATTCACGCGACGAGATCAATGGCCTTGTTCTCGCCGCCACGAGGCTTCCATCATCCGACTCGTTGCTGCCCAAGACGTATGCGGCGCTGATCAGCCTGTTGGCGGCAACCGGGCTGCGCATCTCGGAGGCGTTGCATCTGCTGGTCTCCGACATCACCCCCGACGGTTTGCTGATCCGCAAAACCAAGTTTCAGAAAACCCGATTGGTGCCGTTGCACGATACCGCAGTGGCGGGACTAGGCTCAGTACTTGGCGCACCGCCAAGAAGCGCGCCGCGGTGGCGACCATGTCTTCGTTTCGGACGAAGGGCAACCGCTCGTCTACTGGAAAGTTCACAGCGTCTTCCGGACCCTGCTGAAATCGGCTGGGCTCAAGCCCTCCGGCGGCCGATGGCCACGGATTCATGAGCTTCGCCACACGTTTGCAGTCCGGGCACTGGAGGCGTCTCCAACTGGCCGTCAACGAATCGGGCAGCACATGTTGGCCTTGGCTACCTACCTGGGCCACGTCAACATCAACGCTACCTATTGGTACCTGGAAACCACGCCCGAACTTCTGCGCGACATCGCCGTCGTCGCCGAGAACTTTGTGCAGGGAGGGCGGCCATGACTTCCCTCGCACCGCACATGGAAGCATTCCTCCGCGAGCATCTTGCCCGCCACCGTGGCGCCAGCCCACACACTTGCGATTCGTACGCCTACAGCTTCCAGTCTTTGTTCGAGTTTGCCTCGAAGAAACTCAAAGTGGCGCCTTCGGCTCTGATGCTGGAGCAGTTGGACGCAGCACTGATCTGCACATTCCTGGAACATCTGGAGACCACACGTGGCAATTCCGCGGAAACGCGAAACATCCGCCTGGCTGCCATCCGGTCGTTCTTCCGGTTTCTGCAGCACCGTGAGCCAGCCGCAATCGGGCAGGTGCGTCGCGTTCTGGCGATCCCCTTCAAGAAAACCGACACTCGGCTGGTGCCTTATCTGGTCCAGGAGGAAATGCAGGCCTTGCTCGACGCTCCTGATCCATCCACGCGGAAGGGAATCCGAGATCGGGCCATGCTGCATCTTGCGGTGTGCGCCGGGCTCCGAGTTTCCGAACTGACAGGCCTGCGCATGGACGATGTCGCACCCCAGTCGGCGAGCATTCGCGTGCGTGGCAAGGGCCGTCGCGAACGCGCGTTGCCTCTTTGGAAGACGACGGCTGCGGCACTTCGTGCTTGGTCGGCCGTCCGTGGGCCGGTCGCTTCACCCGAGCTCTTTGTGAACGCTCGCGGTGAACCCTTCAGCCGATGGGGAGTCGCATACATTCTGCGGCGTCACACCGAAACGGCGGATCGAAAATGTTCGACGCTACATGGCAAACAAGTATCTCCCCACGTGCTTCGACACACCTGTGCCATGGTGGTGCTCCAAGCGACGCAAGACATCCGGAAAGTCTCCCTGTGGTTGGGGCACAGCAATCTGACCACGACGGAAGTCTACGTTCGAGCCGATCCCACCGAAAAGCTTGAGGCCATCGAAGCGGTTGTACCGCCGAGCCTTCGCAAGGGCAAGTTTCGGCCTCCCGACAAACTGCTCGCACTGCTGAAAGGCAAGCCATAATGGAGAGTCGAAGGGGCGTGACGCCGCGTCGCAGCATGCCCTTTTGTCGCTCCACTCCCCATTAGAAAATACTCCCCATAAGGCACGAGTTGAAGGAGAAGCTGAGATCGTGTCCGCACCGGACGCAGCAGTCGCGGTGCCGGCCGAGCGCCGCGGTACGGCAGCGCTCTATGGCCCGAATCACCTTGTGTTGCGGCCAGGAGATGCGGGTGCGGCTATGCTCGATGAAGCGTCCGGCCCAGGCGCGGAAGATGTCGGCCACCTCCAGAACGGGGCGGCTCATGAGGCCGCTCCCTCCGCGCCGGCTTGGGCAGCCGGTTCGAGAGTATCCAGCGGATTCGGCGCGGCCCGCAAAGTCCGCGTCGAAAAATGGAGGTAGATCATCGTGTCGCGTGGATCGTCGTGGCCGAGCAGTCGTTGCAAGACGGGCAGTTCGGCGCCGTTGTCGAGCAGGTGATTTGGAGAAATTCTTCGATCGGGTCAATCATGACAAACTGATGGGTCAGATCGCCAAGCGGGTCGAGGACAAGCGGCTGTTGAAACTCATCCGGGCATTCCTGAATGCTGGGGTGATGGAGAACGGGTTGGTTAGCCCGAGCGTGGAAGGGACTCCGCAAGGAGGTCCGCTTTCGCCACTGCTCAGCAACCTCGTGCTCGACGAACTCGACCGGGAGCTGGAGCGCCGAGGCCATCGCTTCGTTCGATATGCGGACGACTGTAATATCTACGTTCGCAGCGAGCGAGCGGGGCAACGGGTGATGGAGAGCATTACGCAATTCATCACGCAAAAGCTCAAGCTCAAGGTGAATGAGGCGAAGAGTGCGGTGGCGCGACCGCAGGAACGGAAGTTTCTCGGGTTCAGCTTTACGGCTGGTCCGGAGGTCAAGCGCGTGATTGCGCCGAAGGCCTTGGATCGGTTTAAGCGACGAATCCGGGAGATCACGCGACGGGCAAAAGGCGTCAGCATGGAGACGACGATGGAGGAACTGGCTCCGTATATGCGGGGCTGGCGCAGCTATTTCGGATTCTGCGAAACGCCTGAAGTGCTGATCGGCTTCACCCGCTGGGTCCGGTTGCGACTCAGGGCGGCTATGTGGCGGCAGTGGAAAACACCGCGCCGTCGCCGGGCGGCTCTGTTGGAACTTGGGGTGCGTCCGCGGCTGGCGAGTAACACCGCTGGCAGCGGACTCGGCCCTTGGTACCTCGCGAAGGCCAAGGCCCTCTCTGTGGGGCTTTCCAATGCGTACTTCAAAT
Source organism: uncultured Acidobacteriaceae bacterium (assembly GCA_963796615.1). Taxonomy (GTDB): domain Bacteria; phylum Acidobacteriota; class Terriglobia; order Terriglobales; family Acidobacteriaceae; genus DASRAA01. The sequence continues at coordinate 12,012 of CAWCMJ010000028.1, forward strand.
CGCTCGGTCTTCCGTCATTGTTCGAGGAAGTGTTGGCGTAACCGATCTCGAACCGCCGTGTACGGACCCGTACGCACGGTGGTGTGGCAGGGGTCGGCGGGTGACCGCCGCCCCTATGCCGATCAAACGCGGATACCGGAAACTTGACCGGCTCAGAACATTAGTCCTACGAGAAACTCGACCTGGTTCGGTGCGAAACGAAGGGCGCCGCCTGGACCTGAGATGTTTGCGGTCCAGCGCGTGTGGCGTAGTTCCGGCATTACGGAGAAGCGCCCGTCGCCGAACTCCACACCGCCCGCGACACTCAGGCCGGGATAGAAGCGCTTTCTGAGCTCCGAGGGCTGCGAGGTATCCAGCGGGATCGTGGATGAGGTCCCTGTAACAAGCGAGCCGAGGGTCTGTTCCCCACGCCCCCGCACAGGGCCTACATACCGCAGCACGCCGCCTCCCGTCACGTATGGGCGGATCACATGGCCGAAGCGGTACCTGATCATCAGCGGGAAGTCCCACGAGTTCCCCTTCACGTCGATGGCGGACTTCTCGAAATTTCCGCTGGCCGAATCGAAGAAATTCAGAATCGCGACGTAGCCCATGCGGTGGTACAGCGTGCCGGCCTGGACGCTGAAGGCATCCGACAAGCGTAATTGCGCGAACCCTCCAACAGTGTAGCGGCGCGTGGCCGCGGAGTACTCGCCTCCACCATGCAATCCGAGTGCGTAGAAACCGGTATCAAAGTATTCGGTGATGGGAACACCTATCTGTAAGCCGACATGGAAAGTTTGGCCGGATGCCGGCGCGGGCCACAAGATGCTTGCGAGAAGAATGGCAAAACGCATATGGAAGGGATTCACGAAATCTCTATGAACTCCACTTTCTAGTTCCCCGCCGCGATTGGAATGAAGCCTCCACCGCGCTCGTAAATATTGCCGGGAGTGCCGCAGTTGAGTACGAGCAGGGTGCCGGAGGGAAGCGGGTCTGGCATGCGGATGTTCAACTGATAGATGCCGATCATTCCCGGGGCGAGGCCCGCGAAGGGTACGTCAAGGGGCGAGCCGTCCTGGAATGCGCTGCCCTGGTAGCAGGCGAACGGCCAATTCAGCGGATAGAGCTGGTCGATAGGCGTGGGGACACCGGTGGGGACGGAGGGGCTCACGCCACCGAGGCCGAGGGCATACGCGGTAACCACTTCGCCGGCTTGCGCGGGCGATTGTGCTGTTATGAGACCGCTGAAACCCTGGTGAATGAAGATGACGCTCCCAGTGCTGTCTGGCAGAAGGTAGGGACTTCGTCCGGTAATCGGGATCGCCACGGAACAGCCGTTGAAGGGCGAGCCGTAGTTGACGGTTAGCGTAGCAGCGGTGCCCGGAGACGCTTCAAACGGGACCTGAAACCAAATCCCGGTCGGGAAGACACTCAACAAGGGAAGCGGGGTGCCATTCATCAATACCTGAGCGCCGCCTAGTTCGGTGGGCAACGGAGGTGATGCCGTTCGTGTGGAAGCGGCGAGCGCTGTCCCCATGAGCGGGAAAAGTGAGCCAGGTGCAAGCGAGTTTACGACCGTATAGCAGGTTGGGGTGGCTGGGATCAGTTCGCGAACGGCGGCGGTGGTGATGTCGATCGAGACCAGGCGGCCGCCGGTCACAGCAATGGCGGTCTGGCCGTTGCCCGACAGGATGGCCTCGGAGACGTCCTGCGGGAAGATGGTCAACTTCCGGCGGCCGGTTCCGTCGGGGCGTATGGTCCAGACTTGAAAAGGCTGACCGGATTCAGGTGCGGCGACGTATAAGACAGTGCCGTCGTTGCTTATGGACGCGTCGAACATCGGCGTGTTCCAGAATTCCACCGACCGGCTGGCCAGCAAGACATCGCGGCCCGTGGCGACCTCAAAAGCTCTCAAATCAGCTTTCGAACCAGCGGAGGCCTCATAGACAATCCAGGTGCCGAGGTCATTGACAATGCCGGATTTGGCCGGCGCGAGAGTGGATAGGTTGCGCACGGATTGGGGTGTCCAGAGTGCCAACGAACCGGTCTGCCGGTTTAGCAGTAGCGCGGTCCCGTCGCTGGTGATTGCCTGCCTCAGCCCAGCCGGCTGCGACGGCGGCTGAAAAGTTGTTCCCGTCTGGAGGTCGCGGAATTGGATGAAGTCCGGTTGAGCCGGGATGGGACAGCAAGTCGTCAGATAGTTCAAGACGAAGCGGCCGTTTCGGTTGATCTGCGCCTCGCCCATCAGTGGCTGGTCGTAAGGCTGGCCATGCACTGTCAGGAAAGACGCGCTGGTTGAAGGAAACGTGATGCAGGCGCTTCCGCCGTAGCAGTTGCTGTAGTTGGTGTAGGAGAACACGCGACCATCCGCGCTGACCTGCGGGTTGCCATGGGCATATGTATGAAAGGGCAAAGTGTTTACTCCGGGCGGGACCGTCACCCGCTCAATCACGCCGTTGGCGATTCGGTAAATGGCAGCGCCCGTGGGCAAGTCTTGAGAGGCTTCGGCGACCAGGCGCAGGTTCGTCGCAAAGTAAACCTGCGAAGCGTCGTCCGTCACTGCCAGATTACTGAACTGCGCTTGTGCGCAATTCGCAGCCACCAGCAGAGCGGCCGATAGTGCCAGACGCAAGTGCCCCATACCTCAATCTAAGACCCGAATGCACTGGCTTTCACCTACACCCAGCGTCAACTTCCCGAGGCGGCTCTCCAACTGATGATGCCAGCGACGTAAACGGCAATGCGGATTTTGAGCGGTGTGGAGGATTCCAGCAGGGCTACTTTCCTGAAGGCCTATTTCGAGGAAGTGGCCGCAGCCTCACGTTTTTGAGCGGTTCCTAAACACTACGCCGTTAGAACGAAGCCGCCCGCGCGGCGGACGCTACGCGTGGACAAAGGTAGTGGCAACCGTGTGATAGCGGCGATATTTTGTGGGTCACAAGGAGGTCCCTGTGACCCAACTTCGCAAAAAGATGCTGGAGGAACTCCAGCGTCGTAATTACTCTCAGACTACCGTAAACACTTATCTGAAAGTCGTGGAAGACTTCGCCCGTCACTTCCATCGTCCGCCAGACCAGCTGGGCAAAGACCACATCCGGGCCTATCAGGTTTACCTGTTCCAGGAGCGGAAACTGGGCGTCCGCACGGTCGGCCTGCACACGGCGGCGCTGCGCTTCTTCTTCTGCAAGACGCTGAAGCGAGCGTACCCGGTCGAGGAGGTGCCGTATCCCAGGGCGCCGCGCCGACTGCCGATCATTCTGACGCGAGAAGAAGCGATCCGACTGATCGACTCCGCCAGCAACCTGTTCCATCGCGCCATGCTGATCACGATGTACTCAACGGGTATGCGCCGGGCGGAACTGTGCCGCCTCAAGGTCGAGGATATCGACAGCACCCGCATGCTGATCCACATACGGCAGGGCAAAGGTGGCAAGGACCGCGACGTTCCATTGAGCCCAAAGGCGTTGGAGACCCTGCGTGAATACTGGCGTTGGATGAAGCCCAAGACCTACCTGTTTCCCGGCACCGTACGGTTCCCGCGCCGACAAGCCGATCACACCCAAAGTCCTATGGGAGGCCTGCCGGGAAGCGGCGCAGCGAGCCGGCATCACCAAAGCCGTGCGCCCGCACCTGCTTCGTCACAGTTTCGCCACGCATCTTGTGGAAGGGGGAGCCGATCTGCCCACCGTGCAGGCACTGCTCGGGCACGCCGACCTCAAGCCCACCTCGATTTACCTGCATCTCTCAGAGCGGCATCTCCGGGCGGCCGGAACCCCGCTCGACAATGCGGCATTGTCCAGCCTGGACCAGGTGAAACGGTCGCGGAGGCTCCACAAGAGATGACACGGCCACCTTTCGAGGTGGCCGATATCATCCGCACGCACGTGCTCAGTTGCGTATTCCGCGGGAAGTTCGTGGCCGGTTTGCGCGAACTACACTCGGCCGGCAAACTGGCGTTCCACCGCAACCTGGAAGCTTTCGCAGCGCCGGCCGCGTTTGCCAGCATGCTGCGGACGCTCTTCCGCGCCGATTGGGTCGTGTACGCGAAGCGTCCCTTCGTAGGAGCCGAGCACGCCCTGCGCTATCTCGGTTGCTACACACACCGGGTAGCGATCTCGAACCACCGACTCGTGGCGCTGGAAGACGGCGAGGTTGTGTTTCGCTGGCGCGATTCGGCGCACAAGAACAAGAAGCGGCTGATGCGGCTCGCTCTGGATGAGTTTCTGCGGCGGTTCTTTCTGCACGTGCTGCCAAGGGGCTTCGTCCGCATCCGGCACTTCGGATTGTTTGCCCACCGCCGGCGCGCGGCCCTGCTGCCGCTATGCTTCGCGGTCCTGTCGGCAAATCCTGAACCAGCCCTCGGAACCTCGCCCCCAGACACTCCGCGGCCGCTCTGGACGTGCCCGCGATGCGGAGGTCCAATGGCGATTGTCGAGAGATTCACGGCCGCCGAAGCGCGGTTGCCCCGCTCCTCCGCCGCGGATCCAATCACTATGACTTGCTCTTTGAAAACGCGGATTGCTTCGGCGTCGGAACGCCAGGAATCGAACTGCGCGCGCAAACTCATAGTTCGACAACCTGCGCGTTGTCCGAAACCCCAATGCCGATTCAGGCGCCCTTCGGTTTCCCCCTGCTCCCGGACTCGCAGACCTCCCGCAGCTATCCAAAACCCATAACATCGGGAGTCCAAACGGCTCACTTCAAGTCGCTCTATCGAAAACGCTCCGGCCCCAAGCTCCCGCCCATACCCAAGTGTGGGAGGGGTATGCGGCCCGCCTGTTCATTTCCTTTCGTGAACTCACGCCGTCACCGCATTTTCTCCCCAGTGGGCGTCGCCGACGATCGCATGGGCAACTCGAACTGACGAACATGCTGAGCGAAACGTCTTGGGTTCTCACACTGAACAGACACTTGCTGGCGGACTCAGACTCACACGCCAATAGGCGGACGAAGGCGTTGCAGCGTCTCTTCGGAAGACGCCTGCTGGCGCTACACATTGATCAGCAGTCGCAGTCCACAGTAGTGACGTTCTCGCGGGGCGTAATCCTAGCCAAACATATTTGAAATTTTGATTCCACCGGTCGTCTGGCTGAAGATCAAGTTGTCAAGGCAAGATCGGAGGCCCGACGACCGATGGAACTGTTCGCAAAGCTGTTTTCCAGCCTGCTGGTTTTTGTATACCACTGCTTCGACCGCATCGTCATCCACGGGTATCTGAGCGGGCTGTCCCGCCCGGAACAAGTGGTCTATTTTTTCCGCGACGTGATCGGGGTTCCCGTGGTGGACAAAACGGTGTTGAGCAAACGAACCGGCGAGTATCGGGGATGGGTGGAGGCGTTCGCCCGCAATCACAAGATCCCCATGGAGTGGGCACAGAAGGGCGTCCGGAAGGAGATTGCGTGCGGTCCCGTCTGCGCCGCATGGAGCGGGCCGGCCAGTATGGCGTCTATTTCATCTTCCAGAGTATGGAACAGGGGCCGACCTTTCGCTGTTCCATCCGCTTCGCCACCTTCCAGGCGCAGTGCTTGAACGTTCACGTCGAGTTCCCGCTTTTGCAGCGGCTCGCGTTACTCATCGCGGTGGGAACCGCGAAGTTTCCCGGCATCAAGATCCACGACACGCGCATGATCCGGCTCATGGAGGTTTTGCTGCATGGCGGCACTACGGCCGGCGGGTGGACGGCCAAGCAGATCCACGACGCCCTCCTGACCGCCTTCCACCTCTCCGCTGAGCGCTACGGCTTGAACCAACTTCGCTATGACCTGCGCAAAATGAAGGCGCATGGCCTGATCGAGCGGGACGGCAAACGCTACGCTTACCGGCTGACCGGAAAGGGGACAAAGGTTGCCCTCACCTTCGTGCTTTTCCACCAGCGCTTATGCGGCCCCCTTGCAAACAGCCTCTTTCACCACCAACCCAACAATGACGCCCGGCCCAACAGCAAACTGGAAGCCGCCTTTCACAAAGCCGATGAGTCCATCCGCAACGTCATCCAACTGCTTGAGGCGGCTTGACTTGAGATTCGTTGAAGTATTTCTGTTTACGATTAAAGGCGTAAGGATCTAACGTCAGTCATGATCTGTTTTGCGGGAACCCGCACGCACGCTGCTCGGACGCTGTCGCAGCTCCGCTCAGGCCGTACACCGGCTGATACCTTTCTCATTCCATTCCAGACCCGTTCCCACAACCTCGCGCAGAACTGCCATACCACTCTCGACCCTAAGCGGCTCCGACAAGATGATGTTCCACCAATCTGCATATTCAAGCCAGTGGGCCGTTCCTGTCACACAGAGCAGTTGCCAGCTTACCTCCGGCCAGAGATGGCTTGAAACTGGAATGCCGTTCACTTCTGCCAGAGCTGCTGCGCGCAGCCACCCGGTGACGCCACCGATCTTCATCACGTCGAACATGACGTAGTCCGAAGCTCGTGCATTGATGGCATGTCTCAAGTCCGGCGTGCCCCACCAGTTTTCACCACATTGGATAGGTACATTGACCTCGCGGGCTACCAACGCGTGACCCTCATAGTCGTGTGCCAGCGTGGGCTCCTCTACCCAGGTCAGTCCTTCGTTGTCCAGCACGCGCAGACGCTCTACCGCTTCGACGGGAGTAAGGCTTTGGTTGTAGTCGACCATGATCGCCACATCCTCCCCGGCGGCCGATCGCATGGCGCGTATGACCTCAAGATCCTCTTTGAGATCCGGATACCCGATCTTCGCTTTGATCCCTTTGAAACCGCGCCGAGCCCAGTCTTCCGCAACCCTGGCGGAACCGCTTACGCCGTCATACCCCACCCCTCCATAGGCCCGCAACGGCTTTTCGACGCCGCCAAGCAGCCGTACCAAGGATGTATTGTGGCTACGCGCCAGCGTGTCCCACAATGCCATGTCAATACCCGCAAGTGCCATGCCGACCAAGCCTTGAGTACCCAGCAATCGGAATCGGCAGGCGAGTTTGTGTTCGATCTCGCGTGGGGCGACTGGTTCACCCTTCAATAGCGATTCGAAGTTTCGAATCAGATCCGCTGTCGGTTGGAGTGCAGCTGCGGTGTATGTGAAAACGATGCTGTGGCCGGCAAGGCCCTCATCAGTGATCACGTCGGTCAGCACCAGAGGTGATTCGGTGACTGTGCCGCTGGCGGTTCGATGCGGCTCCTGCATTGGTACACGTACCGTCCGAACGCGGATCTCTTCAATGGTAGGAACCCTAGAACCCATGTTTCGAGATTATCTCACTCTGGATTCAAACAAGGTGACGATTCGCTACGGCTGGGGTGTACGCCAAAAGCGCGATTACCCGCCGGTGGTCGCCAAGGATTTACCTACGACTCCGGAGCGTCTTCGGCTGCTCCCGGTCGGATCACGCCATCCATTGGGACCTCAGGTCGAGGTGGGGCTACAATGATTTCATTCAAGGCGAAACGGAAGCGGGCTGCGGGGACGCAATCACGCCGAGGGATAGCGTGGTGGGCTCATCGAGACGATGAACGGGACGCGGCCGGTTCCCTTCCGCACTCCTCAGCAGACCGCATTGGATCGGCCAGATCCCTTGAAAATCCCCGCCCCAAAGGGCGGAATACTCACTCTAGCGGATAGCGCCCCCTCTCCATTTCAGGCTGGACCAACACAGGTGGCAATTTGAGCTCACGCAGTGCTCTCCTCATTCCAATCTCTTGAAGCACTCATGGGCTAAGGCAGGGGTGTAGAGTTATGCCCTCAGCAGCCGGCGATTCAAAATAGGCTCGTCAGAGGACAGCGCCTGAAAACCACATGATCGTGATCCTGCTGAAATTCTTCTGGGAGCGTACTCTACATTGGGTTATATCTCCATCCCCAATTCGCGGGAGAGGTCTTCTGTTGAGAGATCCTCTCGGATCCTAATCCCTGGGATTGCACACCGCCGCCTATCAATCTGGCAACTCTCTCTTATACGGCCTTGCGCGGATCGCTCGGCC